>JBBRBQ010000012.1:0-115951 GCA_038205685.1 Cytophagales bacterium | reverse complement strand
ACAGTTACGGTAGGTGGTCAAACAGCAACTTCATCGTCAAGCTTTACGGTTACTGTGGCAACAGCCGCACCTACAATCACAAGCTTCACCCCAACCAATGCGTCAGTGGGTGCAACAGTAACAATTACAGGTACTGGTTTTACTGGAGCAACCGCAGTAAGTTTTGGAGGCACGGCTGCTACTTCGTTTAATGTCGTGTCCAGCACGAGTATTACAGCGGTTGTAGCAGCGGGAGCTTCGGGTAGTGTAAGTGTAACCACACCAGGAGGCACAGGCACACTTGCAGGGTTTACATTTCTACAAGTAGACACAACGCCACCAACTATTACCACATTTTCTCCATTAGACAACGCAACTTCGGTATCCGTTAGTGCCAATCTTATTATTACCTTCAGTGAAGCCATTCAAAAAGGGACAGGCAATATTTTGATTAAGAAAACCTCTGACAATAGCACGCTTCAAACCATTGATATTACGGGTAACGTTGTTACAGTCTCAACCAATGGTATTACTTTAACTATTGATCCGCCATCAGACTTGCCATTTAGCACAGATGTTTATATCTCCATACCAACCAATGCGATAAGAGATTTGGTTGGGAATAGTTTTGCAGGCATCAGCGATGCTGTGACGTGGAATTTTACAACTGCAGCAGGAGCACAAATCACAAACCAAAGCTTACCAACTGTATTTGATGTGGGCGGTTCCTATACTGCAACCATTACAGTGAACGATAAATCGCTACTAGGCACAGTAACTCTAATGACTAAAAATATTTCAGACCCTAATTCTACACCCCCCAAATCCAATGCAACAACTAATACATCGGGGAATATTTTTTCGGCTACCATAACTCCTTCCGATCTTATCGGGATAAAGGCTTATTTTGTAGTGGTAGATAAAAACGGTTTAACTATTACAAACGCAACTACTGCCAAAGCCTACGTTAATTACCCTGCTGGTTCATCGGCTCAAATTATACCAAGCTTAACATTTGGTAACGCCATCAGCAACTATCAAATTGTATCAGTTCCTTTTACACCTACTAGCAATACCGTTACTTCTGTATTCTCTGCTTTAGGAACTTATGATAAAACGAAGTGGCGTTTGTATAGCTATAATGGCACTGATAATATTGAGTATTCGGCCTTTACCACCATAGAACAAGGAAAAGGGTATTGGCTGATTGTGTTAAACTCAACAACCATCAATCCGGGAGCGGGTACTTCGCAAGCAGATGATACCAATCCATTTTCAATATCCCTTCCTACAGGATGGAGTTTAATTGGCAATCCTTATAATTTTAAAATCTCTTGGCAAGACGTGTTGGACTTTAATAAGATAACTGCAGGTGTAAGTAAGCTTCAACAGTTTGATGGCGCTAGGCTTGCGGAGAACAACATACTCAGTCCATTCAGGGGAGCGTATGTAAACAATACAGGAGCTGCTATTGCTAGCTTAAAGTTTCCAGTGGTGCGCAACACAACTTTGGGGCGTATTGCCTCTGCTTCTGATGAGGTTGATTTAGAAAAGGATCATTGGTTACTACCCATCACTGTTGCAAGCAAGGAAGTGGCTAACGCCATTGGTGGCGTGGGCATGGATATAAAGGCAACTGAAAAAGGTCTTGATAATTTTGATGGCATCACTGCGCCTGTCCCTAAAGCATTGTCCATTTCTGAGTTGGTGTTTAGTCATCCCGAAATCAACACCCACTTTAACCGCGATGTTGTGCCTACACAAGGCAGCTACTCGTGGGAGTTTACTATTTCTAGAGGCTCAGAAAGTGAATTAACACTTCAATGGCCTCTCGAACAAATTAATAGCACAGTAAATAAACTTGCGTTGTTCGACAGAACATCTCACACTGTGGTGGATATGACACAAACACGTAGTTACTCGTTACCAAGTAATTCAAATTCGTTTAAGTTGCTTTTCGGATCGGAGGCGTTTATAAATCAGAAACTTGATAGTGAAATTTCTCTAGTGGGCGAACCTTATCCAAACCCTGCTAGTCAACAGATTTCTTTTCCTTTCCACATCCCGATTGATTTAGGAAACAGTAATGTGTCTATTAAAGTAATGAATAGTTTGGGTATAGAAACATCAACAGTTTTTGAAGGCAACAACATGAACCCTGGCAGCTACGAGGTAAAATGGAACGTGAACCAATCTGCAGGGATTTATTTAGCGAAGGTTTCGATTGGAGACCAGCATGTCGAGTATAAAAGGATTATTGTAAGGTGAGTTTCGTGATCGCAATAAACGAAGTGCGTCATCACGAGGAATGAAGGGATACTTAGAGTGTTGAAGCTAACTTGCACTTTGCAAGCTTGAAAGGATTGCTTCGGGCGAAACGCCACTCGCAATGACGGAGTAGCACTCATGAGGAGAGAAACTGGATTTATCGTCACTGCGAGGCACGAAGCAGTCTTTAAGCGGGTTTCCGCAACAGCGAAAACGCCTCTCGCAATTACGTTAGAGCTCGTAATCGCGAGGGAGCGAAGTAATCTTTAAAAATGAATTTAGTAAGAACTAAAAGAAATAGAAATAAGAAAACATGGAAAAACGAAGTGCGTCATCGCGAAGAATGAAGCGATCCTTAGAGTAGCGAAGTTAAGCTTCAAAGGATTGCTTCGGGCGAAACGCCTCTCGCAATGACGGAGTAGCACTCGTGAGGAGAGAAACTGGATTTATCGTCACTGCGAGGCACGAAGCAGTCTTTAAGCGGGTTTCCGTAACAGCGAAACGCCTCTCGCAATGACGGAGTAGCACTCGTGAGGAGAGAAACTGGATTTATCGTCACTGCGAGGCACGAAGCAGTCTTTAAACGTGTTTCCGCAACAGCGAAAACGCCTCTCGCAATGACGGAGTACCACTCGTGAAGAGAGAAACTGGATTATCGTCACTGCGAGGCACGAAGCAGTCTTTAAGCGGGTTTCCGCAACAGCGAAAACGCCACTCGCAATGACGTTAGAGCTCGTAATCGCGAAGAATGAAGCGATCCTTAGAGTAGCGAAGTTAAGCTTCAAAGGATTGCTTCGGGCGAAACGCCACTCGCAATGACGGAGTAGCACTCGTGAAGAGAGAAACTGGATTATCGTCACTGCGAGGCACGAAGCAGTCTTTAAACGTGTTTCCGCAACAGCGAAAACGCCACTCGCAATGACGGAGTACCACTCGTGAGGAGAGAAACTGGATTTATCGTCACTGCGAGGCACGAAGCAGTCTTTAAGCGGGTTTCCGTAACAGCGAAAACGCCTCTCGCAATTACGTTAGAGCTCGTAAGCGCGAGGGAACTAAGGGATCCTTAAAAATGAATTTAGTAAGAACTAAAAGAAATAGAAATAAGAAAACATGGAAAAACGAAGTGCGTCATCGCGAAGAATGAAGCGATCCTTAGAGTAGTTAAGCTTCAAAGGATTGCTTCGGGCGAAACGCCTCTCGCAATGACGGAGTAGCACTCGTGAGGAGAGAAACTGGATTTATCGTCACTGCGAGGTACGAAGCAGTCTTTAAGCGGGTTTCCGCAACAGCGAAAACGCCTCTCGCAATGACGTTAGAGCTCGTAATCGCAAGGGAGCGAAGTGATCTTTAAAAATGAATTTAGTAAGAACTAAAAGAAATAGAAATAAGAAAACATGAAAAACCTAACACTATCACTTTGCTTGCTGCTTAGTATAAATGCAATTGCACAAACTATCGAGGCCACTTCCGAACCATTGAAGATCAGTTTTAAAACGGAGCCAAAATACTATGCTCTTTTAATAGCTGTAGAGGAATATCAAGATCCTGCAATTTCTCCTTTGAGCGAACCGATAAAAGATGCGAATCTCTTAAAGAATGTGCTTATAGAAAAGTACACGTTCAAACCCGAGAACGTTGAACTTTTGAAAAATCCAACGTTTGAAGAAATGGAGGTCGCATTTGAGTCTCTTCGGGATAAAATTTCTGAGAAAGACAACTTATTGGTATTTTATGCAGGACATGGTTATTTTGATGAGTCGACAAATAGAGGTTTTTGGTTGCCTTCAGATGCGCAGGACATCAAGAAAAAAAATCTTTCCAAGTGGTTTCGCAACAGCGCATTGGTGGAGAACCTTGGCGCCATCAAATCTAGACACACCTTGTTAATTGCAGATGCTTGTTTTAGTGGTCAGATTTTTAAAACCCGCGCTGCTTTTGATAATTCAAGCCTTGATATAGCCAATGCATTGAAGAGGCAAAGTCGCCAAGCCATGACCAGCGGCTCTTTAACAACAGTGCCTGATAAAAGCATTTTTATGAATTATTTGCTGAAAACACTAAATGATCACAATAGTCGTTGGCTAACCTCCGAGGATTTGTTTGATGAAATACGCATTTCTATGAAAAGCAATTCCACAACCAAACCTCTTTATGGCGAAATCCAAAACATAGGTCATGAAGGTGGAGCTTTTGTTTTTGAGAAGAAGTAATAGTATCCAATGGATTTGCGCTGCAAATCACAACCTAAAGGCAAAGTTCAAACAAAATAGATTTAAACTCCTCTAAAGAGCGAATTAGCCATTGACAAGCACGGCTGAATCATCTCAATATTTTTCTCTACAAAAACTTTTTTTTCTTTTACTTTCTCCTACCTTTGCAGTCCTTTTGAAATTTAGGAGGGAAACACACCTACTAAAGGAAGTAAGTTAAAAGGATCAGAATAATACTAACATGGCAAAACAAATAATAGGATTTTTAAAGTTGCAGGTGAAAGGCGGAGCGGCCAACCCAGCACCTCCAATAGGCCCAGCATTGGGTAGCAAAGGCCTTAACATCATGGATTTTTGCAAACAGTTTAATGCAAGAACCCAAGATAAGCCTGGTCAAGTACTTCCGGTATTGATCACCATTTATAATGACAAGTCTTTTGACTTTGTGATCAAAACTCCACCTGCTGCTGTTCTGATCATGGAAGCAATCAAACTTCAAAAAGGATCTAAAGAGCCTAACCGTTTAAAAGTAGGCTCAATTTCTTGGGATCAAATCAAGAAGATTGCTGAAATAAAAATGCCTGATTTGAATGCATTTAAAGAAGAATCGGCAATGAAGATGATAGCAGGAACCGCCCGAAGCATGGGTGTTACAGTAAGCGGAACCGCTCCTTGGGCAAATTAATTAAATAAGACAATGGCCAGATTAACCAAAAACCAAAAAGCCCTTGTAGGCAAATACAATCCTGACAAAGAATACTCTTTGGAAGATGCAGCGGAGCTTGTAAAAGAAATCACTTTCGTAAAGTTTGATTCTTCTGTAGATGTCGATATCCGTTTGGGTGTTGATCCTAAGAAATCTGATCAAATGGTGCGTGGTGTTGTTTCTCTTCCTCATGGATTAGGTAAAGTGGTGAGAGTGCTTGTGCTATGCTCTCCCGATAAAGAACAAGAAGCAAAAGATGCTGGCGCAGATCACGTAGGTCTTGATGAGTATATCAAAAAGATTGAAGGTGGCTGGACAGACATTGACGTAATTATAACAATGCCTACCGTAATGGCCAAGGTAGGTAAATTGGGAAAAGTACTTGGACCCCGTGGCTTAATGCCAAATCCTAAATCAGGGACTGTTACCCTTGAAGTAGGAAAGGCTGTGAAAGATGTGAAGGCAGGTAAAGTTGACTTCAAAATCGATAAGCAAGGGATTATTCATGCTAGTGTTGGGAAGGCTTCCTTCAGCGCAGAAAAACTAAGAGATAATGCTGCTGAACTGATCAACATGGTAGCCAAGTTAAAACCGGCTTCTGCTAAAGGTGCGTATTTTCAAAGCATTACGTTATCCTCTACCATGAGCCCTGGTGTTACCGTAGACAAAGCATCCGTAGGAGGTGCATAATTTTTAAAACAGATGACAAGGGAAGAAAAAGAAACGATTATCGATGAGTTGTCTGAGAAATTTTCTCAGAACGGTCATTATTATATCACCGATGCATCAGGTCTTACCGTGGCACAAATCAATGCTTTCCGCAGAGTTTGTTTCAATACGGGTGTTGAATATCGTGTTTACAAAAACACACTTATTCGCAAGGCATTAGAAAAGCAAGGGGTACATGATGAAGAATTATTCAGTGTGCTTCATGGATTCTCAGGAGTTATTTTCTCCAAGGAATCGGGAAAAGCACCAGCAGTAGCGCTAAAAGAATACCATAAAAAATTAGACGGAAGACCAGCACTAAAAGCAGCTTCCATCGAGAAGGCCGTTTTTATCGGAAGTGAACATTTAGATACTCTAATGTCACTTAAGTCTAAGAACGAACTTGTCGGAGACATTATTTCCTTGTTACAATCACCTGCCAAGAATGTTATTTCTGCTTTGCTAAGCGGAAAAAATACAATTGGTGGCTTGTTGAAAACATTGGAAGAAAGAAAACAATCTTAAACTGAATTTGAACTATTAAAATTACGAACATGGCAGACATCAAAGTTATCGGAGATCAACTAGTAGAACTTACCGTAAAGGAAGTTAATGAATTAGCATCCTACCTAAAAGAAACATATGGCATTGAGCCAGCAGCCGCTGCAGTAGCAGTAGCAGTAGCAGGTGGTGGAGCTGGTGCAGCCCCAGCCGCTGAGAAAACTAATTTCGATGTGATTTTGAAAGCACCGGGTGCTAACAAACTTCAGATCGTGAAGTTAGTGAAAGACCTTACTGGCCTTGGCTTGAAAGAAGCTAAAGATCTAGTAGATGGCGCTCCTAAAACTATTAAAGAAGGATTACCAAAGGCAGAAGCTGAAAACCTCAAGAAACAACTTACTGAAGCCGGTGCTGAAGTTGAGTTGAAGTAATTGAAGGCGAAGGGTACCGTCTAACGCCAACGTTGGGCCCCATTCCTGTCATTATCAGGATTGGGGTTTCCTTATTTGTACCCACATAATGTTTTGTTCTGTTTAGGAAATTTTAAACTCGAAGTACCTTGACGAAAAAGACCACCAGCGGAAGAATTGATTTTTCTTCCATAGAGAAAGTCCTAGAATACCCGGACTTTTTAGATTTACAATTACAGTCTTTCAAAGATTTTTTGCAGATAGAAACGGCTGCAGAAAAAAGACAAAACGAAGGGTTGTTCAAAGTTTTTGCTGAAAACTTCCCTATCTCTGACTCACGCGAAAACTTCGTACTTGAGTTTGTTGATTATACAATCGATCCACCAAAATATTCGGTTGATGAGTGTATTGATCGCGGCTTAACGTATTCAGTACCCCTCAAAGCAAAACTTCGTCTCACCTGTAATGATGAGGACAACGAAGATTTCGAAACTATCGAACAGGAAGTGTTTTTGGGAAATATTCCCTACATGACTGAAAAAGGATCGTTCGTAATCAATGGAGCTGAACGCGTAATTGTGTCTCAGCTACACCGTTCACCTGGAGTGTTCTTTGCCATGAGCAAACACACTAACGGTACTAAGTTGTACTCAGCTCGTATCATTCCTTTTAAAGGTTCATGGATCGAGTTTGCAACGGATGTAAATGCGGTGATGTATGCTTATATCGATCGTAAAAAGAAATTCCCTATAACCACGCTCCTAAGAGCTATTGGTTATGGAACTGATAAAGACATCCTAGATTTATTTGGCCTTTCGGAAGAAGTAGAAGCTAACAAGGCTACTTTAAAGAAATATGTTGGAAGGAAATTAGCAGCACGGGTTTTGAAAACTTGGACTGAAGATTTCGTAGACGAAGATACTGGTGAAGTTGTTTCTATTGATAGAAACGAGGTATTGTTGGAGCGTGACCACGTTATCGAATCCGAAGATGTTGATGTAATTGTTGAATCAGGCGTGAAGTCAATCATCTTGCATAGAGATGATGTTAACGTTACTGATTTCCACATTATCTTCAACACCTTAGCAAAGGATAATTCCAATTCAGAAAAAGAAGCTGTTGAGCAAATCTATCGCCAACTAAGAAATACAGAAGCACCTGATGAGCAAACCGCTCGTGATGTGATTCAAAGTTTATTCTTCAGTGAGAAGCGTTATGATTTAGGTGAGGTAGGTCGCTATAGAATAAATAAAAAACTCGGCTTAGATATTAATTCAGATCAGCGCGTATTAACCACTCAAGACATAATCTTGATTGTAAAGTACTTGATCGGCTTGATCAACTCAAAAGCCTTGGTTGATGATATTGACCACTTGAGTAATCGTAGAGTGCGCACTGTAGGTGAGCAGCTATACACTCAATTTGGAGTTGGTTTGGCTAGAATGGCCAGAACCATCAAAGAAAGAATGAACGTTCGTGACAATGAAGACTTCAAGCCTGTTGATTTGATCAACGCAAGAACGCTTTCGTCTGTTATCAATTCATTCTTTGGTACCAATCAGCTTTCGCAATTCATGGATCAAACTAACCCATTGGCAGAGATCACGCACAAGCGTAGGATGTCTGCCCTTGGCCCAGGTGGTTTGTCAAGAGAGAGAGCAGGGTTTGAGGTTCGTGACGTTCACTATACTCACTATGGTCGCCTTTGTACTATTGAAACGCCAGAAGGTCCAAACATCGGTTTGATTTCTTCTTTATGTGTTCATGCGAAGGTGAATAAGATGGGTTTCATTGAAACTCCCTATAGAAAGGTAGAGAACGGAAAAGTTAAAGTAAAAGAAGATGTTGTTTTCTTAACAGCAGAGGAAGAAGATACTTTTAATATCGCGCAAGCAAATGTTCATTTGAAATCTACAGGTGAGATTACAGATGAAAAAATCAAAGCGCGCTTTGAAGGAGACTTCCCAATTGTTGAGCCAAACGATGTTCGATATATGGACATTGCTCCCAATCAAATTGTATCGATAGCTGCGTCATTGATTCCGTTCTTGGAACATGATGATGCTAACCGTGCGTTGATGGGGTCAAACATGCAACGTCAGGCTGTGCCATTGGTGCGCCCTGAAGCGCCTGTTGTAGGCACAGGTCTTGAAACTAGAATCGCATTAGATTCACGAGCTTTGGTTTTAGCGGAGGCTAACGGAGTAGTTGAGTTTGTTGATGCCAATAAGATCACTATCAAGTATGAAGTATCAGAAGAGCAATCACTTGTTCGTTTTGATGATGAGTACAAGAGCTACACCCTGATTAAATTCAGAAGAACTAATCAAGATACGTGTATCAACTTAACTCCTCTTGTTAAAAAAGGAGATAAAGTATTGAAAGGTCAACCACTTTGTCAAGGATACGGCACCGCTAATGGTGAGTTGGCTCTTGGTAGAAATTTGTTGGTAGCCTACATGCCTTGGCAGGGATATAATTTTGAGGATGCGATTGTAATATCTGAGCGCGTTGTGCGCGATGATGTGTATACTTCTATCCACGTTGAAGAGTTTGAATTGGAAGTACGCGATACCAAGCGTGGTGAAGAGGAACTTACTTCTGAAATACCTAACGTAAGCGAAGAGGCTGTAAAGCATCTCGATGAAAATGGGGTAATCAGAATAGGTGCCGAAGTGAAAGAAGGTGATATCCTCATCGGAAAGATTACACCAAAAGGTGAAACTGATCCTACTCCTGAAGAGAAATTATTGCGTGCCATCTTTGGCGATAAAGCAGGCGATGTAAAGGATGCTTCCATGAAAGCACCTCCATCATTAAGAGGTGTGGTTATCGAAACAAAACTTTTCTCTCGACCTAAGAGAGATAAAGATGTTCGCACAAAATCGAAAAAAGAACTTGATGCGTTGAAACATCGCTACAGCAAATCCTTATCAGATCTGCGTAATGAAATGGTCAAGAAGCTTACAGTTATTTTGAATGGCAAGACCAGTCAAGGAGTGAAACATAAATTTGGTGATGAACTAATCACTAAAGGAGTGAAGTTTGCTAGCAAAGTAATTGAGAATAATTTATTCCCAGATAAGAACATCTATCGCGATGAAAGCAATTACAATGTGCCTGAAGAGGTAAACTTAATTGTTGACATTAGCCTTGAAGGCTGGACAAGTGAAGATCATACCAACGAAATGGTATCAGAGCTTGTGAAGAATTATCTTAATAAGAGAAATTCTATTGCTGGGGAATTTAAGCGTGAGCGATTCACACTTGAGGTGGGAGATGAACTTCCTGCAGGTATTGTTCAACTTGCCAAAGTTTATGTTGCTAAGAAACGTAAATTAAAAGTAGGAGATAAGATGGCAGGTCGCCACGGAAACAAAGGCGTTGTTGCTAGAATTGTTCGTGATGAAGATATGCCATTCTTGGAAGATGGAACCCCTGTTGATATTTGTTTGAATCCACTAGGTGTGCCTTCACGTATGAATTTAGGACAGATTTACGAAACTGTACTTGCATGGGCTGGTAAGAAATTGGGCAGGCGTTATGCTACACCAATTTTTGATGGAGCTACACTAGAGCAAGTTTCTGCTGAATTGAAAGAAGCAGGTCTACCTGAATTTGGAAGAACTTACTTGTATGATGGTTTAACAGGAGACAAGTTTGATCAAGCAGTTACTGTTGGTATTGCTTACATGCTCAAACTGGGTCACTTGGTAGATGATAAAATGCACGCACGTTCTATCGGGCCGTATTCACTCATCACGCAACAGCCTCTTGGTGGTAAAGCACAATTTGGTGGTCAGCGTTTTGGTGAGATGGAAGTATGGGCTATCGAAGCATTCGGTGCTTCTCATATTCTTCAAGAAATCTTGACAATTAAATCGGATGATGTAATTGGAAGAGCGAAGGCATACGAATCGATTGTAAAAGGCGAAACGATGCGCAAGCCAAATATCCCTGAATCATTCAATGTGCTTGTTCACGAATTAAGAGGACTTGCATTGGAGATTACGATGGATTAATTAAGAGTCGAAAGTCTTTAGTCTTGAGTAATGAGACTAAAGACTTTAGGTTTAATAAGGAACTAGAGTCTCAATACTAACTACTAAAGACTAACTACTACTAACATGTCTTTCAGAAAAAATAAAAAATTCAATAGCGATTTTTCTAAGATCACCATTAGTTTAGCTTCTCCAGAATCTATTTTGGAAAGCTCACACGGTGAAGTTACTCAACCCGAAACTATCAACTACAGAACCTACAAACCAGAAATGGGTGGTTTGTTTTGCGAGCGTATTTTCGGACCTGTTAAAGACTGGGAATGTCATTGTGGGAAGTACAAGCGTATTCGCTATAAAGGCATTATCTGCGATCGTTGTGGTGTTGAAGTTACAGAGAAGAAAGTGCGCAGAGAGCGCATGGGGCATATTGAATTAGTCGTTCCTGTTGCTCACATCTGGTACTTCCGTTCATTACCAAATAAGATTGGTTATTTGCTTGGCTTGCCAACAAAGAAACTTGATCAGATAATCTATTATGAAAGATATGTAGTTATTCAAGCAGGTATTAAAGAGGAAGATGGTGTTAATCGTCTTGATTTCTTAACTGAAGAAGAATACTTGGATATATTGGATAAACTTCCAAGAGAAAATCAATTGTTGGATGATCACGATCCTAAGAAATTCTTAGCTCGCATGGGTGCGGATGCATTGGAAATGTTGCTATCACGATTGAAGTTGGATGAGCTTTCATTCGAGCTTCGTCATCAAGCAGCTACCGATACCTCTCAGCAAAGAAAGGCGGAAGCCTTGAAGCGTTTGAAAGTGGTTGAAGCTTTCCGCGATGCAAATACAAGAATTGAAAATAGACCTGAGTGGATGACCATTAAAATGGTACCTGTAATTCCACCAGAATTGAGACCTCTTGTGCCGTTGGATGGTGGTCGTTTTGCGACATCCGATTTGAATGACTTATACAGACGTGTTATTATCCGTAACAACCGTCTAAAAAGATTAATCGACATTAAAGCACCGGAAGTAATTTTGCGTAACGAAAAGCGCATGCTTCAAGAGGCTGTTGATTCATTGTTCGACAATTCACGTAAAGTAAATGCAGTTCGTTCTGATGGAAATCGTGCATTAAAATCGTTGAGTGATATGCTTAAAGGTAAGCAAGGTCGTTTCCGTCAAAACTTATTGGGTAAGCGTGTTGACTATTCTGGTCGTTCTGTAATTGTTGTTGGTCCCGAATTGAAATTGCATGAGTGCGGACTTCCAAAAGACATGGCAGCTGAATTATTCAAGCCATTTATTATCCGCAAGCTTATTGAAAGAGGTATTGTTAAAACTGTAAAGTCTGCTAAGAAAATAGTTGATCGCAAGGATCCTGTAGTGTGGGACATTTTGGAGAATGTTTTGAAAGGACATCCTGTTCTTTTGAACCGTGCTCCAACGCTACACAGATTGGGTATCCAGGCGTTCCAACCAAAGTTGATTGAAGGAAAAGCGATTCAGTTACATCCATTAGTTTGTACTGCATTCAATGCTGACTTTGACGGTGATCAGATGGCTGTTCACGTTCCGCTTGGCCAAGAAGCAGTATTAGAAGCATCTTTATTAATGCTCTCTTCCCATAATATTCTTAACCCTGCTAACGGTGCGCCTATTACAGTGCCTTCACAGGATATGGTGTTGGGATTGTATTACTTAACTAAAGGTCGCAAAGCTGAAAAGGGTGAAGGCAAGAGATTCTATTCACCTGAAGAAGTTATCGTTGCTTACAATGAAGGCAAATTATCTAAACATGCCATTATCAAAGTAAGAGTAAACATAAAAGATAAAAAGACAGGTGAAATTCAAAATAAATTAACGGAGACTGTAGCTGGCCGTGTTGTTTTCAACATGGTAATGCCTGAGGAAGTTGGTTTTGTGGATGAATTATTGACTAAGAAAAAACTTCAGCAAATCATTGCTGATGTATACAAATATGCTGGTCAAGCCAAGACGGCTAAATTCTTAGATGATATCAAGGAAATTGGTTTCCAAATGGCTTACAAAGGAGGCCTATCAATGGGCTTGAACGATGTAAAAATTCCTGAGCAAAAAGAGAAACTTGTTAAGGAGGCTCAAAAAGAAGTTGATGCAGTTTGGAGCAACTACATGATGGGTCTTATTACAGATAACGAACGCTACAATCAAGTAATCGATATCTGGACTCGTACTAACACCATGCTAACCAACACGCTTATGAAGCAGTTGGAAGAAGATCAACAAGGCTTCAATTCAATCTATATGATGATGCACTCTGGTGCGCGTGGTTCACGCGAGCAGATTCGTCAGCTAGGTGGAATGAGAGGGTTGATGGCAAAGCCACAGAAAAACTTAGCGGGTTCAGTAGGATCAATTATTGAAAACCCTATCCTTTCCAACTTTAAAGAAGGATTGGATGTGTTAGAATATTTCATCTCTACACACGGTGCACGTAAAGGTCTTGCCGATACAGCATTGAAAACAGCAGATGCTGGATACTTAACACGTAGGTTGGTGGACGTTGCTCAAGATCTTGTAATCACTGAAGTGGATTGCGGAACGTTGAGAGGATTGAAAGTAACAGCGTTAAAAGATAACGAGGATATAGTAGAGCCCTTATCAGAAAGAATTGTTGGACGTGTAACTGTTCATGATATCTACGATCCATTAACTGAGGTATTGATTTGTGGAGCGAATGAACATATTACTGATGATATAGCCAAGATAATTGAAGATTCTGCTATTGAAGAAGTTGAAATCCGCTCTATCCTTACTTGCGAAACTAAAGTAGGAGGTTGTGCGAAATGTTACGGAAGAAACCTTGCGACAGGCCGTGCGGTTCAAGCAGGTGAAGCCGTTGGAGTAATTGCCGCTCAATCAATAGGTGAGCCAGGTACTCAGTTAACTCTTCGCACTTTCCACGTAGGTGGTACAGCTTCTAACATTGCAGTAGATGCAAACATCAAAGCAAAATTCCCTGGTTTTGTTGAATTTGAAAGTGTACGCACAGTTGAAACTTTTAATAAAGAAGGCAAGAGTGTGCACGTAGTAATGGGCAGAACAGGTGAGATCAGAATCTTAGATGAAGAGAAAGGAAGAGTTTTGATTACTAATAACGTTCCTTACGGTACATTCCTTCAGGTAAAAGACGGACAAAAAGTAGAAAAAGGCGAACAGCTTTGTTATTGGGATCCTTACAATGCCGTTATCTTATCTGAGTTTGATGGACAAATAGAATTCGAATCAATTCTTGAAGGCATTACATTTAAAGAAGAATCGGATGAGCAAACAGGTCACCGTGAAAAAGTGATTACTGATACTCGTGATAAAACTAAGAATCCATCGGTTATCGTAAAAGGCAAAACAGACTCTAAGGGCTATAATATGCCAGTAGGCGCTCACTTAGCGGTGGAAGTTGGAGAGAAGATCAAAGCTGGTCAAGTATTAGCTAAGATTCCTCGCACTATGGGTAAATCAAGAGATATTACTGGAGGTCTTCCTCGTGTTACTGAATTGTTTGAGGCGAGAAATCCTTCCAACCCTGCGGTAGTAAGTGAGATTGATGGTGTTGTTACCTACGGTGGTATTAAACGTGGTAATCGTGAAATCTTCATCGAATCTAGAGATGGTGTTCAAAAGAGATACATGGTGCCTTTGTCTAAACATATTTTGGTTCAGGATAATGACTTCGTGAAAGCGGGTCAACCGTTGTCCGATGGAGCAATCACTCCTTCTGATATTCTATCTATCAAAGGCCCAACAGCCGTGCAAGAGTATTTGGTGAATGAAATTCAAGAAGTATATCGTCTTCAAGGTGTGAAGATCAACGATAAGCATATTGAATGTATCGTTAGCCAGATGATGCAAAAGGTAGAGATTTTAGATTCAGGTGATACTACTTTCTTACCAGGTGAGTTTGTTGACAAGTTTGAATTCCGTGAAGAGAACGATTTAGTGCTCGATAAAAAAGTAGTTCTTGAATCAGGCGATTCAAACCGATTCAAAGTGGGGCAAATCATTAATCCTCGTGAGCTTCGTGATGAGAACTCATCATTGAAACGTAAGGACATGAAGCCATTGGAAGTAAGAGATGCTTTATCGGCAGTTTCTAAACCTACACTTCAAGGGATCACGCAAGCATCATTGAAAACAGAAAGCTGGCTTTCTGCAGCCTCGTTCCAAGAAACAACGAAGGTGTTGAGTGAAGCTGCTATCCGTGGAAAAGCGGATCGCTTGGTGGGCTTGAAGGAAAATGTTATTGTGGGTCACTTGATTCCTGCCGGAACAGGTCAGCGTCTCTTCAATGATATGATCGTTGGTTCTGAAGATGAGTATGAAAACTTGATGGAAGCTACAGCAGCTACAAAAGCAAAAGAAAAGCAACTTCAAGAAGCGAGATAATTAATCAATGTCAATTAGCTAATGGAATAACTTCATTGGCTAATTGACAAATTGAAAATTAATATGGCAAACGAAAAAGAAGAAACCATTCAAAATCAGATTAACATAGAGCTTTCTGAAGAAATTGCAGAAGGTGTTTATTCCAATCTGGCTATGATTGCTCACTCGAACAGTGAGTTTGTTATCGACTTTATCCGTCTCATGCCAGGTGTGCCAAAAGCGAAAGTAAAATCGCGGATAGTAATAACACCTGAACATGCCAAACGACTTCTTTTTGCTTTAAAAGATAATATAGAAAAATACGAGGCTTCCTTTGGGATGATTAAGCGCACGGATGAAGTTCCAAAATTCCCAATGAATTTTGGCGGAACCATCGGGGAAGCGTGAAAACTTCACATAAAATTATGGTGGGATGCAAAAAATCTTTAGTCGAGGTTTTGCATCCTATTTTTCTTTGGATACCTTTGCAATCCTAATTTTTTGAAGGGTTTTAACAATAAAAATAAATGCCTACCATTCAGCAACTTGTAAGAAAAGGAAGGGTAAAATTGACTTTTAAGTCAAAATCACCTGCCTTAGATTCCTCTCCACAAAGAAGAGGTGTATGCACTAGAGTGTATACAACCACACCTAAAAAGCCAAACTCAGCTATGAGAAAGGTGGCTAGGGTGCGTTTAACCAACGGAAAAGAGGTGAACGCATACATTCCTGGAGAAGGTCATAATCTTCAAGAACACTCTATTGTTTTAATAAGAGGAGGTAGAGTAAAAGATCTTCCGGGTGTGCGCTATCACATTGTGCGCGGAGCTTTAGATACTTCTGGCGTTGCCGGAAGATTACAAAGCCGCTCTAAATATGGCGCTAAACGTCCGAAGGCTGGTGCTGCTGCTCCAGCAGGAAAAGGTGCTCCGGCTGCAAAAGGAAAAGGTAAAAAATAATCGAATACTACGATGAGAAAATCAAAACCTAAAAAGAGATATTTGCTTCCCGATCCAAAGTTCAACGATACGTTGGTAACAAAGTTTGTGAACTACATGATGGAAGAAGGCAAGAAGAGCGTGGCTTATGGAATATTCTATGATGCTATTGCTTTGGTAGAGAAAAAAGTGGCTGGTGAGCCAGGCCTAGAAGTGTGGAAACGCGCGATGAACAATGTTATGCCAGCTGTTGAGGTAAAAAGCCGCAGAGTAGGTGGAGCAACGTTTCAAGTGCCTGTTGAAATTAGACCCGAAAGAAAAGTAAACCTTAGCATTAAGTGGTTGATCGACTACGCTCGTTCACGTGGTGAAAAAACCATGATGGATAAGCTAGCTGGCGAAATTTTGGCCGCTTCAAAAGGCGAAGGTGCAGCCATCAAGAAAAAAGACGATACTCATAGAATGGCAGAAGCTAACAAAGCTTTCTCTCATTTTAGATTCTAATAAATCCCAATTATAAAATTACAATTCTAAAATGGCAAGGGATTTAAGATACACGAGAAATATTGGTATAGCTGCGCATATTGATGCAGGTAAGACTACAACTACTGAGCGCATTCTTTATTATGCGGGTGTTAATCATAAAATAGGTGAGGTGCATGATGGTGCTGCCACCATGGATTGGATGGCGCAAGAGCAAGAGCGTGGTATTACTATTACTTCTGCCGCTACTACAGTTTATTGGAAATACAAAGCCAATGATTACCACGTAAACATTATCGATACACCTGGTCACGTTGATTTTACTGTTGAGGTAAATCGTTCATTGCGTGTATTGGATGGACTTGTGTTTTTATTTAGCTCTGTTGATGGTGTTGAGCCACAATCAGAAACTAACTGGCGCTTGGCTGATAATTATAAAGTTGCACGTATTGGGTTCGTTAATAAAATGGACAGATCGGGTGCTGACTTCCTAGATGTTGTGAAGCAAGTAAAAGAGAAGCTTGGCAGCAAGGCAGTAGCATTACAATTACCAATCGGTGCAGAAGAAAACTTCAAAGGTGTTGTTGACTTAGTTGGTAATAAAGGTATCATCTGGAATGAGGATGATAAAGGAATGACCTTCAAAGAAATTCCTATCCCCGCTGATATGGTGGAGGAAGCCAAAGAATATCGCGAAAAATTATTGGAAGCTGTTGCTGAGGTTGATGAAACGTTGATCGAAAAGTATTTTGCTGATCCGGAATCAATCACAACGGCTGAAATATTAAAGGCATTGCGTGAGGCTACAATCCAAATGAAGATTGTGCCAATGGTGTGTGGTTCATCTTTCAAAAACAAAGGTGTACAAACCATGCTTGATTATGTAATGGAGTTGTTGCCTTCACCATTAGATAAAGAAGAAATTATAGGAATTGATCCAGATACAGATCTTCCGGTGCCTGTTAACCCAACAGAAAAGGAACCTTTTGTTGCCTTAGCTTTTAAGATTGCAACTGATCCATTCGTGGGAAGGTTGTGTTTCATTCGCGCTTATTCAGGAGTGCTAGAATCTGGCTCGTATGTGTACAATACGCGCACAGGACAGAAGGAAAGAATTTCGCGTGTGTTCCAAATGCACGCTAATAAACAGAATCAAATAGATAGACTTCCTTGCGGTGATATTGGTGCCGTAGTAGGTTTCAAGGATATTAGAACTGGAGATACACTTTGTGATGAAAAGCGCAAAGTAGTTCTTGAGTCGATGGTGTTCCCTGAGCCCGTTATTGGATATGCCATTGAGCCTAAAAAGCAAGTGGATGCCGATAAATTAGGTATGGCTATTTCTAAATTAGTGGAAGAAGATCCTACACTTCGTGTGAATACAGATCAGGAAACTGGCCAAGTTATTCTTCGTGGAATGGGTGAGCTTCACTTAGAAATTATCATTGATCGCTTAAAGCGCGAATTCAAAGTTGAGATTAATCAAGGTGCGCCACAGGTGGCATACAAAGAAGCACTTACTAAGAACGTTGAACATAAAGAAGTTTATAAGAAACAGACGGGTGGTCGTGGTAAGTTTGCCGATATCGTATTTGAAATCGGTCCGCGTGAACTTGGCCCAGAAGACAAACCAGGTTTAGAGTTTGTGAACGATATTGTAGGTGGTGTTATTCCTCGCGAGTTCATACCTGCTATTCAGAAAGGATTCCAGAATGCAATGTCTAATGGACCACTTGCTTCATATCCAATCGACAATATGAAAGTGCGCTTATATCATGGTTCGTTCCATGATGTTGACTCGGATGCATTGTCATTTGAATTGGCTGCAAGAATTGGTTTTAAAGAAGCCGCTAAGAAGTGTTCTCCTCAAATTCTAGAACCTATTATGGGTGTAGAAGTTGTGAGCCCTGATGAGTATACAGGTTCTGTTACAGGCGACTTGAACAGAAGAAGAGGTGTAATGAAAGGCATGGACACCCGCAATGGTGCTCAGGTTATCAAAGCTGACGTTCCCTTGTCTGAATTGTTTGGATACATTACTGATTTAAGAACAATCACATCCGGTAGAGCAGCAGCTTCATTAACGTTCTCTCATTATTCGCCAGTGCCAAGAAACTTAGCCGAAAAAGTAATTGATGAGGCTAAGGGAGTTGGAGCTAAACATTAATCGATACTAAGATTTAGAATATAAAGACATGAATCAGAAAATAAGAATCAAGTTGAAATCGTACGATCACACTTTGGTTGACAAGTCATCAGAGAAAATCGTTCGTGCTGTTAAAGCAACCGGTGCTGTTGTTAGCGGACCAATTCCATTGCCAACGGAGAAAGAGAAGTTTACTGTACTTCGTTCGCCACACGTTAACAAGAAAGCACGTGAACAGTTTCAACTTTGTACCTACAAGCGTTTGGTGGACATATATTCAAACAGCGCAAAGACTGTTGACGCACTTATGAAACTTGAACTTCCTAGTGGAGTTGATGTTGAAATTAAAGTGTAGTTAGTTAACCCATATTATTTTAAAGCCCTGCTTATTGAGTTAAGCAGGGCTTTTTTGTTTGTAATAAATGGATGTTTTTCGCAAATTGATAAAAGGACTAAATTTGTTTAAACAAAAAATATCATGGCAACTGTATTAGATAAAGGAATGCATTCTTATTTTGTTCAATTAAATGAGGACGAGAAAAAATCTGTGGTGCAGATGCTAAGAACTTTTTTGAAAGCAATGAATAAAAACGGAGAGCATATAACGATTGAGCAGTATAATGAAGAGATAGATGATGCTATGAGAGAAGTAAAAATGGGCGAAGTATTTACCCATGAAGAGGTGGTGAAAATGGCAAAAAACGGGTAATGGCCAAGCTGAAGTATTTATCATCCGGGTACGCCATACAAGTAGAGAGCCGAAAGATCATTGATTGCCTAACCCAACAATTATAAGTTTAAAGCCCTGCTTATTGATTTTTAATTTACCCTAAAAAATTCGGACAATGAAAAAGTTATACCTACCCTCAATTTTAGTTTTGCTTTTGATCTTTAGCTTCAAAAAGGGCGATTCGCAGGAATTGTTGTATGAGCCAGTGCCATATGGTAAATTAACCAACTCAGCATTTATTAATGACTATTCCAATAAACGGGTATCGTTTACAGCAATGTTTTTGGGTTCAATGAGTTCAAGTATTGTCGGTTATTACTCACTTTTTAAAATCAAAACAGATGGTAACGTTTTCATTAATCATAGGGACATATCATATGTTTCTGAAAATTCAGCGTTTGGCTCATCCGATATATCATTGCCTCCTATAGGTATTTCCATTGATAAAGACCGATCCGATATTGTATTTAATTTGAAAAGAGGTGAGATGATTGAGATTAAAGGACTTGCCGTGAAGATGAAGTCAACATCAGGAGAAATTTTACATATAAAAGCTGATGATATACAAAAAAAGTCAAGGCAGGAAAATGAAAGAACAAATCTAGATGTCACTCTTAATGCAGAAATTAAAACGCCACCTTCTTTTTCAGACTTTGATGGTTCATTACCAAAATATTATAGCTTGATAATTGGCGTAAATGATTATCAATTCAAAGATGAGCGTTTGCACAATTTGGATAATCCAATAAGAGATGCGAACAGCTTCAATAGCATCTTAATTGGAAAGTTTAACTTCTCAACTACAACATCAATATTTTTATCAAACCCTACGAGGCAACAAATTATTAAACAGCTTGAGAAGTTAGCTTCAACAATAACCATAAAAGATAATTTATTGATTTTTTTCGCTGGGCATGGCTTTTGGGATGAAAAATTAAAAATAGGCTATTGGTTACCATCAGATGCTAATTCCACTGATAAATCTAACTGGATATCTAATAGTACAATTAGAGATTATATTTCGGGAATTGCTTCAAAGCATACTTTGCTAATTACTGATGCTTGTTTTGGAGGTAGTATTTTTAAAACAAGAGAAATGAATTTATCAGAAAATGGAGTATCTAATTTGTATCGCCTTAATAGTCGTAAAGCAATCACAAGCGGCACACTTACAACTGTTCCTGACGAAAGTAAATTTATGTATTACTTAATGAAACGATTAACTGACTCAAAAGAAAAATATATTAGTTCAAACCAACTGTTTTATGGTATTGAGACAGCGATACTAAATAATTCGAGTACGTTACCACAATTCGGAGTTATCCAAGATACTGGAGACGAGGGTGGGGATTTCATTTTCATTAAAAAGTAAGATTATTTTTAAATATTGCTAAAGCTGTTGATGGGGAATACTGCCCTGCTTATTGAGTTAAGCAAGGCTTTTTTGTTTAGAGAGGCATCTATCTATAAAAACTTATTTCACTCTTCTCTTTTTGGAGAAGGAGTAAGGGTTGAGGTGGCGTACTAGTATCATTTGTTGGAATCTTTTTACAAAAAGCTTTATTTTTGTTTGTACCCAAAACCTGAATCAACTATGAAAATCTTAAAGTATGTAGTGTATGCGTTAGTGTTTGTTATTGTGGCAGTTGGCGGCTTATTGAGTTATGTAAAGTTTGCTTTGCCCAATGTTGGTGAAGCAGAGAATCTAACCCTTGAATATACACCTGCAAGAATAGAGCGTGGCAAATACTTGGCTCATTCAGTTACTGTTTGTATGGATTGCCACTCAACTCGAGATTGGTCGAAATTCTCTGGCCCACTTACCGAAGGCACGCTTGGCAAAGGAGGAGAGCGGTTTGATCAAACTGTTGGCCTGCCTGGAGTTTACTATTCAAAGAATATCACGCCAAGTGGCATTAGCAGATACACAGATGGTGAGCTTTTTAAGGTGATAACCACGGGTGTTACCAAAGAAGGAAGAGCCATGTTTCCATTGATGCCCTACCCATATTATGGTAGAATGGACAAAGAAGATATCTATTCAATTATTGCCTATATCCGCTCATTAGCTCCTATTGAAAACCAAGTAGCGGAATCTATTTCTGATTTTCCAATGAATTTTATTATCAATACTATCCCTGCAAAGGCTCAACATCAAACTCGCCCTTCATCTTCTGATGAACTTGCTAGGGGTGCTTATCTTATCAATGCGGCTAGCTGTGTTGAATGTCATACCAAAGTAGATAAGGGACAAATCTTAAAAGAACTTGCTTTTAGTGGTGGCCGTGAATTTGCTTTCCCTGACGGATCGGTAGTGCGATCAACCAATATTACTCCTGATAAAACGGGTATTGGAAATTGGACGGAAGAACAATTTATTCAACGTTTTAAGGCTTATACGGATAGTACCTATGCTACACCAACGGTAGCTGCTGGTGAGTTTAATACCATTATGCCCTGGACAATGTATAGCGCAATGACGAAGGAAGACTTGGCTGCAATTTATAAATTCCTGAAAACCATAAAGCCATTGAGTAATACCGTTGAAAGGTTTATGCCTTCTAGTAAAAAGAGTTAGAAGCTTTCCGGATCTGGACATTCAAGGCAGAGCACATTGGCTTTTTAATTAGGGCATTTGAAAGTTTTGAGATGCTTATAAACCGTATTGATATTTCTTTTATTCTATGCCTTTAAGTAATTTTAGCTTTGGCGGTTAACTATACTGTGATATGAAAAGATTGATTTTACTAGCTAGCTTGTTTTTCAGTTTTAGTGCGACTAATTCCCTTTTGGGGCAAAGTAAGGTTAAACAGGTTGGGCCAGATTTTGCAAATTTTCCTAGCGATGCATGCTTTGGAGATAATGGAAGAATTTTTCTTTCTACTCAAGGAGGAATTTATCTTTCTGATAATGGTGGAGACTGGGAAAAGATAAACACGTATTTTAACAATATATATTTTAATGAGGGAAAATTCTTGAAAGATCAGAAGTCGAATATCTTCGTCTGGGATCAATCAGGTGTCTATTTTACATCTGATAATGGAAAGAATTGGAATGATTGGTATAGTTTTTTTTTAGATTTTGGAAATTACCAAAACAATTCAATTGCAGTCCAAGGGGATACACTTTTTGTTGCAACAACAAAAGGAATGGGTTATTCTTTCAAAGACAAATTTTTCGCAACTCCCTATCCGTTTTTAAGCAATAAAAATATTATTCATATCGAAATAAAAGGTAAAAGCATTCTTGCATTTACTGATGACTCAAAAGGATATCTTTCTAATGACCGAGGAAACAATTGGATCAATTTGCCTACGATACCCTTTACTTTTGATAAACATAGCTCACACTTTGCTAGAAAAGATTCCCGGATTTTTATTTCAGTTACCAATGCAGTATGGTTTACCAATGATTTTGGATTAACTTGGCAATCAAAAAGTATCAATCTTCCTCTTAGCAATTTTAATACAACCTTCATAACTGATATACGAATTGATGGGGATGAAATTTTTATTTGTTCCGATGATAAAATTTCTAAATCTACCCTTGATGCTGCTACTTGGCAAACCGTATCTTCTGTAAAGCCTCGCATTGATAACTTTGCTATCCAAGCCAATGCAATCATAAACTTATCCAATAATCAAATTTTGAGGAGCAACGATAGAGGTAATACATGGGCATCATTGAAGAAAAACGGTATACATGATGCGTACTTCGCGTTTTCAAATCTTGATAAAAAATCAGGTACGATTTATTTTTCAGGAAGTAATACTTGGTCATTTCAAAAAAGAAAAGATGATTCCCAGTTTACATCTTTTAAAGATGGGCTGATGGGGGAGGTCTATATTAAGGGAGATACTCTTTATGGACCTATTAATTCAAGTGGAATAATTCTTTATGATCGTTTATCTGGAGATATCATCGACAGATTCACTTATTCGCCAGACTTAGGGCTTCCTCAAAAGATAGTTAATTCAAAAAAACAGTTTTTTGTCAGCACAATAAATAATGGCATTTTCAATTATAGTGAACAGAACATCTGGAAAAATTTTAACAATGGATTAAGTTCCTTTGTTATTTACGATTTTATTTTAAAAGATACTTCGCTTTATATAGGCACGGACAATGGCCTTTATCGGAGTGGCGTAAATTCTCCTAATTGGAAGAAAATAGATAATAGTAATGATAGCCCTGTTAATAGTATTACAACAAAAGACTCAATTATCATAACAGGCTCAAGCCGCGGTGATATAACTATCTCAGTGGATAACGGGATAACATGGCTAAAGTCTGCCAATGTTGGTTTATCGGGTGGTGTAACCGATCTCGTTTTTGATGAAAAGAGATTATTGGCAACTACTAATGGAAATTTCTTTTTTTCAAATGACACGGGATCTACGTGGAATGAAATAATACTTAATAGCAGTATTAAATATTCTCTGTTTCCACAAAGTGTGGTAGCCAATAAAGACAGCATTTATGTTGGTACTATTGAAAATGGTATTTTTGCTTTTAGTAAAGATTTACTAAAAATAACACCTTCCATCACTTGGAGCAATCCTTCTGATATTGTTTACGGAACTACATTAAGTAACACACAACTGAACGCCACCGGGTCAGTGGATGGTACTTTTGTTTACACTCCCGCAAGTGGTTCAAAATTGAACGCGGGAAGCACTCAAAATTTATCAGTAACATTTACCCCTACCGATGCTGCCAATTATGCTTCGGCTACTAAACAAGTTACCATCAATGTTGGTAAAGCCTCACAACAAATCACCTTCTCGGCTTTAACAGACAAAACCTTTGGCGATGCACCTTTTACAATATCGGCTGCTGCCAATTCATCATTGCCTCTTTCCTTCGCCACCACTTCTGATAAGGTTACAATCAGTGGCAGTCAAGTTACTATTGTAAAACCGGGTAGGGTAACTATCACGGCTGCACAAACTGGTAACACAAACTACACAGCAGCTACTTCCGTGGATCAAAGCTTCTGCATCAAGCCAGCAAAGCCAACGGTAGCGGCTACAAATTTAGTTAGCTCATCACCAACGCTTACCTCCAATAATACTACTGGTAACCAATGGTATTTTAACGGAACGGCCTTGGCGGGAGCTACCAACCAAACACTTTCGGCTACACAATCGGGCACCTACAAAGTGCAAGTAAAAGCAGATGATTGCGCGAGCGAGTTCTCGGCCGATCAAGTATTGGTGGTAACGGGAGATATTGCGAGCAGCAACGAATCTATAGAGTTGTACCCCAACCCTGTTACCTATTGGCTCACCGTTTCGCTAGGCAATGAAGAAGGCAAGAAAGAAGTTGTACTTTATCAACTCACAGGGCAGCAACTGGCAAGTCAACGAGTATCAGGTAATGAGGCCAAGTTCTTTGTGGGCGAGTTTGCCAAGGGGCTTTATATTGCCAAAGTAATTTCAGGAACATCCACCAAAGTGATCAAGTTTGAGAAGCAGTAGTAGTGCCACCGCTTAAGTGGTGGCTCTACTAGAGGAAAAGATTTATACCTTTGCACAATGCAACCCTTATTGCGCGATAATCTAGATCAAATAAACGCTTTGTGTCTTGCTTACAATGTAAAGCAACTCTTTGCTTTTGGGTCAGTATGCACCGATCATTTTACCAGTACAAGTGATGTAGATTTATTAATAGTCTTTAACCCAATGGAGCATGGCGATTATGCCGATGCCTATTTTGAGATAGCAGATAAACTAGAAGCGCTATTCCATAGGCCAGTTGACTTGATAACTGATAAATCGTTGGCAAACCCTTACTTTATTGATTCGATCAATAAAACCAAGATGTTGATTTATGGATAATGCGGTTAAAAAGTTTTTGTTCGATATCAAAGAATCCATTCTATCAATAGAAAAATACTTAGGGGAGAAGCGGGACTTTAATTTCTATTTGGCTGATAAAATGTTGCGAAGGGCAGTTGAGCGTGAGCTTGAGATAATCGGTGAAGCTATGAACCGAATAGATAAGGTTGACTCGAATGTGGCCATTTCAAGTAAGCAGAAAATAGTAAGCCTAAGAAATCGCGTTATCCACGGTTATGACAAAACTGACAATGAAATTATTTGGGGAATAGTTGTAAGGCATTTACCACTCTTGAAATTGGAAGTAACCAGTTTGTTAGACTCAGGTAAGTAGCAAGATGTAATAACCATCCCAATCTGAACACATCATTTCAAGTCGGCTTGCTTACATATTAAGCTTGTTTATGAAACTTAATGCTGGTGCTTTCGTGGCAATGTATTTAACTCAATAAAGGCATGAAGAAAGTTTTGTTATCATTATTGATTTGCGGCTGCCAAGCCATGGCTCAGCCAGCAAAAATATCTGGCGAGTTGCCCTCTAAGCTGCGCACAAAGCCACTTGTGCTTACGCTAATGAATTATGAAACTAGGAAAGACAAGATAGTTCAACAGATTACGATTGATAAAACTGGTGCTTTCTCATTTACTATCGAATTGAAAGAGCCTGCCATCTACAATTTAAGTTACGGAGATTCAAGCTTGCTTCACTTATTGGTAAAGCCAAACGATTTAATTGAGCTTGCCATTAACAAACAACAGATAACGTGCAAAGGCTCTATTGACACACAATACTTAATAGACTATGAAGCCAATAGAAAGAAAGTATTTAACAAATGGCTTAAACGAACTTACGATTCATCGGAGATGGCTGTAAAAAGCGGAGATAAAGCGCGAATTGAATATTGGAATGAGGAGCATGAAAAAGCCAGTGCGAACTACAAAGCAGAATTGGCAAAATGGGTGAGCCAGCCTTTTTTTATTAATTCCTTAGCAGTGGTTCATCACAGCCTACGTTGGCATGCAGATAATGATATTGCGTTGATGAATACGATAGCTATTGCAATCAATAAAAAATACCCATCGTATGAACTTACGCGCCAACTCGTGAATAAAATAAATAGCACCAAGAGAATAGCCATTGGTTCTATTGCCCCTTCTTTTCAAACAAAAAACACTCAGGGTGAAATCGTAGCATTAAAAAGCTACGGAGGGCAATTTACTTTGGTCGATTTCTGGGCATCGTGGTGCGGCCCCTGTCGGCAAGAAAGCCCCACGCTGGTAAGGCTTTATAACGCCTACCATAAAAGTGGCTTTTCAATTTTAAGTGTGTCGATAGATACCAGTGAGCAGAGGTGGAAAGCGGCCATTCAAAAAGATGGTTATACATGGCAGAATGTTTCTGAACTAAATGGCTATGCATCGGCCGCGGCTGCACTATACAATGTGTCAGCTATTCCGGCAAGTTTTCTATTAGATAAAGACGGTAAAATTATTGCCAAGAATTTGCGAGGCAAAAACCTTGAAATGAAATTGGAGGAATTGATGGGGAAGCAAGGCCTCTAAATCTCAAACCCTTTAATCTTCCTATAAAGCGAAAGTGCATGCTTGTCGGTAAGGCCTGAGATAAAGTCAATTACCTCTCTAAATTGAAGATAGGTATCGGTTGGATTAGCTTTGATAATTAATGCTGTTTCTGTTGGGAACAGCTTGGCAAGGTTGACGTATTTCTTTTCGGTATTCCTTTTTAGTAGAGCTTCGCTGGCCTTACCAAATTCTTCTAGTAGGCCCGGCAGTACTTCAAAGCCTGCGGCTTCAATTTGTACTACATGCTTGGCGCGATATATTTTCTCAAGCGATACGTCTGCAATTGTTTTCAAGGCATCCTTGTGTTCGCATGAATCGGTCAAGGCTTCATCAAAATTTCCCGTAAGGATATTTTGTTCCTGTTCGATAAATACTTTTGTAGTGGCTTCGATCAATTCGTTAATCGCCATGGCGCGGAGAATGCCTATCTTCTCATTCAATCCCGATTTCTGATTGAGTTTTTTTCTGTTGAGTTTCTCTTTTAAAATTGGCGAGAGCAAATCAATGATATCATCGAAGCTTAAAAGTCCTAGTCGGCAAGCGTCTTCTAAGTCGATAATGCTGTAACAAATGTCATCAGCAGCTTCTACTAAAAAAGAAAGTGGATGGCGGCTCCATGCGATGTTTCCTGCTTTTGTTAAACCAAGATGAGTGGCAACGTCTTTAAATGTAGTTTCCTCTGATTGAAAGAAGCCAAACTTCTTTTGACTTTTCTTTTGCTTGTCGCGATTGGGGAAGAGTGCAGGACAAGGATATTTTGTGAAGGCTCCTAGCGTAGCGTATGTAAGTTTATAGCCGTATTCTTTTTTGTTGAGAATGCGGAAGCCTTGCGCATTGCCTTCAAAGTTTGTAAGGTCAGCCCACTGTGCCTCCGTTACTTTTGTTCGGATGGATTGTCCAAATGAGTTATGAAGGAAGAAATCGGAGATAGCATCTTCACCTGAATGACCGAAGGGAGGATTGCCTAAGTCATGTGCAAGTGAACCAGCTGCTACAACAGCACCAAAGTCGAAAAGGGAAACTTGCTTTCCTAGTTCCGGATTCTTGTTAAGAATTATTTCTCCAACCTTTTTTCCTAACGATCTGCCAACACTAGAAACTTCTAAACTGTGAGTCAACCGTGTGTGAACAAAATCGTGTTCAGGCAATGGATGTACTTGTGTTTTATCTTGAAGCCTGCGAAAAGGATAAGAAAAAATAATACGATCATAATCTTGCTCAAAAGCACTGCGAGAAATTTCGTGCGAATTTTCTTTTTGATTGATGCGATAAGGGGAGAGGAGTTGTAGCCAGTTCATTTGATTAGTTCGAGGCCTTCAATGAAGCGAAAGTCTTTTTTGTTTAATGTGTACAACTTCATTCCATAGTCAATGGCAGTGGCCGCGATTAGTGAATCCTGAATGCTGAGTTTGTGACTAAGGGAATATTTTCTTATTAACTCCCGGTGTATCGAATCAATACTTGGTATTATATCGACAACAATAAGTGATTCGAAGCTGGTAATTAGACTCTTTTGATGATCTTTATTTTTTGCCCCAAAAATAACTTCAGAGTATGTAACCGAACTTACACAAATGGTATCCTTACCAAAATCTACAAGTTGATTAATAATTGATTTGTTGTCTCTATCTAAAAATTCAATAATTACATCAGAATCACAAATTACCAATTTCTTTTCTTCCATGATAGGCTTCTTAAATGCTCTTTGCTAATTAATTGACCTTTCGCAATGCCGCCCATGGCTCTGAATTCTTCTTCAGTAAGTATTTTGCTTTTTTTAAGATTTTTCCTTTTCTCTGCCAAAGTTTGCTGCTCAATGGTGGCATCAAGCCTTAATGCCAAATCCTTAATCAATTTAGAATCTTTTTTGTTTTTTACTTGAATTACTAATGTTTCCATAATCAAATTTAAAAAAATAAAATTACTCTTTCAATACAAGATCGATACACATAACGGCAGCCATTATCAACGTACGAAGTGGATTGTCGGCTGGTACATCGGCACTGATTTGCAGAATGTAATTGTCAGCCGTAGTAAATAATTCTTTTCCAATGCCAGCCCATTTCTTGGTTACAGTGGCAAATTCCTTTCCGTCATTTGAAATAAATTTGAAATCCCAACTCGTCCATTTTCCCTTTAGCATACAAAGTGGACGTTCACTTGCATCTACAACTTCAAATTTTCCTCCTATAGAAAAGAGTTTTTGTTTGAACTTCCCAATTAAATTATTTTGAGCATCTAGTACTTCAACGTTCGATATAAAGAAGGATACACCTCGTTTTACCGTTAAAATCTTTTCTCCTTGTGGCGATTTGATTTCCATGTTGAAAGGAGTCATTCGCTTATAATCCGTAAAACGAAACATCTTGGTAAAGAAGCCGAGATTTTCTTCTTGGCAATGCAATACAATTTGTTTTGTTTCTGGATCAAGAATATCAAAGCTATTGGCAGCCTTAAAAATTTTGACATGCTCTTTTACAAAGAAAAGATTTTGATTGAGGGCTGGGTGCATTTTATATTTTCTTTAAAAGATTACTCATCGAAACTGAATCTTGAATCATTCCTTTTAGTGCTGAGATAGAAACACGCTCTTGTTTCATGGTGTCGCGGTCACGCAAGGTAACGGTATCGTCTTGCAACGTTTGATGATCCACCGTAACGCAATAGGGTGTGCCGATGGCATCCATTCTTCTATAACGCCTACCGATGGTGTCTTTATCTTCATAGTAGCAACGGAAGTCTAATTTAAAATCTTCGAGGATGTTAAGTGCTTTTTCGGGCAATCCATCTTTTTTCATTAAAGGAAGGATGGCGACTTTGTTGGGTGCCAATGCAGGAGGAATTGAAAGCACCACACGTTCGTTACCTTCTTCTTTCCCTTCGGCAGCAGCCAACTTCTCTTCTTTGTAAGCACTCGATAAAACAGATAAGAACATTCTATCTAACCCAACAGAAGTTTCTACTACATAAGGCACATAATTTTGATTTGATTCTGAATCAAAATACTGAAGCTTCTTACCAGAAAACTCTTCATGCTTTTTAAGGTCGAAATCGGTACGTGAATGGATTCCCTCCAACTCTTTAAAGCCCATGGGGAAGTTGAATTGAATATCGCACGCTGCATTGGCGTAGTGCGCTAGATTAAGATGATCGTGAAAGCGATAGTTATCCACACCAAGACCTAGCGTCTGATGCCATTTCATACGCTTGGCTTTCCAGAATTCATACCATTGCATTTCTTCACCTGGTTTTACAAAGAATTGCATTTCCATTTGTTCAAACTCACGCATTCGAAAAATAAATTGACGGGCTACAATTTCATTTCGGAAAGCCTTTCCGATCTGTGCTATCCCGAAAGGAATTTTCATGCGGCCTGTTTTCTGAACATTTAAGAAGTTCACAAAAATACCTTGGGCTGTTTCTGGGCGCAGATAGATTTTGTTGGTATCTTCTGCTACACTACCCATCTCCGTTGAAAACATAAGATTGAATTGCCGTACGTCTGTCCAATTACGAGTGCCTGACATTGGGTCAGCAATTTCAAGATCAATGATCAATTGCTTCATATCTTCCATATTGCCGCTGCCAAGTGCTGCCTTCATTCGGGCATTGGCTTCATCAATTTTCTTTTGATACTCTATAACTCGAGCGTTGGTTGTTTTAAACATAGCAGCATCGAAAGTCTCACCGAATCGCTTGGCCGCCTTTTCAACCTCTTTGCTTATTTTATCTTCTATTTTGCTGATGGCATCTTCAACTAGCACATCGGCACGATAGCGCTTTTTAGAATCTTTATTATCGATCATTGGGTCGTTAAAAGCATCTACGTGACCAGAAGCTTTCCAGATTGTAGGGTGCATAAAGATCGCTGCATCAAGCCCCACGATATTTTCATGGAGCTGAGTCATGAATTTCCACCAATATTCTTTGATATTATTTTTTAACTCAACTCCGTTTTGACCGTAGTCGTAAACAGCACTAAGGCCATCATAAATTTCGCTCGAAGGAAAAACAAACCCATACTCCTTGGCATGGGAAATTACTTTCTTTAAAAGATTATCGTCTTGTGTTGCCATAAGACGCAAAGATAGTTTTAGGATTGATAGTTTTAAAAATTTACAGAAAATTAAAGCTGAGGGAGCTTTACTGTAAAGATACTGCCTTCACCTAATGCAGTAGAAATACTAATTTCGCCATTTAATTTTATGACGCACTCCTTAACGATGTATAGGCCTAGACCGGAGCCTACAGATCTCTCGGAAGCTTTATAGAACATGTCAAATATTTTGTCCTTTCGATCAGTAGGTATACCTATGCCATTATCTTCAATGATAAAATTGAAAGTGCTATCGTATCGCTTAGCTACTATCCAGATAAAAGGATTGTCTTTTCTTTTATCGAAATACTTGATGCTGTTAGAAATAAGATTGCTCAAGATCATGCGCATCCTATTTGTGTCAGAGTTAATAATTAGATCGTCCTCAATATCTAGTGAAATTTTGATACGTTCAGCACCCATCGTAAATTTTAACCCATCAACTATTTCTTCCACTAGCTTTTTCAATTCAATTTCCTCAAAGGCAAGTTCTACCCTTTCATTGCGTGAATAATCTATGATGTCATGAATAAACTGGTCGAGTGTTAAGATCCGGCCTCTCATCATTGTCAAATATTTTTTCGTTTCGCTTGGATCAGTGGTTATTTCAGATAAATTGATAAGCCCAAGAAGAGAGGTAAGGGGTGCCCTCAGGTCATGCGAGGCACTATATACAAAACGATCAAGTTCAGCGTTAGCCTTTTGTAATTCACGATTTTTTTCAAGAATTCTATTCTCTGAATTATGGGTGAGTTGGTTAAAAAAAAGAACGATTAGTCCCCCCAAAATAAACACGATAAAGAAGTTGGAAACAAAATAGAAATGAGATTGACTTGGGGTGAATTTTGAAGCATTGAAAAGGGCTATTACAAAAAGTAAAAGCGTAATGATGTTGAATAAAATACCTTTCCATCGTTCACGATAACCATAAATAGCGAATGCTCCCATTCCTCCGGGGATAAACATTAAGAAGGGAGCCGTCTCATAAGGATTCGTATCTACATAAGAAAAATAAAAAGCCCCCGCACTTGAGCGAATGAGGTGTAATATTATAGCTGTGTCAATCCAGCCTAAGCGAATTAGAATAAGGCAGACAAACGAGACTATAGCACCTACAAATAGAATATACGGTTCTCCCTCAGGGTTGAAAAGATTAACCATAAAAAAATAGAGATCAACACCGAGATACATAAATATTAGATAAGCACCCAAAAGCATTTTCCGTCTTTCGGTTTCTGTCTCAATATTCCGATTTCCCAATATTAATCTTTGAATAGTCACACAGGCAACTTTATTTTGAATGTACTCCCCTCACCTAATTTAGATTGAAAAGTGATTTCACCGCCTAATTTCAAAAGAGATTCTTTTACAATATACAAACCCAAGCCCGATCCTTTAGAGCTTTCTGAAGCACGATAGAACATATCAAAAATTTTTGAGTGATGTTCATCGCCAATACCAACTCCATTATCGATTACATGAATGCTCTGGTAGCCATGTGCCATGCTTGATTTAAGAACTATATTGGGGTTGTCTTTTTCTAGATCAGCGTATTTTATGGCGTTGCCAATAAGATTGCTCAACACAACTTTTAACCTGGCCTTATCAGTTTTGATGAGCGTTGAAGGAATTAAATTATGAAAATGAAGCGTGCTTGCTTTTTCTGAATAATGCAAGCTCTTTATAATTTCTGTGCTTAGCGTGGCAAGATCCACGTTCTCCAGTGCCACTTCCTTTCTACTGTTTCTCGAGTAGTCTTGAATTTCGGTAATAAAAATTTCAAGGGTTTGAATTTGCTCATTCATAAGCCTGAGGCATACGCCTACTTCATCGGGATTGCTCGTTTTTTGCGCAATGTTAATGAGACCCAATATTGAACTTAAAGGCGAACGAAGATCATGCGAAGTACTGTAAACAAAGCGATCTAGCTCTGAATTTGCTTTCAGCAACAATTCGTTTTGGTGAATAATTTTTTGTTGAATTTCTTTTCGCTCGCTTATGTCAATGAGGGATCCAGCCATTACTGAAGCTCTATTGTTCTCGTCAAATACGGCTACCCCACTGTCGGTTACCCATATCAAGTTGCCATCTTTTTTCATTATTCTAAATTCAACTTGGTAGGGCAACTTGTTTTCTAAATGATTCTTCAACGCCTCTTGCACCATGCTACAATCTTCCTTATAAATCATTTCCATGAAGCGTTCAACAGTCATGGATTTCAAGTCAGATTCATTAAATCCTAACATTGATTTCCAGCGCAAGCTGTGGTATAGGGTATTTTCTTTTATGTTCCATTCCCAGATGCCAGCATTGGATCCAGCAATGGCAAGCTCAAATCGTTGTCTGCTTTTTTTAAGTTCAATGGCTGCCTTATTTAATTTATCTTCGCTATGTTTTAAACTTTTTTCTGAGTGATGATTGATGTTCAATAAAAAATGTAAGAGTAACAAAGAGCAACTGAAGGCAGCGGTAAAGTTGATGAAGGTGTTTCTTTGAGCATTGTCAAAAATTTCTATTTGAAAAAAATGGAAGTATCCAGAAAAGGTGGCTATAGAAAATAAAAATGTAATGACCACAAATAAAATACCCCATTTCAATTCTGTGTATCCATAAATTGATAGTGCCGACAAGGCTATAGGAATAAAAAATAGGTGCGAATAAGGATTGCTTACTTCAAATAGGAAGACAAATAAATTACTGGAGAGAAGCCAGATGATAGTACTTGTTTTGTAGAACCCAGCTCGGTTTAAGATGAAGCAGCCAATAGAAATTATTCCAAAAGAAGTATAGATTAATGCGATAGGTGCATTCAATTGATCAAATGCAGAATCGCTTATTAGTAATACTAGTGAGCCAAGAAGTGTTATTAGGCACAAGAAGCCTCTAAGCATTGCGGCTTTATATTCCTTGCGCGAATCAATATAGAAATCATTACCAATGATCAAATTCCGAAATAGTCTGTTTGATACCATTGGCCGATTTTAAAAAATAATATTAGGCAATGCTTTTTGAAAAACAAATTCCTGGTTTCAATTAACTAAAAACTTGACGTATATTTCTGCCTAATGCCTGAGATAAAAAGAATAGGATTAGCTGTAGCGTTTTCGCCTACTGCGCTTGCCATGTTAACAGAGGCACTGTCATTAGTAAGCAATTTTAATGCGGAACTGTTTCTTATTCACATAGGTAAACACAAAGAAGATCAACACGAAAAACTTGCTCAGCTTTTAAGCCAAGCGGGAGCTGGCCACATTAACCCTCATATTATTTTTGAAGAAGGTGACCCAGCGGATTGTATTTTACAAATTTGTAAAAGAGAGCAGATTGACTTGTTGATTGCCGGTGCGTTAAGAAAAGAAAAACTATTAAAATATTATATCGGCACTATTGCAAGAAAGATCATGCGCAAAGCGGAATGCTCTGTGCTTATTATTACTGACCCAACAACTTCGCCTTCTTCTTTAAAAAATATTACAGTCAGTGCTGAAGATAGCCCGTACGTTGAGGATGCGCTCAAGATGGCTTGTCAGTTTGCGCCTCTTGATACCAACCCGTGGATTCACGTGGTGCGCGAGATAAAATTATATGGCTTGGCAATGGCTTCTTTCGATCAACAATCGGAAGAAGAATACAGCGAGGTGAGGCAAAATCTAGTGAGGCAAGAGGCAGAACATGTAGAGAAAATATTGGGGAATATTCCACATCATCATTGCAAAATAAACATCAAAATGCTTTCGGGCAAGTCAGGCTTTGAGTTGGCAAAGTTTGCTACCAGCAAACATTCCGATTTGCTTGTAGTGGGCGCACCAAAGCAAAAATTTAAATTGTTTGATCGAGTGTTTACTCACGATCTTGAGTATGTGTTTGCCGATTTGCCTTGCAATCTTTTAATCGTTCATCCAGGGAGGGAGCCGAGCCATGGCTAAACTTTCGCACAGCGAGTTGATACAACTCATGATCATGTTGAGTGTGATGCTTGGCTTTGGCCGATTGATGGCAGAGATTGCACGCAAGTTTAAGCAGCCAGCCGTGGTGGGTGAAATTATAGCAGGTCTGATTTTAGGCCCCACTATTTTGGGCACGCTTTCTCCAGAAACGTTTGATATGCTCTTCCCGAAAACAGGTGCTTCTACCTTAGCACTTGATGCTTTCACGAAAGTGGCTGTAGTGTTGTTGTTGTTTATTGCAGGCTTAGAGGTTGATCTTCACATTGTATTTCAACAGGGTAAACAAGCGTTATCAACTAGTTTGTTTGGGTTAATTATTCCTTTCTTTTTAGGATTTATAATTCCGTATTCGTTCCCCTCATTCTTTGAAGGCAGCCACCCCGATCTATTGCTCTTCTCTTTATTTATGGGCACAGCCATGGCCATATCTGCGTTGCCAGTTATTGTGAGGATAATGATGGACTTGAAATTATTTAAAACCAAGATTGGCATGTTGGTGGTTGCTTCGGCCATGGTGGATGACATTGTGGGTTGGATGATATTCTCAGCTATATTAGGCTTGTTAGGCCAGGGTTCTAATCATATTTCGATTGGTTATACTATTTTGCTAACGTTTGGCTTTGCGGTTTTTATGCTCACCCTTGGCAGATGGATCTTAAACAAGATTCTTCCTTGGGTGAATAAAAACTTGGCTTGGCCTGGTGGGTTGTTATCGCTTTCGTTGGCGTTATGTTTTCTGGCTGCCGCTTTTACAGAGTTTATTGGCATTCACGCTATATTCGGTGCGTTTATGATTGGCGTTGCCTTGGGCGACTCTGAGCATCTTAGCGAAAAAGCAAAAGAGATAGTCCATCAGTTTATCAACAATATTTTTGCGCCTTTATTTTTTGTGTCCATTGGTTTGAAAGTAAATTTCCTGTTGCATTTCGATTGGGCCATTACACTGGTGATTATTGTAATTGCTTTTGCAGGAAAATTATTGGGCAGTGGCTTGGGTGCTTACTTGGGCGGGTTCACAAAGCGCGAATCGTTGGCTGTGGGTTTTGGGATGAATGCTCGTGGAGCAATGGAAATTATTCTTGGACTTGTTGCCTTGGAGGCAGGGTTGATTAACGAAACAATCTTTATAGCGTTGGTGATAATGGCATTGGTTACAAGCATAACCAGTGGCCCAATGATGAAGAAGATTTTGAAATTGAGTTAGCGATCTACTTATAAACAACAATATAAAACCAAAGCCACAAAAAGAAAATCAATATATAAGAACACGAAACAATAATCCACGCAATACTTCTCTTCTTTCTCGCGAAAAAGTGCACTCCTTCTACCAACAAAAACCAGTACAGAATTTCAAATACATTTAACGCTTTTAGCGGATACACATATCTCTTGTCGATTTCATAGTAATCGAAAAAGCTCATCAGCGAAAGAGGATAATAAGCATTTACATCCGATAACCTTGGATCGGTTTCTATGAAAGTAAACCAGAAAATCTTAATCAACTCAGGCAACAGAAAAGTAAACTCACAAACAATTACCAATCCCCAACATTGGCTGTAGGTTATTCTATAGCCAAACAAAAAACTTCCTACCCAAATTACAAAGGCGATTACCGTAAATTTCCACAGGTACACCAGCGGAATGGAGATGAACTGAATGGCACTTATTATTTGTAAGATGCCTCCTTCGGGGCGATCTTCCAGAAAAACAAAGGCCGCTGTTTCGCTTTCAATGAATGTCTTTTTTATATACAGCAAAAGGAAAGTGGCAAGACAAAGAAGAAAGAAAGTGAGTTTTTTTTCGGCTGCGAATAATGATTTTACTTCGGAAGACGTTTGCATAGAGGTTGCTAGTGATTTGTTGCGAAAGGTAGTTAAGCTAAAGTTTTTTTATCGTTATTTCGTGTTTTCGTTATGAAGGTTGCGTTGGTTAGGGTTCTTTTATCTGCTTCTTGTATTGCTTTCGCCTTGTTGGCTTCAGTTGAAGGCACTCACGCGCAAACAAAAAAAGATACCACCATCATATTAATTTCAAGTTTGAGTGTTCAGCTGGAATCTACATCCGGTTTGAACGACATGTATAATTTTAAGTTTGATAAGGCCGCTCAACAATTTACCCTGTTGAAGAAGAAATACGGCTGGCATCCGTTGGGTTATTTTCTTCTTGGCTTAAATGAGTGGTGGAAAATAATGCCCGACACCCGAAACAAAACTCATGACGATCGATTCTTTGCCTACATGGATAGCTCTATTGCCGTGGCAAAAAAAATGCGAGATAATTTTCCTGAGTACAAATTGGAAGGGGCTTTTTTCTTGGCTGCCTCCTACGGATTTAAAGGGAGACTATTTGCCGATGAAGAGCGCAAGAATTGGCGCAAGGCAGCTTTTGAAGGAAAGACTGCCCTTAACTACCTGCAAGAATGTAAAGAGAAAAACAATCTTAGTCCGGAGTTGTTGTTTGGCGATGCTTTATACAACTACTTTTCCGTTTGGGTGCCAGAGAACTATTCAGCATTGAAACCGATAATGTGGTTTTTCCCGAAAGGAGATAAAAAGCTTGGGTTGCAGCAGTTGAAGGAAGTTTCATTCAATGCTTTTTACACACGCACTGAAGCTATGGTATGGCTTATGAGAATTGCCAACAACTATGAAAACGATCAGATCACAGCTTTTAAGGTTGCTGAATATTTATACCAATCGTATCCCGACAATCCGTATTTTCATCGCTACTATGCACGGATGCTGTATAGCAAAGGCATGCACATTGAATTGGAAGTGGCTTCTAAAAATATTATTAATAGAATAGACAGTGCAATGACTGGCTATGAGGCAACAAGCGGTAGGTATGCTTCTTTCTACTTAGGGCAAGTATATGGCAACAGAGGCGATTTGGACAAAGCAAAAAAATATTATTCACTTGCCGTTGACTATGCTGAAAAAGTGGAAGCAACCGAGTCGGGTTATTACTTGTACTCATTAATTGAATTAGGAGAAATAAATAATAAGCAAGGCAATAAAAAGGAAGCCAAAAAATATTTTAATGAAGTGAAAAAGAAAGCTGGTCGAAAGCAAGAAGCTTACAAAGATGCCAAAAGACGACTCAAGAATCTTGAGAAAACCGAATAAAATCTCTGTTTAAATCGATTGAAATAACTCCGCTTAGATTTATATGTGATTGTTTGTTGAAAGGTTTAATTTTGTTTTTTTATTGAATGAACAAATTTTGTTCCACCAAATAAACCCAACCCAAAATTAAATAAGCCAAATGAAAATTAAACTAGATTCAATAGACAGAAAAATTTTAGAATTATTACAAACCAACTCCAACATTACCAATGCACAACTAGCTTCTGAGATTGGGCTTTCACCAGCGCCTACGCTCGAGCGAGTAAAAAAATTAGAAAATTCAGGCATTATTAAAAGCTATCATGCAGTGGTAGATCATGCTAGCATTGGTCTAGGCGTTTGCACGTTTGTTACGGTTTCACTTAAAGGGCATAATAAAGATAACATCGATAAATTTATAAAGGCAATCAGCAAAATTGAGGAGGTGGTTGAATGTCATCATGTTACGGGGCAAGCTGATTTTATAATGAAAATTGTGGCGCCCGATATTCCAGCATATCAATCACTAATGTTGGAAAAACTTTCTAATATTGAAGTGGTGGATAACATGCAATCAACTGTAATTTTATCTACCTTTAAAGATAGCCGTGTGATACCTATTCCATCATGATCGAAATAGAGGAAAAGAATTTAGTGCTCGATGCCAAGCAGATAAGCCAGAAGATTACCCGCATGGCTTTTGAGATCTATGAAAATAATTTTAAAGAAAAGACTCTAGTATTTGCTGGCATTGATGGCCAAGGTTTTAAGTTGGCTCAATTGCTGGCAAAAGAAGTTGAGAAGATATCAGAAATAAAACCAATTATAGTTAACGTATTGGTCGATAAGTTTTCAACGCTTCTTGGCGAGGTTCAAATTAATATCCCTGAAAAGGAATTAAAAAAAAGAGTAGTTATCTTAGTAGATGATGTGCTCAACACAGGGCGCACATTAGCCTACGGACTAAAACCATTTCTGCCACTTGAAGTAAAAAAAATTGAGGTGGCCGTTTTGGTAAATAGAAGTCATTCGTTGTTCCCCATATTGCCTACATACACTGGCTACGATTTAGCAACTACCTTTACCGATCATGTGGAAGTAGTGCTAGGAAATAAGGCAAGTGTTTATCTTCGATAAATCTCAAATCTAAAATCTTTTGTCTATTCATAAAAAATCAGACGTAAAAAAAATCACCACACATCAGCTTCAAGAGATGAAGAACCGTGGTGAAAAAATAGCCATGCTCACGGCCTATGATTATAGCATGGCAAAGTTGATTGATGGCGCGGGCATTGATGTAATTTTGGTGGGCGATTCAGCATCGAATGTAATGGCGGGCAATGAAACCACGTTGCCCATTACCTTGGATCAAATGATTTATCACGCAACTTCTGTTGTAAAAGCAGTAACGAGAGCGTTAGTGGTTGTTGATATTCCGTTCGGATATTATCAAGGCAGTTCAGGCGAAGCATTGCGATCGTCCATTCGTATTATGAAAGAATCTGGCGCACATGCCGTAAAGCTAGAAGGCGGCTTGGATGTGAAGGACTCAGTAAAAAGAATTTTAAGTGCGGGTGTGCCCGTAATGGGGCATTTAGGATTGACACCACAATCTATTTTTAAGTTCGGTACTTATTCTGTTCGTGCCAAAGAAGAAGAGGAGGCTCAGAAATTAATTGAAGACGCATTGCTTTTGCAGGAATGCGGTTGCTTTGGTATTGTATTAGAAAAGATACCAGCAGAGCTTGCCAAGAAAGTTTCTTCCATGCTTTCCATTCCAATTATTGGCATAGGCGCTGGGCCTGATGTGGATGGACAAGTATTGGTGATGCAGGATATGCTTGGTATAACGCAAGAGTTTAAGCCCCGCTTTTTAAGGCGCTATGCCGACCTAAGTACTACTATAACTGATGCTGTTCAGCATTATGTTGCCGATGTGAAGGCAAAAGATTTCCCTAATCAAGAAGAGAAGTATTAATGGAGGATTTCTCTCCATCCAATTCTACTCACAAGTCACTATTTCCGAAACATCCTCCGTTTCACCAAACCAAACAACTCCGTAATTTTTATACATACCAACTCCCATAGCCTTCCATTGTACTTTGCTCCAAATACCAGAATTGATGAGCAACGGATTGTGCCCCGCACTTTTTTTCCAGCCCTCTAATCCTTCTTCTGCAGTAGCATCATCCGAACTGAAATAAGCAATCTCATAACCAAAGGTTGGGTACTCGGCAATTTCTTTGGGCTTGGCCCACATGCACTTGGCTTGTTTATGGTCTGGCGTGTAGCAGCAAGCCGTCCAGTTGCCTTTAGTCGACCAGCTGTGAGGATTGCAACCATCTTTGTTGGCATCATGATAGTTGTCCATCAAGTCTCGCACATGTACCTGAGCTACTTTTGTGAGCTTAGCGGAAAAAGATATTGCCTTTAGATTTTTTGTCTTCCGATAGTCATTTATCAGCATAAAAAGCTTTTGCTCTTCGCTGTTCAGGCAAATTTTTTCTTCACTTGCGTGGAAGGTGTTTTTCCCCGAAAGGGAGATTAGCAACAAAAGTAGCAGGTAGAATTTCATGGATAAATTTTTAGCTAAACGCTGCGAACATAAAATGTTTATTCATTTCCAATGATTTTTTTTAATTTCGGGTCGCTTATCATAAAAGTAACCTTTCAAACATACAACAATGAGTGATCAAAAAATCAGTATCAGCAATGGAAAATTAAATGTGCCCGATAACCCTACAATCCCTTTTATTGAAGGCGATGGCACTGGGGTGGATATTTGGCCAGCATCGCAAGTAGTACTTGACGCGGCTGTTCAGAAAGCCTACAACGGCAAACGGAAAATCAACTGGAAGGAAGTATTGGCGGGCGAAAAAGCCTTTAATAAAGTAGGCAGCTGGATGCCAGAAGAAACGATGGCCGATTTCCGCTCTTACTTGGTGGGTATTAAAGGGCCGTTGACTACACCTGTCGGTGGAGGAATTCGCTCATTGAATGTGGCACTTCGTCAAGAATTAGATTTATATGCTTGCCTTCGCCCGGTGCGTTGGTTCAAGGGTGTTCCTTCGCCTGTAAAAGAACCTCAAAAGACAGACATGACTATCTTCCGCGAAAACACGGAAGACATTTATGCAGGTATTGAATTTGAGCTAGGTACGGATGACAACAAAAAGTTTCTTGCCTACTTTAAAGAAAACTTTCCGAAGATGTTCAAGAAAATCCGTTTTCCTGAAACATCAGGTATTGGCATCAAGCCTGTTTCAAAAGAAGGAACAGAACGGTTAGTAAGGTCAGCTCTTGAATATGCTATCCGTTTAAAGAAGCCAAGTGTAACGTTGGTGCATAAGGGAAATATTATGAAGTTCACAGAAGGCGGTTTCCGCGATTGGGGATATGCCTTGGCGAAAAATGAATTTGGTGCAAAAGAAATTGATGGCGGCCCTTGGATGGAAATCAATAGCAACGGTCATAAAATTGTAATAAAGGATTCTATTGCAGATGCCTTCTTGCAACAGATCTTATTAAGACCCGATGAATATTCTGTAGTAGCAACGCTTAACCTTAACGGTGATTATATTTCTGATGCGTTGGCCGCGATTGTGGGTGGCATTGGTATTGCACCAGGTGCCAACATTAATTATATGACAGGCCATGCAATATTCGAGGCAACCCACGGCACGGCTCCTAAATATGCAGGGCAAGATAAAGTGAATCCAGGCTCAGTAATTCTTTCAGGTGCTATGATGTTTGAGTATATGGAGTGGCACGAGGCAGCAGCGTTAGTTTATAAAGGCCTTGAGAATGCCATTGCTGCAAAGAGAGTCACCTATGATTTCCATCGCCAAATGGAAGGTGCTACTTTATTGAAGTGCTCAGAGTTTGGAGCGGAAGTTGTTAAACACATGTAGGAATTTGTTTTTTGGTTTTAGTAAAAAGGCTGCTGTAAAAGGCGGCCTTTTTTTTGTGGATTAGACTCTCTATCGTGTTAGGTATTATCAACACTTATCAGCATTTCACAGGCTAGCTATTGGTTGAGAAATAAGATTTACCTAAGAAAAATCACGTTCTTTGGCTAAGAATAGAGCAAAGAGCAAAAAAGCGGAAGGGCCAAAGCAGTAGCTGAGCACCTATTTACTGAACTAGATAACGCCATTAATTCTATTCGATTTGTGGTTCATAATTTGGTAGAAGTTGATATTGTACAAAACGACCTTACAACCTTGATACAAGATCTTGTAGAAAGAACCAACAAAGCCATTACCGTTCGATTAATCTTTCAAGAAATTGCTCCTGAAAACCGAAGAGTGCTCACCACTACCGAAAAGACGGAACTCTTTTATATTGTTCAGGAAGCCTTGCAAAATGCCATGAAGCATGGATATGACAAGCAGTATTACATTTTTTTGGATTGGACGAATGGCTTGTTATTAGAAGTGGAAAGTATAGGCGCTATAAATTCTGGCGATACGCCTGGTTCGGGCATACATTCTATGGTGGCAAGGGCAGAACGGATTAACGCTACCTTTTCGATAGCAAACAATTTTGGTAAAGTGGTGGTATCGGTTCGCTTATAACAGTCCGTTCTTAAGAATAAACCTAATTAAATCAGGGCCGTTATCAGTGCCTGTTTTTTGCATCAAGCGCTCGCGATGATCTTCCGCGGTACTCTTTGTAATTTTTAATTGGTCGGCTATTTCTTTTGTCTTCATGCCTATACTCATAAGGCTTAGTATTTCTTGCTCACGAGGAGTAAATTGAGTAATGGGCTTGCTGGTATTGGCTTGGGTATGGTTTTCGAGTAGTGCCTTTACTTTTGCAGGAAAGTAAGTTTCGCCATTAAGCACGGCTTGTAGGCATTCGTTTAGGCCACTCTTGCGGCCACTGTTTTTCAAGAAAATACCTGCCACTTTTACCTCTATAAAATCAAGCACAGTGGCTACTTCCTCAAAGCTGGTAATGCCCACTATTTTTAACGCGGGATGTTTTTTGTGCAACTGGCTGATCAAAGCAATGCCACTTTCGGGTGGCATACGTGCATCTACCATGGCAACATCAATATGGCTATTGCCACAAATCGCTAGGGCTTCTGCTACCGTATAAGCACAGAGGCATTCAACATTGGGCAATTCGATTAATTTAGATAGCCCCTCGCACACCGTTGGAGTATCATCTACAAACAACACTTTTTTATTTTTAACGCTCACAACCATGTTTTTTCAAATATACGGTGAAAACAGGGGTATGTTTTTTCCTATTTACAGGGGGGTGGGTTGATTTTATAAAAGTTTATTGATAAAATTGCTTCAAGGTATCTGGCCAGAGCCGAAAATTAATTTTAACTTTAAAAACAAAAAAATCATGAAAACAATGGAATTGGAAAATTTGAATTTAAGTGAGTTATCTTTAGAACAGACTAAAGAAATTAGTGGAGGACTTACTACTTATGAAATAGCAATTTTATTACCTCTTCGGGATTCAAGAAAAGCCCGAAGAGGTTTAATTGATAAATGGATGTAATATGTTTGTTAAATTTCTATCTTTTCTATTTGTAATACTACCCTTGCGCACTAGCGCTCAAGCTCTAACAACCATCCAAGGGCAATTATTTAATAAAGAAACAAATGCTCCTGTAGTTTTTGCAAATGTTCACACAAACGGGTATGGCACATCTTCAAATCAATTGGGAAGATTCACTCTTAGTTTTAATAAGGAACTAAATGATACCGTGTTTACTATTTCTTGTATTGGGTATGAAACAAAGCAAGTAGCCATAAAAAATATTGAAAGCGAAATTAAAATATTTCTTGTACCTAAAACAGAGGTTTTAGGGGAAGTAGTGATTTTAAGTATTACACCAACACAAATTTTAAAAAGAGCATACAACTCTTTAGTTAAAAATTATAAAACTTCAGTCTCTTCAGCCAAATTCACTCTCGATCAATACATATTTGATGATGCTGATTCTCTTTTGGGATATTCACGTACAAATGGATTATCAAATGATCAATTGGTTGATTCCTCTCGGATGTTTCCGAAAATCCGAATTGATTCTATTACTATAACTGAAGGATTTCTCAAATACGACACTGTTTCTAAGATGGGTTTTAATATTAAAAGCCCTGTAGTTCATTCTTTAAGTCCATACTTTTTTTTAAGTACAAACTCAGTAAAACACTTTTTATCAGCAAGCCCATATCCAGAAGAATTCTATGAGTCAAAAGAAATCAAATTGGAAGGGATAGGTGAAATTAATGGCGAGGAACACTATGCTATTTCAATGATTTCAAAAAAGACAGAAAAAACTCTCTACCAAGCATATTATCTATTGATTAATTCTAAAGATTATGGAATAAGAAACGTAACATTTAAATTTAATACCTATTCCTCAAAGGGCCATGTGGCTGGTATGGTTCACTATTCGGCATCTTATGAGAAAATTAAAAAAAAATACTATTTATCAAATATAGATATACTACTCACGAAATTTGATTTTAGGAATCTACCCGAAATGAAAAGAGCTTTTTACTTCAACTCAATGCAATTCGCAGAAATAAAAACAAAAAAGATCGAAAGAATTTATAAAGGGTTAGTTATAACTAAAGATGCTCATTACAAAAATTTTTCTCGCCTCCATATAATTTCTGATTTAATAACACCTATAGATTGGCAGTATATTAAGGGCGGAAAATTTATGGCACCCATTCGAGATTGTTTTGAATGTGCGTTGAACAATAATCAAGCTGTTCGACATGTTCCGCAGGGCATGTCGAACTAAAGATAGATTGGCATTTTTAATGCCATAATATTCTCTGGATATCTAATTTTGGAAAATAACAACTATATGCAACCTTCAGAGATAAAAAGCTACAATAGCGTTGTGAATTCGGAAACATTTAATCCAAAAAAGCGATCACGACTTTTATTTTCCATTTCCTTATTAATGCTGACTTCATCATTGATTGTTGAGGATAAATCGATCAGGATAGGTTGTGCAACCGCTAGTTTAGTTACAGCATCAATAGGGATTTATATCGGAACACGAAAACCTAAATGAAAATAACAATAAATGAAAATAACAAATTGCTTTTTTTTTCTATTGCTAATCGCTGAAATAGGTAATTGCCAATCTACTATCGAAGGTGTTATTTTTGAAAGGCAGACCAAAAAATTTATTCCGTTAGTAAATATTATTGGTAGTAAAGGAATAAGGGGGACTATATCAAATGAAGAGGGTAAGTTTAAATTAACGTATCAAAATGAGGCGGACAGTCTTATTATATCTCACATAAATTATTTGACAGTTAAGTTAGCAATAACAAAGATTAAGTTAGATGGTGGAAAAATTTATCTACAAGAATCTGCCGTAACATTAGAAGAAATTCCAGTAGAGGCCAAAGAAGATGATGCACTATTAACAGAATTAATTGCACACACCAAAACCCAACTTAACCTACCTATAATAGCAAGGTTATACTATCGTGAATGGGTGAAAGAAAATAAATCGTACAATAGATTTGCCGATGGATTGTTGGATGTGATTTATGGCTTAGAAGACAAAGATTTAACCATTAGAGTAGATCAAAGCAGGGCATATAAACTGCCCAAGGAAGATGATGAGATGTTTGAGGTGGCTAGTCCGGTAAAGATTGAAACTATCTTAAATAATCAATACATCAATTTTTTGAACCGCTTTGGTAAAAAGAAAGATGAATACCATTTCTATGCTATTCCCGATTCCTCAAATGTTGGAGGTTTTGTTTTAGTGATTGACCCAAAGAAAGTAAAACTTAAAGAATCGGAAGATCGAGTGTTTTACAAAGCATTGATTAAGGCTGATAGCAAGAAAAATATTACCGAAGTTGTGCTTGAACTTGACTCGATGAGCAACTATGATAAATCAATTCTAGGTTTGAAGTTAAAAGTAGTTTATAGCAAACTCACTTTTAAGTTTATTAATCAAGACAACACAAACTACTTATCGTATGCAAGGGGAGATTTCACACTGCAATTTACATTTAGAAATAAAATCCAGATCGATAATTATACTAGTGAGTTCTTGCTCCTTTCGGCTTCGCACAATATTATAGATATACCAAAAGGTGAACGCTACAAGAAATCATCGCTTTATAAAAATGGGAATAAGTTTATAAGCCCTTTTTGGGAAGAAGCCAATATGCCTTTGACATCAAAAGAAGAAATTGCTTTGTTGGAACAATTAAAAAGCAAGCAATAGCATTTCAATTATAGATGAATGCTGTTAATCTTCCACCCAAAGAAATAATTAATCTCTCATCTGAGCATTTCCTCTCCTCCTATTCTCGTACCTCAAAAATTATTTATTTGTTGGTAATGCTTGCAACAATTGTTGCTCTTGCTGCTCTTCCATTTTTATGGGTTGATATAAGCGTGAAGAGTAGTGGCCTTCTAAAAGCTACGGCCGAGCTAAATATAATAAAGGCAAATGCGGCTGGCTATGTAAATGAAGTATTCATAAAAGAAAATGCGGCTGTCAGAAAGGGGCAATTGCTGTTAGCTTTGCATTCGCCTTTGTTGGAAGAGAAGGAGCGGTACTTACAAAAGCGGATAGCAGAAACAAGTGAGTTCCTGCTTGATGCGCAACAACTGCTTAATAGCAACTACCAACCAACAACTAATATTTATAGGCAGTCCCTTTCTGATTACCAACAAAAGCTGAGCGATAAGCAAACCCGCTTCGAGAAGGTAAAGCAAGACTATGACCGTAACAAAAAGCTGTACGACCAGCAGGTAATTGCCGCGGCCGAGTTTGAGAATTACAAATTTGAGTATGACAAAGCCAAAGGCGATATTGAATTGCTCAAACAAGCACAACTAAGCACATGGCAGCAGGAGCTTCGTGGGCATCAAAAGGAAAAGATAGAATTTGAAAACCAGCTGGCTCAGTTAACAAAAGAAAAAGAAAGCCTTAACATACGCGCTTCTATTTCGGGCAACATACAAAACATGGCGGGCATCTATGCGGGCAGCATGGTGTTTGCCAACCAAGAGTTAGCACAAATCAGCCCCGATACAAGTCTTGTGGTTGAATGCTACATAAGCCCCAACGACATTGGCTTGCTACAACCCAACATGCCGGTGCGTTTTCAGGTGGATGCTTTTAACTATAACCAATGGGGCATTGCCACGGGCAAAGTGCTTGAAATCTCCAACGACATACACGTGATCAACAACAAGCCTATTTTTAAAGTGAAGTGCAAAATGGATCAAGAGTTTCTTCAATTAAAAAACGGGTACAAAGGCTACTTAAAAAAGGGAATGACAATGCAAGCAAGGTTTATTGTAACTAAGCGCACGCTCTGGCAATTGCTGTATGATAAGGCAGATGATTGGCTGAACCCGAATGCACAGGCTATAGTCTTGAGTCCATAGTCGTTAGTAGTTATACTTGTTACTCAACTCACTGCCAATTACTCATGTCAATAAAGATAAAACAACGCGATATTACCGACTGTGGTGCAGCTTGCTTGGCTTCCGTTGCTGCGTTTCACAATCTAAAATTGCCGGTTTCAAAAATCCGTCAACTTGCTTCTACCGATAAAAAGGGAACGAATGTGTTGGGCATGATTGAAGCTGCAAACAAACTTGGCTTCGATGCCAAAGGAGTTCGCGGTGAATTTGACAGCTTGTTTAAAATACCCAAGCCAAGCATTGCCCACATTATTGTAAAGGAAGTGCTGCATCACTATGTAGTTATTTACGAGGCCACATCTATGTACATTGAAGTGATGGATCCTGGTGATGGACAAGTTCATCGCCATTCTCACGAAGAGTTTAAAAAACTATGGACGGGGATATTAATCCTTATTTGGCCCAACCAAACATTTGAAACAGGTAATACCAAGGTCTCGGTTAGTTCGCGCTTTTGGCAATTGATCTACCCGCATCGTTCCGTTATGATGCAAGCTCTTTTCGGGGCATTGATCTATACCATTCTTGGGTTGTCAACTTCTATCTACGTGCAAAAGATAATCGACTATGTGTTGATTGATGGCAACCGAAACCTGCTCAACTTGATGAGCGTTGCTATGATTGCTTTATTAGTAGTGCAACTTTTTATAGGTGCAGCCAAAAGCGTTTTCACGTTACGCACAGGGCAATTAATAGATGCCAACCTTATTCTTGGGTATTACAAACATTTGCTTAAACTGCCGCAGCAATTTTTTGATACCATGCGCGTGGGCGAGATCATCTCACGTATAAATGACGCTGTGAAAATACGTGCATTCATCAATGATGTAGTGATCAACCTAGCGGTCAACTTTTTTATTGTCATTCTCGCTTTCGCCTTGATGTTTACCTATTATTGGAAGCTTGCCTTAGTTATATTGTTAATTATTCCATTCTATCTTATTATTTACTTTATCACCAATAAGTTCAACAAAAAAGTAGAGCGCACCTTGATGGAAAACTCAGCAGAGTTAGAGTCGCAATTGGTGGAATCTTTAAATTCAATTAACACCATTAAAAGTTTTGGCCTTGAAAGTTTCACTAATCTAAAAACAGAGGTCAGATTTATCACTCTTTTAAGGACAGTATATAAGTCGGGTATCAACAGCTTGTTCACAGGCAATTCTTCTGAATTTTTCTCCCGCTTATTCACCATCATTTTGTTATGGGTAGGTGCAGGCTTTGTGCTTGATAATCAAATAACCCCTGGCGAATTACTTTCTTTCTATGCACTGATTGCCTATTTCACAGGGCCGTTAAGTAGCCTGATTGGTATGAACAAGATTATTCAAAACGCTGTGATTGCGGCCGACCGCTTGTTTGAGATAATGGATTTGGAACGAGAGAAGGATGAAAACAGAGTGAAGCTAACGTCTGAAATGATGGGGGATATCACTTTCAAAGAAGTAAGTTTTAGATATGGAAGCAGGGTAACGGTGTTTCAAACCTTGAATTTGCAAATCCCCAAAGGAAAGGTAACAGCCATTGTTGGCGAGAGCGGTTCTGGTAAGTCTACCTTAATGGCCATGTTACAAAACCTTTACCCGCTACAAAGCGGTAGCATTGCCATAGGAAGTTATGATTTGAAGTATATCGAGAATGATTCGCTTAGGTCTATCATAGGCGTAGTACCTCAAAAGATTGACTTGTTTGCAGGTAATGTAGTAGATAATATTGCCGTTGGAGAGTATCAGCCAGACATGAAAAAAATAATTGCCATTTGCTCTTCATTGGGAATAATGGATTTTATTGAGAAACTGCCGAATAACTTCAATACCTATTTGGGCGAGAATGGGGCTACGCTTTCTGGTGGGCAAAAACAACGCATTGCCATTGCTCGTGCTTTGTACAAAGACCCTGAAATATTAATTCTGGATGAAGCTACCTCTTCACTGGATTCTGCTTCCGAGCAATACGTGCAACGGATGATCGACATAATGAAGGCACAGCAAAAAACAATTATCATCATCGCGCATCGGCTAAGCACAATCTATAATGCCGATAAAATAATTGTGCTCGACAAAGGGATTGTTGTGGAGGAAGGAAGGCATGATGAGTTGATGGACCATCATTCATATTATTACCACCTTTGGAAGCAGCAGTTTCCGATGATTGAAGAAGGCCAATTAAAGCATTAATATGTCATTCGAGGAAAAACTAAAATTAATAAACAAGTTTGATAACCTGATAAGAAAAAAGGTTTCAGGAAATGCTTGTTATTATGCCAATAAGTTGGGGCTATCAAGAAGTGCTTTCTTTCGCCTTTTAGAATCTATGCGCGAGGAATTTAATATTCCAATAGTATATAGTTCTGAAGACCAACGATATGAGTATCTGAAAGAGGGAATAATGTACTTTGGTTTTATATCATGCGATCTTATATCATCTGAAAATTTGAAAAGAATAAGTGGGGGGGGTATTTTGATAGAAATAAATTTAAAAGTATTTTTAATAGTCCCAACTAGTGGGACTATGGGGCGTTATCTTTGAAATAAGGTTTGGCCAAACTGAGTAAAATTTATCAATTGTAAAAAAATGACTATTTGGAAAAGAGAAGTTGAGCAAGTCTTAATCGCTACCGGAGTAATATTTTTTTTAGAGTTAATGGTAAGTAAAGGACATAACTACTTTTACATTTTCTTCTCCATTTTTTGGAAAATCATTTTGATTTCATTGATAAGATATCTGTTCATAAAATTTAAAAAACAAAAAAATGAAAACGCGAAAAAATAATTTTAAAGAACTAGAATTAGAAGAACTTAACTTGGAGGAAAGCCTTGAAATTCAAGGTGGTTGGTTTTGGCTAATTCCTCTTATTGTTACCTATGTTATAGTTGAAGCTGCTCTTAATCCAGCAGCTTCCGCAAATGCATTTATGGCAGGGGTTAATGAGGCTTATGATAACAAAAACTAAACTTTTAAAGTTAAACAAATAAACTTATGAAGTTAATCGAATTATCTTTTTCAGAAATGGAAAATACAAATGGAGGAAATGAATTTAGTGATTATGTGCTCAATAAGTTAGGTAACTTATTTGGCTCATATGCGGTTGCTCTTAGTGACTTACATGATGACGGAGTCCCTTATACCCAGGCATTGGGCCGGGGCATTTAAAAAATGTGAGAGAGAGGGGGCATAATCCTCCTCTCTTCTTTTAATAATAAGTGAAATACAATATGACTTAGCACAATCTATAATGCAGATAAAATAATTGTGCTCGACAAAGGGATTGTTGTGGAGGAAGGAAGGCATGATGAGTTGATGGACCATCATTCATATTATTACCACCTTTGGAAGCAGCAGTTTCCGATGTTAGAAGTAGTTGGATAAGAATTTAAAAATCCAGCGTTAAATTAATTTTGTAAACTAGATTGTCAGCTTTGTTATTCAGTGGATATATAAGTATTCTTCAGGATTGATTTTTCAATTGCCCTAAAAAAAAATAAGTTGGGGGTCGCCCAACTTATTTTAAAGTTTGATAAGTAATCTAAAAGACTTAGCTCACGTGAAGTTTTTTTCTTGATTCATCTACACGCTTGCCGTTTTTATGTTCGCCCAAAATGATCACATCTTTTGTGGTTTCATATTGTTTTACTGCCTGCATCATGGCTTGGGGTGTATCTCTAATAATGATTGTGCCTGACTTTGCACCTTTGTTGCGGATTTCAATGTAAAATCCGTCTTTTTTTTTCTTCGGTAAAATAGGTGGTCTTCCCATGTTATAATTGGTTAAATTTTCAAATGTTCTCTCAACAACGATAAAACTCCGCTTTTACTATTTAGGTTCGTCAAAAATTAGAGCCAATAGATAGCAGAATGGCGTTTTTTTACTTAATTGTCGGCAAAGGTACGATTTTATTTTGTATTTAGGGGGCGTTTTAAACCGCGGTCTCAATTCTCGCTATGGCGAAAGCAAATCCTTTGGGTTAAATCTATTACATTTCACACTCAACAAACCTCAATTGATATGATCAAAGCGTTTACATTAAGTCTATTATTGCTAGCAAGCCTTTGTTCTCAAAGCCAACCACTAACTTCTCAAGCTATTGATGAGTTGACTGTAAAGTCAATGAAAGCATTTGATGTGCCAGGTATTGCCGTGGCCGTGATTAAAGATGGCAAGGTGATTCATTCTAAAGGATATGGCGTACGATCGTTAAATACATTGGAGAAGGTGGATGAAAATACGCGCTTTGGCATTGCATCCAATAGCAAGCGTTTACAGCGGCAACGTTGGGTATGCTAGTAGATGAGGGAAAGTTGTCATGGGATACGAAAGTGCGTGATATTATTCCGGAGTTTAAATTGTACAGCCCTTTTGTAACAGAAGAATTTACTGTGCGCGATCTGCTTACACATCGCAGTGGATTAGGATTAGGTGCGGGTGATTTAATGTTCTTTCCAGACTCAAGCGATTTCACGTTGAAAGATGTTATTTACAATCTTCGCTTTTTAAAAGCCACTTCTAGTTTTCGTAGCAAATACGATTACGATAACAACTTATATATTATTGCGGGTGAAGTGGTTGCCAGAGTAAGCGGACAAAGTTGGGATGATTTTGTTGAGAAGAGAATTATGCAGCCGTTGGGTATGAATAATTCTGCTGCTTCTTACGACCGGCTAAGAGATAAAACAAATGTGATTGATGGCCATGCACCGGTGAATGGAAAAGTTCAAGTTATTTCTCGTAGTACAATTAAAGTAGGGCATTCTGCTGGAGGTATCAATTCTAGTATTGCTGATTTAAGCAAATGGGTTTTACTCCACTTAGCACATGGCAAATATGGTGAAGGCAAGCAATTGTTTTCCGATAATGTTCACGAAGAAATGTGGACTCCACAAACCATCATTCCGGTTCGTAATCCTGGAACTTACAATACTCACTTTGCAGCGTATGCTTTAGGCTTTGGAGTCTCTGATGTAAAAGGATATAAGCAAGTGAGTCATACAGGAGGATTGGAAGGAATGGTAACTCAAGTGACTATGATTCCTGAATTGAATTTGGGTATTATTATACTCACTAACCAGCAGGAGGGAGGGGCGTTTGGAGCGATAGCCAATCAAATTAAAGACAGTTATTTTGGGATATCTGGAACAGATAGGGTGACAGAATATTCAACTCGCAGGAAAAATGATTTGACTCAGGCGAAAAAGGTAACAGATTCAATTTGGAATGAGATCAGCAATCAACAAAAGGCAAATTCAAATAAGGTTGAATTTGCACAATACATAGGAAAGTATTCTGATTCATGGTTTGGTGAGATTGCCATCAGTAATAAAGGAGGAAAGCTGTGGTTCGATTCGAAGCGATCTCCCAAGCTCACAGGCGAGCTTCTTTACTTTAAAGGAAATACCTTCGTTGTAAAATGGAAAGACAGAAGCATGGATGCTGATGCGTTTGTTTCTTTCAGTTTGGATGAACACGGAAAAGGGGATGGGATTAAAATGAAAGCTATTTCACCGCTAACAGATTTTAGCTACGATTTTCACGATCTTGATTTTAAGAGATCGAAGTGAACATTGTTTTAACTTCTCAAGAGTTTATAATTCTTGAGAAGTTTTTGAATCGTAATTCTTCACTTTAAATAAGCGGGCACAGCTACTCCAGCTTTCAATGCAGGATCAGCCACCAGATCTTTCTTTTCGATTTTTAATGGGAGCACTCCCGCCCACACATCCAAATTGTAATCTTCATCATCGTCTTTTGGTGGCCCTGTACGAATTTTAGCAGAAGCTTCGGTCAATTCAAATGATAAAACCATGGTGGCTTTCCACTCACCGGTTGTTGGTTTTCTCACATCGGCCCAGCGACCGGGACAAATTTTTTCTGTGAATATTTCCAACGCTTTGTAGAGTTCGTCTATATCAGTAACCAACTTTGGGTTGCCAAAAATCACAACTGAGCGATAATTGACTGAATGATGAAAAGCAGAACGAGCCAACACAATACCATCCATCAATGTTGCGCTAATACTTACTGGTATTGATTCGGCAGCCAATGCCCGCATATAATGACTACCTACTGAACCGTGGATATAAAGTTTGTCTCCAATTCTACAAAAGCCTGTTGGAATTTGAAAGGGTTGACCGTTCAAATTGAAAGCTACATTACAAAACAAAGCTTCATCTAAAATAGAATAAATGGTTTCTTTATCATAAGAGCCTCGTTTCGCTAAACGAGTAATCTCGGTTTTATCGGTGATGGGTAAGCTATCCATTTTATTTTTTTCTCTTAGTGATAAAACATTCTTTGAATTGATCCATTCCAATTTTAGGGTAATAGTCAACTGCTTTGGGTGCTGATAATAAAATCAATACACAATCATTTACACCTGCTACCTGATGGGTACGTTTAATAAGCTCTTTGCCAATGCCTTTGTGTTGATAGGTTTCGTCAACGGCTAGATCAGATAAGTAACAGCAGAAAGAGAAATCGCTTAAAGCTCGCGATACGCCAACTAGTAAATTACCATCCCAGGCCGTTATAAGAATATTGCCATGGCTAAGCATTTTTTCAATACGATCTTTTTCGGCAACAGGTCTTCTTTCAGCAAGTGTTGATCTTTTCAAAAGATCGATAAATTGTTCACTCGATATTTTTTGATCTGTCTTAAATTGAATCGTATTCAAAAAATTTAGAATTATAAGTTAATGATGTAATTCCATCCATGCACATCAGCTTCAAAGCCATAGCGAATATTATTCAAGCGAGTCTTTGCTTTCCGCTGAAAACTATTGTCAGTAATGGCGGGCAAGTTGTAATCTGTTCCATGAATATTGATAGTAGCAATGGGAGATACCACTGCAGCGGTACCTGCACCGAATGCTTCGGTTATAGTTCCGTTTTTAAAGGCTGCTTCAATTTCTTCCACACTCACTTTTCTTTCTTCTACTTCTATGCCAAGTCCAGGAGCTAGAGTAAGAATAGAATCACGGGTAATGCCATCTAATAGAGCTGTTGTTAATTTGGGTGTAATGAGTTTGCCGTTGATTACAAACATTACGTTCATCACGCCAGCTTCATCAATGTATTTGTGCTCCTTGGCATCTGTCCAAAGCACTTGATGAAAGCCTTCCTGACGAGCAAGTTGTGTTGGATAAAATGCTCCACCATAATTGCCAGCACACTTCGCGAAGCCTGTTCCACCTTCCGCGGCACGCACAAAAGTGGTTTCAACTTTTAAGCGAATGGGGTCGCTAAAATAAGGGCCACAAGGGCTAGTGATAATAATGAATTTGTAATGGTCAGCAACTTTAACGCCTATCCTCGCCTCATCGGCAAATACAAATGGGCGCAAGTACAAGGATGCTCCTTCGCTGGTTGGAATCCAATCTTTATCGAATTCAACAATGGCATGAAGACACTGAATGAAAAATTCAGGATCGATCTCAGGCATACACATCCGAGCAAGCGATTTGTTCAATCGTTTTGCATGCCTATCTGGGCGGTAGATACAAATGTTGCCATCTTTATTTTTGAATGCCTTCATACCTTCAAAAACAGATTGACCATAATGCAATGCAAGCATGGCTGGCGATAGCATCATATCCCCGTAAGGTTTTATGGTAGGTTCTCCCCATTTGCCATTATCGTAGTCAACTACCAGCATGTGGTCTGAAATATATTTTCCGAATTCAAGATTATTGAAATCGATTTGTGATAAACGTGAGTGTTTTGTTTTTTCTGCTGTGATGGGTTCAGTAAGTGTCATGATCGTGCTGTTTATATTTGTAAAGATATTTAAAAGAAATTAAAAAAACTGAGTTCAAAATGCTTGATAAATGGGTGTTTTCTGTTTAGTCTAATTTTCTTTGCTTTCGCATTTCTGCAGCCACGCTGGTCGAATCTGGCTCATTCCGTTTCTCTAATTCTTCTACTATGTTTTTATAATTCTTATCATCGCGATTTTGAGAAAGTTTGTAGGCTGCTTCCAGCTTAGTTATTGTAATTTCAAATCCTACAATTCCTAACATTTCTTTATTCAGAAATTCTGGCGAAAAACCTTCAACGGTAACAGGATGTTGTGATCGACTTTCGTATTTATTGGTGAGCGATTTTAACCCGCTGAGTAATTCTTCGGTCGATTGTATTCTAATTGTTCCGGAAGCATGCACAGCAATGTAATTCCAAGTAGAAACATTTTCGTGATCATACCATGAAGAGGAAATGTAAGAGTGTGGACCGGAGAAAACGACTAACACATCAGTTTCAGTATTCCAATCTTTCCATTGTTTATTTCCTTTAGCTATGTGGCCTGCGAGTTTTGTGCCGTCTTGAGAAAGCACCAATGGAATGTGGGTAGCCCAAGGTTTTCCTTCTACGGTACTTATTAAAATAGCAAAGCCATTCTTGCGAATAAACTCTTGAAGTTCTTCGATGTTTTCATTCCGATTTAATTTAGCGGTATACATAGTTAAGATAGTTTATTTAATACGTCTATGGCAATAAGAATGTCGTCACTATCGGTCATCCAATTTGAAATTGCTGCTCTAATGGCTGGCGTTCCTTTATAAATAGTTGGCGTGAAAAACACTCTGCCATCATCGCGCACTTTTGTAAGATAGAGTTGAATCTTCTCCATGGTTATCAAAGATTCATTGAATGTAAAGCAAGCAACATTCATTTTAACTGGAGCAAGTAATTTGAATTTCTCGGATTGATCAATCCAATCGCCCAATTGCATAGCACAATCGCATGTGCGCTCCACAATTTCTTCATAGCCTTCTTTGCCGTATGCCATCAACGTCATCCATGAGGGCAACGCTCTGAATCTTCTTGAGTTTTCTGGAGTGTAGTGAAAGTAGTCAGGGCTCTTAGCAGGATTGCCCAAGTAAGCAGCACTGTTTTGAAATACTTTTAATTGAATATTTTTATGCCGAGTGAATTGCATAGCTGCATCATAAGGAACATTCAACCATTTATGCGCATCGATGGTAATACTGTCAGCATAATTAATACCCTTCATTAAATGCGCAAACTTTTTGGAGACTGCAGCAAACCCTCCAAAAGCGGCATCGACATGAAGCCAAAAGTTATATTTCTCTTTTAGTTTTCCAATGGCTTCAAGATCATCGAAATCTACTGTATTGACTGTGCCTGCATTCGCTATTAGAATTAAAGGATTTGTAGAATTTACTTGGTTGCTCTGCAGAAATTCTTCTAGTTTATTTATATCAATAGCTTCGCGATCAGGAAGCGTATCTATTCTCACCAACGCTTTTCTTCCCATTCCTAAAACAGAAAGAGATTTCACCGCGCTTGAATGAATGGTGGAGCTAACAACTTTTAAGTTGGATAATGCATGTTGACCATCTTCACTTACGTTGATACCGATTTGTTCGCCAGCCCATTGTCTTGCTAGCGTTAGGCTCACCATATTGGAGATGGTTGCGCCAGTTACAAATGATCCAAAATAAGCCTCATCCAATCCGAACAATTGTTTGAAGAAATGAATTGTTTGTCGCTCAATTTGTGGCGCGATAGAATCGTTGCTGCCGCACGCATTTTGATCGTATGCGCTTACTAGCCAATCGCCTGCAATGCCTGCTGGTGTTGAGCCACCAGTTACAAAACCAAAATAACGTGGCCCGGCACTGTTGGTAAGTTGATGGGCATATTCTTTGTCGAAATAGTTAAGTGCATTGATGACACCTATTCCTTTTTCTGGAATGTTATTTAGTTTTATATCTGGGATAAATCGACCCGGTGAAAGTTTATCCAATTTTGAAAGATGAACGCTTGCTAACTTTCGAGTCTCCTCTAAAATCGTGTCAATGTTTTCTTTATCGTAAAGTAATTGTGAGTGCATTTTAACAGTTGTTAGTTATTGGTTGCTAGTTGTTAGTTCATTCTGATAGTTGTTAGATAGTGGTTGCTAGTTGTTAGTTATTCGCGAAGTGGAATGTCGTTTATTGAAAGGGATTTATATCTTTTACTAACAACTACTAACCACTATCTAACAACTATTAAATTACAAGTTCCATTTTTATATCGCTTCGTTTGTAAGGGCCGTCAAGCGGGATTTCTATAAAGCCAAGCTTGCGATAAAGATTGATGGCAGGAACCAGCTTTGTACTTGAATATAAAATAATACTTGTAGCTCCCTTTGCTTTACATTTTGCGATGGCAACTTCCGCCAATGTTTGTCCTATTTTCTTCCCATGCAGTTTTTCATCCACCGCCATTTTGGTGAATTCATAAACTCCCTGCTTTACAAACTTCAAAGCAACAGTGCCCACAACTTGTTCATCTTCCAATGCCATCAATATAAATCCGCCATGCGAAATTATATGAACATCCGGATGTTGAAGCACTTTAAAATCGATAGGTTCCATCCAAAAATATTTTTCGATCCACGTGCGATTGAGCGATTCAAACCACTGCTGGTGTTGTGGCTGATAATCTATAACAGCGATCATATTTTACTGGGCTTCATGGTTGCGTTTTCCTTTTTGCTTTGCTTGTAGTTGTATCCTCGATTTACAAGATAAATCCCAGCAATGGTAACAAGAATTGATAGCGCTATTTTTAAATTCAGCTTCTCACTCAACACTAGCCAACCAAGCAGTACAGCAACTATTGGATTAATGTAAGCATACAATGAAACGATTGTCATCGGAAGTTTTTTGATAGCATACGAGTAACAAGCATAACCAGCCACGGAGCCAACAAGTATTAGATAGGTCAATGAAATCAATACTTCGCTTGACCATTGAATGGTTTTATAATCGTCCAAAACTAAACTCAATGGAATTAAAAACACTCCACCAAAAAACATTTGCATACCTGCATTTAAAAACGGATTCGACTCTTGGTTTTTCTTTTTTATCCAGACACTTCCTAATGCCCAACTTATGTTCGCCAAGAAAGTGATGACAATGGCAATAGTATAACGGGTGCTTGAGAATTCGCTGAGATGTTCACCGAAAATAAAAACGATTCCCGCAAGGCCAGCTAATAAGCCTATTGCTATTAACAAGTTAGGTTTCTCGTTTCTGTTAAGAGTAAAGTTGATTAGGATAGTCCATATTGGCATAACGGAACAGATGATGGCAGCCAATCCGCTCGATATGTAGGTCTCGGCCCAACCCACCACGCTTATTCCAAGAGTTATCATGAAAAAGCCACCTACGGCTTGGTTAATGATGTTCTCTTTTTTGGGTAGCTGAACTTTGCCCACGGTTAACATAAATAAAATTAGGATGGACCCAGCTGTTAAAAATCGTAGCATCGAAAAAAGGAAAGGGGGAAATTGAGTAACTGCTACGCGCAACGCGAGATAAGTGGTGCCCCAGATTACGCAGACTGCCGCAAGTGCCAAGTAAGCGATCAACAAATTATTTTTCTCTTTTATCATGCTACAAATTTTCTGATTTATACGGAATTAAAACAGTTTCAGTTTTTAGTATTTTAACCATATCAATTTATGGCGGAATCATTAAATAAAAAGTTTTAATTCACGTGTCATGATGCTATGGAACTTATCTTCCTAATTTTGAATTGTGGACTAAACAAAACTACCTATGACTACACTTGACATTTGCCTCATTCAATGGGATACCTATAACAAGAGAATGCAAAAAGCTTTAGATGGTCTTTCTCTAGAAAATTTTAATAGACCAATTGTTTCGGGTGGTAATTCACCGTCTTGGCTGATGGGTCACCTTGCGGATACTGATGACAAGCTTCTTGAATTATTTGGAATTAGCGAGAGATTGTTTCCGGAATTAACAACAATCTATCATCACGAAAAGGGAACTAATCAAACTGGCCATTTAAGTAAAGAAGAGTTGACGAATAAATGGAAAACTATTGTTGCCGCGTTGGACGATGCTTTTAAAAAGATGAACGAAAGTGATTGGCTTAATAGGCACACTGCTGTTTTGGAAGAAGATTTTAAAAGAGAGCCTCAACGGAATAAATTAAATGTATTGTTGAGTCGGGTTAGCCATAAAGCATCTCATTTGGGGCAGGTGGCAATGTTGCCAAAGTGAGAAACAAATCTAAAGTGAGGATCGAGATAAATTTTTCTCAACCTGAAGTCTTCTATGCTCGTTGTATGTCATAAATCAGATTTCATGAACAAAGTATTCATAGAAGAATTATTTAAAGCGCATCAGGAGTGTCCTAATTGTTCTTCTCCTGAAGAGATATCGAATGTGTTTATCGAACTACTGGGTATCTTATTCCCCGATCACTCAAAAGTCTCATTCAATTCAGTCAAGGAGTTTGAACACTATTTAGCTGAATTTAAAGTAAAGATGGTTGAGCTTCTTACCCGCACAGCTGATAGTTATGTAAGGGAAAATGCTGAACCGATTGTTACTTCTTTTTTTAACGAGTTACCTTCAATAAGAACAAAACTGAATCAGGATGCTGAGGCTACCTATGAGGGAGACCCCGCGGCCAAAAATATTCGAGAGATCATCAGAACCTATCCTGGTTTTTATGCTATTGCAGCTTATAGAATAGCGCATTCACTACATCAGTTAAAGGTAACGGGCGTGCCTCGTGTGATTACGGAATATGCACATAGCAGAGCAGGAATTGATATTCATCCGGCTGCAAAGATCGGCAACCATTTTTGCATAGATCATGGCACTGGTATTGTTATAGGTGAGACCTGCGTTATTGGCAACTATGTGAAGATGTATCAAGGAGTAACGCTAGGTGCGTTGAGTGTTAATAAAGAAGATGCACTTAAAAAAAGACATCCTACTATTGAAGACCAAGTTGTTCTCTATGCAGGAGCAACTATCTTGGGAGGTGAAACCAACATTGGTCACGATAGTGTAATAGGTGGCAATGTTTGGATCACGCAAAGTGTACCTGCGTATTCAAAAATTTATTATCAATCAAGAATGATAGGAGAGGATGGTTTTGAGAATACTGATTTATTAACCTTTAAAAACAGGCAATGAAATTAATTGAGACAATTGGAAATACACCCATTGTTGAATTGGTACGAATACCGACAAATGATAATGTAAAGATTTATGCTAAGCTGGAAGGTAACAACCCAGGCGGAAGTGTAAAAGACCGCGCTGCTTACGGCATGATAAAAGGAGCACTCGATAGGGGAGAGATAAAAAAAGGATCACGATTGGTAGAAGCAACGAGTGGCAACACAGGTATTGCATTGGCAATGATCGCTAGAATAATGGGGCTTGATATGACCTTGATTATGCCTGACAATTCAACACGCGAGCGTGTGCTATCCATGGAAGCGTATGGTGCAAAAGTTATTTTAACGCCTTCAGAAAAAACGATAGAGTATTCAAGAGAGTTGGCCGAAAAAATGGCAAATGAAGAGGGATACTTTATATTGAATCAATTTGCTAATGCTGATAATTACGGGATGCATTATAAAACTACAGGGCCTGAAATATGGCGCGATACAAAGGGAACCATTACCCATTTTGTTTCTGCCATGGGTACAACAGGAACGATTATGGGTGTGTCACGCTATTTAAAAGAGCAAAATTCGAGTGTTCAAATTGTGGGTACTCAACCAACGGAGAAGTCAAACATACCAGGCATTAGAAGGTGGTCGCCAGAATTTTTACCTAAAATTTTTGATCCAAAACGCGTTGATCGTATAGTTGATGTAAGCGAACTTCAAGCAACAGAATTAACGAGAAGGCTTGCCAAGGAAGAAGGGATACTCGCTGGTATGAGCACTGGTGGTGGATTATATGCAGCGTTAGAAATTGCTAAAGAGATTAAATCAGGAACAATAGTATTTATCTCTTGCGATAGAGGCGACCGTTATTTAAGTTCAAGTTTATTTGGGTAATGTTCAATTGAATCTTGACTCAAAAAATTTAATGAGCTATCACCGCTAAGGTAAAAAGCATTCCATTTTTTTTAGGATAATTTACTTCGTCAGATGAATAAGGCATCAAGGTTCCTGAGGCGCCAACATTCAATAATAAATGGTCAGATAATTTTATTCTGCTATAGAATAGGCTAAGTGTGCTTGATACATATTCAGCATTGTCAAATACTTTATTGTTATGCCAAAGCCATGCTGTTATATCAATGTGTTTGTGTGAATACAATAATCTAAAGCGATTCACCCAATCTTTCTCAGAGGGCTCGATCAAAAGATTCCCAATTAAAGCACTATGATCGATAGTAAATTTGTTAGACAATTTATAACTGCTTTGTAAGATAAACACGGCATCTGTTCCTTTATCTGCAAATGAATTTTTCTGCTCAAATAGAAAGCCTACACTAGGCGTAATTGTCAGCCGCTTATTGAGATGAAAATTTTTATTGACTGCTGCCAGCATAAAATTAATATCAGTTAAGTTACTTTTTAAATCAAGGGCTTTGAATAGAAAGAATCCCCATTGCTTTCTATCATAAGTAAAATTCATATCCAGTGTAGGGTTAGGCGAAACGATTCTTCCGCCATACCAAAACTGACCTTGCGAGTGAATGCGAGCCATGCCTCGAATGGTGTATTTCTTTTCTTTTACTTGAAGAGAATCTTTTACAGGATTACTGACACCTTCCGTAAAGGCTGCTACGAGAATAACGAGTAAAAATAAAAATGAGATTGTCTTCAATTGTGTTGATTTCTTTCTGCAAAATTCTACTTTTGTAAAGAATAAAAACAGTTTCAGTTTTGTGAATATTAACCATATCAATTTTGAATCTGAAATGTTTATTCAGTAATCTAAAACGCTATGAACCAAGAACATCTTTACATCGAAGTGGCTGATCGTATTGAACAGCTCATTTCAAAGAAGTCGCTACGGGTGGGCGACCGACTGCTTTCTGTGCGATCGTTAAGCAAAGAACAAGGCATTAGCTTGAGCACTGCATTTCAAGCCTATTATCATTTAGAAAGCAAAGGCTTGATTGAAGCCAGGCCACAATCAGGTTACTACATAAAATTTTCGCCCAAGCATACATTTGAAGTGCCCTTGTGCTGCGAACCAATGGATGAAGTTGTGCCCGTAAGTTTGGACGAAATGATCTCCGGGGTTTATCGAGACCTACGTTCACAGAAGCTTACGGATTTTACGATGGGTGCACCGAGTTTCAAATTACTCCCTGCTGCTAAACTCAACAAATCTGTGATGCAGGCACTGCGCGAATCAAACGACAGTTGTTTGAACTATGAGCACATTCAAGGCAATGCAGTATTGCGCCAGCAGATTGCGAGGCTGTCATTTAATTGGGGCGGTGCTTTAAGTGAAGATGATGTGGTGGTTACTGCTGGCTGTATGGAAGCATTATCGTTATGTTTGAAAGCGGTAACTAATCCAGGAGATGCTGTGGCAATAGAAAGCCCTACATACTTTGGTATTTTTCAAGTGATAGAAAGTTTAGGATTGAAAGTGGTTGAAGTACCTTCCGATCCTTCTTCAGGCCCTGATCTAAAATATCTCGAACAAGCCATTAAGAAATTCAATATTAAAGCGTGCCTGTTCGTATGCAATTTTAGTAATCCAATAGGTAGTTGCATGCCCGATCAAAAGAAAAAGGAGTTGGTGGACATGCTGGCTAAAAAAGAAATCCCGTTGATTGAAGATGATATTTATGGCGAACTTTATTTTGGTAAAACCCGACCTAAGACTTGCAAAACATTTGATAAGAAAGGCTTGGTGTTGCATTGCAGCTCGTTCTCAAAATCACTAGCACCTGGCTATCGCATTGGTTGGATTGTACCTGGCAAATACAAAGAAAAAATAATTCAGTTGAAGCGGATGAATAATGTATCTACCAATACACTATCTCAAGTAGCCATTGCGCACTTTCTCCAAAATGGACGATATGAATTGCACTTGCGCCATTTGCGAAAGGCACTTCACACACAGTGCTTAAAGTATTCGCAAGCCATTGCTGAATATTTTCCTGAAGACACTCGCATGACTCGCCCTGAAGGAGGATTTGCACTGTGGGTAGAGATGAATAAAAAGGCGGACGGATACAAACTTCACAAGCGCGCATTAAAACAAGGCATTGGTATTGCGCCAGGCCAAATATTTTCATCAAAAGGCCAATTTCACAATTTCTTCCGCTTGAGCTATGGCCAACCGTGGGATGCCAAAATTGATCAGGGTCTGAAAACATTGGGAGAGTTGGTGAGAAAGTTTTAAAGCGTTAACCAGTAAAACTTGAAACAATTAAACTATGAAACTTGAATTTCTGATTGTTATCTTTGAATTCAAATCAAGTAAAACTTAAAACACAATTATATGCCATTTACATTGCCCGCTCTTCCTTATGCATTTAATGCTTTAGAGCCACACATCGATGCCAAAACCATGGAAATACATCATGGCAAACATCACAACGCTTATGTTACCAACCTCAACGCTGCTTTGGCCGGAAAGCCAGAAGAAAATCTTAGCTTGGAAGAGATCAACAAAACTATTTCTAAGTTCCCTATGCCAGTGCGCAACAACGGTGGCGGGCATTGGAACCACAGCTTCTTCTGGACGATTATCGACCCTAATGCTGGCGGACTTCCAACTGGAAAATTAGCAGAGGCAATCAATGCTGCTTTCGGTTCTTTCGATGAATTTAAAACCAAATTCGCGGCTGCGGCAACTACACGTTTTGGTTCTGGTTGGGCTTGGCTTATAAAGGATGCTTCTGGTAAGTTAGCCATCACATCAACTCCTAATCAAGATAATCCATTGATGGATATTGCTGAAGTGAAAGGAACACCTGTTCTTGGTTTAGATGTGTGGGAACATGCTTACTATTTGCATTATCAAAACCGCAGACCAGATTACATAGCTGCATTCTGGAACGTTGTTAACTGGAGTGAAGTAGCGAAAAAATTCGAAGCTTAATTCAATTAATAATTTTTTTCAATAAGTATGAAAGTCCTGCTAGTTGCAGGACTTTTTGTTTTTGTTCATTTGCCCTTTCGCTGCTGCGCAGTCAAAGTACTCAGCCTGTTCTTGATTTGCAATCCCGACCCCAGTTAAAAAAGGATTTCCTTCACCGTAGAGAGTGCCTTGGGAACTCTGTCTTTCATAGCTCAAATACTTCGTTAAATTAACATCCTGTAGCTCGGCATAATTTGTAAAAATGAAAAAATTTTCATTTTGTATTCACTGATTATAATTTAAGGTTATATTTGATTTTCAGCTTTATATCGACATGAAGATTATCTCTTTTTTTTTACTACTATCTCTTTTCATACCAACGCCTGTTACTTCACAAATCATTTCCAATGTTCGAGCATTTTCAGAGGAAAATAAAGTACTCATTGTATATGACTTGTTTACTTCTAAGGAAGAAAAAGAGTTCTATGTAACGCTATCGTCATCGACAGATAATGGAAAAACATATTCTATAATTTTAAACAAAGTGAGTGGTGATGTTTTAAGAAATGTGTCGGTAGGTTCTGAAAAGAAGATAGTCTATTTGCCAGAGACCCCATTAGAAGGAACGGTTTTTAAGGTGGAGGGTATGCCTATAGCTGCAAAAAAGCTCGTGGCCGCAAAAATTAGGTACCCGATTTTTGAGTATCCTGCTGGAAAGATAGAATTACTAAAGGTCAGTTGTGATAATTCTCTAAACCTTGAATTGCTCTTCAAATTTGAAAATAATAGAGTTGATCCTCAGTTTATTTTTGCTAATTTTTTAATGTTGGATGATCATGATGTAGTCTACCGGAAATATATGCTTGAGAACGAATATATGCTTGAGAACGGGAATTTGTTTACTGTAAATAAAGGCAAAACTATTTTCATAAAAATTGTAGTTCCAAATCTTAGTGAGAAGGCAGTATCTATTCAAAAATTAGAATTTAATTTATCAGAAATTTTTGTGAAGATTCATAATATTCGGATTGATAAAGATGGGGAATAAAGCGAAATATTTCTGTTCACTACTGGCTTTAATGGTCAGCATTAATTATTCGGTATTTAGCCAATCGGCAGGCGTAAGTAATAGACTATTATTAAAATCGAACAGTGACACCGCAAGACTTTCATTTTCTAAAACTAACCTATCTAATAAAATTCGTTTTTCAAACTCCGTGGCGATTGAGCCTTCAAAAAAAATAATTGAACCTCGCACGACAATTCCTTTTGAGGTTCAACCTTCTAATAAAATTACAAGTCAAGAAAGAACGCCTACCGTTAAACCCGTTGAGAAGGTTTCAATCAAATCAATAGCAAAAACCTCTGAGGTCAATGAAAGCGAGATCTCGCTTAAAGAAAATCTAGGACAATTTTATGCAGGTAAAATACCTAGCTATTACGCATTAATAATAGGTGTTTCCAAATATCAATACGATGGTCCAAGTCTGTCTTCTTTAGCATATCCTGTTGATGACGCTAAACGATTTAGGAATTTAGTAGTCGATCATTATGCCTTTGCAAAAGACAATGTTATATTTTTAACAGACCCAGTTAGGGCTGATATTATTACAGCTTTTGAACAACTTGCTGAACGGATAAGCGAAAAAGATAATTTATTGATATTTTATGCTGGGCATGGATATTTGGATAAAGCTAAAAATTTCGGTTACTGGCTTCCAGCTAATGCAAATCCTGAAAATAAAAGTGAATGGATATCTAACACTATTATAAGAGATTATTTAGGAGCGATTCCGGCCAAACACACTCTTTTAATTAGTGACGCATGTTTTGGTGGCAGCATTTTTAAATCAAGAGGATTAACCAATTCCACGACCCAGAAGATTTTTGAACTTTATAAATACTCAAGTCGCAGAGCTATGACAAGTGGAAACTTAACATTAGTTCCAGATAAAAGTGTATTTACTGACGTCTTAATTCGAAGATTAGAAGAAAATACGGATCCATTTTTACCTGCACAAAATCTATTTTATAGAATCTTTGAACCTGTTTCAAATAATTCCGTTTCCACCCCACAGTTTGGCGTTGTGCAAGGGACAGGAGATGATGGAGGTGATTTTATTTTTATTAAGACAAAGTAGCTGTTGATTTCTTATTACGGTAGCCGTTTTTAATCTGCAAATATTTTTGAAAGTAAGCAAGCACTATGTCCCAAACAGTGCGGACAGCAATTTCCTGCTAGTTGCAGGACTTTTTGTTTTTGTTCATTTGCTCTTTCGCTGCTGCGCAGTCAGCGTTCCAGCTTTTGCTTTCTCCATCATTTCAATAGCTCGTTTAATACGGACGTCAACGCTCTTGGCGGAATTCACATAATGTGCCAAGCTTCGCTGCAAGCCTCTGGTAAACGTATTCCAAACTTCATTTGCTTTTTCATCTTGATCTATCACTGCCTGCAATTCTTCAGCTAATACTAGCTCATCTGCGTCTACTAACGCAAAATTTACGCGCGCCATTTTACCGAATTTAAGCCCTGCAGTTTTTACTAAGCTCTTGTTGATCATAAAAAAGCGAAGCCCACTTTTTCTGTATTGAATGGCCAATGAAAACGGAATGTCGTTCACCGTTCCAGTTGCTCTCAAACGTTTAGCTGGAAGTTGTTCTATTAATTCGGCAGGAAGAAAAATGCCTGACTCTACATAGCTGCCTTCAAGAGGGGCCAGCGGTGCAGTAAACTCAAAATTACTTTTTGGCTTTTTATCGATCAGCTTACTCTTCATAAAAATCAATCAACGAGGCTATGTAGCTATCGTTCCAGCCTTCTACAATATCCTGAAAATCATCATCTGGAATATTGGTGTGGATCAACTCAAACGAAGTGCCTTCTTTATGAGGATGGAGTTTAATGGTAACAATTGAATCAGCAGGCTGATCGCCAAAATACCATTGCTGAACAATTTTCTTGTCTTGCTCAAATTCAATATTTTTTCCTATGATACTTCCATCCCACAACGAAAATTCAGAGCCTGGCTCGGTGCTCATCTCCGCTTCTTCGCCCGTCCAAAGCAATAGCGTTGAAGGCACTGTTAACGCAAGATACACTTGGTCTGGCGGGGCTGCGATGATGTAGTATTTTTTGAAATCTTTCATTTTGATATAAACATGTAAAGGAGACTTGAGACACTAAAATAATAAATGCAACTTTGAGTCATTCCCTCCCGAAAGATAACATCATTCTTGCACCGCTCAAAAAGCTAGTAATCTATCGTTTGCAATAATGATAAGTGGCAGTAAATTGCGGGATATTAAACCATTACTAAAAAACGAGTATCGGATGAAATTAAAGCACCTCTTACTTTTTCTCCTTTTTAGTGGTCTTATCCTTTCGGGATGTAACAACCGAAAAAACTTGATTGGCAAATGGAAAATAGTGGCTATCAACTTGCAAAAGAATAATCTGATCGATAAAAATACGGCCATTGTTTTTGATCCTGACGGATTTATCACTTTCAATAATGGCAGTGCCGCGCGGGGCGAATGGGAAATGAACACAAGCACTGATGTTCTCACTCTTTCGCTGTATGGCAAGGCGCTTCAGCATGATATGCAAATAAAAGGCGAGTACGATTTTTCCTCCGATAAACTTACAATCACCGCCATTGACGATGAAACAAAGACTTTGTTAGAACTAGAGAAAATTGAACTTGCGCCAGTAAAATGAGTTCTAACTTTCGCATAAAAGACATTGCAAAAAAAGCGGGCGTTTCAACAGGCACAGTAGATCGCGTACTTCATAATCGTGGCAAAGTTTCGGAAGAAGCGCTTATTAGAGTAAAAGCCATTCTTAACGAAATTGATTATAAACCCAACCTTATTGCCCGTTCGCTGGGTTCAAATAAATCATACTATATCGCGGCCATTGTTCCCGCTCAAGATGACGATGCCTACTGGTCTCAATCCAAAGCTGGCATTGAGGAAGCGGAGGTCGAGTGGAGCCAATACGGTATTACAATAAAAATCTTTCAGTTTGATAGGTTAAGCGGTAGTTCGTTCATAAAACACACCCTCGATGCGTTGAAAGATCAGCCCGATGCTATCTTGATTGCTCCAATTTTCCTGCACGAAGCACGCTCTTTTTTTAAATATTGGAAGGATAACAACATACCTTATGTGCTGTTCAACACCAACATGAAGGAAGCAAATCCCTTGAGTTTTATTGGGCAGAACCTCTACGAGAGCGGCAAAGTGGCTGGTGAGTTAATGCTGATGGGGCAAGTAGAAGCTAAAAAATTAATTGTGCTTCACATGGATGAAGATGTTACCAATTCACTTCACTTGACTGAAAAAGAAACTGGCTTTAGAGATTTTTGCAAAGACTATAACAATACGCTTGAAGTTATCTCACTGAATATAAAACACGGAGAAAGAACTTCTATTGAAGAAGCTATAAACAATCTTTTCAGCGACCTTTCCATCAAGGGTATTTTCGTGAGTACCTCAAAAGAAACGGCTTTAGTGGCATCGTTGTTGGAGAAGGCAAACCGACCTGATATTGTTTTAATAGGATATGATTTGCTTGAGCAAAACCTAGTTTATTTGAAAAGAGGTATAATCCGTTTTTTAATCAATCAAAACCCAAGAAGGCAAGCATCCCTCGGCATTAGTCATTTGGCCAATCATCTTTTGTTCAAAAAGAATCCTCCCGTGTTGGACTTATTTCCATTGGAGATAATCACTCGCCAAAATGTTGAATCTTATTTGATGTCTGAGATTCATTAATCTTGATTGATCACAAACCTCACCTGCTTTACATCAAAATATTTTTCTTCGCTGCTTGTCTTTAGTATCAGCCTTCCGCGCTCATCCACACCAATAATTTCTCCATCAAATTCAATGTTATCAGCAATGTATGAGTGGGTTTCATTTATCCTGAAAAGCTTTTGCAAATACTCATTTTGAATGGCATGTCTTTCACCTCGTTTCAATTGAAGATAGCGCGATTCAATCTTTTCAAGCAGTTGCTCCAACATCCCCGCAAGGGAAAAATAGTGGTTGCTGATCCGCGAAAGCGAGCTTGCATTCACGGCTTCAAACCTTTCCTGATTCACGTTTAGCCCAATGCCAATTACGCTTTGCTGAAGAATGTCTCCACTCAAACTATTTTCAATCAAAATGCCACCTACTTTTTTTGTATTGATGAATATATCGTTGGGCCACTTGATTTTTGCATCCAACGAAAGTTGCTCGCTAAGGCAATCAACTACGGCCAGTGAAATGGATTGATTGAGCAAGAACTGATCGGCAATAGCCAGAAATGTAGGCTTTAATATTACAGAGAAGTGGAGATTTTTATTAGGCTCTGCTTCCCAACCATTGCCACGTTGGCCTCGGCCAGCTTGTTGATGATCGCATACCACAAGTGTGCCTTCTGGTGTTGCCGCCTTTTGGCTGATATCAAGTGCTAGCGAGTTGGTAGAATGACAGACTGGCACATAAACCAAGTTCTTACCTACAAACAGGGTATTGGCAGGGATTTTATACAAGGTTATTTTGGTTAGCTTTGCTTTTTAAAATCAAACCTTAAAAGAACGAAATTACTGAATGGCGAAAAAGAAGAAAGTTCAAGATGTAGAGAAACTCTGCAAAGCAGTAGTAAAGGGCATGCAAGAGAAAAAAGCCGTTGATATTGTGGTGATAGATATGAGAAAGCTGCGAAGTGCCGTGGCTGATTTTTTTGTGATCTGCTCAGGCAATTCAGATAAGCAATTAGAGGCCATTTCTGACTCGATTGATGATGAGGTGAAGAAAAGCATGAAAGAAAACCCTTGGCGCACCGAGGGCAAAAACAATAAAGAGTGGATGTTGCTCGACTATATCACAGTGGTGGCTCATGTGTTCAAAAAAGACAGGCGCGAATTTTATGCGTTAGAGAAGCTTTGGGGCGATGCTGAGATAACCGAGATAAAAGATTAAAGGAACTTAAAGGGAGTTAGTACGTTATTGATTTTGAAATTTTAATTACATGGCAGACAAAGAAAGAAAAGAAAATAAATTACCTATCCCGAAAGGGCCTAAAGGAAATTTTCAAGTTTGGATTATACTTGGTTTGGTTGGCGTAGTGTTGGTGTTAACTCAACTATATAGGCCGGGCGATCTTACGGAAATTCAAAGCAGCAGGTTTGAATCCATGTTGCAAAACCATGACATCAAAAAGATTGTGGTGGTTACCGATCAAAAGCAAGTGGAGATAACGTTGCGTGCCGAAGCGTTGCAAAATGCAACTTACAAGCTTGAAATAGAGAAGAATAATAGTGTGCTTGGGCTTAATCCCAATGGGCCACATTACAAATTAAAAATTGGGTCGCAAGATAAGTTTGAAGAAAACTTTAAAGACTTGAACGAGCGCTTGCCGAAAGATCAACGTATCGACTTACAGTTTGAAGAGCGTGGCGATGTAACAGGCCAATTTTTTAGTTGGGGATTATTGTTTCTCTTATTATTTGGCTTCTGGATGTTGATGCGCAGAATGACAGGTGGAGGCGGCCCAGGTGGGCAGATTTTCAATATTGGTAAATCGAAAGCTGCATTGTTTGATGCTGAGAATAAAGTGAAGATTACTTTTCAAGATGTAGCAGGTTTGGATGAAGCCAAAGAAGAAGTAAAAGAGATTGTTGACTTTTTAAAGACACCAGCGAAATTCACAAAACTTGGTGGTAAAATTCCAAAGGGCGCATTGTTAGTAGGCCCTCCAGGTACAGGAAAAACGTTGTTGGCAAAAGCTGTAGCAGGCGAAGCTGGCGTTCCTTTCTTTTCCTTATCGGGATCGGATTTCGTTGAAATGTTTGTAGGCGTTGGTGCGGCCCGTGTGCGCGACTTATTCAAGCAAGCAAAAGAAAAAGCGCCATGTATTGTATTCATTGATGAGATTGATGCTATTGGCCGCTCCCGTGGACGGGGTCAAATGCCAGGTGCTAACGATGAACGTGAAAATACACTTAACTCTTTGTTGGTTGAAATGGATGGTTTTGCTACTGATAGCGGAGTAATTATTTTGGCCGCTACCAATAGACCTGATGTGTTGGATTCAGCATTGCTCCGTCCCGGTCGCTTCGATAGACAAATAAGTATTGATAAGCCAGACATTGCTGGCCGCGAACATATTTTCAAAGTTCATTTAAAGCCTGTTAAAATCTCTAAAGATGTTGATACCAAAAAATTAGCAGCACAAACTCCAGGTTTTGCAGGTGCTGAAATTGCTAACGTGTGTAACGAAGCGGCTTTGATTGCCGCTCGTAAAGACAAAAAAGAGGTGGACATGTTGGATTTTCAAGATGCGATTGACCGTGTAATTGGTGGCCTTGAAAAGAAGACAAAAATAATTTCGCCTGAAGAAAAGAAAATTGTAGCCTATCATGAGGCTGGTCACGCGGTGGCAGGATGGTTTTTAGAACATGCCGATCCTTTAGTAAAAGTAAGCATTGTGCCAAGAGGTATTGCAGCGTTGGGTTATGCTCAATACTTGCCTAAAGAACAGTTCTTATATCAAACAGAACAGTTGATGGACGAAATGTGTATGACGTTTGGTGGAAGAGCCGCAGAAGATATCGTGTTCGGTAAGATTTCAACAGGTGCTTTGAGCGATCTGGAGCGCATTACAAAAATGGCTTATAGCATGGTTACTATTTATGGCATGACGAAAGAGATAGGGCACATGTCATTCTATGATTCAAAGCAATCAGATTATGCTTTCAATAAACCTTATTCAGAAGCTACTGCTGAAAAAATTGATAAGGAAGCCAAGAAGATTATTGATGAAGCTTATGAGCGAACCAAAAGCTTATTACAAAATCACCATGAACATTTGGAACTGATCGCCAAAGAGCTTCTTGAAAAAGAAATTTTATTCCAATCTGATTTAGAGCGCTTAATTGGTAAGCGTCCGTTCGCTGCAGAAACTACTTATCAAAAATATACAAACGGACAAGTTGACGCAGCCAATGTTGAAAAGGAAACCGAAGCTACTACTCCAGCAGAACCAGAAGCGGCAAAGTTATGAGTTAAAGGAATTGTAATTTACTTGTGATAAAAAGGATCAGGCTAATAACCTGATCTTTTTTATTTCTTATAGTTCCGAGAATGGTTAATTTTTACTGATAGCCCAAAGTGTTTAGAAAACCTTAAAGACCAATCCGGCTGTAAAAGCCCAAACATTGATCTTTCCGTAATATTGTTGAAACACCCCGCCACCAGTTAAATAGCCATGTAGTAGGCCGCGATCAAAAAGCTTCTTATTAACATGGGCATTCAATTCCCATCGAGGCGTGGAGGCAGTTGCTAAATCTGATGCCGTACGAAATTCAAACTCACCATTTATATTTTTATCCCTAGAAGTTAATCCCAACGCCATCGTGTATTCTGGAAATGTGGATCGACTATTGAACACTTCATTCATAATGCCTGCGCCTATCCTGAAATTAGCGTGTCTTGTACTGATAATATTCAATTGAAGTACTTGCCAATCGTTCCAGCTAATATCTTTTGTAGTACCCAGTGGGTTATATTCAACCAAATAGCTACGTCTATAATCGGTGGAAAATAAACCCCAGTTGGCACGCAAACGAGGCAGAGCGAGATAATAGTTAGATGGCTGTAAGCCAGTTTGAAGTCTTAACTCAAGGCTCACCAACTCTGGTATGGAATCTCTTTTTTGAAGTGTTTGAATTTGCCATGGCACCACGTTGTTGATAAAAAGGTCGACAAAGAAGTAGGCAAGTACGCTATTGTTTGATCCCCTTCGATCACCTCCACCACTTTTTCCTGCATTATTGGATGCCGATTTTATGCCGTCTACTTGCGCTAGCAATAGGTCAGAAGAGAAAATAAATATTATTAACAGATTTTTTTTCATTGTCAGTACATTCCAACAATTAACAACGAGCAACTAGTTACTAGGTTTCGCTAATTATCTTTTTTGATTACTTCCGTATTTTTAAAGTACTTATCGTCATCGTCTACTTCAAGTGGTTTTTTAGGCAGTTCGCCAATTTCCAAAATTTTAAACTCTGTTCTACGGTTGCGTTGCCGCCCTTCAGGGTTATCCGTTCCATCAGGGTTGGTGTTGCGTGCTATGGGCTTGCTTTCGCCATACCCCTTGGCCACCAAACGTTTTTCATCAATGCCCTTCTTTATCAAATAATTTACCGTTGACCGTGCTCTTCTTTGTGATAGTTGAATATTGTAAGAATCGGAAGCTATACTATCGGTGTGCGAACCCAATTCAATTTTTATTTCAGGATTGTCGTTAAGCAACACCGCTAGTTTATTCAGTTCGAGTGCTGCCGCTGGACGAATATCGGCACTATCTAAACCAAAATAAATATTTTGAAGCACAAATATTTTATTCTTCTCTAGTTTATCGAGAATCAAAATTGTATCGAGTGTAATATTGGTAATCAATTCTTTTAATGTTTCAACAGCTACTGCCTTTCCTTTTGTTGAATAAGGTTGGCGTTTTACTAAATAGCCATCGGTCTCACCAATTAATGTATAGTCTTCATTTTCATACACTCTAAAAATAAACTTGCCATCACTACCCGTTACCACATCGTTCATCAGTTCACCTTGATCATCTAACATGGTTACTTTTGTGTTGCCCAACACATCGTTTCCATTTTCATTTTTCTTTGGTGTGAGTGTTACGCCTTGAAGAAAATAATTGACTACTTTCAAATTAGGATCTTCATTCACGAAAGTGTAAATGTCATCATCTCCTTTGCCACCATCGCGATTGGATGTAAAGAAACCCCGATCGGGCTTGAACAAAAACATTCCAAAGTCATCGCCAACAGAATTAACAGGCTGCCCTAAATTATCTACCACGGTTTTTCCGTTGGTACGATTGACTACAAAAATATCCAGCATGCCGAAGCCTGGATGTCCATCCGATGAAAGATAAAGTTTGCCATTTTCGGCCACGTAAGGGAACATCTCATCGCCAGAGGTATTGATGGCAGCTCCTAAGTTTTTTACTTTACCAAATCTACCACGCGAATCCATCTGAGCACTGTAAATATCGAGGCCTCCATAGCCACCTTTGCGGTTGGAAGAAAAATATAGTGTGCGGCCATCATTGCCGAATGCAGGAGAAGAATCCCACGTATCGGGCTGATTGATGTTGATGAGAACAGGCTCGCTCCACGCATCATTTCTAAAACGAGACATGTACAAATCTACATCATTGGTACCTTTGCGCTTGCCCGAATTACCTTTTCCAAACACCATTATTTTTCCATCTGGCGAAAACGTTATACACCCTTCATTGATGTTGGGTGCGTTGATAGTAAGTGGCAAAGGCTGGATGCTGCTTGCATCTACATTGGCACCTTTGGTAGTGGCTTTATACAAATCGGAAAAAGGTGTGCCGTTGGCTTCATAAATTTTTGACCCTGTTCTAGATGCTGTGAAATACAACTCGCTATTGAGATAAACTGGAGCATATTCGCTGAGAGGCGTATTTACTACTTCTAAATTTTTTACTTTATAATAATTCTTCTTCTCAGCCAATTTGTCGAGATAACTAATGCCGTCCAACGCCTTTTGAGCTCGGTCTTTCATTTTATCGTCTTCCGAGCTTTGCTCAAGTTCTTCTAGCTTTTTGCGCGCCTCATCGTATTTTCCATTTGCCTTTAGCGATTCACTATAATAAAAAAGCACAGAATCTTTTGGCACGCCCGCACCCTTGGCCAAGGCATAATATTTTTCAGACTCTTTTATTCTGTTTGAAAGTCGATATGATTCTGCGATGAAATAATTCGCCTTACCGCTTTTGCCATTGTTCGGCTGAGTTGCCAAGGCACCTTTAAAAAAACTGATTGTGTTTTGATACTTGCCCAACTTAAAGGCTTTGATCGCTTTTTTCTCTGAGCTGCAAGAGAATAGGACGGCAATTAGACAAAGGCCAACAAAAGATTTCAATCCAATATTCATTTCTCTCCTGATTATCTACAAGTATAAAGTTACAAAAAAGATGCCGCCTTCAAACTGGTGTTTGCTTTGGCAGGTATTTGGAAAGCCAACTCTCACTTGTAAAAGCCATCCATTTAGTTTCAACATCTTGTTTTGAAGTAAGTGCATTGTTAAACGAAACTGATTTATCTGTTAGTATGCCTTCGCTGAAAAGCCTTTTCAAGTCAATAAATTTGTGAAGTACAATTTTGTTGTCAATAAAGAACGCAACGTTCGACCGATCCAAAAAATCAATGCCGAGTTGGGTTTGAAACTCTTTCAGCATTCTTACCGATCCATCAATTGAACAGCCGCTTGCGCCACTTACATTCTCATCCACAGCCAAAATTAAAAAAAGGTTGTGCTCAATTTTAAAAGATGTTTTCAACGGACTGCCATGCGCAAGCCATTTCTCGCAAAACACTTTCACTTGCGTGGAAATTATTTCGACCTCATCACTTAATAAAACGCGATTGGCTTGGTAAATCCACAGTCTTGACTCTGGAGCTAATTCATTGAATGGTATGTACATAATACTATTGTTATTGGAAAGAGGTCACAAACATTGCCACAATCATAATAACCCTTGACCTTCTGCAATTAGTTCAGCAATGTCTTTAACTTTTACTTCGGCTTCTTTTTCTTTGTTCTTTACGCCATCGTTCATCATGGTCATACAAAAAGGACAAGCCACAGCAATGGTGGTTGCGCCCGTTGCCAAGGCTTCTTCAGTGCGCTCAATGTTAATGTCTTTGTTTCCTTTTTCTGGTTCTTTAAACATTTGTGCACCGCCAGCACCACAGCATAAGCCGTTGGTTCTGCAACGTTTCATCTCCACTAAATCTGCATCCAACGAAGCCAACACTTCACGCGGAGCATCATAAATATTATTGGCTCTACCAATGTAGCAAGAATCGTGGTAAGTGATTTTTTTACCTTTAAATGAGCCGCCTTCCTTCAACTTAATTTTCCCATCGTTGATAAGTTGCTGAAGAAATGTTGTGTGATGTATTACTTCATAATTGCCGCCTAGTTCTGGATATTCATTTTTCAACGTGTTGAAACAATGCGGGCAGGCCGTTACAATCTTCTTCACATTATATCCATTCAGCACTTGAATATTGCTCATGGCCTGCATCTGGAATAGAAATTCGTTGCCGGCTCTTCGTGCTGGATCGCCTGTGCAACTTTCTTCTTCTCCGAGAACAGCATAGTTGATCCCTATCGCGTTTAATATTTTCACAAAAGCGATGGTAACTCGCTTTGCGCGATCATCAAACGAGCCAGCACAACCTACCCAAAAAAGTACTTCGGGTGATTTACCTTGGGCAGTGAGTTCGGCTAGGGTTGGTATGGTCATGGTTTTGATTTTTCTTTATTGAATTAGTTTCTGAATCTCCTCATCTGGCAAGGTCTTCAATGGATGACTGAGCTAATTGTTGGTTAAGATGTAGTTTATTATTTAATTTCTTTTGCCCAATTGAAACGATCGCTTGGTGCAAATTTCCACGGGGCAAAGTTGGTTTCAATATTTTGAAATACTGAGTTCCATTGCGCGGGTGCACCCGATTCTTCCATGGCCACATACCTTCTCAATTCAAGAATTATTTCCAACGGATTAATCATAATGGGGCAAGCTTCTACACAAGCATTGCAACTTGTGCAAGCGTTAATTTCTTCTTTGGTAATATAATCTCCAAGAAGAGATTTGCCATCATTCAAGCCCATACCTCCAGTTTCCAAACTTCTTCCAACCTCTTCCATACGGTCGCGGGTGTCCATCATAATTTTTCGTGGAGATAATTTTTTTCCCGTAAGGTTAGCTGGGCATTCGCTAGTGCAACGGCCGCACTCCGTGCAAGAATAAGCAGCCATTAAATTATTCCACGATAAGTCGTTAATGTCCTTCGCACCAAATCTTCCAGGCTCACCAGTCGGAGCAGCCTCTGTTGGTAATCCAAGCATCGACTTTACTTCTCTTGTAACCACTGGCATATTTTTTATATGGCCTTTGGCTTCTATGTTAGCATAATAAGTGTTGGGAAAAGCCATAAAAATATGCAGGTGCTTGGAGTAGGTAACGTAAATTGTAAAACCAAGAATACCTAAAATATGAAACCACCAAGCGAAGCGCTCAATAGCAATAAGTACCGAGGTGTTGAGATTTGTAAATACTGGTGTTAAAAATGAGCTAAAGAAGATTGAGCCAGTAGAAACATAATGATGTGGCTCGCGCATTTGCAGCACTTGGTCGCTCGCATTCATGGTAAGGATGGCGAACATTAAAATAATTTCTATGGTGAGGATGAGATTGGCATCCAATCGTGCCCAGCCAATTATTTCTGGTGATTGAAACCTCGCCACTTTTGTAATATTTCGCCTGATCAAAAAACAAATACAGGCTACCAAAACCGCCACCGCCAAGAACTCAAATAGATTCATCATTATTGGATAGAGCGATCCAAGAAATGGAGCAAAAACCCGATGTGTTCCAAAAATGCCGTCAATTATAAATTCTAATACTTCAAGATTAATAATCAAAAAACCTGCATAAATAAAGAAGTGGAGAATGGCAGGAATTATTTTCTTAAACATTTTTTTCTGGCCGAAGGCGATCATCAAAACATTACTAAACCGTTGAGTTGGGTTGTCTTGTATATCGTTAGACTTGCCCAAATTAATATTTGATTTAATGCGTAGAATCCGTTTGCGGATAAAAAACCCGGCTGCCAATAAAACAATAATGAAAAAAAGTTGCTGTAAAATCTCCATCGATTTCAATTTGCTGTTAATTTAGCTTGCCTACTTACTTGAACCTAAGAAATGCTAATGAAAACCTGAATTTTGCAACTAATGTTTGCAGCCCAGCTAAAATTATCTACTTTTGTGGCCTTAATTATGGTGACGTAGCTCAGTTGGTAGAGCAAAGGACTGAAAATCCTTGTGTCGGGGGTTCAATTCCCTCCGTCACCACTTCAAAGCCTCTTTTCAAGAGGCTTTATTTTTTTAAGTGAACTAAAGATTTTGTCTTCGCTGATAATCGAAATGGACACCGAATTATTGAAACTTCATTTCCTAAATTACTTTTCTCAGATAATCTTGGGGCTGTCTTTCTTTTTAATTTTTTTGTATTTCAGTAAAATCTACAGTCGTAAATTCTTAAAAACCTGGTCGTGGAGTTGGCTTGCATGCTTTGTTTATTTGTGCGCGGCATTAAGCGTTATCCCTTTTTATGGATCTTTTTCATGGCTCAGATTTTTATTAAGCTTTATCGCACAAGGTGGAAGTTTCTTGTTTATAGCCCTTATTTTAGTTGGCACTTACGAGCTTGTAAATAACTATGAACTAAAGCAAAAGCACCTGTTTATTGTTTTGTCTGCAACCGTTTCATTTGCACTGATAACTGTTCTTCTTTATTCGGGCGATCCGAATGCTTCATTTCAAAGAATCTTGTTTCGGTCGACATTGCGCTCAACTCTCTTGGGCTGTGGCTTTATAGCTGCTGGTCTTTTGATAGCTCGCAATAAAAAACTTACCAGTGGGCTTGGTCAAATAATGCTATCCGTTTCTTTCATAGCCTATGGTCTTCAACAACTATGCTTAGTAATTATTGACTTTTACATACCTGATCTGAAAACGACAGTTTTACACAATTTTGGTTTGATTGATTTACTCTTACTGTCTCTTTTAGGAATAAGTATGGTAATGTGGCTGATGGAAGATGAACGAGAAAAATTAAAGAAGACGAATAAAGAGTTAGATAGTTTTCTTTATAGCACATCTCACGATTTGCGAGCACCCATTGCCTCCATTTTAGGTCTGACCAACCTTGCCAAACACGAATTGAACGACAGCAAAGGCCTTGAACTTATGGGCATGATTGAAAAGCGTGTTCAAAAACTAGATGAGGTTATAAGCGACATACTCAACCTGGCACGTAGCAAAAAGAAAGAGATCACCATCAAGCAAGTTTCGCTCAATAGCCTAATAGATGAAGTGGTAGCCGATGTAAAATTTGCTAGCGATGCCCCAAGTATCCGGTTGGTGTTCGATCGCTCAGCCAATTTCACTTTTCTTTCTGATTTCTCGATTATGAAAACCGTGCTGGGTAATCTGTTCTCCAACGGAGTAAAATATCATCGTATTGATCAGGCCGACCCTTACATTGCCGTGTATTTTAAAACCTTGCCAAATAACATGGTTGTGATAGAAGTAGAAGACAATGGGCAAGGCATTGCACCAGAAAGTCTGAGTAAAATTTTCGATATGTTCTATCGTGCCTCCACTAGTTCAGATGGCTCAGGCCTTGGCCTCTATATTGTAAAAGAAGCCCTTGCGCGCATCAATGGTGCCATTGAGGTGAAGAGTACCTTAAACAACGGAACAAAGTTTAGTGTCACTCTCAATCAATCCGTTTAAATTTTAAATTAATTAGCTTGACTTCCGCAAAACCATTGCCTTGGTATTGATTTTATTTGATCATAACTCGAAGAAATTTATTAAGTAGCATTTATGTAACAACTGAGAAACACGACTTTGCTACTTTTATAAAAACGAAAATTTATGAGCTACTACAAAACAATTAACGGATTGAAAATGGATGGACATTTACTTGACATGGCTAATGAGGCAATTGCTGGAGCTGGAGATGGCCGTATTTCAAAAGCTGATGCCGAGACTATTATCCATGCAGTGAAAGACAGTGGCGATTACACAGATGTTGAAAAAGATACAATGGAATACATCCGCGACAACTACAAGTGGACTGATGGTGCAGACGAATGGTTTCGTACTCAGATTTCTAGTTGGGCAGCTAAAGGTTAAACTACTTCTTAATTTTTAGCGATTTCTTGGGCAGCTATATAAGCCGTGCTCCATGCTGCCTGAAAATTAAAGCCTCCTGTTTCACCATCCACGTTCAGCACCTCGCCAGCAAAAAACAAGTTGCTCACCATTTTACTTTCCATTGTTTCAAGATTTAGTTCACGCAAGTCAACACCACCGCAGGTTACAAACTCTTCTTTAAAAGTTGTTTTGCCTTTGATGTGAAATGAGCATCGGATTAAATTTTCTAATAGTCGATTTAAATTCTTTTGCGGAAGCTCTGCCCAGATTCTCACTTCCTCAATTTCAGCCAACTCGCACAGGCGAGACCAAAGCCGCTGAGGTAAATTATACAAAGGGTTAGTAATTATTTTTTGTTTAGGATGTGATGATTTGTAATTCAATAATTCATCTCGAACTGTGTCTTCTTTAACATCGCCAATCCAACTTACCAAAGCAGTGAAGTTGTAATTTGCTTGATGGAGATACTCTGCAGCCCAAGCCGAAAGCTTAATAATAGCTGGGCCGCTCAATCCCCAATGAGTTATAAGCAACGGGCCAACTTCAGTAAATTTGGTCGTGGCTATTTTTATAAAAGCATTCGGTACCGAAATGCCCATCAACTCTTTAAATTCTTTTTGAGAATCGTTGAAAGTAAACAACGTTGGTATAAGGGGCAGGATTTTGTGGCCGATAGAACCTATCCATTCATACGCCCTCGCATTTGGATGCCCACCAATGGCAACAAGTACTTTTTTAGATCGAATGATTTTTCCCGAATCACATTTCACCACGAATAAATCAGCTTCTTTTAACAAGACTTGCACCCCTTCATTAATCTCAATTTCTATTTTATATTTTTTTACTTCCGCTAAAAAGCAATCGATAATGGTTTGAGAATCATCTGTAACAGGAAACATCCTTCCATCTTCTTCTGCTTTCAGTTTCACTCCTTTTGCTTCAAACCATTTAACTGTATCAGAAGCTTGAAATTGCCTAAAAATATTTTTCAGTTCTTTTTGTCCTCTTGGATAATGCTTCGATAAAGGTGTTGCTTCAAAACAATTGTGAGTAACGTTGCATCTGCCACCGCCACTTATTTTTACTTTCGACAAAAGTTTAGAAGTCTTTTCTAAGATTAAAATTTTTAGCCTTGGATTTTTTTCTGCTGCTATAATCGCACCGAAGAAGCCAGCTGCGCCACCCCCAATTACAATAAGATCGTATGTTGAGGGCTTGGTCAAAACGTTAACTCAACTTGCCCTCGCAAAAGGTCTTCCATCGTATCACGTTTACGAATCAGCTTTGCTTCGCCATTTACTATCAACACTTCTGCTGGTTTGAAACGAGCGTTATAGGTTGACGCCATTGAGAATCCATAAGCTCCAGCATTTTTAAAAGCAAGAATGTCTCCTTCTCTTACTTCATTCAAACTACGATTTGCACCCAATGTATCCGTCTCGCAAATGTTTCCAACAACGGTATAGGTTTGTTTCTCACCTTCTGGATTTGAAATATTTACAATATCATGGTAAGCATCATACATCATCGGCCGGATGAGATGGTTAAGGCCAGAATCAACACCTAAAAAAGTAATGTTTGGATTCTTTTTAACAATATTCACTTTAGTGAAAAGATAGCCGCTTTCACTCACAATAAATTTTCCTGGCTCAATCCACAACACTAAATTTCTATTGTGTTTCTGATTGAACGTTTTAAAAGCTTGATTGATTCGCTGACCTAGCATTGCCATATCGGTAACAGCATCGCCTTCCTTGTAGGCAACTTTAAAGCCGCCACCAAAATCAAGAAATTCGAGATCATGAAAATCTACAGCTAGCTCGAAAAGTATGTCGGCCATTTTCATAAATACATCCACATCTTTTATTTCAGAACCTGTATGAATGTGCAAGCCGTTGATTACGATTTTATACCGATTGACTAATTCCTTTATCTGATCGATTTGTTCAATAGGTATTCCAAATTTCGATTGGCTATGACCTGTGGAGATTTTTAAATTGCCTCCCGCCATAATGGAAGGGTTAAGCCGAAGGCAACATGGATATTTGTTTCCATACTTCTCCCCAAACTTTTCAAGTATAGAAAGATTGTCGAGGTTGATGTAAATTCCAAGATCAACAGCTTCGGCAATTTCATCAATGGCTACGCTGTTGGAAGTGAACATGATGTCTTTCGGTTCAAAGCCAGCATGAAGTGCGAGCCTCGCTTCATTAACGGATACCACATCTATGCCCGATCCGTTTGCTTTCAACAACTTCAACACAGAAATTGTAGTTAGTGCCTTGGCAGCATATTTTACTTTAACTCCACTTTCCGCAAACGTTGTTTGTAAAGTCTTTAGCTGAGTGATAATTTTTTCACCATCGTACACATATAATGGTGTGCCGAATTGGTGGCAGATATCCGCAATAGCGATATTTTGAATTTTGTACTGATTGTTTATTAAATTCATATCTAAAAATGAGTAAGGTCAGACCTCGCTGGCCTGCGAGCAAATATACAGATTGAAGATTCCGTTTGTAACTTGCACCGATGAAATTATTCTTCCGCGAATCAGGTCAAGGCCAACCGCTCATTATTCTTCATGGACTTTTTGGCTCGTCAGACAATTGGTTTACGCTAGCCAAAACATTTGCCGAATCGTATCGTGTATTTCTTATCGATCAACGCAACCATGGACAATCGCCTCATAGCGATGAATTTAATTATAAATTACTTGCTGCTGATTTATATGAATTTATTGAAGAGCATCAATTGAAAAATTCCATTATTATAGGCCACTCCATGGGAGGAAAAACAGCCATGAACTTTGCAGTAAAATATCCTGATCTATTGCAAAAATTAATCATTGTTGACATCGCGCCAAAATATTATGCAGTACATCACAATCATATTTTAGAGGGTTTGATGAGTATGCCGTTCACGCAACTTCAATCCAGAAATGAAGCAGAAGTTTTCTTAACTCAATACGTGCCTAATGTTGCCGAAAGACAATTTTTATTAAAGAATTTAGTTCGAAAACAAGAAGGAGGCTTTGCTTGGAAGATGAACGTACAAGCCATCAATAACCAAATTGAAGAAGTAGGGCAACCGTTGCAATATGTTGATACGTTCGATAAACCTTGTCTCTTTATTATAGGGGCAAAATCAAACTATTTTAAAGTGAGCGATAAAGAAGACATAATTAAAATTTTCACGAATTCAACATTTGTTGAGTTAGAAACAGGGCATTGGGTGCAAGCTGAAAAGCCTGTTGAGTTTGCTCAAGCTGTTCTTGATTTTTTAAATTCTTGATCAGTGAAGACGGGAAAACTTTTTTTGATACCTAACATAATTGCCGAAGGCACGCAAGCAGATGTTATGCCCAAGCATGTTATTGAAGTTTTAAAAACGCTACGTTATTTTTTAGCTGAAGATGTGCGCACAGCTAGAAGATATTTTAGCAGCCTGAAAATTTTTGAATCAATAGAAGAGTTGCATTTTGAGGTCTTGAACAAAGACACAAAGGCAAATGAATTACCACAGCTAATGCAGCCTTTACTTGAAGGCAATGATATGGGCATAGTTTCCGAATCGGGCTGTCCAGGTATTGCAGATCCTGGATCTTTGGCTGTTCAATGGGCTCATCTAAAAAAAATACCGGTTGTTCCTTTAGTTGGGCCTTCATCGATTTTGTTGGCGCTGATGGCTTCAGGGTTCAATGGGCAGCAATTTGCCTTTCATGGTTATTTGCCAATCGATTCGAAAGATGCTATTTCAAAAATTAAGGAACTCGAGCGAGAATCGTCAATAAAAAAGCAAACACAATTATTTATAGAAACTCCGTTTCGTAACAATGCTTTGCTATCCAATCTTATCAAAACATTAAAGCCAAATACAATGCTTTGTTTGGCAATCGATTTAACCTCTGCGAACGAGCAAATCATATCCAAACCAGTTGCATTATGGATAAAAGAGCCTATTCAATTGCCGAAGAATAATACCATTTTTCTGTTTCTTGCTTAACACACAAATAAAAGTTTAAATTTGCGACCAAATTAAAAAAAACAATATGGCTTATTTATTTACTTCTGAGTCTGTTTCTGAGGGACATCCTGATAAAGTTGCTGACCAAATCTCTGATGCGTTGATTGATTATTTTTTGGCGTACGATCCTTCTTCTAAAGTAGCTTGCGAAACACTTGTTACCACTGGCCAAGTTGTATTGGCTGGCGAAGTAAAATCGGAAGCATATCTTGATGTGCAAGAAATAGCTCGCGAAGTAATTCGCAAGATTGGTTATACCAAAAGCGAGTACATGTTCGAGGCTAACTCATGCGGTATTTTATCAGCTATTCATGAACAATCTGCTGACATTAATCAAGGAGTAGAGCGTAATAAAAAGGAAGATCAAGGCGCAGGCGATCAAGGTATGATGTTTGGTTACGCCACTAGCGAAACTGATAATTACATGCCTCTACCATTAGAGTTGGCTCATCTTCTATTAAGAGAACTTGCCGCTATTCGCAAAGAAGGAAAGATCATGAAGTATCTTCGGCCTGATGCAAAATCGCAAGTAACAATTGAATACAGCGATGACAACAAACCACAGCGTATTGATACCATCGTAATTTCAACTCAACACGATGACTTTGCAAAAGATGCTGTAATGTTGAAGCAAATAAAAGACGATGTGATTAATATTTTAGTCCCTCGTATCAAAAAGAAATTGCCTAAGAGAATTCAAAAGCTTTTTGTCGGAGAAATTTTATATTACGTAAATCCAACTGGCAAGTTTGTGATCGGTGGGCCACATGGCGATACAGGCTTAACAGGAAGAAAAATTATTGTTGATACCTATGGTGGCAAAGGTGCTCACGGTGGTGGTGCTTTCTCAGGAAAGGATCCTTCAAAGGTAGATCGCTCGGCAGCTTATGCAACTCGCCACATTGCTAAAAACTTAGTAGCAGCAGGCGTTTGCGAAGAAGTACTAGTTCAAGTGGCTTACGCGATCGGTGTTGCAAAGCCAGTGGGTCTTTATGTAAACACCTATGGAACGGCCAAAGTAAAAATGACTGATGGAGAGATTTCTAAAAAGATTTCATCAGTGTTTGATATGCGCCCTTACTTTATTGAACAGCGTTTTAAATTGCGTACTCCTATTTATTCTGAAACAGCAGCATACGGTCATTTAGGTCGTGAACCAAAGACTGTTGAAAAGATTTTTAATAAAGGAAAGAAAAACGAATTGAAGACAACTGTTGAATTGTTCCCTTGGGAGAAGCTTGATTATGTAGATGCAGTTAAGAAAGCATTTAAGATTGCTTAACTTCTAAGATATTTTTGAATTTAAAAGAGGCTGCCTGAAAAGACAGCCTCTTTGCTTTTAACAATAATTACTAAGCGAAGACTGGATCTGGCTCAAGCCTTCTTTTTAGCTTTGCTATTTCTCTTTCCAATTCTTGTTTTTGTCTCGTCATCTCTTCTTGAGTTGCCTGCAATTCCTCAGCATTCTGTCGCATTTCCTCTTCCTGTTGAGCAAGAATTTCAGCGCGCTCTTGCGATTCTTTCAACAGCTTTTGTGTTTGTGAACCACTTAATTTGTTGAAGATAAGTGAAGCTATATTTTCGGTTATATTCTCAATAAACTCGACTCTGTATTCCTCAAGTATTTTAAAAGAAGCAAGCTCTAATACACCCAGCACTTGATCTCTGAGTCGGATAGGCACAATGATAACATTGTTGGGAGTAGCCTCACCAAGGCCTGAAGAAATCTTAACGTACTCAGATGGTATTTGCTTTAAATAAATGGTTTGCTTTTCTATCGCGCATTGGCCTACTAAGCCATGACCAATTTCAATGGTTTGATCAATGTATCGTTTCTTTCCGTAGGCGTAGGTGGATACCCTTTTTAATTTTTCGTCTTCTATAACATACAAGGCACCTTGGTTCATAGCTAAATACTTCACCATGTAAGAGAGTATTTTATCTCCTAAACTGCTGATATCTTCGGCTTCATTTTTTATGATTTCTGAAAATTGAGCCGCTCCTTCATTTATCCAATTTATCTTGGCTTGCCTTTCATCAGCTTCCTTTAATTTATTTTGCATTTGTATTATAGACTTGGCCAACACATCATTGCTAAACCGCGATTCGTATTCGATCTGGAGATTACCATCGCCTAATCGATGGGCAAAACTTGAAGCTGACTGAAGCCGGTCAAGAAAAAGATTTAGTGCCATTTTTGTCTGACCAATCTCCTCGGTAGTTTTAATAATTAACTTCTCAGGAAAAGTGCCTTCGGCCAGGGTTTGAATTGCATTGCGTATCTCTTTGATTGATTTTGTGATCAAGCCAGCATAAAATATCGCCAGAAAAACGCCCGCCATCAATTGAATAGCAAAGATGATCCATAGCTCATAAATGATGTTGGTGATTTGATTTTCGCTTTTAATTTTTAAGGAGGTTGAGAATGTTTCTAGCGGAAGCCTTACTTCATCAAGTTCTATATTTAGTTTGCCTCTTACACCTTCGCCTGTCTTTAAGCCAATTTGTGTTTCTAGGTTAATCATATTTAAAAATACAGTTCGATAGACTTCAAGCTTTTTCAAGATCTCAGGCACTGAGGCATCTTTTATTTTACTAATGCTACCTTCAAAAATGCTAGCGTTTTTAAGAAAGTCATCTTTGTATTTTAAATCTTTGCGTAAGAAGAAATCCTTTTCATTGCGCCTTAGCGTGAGTAACTCTGCTTTGTCAAACTTAACTTTGCTGTTCTCTATTTCGTGCACCACCTTTCTCAAAGTACCCTCCAATCCATAGTCTTTAAAACCTCTCCTTTTGAATAAGTCTACTAGCGAATCAAATTCTATCCTAATAGTATAAAGATTATCGTGAATAGATCGCACTACTAGTGAGTCGCTAAAGTTTTGCCCAAGTTCATTCAAGATGGTAGCAGCTTTTTGGTGGTTGGCATCAAATGAATTGAGATAAGCACTTTTGCTATCTTCTAGAAATTTTTTTTCTTTGAACCCCTCAGATATAAATTCTTGAATGGCCAGCTCTTGCGATTCCATGCACAACTTCAGTACTTCAATCTTTTCGTTGCTATCTTTATTGGCGATGATTTTATTGATCGAATTGATTGACAAACCGATCAACAAGATTGAGAACAATAGTATCGACCCGAACGCTGCCAATAGTTTGGCTCTTATTTTTAACCCCAACATCCACTTTTTCATAGCTTATTTTTATTGACAAATAACGAGCTAAGATCAGCATCTAAACGTCTATGAAAATTATTGTATTGTTATGTTTACATTATGAAGCTAGCTAACGGAATCCGACTAAAAATAGACGTATAACATTACCTTGAAGGTACATGACACGGTAGTTGTAGATCAAACGAAACCTTTAAACCTCTAATCTCTATTTTCCACTAGCTTTGAATTTTAATTTAAGGAATGAAAAAGTATTTTTTATTAATTCTGTCGCTTGTATACCTGAATGCTTTTGCTCAAGATAAAAATATTGACAGTTTAAAACGTCAATTATCCACAACCAATAAAGCGCTTCTTGCTCAATCTTTTATTGAATTATGCAAAGAATATCGTTTTGTTAACGCGGACACTGCCAGAAGCTACGGACAAAAGGGATTAACACTTTCAAGGGAATTAAAAATTGATTCACTTGAAGCAGATGCCTTAAATTTTATTGGAGTTACACTTGAAGCTCAAGGTAATTATAAACAAGCATTGGAATATGAGTTAGAAGCGTTAGAAATTAGAAAGACCTTGGGCAATCAAATTAAAATGGGTAGAACTATTAATAACATAGGAATTATTTATGATGAATTGGGCGATTACCAGAAATCTCTCCTCTGTTATTTTGAAGCAAGGAAAATTTTTGAGATTGCAAACGACCTTCCTAAAGTGGCTATGGTAATCAATAATATCGGCATTGTGCTAAAGGCTCAAAAGGAATATAAAAAAGTTGTCGGTTATTATCATGAAGCGTTAGCTATCTACAAGAAAACGAATAATAAATTTGGCGTAGCCGCTTGCCACACCAATTTAGGTTCTGTGTATCTCAATTGGGAAAAGTATGATAGCTCTCTCTACTATTCGCTTATTGCGCAACAGGAGTTTGAGGAACTTAATAACAAGCAGTTCTTAGCATCAACGTTAACCAATTCTGGAAAAGCTTACGAAAAACTTGGAAAGCATAAGGAGGCACTTACGGCTCTTTTAAAGTCTAAAAAGTTGAATGAGGAATATGACAATAAAAAGGAATTATCAGCCCTGCTAGTTTATTTAGCAGGTGTTCACAGATCGTTGAAAGAATATGAAGCAGGGATACTGGCAGCAAAAGAAGCATTGGATATTTCAATCAGGATTGGAGCAAAAGATGAAACTATGCAAGCAACAAATGAACTTGCTTTGTTGTATGCTTCAACCAATGACTATAAGCAAGCATTTACATATTATCAATCCTATGAAGTAGTGAAAAATTCGCTTTTTGAAACCGAGAAGACGAAACAAATATCCGAGCTACAAACAAAGTACGACACTGAAAAAAAGGAAAGTAAAATATTTTCACTTACCCAAGAGAATAAAATAAAGGATATTAACATTAGACAAAACACAATTATTATAGTAAGCCTAGTTTTACTACTGTTCGTTCTTTTTGGATTCGGTCTTTTATGGAGAAACCAAGCGATGTTAAAGCAACAAGCTACATTAAATGCTGCCCGAGCAGAACTGCGCCAAACCCAATTGCAAGCTGTGATTGCCTCACAAGAAGAAGAGCGCAAACGCTTTGCTGCCGACTTGCACGATGGCCTCGGCCAAATGATTTCCGCCTTGCGATTGGGACTTTCAAAAGACAATCTTGATAAAGATTCAGTTAACTACGCGCTTGATTTATTGAATTCTATGAATGTTGAGATACGCAACATTGCTTTTAACCTTATGCCTCAAGTACTGATGAAAGATGGCCTCCATGAAGCATTGAAAGAATTCTCTCAACGAATAACGAAGGCAGGAGGTATAATAGTGGAGGCTCAGACCTATAATTTGAATCCTTCTATGGATTCTGAAATGCGAATTGCCTTGTATCGCATTTGCCAAGAGTGGGTTAATAATGTTATCAAATATAGTAATTGCAGAAAAGTAGAAATACAAGCCGTGCAGCATCCAGAAGAATTGGTTATTACAATTGAAGATGATGGAAACGGCTTTGATAAAAATTTACTTCTGCAGGGGCAAGGCAATGGGTGGAAAAATATTAATTCACGTTTGAGTATGATCAAGGGCACTGTTGATATTGATTCTATGCCTGGCAGGCAAGGCACAATCGCTATTCTATCAATACCTAGTTAAACGCTACGTGCCAGCACGGATAGCAAATGCCCACCACTGGGTATTTGCTTGCATCGCACAAACCACAATCTTTGATGACAATATCAAATGGTTATGGAAGAATACATTTGTAAAAATTCGGTAAGTGAAAAACCGATGACAGTGCGCTTGCTGGAGTCTCATTTAGAATGGCAACAAGGCGAGAAAAGCGACCACGTTTCGTATTACAATTTAATTTCGATCCGATTAACCCAAACGGGCAGCACTTTCAGGATGGACATTAATTCAGATAATCAAGGGTCAATTGCTATTACCAATCGTTTTTATTTATCACGGTTAAATTTTGAAGACCGATCAAGACAATACAATACATTTGTGCGCTTGTTACACTTCCATCTAAAAAATATACGCACAACCTCGTTTTTTATTGGTCCCGCTTGGCGCGAATGGATTTTATCATCAAAAAAATATCAGCCAGAAAATATTCCGTTGGCGTATTTACCGTGAGCAGGAGTATATCTGTGGGTACGAGGTGCTCTCTTCTCAAGCAGAAGAGATAGAATGATAAAAGAATGGAAGCACAAATTAAATCACTATTTTTAGTGTAGATGAGGAGCTTATAGATTTTAAAGATGGCTATAAAAATACTTTTGGTGGATGACCACCGCATTGTACTGGATGGATTGAAATCGCTCTTTGAAAATGATTCTGAGTTTGAAATTATAGCGGCAGCAAGTTCACCCCAAGAGGCGTTGGAAAAATTGAAAATTCAGCAACCCGATATTTTATTAACAGACTACACCCTTCCGGGGATGACGGGTCTTGAGCTCTCTACCAGAGTGAAGGAATTGTTTCCATCCATAAAGCGAGTGATATTGAGTATGCACGATGAAGGCCACTTGGTGAAACAGATAATGAAAGAAGGCGTTGATGGATATTTACTAAAAAGCATTCAGCAAGGTGAACTTAAAGTTGCGCTTCGCCAGATTATGCAAGGTATGCCTTATATCAGTCCTGAAATTACAAAACAGTTAATGGCGGGCTTGGCCAACGAAAGTAAACAAGAACTGCTTACTGATCGTGAACAGGAGATCGTGAAATTGATTGTAAAAGAATTCTCCAACAAGCGCATTGCCGATAAGCTTTTCATTAGCGAGCGTACGGTTGAAACTCATCGCAAAAATATTTTTCGCAAAACCAATACTGCCTCGTTGGTGGGTTTAGTGAAGTTTGCGCTCGAGCATAATATTATCTAGCCATTTAATATTTCTGGTTCTATACCCACAAGCTGAGTTTGTTCACAACCTGTATCGCTACAAGTTTAATTTTACCTTTTTTGTAAGACTACTTTTTCATCGTGGTGATTACTAGAATTTGCTCGGCCTTTAGCAACGCATCATCTTTCTTTTTAAACCCGCGAGTCTTACTTATAATTTGTTCAGTAGTCTCTTGAATAAAATCATATCCACTAGCATGTCTTATAGTCAATGGCTCGAAACTGGATGCCTGAGCATTTAATTGAAGCGTCTCCACCCCAAATGGTTCGGCACATTCAAATTCATAGGGCAATTCGTATGCTTGATTCACCTTATCACGATTGATATAGTAATTATCTAAAAGCAATGCTTTGCTTCCATCTGCCAAATGATAGACAAAGCGGAGATAACATTCGCGGTTGGCGCGCACAAAAATTTTCATACTTTCCCCACCAGTAAATAGCTGGCCTTCTTTTCCTTTGTTGGTAAAAACGTCCACTTGCAGCTCACCTCCCTTCAATTCATCTTTTGCAAATAGCTTCATATTAACAATGGCATCTTTATAATTTTCCGGTTTATAATCAACATTATTTTGTTGGAGGGTATTCAACGGAACATAGCAGGAAGCACTGGCCACAGCATTGCCTGTAACTTCATCGCGCAACAATACGGTTATTTTCAACTTATCTTTTTCTTCCCAATAGTTTCCAGTTAGCACAAAGCCAACAATGTTGGGCGCAGCTGGGTCAACTACATTGTAATGCCCTTCTTGAATTAAACTTTGTTCTAACACAGCTTTAAATTTGCGTGAGAACGGGCTGGCCATGGGGGTATCCTGATAGTTGAAGTTTATGATCTTAACAGGCATTTTGGTTTCGTCTGTTTGGGCGTGCAACCCAAAAGAAATAAAATAGGCAGCATCCTCAACGCTTAAGGAAGTGGAATTCTTTAATCCATTTATTTTCGCATCTACCTTTGCTTTCAATTCGTTAATCAATTCTCGCTGGGTGGAGGGGAAATTAAAATTACCTGTAAGCGTAATCAGCAGTGTTTGAGCTTCTTCTATTTTTCTAAAAGCAGGCTGCGTTTCAAAATATTTTTTTAATACTTCTTGCTTGTCCGATCCTTCTGCTTGACTTATGGTTGTTTGAATGGTGCTAATCTGTTGTTCAATTTCGTTTTGATATAATTTCAAAACATCACTCTTTTTCGCATAAGCGATGGCGTAAGCAATTTTTTTCTTGTTGTCGTAATAGGTTTCAATTTTTAGTCCGCTAATTTTCGCCCTACTAAAAGAAGTGCTGTTGTGCTTAAACGTTTCTTGTGTTTCCGCATTTATATTTTGGATGTTTAACGTGGTGATGCTGCGAATGTCTATCATAATATTTGCAACGAGTTGATCTTTTGATACACCTTCTAATTTAGCGAGCAATTCGTTTTGGTTTTGATTGTCAGTATTGATTTCGGATGTATAGCCTACCAAAAATTCGGAAGAGGGGAAAAAGGAATTTCTGGAAAGATAATTTACCCACTTTGGCTCTTGCGCAACAAGTTGCTTGCACGCTATTAAAAAAAAAGCAATAATTATTTTTCTCAAATGGGTATTTTTTATTGATGATCGATTTCAATAATAATGGCTACTATTCCATTTCCAGAGATACTTCCTGAAAACCTAGCCTTTTCTTGTTCGTAATTTATTTTGTTAGAAGTGATAAGCGATTCGCCTAACGTATTTTTTAATCTTTCGAAAAAACTATTACCATCGGCAATTTCTAATTGTTTTTGTAACCCTTTGATATCAAGCGCAGTTGCTGAATACAAAACACATAAATAGTCTTTGCCCTTTTGCTGATCCATTCTCACATAATGGTTTTCGTCTGGAAGTGGAATGGTGCTTTTCGTATAGGCGAGAAACGGACTAATATTTTCTTTATGCGGAAAAATGGTGTACGATTTTTTGGTTAAATCAGACCCAATAGAATAGACATAAGCGGGTTGGTTGTTTGAAATATAAATTCGGAATGCTGTACCTGAAGAATAAGAGGCAGTAGTTAAGTACAGAGCGTTACTCACTTTTTTTAGGGGCATACTTTTACCATCGGATTGCAAAAGCTCAAGGCTGCCCTCTAGTTTTCTTTCTTCAGGTTGTTTTTCAATCATTTCGAAAGCATATTTCACAAAATGGTTAAAGTCGGTGTACCGAATCCATATAAAACCACTGTTGCCCCATTCCGTGCCCCAACTATTCATAATTAAAAAAGCGCCTCCATACAGCTTATCGTCATAGCCGATAGTTACCATGGCATGGCCGCCAAAAGACTTTTCGTATTCCTCAGTTTTGGGCTGCCAAGCTTCGTGGGCATCAAAAAAAGAATCAGGACAAAGCATACCAATTAAAACCGGCTTTTTTTCTGCCAAGCTTTTTTTAACAGGCAATATTTTGTTGTTGTCATTTGCATTAAATAAGGCTTTGTATCCTTCAATTTTATGAATTGAAGCACCGGCTAGGTCTCTCTCGTTTATTACTTTATCGCAATCAAAAGGTAGATCTTTATACTTAGGCACGCCCAATGTGGCTAGCAACTCTAATGCTTCATTGATAAATGTTCCTTTATCACACCCAGGTTCTTTTCTAATTTGGTTGTATACAAATGAAGGAGCATAGACGTTCGCATTGATCTCATTAAGATTGGTTCTATTTAATTTGATTGATTCAGCAATAGAACGTGCATGAAATGCAGACGACCAAGCCACGCAGGTTCCAGTTTGCCCTTGATTACCGGGGGTTGGCGCATACGCTTTCAAACTTATAGAGCTTGGCAAGTTATCGAAATCGCCCCGTGCCAATGGAGCGGTTATCGGGATGGCGGCATACGCTTGGTCGTCAAACGAAAGACCAGTGCTTCTTTTTTGAGCAACGAGCGAAATGCCTTGTAGAAATACGAGGATAAGGAAAATAATACTTTTCACGCCTTCGCTATCATTTGGGATATGGAATCTTTAAAACGATGCGTTCCATTTCTATTGAGGAACCAACAACGGTAAATTGGTAGAAACGGGATTCTCCAAAATACTCTTTGATAAAATCCTCTCGCTACCGAGAGGATTTATTCTTTTTTAGAAATTCATGATCTTATCTAGTTTCTCTCTGGCGATGTTGGTCTTTTCTTCCAATTGTTTTTTGATGGCCTTCTTCGCCTCTTCGTTGGCCATCTCTTGGCTATAAGCCAAACGTAAATTAACTTCAATATTTTTATTATTCACTTTTCGGTATAGTTCTGTTAGAGTAATCACGCTTCCTAATTTTTGTGCGATTAATTCTGTAGAGGCCGAAACTGTTTCTTGGATAGTGGCAGCATCTTCTGCCGATAGTTGTTGAGTGCCTATGTTAGTTTCAACAATAGCAGCAATGCTTGAACTGATCTTTCCAGCTAAATCTTGCTTAGCTATTGCTTGTGCTTGTATTTTAGCTGCCGATTGTGTGCCAGCAATGGCGTTGCCAGAACCTACATAAAATGAAGGAAAGCCTTTGTCATCTTCGTCATTTTGTTTAAGCCACGCTTTTTCAATTTGCTTATCAAGCGGCAATGAACCAGGCTGCACATACCATCCGTCTTTTTCATATTCCTTCGCTTCCTTGCGTGCCGATTTCATCGCTTTCTCTTTAAAAGCTTTTTTATCTTCTTTTAGCTTCGAGTTTTTATCGGCCGCATTGCTCTGGGCATTTGCTGTGCAGGCCAAAAGCATTGCCGACAGGAAACAGGTTATTAATGTTTTCATAGTTTATAGAATTTTAGTTCTCCAAATTAAACCGAATGGAATGATTGATTTGAAAAATATGGCCTGTTATTTTCATTGAAATCTAATAAATACCCACTAGCACGGATGCATGCTACCCTCTAGCGCGCAGCGAAAATTGAGTATCATTGGGTATTTTCATTCGCGCATTTGTTCACTTAGTTTGAGGTATTAAAGGGTATCAATTTTCGATTCTTTAGTACCTATGGCTAGTAAAAAATTAATCCGAATTTTTTCACTTTTGAGTTGGATAATCTGCACGATAGTGGGCAGTGTTACCTACAGGTATGCAGCCGCGCAAACACCTCGCCTCATTATTGATAGTAAAGGCCATACGGGCTTGGTCAATAAATTAATTTTTATGGACATGGGTCGTAAACTTATTTCTGTTGCAAATGATAAAACCATTCGGCTATGGAATGTAAGCTCAGGCATTTTACTCAAAACCCTTTATGTCAATCAATTTGAAGGTTACAGCGGTCGCATTTATGCTGCCGCTATTACGCCTGACGAAAAAACATTGGCAGTGGCAGGTTTCTTCGGTAAGAACGATACCGATTCGTTAGGCATTGGTTCTATAATGCTACTGTCATTAGAAAGACCTGAAGAATTAAAAATTTTGAAAGGCCACACCAACGTGGTTACAGATTTAATTATTACATCAGATGGACGGCTAGTTAGTGCTTCTGCTGACAAAACAATTAAAATTTGGTCTTTGAAAGAAAGTCAACCTAAACTTCTATCCACTTTTGCAAAACATAAAGCGTCTGTCAGTAGAATCAGTTATTCGCCCAAGGCCAACCGACTTGCTTCTGCAGATACAAAAGGCAACGTATTGATTTGGTCGTTAGAAACAGGATCTATTATTACCGATAAAATCGGAAAATTCCATGAAGGGGGCATCACTTCACTCACATTTTCTGGTCAAGATAACTTTCTTTTTACAGGGGGTGCCGATGGCAAACTTATCCGATGGACGAGTGCTGGGCAGTTTATGGAAACACATGACACTGGGAACTCACCTATCAATGCCATGTTACCACTTTCTGAAAACAATGAACTGCTTTATCTTAGCTCACTAGGTACCATCCTCGACATTTCCACAGGCAATACACGATTGGAATTTAAAGGGCATAATAATTCGGTGAGTGCTGTGGCGATCGCACCCTTTACAAAATTTGGCGACAAAGCAGGTAGGTATGTAGCCACTGCTGGTGGCGATGAAAAGGAGATTTTGATTTGGAACACTGAAGACGGCACCATCGTAAGGAAATTAGCTGGCCAAGGCCACGGAATTTTTCGCGTTGGCGCGATGGCAAATTCAATCGCATATGGCCAGTCGAACCCAACGTCTATTTTAGAAGATGCCCCACTTGAAAAAATATTTAATCTCTCCGATTTTACAAGCAAAGTAATAACTAAGCAAGACAAGGTTAAGCAAGAAGATAGGGAATATGGTGGAAGTAAAATCTATAAAGAATCGGCACAACAACTTAATTACGGAGTCGGCTCGTTAGTAATTGATCCTGTAAGAGATGGAGAGATTCGATCTTACACTTTTTTGAACGACCATAATACAATTGCTATTGGGGCTACGTTTGCAATTCCAATTTTTTCACGAACGGGCGAGATGAACGCCCGATTGATTGGGCACAATGGTGAGGTTTGGTCAGTTGCGCCTTTTAGTGATGATCTTTTGTTATCATCTAGCAGCGATCAAACCATTCGCATTTGGAATTATAAAACACGCGAACTACTTCTCACTTATTTTCCAGCAAATGATAGAGAATGGGTTATCTGGTCGCCAAGTGGTTTTTATCATGCCTCGGCTGGTGGTGAAAAATATATTGGATGGCTAGTTAACAAAAAGGAAAATCAGTTGGCCGAGTTTCATGAAGTTTCGGAATTTCGAGAAAAATTCCATCAAGCAAATTTCATCAAAGCAATTCTTCAGGAAAAATCATTAAAGGCCGCAGCTGAGAAATTAAAAGTGAAACTTCCTTCGGAAGAAGAAATAGTAAAACTTCTACCACCGACCATTACTTGGATAGAGCCATCTACATTCGTGCAAACAACAACAAATTTACAGTTTACAGTAAAGGCTCACATAGAATCGAATAATCCTATAAAAAATGTTAAGCTTCTTGTTAACGGAAGACCGTTAGCTAAATTGGAAGACATGACGGTTGAAAAAATTGGTACCTCAATTAAACTGTCATACACATTAGATCTTTCAAAGATAAGTTTTCAATCGAGAGGGCTTGAAGTGGTAGCAGCCAGTGAGGTGGAGAATGGTAAGAAAGAAATTACTGTTCAGCTTTTTGCCGAGAATGAAGTTTCCACAATATTAACTGAGCCGCGAATAATCAATTATCAGTCTCAAGAAAAAAGGGTAACACCAAGCCCAACTGTTACTACATCAACTCAAGCGGTAGCTAGTAATGTGGAGCTTCCTAATCTTTACCTCGTTTCCATTGGCATCTCCAACTTTAAAAATACAACCTATAACCTCAACTATGCCGATGATGATGCCGAGGCAATTGCAACGGTGTTTAAAGATCAGAAAGATAAACTCTTTAACATGGTTTATAATTTTTCGCTACTCAACGAAAACGCAACACGAGCAAAAATTTTAACCACCTTCGACAAGGTCAAAAAAATAGCAACACCTAAAGATGTAGTTGTTGTTTTTATTGCTACTCATGGAATAAACCATGAGAATCAATTTTATATAGTTCCTCATGATGGTGATGGTACCAATCCTAAAATCTCCTGCGTGGATTGGCGCGATTTCTCTGATCTAATTGGAAACCTTCCCTCTCAAGTGTTGCTGTTAGTAGATGCTTGTCATAGCGGCCAACTGGGCACCAACATGGGGCAAGCACGTTCGGATAACACGGAAGCCGTGAGAGAGATTGCATCTAGTGAATATGGAGTAGTAATTATGGCCGCTGCTACAGGATCAGAATTTTCATTAGAGCATGCAGACTGGGCTCATGGTGCCTTTACACTTGCGCTGATAGAAGGGCTGGAAAAACGAAAAGCCGATATACGAGTAGATGGTACAATCTATTTAAGAGAATTGGATTTTTATGTTTCTGAACGTGTGAAAGAACTCACTAATGATGCGCAACACCCTACTACTCAAAAGCCAAGCACGATAAGCGCAATGCCAATAGTTAAATACAATTAACCTAATCCAATAAAATAAATACAAACCTAAATTACACAATGTTATGTTACAGAAAATTATAGTCTTCGCTGCTTTTATCGGGTGCGTATCCGTTAACTGTTTTAGCCAATCACTTTCACTTTCAGAAATGAAAATTGACAAGTCATCCAAATTTTATAATTCATCTTATGATGACTTATTGACACAAGGTAAGATAGGTTTAGAAACAGGTAAATCTATGGGATCAAAGACTCCAGGAATGGGGCTTATATACTACAATAGGGCAGTTGAGATTAATCCTTCTAAGCCTGAAGCATATGACCTTAGAGGCCAAGCCTTTTTATTGTATAACATGCTGGAACAAGCACTGGAAAGTTATAATAAAGGACTTGAGCTTAACCCCGATAATCCTGCATTATTATATGGCGTATTTGAAGTTTCTTTTGCAGGTTCAAGTAATTATGATTTGAATGAGATACCTAAACCTGTGTTAAAACAAATCATCAATTCTGCAGCTGCATTCATGGCAGTAGCACCGGCTACGTACACAACTCAAATTAAGAAAGCGAAAAAAACAAGTAACTTCTTCAAACTTGCGATTGATAACAATGACGCATTTAAAAAATATAATCTTTGCAATTTGAGTGAAGCAACTGCGGAAAGTATTAAGACGATGGAAAGCCTTATCCAACCTATTGCAGACACAAAAAATAATTCAATGTTAGCGCAGGTGTACGACAACCTGATAATTTATTATTCTGCTTCTGACTATGCAAAGGTTAAGGACTATGCGTTAAAAGCATTAGCTACAGGTGAAGCACGTATTTCCACTTACTACTATTATGCTAAAGGATTGTACTATAAAGACAAGAATTCAGTCGAAGCAGAGAAAATTTGTAATGCTGGCTTAAAAACCGAAGACAATTCATACATATCATCTTTAAAATCTACTATACTATTTGAAGAAGGAAAGAAGGGATATCTCGCTAAGGACTATTTGAAAGCCGCTACTAACTTCCAAAAATATGTAGATGATAATCCTGATGAAGAAAGGGCGCTAGCCTATCTAAGTTTCTCCAATTATAATTTAAAGAAATATGCCGATGCTGCAACGAGCTTAAAAAAACTAAAGGCCGCTGCTGAACCTGCTACGATAAAGATACTCTACCCTAACCTAGATGCGCTTATTGCATTTACGGCTAAGCCTGTAGGTGTGGCACCAATGGTTCAAACTACATTGACAGAGGTGGAAACTCAGGAAGAATTAATCACCAAGGGAAATGATTTGTTTGATGAAAAGAAATATGAAGAATCAATCGCCATGTTAAATACAGCGCTTAAATATTTTGAACCTACCAAAAACCCGATTGCGTTGTCAAGAATTTATGCGTCTATAGGCTTTGCTTACCATGATTCAAAAGACTATCCGAAAGCAAAAGAATACTACACTAAATCAATTGCAGCTGGAGGTTCTGACAGCAGAGCCTATAACTATTTGGGCTTATTACTGTATGCCGTTGATAAAAAATATGATGAAGGAGAAAAGATGTTAAATGATGGACTGGTAAAATATCCAGATAATGAAAACTTAAGAGCAAGATTAAGTAAGTTATATATGAGCCGCGCAGATGAAGCGTATGAAAAGAAGGAGTATAATAGCGCAATAACTGATTATTTGAAGTCCTTAGAATTTCACGAGGATGCTGAGGCTTATGTATTTCTTGGCTTTTCCTATTACTTCACAGGTCAAAATGAAAAAAGCAAAGAGGCGATGGAGAATGCAAAATATACAAACCCAGATATCGTAAAAACATACCCTGGTGTGGATCAAGTGCTAGAAAAACTGAAATAAACATTGAAACAGAGCATGACAGGCCTACGTACTTTCATGCTCTTTTTTTTCAACCCAACTCTAAATTCTATGCATCGTTCCGCACTTATTATTTACCTGTTAGTAGGCAGTTTTTTTGCAATTGCTCAGCCAAGTGAAATAGCAAAAAAAGTAAAAGCACATACTGAAGGAGTTACTACACTTGCTATAAGTAATGACGGTAAGTACCTCGCTAGTGGGGGTAATGATAAGACTGTAAAGGTTTGGACATTACCTGGCTTAGAGCTTAAGTATTCAGCGGAAGCTCACACGCAGGCTGTCAATGCGCTTGCCTTTAGTAGTAATAGCCTTACACTATTGAGTGGTAGTGGCGATGAGACAGGTAATCTTTGGGACATCAATGCGGGCACCCATTTATTTAATTTTGGAAAGACTCCTTTCAAGGGAAGCGGCATTCAATTTGGAAGCGAAGACATCTCCATTTATGATGTTGCTTTCAGTAAGGATGGAGAAAAGATTTTAGCAGTAGGTGGGAATGTTTTAGCAAATCGATATCAATTGCGATCGTACAATGCAAAGAATGGGGAATTTCTAAAAGCACTCAATATTCAATCCAATCTTATTTTGGGATTAGATATTCACCCCGATGGAAAGTCGATTGTAACCTCAACGAGCGGCCTAAGCACAGATGCTAGCGTTCGGCTGAATGACCTGGAGACCGGAGCGTTAATTAAAGAATATGATAAGAACCTAAGTGAAGTTCATGATGTATCCTTCAGCCCCGATGGCAAATACATTGCCGCTGGTTCAGATCGCAGTATACTCATTTGGGATACAAAATCTGGCGAAAAGAAGGCCACTCTTCAAGGGCATTATGGTGCTGTAAAAGCCATCGTCTTTAGCCCCGATGGAAAGTACTTAGTGAGCGCATCAACTGATAAAAATTGTATCGTATGGAAGTTTGAAGAAGCAGAAGAATTAATAAGACTGAACAATGGAAGCGAGGCGTTATCAATCGTGTTCTCACCAGATGGAAATACTATTTTTGTAGGTGGGGGGGATGGTAAAATTAGCAGTTGGAATTTTGTTTCCCTTCTTGCCAATCAACCAAAAGTAGAGAAGAAGGCTGAGACCGAAAACGATATTATGCCACGCGTAAGAAAGGAATCTTTCTCTCCTTTTGCCAATCTAAAAGAAGCCCCTGAACTTGTAATCGAGAATGGCACACACAACGATTTTGTTCAGTCTATCAAATACACACCTGATGGAAAAGAGATTGTAACTGCCTCGTGGGATAAAACCATCCGCATTTGGGATGCAACGAATGGTAAATTGATCCGCACAATTCACGTCCCTAGTTATGCGGGTATTGAAGGCCAGATTTTTACTATGGATGTTTCTCCAGACAAAAAATTTATTGCAGTGGGCGGCTCATCGGTAGGGCAACGCTATGATAAGAAAACAGCCAACTACATTGGAGATTATGTGTTGCTAATCGATTTTAAAACCGGTAAAATCGTGGATGTCTCCGCTAATCATAAACAATCTATTTTTAGTGTAACCTTCTCACCTGATGGAAAAAAATTAGCCTCTTGTTCAGGGGCTCTTGACAACAAAGTAATTATTTATTCACTCGATCCTCAAAAAGGGAAACTTACCTTTCAGGAAGAATTTGTAATGACAGGTTTTGCGCGGGAGTTCATTCCAAAGTGTACTTATTTCTTAGTAGACGTTTGCGATCATACTGTACTTTCGGTTCGATTTAGTTCAGATTCAAAGGATGTTTTTGCTGCCGATGCACATGGAATGGTAATCCGATATACATTAAAGACTGCCACTAGTGCCGCGAGCCACAAACTCATTGGCGAATCTGCAGGAAGAAAAAGCGGTGCCATTACTGGCAAACTTACCGGTAAAGCAATGTTGAGGTCAATGGCCACAGATCCTAAAGGGCGATACATTGCGGCAGGCGATTTCAATGGGAAGGTCCTAATCTTTGATAGCAAAGGAGGTAAGGCAGATGAGGGTGAATCATCAGAAATATTGCTTGCCACTATACCCTTAAAAATAGATGCTAGTGTGTTTGCTCTGGATTTTAATGCAACTGGTAATTTACTTTCTGTAGCTGTTGGAGGAGAAGTAAGAGTATATCCAATTAATTTAGAGAATGTGACAGCACCTGTTTCTATCAGCGTACCCCTGGTAACATTCAAAGAGCATATCAAAGATGCCATGTCTGTAGCTTTTAGTCCAGACGGTAATTCTGTTATTTCATCTGGAGGTGATAGTAACATTACCTATGTGTGGGAAGAAAAGACAGGAAAGGTGAAATTTAAATTGGGTGGAGAAAAATTCAGCAATCAGATTACTAGAGTAGGAGCCAATCCAACCAATCCGTTTTTAATTGGCTATGGTACTAGCACTATCGATCAAAAAAGAATCAATCATTATGGTGCCATTCAAAAAGCATTTGACCTAAAAAATCTGACTGTAATAGAAAGTGCAAAAGAATCTGATTTTTCTACGGCCGAGTCAGATAGTAAAGAACCATCAGCACCACCTAGGCCTGAATTTAGTACCTGGTTCAATGACCCTATCACTTCCTATTTAACATTGAGCAATGGACAAGTAATTATTGCCTCTCAGGGAGAATTGTTTGTTAACGATGCTGCCAACACGATGGCCGCCACTGGCACACGAGCCTATGGCATGGCAAAATCAAAAGATGGCGAAACATTTTATACGGGCCAATCCGATGGGCAAATAAAAATTTATGATACTAAAACGCTTAAACTCATTGCTAATCTTTATATCGCAGATAACAATGAATGGATTTTGTTTACGCCCGATGGGTATTACACGGCCTCTAAACACGGCTCAAAATTAGTAGGGTGGTTAATCAATGAAGGCATAAGAAGCTCACCCAAGTTTTATCCATTTGAGCAATTTGACTTGCGCCTGAACAGACCCAATATAGTACTTTCAAGGATTGGAGGCTTGCCAAGAAAAAGAATAGAATTGCTTTACAAAGCCTATCAAAAAAGATTGGAGAAGATGGGCATTTTGGAGAGCTCACTTACCAATAACTTAAATGCGCCAGTCTTAGAAGTTGATTTGTCCGTTACTGAATCAATTCAAAAACTAATCACTTTTAAAGTAAAGGCTGAGGACAAAGAAAATGAGTTGGAGCGTTTAACAGTGTATGTAAACGATGTGCCGTTATATGGAGCCAAGGGATTTTCGTTAAAAGGTACTCCATCCAAGTCATTGGAAAAACAACTGATCATTGAATTGACAAATGGTCAAAATAAAATTCAAGTTTCTGTGTTGAATACTGCCGGTGTTGAAAGTTTTCAAGAAACACGCTATGTAAATTATAGAGGCCCCGTTGTGAAGCCCAACCTATACATTCTGGCCATAGGTGTTTCTGATTATGCCAACGATAATTTCGATTTGCAATATGCTTCTAAAGATGCCCGTGACATAGCTCAGCTCTACGAGCAGCAGACAGGAAAATTTGGTTCAATCAAAACCATGACTATTCTTGACAAAGAGGCAACCAGAGAGAAAATAAAGGGGGCAAAGATATTTTTGAAACAAGCTCGGGTAGACGATGAGGTTATTTTATTTGCCGCGGGTCATGGTTTGCTCGATGACAATCTTGATTTTTACTTTGGCACCACCGATGTGGATTTTAATAACCCAGCAGCTAGGGGTTTAAAGTACAATGACTTGGAAGGATTGTTGGATGAAGTGCCAGCCAGAAAGAAACTGATGCTTGTAGATGCGTGTCATTCTGGTGAGTTGGATAAGGAATCAGTTGTAGTGAGTGCTAACACAGCAAAGTCAGCGGATACGGGAGTGAAGAGCAGAGGATTTAAAAACCTGACGAGCAACGATCGAGGAATAACCAATCCATTTGAATTAATGCGCATGATGTTTTCTGATTTGAGAAGAGGCTCTGGAGCAATGGTCATTTCGTCAGCCAGTGGTGTTGAGTTTGCTTTTGAAAATGATGTATGGAAAAATGGCGTGTTTACCTATTCGTTGATTGAAGGCTTAAAAACGGGCAATGCCAATCTTAATAAAGATGCAGATGTGCAAGTTTCAGAATTGCGCGATTACGTTATCAAACGAGTTGGAGAGCTGACCAACGGCAAACAAACTCCCACTTCACGCAAAGAAAATCTTGAGTTTGATTTTAAGGTGTGGTGAAAGAGGTATGCGTGCCAGTACGTACTAAAATCTACCAGCTTAAGGGTATTGATGAAAAGTAGCGATTAGTAGAATTTTGTTTTTCAAGTAAACCAAAACATCATGAAAAGAATTTATCTATTGCTAATACTTATCCCTCTGGCAAGTTTCGCAGATCCTAATGAAGATCTCTTCACTGCCGTAAAGCAGCATAATCTTGAAGGTATTAAATCGGCATTGGCTGCAGGTGCCAATGTAAATTTTCAAGATGCGACAGGAAACACCGCATTATTTTCTGCTATTTGGTTTCCAGATGCTGTGCAACTTTTGCTCGATGCCAAAGCGGATGTTAATATCAAAAATAAAGTGGGTGCCGATGCGCTCATGTCTGCTGCTACATGGGGCGAAGCTGAAGTGTCTAGTATGCTTATTAAAGCGGGAGCAGATGTTAAGGCAATAGCAAACCCTACCACCATTATGGCACCAGGTCAAAAGAAACCGGTTACAGTAGCAGGCGCAACGGCTTTGTCTCTTGCTACCTTTATGAGCAGTAATGCAAATGTTATAAAACTGTTAATAGAAGCGGGTGCTGATACAAAATACACTAACTCCTTTGGCCACAATCTCATTATGATAGCAATACAAGCTGCAACTCCAACAGAGAAAGTAGAATCTGTTAAAAGGTCGGTACCTTATTTAGAGAAAGCAGGTCTTACTTTACCAGAAAAACTCAAGAATCCGAAGGAAAGCAATTACTCTTCTGTGGCGGATATTATGACCTTATTGCTTGATGCGAAAGTAAATATTAATGCTACAGCTAACACAACCAATCAAACTGCCTTAATGATGGCTGCGGATAAAAATAGAGCAGATGCTGTGCAGGCTTTGATTGATGCCAAAGCAGATTTGAACCTTGTATCTTCCACAGGTATGCAGGCAATGGGTTATGCGGCCTATTCGATGAAGGGCGAAGATGCAGGTTTGCTTTTAGTGGCTGCAGGTGCCGATATAAAAAGAAAAGATAGAATGCCACTAAGAATTACTGCTAAGAATTTGGAGAAAGGAGCAATTCATGCTGTATATGATAATGTTACCATTCTTATGCTTGCCTCTCATAATGGTTACCCCAAACTAGTAGAAGCACTCTTGGCTGCCGGTGCTAAAGAAGATATAAATGTAATTGCCGAAACTTTGGGTGAAGTAATGGGTGCACCAAAAGGTTATAAAATCACTAATCCTGAACAAACAGCAGCAACCCTTGCCGCAAGCGAAGAATTTACTAATGTTGTTGAAATATTGGGAAAAGCAGGAGCTATGCCGATAAAAGATATTAAGAAGAAGAAAAAATAAGTTATTCTACTGCTTGCCATAGCTGATTTTATTATTGGCTATGGCAAGATTTTTAATTTCCAATTTATTCAATAAACTAGCATTTTTCTTCTTAGTATTCGCATCTAAAATCGAAAGTTTGTATCCGTACTAGTACGGATACAAATTACCCTATTACGGGTATTGCTGATAAGTGTCAATAGGTAGAATTTTGAATTTTGTAAAAAGTAACACAGTGAGAAAACTAATTGCTACTAGAATAGTGTTGATTTTGATCTTTATATTCTTGCAAAGCGGGATTATTCTGGCGCAGAATAAAACAGCGACCGGAGAAAACAATCAAGCACCTACCGAAGTTAATGCGCAGCGAGGCGAAGAATCATCAAAAGCCACATTAAAAGACCCCAATGCACTTTCAGAATCTGCTAGGCAAGCTATTATAGAGGAAATAAAAGCCCAGCTCGCCACCATGGCTAGTAAGCCATTGATGCAACTTATCGAGTTTTGCCAAAAGAATGAGATAGTGGGCGAGTTTGTTGTTGACCTTACTGTGGAAGGCAAAGGAAAAATAGTTACTGTATTTATGGTATCCACCCCTGAAATAGCCATGCCCAAAAAGAACGCATTAAAAGATAAACTAACTCAACTTAGTTTCGAAAATATAAAAATTCCTAAAAAAGAAAGAGTAAAATTGCGCTACACACTTAAATTTTAAAAACAGCTATGAAAAAACCAGTTCTAATTTTTATGATGACTCTTGCCGTGTTCATCGCACGTGCGCAAGATGACATGACTGAGATCTACAAAAAAGAAATAGATCATTCGTTTGATTACACTGCCAATGGCAATGAAGATAAAGACGATTATTCGTATGCCTCAAGTGCGAAAGAAGTTACTGTGTTCAATAACTTAACGGGTGAAATATTATGGAACAAAAAGTATAGCGAGATATCCAAAGAACTTGGTAAAGTAGATGAAGTCATTCCGATGTGGGATGCTAAAGTAATTTTTGTTTTCGATCGCAAAATAGGAAAGGATAAGATGGCTTGCATTGATGCCACTTCTGGAGCACTATTGTGGATTTCCAATAAATATCAGGATGTAGGTGAAGAGAGTGTTATTTACATCTCATCACTAAACGCATTCGCAGTTACCACTAAAGAAAGTCTTACCATGATCAAGGCTCGCTCTGGTGAAGAGCTCTGGCAAACCAATAAATTTAAAGGTATAGTGGGTGCTTATGATGTGCAGGATGATGGATCTATCGTAATGATCAACATGAAGGCAACTTCGTTGGGTGCATTGTTCTCTGGTTTAAAAAATCAAATCATAAGAATTAATACCAAAAATGGAGATATCATTTGGGATCAAACGTATCGCGGTATTGTAGAAAAGAAACTAGTAACACGAGAGCGTCTAGTTAGTCTTAGAATCAAAGACGGCAATGTGTTTCTTTATATGAATGGCATTCAAGTATTTGATTATGCTAACGGTAAGCCATTGTGGGCTGCAGTGTACGATCAAACACCCGAAGTTGTTAAAGAAAAAGGTGGCGTTGCTTATGGCGTGGTGGCGAAGCCAGTTATTGTTGGCGATTATATTTATGTTCTCGATTTGGTGAATAAAAGAAATCAATACCTAAAGAAATATTCGGTTAAAACTGGCAAAATGGTTTGGCAATCAGCAGAAATTAAAGATGCCAAGGCCATTCCTGGTATTTATGTTGCAGGCGACAAAGTAATATTGCAAGTAGGTGGAACAGTGGAAGTACAGTATATCCGTAAAACAAAAGACGGTACTGTATCTGGAGTGAAAAGTGAAAATGTAAAGCCTCTAAACGTTCAATGTTTTAATGCGATCACGGGCGAGCAGTTATGGGAATCAGAGAAAATGAAAAAGGGGTTAACCAACTTATTCTTATCCGATAACAACGTAATAGTTTGTTCAGGCAAGGCGCTTTATTCAATGGATATTACCACTGGAAAGGAAAATTATGAAAAACCGTTAAAGGAAGATAACGTTGGAGAGGCTGATGAAATAATTGATTTTAAAGATCAGGTAGTTATTATTGGAGAGAAAGGCGTGAGCTCTAGAAAGAAATCAGACGGTTCGCTCACGGCTTCAAGTAAATTCAGAAAATCTACGCCACTTAGGCGTAATAATGAGGTTTTATACGGGGGCAACACATTGGTTCTTTATACAGAAGGCAGCGACTATGCTGTGTATGATTTGAACACGGTTAAATACAAACGCTTTGATGCTCGCAAAGATGCCAAAGCATATTTATCGGATGATGGACTTAATCTATATGTATTTGAATCGGGTAGTTTGATAAGAAAATCGAAGGTGACAAAATTGAGCGCTAAATAATAAGGTTGAATTATAAGAACATAGCCCTTTGGATTTCCACTTTCCAAAGGGCTTTTTTAATACTTAACAATTTAAATTTATGAGATTATCTGCCATTATTATTTTCATACTTCTTTCAAGTTCATTCTTAGTTGCTCAGCGCAAAAAGAATGTTGTAGTGGGCGATAAAGTCGCCATCAACTATGAGCAAGGCAAAAGCCTTTATGATAAAGACAAATACCTAGAGGCCATTCCTTATTTTCAAGATGCGATAAAGGCAGATGGTACTCACCAGGATTCGTTTTATTATTTAGGGCTTTGCTATCGGTATTCTGATCAACCTGAAAAGGCCATTTTAGAATTCAATATTCTTAAAGGCATTAATCCAAATTATTGGGCTTGGTTTTATTATGAAGCTGGCGTTGCCTATTCCGAGCTTAGAAAATTTGATGAAGCGATTTTAATGTTTGAAGAATTTGATAAACGATATCCGAACGAATCTTCTAAGACCAGTTACCATCACAAAGCAAAATATAGAATCCGTTATGCCAGAGAACAGAAAGCACTTCAAAATGCTCAAACAACAATGAAAAGTCCTGTAAAGCTTTCGGATAAAATAAACAGCAAGTACAATGACTACGCTCCAGTAATTGATCCTACAGGCACAAAATTATATTTTACCTCCAGAAGGGTTGGCGGAATTTCTCAAGAAGATGCTGGTGCAGAGCAAGGCGATGAAGATATTTACTTCATCGAAAAAATTAATGGAACTTGGAGCGAACCCAAATTAATGCCAGAGCCTATCAACACAGATAAAATGGAGGGTATTGATTTTATTTCTGCCGATGGTCAATTGATTGGGTTCACCTCTTCTAGGGATGGGGGAATAGGTAGTTCTGACATCTATCTTTCAACATTAGAGGGCGATAAATGGTCAGCACAAGTAAATATTGGAAATGTTGTAAATAGTGATGTTTGGGATTCTAATTCAACAATTTCCTACGATGGCAATCGAATCATTTTTGCCTCACAAAGACCCAATGGTTATGGGGGAATCGATTTATATATGGTAGAGAAAAATATTTTTGGCGAATGGGGACCAGCGATGAATTTAGGTGGAATTGTAAATACGCCACTAGATGAAAATGCACCCTTCTTGAGCCAAGATGGCAAAACGCTTTATTTTTCCTCGCAAGGTCATCCTGGGTATGGCAACTATGATATTTTCAAAACAGTATTGGAGAATGGGAAGTGGAGTATACCCCTAAACTTAGGCAAACCCTTGAATACTCCAGGGCGTGACGATTATTTTACAATTGGAGGATCGGGAGAAGTAGGATACATATCAGCCTATGACAGTAATGGTAAAAATTCTGATATATATGAAGTAGAAATACCAGAAGAAATGCGCCCAACACCTACCGTTGTGGTGGAAGGTGTAGTTACCAATGCAAAGACGAAAGCACAGGTGGGTGCCTATGTAATGGTGGAAGATGTGAACACAGGCGAGCTGATTGCCATCAACAAAAGCAACAGTGCCACAGGCAAATACTTGGTGGTGTTGCCCGCTGGTAAAACGTACAGCGTATCGGCCAACAAAGAAGGTTTCTTCTTTCATTCCGAATTGTTTGATGTGCCTACTGCGGCAAAATTTCAGACTATTAAAAAAGATATTGAGTTAAAGCCTATTGAGAAAGGTGCCAAGATTGTAATCAACAATATCTTTTTTGAGACAGGAAAAGCAACCCTATCGCCACAAAGTAATGTAGAACTAGAAAAAGCTGTTGACTTGTTGAAAACAAACCCAACCATGACAATTGAAGTTGGTGGCCATACCGATAATGTTGGAGATGATGCCTATAACATGAAGCTATCTCACGATCGTGCTAAATCAGTTCGCGAGTATTTAGTGAAAGCCGGCATTGCTGGCGAGCGCATTCAGGCCAAGGGTTATGGTGAGTCCAATCCAATAGCTACTAACGATACCGAGGATGGTCGCAAGGCGAATAGAAGAACCGAGTTTGTAATATTGGAATTTTAAGTTTTGATTTTAACTACAGAGAGGCAGGAAGCCAGGGAGTATTTTCTCCCTGGCTTCCTGTATTCTAGGGAAATTCCATTGTATAACAGTAGGTCTATAGTAAAATTTAAGTTGCAACCAATTTGGCTGATAAATTGAATTTCTAATCAAATTCACCAGCCCGAATCAGGCCTTTACACAGTTATTTAGTCGCTACCACCTCAAACGTGTTACGTCTTACACTAAACGTCTTGCGTCTGGTCTCAAGCGTAGCTCATCTTAGACTAAACGTCTTACGTCTGGTCTCAAACGTAGCGCGTCTTAGACTAAACGTCTTACGTCTGGTCTCAAACGTAGCGCGTCTTAGACTATACGTCCTACGTCTGGTCTCAAACGTGGCACGTCTTAGACTAAACGTCTTGCCTCTGGTCTCAAACGGGGCACGTCTTAGATTAAACGTCTTACGTCTAGTTTCAAACGTAATACATCGTAGACTAACCGCGATAATTAACGATCAAGGTGAGATATTAACTGATAGTTAATGACAATTCTGCTCAGTATCCGCTATGGGTTATTTTTATTGAAATTTAATCCTAATTCGTACCGACTTGAATAAACGGTGCCCAGTAATATGGATTGTTAAAGTTGTCGCTTTTAATCAGCTTTAACTTGGCTAACCTTAAGGCTGCTGCTTTGTCCTTACCTAAAAGCAATTCTGTATAAAATTCAATCATCAATTCTGAAGTGCTTTCATCCGATACTTTCCACAACGAGGCGATTACGTTTTTTGCACCAGCAAATATAAAAGCAGTTGATAATCCTCTTATGCCTTCACCCTCTATCTTTTTACCAAGGGCTGTTTCACATGCCGACAGAGTTACTAGTTGTGCATTTAATGTTAACCCTAATATTTCGCCTGTATAAAGCACCCCATCTTCAACAGATTTTTGATCTTGCGTTAGCAGCAATCCCGATAGTTCTGGGTAGGCACTGTTCACAAAGCCGTGTGTGGCAAGATGTATGTAATCAAACTTTTCTAGCTCGCCTTTTTTTATCAACTCTTCGTTGGCAGCCTCTTCAATAAAAAATTTTGTGAGCGAACCTTTGTCGGTATGTATCTGATTTAGTTTCTCCACTTCAGTTCGTGTACCTGGCAGAGGCGTTATATAATCTCCTTTGAGGCTAAACGCACGGCTAGTGGTATCAGCCTTGTGAGTAGATTCTACAAAGCGTTCGCACGATTTAGTTACGAAATTGGTTTCTTTATCAGTAAACACAGGAGCCATAGCAATGAATGAAGGCTTTTTTTTAGATAAGTGTTTGTTGGTATTTAAAAGTAAAGCTGCCGAATAAATATAATGCAGCGTGTACTTCTCTACTAGAAATTGATCACTGCCAAGTGATTCAAAGGGTAAATAATTTAATGAGCCTTCGGGTATGATAATTATTTTTTCAGGATTAGTAATCCCTAACACTACCAAAGCTTCTTCAACGGGTGTCCATAAAACATCGGTAAGCTTGGAAGCAATTTGCTTATATGATGACTCTTTGAATTTGAGTTGGTTAATGTAACCTCGAATAAGTTTGTCCAGATTTATTGTTGGATTTATCTTTTTCAGGATAAGAGATGTGGAATTGCCAATAAGAATATATTTTGCAGAATCAGTAATGGTATAAGAAACAATAACGGTTTTTGGATCCAGCGTTTTTCTTATATCACTCCAGGTTGGAAGCAGCCGCTTGTTATTGATTGATTTAAGTTTTGGTGACGCTTCTTCCATTTTTGCCTGAATGCTTTCTTGCTCTTTGGCTAAATCAAAATCCTCCGTCTTTAGTTTCAAAATCAAAGGCTGATTTTGCTCTGTGTACGCTGCGGCAAGTTGTTGATGGAGATTATTTATTCTGCTTAAAATATTCGCTCTGCGTAAAAGAATTTCTTTTGGTATCCGCGCAAGCGATGTGGCTTTGCTTAATTTAATATCAGCCAATAATTCATTGCCCTTGCTGCGCTCCGAATAATAAAATGCCTTTTCAAGATAAATGAGATCATGCGTAAGTTGGTAAAGCTTATCAACCAATTGCATTCCAGCCTCAGTAAAAAATGCGTTTAGCTTTGATAGTTTTAAACGATCGGCTGAGTTACTGAAATCACTCGCGGTTCTTTTCAGCAAATTATCAGCGGCATCAAGCTGTTGGATGCCTTTCAATAAATTTGCCTTGTCTGATTTTAGTCTAAACAAATCAGCTTTTGAAATAAAGGAAGTTGCCAATTCATAATAGTTAATGTAATCCTGTTTATCAGGATTTGAATCAAGTGACATGTTTTCAAAATTGAATGCGTTGGCGATAATGGCTTTCTGAAAACATTCACCTGCTTTAGTTTGATTGTTAGCTGATGAATAAGCCGCTCCGAGTTCATTATACACTTTTGCTTTATTGAAGCTCTTGCTATCCGTATCAAAAATAGCGCGAGCCTTTTCAAGGTATTCAATAGCTCTTTTTGGTTCTTTCTTAATCAGATAATTTCTTCCCACATCCATATAGGTTATTCCCAATGATGTTTTATTCGATTCTGGTGATTTTATAAGAATTGCTACTGATTGATCCAGTAATTCAAGTGCTTTGTCATATTGATTAGAGATTTCATAACTAAGTCCCATGCTTCCTATCACCAAAGCGACAGAAGAGTGAGTGGCACCATATAGAGTTGTATAAATATCTTTGGCTTGCTGTTTATATTTTAAGGCTAGCGCAATGTCATCAAGCGCATCGTATGCTTGAGCGATGGTTTCATAGATTTCAGCATAATACCCATTCTTAGGGTAGTTGTTAACCTCTAAAATTGTTATCGCTTTAAAATTGTAACCCAGGCTTTTGTCATCTTCTCCATTATTGTAAGCCACTACACCCATGTGCTTATAAACTTCTGCTTGTTCAATACTATTCTTACCTATTGCAGTTTCCGCAAATACCAACGCCTGCTCAACTACAGCTTGTGATTTTTCTGGTAGACCCAACCCATCTAGAGTGTTCGCTATGCTAATAAATAAGTAGATAACTTTTTCCAAATCTTTAGGTGGCGTTTTCTGATAGATGGTCAACACTTCCTGGTAGTTGAGTAATGCCGTTTGCCAATCTCCCATGTTTTTGTTGGCATCGCCCATGTTGGTTACGTTGAGGCAATAGTTGTCTGCATCTTTTCCAAACACTCGTTCATTAATGTTTTTAGCTAAACTATAATTTTCAATGGCTAATTGGTACTTGTGCTGCGAGTTGTAGCAATTGCCAATTGCATTATAAAATGAAGAGTGTGTTTCATTTTTATCAACTGTGCCAAGTAACTGTAGGCCGTGTTGTAAACTGGCAAGAGCCTCATCATATTTCTCTAATTCAGTATAATTTCGCCCTAATGTGTAATAATTGTTCGCGATATCTTGTGTGGACACTGTTGAATCTTTTTCATAAATGGAAATAGCTTTGATGAAATCATCAGTCGATAATTGGTATTGAGAAATCTGTTGATTGGCTATTGCACGGTTCACCAATTCGAAGGCAATGTTTTTTGTATTTGCTTTACCTATGCGCTCATATAAGTTGATGGATTGTGTGTAAGCTTCCACTGCTTTTTCGGGTTGATTAGAAACATTTATATAAGTGTATCCAAGATCGGCTTGCAACTTGGCGTGCAGTTCAAGTTGATCATTGGTTTGTTTTGGAATCGTGCTTATGGTTTCTAGGATAATCTTTTCTGACTGAGTGCCTTCTGCCAATTCATCATACATTGTTGCTAATGCTTGTGTGGCAACGAAGTAGCGATAGAAATTTTGTTCTTTGAAGTATGCTTTTCGAGATTCTAAAAACGCTTTGATGGCCTTTTCATTGTTACTCTTGTCTAGCCACTCTTTTGCTTCCTGATAATACGCATCGCCCTTTGTTTGCTGGCCAAGAGCAAGTAGTGAAGAAAGAATAAATGAGATAATGAATGCGATTTTTTTCATTTAATAGGGATATGACCTTCGTGCAAGATAGATATTTGACTTATCCACAGCCATCCGTGCTAGCACGGATAATTCTAGCGTAAATGAATTGGTTAAAGGTAATGGGTAATATTTCTTAATTGCCCATTCATAATTGAATGCGTAATTTGCCATTCGTAATAGATTATTAATGCCATTCAATTCAAAAGTCTACGAAGAGGTAAAAAAGATTTTTATTGCTTATCTCGAAAAAAAGGAGCTGCGCAAAACGCCTGAGCGCTATGCCATTCTAGAAGAGATATATTCAATGGATGGCCATTTTGATGTAGATTCCCTATACATCAACATGAAAATCAAGGAATACCAAGTAAGTCGGGCCACTGTTTATAATACGCTTGACTTGTTAGTAGAGTGCGATTTGGTAAGCAAACATCAGTTCGGCAAAAATTTAGCACAGTATGAAAAGTCGTATGGCTACAAACAGCACGATCATTTAATATGTACTGAATGCCACAAAGTAGTCGAGTTTTGCGATCCGCGTATTCAAAATATTCAAAACACGGTGCAAGAATTGCTTCATTTTAATGTGATTCATCATTCATTAATTTTGTATGCATCTTGCACAAAAGTTAATTGTGAGAACAAACGAGTATGAATTTTAATCAAGAGATAAAGTCGAATGCGCTCATTTTGCATATCGCTGGCGATTTAATAGGTGAAGATAACAGTGCCCAAGTGATAACTGCGGTAAATGAAGCTATTGAGCTTAAAGTATTAATATGTGTAATTAATATCTCTGAACTTCGCTACATCAACAGCAGCGGTATTGGGGTGTTGATTACTATTCTCACAAAGTTTAGAAACAAAGGTGGTGAAGTGTATTTAATGCAGCCTTCCGAAAGCGTGAAGAAGCTGTTGGTCATCACCAAACTAAATTCAATCTTCCAAGTGGTTCAATCCGAAGAAGAAGCATTAACTCTTTCCAAAAAATAATTCTTAAACTTGTATTTTCATAGACTATCATCTATGAACTATTGACTAACTTATGAAAGTAGATGTATTATTAGGCCTCCAATGGGGCGATGAAGGCAAAGGAAAAATTGTAGATGTGTTGGCACCTAAATACGATGTCGTGGCGCGCTTTCAAGGCGGCCCCAACGCAGGGCACACACTTGAATTCGATGGCATAAAACATGTTCTACACCAGATCCCATCAGGCATATTTCGTGCGAAAACCAAAAATGTAATTGGCAATGGTGTGGTGCTTGACCCTATTGTGTTTAAGAATGAAATAGAAAAGCTCCAGAAGTATAATTTAGATGTAAAGAATAATTTATTCATCTCAAAAAAGGCGACTCTGATAATTCCAACGCACCGTTTGATGGATCAAGCGCAAGAGACTGCCAAAGGTGTTGATAAAATTGGCTCTACATTAAAAGGCATTGGCCCTTCCTATCAAGATAAAATTGGTCGCCAAGGTTTACGAGTAGGCGATGTGCTGTCTCCTAACTTTAAAGAGAAGTTTAAAAAATTGGCCGATCATCACTTTGAGATATTGAAGAATTTCCAACTCACATATAATTGGGTTGAATTGGAGTCTCAATTTTTAGAAGCTGTTGAGTTTCTCAAACAGTTCAAACTTATCGATAGTGAATACTTTTTAAATCAGGAATTAAAATCAGGTTCATCAATACTTGCAGAAGGAGCACAAGGCTCTTTATTAGATATTGATTTTGGTAGTTATCCCTTTGTTACAAGTTCCAGCACAGTTACCGCAGGAGCGTGCACAGGCTTAGGCATTGCCCCGAGGCATATTGGTGAAGTGTATGGTATTTTTAAAGCTTATAGCACGCGAGTTGGAAGTGGACCATTCCCAACAGAACTATTTGATGAAGAGGGAGAAAAGATTAGAAAAGAAGGCAAAGAGTTTGGATCAACAACTGGGCGGCCCCGAAGATGTGGATGGATTGATATTCCAGCGCTCAAGTACTCTATAATGATTAATGGAGTTAGTCAGTTGTTAATGATGAAAGCGGACGTACTGAGCATTTTTCCTACCATAAAGGTGTGTACTAAGTATCAGTTAGCTGACGGAACATTCACTGAATTTTTGCCTTACGAACTAGTAAATGAGAAAATAATCCCCATTTATTTTGAAATGAAGGGTTGGAATGTTCCCCTTAACGGGATTAAAGAGGAAAATATACCTGTCGAACTTTCTGAGTATATCTCCTTTCTGGAGAGAGAGTTAAATGTCCCGATAACAATTGTTTCTACTGGCCCAGACAGAACTGAGACAATTATCAGAAAATAACTTTAAAAATATTCCTTTCGGAACTTGCATAGTCTCATCTCTACATTACCTTTGCACTCCCAAAACGGTGTAGGGGGCTAAGGAGAGAGGAGGGATGAGGAGAAAGAGCTTTTAAAGACGGACGAGTTTTTAGGGGATAAATTTGGAAGAGTTGGAGTCAGTAATTCAAAAGAGGATTACGGATAG
>JBBRBQ010000011.1:0-133703 GCA_038205685.1 Cytophagales bacterium | reverse complement strand
TTGCCGTACAACGATTTGCCTGAGCGGAACTGCTCCAAGGCCTTCTTCCTGATCTGTTCTAAATTAAATTGTTCTTCTTTTTTCATATAGTGTCAAAGTTGGTGTTTTTCCTTCTTTGACACAGTTCAGTTTACAGCCTCTTATTAAATAGTAAGCTCAAACAATATTATGGCCACTATAATTATATTTCTCACAAGCTACTTTTCTCTTACAAAATTCAAGGAGGCACCCCGCATGGAGAATTTTACCAACCTCATACTAGTTACTCTTTATTTAGTTTTCTTTTCGGTTTAAGTCCTGACTATCAGACTATTTTAATTCAAGATTAGGCGTTCAAAACATTTGAAGCTTAAACGAAGCGCCACCACAAGAGAACCTCTGCTAAGAAGGAAAGGCTTTGTTGGCGGAGGGATAACTGCTCCTCTACAGAAATACATAGATGAGGTTGATTTGACCAAAAATTTCGAGCCGGGACTATCCCGACTATCAAGTTATTCCGACATTGGACGATTTGATTGATAAAAAGAAGAGGAATTCACGTTACGTTGATACTTTCTCAACTTTTTCTGGTCAAGACGTTAGAGTCATTTACTCTATTTATCAAGCTGGAAAAATGAACGACCCAAATACATTTACAGCCGGTGTTGTAACTTCACAGGGAACTTCTTATACGATGATGATTGAAGACCTAAATGCTTTTCTTGGCTTTTCTCAAGCAAGCTTTGGTAATGAGGACTCGTTTAAGGCTTTTGAAGGTAGTTATAACGGACTTTACAAATTATATAACGAAGTTTTTGGAAAAAATGAAGTGATCTCTAGAGAACTTGCTCTACTCAAAATATTGGAAGGTTCTGGAATTAAAGTCTTTAAGGGAAATTCAGGATTTATCAACTGGAACGCAGCAGTGATAAATCAAAGTAATCAAGTAATAAATGTTAATTGTAATTAAATTTTAAAAGTATGAAGGCGATAAGCATTATTTTATTTCTACTATTCAATAGTGCCTGTTTTGCACAGGTAAAAGGGCAATATTACGAATTGCCTGAACTAAAAAAAGTTGAGGGAACATGGATTGGATCAAGTGATGGAAGTGATAGTTTGATTTTTGAGATCAAGTCAAGTAAGGAATTTTTAAAAGGAGTGGACGTTTATATGGATATTCTTATTGGTAGATATTTATACTTCAAAAATAATGTCTTAATCGATTCTAATTCTATTAGGGGTAACATTAAAAGTGATTCAAATATCATATTGGCTTTTGTTTTTGCTGAAAATGTCAAGCAAAAATTGGGTGACTTAAACTTGGAGCTTAGTTCACTTCAATCCAAGGAAGCCAGGTGGATTCTCAAGAATAGAGAAGGCGTTTATTTACTTCGTGAGGATGGTAGAAATTTAGATGGAAGTATGCATCATAATGATTTTTCTGTGCCAACTAAAATTGTACTGAAAAAAAACTAAGTGATATGCAAGGCACGAATTTTACTATTAAGGAACGCAAAAATCATCATAGTTTTAAAGGAAAAACCTACCTCCTTATTTGTGTTTATCATCTTGCTCTGATTTTGTAGCTGTGATTTCACATAATAACATGGCTAAAGTAGTTGGACATGAGACTGGTAGCGGGTTCAGGGAAACACAAGTGGAATAATGCCGACATCAAAAATTTCGACTGCGTTAGGAAAGTTTAAAATTTGTTCTTCTCCTGTCTAGCCTTTGTTAGTTTTCTTTACCAACAAACATGATAAAAATTGAGAGTAAGCAGTCTACTCATTGGTGAGGCATCAGCGCGTAGGCGCAATTAAGGCTCATGTCAGTTTATTGCCTGAATTTCCATCGAATTGCTAATTGAAAATACCTAATTATCTTGTGGCTTCATAAACTGGTTATGACTGCCCGATTGTTATCTATTTGTTTCCTCGCTCTTTTGTGGTCGTGCGCGGCTCCAAAAGAAAAAATTCCTACTACCATGCCTTTTCAGCCAAGTTCAAATAAGCTAGTTGTCTACCAACTAATGACACGCCTTTTCGGGAATCAGAAAACAGCCAATGTGCCCTACGGAACAATTGAACAGAATGGTGGTGGCAAATTCAACGATATAAACGAAGCCGCTTTGCGCGGAATAAAAGAACTAGGTGTTACCCATGTTTGGCTCACGGGTGTAATTGAGCACGGCACATTAACCGATTATTCAAAATTTGGAATTGAAGCAGATCATCCTACCGTGATAAAAGGTAGAGCGGGTTCTCCTTATGCCATCAAAGATTATTATGATGTAGATCCTGATCTTTCTGTAGAGGTGCCAAATAGGATGAAAGAATTTGAGCAGTTAGTGGAGCGCACTCACAAAGAAGGATTGAAAGTTATTATCGATTTTATTCCTAATCATGTTGCTAGGAAATACAAATCGGATGTAAAGCCAGCAGGAGTAAAAGACTTAGGTGAAGGCGATGACACGAGTGTTTCGTTTAAGCCTACTAATAATTTTTATTATTTGCCTAATCAATCATTTAAAGCACCCATCAACTATCAATTTATTGCTGCTATGGGTGCTGCTAATGTTGCTCCTTTTCAAGAAAATCCCGCCAAGGTTACAGGCAACGATCAGTTTACGGCAACGCCAAGTAGTAATGAATGGTATGAAACCGTAAAGCTGAATTATGGTGTGGATATTCAACACGAACGAAAAACATATTTCGATCCTGTACCGGATACGTGGGTGAAAATGAAAGACATTTTGGTTTTCTGGGCTGGAAAAAATGTAGATGGCTTTCGATGCGATATGGCCGAAATGGTGCCTGTTGAATTTTGGAATTGGGCAATTCCACAAGTGAAAGCAGTTAACGCTTCTATAATTTTCATTGCTGAGATTTATAATCCGGATGAGTACAAGAATTATATCAACAAAGGCAAGTTTGATTTTCTATACGATAAAGTTCAGTTGTATGATACACTTCGCGGATTGATGGCGCAGCATTCAAGTACGCAAGATATTGGTGCCATTCAATCTAGTTTAGCTGATATTAACGGACACATGATTCACTTTATGGAAAACCATGATGAGCAGCGAATTGCTTCCCGCTTTTTTGCTGGCGATCCGTGGAAGGCAATCCCAGCAATGGTAATCAGTGCCACTATCGATAAAGCGCCTATCATGATTTATTTCGGACAGGAGGTAGGAGAGCCGGGCGCAAGTGCAGAAGGCTTTGGTGGTGATGATGGCAGAACTACCTTGTTTGATTATTGGGGCGTGCCACATCATCAAAAATGGGTGAATGGTGGAAAGTATGATGGCGGAGCCTTAGCAGATGATCAAAAACAATTGCGCCAATTTTATAGTGACATTCTCACCTTTGCAGGAACTAATAAGACTATCGCCAATGGAAGCTATTATGACATCACGGCTTATAACATTCAAGTAGGCAATATCACTAATAAGATTCATGCTTTCGTTCGCTATTCAAGTGATGAAAAGCTTATTATCATTTCAGGATTCAATGATAAAGCTCAGCATGTAAAAATTCAATTACCAGAAGAGCTTGTAAAGCAACTGCAATTAAATTCTACTGAAGCCTATATTGCTCGAGATCTTTTGCGCAGTGGTACTGAGGTTGGTTTCTCGAAAGAATTTTCTTTCGAGCTGGATATCCCTGCTTTCAATGCATTCATTTTTAAAATTAAATAGTAGTGAGTAACAAGTCGATTACAGCTTATTTCCTAGTTTTATTTGGAGCGTTTTCTTGTAAGGAAAAGAAAGTGCCACAGTGGCCCAATGGGGTAAAGTACGAAGTATTTGTGCGCTCTTTTGCCGATGGCAACAACGATGGCATTGGCGATTTCAAAGGCCTTACTCAAAAGCTTGATTACATTAAAGATCTTGGAGTAAATGGCATTTGGCTGATGCCGATCATGAAATCAAAATCGTATCACAAATATGATGTGATGGATTATAAAAGTATTGATCCCGAATACGGCACACTTGATGAATTTAAACTTTTTGTAAAGGAAGCGCACAAAAGGAATATTAAAGTAGTGATTGATTTAATAGTTAACCACACTGGTTTTGATCATCCTTGGTTTCAGAGCGCCATCAATGAAAGGAATAGTCCATATCGAGATTATTATGTTTGGGGTGAGAAAGATTCTATCGAAAAAATAATCGCTAAAAAAGAGACTTCATTTGACTCTGATAACATCAATCAGTGGCATCCTGTAAAAGGTGATACACTGGGTGAGCATTACTACGGCTACTTCTGGGGCGGCATGCCCGATCTTAATTTTGATAATCCAAAAGTAAAAGATGAATTTATAGACATTGGTAAATTTTGGTTAATCGATTTAGGTGTTGACGGTTTTAGATTGGATGCAGCCAAACATATTTTTACAACGGATAGGGCAGAGGACAATCACACATTCTGGGTTTGGTTCAGGACAGAGATGCAAAAGATAAAACCCGATGTGTACTTGGTAGGAGAGGTGTGGAGCCCAGCGGAAGAAGTTGCTCCCTACTTAAAAGGTTTACCATCGCTTTTTAATTTTGATATGGGATATGCCATTATTGAAGCGGTGGAAACAGGCTCCGATAAGAAAAACATAATAAAAAAATACAAAGCCATTAACGACTATTACGGTAAGTATTCTAAAGAATTTTTAGATGCCACTTTTATAAGAAATCACGATCAAAATAGAGTGCTCAGCGAATTGAAAGACGATGAGCAAAAAGCAAAAATGGCCGCTGCTATTTTGTTTACATTACCTGGCACACCCTATATTTATTATGGTGAAGAGATTGGTATGAAAGGATTGAAGCCCGATGAATTTATTCGCGAGCCATTTTTATGGGCACCGGCTCGAAAGAAAGACAAGCTGCAGACATCATGGCAAACACCCAAGTATAGCACAGATGAAACCGTTACTCCCTATCTATTGCAGAAGCGCGATCCGAAGTCCATCTATAATTTTTACAAAAAATTTATTGAGTATAGAAACGCTGAGCCAGCACTTTCAGTAGGTGAGTTGATTGAAACAGACATTGAGAATGAAAACTTGGTCAGCTTTATTCGCAAGTCTGGTAAAGATGAGGTGTTGGTCATTCATAACCTTACCAATTTACCTGTGGAGGTTAACTTGTTTGGCTCACTCAAGAAGTTTAATTCGGTAGATTATTCAACTTCCAATAAAAGAATTAAATTGAAAAGAGGTTTGTTAATTGTCCCTCCTTACGCATCATTGATCATTAAAGAATTCCCACGAAAATAGATAGTGTATGACTTTCGGAAAATCTCGTGTTATAATAGAAAATGTTCAGCCTTCTGTAGATGGAGGATTGTATCCAGCCAAGCGAACTGTTGGCGAGCGGGTGGATGTTACAGCCCATATTTTTGGTGATGGTCACGATCACATTCGCGCCACAGTCAATTATAAAAAAGAGGATACAGCTACCTGGGATGTTGTTGAAATGCTCCATTCGTTTAACGATGAATGGGCAGCAACTTTTTATGTGAATGAAACAGGTCGTTATGTTTTTACCATTCATGCATGGATCGATCATTTTGAAACATGGTACGATGGATTCAAAAAGAAAGCTGCTGCCAAAATTGATGTGCACACAGAATTGTTAGAGGGGGCAATCTTTCTCAGGCAAGTAGGAAATGGCAAGAAGGAAATTCTTGCGAAAGCAAAATTGCTTGAAGACAAAGGGCACTATCACGATTCAATTGCTTGGGTGCTCAGCAAAGATTTTGAAACTTTGGTACACACACATCCACTTAAGGAAAACGAAACCAAGTGTCAACATGAGTTGGTAATTGTTGTTGAGAACAAAGATGTATTGTTCAATAGTTGGTACGAATTCTTTCCTCGGTCAAGTTCATTAGAGGCTGGTAAACATGGCACATTCCATGATAGTATTAAGCTATTGCCACGGGTGGCGGCCATGGGTTTTGATGTGTTATATTTTCCACCTATTCATCCAATCGGTAAATTAAATCGTAAGGGTAAAAACAACAGTGTTCGTGCGCAAGCGGGCGAGCCAGGTTCGCCTTGGGCGATAGGTAGCGATGAAGGGGGTCATAAATCAATTCTCCCAGAATTGGGTACGTTAGAAGATTACAGATTGCTTATTGGTGAAGCCGCGAAGTTGAATATACGAGTGGCGTTAGACTTAGCCTTTCAATGCGCACCCGATCATCCGTATGTGAAGGAACATCCTGAATGGTTTAAGCAACGTCCGGATGGCTCCATTCAATATGCAGAGAATCCGCCTAAAAAATATCAAGACATTTATCCTTTCAACTTTGAATGCGATAATTGTGAAGAGCTTTGGGAAGAATTGAAATCGGTTATTTTATTTTGGATCGATCAAGGCGTTACTATTTTCAGGGTTGACAATCCACACACTAAACCTATTCCATTTTGGCAGTGGGCTATTGCTGAGGTGAATAAGGAATATCCTTACGTGATATTTTTAGCAGAAGCTTTCACGCGACCAAAAGTAATGGCATCGTTGGCTAAGATTGGTTTTCAACAAGGCTATACTTATTTCACTTGGCGTGTAAATAAAGAAGAGATCACGGATTACATGAAAGAGTTAGTCTATGGCCCTTCGCGTAATTATTTCAGGCCTAACTTTTGGCCAAACACGCCTGATATCCTTCCGTATCATTTACAAAATCAGGGAGAGAACAGCTTTATACTTCGCTTTGCATTGGCATCTACACTATCATCAAGTTATGGAATGTATGGACCATCGTATGAGTTTTTAGAGAACATACCTGTGGAAGGAAAAGAGGAATACTTCAACTCTGAGAAATATGAAGTAAGGCATTATGATTGGAAGAAAACCAATCGGATGACCGATATTATTTCATTGGTGAACAAAGCAAGGAAAGAAAATGCTGCACTTCAATCTACTTGGAACATTCAGTTTTGCGAAATTGAAAATCCCAACTTGATAGCCTATCTAAAAACCACCGATGATCTATCAAATATTATTTTAGTGGTTGTTACATTAGATGCATTCGCTAATCAACAAGGGTTTGTTCAATTGCCGAAAGAACGTTTGAAGTTGAGCGATAAAATAAATGTGAAGGTTACTGATCTTATCACAGAAGAAAAATATACCTGGACACAGGAATGGAATTATGTGGAGTTGAGTCCTTACAAATTACCTTTTCATTTATTCAAACTAGAAATACACGAATCTAACCTGTAAAGCATGGCAACAACGGCAAAGAGCGATCCGCTATGGTTTAAAGATGCAGTCTTTTACGAACTTAGTGTTCGCGCTTTTTATGATAGCAATGGCGATGGCATTGGCGATTTTCCTGGCCTTATTAAAAAGCTGGATTACTTAGAAGACCTAGGCATAAATACGTTGTGGCTGCTTCCGTTCTACCCCTCTCCGTTAAAAGATGATGGCTTTGATGTGATGGAATATTGCGACATCCATCCTGACTACGGAACGTTAGCTGATTTTAAACTTTTTTTAAAGGAAGCTCATAACAGAGGTATCAAGGTTATCATAGAACTAATTCTCAATCATACATCCGATCAACATATTTGGTTTCAGAAATCGCGTTCAGCGCGTGCGGGCTCTCGTTATAAAGATTATTATGTTTGGAATGACACGCCTGATAAATACAAAGAAGCTCGTGTTATGTTTACGGATGAAGAAACATCCAATTGGCATTGGGATAACCAAGCCAAAGCTTATTACTTGCATCGTTTTTACCGGCACCAACCTGAATTGAACTTTGATAATCCTGAAGTTCAATTGGAGATGATTAAGGTGGTAGATTTTTGGATGAAGATGGGAGTAGATGGATTCCGTTTGCCATCAGTGCCATTCCTTTTTGAAGAGGAAGGCACCAACTGTGAGAACTTACCACAGACACATGCTTTCTTAAAAAGATTAAGAAGCCATATTGATAAGCATTACAAAGATCGTGTGTTGATTGCTGAAGCTAATCTTTGGCCAGAGGATGCAGCGGCTTACTTTGGTGAAGGCCAAGAGTGCCACATGAACTTTAACTATCCATTGATGCCGCGTTTGTTTCTTGGGCTGCGCACGGAAGATAGTTACCCCATCATTGATATTATCGAGCAAACACCAATAACGCCACCCAACAGTCAGTGGGCATTATTCTTGCGCAACCATGATGAGATTGGTTTAGAGATGGTGACTGAGGAAGAAAAAGATTTCTTGTTCAAAGCGTACGCTACCGATTCTAATTCAAAACATAATTTAGGAATAAGAAGAAGACTAGCGCCACTGCTCAATAATGATAGACGGAAAATAGAATTGCTCTATACAATACTTTTCTCGCTGCCTGGCACTCCAGTACTTTATTATGGAGATGAAATTGGAATGGGCGACAATATTTATCTGGGTGATCGCTATGGAGTTCGCACACCTATGCAATGGAACATGAATCTTAATGCAGGGTTCTCAGAAGCCAATCCTCAAAAGTTATATCTACCTGTTATTACTGATCCTGTTTATCGGTATGAATCAGTAAATGCTGCTACGCACGATGAGAACCCGTCTTCATTGATGTGGTGGATCAGGAATGTGCTTTCCATGCGTAAGCGTTTAAATGTATTTGGTCGTGGCGACATGAAGTTTATTGAAAGTAGCAATGCGAAAGTATTGTGTTTCGTTCGCACGCATGAAAAACAGCGCATCATTGTGGTGGCTAACCTTTCTCAATTCTCTCAAGCTACTACTCTGGATTTTACTGAGTTTAAAGACTGTGACATTACCGAAGTATTTAGTCAAAATAGATTTTTAAGCGTTGATGATGGAGAATATCCAATCACGATAGGGCCGTATGGATATTTTTGGTTTCAAGCAGACGATAGCGAAAAGAAAGAGCAAGGAAAAGATGGTGGCGAGCTACAATTACTAAAGACGGATATTTCGTGGGAAAAGATTTTTAACAATTACAACGAGATACGAGTATTTGAGCGCAGGATATTGCAGCCCTTCATGCGCAAGTGTAGATGGTTTGGTGGCAAAGCTCGCGTGATTAGTAAGCTTTCAATCCATAAAGTAATTCCTGTAAAGGTAGAAGGTGATACGCATTTCATGGTAATCATTGAGGTGCATTACGTTCAAAAATTACCCGACTTATATTTCTTGCCAATGACCTTTGTGCCTTCTGAGGGAATTTTTGATAAGGTAGAATATACAGCTCAAAGTGTTGTGTGTCGTGCGGAGATTCAAGGCAAGACAGGTTTTGTTGTCGATAGCTGTTACGATAGAAGCTTCCGTGATTTTCTATTTGCCAGTATGGATAGAAAAACGAAGATCAAAGAAGATGATGGTGTTCTAGAATTTAACTCAAGTGTGTTTGCTAAGTTAAATGCTGATACGATTGAATCAAAGATTTTGAAAGCTGATCAAAGTAACACAGCAATAATTTATAACGATCAATACTTCTTCAAGTTCTATCGTAAGCTTGAAAAGGAAATTAACCCTGATCTTGAAATTGTTCGCTTCCTTTCAGAGAACACCAATTTTAAAAATTCTCCTAAATACGCTGGTAGTATTGAGTTCCATGACAATGAAGGGAAGACAATTGTATTTGGATTGTTGCAAGAGAAAGTGGAGAACCAAGGTGATGCTTGGAATGTGGTAATTGATTCTGTAGGCAGATTTTACGAACGCGTAATTGTAAAAGCAAAGAAAGAGAAGTTGCCTAAACTTGTGAATCGTGCCTCAATCACTTTTGAAGAAGCTCCAGAAATCATTCAAGATTTTATTGGCCGTGGATTTTATGAACGGGTGGTGAGGCTTGGGCAACGTACTGCCGAGATGCACTTAGCATTAGCTTCCGATACTACCAACCCTGCCTTCACGCCAGAATATTTCACTAGCAATTATCAACGTTCGCTGTATTCTTCATTACGCAAGTTGGTGAAAGATCGTTTCAAGCTATTAGAAAACTCGCTTGATAAACTGAATGAAGAAACAAAAATATTAGCGAGGAAAGTTCTTGAATTAGAAGATGCTGTGTTGGAATGCTTTGGTGAAATTCATCAAGTGCGGATCAATGCTATAAAAACTCGTATTCATGGCGATTATCATTTGGGTCAGGTTCTGTTCACAGGAAAAGATTTTATCATTATTGATTTTGAAGGCGAGCCAGGCTTTTCATTTAGTGAAAGACGATTGAAGAAAAATCCTTTGAAAGATGTGGCTGGCATGATGCGTTCATTTCACTATGCGGCATATGGCAAAATTCTTCTCAACGAAAACTATCGCGCCAAGGATTTAGAAGTGCTGGAAGAGTGGGCTGATCAATGGCAACATTATACCAGTCGTTTTTATTTTGGAGCTTACATGGAAAAGATGGGAATGAGTAAAGAGCTATCAAAGGAAAATGAAATTCTTATCCGCACGTATTTGATTGAAAAAGCCGTATACGAATTGGGTTATGAATTGAATGGAAGACCTGACTGGGTGAACATTCCATTACGAGGTATATATTATTTGATGCAACGCTATTTCCTTGCCAAAGAGGAAGAAAAGAAAAAGAAACCTTAGTCTAAATAATAATTCATAAGTAAGCTTCGAGCGATCGAATTACTCTAAAATAAATTATATGGGAAAGAAAGCTATCAAATCAGAAATACAAGCGAAAGCGCAAGATCATTACTCCTTGTTCACAGATTTTGACATTCATCTCTTTAGGGGTGGAAAGCATTTTAAGTTGTATGAGAAGTTAGGGGCTCATCTTGCCACTTTTAAAGAGCAAGAAGGAACTTACTTTGCTGTGTGGGCACCTAACGCTACTGCCATTTCAGTGATAGCCAATTTTAATCATTGGCAAAAAGATCAACATAATTTATCTCCACGTTGGGATGAGTCTGGAATATGGGAAGGTTTCTTTCCTGGTGTTGGTGCAGGAGAAGTTTATAAGTATGCTATTCAATCCAACACAGGCGAATATCTAGAGAAGGCTGATCCGTTTGCAAGCTTTGCAGAAGTGCCACCCAAAACAGCTTCAGTAGTTTGGAAGACGGACTATGAATGGAAGGATGCGCAATGGCTTGAAGAGCGTAAGAAGAGCGAAGGCAAACCCAAACCTTACTCCGTGTATGAAGTGCATATCGGAAGTTGGCGAAGAAAGTATGATGATGGCAATCGATCGCTTTCATATACTGAGATGGCAACTGAGATGGTTAGTTACGTGAAGGACTTAGGATTTACTCACGTAGAATTTTTACCCATCATGGAGCATCCATTTTTTGGTTCATGGGGCTATCAACTTACGGGCTACTTTGCACCCACCAGTCGATTTGGTACGCCAGAAGAATTCATGTATTTGGTGGATGCTTTCCATCAAGCTGGCATTGGTGTTATTTTGGATTGGGTTCCATCGCATTTTCCTGGTGATGCGCACGGACTTTATAAATTTGATGGCACTCATTTATATGAACATGCCGATCCCCGTAAGGGCTTTCATCCTGATTGGAGCAGCTACATTTATAATTACGGAAGGGCTGAAGTGCGATCATTCTTAATCAGCAATGCATTATTTTGGCTTGAGCGATATCACATTGATGGCTTACGTGTAGATGCCGTTGCATCCATGTTGTATTTGGATTATTCGCGCAAAGCAGGAGAGTGGATACCCAATGAGTATGGCGGCAATGAGAATATGGAAGCAATTGCTTTCTTGAAAGAGTTTAACGAAGTGGTCTATGCTAACTATCCAGATTCAATAACGATTGCTGAAGAATCGACAGCATTCTCAGGAGTATCGCGACCAACTTATGTGGGCGGGCTTGGCTTTGGCCAAAAGTGGATGATGGGCTGGATGCACGACACGCTTCATTATTTCGGAAACGATCCTATCCATCGTAAGTACCATCAAAATGAAATTACGTTTAGTGTTATGTATGCCTTCACTGAAAATTTCATGTTGCCATTATCGCACGATGAAGTAGTGCATGGCAAAGGTTCGTTGATGGGGCGCATGCCTGGTGATGAGTGGAAAAAATTTGCCAACCTTCGTTTGATGTACGGATACATGTTTACGCATCCAGGAACAAAATTACTTTTTATGGGGTGCGAATTTGGTCAAACTTCGGAATGGAACCACGATGCTGGACTTGATTGGTACTTAACCGACTTCCCATTGCACAAAGGCGTTCAAACACTATTATCTGATCTCAATACATTATATAAAAAGGAGCCTGCCTTGTATTATTATGCCTTTGACGCACGTGGTTTTGAATGGGTCGATTATTCTGATCGTGAGAATAGCATTATAGTATACATGCGTAAATCGGAAGTAAGAGAAGATTCACTTATTGTGATTTGCAATTTCACGCCAGAAGTAAGAACCAACTATAGAATCGGAGTGCCATTCAGAGGAACCTATAAGGAAGTTTTTAATTCGGATAATGAAAAGTACCAAGGAAGTGGCGTGATCAACAGCGGATTGCTTTACACATCGCCAGTTAAGTTTCATGGCAAAGATTATTCAGTATCGTTTACGTTGCCTCCTCTTGGTATTACAGTTTTAAAGTTACAAGAAGAATTAGCAGAGTTTGCGATAGAATAATAGGCCGCAGGCTCCACCTACAAGCTTCAAGTTGTGAAGCAACTTACTAATTACCAGTAGCTGCCTGTGGCTTGAAGAAAAAAAATAAATTAATTTCCACCGTTACCTCATGTCATCAAATAAAAAGTACATCTGTATTCACGGTCATTTTTATCAACCACCAAGAGAAAATGCTTGGCTCGAAGTGATTGAAGTTCAAGACTCAGCGCATCCCTATCACGACTGGAACGAACGTATCTCTGCAGAATGTTATTCGCCCAATACATCTTCTCGAATATTAGATAGTAAAAGAGTAATCAATAACATTATCAATAATTACTCGAAAATCAGTTTCAATTTTGGACCCACTTTACTTTCGTGGATGGAAGTAAAGGATAGAGAAACTTACGAGGCTATACTTGAAGCGGATAAGGATAGCATGACTTATTTTAATGGACATGGATCCGCCATTGCTCAAGTATACAATCACATCATCATGCCGTTGGCTAATCGCAAGGATAAGGAAACGCAAGTGATTTGGGGCATTCGCGATTTCGAGTTCCGCTTCAAGCGCTATCCTGAAGGAATATGGCTGGCAGAAACCGCTGTTGATTATGAAACGCTAGAAGTACTTGTTGAAAACGGAATTAAGTTTACGGTATTAGCCCCACGCCAAGCGGCTTCTGTAAGAAAAATAGGGGCGGCCAATTGGCAAGACGTAAACGACAGATCGGTTGATACAAGAAAGGCATATAACTGTTTACTTCCTTCTGGTAAATCGATTGTTTTATTTTTTTACAATGGAGATGTATCGCAAGCCATAGCTTTTAATGGTTTGTTGAATGATGGAAAAAGATTTGCCGATAGTTTATTTAATTCATTCAATGAAAATGATGACGAAACCCAGCTTGTTCACGTTGCCACGGATGGCGAAACGTATGGACATCATCACAAGCATGGGGAAATGGCACTTGCCTATTGCCTTGATTTTATAGAGAAAGATAAAAAATCAACGCTTACTAACTACGCACATTTTCTTTCTGTAGTTAAAGTTGAAAATGAAGCAAAGATTATTGAAAATAGTTCGTGGAGTTGTGTTCACGGAGTAGAGAGGTGGCGATCTGATTGTGGCTGTAATTCTGGTGGCCATTCTGATTGGAATCAAAAGTGGCGTGGTCCTCTTCGTGATGCACTTGATTGGCTGCGCGATGAAGTTGCTGTAATTTTTGAAAGAGAAGGTGGTAAGGTTTTGCGTAATCCTTGGGAAGCTCGTAATGAATATGTTGGGATTATTCTCCTCCGTGGAGATGAAACTGTTAAGCGATTTTTAAAAGATCATGCGTTAGCAGATTCAAGTGCTAATCATATTTTGCGCTTAATGGAAATGCAACGCCATGCCATGCTTATGTATACAAGCTGTGGTTGGTTTTTTGATGAGATATCGGGTATTGAAACAGTTCAGGTATTGCAGTACGCTTGTCGCGTGATACAATTGGCAAGCCAGATAGGAGGAGAAGACTTAGAGCTTGAATTTTTAAAACGATTAGAGCTTGCTCCAAGCAATGTAACTCAATATGAAAATGCCGCCAACGTTTATAATAAGTTGGTGCTTCCATCGCGTACTAATTTGCAACGTGTGGGTATGCATTTTGCCGTGGCCTCGTTATTTGAAGATGAACCCGATTCACTTACCATTTTTAATTATAGAACTTCCAACGAATTATTCATTCGTAAAAAATCAGGAGAACAAACATTGGTGCTTGGAATAACTAAAGTAAAATCACAAGTTACTAGATCTGAAAAACGATTTGCCTTTGCCGTTATCCACTTAGGCAAACACAATATTATTGGTAATATATCGCTTGATATGGAGCCTGATAGGTTTGCTAGTATGCAGTTTAGAATGGTGAGGGCTTTTGAAGATGGGAGACTAGGAGATGTGATTGGCTTGATGCAAAAATACTTTGGGCCTGAAAAATATACGATATGGCAGTTGTTTCAAGATGAGAAACGGAAGGTGTTTGATTACATCTCGCAGCAAAGCTTGGCTGAGTTAGAGCAATCGCTGCGCAGAGTTTACAACCGCGATTATCCATTGATCACTGCATTGGCTAATAACGAGATACCTATACCTAACGCATTTAAAACCACGTTTGAATATATTCTCAATGCAGATTTGGTGAACCTGCTCAAGTCTGATAAAATAAGCACGAAAGAATTGGAGCGTGTCTCTTCAGAAATGGATCGTTGGAACCTCAAAATTGATGACACAGAGAAATTATCAATACTAGCAGGCGAAACTATATTTAGGGAAATTACCAAACTAAAGAAGGAACATGAAAACTTGCGTAGGATAACCCGCATTAATAAGCTGTTTCCTATTTTCACTAAGCTTAATTTGCAACCAAATCTCCACCAAAGTCAAAATTTATATTTTGAAACTTCAGTAGAAATTAAAAATCAGAAAGATGTTGAAATCAATGCTGAATGGGTTGAACAGTTTAGTTTGCTTGGAGATAATTTAGGTGTAAAGGTAGAATAGCAATGCGTTTTTAATGAGGAGATTATTTAACTATACCATGGCGTTGCTAGTGGCTGGCTTGGTATCACAAGAAGCGTTCTCGCAGAAGAAATCATCAAAGGATTATCTAATTACAATTTCAACTTCTTATGGTGAGATGAAATTGATATTGTATAATGAAACGCCCAAGCATAAAGCTAATTTTATAAAACTATCCAAAGAACATTTCTACGATGGATTGCTTTTCCATCGGGTCATTAAAGATTTTATGATTCAAGGTGGTGACCCTACTTCTAAACAAGCTAAGTCTGGAGCTTCTTTAGGTGAAGGAGATGTTAGCTATACAATTCCCGCAGAATTTAATAAGAAACTATTTCATAAGAAAGGTGCGATAGCTGCAGCCCGCGATAACAATCCTGAAAAGGCAAGCAGTGGTTGCCAGTTTTATATAGTGCAAGGCAAAAGATTTACGGATGATATGTTTCCTACGGCTGAGAAACGTTCGGGAAGAATTATCCCTGATGATCAACGTGAGGTTTATCGCACCGTAGGTGGAACTCCTCACTTGGATATGAGCTATACCGTATTTGGTGAAGTGATTAATGGTATTGAAGTAATAGATAAGATTACCGCTCAACCAACTGCACAGGGTGACAGACCCCTAGTGGATATTTCTATGAAAGTGAAAGTGGAGAAGGTGAGTAAAAGGAAGATACTAAAGCTATATAAGTATAGCTTTTAAAATAACTTTTCAGGATACTAATTGAATGCTTCCATATCAAAACAATTTCTCGATAATTGGTTTTATATTATTAGCTATTATAGCGTGACCTTCTGCCGTAGGGTGTATGCCATCTGCTTGATTTAGTTTTTCGATCCCGCCAACGTCTTTGAGTATAAATGGGATAAGAGTTGAGTTGTTTGTTTTAGCAAGTTGGGGATACATATTTTTAAATTCATTTGTGTATTGCTTGCCCATATTGGGAGGCACCATCATGCCCGCTAATATTATTTTAACTTCAGGATACTTTGATTTCACTTTATCAATAATGGCTTGAAGATTTTTTCTTGTTTGATCGAGTGGCAATCCGCGCAGGCCATCATTCGCGCCAAGCTCCAATACAAATATATCTACACGTTTGCGTAGAAGCCAGTCAATACGTGAAAGTCCGCCAGCTGAAGTTTCCCCACTTAACCCACCATTGGTCACTTCTATTTTTTTGTTTTCTTTACTCCATGCTTTTTCGAGAAGAGCGGGAAAAGCGAATTCTGCTGATAAGCCATAGCCTGCCGTGAGGCTATCACCAAAAAATATAATGTGTTTCGCAGTAGGTGCTTGCAGCAGCAGTATCAATACGATTGTAATCGAATTCTTTGTAATTAACATTCTTACTTAATTATTCTATTTTTCGAATATAAAGATTTAGTTTTAAGTTGTTAGGAATGGTATCAAAAAAAATGATTTTGGATATTGGTGAACGATTAATAAAAGACTATGCTATCGCATGAACAAAAACTAGAGTTGATTGAGTACTTCAGCCAATTTATTTCAGAGCCTAGAAGAGAAACTATTGAGAGAGTGCTGGCTAAACGCACCAAACATATTACCATTGTATTAGAAGATATTTTTCAGTCGCAAAACGGCAGTGCGGTTGTGCGCACCTGCGAGTGTATGGGGCTTCAGGAAATCCACATAATTGAAAATAAAAGTAAGTATGAATTGAATACCAAAGTATTGAAAGGCGCTAACAAGTGGATGAATTTGGTGAAACACAATGCAATTGGTAAAAACAATACTGCACTGTGCTTCAACCAACTACGAGAACAAGGTTATAAAATAATTGCTACAGACCCAAGTGAAGAAGGTGTAGCTATTGAAGATGTGCCCGTTGATCAAAAGTTGGCAATTTTATTAGGTAACGAATTGAGCGGCACATCTGAATACGCATTGGCCAATGCTGATATGAAAGTAAGAATACCGATGTTCGGCTTTACCGAAAGCTTAAATATTTCAGTAAGTGCTGCTATTTGCTTGAACACGGTGATGTCGAAAGCACGCACTATTGGAATGCCAATAGGCTTAAGTGAAACTGAGACAATTCAAATTCGCTACGAATGGTATAGAAAAGCCATACGCAGACCTGATATTGTAGAACGTGATTTTTTGGCTAATCAATCGAAAGCATAAATTAGTCTTCATGTTGTCAAGGTTCTCGGCTGTCAATCCATTAACTTTGTTGGGTAGATGGCTAAGATCGTAAGTAAGTTATTAAAGGTATTGACTTACCTGTTGGGTGCATTAGTATTGCTAATTGTTACAGTCAATATCTGGATTATTAAAAGCACGGAAAGTAAAATCATTCAGGTAAGTGAATTAACAGGCAATAAGAATAGTGTGTTGGTATTGGGCACAAGTAGTAAGCTTATCGATGGATCGCCCAATCCTTTTTTTGAAAACAGAATCAAAACAGCAGCGTATCTTTTTCAACAGGGCAAGGTTACTCATTTTATTTTAAGTGGCGATAACAGAACTCGCTACTACAACGAGCCATTTGAAATGCGAAAAGCATTAATGAAAGCAGGAGTTCCAGATTCAATTATTACGCTTGATTATGCAGGGCTTCGCACGCTCGATTCAATTGTGCGCACCAAAGAAATATTTGGACAGAACAAGATCATTATCATCACTCAGCCATTTCATTGTTATCGTGCCTTGTTCATTAGTAATTTTTATGCAATGGATGCCGTTGCGATTGCAGCCGCTGAGCCAGCGCAAGAAGATGCTTGGCGCGTTTACATTCGCGAATATTTTGCTAGAGCCAAAGCCGTTTTAGACTTGTACGTTTTTAACACAGTACCACATCACATGGGAGATAAAAAACAAATTCGTTGATTTGTTAATTTGGTGATTCGTTAGCGAGTTCATTCACTTAAAAGTATTTTCTAAATTAACTCTGGAGATAGGATGATCTCAAAAAACAAAACCCCGATAGCGAACGGATATCGGGGTTTGTAAAAAAGCAGAACATACTACTGAGCCCTCAAACTAATAGGGTCACTCCACAAGCCCTGCCCTGTGCTGGTAACAGGTGCTACCCGAAACCAATATAGGGTACCTGGTTTTAGGCTAGTAGCCGTAATTGTGGCAACCGTAGTAAACCCTAGAATTTCCCATGTACTTGCGTTGGCAGGAGCTGGAGCTTCGGCAGGTAGCGAGTCAACACTCTTTTGCCAAACATAACCCGCCCTAGGTGTTACAGGCGATTGTAGTATTGCCTCACCTTCATGGTAACCAGAAGTTACTTCAAACTTAAAAGCACCGCGTCCACCCTTGCCACGCACGTCCATGCCAGCCGCTAGAATAATGGTTTCATTACCATTGGCAATAATCTCCACGTAGTTGCCCAATCGGGTCAAGAGACTATCCAACTCCACTTCTTTGTCGTTCATTACTGCGGTTAGCGCAGGGCCACCGCTTTGAGCCGCATTGTACGCTGCTTCCGCAGCATTGGCCCCATCCGTTATCGCTGCCAATGCTGGCAGAGGGTTCACAAAAATGGCGTTACCGCCAACCATGGCCGCCCATTGGCGTGCCTTCTCAATCTTTTGGGGCAGCGATAACTTCGCCAGCCCCAAACTAACTCGAGCTTTCATATACTTTTTATTTAATTGGTTATGCCGGCTGCTGCCGATGGACTTCTTTGCAGTTCGCTCAAAAAAGTTTCTTATGAGGCAGCCAAGCGTTAGTTCAACTTTTCAATCAGCAGTAAAGTCTACGTGCATAGGGGGTAGTGTTTTACGTTAACGGTTTAGCAAAAGCGAAAAGCGTGCCAATGTTTAATAAATAATAACTTCTTTGATGGCAAGGGATTGAAACCTTATTAAAATAGCTCTTTACTTCATAAGCAGAGCAATTCTTTTTATAGGAAGAGCTATTGAGTTGAAGGGAATAGCTCTTTCTTGTAAGGGAAGAGCAATTGAGTTAAAGAGAATTGCTCTTGTTGTTAAGTGAAGAGCTCTTAATGTGAGGAGACGAGCTCTTCTCTTTAAAGAAAGAACTCTTGATGTGAGGAGAATAGCTCTCTCTTGTAAGACACGAGCTCATAGTATAAGGAGAAAAGCTTTTGCTTGTAAGACACGAGCTCGTGATAGAACAAGAATAGCTCTTTCTGTTAACGAAAGAGCAATTCTTGTAAAGGAAAGAGCTATTACTGTAACTTAATTGTCTCGTAGTTTCGAATGCCTGATGTTTGCAAGCCATCAAGAGCAAACATCTATTATTCGAAAAAAATATTGATGCATTGATTTTTATTTAAAAATAATTTTTCACTTTTGAATATACCAAGACGATCTTGGCCTGAACTTGTATGACTCCTAGCTGTTCGACATGTTCCGCAGGGCATGTCGAACTAAAGATAAATTGGCATTTGTAATGCCATAATATGATTGAGGTAAGTAGAGGTATTAGTAGAATGGTTTAATATTTAAAGAAGAGTATGCATACAGTAGTTGTTGTGATCATTATGGAACAAGAAAAGGGCTTTTAACTTTATCGGATGATGCATTGTAATCAATATCTAAAGCAGATTGCAAATCTGCTGTTATCTGGAGTTCGACATGCCCTGCGGAACATGTCGAACAGCCATAGTCGACCAAAATAGAAGACCGATTAGTGATGAATATTTCTTTGAGGTGAAAGATTAAAAGGAAGTTTCATTCAATTGGTCTTGTAGAAATAAAGAAGATGACCCCGCGAAGGCAAACTTATAAAAACAATGACAACATCAATTCATCCTTATTACAAGAAATTTGTGTCATTTGATTTACAAATGACATTAAGAATTTTACTAATAATTCCAATTGTATTTTTAATTTATGACGTTCTAGGACAAAATAGATATTCTATTGTTCAATTCGTTCCTGAGAAGCCAACTATCGATCAGCCATTAACGTTGATTTACAATTCAGGTTTTAATAAAATCCTTAGCCATGAAAAGATTCATTGCTTGGCTTATTTCACAGGAGTTAATGAACATATCATCGGTGAAAAGCTATTTTTCCCTAAGGTAATAGAAGTATCGTTGGAAAAGGCAGGAGAAAGTTGGAAAGGCAAAATCGATTCAATACCTGCAAAGGCAAAAGGATTAATTGCAATTTTTTTCGATAACCTAGATCATATGGATAATAATAACGGTGAAGGTTACTGGACTCCGTTTTATCTAAATGATAAAATTCAGCCTGGTACATTTTCTAGTATCGCTGAAATGTATGCTGGTGAGTGGCCTCCTGAATCTTCATTTAATCTTGGGAAAAAAATTGATACTGCACGGAAACTATTTGAAGAGGATTTCAAAATAAGCCCAGAATTAAAGAGAAAGTACATCAGATGGTATTTAGAAACTCTCGATCTAAACAAAGAAGAAGATAGACTTATTTTTAAATCCAATCTTGACGTCTATAGCCAATATCCTGATTTAGACGAATGGGACTTACTGAATGGGATCAGCAAGAATTTTGCCCGAATTAACGATACAATTTCATCAGAAAAATATAAAAAACTTCTATTTGACCTATTCCCCAAAGGATCTTGGGCGACACAGACCAATTCGCTAGGTCTATTGATAGATATTGGAACTCAAGCTTCTTTTGAAAAACAAAAATCTATTTACAAAAAATTTAAGGAAATATACTCTCAACCATTTCCTGATGAGTTTACACGAAGAGTGATGGAAAGCAGAAGAGGCCAGATGCTCAGCTATATGGTCAAGGCGTATGCGAGCGAAGGCCTTATTGACGTTTGGCTGAAAGAGTTAAACACCTTTGACGATGAATTTAAAGTCTATGCTTATCAACGAGCGACATGGGAGTTGTTAGGTATAAATGATCGCAAAAAAAACCATAAGCCGACAAAACAGATGACCCAGCCCGAGCATCCATTTTTGAATTATACCTTAGAAGGTCAACAGGATAAAAATGTTAAGATTGCTGAATCTCTATCAAGACAAGCAACTGAATGGTGGAAACAAAACCTAAACACTCCAAGGAGATTGATTGATCTGCCATTCTATACTGAAAATCAAATTTTAAATTTTAGAGAAGAAAGATTGGGGGATTTTTTAGACTTGTTAGGTGTAAGTTTACTTAGACAAAATAAATTTGAAGAAGCTAGACTCATTTTAAACGAAGCTGTTACAAGATCAAAATATAAAGAGGTGTCAATAAATGAGCACTACATTGAATGTTTGGCAAAGTTAGGTAGGATTGATGAAGCCTTGAAGGAAATAGTTACCCTAATTAATATTGGAAAGAGTTCTGACACAATCGATAAATTTTATTTTCAATACAAGAATAATGGTGCTCTACTATTTGATTCTTTGAAGGATGAATTAAGGGTATTGATCGAAAAGAAATTAAAATCAAAAATGATAAAGGAAGCGAGTCCAGATTTCACTTTGTATAATTTGCAAGGTAATGAGATATCTTCAAGTCAATATAAAAATAAAGTTATTGTACTTGATTTCTGGGCATCTTGGTGTCCTCCTTGCATTGAAGAACTTAAAAATTTAGAAAAAGCCGTTAAAAGATATTCCAAAGATCAAGGAATTGTCTTTTTGTTATTGAATATCGATAAAGAAAAGAACCGTGCTCTTCGTTTAATAGAAAGCAAATTAAATAAAGATTTCTTTTATTTTGATCCTAGTAATAAGGTCGTCAATAAATTTAAAGTAACTGGCTTACCAACTAAAATTATTATTGACAAAAACGGCAATGTTAGATTTAGGACTGAAGGAATGTCTTCGTTTAATGAGCAAGAACAATACTATGAACTATTGGCAATGATAAGGTTATCAACTAAATAATCTTGTCCTTAGAACTCCTATAAAAAGACATAATGGTCAAAAATAGTTGGTAAAATCCCTTAGAATGCTTGATGGCATTGGATTTACGCGAAGTGATTATAAAACGGTTAAAATTGTGGTAAAAATGAGTTTAAAAAAGCTGCCCGACTTGTGGCAGCTTTTCTGTTATAAAGTGGGGGCATCTCTTCAGTTGGGCTTTGAGCTGTTTACAGTTGCAAAATTTTATAAAGAGGTAACATTGTACGCTAATGATTTGGTAGCAAAATTTCTTATCAACTTACTGATTACTCAAAAGAGAACTTGGTGGGATTTGATCGTGTAGCTTGTTTCATTTAAATCCAAATAACATTCGCCTAAAAGGCAGTTTTCAAGTGAATAGTTTGGCTATTTTCAATTTTGTTACCGCAGAATCAAAACGATTCAGCTAGCACCACATAGTAGTTCAGTTGATTGCCATGTGCAATATCAAAGCGAAGGTTTAACTTCTCTTTGGGCAATATTGAAACCCGAAGGCCAGCGCCAATCGCCAATTTAAATCTATCAATGCCTAGATCAGAAATTTTGTTGGATACTTGACCAACACTCGCGAAACCTACACCTGCAATGCGCCAGTAAATGGGGAATCGATATTCAACTTGCGATCCGAAAAAGTTCTTGTCTCTAAACCTGCCTGAATAATAGCCTCGCATAATCACGTTGCCACCTAGCACAGCAAGGTTTCTGTAGGGTACATCGCCAAAGGTAAAAGTTCCTAATCCTTGAAAGGCAATGATCTGGTCTGAGCCAAGGTTAATGAATTTTCTAAAATCAGCTTCAACTACTTGAAAATTATAATCGCTACCTACATTTTGATTGAAGTTAGAGAATTTAATTCGGAATAGTGATCCTTTATTAGGTTGATAAGTATGATTGCGAGAATCGTTCATGATAAAAAAACTATATCCCGCCACATGGTAATCTTCACGTTGATAGATGCCTAGTACTTCTTGCTTCGCAAAATTGCCAGTAGCATCATATCCTATATTATACACACTTTGAAAATCCAAACCGATTCCAAGAAAGAAATTATTCCTAATTTTTCTGTGAAGCTGTGGATTAATATAAAACTGAGTGAAGGTGTAGCTTTCTTTTCCGCTCTCAGGAGTTTCATTTCCAATACCCCAAAACTTATCGGGGAATTTGCTAAATGAGTTTTCAAATCGAATGATATATTTTTCTTTGGGTAAATATATATTCGCCCCCAAGGCAATTAAAATTTGTTGGTTGAGTGTATAAAGAAATCCGGAAGGCATAGTAGACGTTCTCAGCTTTTTATCCTTTTTAGAAGTTTTAAAAATGTAGGCATTTGCAAGACCAAAAACCCAACTGGTTTCAGTAGAGAGTGCCACGAGAGGAAAGACCAATAATTTGTTTTTGTATTGAACAGCAGTATCGGCTTTTACTTCTGTTGAATCTATTTCTGGAAAATTTCCAGCTTCCCGATTTTTAACTTGTGAAAAACTTGATAGAGAGCAAGATATTAAAAAGAAAAGAAGTTTGAATCTCATTAAGCTAGTTCTAAGTATTACTTGTGAAGGGATTAGACGAAAGATTAGTTTCAAATAGTGTATAGTAACTTAGATATTCTGCAAAACTCATGAATTATAATTAATAAAAAAACTATCAACCGTTCATCCATTCTATTAGGTGTTCCGTATAAATCCTTATTTTTGATCCTTGTTGGCTAAACCTTACCCTGTGAATTTTTATTCCTTAAGAAGACGGTATCTATCTATTCTTGCTATTCTTGTTGTATCACTGATTTCCTTTAACATCTGTAATGCCCAAGATATACTAATTCAAGGTAAGGTTACCGATGCCAATTCTGGCGACCCTATTCCTTTTGCTAATGTTACTATTAAAGGCACTAGAGTTGGCACCAATACCGATTTTGATGGCAAGTTCAAACTGAAGGCATCCAAGCTTGGCGATTCAATCATAGCGTCATACATAGGGTATAAATCAAGAGGTAAAACGATCGGTAAAGCTCCGAATCAAACCATCGATTTTCAATTGACTGAGGCTGTAACCAACTTACAGGAAGTGGTTGTTAATTCTGGCGAGAACCCTGCTTTTGAAATATTGAGGCGAGTAGTTAAAAACAAAGATAAAAATGATAAGCGTCAGCTTACGGCCTATGAATATGATTCGTATACCAAAACTGAAGTAGATATCGACAAAATCTCTGACAAGTTTAGGCAACGGAAATTGATGAAGAAAGTAGCAATGGTGTTGGATAGTATCGATAGGATTGTGGGTGAAGATGGCAAAGCGATATTACCATTGTTCATTACTGAAGCGGTTTCTAAAATCTATTATCGAGATAACCCATCATTAAAAACAGAAGAGATTAAGAACACTAAAATAAGTGGGGTGGGTGTAGATGATGGCTCGATGATTACGCAAGTAGTTGGCTCAAGCTTTCAAGAATATAATTTTTACTTGAATTGGCTTACTATTCTTAATAAGAACTTTGTGTCGCCCATTGCCGATGGATGGCGTGCGTATTATAAATATGATTTGTTGGATAGCCTTTACATTGGAAAAGACTTCTGTTATCGTATTGATTTTTTTCCTCGAGCTGAAGCCGAGCTAGCGTTTGAAGGCTCGATGTGGATCACCAAAGAAGGCTATGCACTGCGTCAAATTGATGCGACTGTGGGGCGAGGCGCTAACGTGAATTTTATTGAACGGATTAAAATCCAACAAGAGTTAAAACAAATAGATCAAGGAGCTTGGTTGCCAATAAAAAATAGGGTGTTGGTAGATGTAAGCGAAATAAGCAAAGGCTCTGCTGGCATGCTTGCTAAGTTCTATACTAGCAACAGGAATTTTGTTTTGAATAAACCAAGGCCTACCGCTTTCTATGAAAAAAGAATTCAAGTAGCTGAAGATGCACAAGTAAATGATGATGAGGTATTTTGGGATTCTCTTCGGCACGAGCCATTGAGTGCTACCGAAAAAAGTGTGTATAAAATGATTGACACACTCCGGAATATACCCATTGTAAAAACCTACACGGAAGTTTTCAAAGCCTTGGTAGATGGATATTATGATTTAGGACAAGTTGAAGTCGGCTCTTACTTAAGAACGTTTGCTTGGAATTCCGTTGAAGGATTTCGTTTGCAAGCAGGCTTTAAAACAAACAGGCATTTTAGCCGAAAAATGATGTACAGTGGCTTTTTGGCTTATGGATTTAAAGACTCACGTCCTAAGTATTCGCTGGCTGCTCAATACATATTCTCTAGAAAGAAATGGACAACACTCACTGTTAAATATACCGATGATATGGTTCGGCTTGGTGTGGATGAAGAAGTGTTAGGCTCTAACCCTTTATTTTTAACAGCCGCTCGGTGGGGCAATTTCAGGAGAGGATATTATTACCACGAAGGCTTGGCATCCTTTCAACGAGAGTTGTTTAAAGGCTTCTCGCAAAAAATAAATTTACGTTATCACACCTTCGATCCAGCTTTTGAATTTGGGCATAAAGAAAATCCCAATGCACCATACCCCACAATTATTGACCATTATCAGTTTGCCGAAGTGGCTCTCGAATCGCGCTATGCACGAGATGAAACGTTTCTCCAAAATGGAAATGAGCGTATCAGTGTTGGTCCAAAAAAATGGCCTGTTATTACGTTTAGATACACCCACGGATTCAAAGATGTTTTGGGTGGTGATTATGACTATGACAAGATTCGTTTAAATATCGAAAAGAGAGTTAAACTGGGGCCTTTGGGTGTGGGCTTTATAACGCTAACTGCCGAGAAAATATTCAATACGCTTCCTTATCCTTTATTAGCGGTGCATTTGGGCAATGGGTCTAACATCTATTCACAATTTACTTACAACCTTATGGATTTTGGCGAATTCACGAGCGATCGCTATGTTTCTCTTCGATACCGTCAATTTCTAGAGGGCTTTTTAATCAACCGTATTCCCTTGCTAAAGAAACTGGATTGGCGATTGGTGGGCACTACCAATATTATTGTAGGAGATTTGAGCGAATCCAACAGAAATTCAATTTCCTTGTATACCAAAAATGGTGCACAAGCAGCACGCACTGGCTATTTTACAGGTAGACCCTATTTGGAATTCGGTTATGGCGTAGAAAATATATTCCATTTTCTAAGAATAGATTTTGTGCACCGCCTATCTTATCTGGAACAGAAATCATTTACCTACAAAGATGCGTCAGGGGTTGAACAAACAGGACTTTTGCCATCACCTAGAAGGTTTGGAATTTTGTTCACCTTACAGTTTAAATTGTAAGCTTACGCGATCCTGGTTTACTCAGCAGTCCAAACAAGTTGCTGCGTATCCTTGCCTACGTTTAAAACAACGCGCAACGGGTTTGGCAACAAGGCTAGCTTAGTGTCTTTACCAGGATAGCGGTCAACCTCAACATAAACGCCTTCTGTGGTAGCAATACTGTATTCGTTTTTAGCATTTACAGTATAAGTCTTTGCGATATAAGCGATAGGATGCAGAATGTCTGTATCGGGGCAATAGTCATCATGAATCTCCTGCAACCTTTCTTCTAAATAATCGCCATATTCATCCTGAAAGCTGTCTTCAGCATCGTGAAGAGCCTCTTCTATTTCGTCATATTTGGGATTGTTATAGTCTAACTTTTGCAGAGCTATTCTCTTTTTTACAATTTCCTGTAAGCTACTGTCAAGTGTCTTTATATCCATAGTTCGTATTTTCCTCAAGATTATAGAATTGGCAACGATTTTAAAAATATAAAGCTAAAGAATGATTAATTTTATCGTTTCAAACGATAGCATTATGGATCAGGACTTTCTTCCCATCAATGGTACAGACTACATTGAGTTTTATGTTGGCAACGCTAAACAGGCTTCTCTATTCTATCAGCACTGTTTTGGTTTTGAGTTAATTGCCTATGCAGGACCCGAAACAGGCGTGCGCGATCGTGCCTCCTACGTATTGAAGCAAAACAAAATACGATTTGTGTTCACTTCCTCTCTTATCAGCGAGAGCGAAATAAGCGACCATGTGAGAAAACATGGTGATGGTGTGAAAGTGCTGGCCTTGTGGGTAGATGATGCAACAAAATCATACCATGAGACAGTTTCGCGTGGTGCAGAATCAGTGACTCAACCCGTGGCGACTAAAGACACATTAGGCGAAGTGATAACTGCTTCTATCCGGACTTATGGAGAAACTATTCACACTTTCGTGGAAAGGAAAAATTATAAAGGCATTTTCCTTCCGGGATTCAAAGCAATGAAAAGCGAATTTAGTTCCGAGCCAATCGGTTTGCTTCATGTAGACCATTGTGTGGGCAATGTTGAACTAGGTAAGATGAACAAATGGGTTGATTTTTATGAAACGGTAATGGGTTTCAAATTGCTCATTACGTTCGATGACAGCGACATTTCAACAGAATATAGCGCGTTGATGAGCAAGGTGGTATCAAATGGAAATGGGTACATCAAGTTTCCCATCAATGAACCCGCCTCAGGCAAAAAGAAATCACAGATAGAAGAATACCTCGATTTTTATAATGGTGCAGGTGTGCAACACATTGCTATTGCTACCGATGATATTGTTAAAACAGTTTCAGCTTTACGCACACGAGGCATAGAATTTTTGCGTGTGCCCGATACCTATTATGAAAGTATTTTGGATAGAGTAGGCCATATTAATGAAGACTTGCAGGAATTGAAAAGCCAGAACATTTTGATCGACAGAGATGAAGAGGGTTATTTACTTCAAATTTTTAGTAAGCCCATTCAAGATAGACCTACCTTATTTTTTGAAATAATTGAGAGAAACGGGGCGAAATCATTTGGCAAAGGGAATTTCAAAGCATTATTTGAAGCTATTGAAAGAGAGCAAGAACTAAGGGGGAATTTATAGATTGAATCAAATTTATAGCAAAAAAAGAAGGGTTACCAAAAATGGCAGCCCTTCTTTTTAAAGCCTTATTTAATTAAGCTACTTGTGCTTCCAGCTTACCAGACAAAACTGATTTAGGTACCGCACCAACTTGCTTATCCACAATTTGTCCTTTTTTAAATACTAGTAATGTAGGGATTGAACGAACGCCATATTTAGCTGTAACAGCAGGGTTTTCATCTACGTTTAGTTTAGCAATCACTGCTCTTCCTTCATAATCTCCAGCGAGCTCTTCTACCACAGGTCCAATCATTTTACAAGGGCCACACCATTCTGCCCAAAAATCTACTAATACTGGTTTATCGCTATTGATAACTGAATCGAAGGTTGCATCTGTAAGTTCAATTGTTTTGCCCATGGTTTTAATTTTTTTAATTGTTGTAGTAGTAACACAAATATAGTTTAAAATAGTTCCCTTGCTTCGCCACGATTTATCTGTATCTCACCATTTCATACAATTTTACATTGTCCACATAAAGATCGCCAACATATCTGCAGACTACTTCAAATACTCGAGTATCTTCTTCGGTTAAGTCAGCGAATTGATCTTTGGTGCAGCTAACAATAATTCCTCGGGCTTGGTCATCGAACACCTGAATGCAAGGCCTGAACAATTCATTGAGTGTTTTCATTCGCACGAGCGAAAACATATAAGCAATTGTGAAATCATCTTTGTTTTTAAAGAACTTGTCCTTTTTAAGAATTTCAACTGCTGATACCGTATCGCCCGCATTTAACTTGGTGTAATACTCAGTTAGCAAAGGTTCTTTTTCAGCATATTGATTAATCGTTCGTTTCAATGCTAACTTTTTATCTTCACTTAGCAAGCCAGCTCTGCTGATTTGAAAACGATATTCAATAAATCCCCGAAAGGTTTTTAACTCTTGGGCATTAACGCTTATTACTGATGCAATAAATAAGAATACAAGCACTATTTTTTTCACGGTACTATAATAGATTATTTTTTTACTAAAATTTTATCCCATTCCTGTCTTGGCAGATACATAAGATTATCCGTTGAACAATCCCAGACGGAGACAAGGGTTTCTGTGATCACGGAATATTTTTTCCAACGTGTTATTTTTTCATATCTCAAAATAGTATAAATATCTGTTGCCGTTATTTTATTACCTGTTTCAGGCAAATGTGTGTGCCAAGCTTCGGTAATATCTTTTCCTTTTTCTTTTGTTTCTATTTCTGTCCACATAAGGTTTTTATGAATAGCAATTCTCTTATTGATGGAATTATCCGAATCGAAAGTTACCAAGTAATCATTACCGAATGTGATCACACCTTCTTTTTCCGAAGATGTTAAAAGGTAAACTCTTTTTCCCTTCGAGTCATTGATAGGAACAAACATGAATTTTGTGTTGCCATATTTTTTATAAGAAGAAGTTGAACTTACATCGGCTTCAATAGTTTTCATCATTTTATAAAGCGATTGCTCTTGTGATGAAGCATCGCGTAGTTGGTTATTAATGGTGGCATTTTCAATTCTCCCCTCGCTGTTAAACGAAATGGACAAAACGATTTTTGACGGATCAGTATCCGAAAAGAAGATACATACTGATTGAGTTGCGTTTAGGTATGCAACGTTAGTTGAGGAAATACCTTTAATGACTGGATATTTTGTCTTTACAATTTCACTTCCATATTCAACAGCAATGGCAGTCCTATAAATTAATTTTCCTTCTTGAACAACTTCATCTTCTTTGGTTTGCCCAAATGAGTGAAGAGAAAACAGAAGGATTGCAACGACAATTGAACTGGAGTTGATCGCAGTTAGAATACGCTTCTTGCTTTTATATGAAATCCTGAAAATATTCATGGTTTCTTTTTAAATGCTTAGGTAAAGATAGCTAAACCTAATACACGGGTTCAACTTTTAAATCTTGAATTTTCCTCATTTGCTTTACCATATCGTTTACCGCTCTCACTCTAAATTTTCTTGACAACATTTCTACACCAATGTTTTCAACATCATCCCGTAAGGATAGGTATATAGGAGTGTTGCCTGAATATTCTTTACATACTTTTTCTATTTGAGTAATCAGCTGAGAATTGATGGATGTTAAATCAACTTTAAGTGAAAGGCCTTTGGTGCGCTTTACGCCTAATTCATTGAGTAAATCAATGCTTTTTATCTTTAGTTCTAAACTATTATCGCCCCAACTTTTACGAATAACATTGCCTTCTATAAATAAGAATAGACTTGGCATTAAGAATGCTTTTAAGCGCATGTAGTCTTCACTCCACAAGGTGAATTCTATCTTGCCAGAGTAATCTTCAACGGCCAATTTACCAAAAGGCTTGCCTGTTTTGGTAAGCTTATGTTCTACTGAAGCAACGATGCCGCCAATCTTAAATTCTTTACCTTCAATAGTATCTAAATCGTTTAACGCTGATATAGGAGTGTTGCAAAATGTATCTAGTTCAAACTTAAAATTATCAAGTGGATGCCCCGAGATGTAGACTCCAACTACCTCTTTTTCAAAATGTAGTTTCTCGATTTCACTGAACGGTTCTACCACTTCCACTTTTGGTGGCGGCATGGCAGTGCCAGAGCTTCCACCAAACAAACTGGCTTGTGCGCTACTGCTTTCTTGATGCAACTTGGTTGAATACTTGATTACTTTTTCAATCAAATTAATGTCGCCATCTCTTGAATAAATGTATTGCCTACGATGAAACTCTTTGAAGCAATCGAACGCTCCTGAAAGCGCGAGACATTCAAACGTCTTCTTATTGACTGATCGTTGACTTAATCGCTTAGCAAATTCAAACAAATCTTTAAAGGCACCATGCGATTCGCGTTCTGTAATAATGGCTTCCACCGCAGCATCGCCAGCACCCTTTATTGCTCCCAATCCAAATCGTATTTGCCCTTGTTTGTTTACTTCAAAATAAACTCCAGACTCATTAACATGCGGCCCTAAAACTTCAAGCCCTTGTTTACGACAATCTTCAATAAAATAAGTAACATTCTCCAAATGATTTTGTGAATGCGTAAGTACTGCCGCCATGTATTCTGCGGGATAGTTAGCTTTTAGATAAGCGGTGTGATAAGCTACTAACGAATAGCAAGTAGAGTGCGATTTATTGAACGCATATTGTGCAAAGGCTTCCCAATCTTTCCATACTTTATCAGCGATACGTTCTTCGTGGCCACGATCTTTACAGCCCTTCAAGAACTTATCCTTCATTTTGTCAAGCACATCTTTTTGCTTTTTACCCATCGCCTTACGCAACACATCGGCATCACCTTTAGAGAAGCCCGCAAGCTTCTGCGAAAGCAACATCACTTGCTCTTGATAGATGGTAATACCATAGGTATCCTTCAAATATTCTTCCATTTCTGGGAGATCGTATTTGATGGCTTCACGCCCGTGCTTACGGGCAATGAACGCAGGGATATATTCCATAGGTCCTGGTCGATACAAGGCATTCATGGCAATAAGGTCTTCAAACTTATCGGGCTTCAAGCCTTTTAGATAGTTTTGCATGCCCTCACTTTCAAACTGAAACGTGCCGCTTGTATCACCTCTTTGGTAGAGTTGATATGTCTTTACATCATTGAGTGGAATTGTATCAATATCGATTTCAGTACCATGCCTTTTCTTTATGTTTTTTATAGCAGTTGTAATGATGGTAAGAGTTGTCAGCCCTAAAAAGTCCATCTTTAACATGCCTGCATTTTCAACTACACTATTATCGAACTGCGTTACCAGCATGTCCGAATCTTTGGCAGTTGACACAGGCACAAACTTGGTGAGATCATCGGGCGTGATGATAACGCCACACGCATGAGTGCCAGTATTGCGCAATGAACCTTCCAGTATAATTGCTTGCTTCAACACTTGCGCTCGCAAGTCGGTGCCATTTTTAATATCAAACAACTCTTTACTTTCTTCAAATGCTTTTTGCAGTGTAGTACCTGGCCGTTCGGGCACCATCTTAGCCAAGTTGTTGGAATCGTTCAGCGGAAGTTCCATCACTCTTGCACAATCTTTTATTGCCGATCGTGCAGCCATTGTTCCGTACGTTATAATTTGTGCTACTTGATTTTTGCCATACTTATCAATAACATATTGCAACACTTTTTCTCTTCCTTCGTCATCAAAGTCAATATCAATATCGGGCAATGAAACCCGATCTGGATTTAAGAAACGCTCGAATAGCAAATCATAAGCAATAGGATCGACATTAGTAATACCTGTGCAATATGCCACCGCTGAACCAGCAGCAGAACCACGCCCAGGCCCAACGGAAACGCCCATCTCCCTTGCTTTGCGAGTGAAATCTTGAACGATCAAAAAGTAGCCAGGATAGCCAGTCTTCTTAATTGTTTCTAATTCAAACTCTAAGCGTTCAGTAGTTTCAGGTGTTAAGTTAGGATACCTCTTCTTAGCACCTTCATACGTTAAAAATTTTAAATAATCATCTTCCGATTCAAAGCCTTGCGGGATGTCGAACTTTGGCAACAATACTTTTCGTTCGAGCTTGTAGGTTTCAATCTTATCTACAATTTCTTGCAGCGCATCGATGGCTTGAGGCAGATCACGAAAGAGAGATTTCATTTCTTCTTGCGATTTGAAATAGAACTCTGTGTTGGGCAACCCATAGCGATGACCTCTGCCTTCACCAATAGGAGTTGACTTAAACTCGCCTTCTTTTATACACAACAAAACATCGTGCGCATTGGCTTCTTCTTTCTCCAAATAAAAGCATTCATTGGCCGCAAAGTATTTTACGCCATGTGCTTCACAAAATCTTAATAGAGTAGCGTTCACATGATCTTCTTCCGCAATGCCATGTCTGTTCAACTCCACATAAAAATCGTTACCAAAAATTGAATGCCACCATTTAAAAGCCTCTTCGGCTTGCTTCTCGCCCACGTGTAAAATCAAATGAGGTATCTCGCTCGTAAGATTGCCTGTGGTAGCTATCAATCCTTCTTTGTATTGCTCGATCAAAGCTTTGTCAACACGGGGATTGATCCCGTAAAGGCCCTCAATGAACCCAAGTGAACTTAACTTTGCCAAATTATGATAGCCATCTTTGGTCTTGGCCAGCAACACTTGATGGAATCGTTTATCAGGATTATCTTTTGTGAATTTGTTTTTCTTTCGGTCTTCCGAGATAAGAAGTTCGCAGCCCACTATTGGTTTCACTTCATTCTTTAATGCTTCGGCTACAAATTTGAAAGCACCATACATATTTCCGAAATCAGTAATGGCAACGGCACTCATGCCATTAGCTTTTGCTTTCGCGACAATCTCCTTTACATCAGGTGTAGCTTGCAGTACTGAATATTGAGAATGCAGATGCAGGTGATAAAACACTTTGTCGCCAAGTGATTGGTTTGCTTCCTCATCTTCATCCGCATAACTGCCTCGTTTAACTTTTTCACGCTTGCTCGAATTGCCCGCCAATAGGGTAGGAGCTTCGTAATTAATATCGGCCAAGTCAATTTCATCCAACGGCTTTACAATCCTTTTTTCTATCAATCCAAAGAAGCATTTCGCTGTGGCGGATACATCGTAGCCAGCATCGTGGGCATCTTCAAAATTGGTATTAAATAACTTTTGATAGAGCTCTGATAACCGCGGCATTTTAAGCTTGCCTCCGAGGCCGCCTTTCAATTGGCAAAACTCAATAGACGATAAACCAGTATCTAATTTTTGAAGACTCAGAAAATAATCTGGCGTGATTTTACTTCTTATAAATTCAGCCCCAATAATATTAATATCAAACTCGATGTTGTGCCCAATCAATAATTTGGTTTGATCGAGATCAGCTAAAAACTGTATAAACACTTCCTCAATAGCGATACCTTCTTCATTTGCTCTTCTGGTAGAGATGCCATGTATTTTTTCTGCTTTAAAAGGAATATCAAAGCCTTCTGGTCGGATGATATAACTTTTCTGCGAAAGCAGGTTGCCAAAACCATCGTGCAACTGCCAAGCAAGCTGAACTAACCTTGGCCAATTATCAAGATCAGTTATAGGGGCTGTTTTATTATGCGGAAGGCCAGTAGTTTCGGTATCGAATATTAAATACATGAATGCGTGGTTCGAGAAGTAAAGTACGCCTTTTGAAATCAGGATACCAACTTCCCAAAAAGGGAATAATCTCTTGATAAGGGATATTTACAAAAGAAGTATAAAATTATGTAGTTCATTATCAGCAAATTATACTACGGACATAAATTTGAACTTAAGTGATTCAAATTAAACAAAAAATGAAAAAGGTAACGAGTGGAATTATGAGTTTCTTACAAAGAGAATGGTTCTTGTTGATAATGTTGGCTGTTATTGCGTCCATTATTACCTTGTTCAGCATTCTTTAAACAGCTAATTAACAATCAACCAACTTTTATGCCACCCGCCATTATTTAATTATAAATTTGAACTTACTAAGCAGTGTCATCTTCTTTAACAGCTAACCTGATCCTACGCCAAGTAATATAATAAAAACAAAAAAAATCAGTGAGCCAATAGCTTCTATTAATAAGTTATCAACCCACAGATTGAAGATACACTACCGGCTTTCTATTGCACAAACCCTGGGTGCTCACATCCGAGTACACCACTACTGGGTCTGCGCCAACACTTGCCACACGGAAGGCATATTACTGCCCACTGTTAAGCCCAGTTAGGATAAGTGTGTGCTGTTCCTGCTTTCACCGTCCACAATGATGAAGGCATCAGCGGGGCAGTTGTGTATTCAAACAAATAACTGGGTGCGTCAGAATTTTATCATGCTAACCTTAAATAGCAAAATGGAGTGATAAATCGACCGATAACAATCAATTAAAAATTAACCTGTTATGATATTCAAGTTAGAAGATCCATTTAGAAGCATATGGGAAATAATTTGTATAATGAAGACACTTTTGATTTCAAAAAGCTCAATTTGCCTTTGCTTGACATTAGATTAATGGAGATATTATTTTCTTCTTGCCAAAAGCTGTTTCTACCTTTTGAGGTATTGATAAAAATCAGAAGATCTTTCACAGCCTAATTGATCCATTACCTGTTGCAATTGTGTTTTTAAAATTGATATGGTATGGTCACCACCTTTCTTGCCCAACGCGGAGACACCATACATAAACGACCGTCCCATAAAAGTGAATTCTGCGCCACATGTCAACGCTCTGGCCACATCTGGCCCAGAGCGGATGCCGCTATCCATCATTACTTTAATCTGACCTTTATATTTCTTTGCTATTGGAATAAGTGAATGAATTGCCGACTCTCCAGCATCTATTTGTCTGCCTCCATGGTTGGAAACAATTATACCATCTAAACCTAATCGAACCGCTAAGGCAGCATCGTCATCGCTAGCAACTCCTTTCAATACAATTTTCCCCTTCCACAAGTCGCGAATCTCAGCAATTTTTTCGTAGTTCAATCTGCCAGAGAAAGTACGGTTCATAAAGGCCCCAAGCTGCCTCATGTTCATACCTTTTTCCATATAAGGCTTCAAGGTGGCAAAATTTGGTTGACCCTGGAGTAATGTATTCAATGCCCATGTTGGCCTGCCCATGATTTGAAGGATATTTTTTAACGTCATCCTGGGTGGCATCGATAAGCCATTGCGAATGTCGCGTGGGCGATAACCAAAAGAAGGCACATCACATAAAAGCACTAAAACATCGTATCGAGAAGCTTGTAACCTTTTTATGATGTCATCTCGCAAAGCAACTTCAGCAGGATGGTATAATTGAAACCAAGCTTTGCCTTCGGTGATTTCGCTTATTCTTTCAATCTCCGTGGTAGTCACAGTGCTTAATATAAAAGGGATGTTGTGTTTCGCGGCAGCCTTAGCCAGTATCTCAGGGGCATTTGGCCACATCAGTCCTTGAAGGCCAACGGGAGCGATACCAAATGGAGCATCATATTTATGACCAAACAATTCTGTCTTCATATCCACACCTCTAAAAGTTTTGAGGTATTGAGGAATCAATTCAATTTCTCTGAGCTCTCTTGTATTTTTATCAAGGTTAACATCTTCATTGCAGCCTCCATCTAAATACTCAAAAGCAAATCGAGGGATACGGGTCATTGCCTTCTTTCTTAGGTCTTCTATAGCTGGATAATTTGAATCAATATTCCATTTCATAATATCAAATAAATCAAGTTTTTAACTTTGAGTAATTTCGGCTACAGAATTACAAAACTTTTTTTCGCCTATTTCAGTATTTGTTAAATTTAGCTTTTTTCTTAGTTTTTTTAGAGTAATTATTTGATCGTATTTCCTTACCATTTTTACATGGAGAAGGCCGCGCACAATAAGGTCTTGCTTAACCTGAAGCAATGACCAAGATACGCTACCTCTGAAAGCTTTTGATACTTCTCGATCTGCTATTTCCAATAATTCTGTCAGAGTAATACTCCTTCTGATTTCAAGTAATTCTAAAATGAAATTTCGAAGCAGTTCGTATTCTCGTTTATACAAATCTGGGCCTAGTTTATTTTTAGGACATAGAATTTTAATATACTCATTTTTAACGTTCATAATCATATAATGCTTGGTAATCTTCCCGTATCAATAGCATCTGAGAAATACTTTAAGGAAATAATATCCGAAGGCAAAGGTTTGAAATTCCAATGTTTATGAATGGCTAGTGCCGTTCCTAGTGCTGAAGCCTGAGCTACCGATGCTGCATATACTTCTAAATCCGGAAAAGCTTGAGCCATCAGATGCATATAAATATCATTTTTACTAAACCCGCCATCCACAAAAATTCTCTTTGAAGGTGTTCCTTTCAATACCAATTTTGTAGCTAAGTATTGACTGTTGACAATATTTACAATCAACTCGTTGTAGGCTTTGTCTCCATCTTGAAATTCTGTTAAATCGCGTTGCGAAAAAGACACTCCGTTGGTTCGTTCAGTTTCTTTACTGGATATCTTTGTTGCCGTATTGTACTCTAGTGCTCCGAAATGCTCCGCAGGTAATTTGTAATGATCGCTCAATCGTAATACTTGCTTTTCATGCTCGTAACCGGCAAACAATCGCGAGGCCTTAACTGATTTGCCCTGATATGTTAAATAGCAAAGACAATCTTTGTTTAATTCTTCATGGTTTAAAGGACTATAATTAAATGGATTAAGGGTTATACACCATGTACCAGTAGACAATAAAACAAAAGGCTCGTGGAAAGAAGACAAGTAGGGTATGAGTGCCGCAGAACTATCATGCAGCCCTATTCCAACTAAGATATTTCCATTGTTTATCTTAATTAGGTGACAATGATCGCTCTTGTATATTGGAGGCAATTTGGCTCGAATCCCTTCTTTGCAAGTCCATGTGTGATAATCGTTAGAAGAAAAATCCCATAAGTTAGTATGACATCCAATGCTGGTGATTTCTGAGCACGCAATTTGAGTTACCACAAAACTCAAATATTGTGGCAAATGTAGCGCGTACTTTATTTTCTCGAATATTTCTGGCTTTTCATATTTAATACGATATAATTGAAGCCCAGAATTTAGGCTTCCTAATATGGGCGAGGCCGATAGTTTAGAAAACTCCTTCTTACCTCCATAGTTTTCATAAAACTCTTCCATAAGCTTTTCTGGATAGGGTTTTAAATAATTATAAAGAGGAAGCAATAATTCACCCTTCTCATCTATGTAAACAAAACTTGCTCCATAGGCAGAGAAGTTAATAGCTTTGATTTTAAAATCAGTGTGATTCACCATTCTTTGCAAAGAAGATGTAATCCATTGTGTTAGCGCGACAATATCTTCACTTGGAAAACCATCTTCATCAACGATTTCTTGAAGTTTTGCGGATTCCTCGTAAACTATTTTATACTTGTCATTAAACAAGAATAGTTTTTTGTTTGTCTTGCCAACATCAAATATCAAGATGACAGGAATCTTTTTCACTCTACAGTCCTGTTGTAAAAGTTTTTAGACCTCTTGCAGTAATAAGTTCTTGCCGCACATGTAATGAACGAAAAAGACCAAGTGGATCAATCGCACCTCCACTCAAAAGTCTAGCTTCTGCTACTAGAGGACGCAAATCAGCACGGAAAGCTTGTTGCAATATCTCTTGACATTGAACTACATCATTACTTTCTTGTGCTGCTCTCAATTTTTTTCGATCAATTAAAAGGGCTTGGGCATACGCGAGCATAATAGCTTCCACAGATTGAAGCAAATCTTCTAAAGGATCTTTTACATTGTGCGAGGCATCGATCATCCAAGCTAGGTCAGTATCGTGGTTTAGACCTTGAGCATCCATGCCTTCTACTAACTCATTGAAAATGAGAAAAAGTTGATACGGTTTAATGCTGCCAGTTGTCAAATCATCATCTCCATATTTGGAATCATTAAAATGAAAACCACCTAGCTTTTTCTCCATTAAAAGTAAAGAAACAATCTGTTCGATGTTGGCATTTGGCAGATGATGACCTAGATCAACTAGTGTAAATGCTTTTTTGCCAAGCTTGGATGCGTAAAGAAGAGATTGTCCCCAATCACCCACTGTCATTGAGTAAAAGTTAGGTTCAAACGCTTTATACTCAACAAACATTTTCCAATCATGGGGTAGCACATCATAAACTTGTTGAAGACCGTCCAAGGTGTTTTCAAAAGCATTTCTAAAATTCAGTTGCCCTGGGAAGCACGAGCCATCTGATAGCCATACTGTGATTGATTTTGAACCTAGTGCAATACCTTGTTTAACCACTTCGACATTGTGCTCGATTGCCTGTTTGCGCACAGCTTTGTCAACATGCTGAAGCGATCCGAATTTATAACTCAATTTTTGATCGGGTTGATCTTGAAAAGTATTGGAGTTGACGGCATCAAAGCGAAGGTTATACTTTGCAGCCAAGGCCTTGATCTTTTCATAATCGCTGGGAATATCCCAAGGTATATGTAATGAAATTGCACCACTTGATTTATTGAGTGCATGGAGTAATCCTACATCTTCTATTTTCTCTTTTAACGTGCGAGGCTCGCCACCACCGCTAAATCTTGCAAACCGAGTACCTCCAGTGCCCAACGCCCAACTTGGTATAGCAATCTGGAACCTTATTAGCTTCTCAATTATAGTATTGGCTATGCTTATTTCAGATCGAGAATACTCTACTCTCTTTGTGTGTTGCGCAAACTGTTTATCGTTGTGTTCATTGATTTCACTTCCAGTTATTTCCATATTGATGAAGTCAAAATTTTAGTGCAAGTAGAATATTTCTTTTAGGGGCACGCTAATGGGTGAATCGTCCATGTGGGTATGCATAATGTCGCTCATATACTTCCACCATTTTTTCATTACGGTGTGAGAGGCTAGCGTATCAAGTTGTCTTTTTGATTCAACCTTAAGAACCCCAATCAGGTTACCCGCTTCTTCATCTAAGAAAATAGAATAATCATTAATACCATTTTCCTTTAATAATTGAGTTAACTCTGGCCAAAGTTGATCATGGCGTTTTTTGTACTCTTCCACTTGGCCTTTGTACAGCTGCATTTTAAAAGCAATACGTTCCATAATTTTTTAGTTTAACGAACAAAAGCCATAGCTACTCCACCATCTACATTGAGTACATTACCAGTCGACTTATTGAGCAATCCGCAGGTAAAGGCAAAGCAGGCATTGGCAATATCTTCGGGTAGAATTATTTCATTTAGCAACGTGCGCTTGGCGTAATAACTTGGTAACTCTGCAACGGTAACACCATATGCTTTAGCCCGGCCTTCTGCCCAAGCACCCGCCCATATTTTACTATCCGCAATTACAGCATCTGGGTTTACTACATTTACTCGAATTTTATCTGCGCCAAGCTCTGCTGCATTTAAGCGACTTAAATGAAGTTGAGCTGCTTTCGCAGAACCATAACCAGCATTGTTAGGGCCAGACACTAGCGCGTTTTTACTTACTATGTTGATCACATCGCCACCCAAATTTTGTTTGCGCATTATTTCCACTCCTGATTGGGTCATTAAAAATTGGCCTTTTACTAATACATCGTATAAAATATCCCAATCTTTCTCACTGTGGTCTTGTATAGATTTAGAAATTGAAAGGCCAGCATTATTCACAATGATATCAACACCACCAAAAACTAAGGAAGCACTTTGCATTGCTTGGTGAATAAGAGCTGAACTGGTAACATCTAACAAAGCAGATGTGAAGGCATCTCTTCCATACAGCTTTTTGAATTCCTCCTCAGCTTCTTTCAATCGGGCGGGGTCGTTATCACTTAACACAACACAGGCTCCTTCCTCGGCAAACTTTTTTGCAATAGCCTTGCCAATACCACCTGCGCTTCCGGTTATCAATGCAATCTTTCCCGACAGCGCCTTAGGTTTTGGCATGCGTTGAAGCTTCGCTTCTTCGAGCAACCAATACTCGATGTTAAATGCTTCTTGGCGAGGTAGCGAAGTATAAGCCGAAACGGCCTCGGCTCCTTTCATTACGTTAATGGCATTGATGTAAAATTCTGCTGCTACTCTCGCGGTTTGTTTGTCTTTAGCAAAAGTGAACATGCCAACACCTGGATAAAGAATCACCACGGGATTTGAATCTCGAATGGCAGGACTATTTGCGTGTTTGCATGTTGAGTAATAATCAGCATACATTTTTCGATAACCTTCAAATGCAGGTGATAATTTTGCTTTCAACGCTCGTTGATCGGTCAGATTTTCGTCTGGGCTTAAATCCAAAACCAACGGACTGATTTTTGTTCTTAAAAAATGATCGGGGCAACTAGTGCCCATGGGTGCAAGTTTTGCTTGATCATTTGAGTTCGCGAATTCAAGAACGCGATCATCATCTGTAAAGTGACCGATCATGCGTGTTGAACTGGAACAAAATCCTCGTAACACTGGGGCGAGTGCCGCAGCTTGCTCTATGCGAGCTTCTTTTTTTAAACTAGTGATTTTTTGTCCACCAAACACCGCCCGTTTCTTTCCGTAATTTGATTCGAGATAGGCTGCACATTGCTCTATAACCTCAAGCGTATTTATGTAACTTTCATAAGCAGTATCACCCCACGTAAACAAACCATGAGAACCCAACATTATACCGCGTATACCAGGATTTTCATCTAAACATTTTTTTAGTTTCAAACCCAGATCAAACCCGGGGCGTTGCCACTCTACCCACCCGATCGTTCCGTTAAATAATTCTTGTGTTATCTTTTTACCATCTTTAGCTGCAGCAATGGCAATAGCCGCATCCGGATGAAGGTGATCTATGTGTTTGAAAGGAAGCAAGCCATGAAGTGGGGTATCTATAGAAGGAGCCTTAGAAGCCAGATCATAGATGCAATGGTTAAATAGCTCAACCATTTCGTCTTCGTATTTTATGCCCCGATAGACATTGGTGAGAGAACGGAGTCGATCAACATATAAAGCAGCCAATCCATTTCGTTTCATGGTGCCTAAATCACCGCCAGAACCTTTCACCCACATCACTTCTGTTTCATGTCCAGTTATCGGATCTTTAGCTTGCGCCTTGCAAGACGTATTGCCTCCACCATAATTGGTAAGCCTCAAGTCAGCTCCTAATAAGTTGGAGCGATAGACCAACAGTGCCACCTCATCGCCTGCAAGTTCTGCAGCTTTTTTTTCATCCCATAGATGGCTTACGAATTTGAATTGAGTAGTAGATTTTATTGCGCTCATTTTTTTATACGTTCTTGATATTAAAATTATTTACAAGGGTTTACTTAATAGCATTTCCATAACCTACTATCAGTACAGAAAATATGATCATTGCTATTCCTATTCCGATAGTTGCTTTTGTTTTATTGCTTACACCATGCCATTCCTTCAAAATAATTCCCCACATGTTAGCTACTAGTATTATAAAGGCCATATGGAGAATCCAAGAGCTAGCTCCATTGCCTAATTTGCTTTCGCCCATACCGTAAAAAAAGAATTGGAGGAACCAAGTAGTTCCGGCCAATGCAGAGAAAAGATAATTTTTAATGAGAGGAGATTTGTAATTTATGTAATCACCAAAAGTTTTGTTGCGAAAATTTAAAATCATGCACCAGATAAAATTTGTAGAGAGTCCGCCCCATAATAAAACAACATACGTAACATTGTTTTGATAGAGCGGATTCAATCCTAAACTTACTGCGGATTCTGCCATAGGCTTGCCCGCTTCAATCCCGAAATTAAAGCATGAACTCAATATACCAGAGGCGATAGCAACAGCTAGTCCTTTTAATAAATTAAATTCGGAAACACTTTTTTTCTTGGCTTCATCAGACAATTCATTTTCTTTCATCATGCCAGCCCGACCGCAGATATAAATTCCAAGCAAACAAATGGCAACTCCGAGTAGAACAACCAAGCCCCAAGTGGTATTGAACATTTCAACAATTGATGTTTTTCCTTCGGTGGGTACAATTGCATAGTAAATGGAGGGAACAATTGCGCCAAATGCAGAACAAAAGCCAAGCACAACTGAATTTCCCAATGACATACCAAGGTAACGAACTCCGAGTCCATAGGTGAGGCCACCAACTCCCCATAGTACACCGAATAAAATTGTGTAGCGAATGGTTGATGCGGGTGCGTTAGCAATAATCTCTGAAAACCCTGGCAATGTTAGCCAAGCAGCCAAAGGCGGTACAATCAACCATGATAATACACCACCTACAATCCAATAACTTTCCCATGACCAGCCTTTTACTTTTTTGTAGGGCATGTAAAAACTGCCTGAGGCGAAGCCTCCAATCAGGTGATATATGACTCCAGAAATAATACCCATTTGATTTAATTAATTTGTGATAAAAAATCATGCAATCGATTAGGCTGCAAATTTTCTGCTAAGGTACTCTTGATCAATTCTATTAAAACATGTTGAATTTGCTATTTAGTTTGTACTTTTTGATAATGCATTTACGTTTTCTCTAAAACAGCTTCGCCTACTTTTTTAATCGAAAAACACCTGGTGGTTGCCCAACTTTCTTTTTAAAGATACGCGAGAAATAAAACTCTGATTCGAACCCAAGGTTCTGACTAATTTCAGTCACTGTAAGATTGGTCTCTCTTAATAGTTTACATGCTTTTTCTAATCTAATCTGTAAATGATATTGGCCAGGAGATTTTCCGATTGTTTCCTTAAAAGCCCTTCGGAACCATGGATAGCTTGCATTTATATCTCTTGCTAACAATTCCATATTCATATTCTTATGGATATTTTCATGCATCTTAAATTGGGCTATATGTACAATTTTATTTTTGCTTTGGCGACTTTCATCGGTCATGATAGCAGAAGAATAGGCAAGTCCGAGAAGCTGAGTTATCAAGCAGGAGGATAATTGATAATGGGCTGTTCCCTCGTGCTTCACAGTCTCGATCAACTGAACAAAAACATTCAGTAGCTCTGCATTAAATCCAATATCTATAGAAGGTGAGCTCGGTTTGAAGCAATCTTGCTTCATCAAATAATCCGCATAATGCCCTTTAAATCCGACCCAAAATTCTTCCCATCCGGTTTCTTCGGAGGGGTGATAGCGATGCCAAACACCTGGGAATAACAAAAAAGCCATACCTGCAACAATGGGAGTTTCTTTTACGCCATCCGCCTCAAAGGTTCCGTGACCATTTGGTATATATAGTAATTGATACTCATCGAGCACCCTTCCTTTTTTCGAATCGAAGTAATATGAGTTGGGGTGTTTTGGATCAGGATAGATAGCTTTTGGCTTATGTATATAATGTCCAACGGTACGTACTGTTACTCCCCAATCAGGTTGATTCTCTAATATAGAGCGGAGCTGTTCTTGATTATAATATTTTCTATACAATTCCGTATCGTGTCAAATTGTGCAAAAGAATTAGCAAAAAAACATGTTTATCAAAATTAATTTAAAGTTACTTCGTACCCTAATTCAGCCGAAAACCATTGTAGTAAATTTACTCTGACAACTATTGAAATATGATAAAAAGGCATTTCTTTAATTAGTCGGATGACAGTAGTAATCTAATCTTCAATTTCGAATTTTAGCTTTTCGGTTATCCCTAGCCAATCATCTGTTCGAAAAGGTTGAGCAGGCAGGCCATTCTTATTATAAAGATTGCAGTCACTGGCATCATCACTCCATGCATATCTTACTGATTTAGGATTTTTAACGGTTGCATTATGAACTTTAATTTTAGTATCGATTATTTCAGCCTGAGCAAAATGAAATACATGATCATCACCCGAAATTTCAAAGCCTCGGATATATCCATACTTGTCTTTTACTGAAAATCCGTTTTCTATGTTGACAAATGAAATAAAAATATTCTCATCGGCTATCTCAAAACGTGTATAAACAGGTCCTTTATCCGTCATCTCTTTCCCGTATGTATTTTTAAGAGCAATTCTCGCTAATCGATGGCCAACATCTTGCTTATTTTTTGGGTGGATGTCGGCAGGTTCGCCAATATCAATGGTCACCGCCATGCCGGTGTTCGGCAATTGTAGTGTTTTGGTTTGAGCTTCGCGCAACTCTGCCCACGAGCTTCCATGATTGCTATCACCATTGCCTGCGTTAAAACTTGCCAACTGAACAAAATAAAAAGGAAAATCTCCTAGCTGCCATTTGGACCTCCAATCAGTTATCATAAGTGGAAAGGATTTTCTGTATTGAAACGCCCTGCCTGCATTTGCCTCTCCTTGGTACCATATCACGCCTTTAATTGGAAATTGTATTAAAGGGTTTATCATTCCATTATATAAAAGCGAAGCAAAGCTATTGGGACTACTGCTATTTGATATTTTGATTTCTTCGACCTGATATTTCCAATTGCCTGCAAGTGGAATAGTTTGGTTAACTGCGCTAAAACTTAATGCCTCCTTCTTGCCATAAATGCCTCCACCACCGCCCGTATCTACCACTCGAATAGCAATTACATTTCTACCCAGTTTAAGAATAGTGGGCGCTATCTTATAGGCACGGCTATCATTGTAGGAATTTGTTTCTCCAACTTTAATTCCATTCACATAAGTTTCATCGGTGTCATCTATTTTACACAATGCAAGAAGGGCATCTCCGATCGGCAGTTTATCTAAGTTAAAATCTTTTCTAAACCAAACTACTCCATCAAGGTTTCCCAAGCTTTGGGCTTCCCACAACTCTGGCACATTCATAGATGGCCATTCGGAATCAGTAAAGGATAAATTTTTCCATTCGCTGATTTCTGCTGCTGAATGGCGCAACGATTTTTGAAGTTGAAGTATTCTTTGTTCGGCAGTTTTAGTTTTAACTTTTACTAATGAATCTAAATTAATGCGAGGCATACTTTTAAGAAGAACGTTAAACTCAGGCTCACTTTTAAAAGCTTCGTTACTTGTCCAAGTTTCAACATGTGTTCCGCCCCAGCTAGAATTAATTAATCCAATTGGTACATTTAGTTCTCTTGTAAGGTCTCTTGCAAAAAAATATCCAACGGCAGTAAAGTTGGCTACTGTTTCGGCTGAGCAAACTTTCCAAGAACTTGGAATAATATTTTCTTCTGGTAAACTCGCTATCCGATGTGGTATTTCAATGTGGCGAATCAATGGATAGTTGGCCGAAGGAATTTCTATTGCTGCATCTTTACTGCTTCGAACATTCCATTCCATATTAGACTGTCCAGAGCAGACCCACACGTCACCTACTAGAACACCTGTAAGTAGCAACAAAGAATTTTCCCCTTTAACAGATAGTGTATAGGGGCCACCAGCAGATTCTGGCGATAATGTTACTTTCCATTTACCTTCTTGAGAGGCTAGAGCCGTCTTTAATTGGTTGTGAAATTTAACTTTGATTTTCTCTCCCTTAGTAGCATAGCCCCAAATTGCGAGAGCCTTTTCACGCTGTAGTACCATATCATTACCAAATAGACCATGTAATTTTACTTTTGACCACCCTTGCAGAGAAAGAAGAACCAAAAAGCCGATTAAGAATTTTTTCATAAAAAATATCAAGAATTATTAATTCAAACTAATTATTTACCCATCCAGTTATCAGATTTTATTCTACATAAACCGATTCTACATAAATCGATAATTTTATGTTGCAATCTTAGAAAACAACAAAGTAAAATAAGTTCAATAATACAGCAAAAAAAATAACAACTATCCTGAACTATACTGATGATAACCTTTATCTTTTACCGAGGTAATAATTCATCTCTTTTGTAAATGTTTATGAGCCTTCTTTATGGTATCTCGGGACAATAAAAAACTCTTCACCTATTTCATTTATCGAAGGGATCCTAGTATATCATTCATTTAACCCAATCAACCATTTTCAACTTTGGCTGGATGATAGGCTTTGATATATGCTTATCAAAGAGAGCCCCTCATGATAAGTGAAAACGGATTTTTTAATTTTCTTCGTTCGCCAGTTAAAATCATAGCTGCCATTTCAGAACCCATTCTTTCAAAGTCAGTAGTCAATACAGAAATTCCTCCTGCCAATATTTCTTTGAAGGGCGAATCGTTGTAAGCAATCACTCCGATGCACTTACCCAGCTTATAATTTCTAGATGCTGCCTTTTTCACTACTTCTACTAAATCAGATTCTTCAATTACAATATATAATTCGTGAGGTTCCATTTTATGATTGACAGCCTTAACTATTACTTCGAAGTCAAATTCATTATCCTCACAAAACTTAATAAAACCTTTCTGAATGCCAGAGCAATAATAGTTATCTGTAGGGAATACGAGCAACAACTTAGTGTATCTGGTAATTCGATTTAGGCCTGTACTAAGTGCTTGATAAATATCTTGTTCAAAATCTTCATAAACACATCCATATGCTCCTTGTATATTTTCTATGTCTTTGTTTATCAAAAATAATTTCTCGGAAGGTATTTGCTTAATGGCATTTAGTACGCTTGCTGATTCATCCTTTAAATGAGGCATAATTACGTAGTAATCATATCTACCTAAATTTTCTATAATTATTTTCTCCAACGTTTTGCTTTCTGAATTATGAATCTGCAGATCGACATTGCCAGTATCGCCAAGTCTTTTCATGAAGGCATTGTAGATTGCTTTTTTATGATCGCTTAATTTATTTAAGATCATTAAAGTTTTATGACCATCATTGCGCGAAGTACACGATACATAATACCCTTTGCCTTTGACAGACGTTATAATACCTCGCTTTTGTAAATGTTTGTAGGCTTTTTCTACTGTATCGCGCGAAAGTAAAAACTCTTCGCTGATATCGTTAATTGAGGGTATCTTATCACCGAGCTTTATATATCCTGATCCAATATTGGTAACGAAGAAATCAACCACTTGCCTATATTTTGGCACTTTGGAATTTTCGTTTATCACTTCCTCCGCATTTATGTGCAAGGGTTTTTTGTTGAGTATTTGTTGTAGTGTGTCCTGCACTGTGCTGTATTAGAAAGTTGAAATTCTTTTGATAATGGTAGATAAAAAAAAGTATTCTTCAAAAGAAAATCATAAGAATTATCGTTTCCGCAAACGATTCAGGTAAGTACAGGATGATTAAAATTAGCTTAACCACGATTTTCGTTGATGTTTATAAAAACTCACAAAACTAACTACAGATTATGAAAAAAATTTTACTCTTGATGTGCTGCACAATCATAGGTTGGAATGCCAATGCGCAGCAACGATCGGTTACTGGTAAAGTAACTGATAAAGGTGATGGTTCGGTTCTTCCAGGTGTTTCCGTTTTAGTAAAGGGTACTTCCTCTGGTACCGTTTCTGATTCGGATGGTAACTACAGCTTGTCCACCAATACTTCAGATTTACTAATCTTTAGTTTTATTGGCTTTGAATCTCAAGAGATAGCCGTTGGTGACCGCACTGTGATTGACTTGGCCATGAACCCTTCTGTAAAAGAATTGGGCGAGGTAGTTGTAATTGGGTATGGTGAAAGAGATAAAAAAGATTTGACAGGGGCCATATCATCATTAGGTGCCGACCAAATAACCAAGAGTAACTCTTTCATGACTCCTGAACTTGCCATGCAAGGTAGAATGGCTGGGGTGCTGGTAAGTACGCCAAGTGGAAACCCTTTTGATCGCCCCAACATTCAAATACGCGGTGTTGGCACGTTTGGCTATTCGCAGCCATTATATGTTATTGATGGCATTCCTGTTATTGAAGGTGGCCAAGGAAGTGGAGATGCAGGATTGCAAGATTCAAGAAGTCCTATTAATATAATGACATCTATTAACCCTAATGACATTGAATCTATTTCTGTTTTAAAAGATGCATCATCCGCAGCTATTTATGGAATGCGCGCCTCCAACGGTGTTATCCTTATTACCACCAAACGCGGTAAATCAGGCAAACCAAAAGTAGAAATATCAGCACAAACAGGTATTCAAAATGTAACTAACACATTCAATACGCTTAACACACAACAATACACTGCCCTTTATACCGAGGCTTATGCAAACGCAAATCAAAGTGCCAATTTGCCCGCCCAACTTAAGCCAGGCAATGCTGCTTTTTTAGGAAACAGTCCAACCTATGATTGGCAAAATAGGCTGCTTAACAAAAATGCACCTACTCAAGATTTTAGCATTCGCGTATCAGGTGGCAATGATGCTACTACTTACTCGGTATCTACGGGCTATTCTAAAACGTTTGGTTCACTTATAGAAAATAGCTTAGACCGATATTCACTGTCTACTGCTGTTACTAGCAAAGTATCTAAAATTATTGAAACGGGTATTGATTTAAAAGTATCGTATAATAATGCTGTCAATAACACAGGCACCGATTTGGCTTATGTTACAACAGCGGCACCATGGCAACCTATTCTTGATGCTAATGACCCAACAGGGTATGCGGCATCAGCCTCTGGAACATTTGAGCCTAACAAAGACTTTGATCTAAGTAAACTTAGCCCAGGACCTAAATTTAATTTTGTTGGTGGAAGTGCGAATTTGTTGTGGGGGCCTGCTACCCGCGGAAACGTTTTTGCAACTCAAAACCTTGGCAGTTCTACGTATGGTATGTTGCGCACACTTGGCAATAGCTATTTACAAATAGAACCAATTAAAGGTCTTAAAGTAAAAGGAAGTGTTAGTATTGATTACTACGGTAACCTACGAAAAAGCTGGGGTAACATAGATGCGTGGAGATTCTCGCAAACACCAGGTAATCCTTATTCAAATAATGATGGTACTTCCGTTGGTAACTATGGTGAAAGAGATAGTAGAAACTATAACTTCATAAAACAGTTAAGCATTAACTACAATAAAAGTATTGGAGATCACAACATTGACATTTTGCTGAATGCAATGAGTCAAACGCAAACATGGACTATCAGCGATATAGGAACTGGTCAGATTAATTTCTCTGATCCTAATCAACGTGTAATTTATAACACACCTCCTTTTACTCAAGGCTTTACTAGAAGATATCCTCAAGCTTTGCAAGGCTATTTTGCAAGGGTGGGTTATAAGTTTAAAGATAAATATTATTTAGATGCTACGGTGAGAAGAGATGCTGCCTCAACCTTCGATCCTGCTAACAGATGGGGAACTTTTCCATCAGTATCGGCAGCTTGGCGCATTAGCTCAGAAGATTTTTTCAAAAACTTAAATGCTAACTTTATCAGTGATTTAAAATTACGTGGTGGATGGGGTCAACTCGGAAACAAAGAAACAGTTTCGCCAGAAGTGTTTGCTTATCTTTCTACATTGAGTACTTCACCCGACTATGCCCTAGGTTCGGGATCTGGCAATGGTATAGGTGTTACAAGAATTGGTGCGGCTTTTCCGAATTTTGCAAACAAGTCACTTTCATGGGAGCGTGTTACAACCACTAATATTGGATTTGATGCTACTTTATTTAATGATAAAGTTACTTTTACAGCAGAGTATTATAGCAGAAATACAAACGGTATTATCCAGAATATTGGGTTGCCACCTAACTCTGGAATACAAGGCACTATTGCTCAAAATGTAGGCAACGTAAAAAATTCAGGTTTCGAATTTCAATTAGGGTATACAGCTAAAGTAAGCGAGGTTAATTTTAACATTTCTGGAAATTTCACCACCGTTAAAAATGAAGTACTAAGCTTGTATGGGGGACAGCCTATTTTTACGAGTGGAGGAAGAACAGAAGTAGGTAAACCAATCGGATTTATCTATGGCTACAAAGTGGATGGCATATTTCAAAACGCAGCTGAAATAGCCGCTTGGAAATCTGCAGGTTATACTGATAATGTTGGAAACGGAAATCCTCAACCAGGTGATATCCGCTTTCAAGATATAAATGGTAATCCAGATCCAGGGCAGATACTTAACCCTGTTGCAGATAAAAAGGTAAATTTTAATGACCAAACATATTTAGGTAAAACCATTCCTGGTTATTACTATGGATTAAGCTTTGGTGCAAATTGGAAAGGACTTGATGCAACTATATTTTTTCAAGGAGTTGGCGATGTTCAAAAATATAATTGGGCAAGAGCTGGCGGAGAAAATATGAGTAGCACTGGTACTAATCAATGGACAAGCACTGCCGATCGTTGGCGCATTGACAATCCTTCTACCACCATGCCCCGCGCTGTATTTCAAGATCCGAATTCAAACAACCGCACTTCCGATCGTTTTGTAGAAAGTTCTGCTTTTCTGCGCCTAAAGAACATGCAAATAGGCTATACAGTACCCGCTTCATTGTTGAAGAAAACAGGTGCAATACAGAAAGTACGCTTCTTTGTAAGTGCCACCAACTTGCTTACAGTTACAAGTTTTAAAGGCATTGATCCAGAAAACAGTTTCGTGCCTCCTACACAGCAACTCTTGGTAGGTTTAAATGCAACTTTTTAGTCAAGCAATATTATACAACTCTATTATGAAAAATATAAAACTTATACTACTCATAGCACTCAGTTTCTCTATTTATACTTCGTGCGATAAATCAGAGCTAGATGTAAAACCATCTACGCCTACTGAAGCTGCGTACTTTTTGTCTGAAAACGAATTTGAAAGGGCGGCTATTGGGGTCTATGCCAAACTAACCGACTTTTACTGGTATAGCGGAGGTGCAGGCAATACACTTAGCACTGTGTTTTCTTTGCCAGGTGATGATATAACAACAACGGGTGTGGAAGAATTTGAAGGGTTTGCCAACTTACAGCCGGGTAGTGGTCGCTTAAACAATCTCTACGCAACTAGCTATCAATTAATTAACAGAGCCATTGTTTTGTTAGATAAGAATGCTGCCGTTGCCGATGGTATTTATAAAACACCTAATCTAAAAAACTACCATCGTGGGGAAGCTCTCTTTCTTCGTGGCTATGGCTATTACCTTCTTTGGAATTATTTTGGAACAGCTCCTTTAGTTACCACCAGAGCGTTAACGCCAGCCGATGTAACACCACCAAGTTCAAAAGGAACAGAACTTTTAGATCAAGCAATTGCTGATTTTACAGAAGCTGTAACATTACTCCCAGTAAGTTGGCCAGCCACTGATAGGGGAAGGGCGACAACAAATGCGGCTAATGGTTTGCTTGGCAAAAGTTTACTTTTTAAAGCAAACTTTACTAAATCAACGGGCGATTATCAAACTGCATTGTCAACCTTAAATAAAGTGATAGGCCTTTCGTTAACTACAAAATTTGATGATAATTTTGCCGTTGATACAGAAAATAACGTTGAATCACTGTTTGAATTTCAGGCTTCACAACCCACTGGTGGAGATAATATTTGGTTGCCTAATGATTTTGATAATGCTATTGGATCTATTTCTGCCTATTGGGGATTTTATGGGGACGGATCGTTCGCTCAATTTGGAAAGCCTATCTATACAGTAACTCAAAAGCTTGCTAACCTATATGAAGTGGGAGACCCGCGGGCGTCTTTAACTTATCAAACAGGTAGTTTAAAAGTAATGAAGTATGTTACTCGAGATCAAAAGTCGCAAAGTGGTGTAAGCTCGGTCAATAATCCACGAATCCTTCGTTTTGCTGATGTATTGCTTCTAAAAGCAGAAGCTATTAACGAGTCGGCAGGTGCAACAACTCAAGCCATTGATCTTATTAATCAAATTCGTACTCGTGCGCGTGGCACAGGCGCAGTGCCTGCAAACCGTCCAACTACAGAAACAGATAGGGTCAAAATCCGTCAATGGATAATGGACGAAAGATTATTAGAGCTAGCAGGCGAAGGCCAGCGCTGGTTTGATGTTAGAAGATGGTCGTTGGCTGGTTTTATAACTTTGAATAATACTTATTTCAGTCCTGCAGATCCTGCCAACATGAACTTTACTGGCAAGAATATAAACTTCCCAATTCCTAGCGATGAAATTTTGAAGAATATTAATGTAACTCAAAATACGGGTTATTGAATTTGGTTTGGTTAATAATTGGGTGCCCTTTTGGTTAGGGGCACCTCTTTTTTTTAGATCAATAAAAACTTAAATATGAAATTTTACAAAGTAGTATTTGCGTTTATAGTTATTTTTACGTTCTCATTTTTGCAGAATTGTGCAACTGACAGCAACGAAGTTAAACTCTTTAACTTAATAGTAACAAATGGATCTGGTAGCGGTAAGTATGAAGCAGGAACTTCTATATTTATTATAGCCAACAATGCTCCTGCCCAACAGCAATTTGATGGATGGACCAAAGACATAAGTCAAGTAACGGACTCAAGAAATCCCTCTACCACTTTTATAATGCCTGCTCAAGATGCTGAGCTAATAGCAACTTATAAAAATATAGATTATGGTACTCCAGTTTCAATTACTTTAAACAATTCATTAAAGTATCAAACCATTGATGGGTTTGGATTTTTTGGCGGTTATGATGTTTGGTGGGGCGCAACTAGCAACATGTGGAATGATGCTTGGGGCGAAAAAGTAATCAGCGACTTAGGGATTTCAATTTGGCGCAATGAGTATATTCCTCCAGCTACAGCATCTGTTGGCCAAGATGCCGATTGGGCAAAACAGAAGCCAGTAGTAGAAGGGCTTAAAGCAAAAGCAGATAAATACAATGTACCACTAAAATTTATTTTTACTGTATGGAGTCCGCCTTCTGATTTGAAATGGACATCAAATTTTAATTGGCCTGGTGATGCAAACGCAACCCGTGGACCGGGTACAGTATCTACCAAAAATGGAGGCACGCTCAATCCTAATAAATATAGTGAATATGCGGATTGGTTAAAATCGGGAATTCAATTGTATAAAGATGCGGGTATAGATTTATATGCGCTAAGTCTGCAAAACGAGCTGATGTTTACTCAAACTTTCAATTCATGTACTTATACTTTTAATTGGTATAATGATATGGTGATTGGCGTAGTTCCAAAAATAAAAGCGACTTATCCACAAGTAAAAATATTCGGTGCCGAAAACATGTTGGACTTAGAAGGCGCAAACAAAAATTGGCCAGTATTCTATCATGCTAATTTAAAAGCCAATGCTGCAGCTTCAGCCAACATTGATATTTTAGCCGTACACGGATATAGTGATGGCGTTGCAGCTTCGAGCGGATCGGGCTTAGTAGAACGATGGACAAATCATTCGCAACAGTTCTCCGAGCCTATGCATAAACCTGTATGGATGACTGAGACATCTGGCTACAACGATACATGGGAAAACAGTACTGGCAAGCCAGGGGCTTTGGGGTTAGGGCAAGATATACATGCAGGCTTGCTGTATGGAAACATGAGCGCTTGGGTGTGGTGGCAAGGAAGTGGTGGAAGTGCGGGTGCAATTGGTGAGTTTGAGTTAATGAAAGGGACAACTACTGGAAAAAAATATGCTGTCTCAAAACATTATTATAGGTATTTGCGACCTGGAGCCGTTAGAGTTCAAGCTATTTCAAGTGATGCTTCTATTTTAGTAACAGCTTATGAACATACAACAAAAAATACTAAAACAATTATCGTTATTAATTCAGGCACAACGGATAAAATAATTTCAATTTCAGGTAGTGTGGCAGCCAACTACGCTATGTATAGAACCAATGCCGCAACCGAAAATTGTAGTTTAATAAGCACAGTAAATTCTGGAACTACGAATAACATTGTACTACCCGCAAAAAGTATCATTACACTACAAGCGGGTGGAGATGCGCTGTAATTCGCAATGAAAATCAAACCTAAATATTTAGTATCACTTGCTTTAGTAACTGTGGTGTTTTATAAAACCAATGCCCAGCGCTGGAACGATGCTACAATACTTGTGTTGCTGCCCAGTGAAGAGTCATTGAAGACTCACCAAACGCCTTCTCTGGTTTAGCGATGCCAAGATTTGTATTAGCAGGCAGCCCTACAAACTAGTACTATAACAAAACGTATGGTAAAAATTTCAGCTACTATGATTTAACCAAAATATTTAATAAAGAAAGTAAGAAGTGGAATCCAGATGCGGAAAGAATGAATAGAATTTTGTTTCTCTGCAAATTGCTAGCAATTCAAATATCACAGGTTAAATTCAAGACTGAAAGTCTGACGTATTATTAAGGATTAATTTGCTACTGACGACATGGAGGTTCGCGGGACAATGCATTTTTAGAAACTGAAAGTCTCCCGCTAAAGCGGAAGGTTCATTCACGATTGAGGCTAATGAAAAAAAATTATTGAATAAATTAAAATCTATGAGAATTGTACTGCACCTCATTCTAATTCTAATCGCACCTTTTCTGTTCGCGCAAAAAGTAGCTCAACCTAGTCCTATCCTTTTAACAAATACATGGAACGCAAAGTGGATAGCACCGCGTGAAGTTGCATTAATGAACTACGGTGTGTTTCATTTCCGCAAAACATTTAATCTCGCATCACTACCTTCATCATTCGTCATTAATATTTCTGCCGATAACCGCTACCGACTTTTTGTAAACGGTAAATCCGTTTGTTCTGGCCCTGCTCGCGGTGACTTGCAACACTGGCCATTTGAAACGATTGACATTGCCGAGTTTTTATCAACAGGAAAAAATACGGTATCTGTTCAGGTTTGGAATTTCGGAGAACAAATGGCGTGGGCACAAATTTCGCATCAAACCGGTTTGATCATTCAAGGTAATTCAGAAAGTGAACGTATTGTAGACACTAATGAATCGTGGAAGGTAATCGAAAATACAGCATACAACCCTGTGGCAAGTATTGCACATATAACGGGTCCAGGCGATCAGGTATTCGCACAACGATATCCGTGGGGCTGGAAAAAAATTGATACCAACGATGATGCATGGCCCAACGCCATTATAAGTGAAGATGCAGTTCCGTTTAACGCAGCACTTAAAAGTGAGCGAAAATTAATTACTCGCAAAATTCCTTTAATGGAAGAAGTGAAGCAACGCATGCATTCTATAAAACGATTTGAAGGTGTAACCGTTGGTGATAATTTTCTAAAAGGTAACGAACCTTTAAAGCTCAATCCCTGGACAACAGCAACCATCTTAATCGATCAACAAGAGTTGACTACTGCTTTTCCTGAGTTAATCGTTAGTGGTGGACGAGGATCAAAAATAACGATGACATACTCCGAAGCATTGGTAGATAAAATATCAGGTGAGAAAGGAAATCGAAACGATGTTAAAGGTAAGGTAATGGAACTCCGTTCTGATCATGATGTTTTTATTTTAGAAGGAGGAGCTTCACGTCTATTCAGGCCGCTCACCTATCGAACTTTCAGATATGTCGAAATAAAAATTGAAAATCACCAGGAAGAATTAACGCTGCACGATTTGTATAGTGTGTTCACAGCATATCCGTTTGCAGAAAATGCTTCCTTTAAAAGTAGCGATGCTTCACTACAACCCATTTGGAATGTAGGATGGAACACTGCGCGATTGTGTGCCTATGAAACCTACATGGATTGTCCATATTACGAACAACTTCAATATGTAGGCGATACCAGAATACAAGCATTGGTATCGTTGTACGTTTCGGGCGATGATCGATTGATGCGCAACGCCATTGAACAATTTCATCATTCTATTTTTGACGAAGGCCTTACCAAAAGCCGATATCCAGATCATCGCGGTCAGGTCATTCCGCCCTTCTCACTTTTTTGGATTGGAATGATTCACGACTACTGGATGCTTCGCGATGATCCTGAATTTATAAAAACTTTTCTACCCGAAATCAGGCGAGTATTGGCCTGGCACGAAAAACAAATTGATGCTAAAACCAATATGCTGGGTAAAATGAAGTATTGGAATTTTGTTGACTGGCCTACCGAATGGCCTTGGAAAGGTCACGATGAAGTAAGCGGTATTCCGGCAGGAACATTGGAAGGTGGCTCTTCTATACTAACCCTTCAATATGTTGATGCATTAAAGAATGCTGCAGAACTATTCGATGCTTTTCAAATGAAAAAGGAAGCATCAATCTATAAATCCACTTCAGAGCGATTGATAAACGGAACAAACAAATTATGTTGGGATGCTAACCGAAATCTGTTGGCAGACTCGCCAGAGAAAAAAGAATTCAGTCAACATGCAAATACATGGGCTGTGCTTACCGACATCGTGAAGCCTCGCGAGCAAGCTGCGTTCATTACTAAAATATGGAAGGATACTTCCCTTATACAATGTACTTTCTACTATCGCTTTTATCTGAACAAAGCACTGGTAAAAGCAGGACTGGGCGATACCTATACGGAGTTCCTGCAACCGTGGAGAAATATGGTTGCACTCGGCCTCACTACTTTTGCTGAACGCCCCGAACCCACTCGATCCGATTGCCATGCATGGAGTGCAAGCCCAAACTATAATGTATTGGCAACGGTGTGTGGTATTCAACCAGCATCACCCGGTTTTAAAACTGTAAAAATTGAACCACACTTTGGTAACCTGACGTGGATAGAGGGAGAGATGCCTCATCCGTTTGGAAAAATAAAAGTCAAACTTTCCAAATCAAAGACAGGAGTTGATGGTGAAATTACTTTACCTAAAGGACTACAAGGTGAGTTTGTGTGGAATGGCATAAAAGTTAATCTCAATGAAGGAACTCAGCAAGTTGAAATAAACAAATAAAATTATGATAAAAGTTATCTGCAACATATTTCTGTTCATCTGTCTTTCTATCGCGATTGTTTCATGTAACACAAAGAAAGAATTAATCGATGATTATATTATTTCATTGGAAGTGGAGGGTTTTGAAGACAGTACACAAGTTTATTTTTTTCACTTGGACAAGAGTGAATTTATCGATTCGGCATTCATTAAAGATGGAAAATTACAATTTAAAGGAAATACCAATGAGCCCTTTCTTGCCCGAATACAAACAATAAATGGGAAGTTGCTTTTATTATGGGTTGATAGTTCAAAAATAACAGTTAACGGTACTTTCGATAATTTTATTAACTCCACTATTAAGGGTTCTTCATTAAATACGGTAATGACAAAATACCGGGATATGCAAAGTGAAATGGCTAGTCGCAGAGATAGCATTATGCGACAGATGGTTCAATTAATGTCGTTGGAAGGGAAAGAAGGGGAGTCTGAAGCAAAAAGGAAATACTCTGAACTGAATGGGCAAGCAAATGAACTTGATAAACAAACTGTTAAGATCAGAATCAATAGTATTGTGAATGAAGACCCTTCTTATTATACGATAGCGGAGCTATTTTATTTGAGAAATGATCTAAGCAAAGACTCTTTACAGTTGTTATTTACAAAATTCCCTGAGTCTTTAAGAAACACCAAAAAAGGTATTGTAATCAAAACTTACATTGATAATAAGGCTATTGAAATCGGTGATCATTTTATAGATATAGAAGGAAATGAAAGCGATGGAAACATTCGTAAACTTTCCGATCTAAAAGCAAATTATATTCTCTTGGATTTTTGGGCTTCTTGGTGCAGCCCATGTCGACAAGAAAATCCCCAACTAGTTAAAGTTTATAAAACGTTTAAAGATAGAGGATTTGAAATCTATGGATTTTCGATTGACGCTAACCACAATGCATGGCTAAAGGCGGTCGTAAAAGATTCCTTATCCTGGACTAATGTTCAAGATGCAAATGGATCAAATAGTACGATGGCCGCCTTTTATAATGTCCGAGCAATACCAGCTAAGTTTTTAATAAATTCAAAAGGCATTGTTATTGCAAAAATCTGGAGTGGAGGTGATTTGGAAAGAGTTTTGAATGATGAGTTTAAAACTGTTAGTCATTAAATCTATAAAAAATGTTAAACGTCCTCGTTACTATTCAAGCGATCTTTCGCGAAAGAAATTTTGTGACTCACAAGATAACACTACCTACGCTAGTTCTCTGCTTACTGCCCAATCTAATGTTTGGTCAAAGTAAAAAAGAATTCTCTTCAATTTTCAATGGAAGAGATTTAACGGGCTGGAAAGGTGATTCAACATATTGGCGTGTTGAGAATGGCATCTTAGTAGGTGAAGTTACACCAGCCACATTGCTAAAACGAAATTCATTTATCATCAATCAAAACACAATGCCCTATAATTTTGAATTGAAACTCGAGTATCGCGTATCTGCAAAAGGTAATAGTGGAATCAATTATCGAAGTATGCTTGTTGAAGGCGAGCCGTATGCCTTAAAAGGTTATCAGGCTGACATTGACGGAGAAGATAACTGGAGCGGCCAAAACTATGAAGAGCGTGGAAGAGAGTTTCTTGCTCTTCGTGGACAGGAGGTACTGGTTAAATCAAAAGAAGAAATAGTACTAACGGCCTCACTTGGATCGAAAGATTCGTTACAAAAATTTATTCACAAAGAAGACTGGAACGAATATCATTTGATTGTTATCGGCAATAATATGAAGCATTATATCAATGGCATATTAATGAGTGACGTGACAGATCAGGATGCAATGCATAGAACTTTTAATGGATATTTAGGTGTACAAGTCCATGTAGGACCACCAATGAAAATTGAGTACAGGAACTTTAGAGTAAAAAAAAGATAGATACAAGACGCTAGACTTTAGACATAACATGAAAGAACTTAAATCAAAAAAAATCCTGCTACTCCGATCTGAAATTTAGAGTCACACATCTAAAATCTAGCGTCTAACAATGAATCAAAAAATGAAAAATATAACCCTTCTCTTTATCATCATTAGCTCTAGCCTGAGTGCGCAGGTAATCACGTGGAAAGCACCTGAAGGATTTGCCTCTGAAAAATATTATCACGTTAAGGTAAACGGTGTTGATGTTCCGGTGTATGATACGCCCATTGCATCGTATGCTATTTTTGATTTTACCGGAATAGCAAACGTAGAAGTCAACACCATGTTCGATGTGCGCTGGGTAGATGTTCGTCCGTTAAAAGCAGCGATTCAACCCACCTATACAGGCGACAACTCTTTTTCACTTACACTGGATGCGCCACAAAATATTAGCCTGGAATTGAACGGAAGAATCCGCAAGCAGCCACTATTTCTTTTTTCCAACGCGCCAGAAAAGAATAAACCATTAAAGACCGACAAGAATGTGATTTGGTTTGATTCAGGCAAACTCTATAAAGACGTGAAGCTGGAGCTGCAAGACAATCAGACCGTTTACATTGAAGGTGGAGCTGTGGTGCAAGGATTTATCTATGCCAAGGGAAAGAAAAATATTTCTGTGCGCGGTCGAGGAATTTTAGATGGAACATTTACCCGCGATATGAAAGAGAGTAATAACCGCTTCCTTCATTTCACTGATTGCGAAAATATTTCTATTAACGACATCACTCTTCACAATGGCACCACGTGGCAAATCGCTATGTTTCATAGTAACAAAGTTTCTATTACAAACGCGCATATCGTTAGCGAAAGTGGTGGCGATGACGGCATGGATATTTTTCGGTGTACCAATGTAGTGATCGATGGTGTATTCGCTCACACCAAAGATGATTGCATTGCCATTAAATCAGGAGGAAAATATCCTGGTAATCATCCGACCGATAATATTTTAGTAAAGAACTGTATTTTCTGGAATTCCATTTGGGGAAATGCAGTCGAGGTGGGTTTTGAATTGTATTCGGATGAAGTGAAAAATATACGATTTGAAAACATCGACATCATTCATGTAGAAGATGGTGCGGCTATGAGCATACACAATGCAGGCCAGGCACATGTACACAATGTTGTATTCGAAAATATTCGTGTTGAAGATGCACGCCAAAAGTTATTCGATGTGGCGATCTTCTTTTCTCAGTGGGGGCCTGATGGTAATCGTGATCCAGAATTCACTAAAAAATATTATTTGCATGGCGCGTGGGACGGTGTGCAGAAATTACCCGAAGGAACGGAGGCTGAGCATCGACCTTTTCGCGGGAAGATAAGCGATATTACATTTAAAGATATTCAGGTAGTTGGAGGCCTGTTACCATTTTCTGTTTTTCATGGGTTCGATCAAGAGAAGAATGTATCAAACGTTACCATTGAAAATCTAACCTACATGGGCCGGAAAATCTCCGATGAAAAAACCGCTAAAGTCAGAAAACAAAACGCCACAAACCTGATAGTAAAATAATTGCAACGAAACGGTATGACCCTTTGGGAATCGAAAAACAGCAGTAGAGGAACACAAATCGATCAATTCATAAACATCATGACATCACGAAGGGATTTTATCAGAGCAACTACAGCATCGCTGGTTGCTATGGCTGCATACCAAGGTGCATCAGCTTTCACAGAAAATAAAATCAGAACCAAGGGCGTTTTATTGGGTACGATTGAAAAACAAATGAAGGAATACCCAGATGGAACATTGCATTATCTTTCACGACTGGGATATCAAACATTAGAATACCCAGGCACGTTTGGCCATGATGCCAAGACACTTCGCAAAATAATTGAATCGCATAATCTGGTTTCGTTGGCTGGAGGCGAATCCATGTGGTACATCAAACAGAATATTGCAAGCATGCTTTCGGAATTTGAGAAAATACAAAAAAAGTATTTGATCTGCTACTGGCCATGGACTGACGATGGAAAAAATAAAAGTATTGATGATTGGAAAAGAAATGCTGATGTTTTTAACCAACTCGGTAGAGTATGCAAAGCAGCTGGTGTTCACCTCGCGTATCACAACCATGACATTGAGTTTCTACAAACCGAAAACGAAATACCGTATGACACGCTTTTAAAATATACTGACCCTGATCTGGTAACATTTCAAATCGATTTATGGTGGGTTGTAAAAGGCGGAAGAAACCCGATGGAGTATTTACAAAACTATGCTGGCAGATTTAAATTGTGTCACATTAAAACATTTGATGTGATTCACAAAACGCAAGTAGCGGTTGACTATCCTTTGCTCTTCTCGAAAGCCAATAATGCAGGCATCCAACATTTCATTATCGAAAACGAAAAAGAGATTGTTGCCCCATTTGATTATCTTAAACAAAGCATAACCTATTTAAACGATACTTTGAAAGGATGAAATACTCGAAAATACAAGCAAGCTATTATGGTGGAGTTTTTCAATATTGAAATCAAGACACAGCAGGATAGTATTCTTCCAACAATTTTATAAATCGAAAAGAGTACATAACACCTTTTTATGAAATCAATTTTTTCTCAATTTTGCGTAGGATTATTTTTCTTCATCACACTAAACGCTAAACTTGTTTTCTCTCAAACTCCTCTGCTTTGTTTGGTAAAAGGCGATGGAGCAGGCGCGCAATCCATAACAAAAGCAAGCCCACTCGATAAACTTTCGGTGTTGAATGTAAATGGAAAAACTTTAACCGTTACCGATGGAGAAGGACGTATCTATGTAAGCACAAGCATTACACCAATAGTGAATTTTATAGTGGGCGGATCACTTGGTAAACACACGCTTACCGTTTTCGATAAAAAAGGAAATAAATCATACGATCTTCAATTTGATGTTGATGCCATAACCAACATTGATGATGGCGGACAGTACACCGAAATGTTTAAGCTCTTTTACACCAGCATGCAAACCGATACTGGCAGCGTAAACTGGAACGGATTGAAATACCGTTATTTTGTTCCGTGGGGACTGGATCATTGTCACACCATGAAAGGCTTAAAATATTTTTACGGTTTCGGAAATGAATTTGTTGACTTGATGCAGGGCGCACAACGGGAGGATGGAATGATCTGGAGTTTTGTAGCATACATGAGCAACGTTGACTATTTTAAAACCCGTGATTCAGTTATGGGTTACACCCGAAAAATTGGCAATAAATATTTCGTGCGTCAACCCACCGAAAACCATCCGGAATACATTTATGTAAAAACAATTTATCAAGTGTGGAAAGCAGAAGGGGACAATGCCTGGATGAAAGCCAAATTAAATTCGGCAGCACGTGCGTTGGATTATTGTATGAACGATCCTTCACGCTGGAGTAAACGATTTGGATTATTAAAGCGCGTTTACACCATCGACTCTTGGGATTTTCAAGTAGACGATGAATACACTCCCAACATTGGCATAACCAATACGATGATTATCGATCCGCAAAAATCAAAGTTTGGGATTTTCTTTGGCGATAATACTGCCTACGTTATGGCGTGCAACCAACTAGCTGAAATGTATGAGCAGACGGGACTAATTGAGGATGCAAAGAAATTCAGAATGCGTGCCACTGAAATCAACGAGCGTCTCAATGCAGTTTCATGGAACGGAAAATTTTACACCCACTTCATTGACGAAGATCCTTCTGTTAAAAGAAATTTAGGTGTAGATGAAAAATCACAACTCGCGCAATCCAATGCTTATTCGATCAATCGTGGCATAGGCCACGAAAAAAGTAAGGCTATCATTGAGTCGTATATCAATTTGAAAAATAATCTACCGATTGGATCTCCAGGAGAATGGTATGCTATTTACCCTCCATTCGAACGCGGTTTTGGTGGACATGGCGATAAGTGGCAATACATGAATGGTGGAGTTGGTGGCCACGTAGCAGGTGAGCTCGCGCGAGGAGCTTTTGAAAATGGATACGAAAAATATGGCGTTGATATTCTTCAACGTATGTTTGAGCTTGGTAAAAAATACAATAACAAAATCTATTTTTCCTACACAGGCTCTATACCGCCCCCGCCCTCTGCACCAACTTTCAAACCACTGAACCTTCAAGCCTTTGCCAACATGGATACTTGGAGTACGGGTGGAAAAAATTCCATGCCGTGGATGAACTCGAAGCGTCTCGGAGATGATTTACGCAAGATGCCTGTTGGTGAGCAAAATTTTGCAAACATTAAATTCAACATCATCAATCCGGAAAAAAATGATCGCAAATCGGTAGTAGCAGTTTCAAAACGAAAAGGTTATCCTACTCAAGTTGAAATTCCTGTAAATCAAACTGCTGCTTCTATCTATATGCTGCACACTTCGAGTAAACCAACATCCGAAAATGTTTCTGGTGCGGTTTCATTGGTTTATGCCGATGGTACAAAAGCAACTCAATATATGCTGATGGACAAACAACTTACCTATTGGTGGTTCTCAGAATTAAAAACCGATTACTCGGGTATTGCCTGGTATGGATCGAACGAGGTAAGCAAAGGTGTAGGTATAAGCTGGTGTGCGATTGATAACCCTCAACCTGAAAAAATAATTTCAAAAATTATTTTACACGCTGCAGAAGATGAAACCATTTATACGGTGTTGGGCATTAGCTTGTCAGATCAACCACATTATGTTCCCATCAATCCGGTTTCATACGGTGGCCCAGACAATTGGGCAGCAGCAACGAACATGGCTGCACTCATTGAAGGACTGGTTGGTGTAAAGGATTCTCGTGGATCGGAAAAATATTCTGTCCCTACCCTTGCTCCACGTTGGATTGAAACCAAATCAGATACCGTGCAAGCCACAGTTCGGTATGCAGCTTCCAATGGATACGTAGCGTACACGTACATCAACCAACCGCATCAAAATCAAATTGAAATTACGGTAACGGGAAGTGGAGAAAAAATAAATTACCATTTGTTACTTGTCGAAAACAGAAAAGCGAAATCGGTTATGGTGGATGGAAAAGAAATAAACTTTATAACTTCAAGTGTTGAGCAATCAACGTATGTTGATTTTGTATTGAATATCAATGGTGTGAAAAAAATAGTGATGAAATACTGAGAATTCGTATCACTATTTTATTAGAAAAAAAGATATCCAATTTTAATTGAAAACACATGCGCATTTTTTTAATGCTGTTTATTAGTAGTTGCTTTTTGAGTTTGAGTTGTTTAGCGCAAGTACCACTATCCGGTCGCATTGAATTATATAAAAATCGACCAACGATCTTTATCAATAATCAGCCTGAGTTACCCATGATCTATGCACTTACTGATGTGCCCGGTGGCCGGTGGTCGTGGGAAGAAGTGCCGCGATACAATATGAAATCGTTTTGTAACCTGGGCATCAAACTTATTCAAGTTGATATTGCTTTTGATCATGTGTGGAAAGAAGATGGAACAATTGTATTGGATACCGTGCAGCATCAGTTAAAAGGTGTGCTTGATGGTTGTCTGGATGCCGCCATCTTTATTCGCTTTCATGTAAACCCGCCCAAGTGGTGGCAGAAAAAATTTCCTGAAGAAAATACTGTGTATGCCGATCGTGAATCAAAACCTGACACTAACTGGGGACTGCAACGCATCATAGAAGACGATGAAGAAACTCCCGCACGATTCAGTCTTGCTTCAGAAAAATGGAAAACAGAAGCAACTGAAAAGTTGAAAGAATTTTTGTCGAAACTAAAAAATATACCTGAGGCAAATTCATTGGTAGGCATTCAGGTAGCCAGTGGTGTGTATGGCGAATGGCATTATTGGGGGTTTATAGAAAACGAACCGGACATGAGCAAGCCTATGAAAAGCTATTTTTCAGTTTGGCTAAAAGAGAAATACAAAACAGATAAGGCACTTCAACAAGCTTGGAACAATATAAAAATTACGCTTTCAACCGCCACACTTCCAACGTTGATTGAAAGAATTGAAACCAAGGCAGAAATATTTCGCGATCCTGTATTAGAACGAAACGTTATTGATTATTACGAAGCACAACATCAAGTAGTGGCCGATGATATTTTACATTTTTGTAAAGTAATAAAAGAGCAATGGCCAAGGCCTATTATAACCGGAGCATTTTATGGCTACTTCTATTCCTTATTCGGGCGCGATGCGGCAGGAGGTCATTTACAATTGCAGCGGGTGCTCAATTCACCCTACCTCGATTACCTGAGTGGACCTGGTACATATTATCCCAATGCAGTTGAAATGGGTGAACCGTATCGCTCACGAAGTTTGATCAATTCAATTTCCCTTCACGGAAAATTATGGCTTGATGAAATGGATCAGCAAACTCCACTGCTTCCCTTAAAAGATAAAAATCACACGGAGAGTGTAATCAAAAGTATCGCTCAGGTAAAACGCAACGTTATGTTTCCATTTTCAAAAGGACATGGATTGTGGTTTTATGATTTCGGTCCATCAGGTTTTAACGGTGGGCCACGGCTGAGCGATCATGGATCGTTTGGCTGGTGGGATGAACCAGCAGTTCTTGAAACAATCCGACAGTTAAAAAAACTAGGCGATGCACAACTTCAACAACCCTATCGAACCGGTGCTGATGTGTTGTTGGTTCATGATACCGAATCCTTATATCAAATGGCAAGTGATAAAAAGTTGACGGCCATTACCCATTGGGGAAACAACTGGCCAACAGTAGGTATTTTTAAAAGTGGTGTTGCGCATGATGTTATTCATTTGGCCGATCTCGATAAAATTGATCTTACTCCGTATAAAGCAGTTGTGTTTGTAAATACCTTTCTGATCCGTGCCGATCAAAAGAAAATCATTCATGATAAAGTGGCAAAAGCCAATAGGCATTTAATCTGGCTTTATGCCCCAGGGTATAGTGATGGAAAAAATTTGAGCACGCTTAACATGAACGAAACGATTGGCATGCAACTTAAAAAAACTGAACCCTCAAGCCCGGTCTCCATTACGCTTGATTCTTCCATCGTTAAAGACTGCACCTTTTCCGTTTGGAACGCGCAAATCTCTCCTTTGTTTATTGTTCAGGATACAGATGTTGAACCCTGGGGTATGGTAACCGGAACAACACATATTGGCATGGCCAAAAAGAAATTAAAAGAAAGCACCTCATGGTTTATTGCGTTACCTCCCGATAACCCGGTACTTTGGAGAAGAATATTTACAGATGCCGGAGCGAATATCTATAACGACAGCGAAGATATTTTTTATAATGGAAATGGAATATTAACGGTACATACCAAAAATGGTGGTGTGCGAAAAATCAAACTGGCTAATGGAACACAAATCACGATTCAGCTTTCGCCAAACTCAACTACTCTATTACATGCAGAGACTGGCAACATAATTCTAAAATAGGATGCCTTTCTATAACTTTACTATTAGCGTAAAGCCTTGTCATTAATTAACCAATCTCCCGTTTTTACTCTCAACTAGCTTAAATTGAAGTTAGTTCTTCAGAGTAGGAGGACACGAAATTCAGTATGATTCATTTTTTTTGATAGAGACGAATAGAATCGCTATTGTTAATAACAATAAACTTCTTCACTTTTTTTTCATCTAGCATTCGGATATACTTTGCATTTTCATCCACAATAAAATTTGACTGCATCGGATTAAATTCTTTCCAATTTACTTTTCCGTTATTCAAAAGAATGGTTCCAATTGAAGCATCATATCTCCCAAATAATGTCTCTTGCGAGTAGTTATTTCCGATCAAGAGTAGATCAAGATGTTGATCATTGTTAACATCATCAATTACAATATCGTTGATACTTGAGATTTGCGCAATGGCTGGAAGCGCTTCAATGATAAAATGCTTTCCTTTATCATTTAACAAGACTACAGAAGCTAATAAATAAGCATTCAACTCCTTCGCATTCTTTCGCTCACCACTTAAAAATACCTCATCAAAAGGAGCAATTGCATATTTTTCAAAAGTTTCAAATCTTTTTTTAATAGGCGGAATTTGTTCAATCAAAACCAGGCGATTATGAACAACAAAACGATCTTTTTCAATGGTGTTGAAATAGGTGATAACCGGATCGATCGATCCATTCTTATCAAAATCCTTAGCGATAATTTTTATTGGCTCGGCTTGCGAAGGTTGGAAATAAGAATTCTTGCCAGTGTTACCGACAACTATATCAATGAATCCATCGTTATTCAAATCAGCAGCTTTAATGCAATTCCACCAGCCATCCGTTTTAGATAATCCGTATTGATCAGTGGCCTCGGTAAATTTTTTTGTATAGTTGATGAAGACACGAATGGGCATCCACTCGCCCGCTAATACCAAATCTGGTTTCATGTCATTATTAACGTCAGCCCAAATGGCAGAACTAACTAAGCCAGGCTCAATTAAATCTGAGTTCAATTTCCCTGCTATATCAGTAAACTTCCCCTTGTTGTTTTCCAGTAGATAACTTCGTGGAGGAAACGGATACTCCTTGGGCTTTAACCTTCCGCCTACAAAAAGGTCTAAATCACCATCGCCATCAAAGTCAGCACTTTCAACGCAAGAGGCTGAAGTGTTTATGTCTGGCAAATCATTTACCAATTTGAAATTTCCTGTTCCATCGTTTTCATACAATACGTGAGAACTCGGATTCTCTAATGAAGAAGGTGAGGCGCCTGCCACATATAAGTCGAGATCACCATCGCCATCTTTATCAAAAAACAAAGCTGCACCATCTTCTCTTTTTTTATCGGATGTCAAAATTGAAATCTGAAATGACTCATCGGGTTGTTGAATAAATAATCGTGAAACATCTCCTCGCTCAGCTCCAATAAAAAAGTCATCACGACCATCACCGTTTATATCCCCCGTTGCAACACACGGCCCATACCGTGTGAGTTCGTGCAGAAGTGTTCGTGTTATTTTAATGTCTGCTTCGCTTGTTTCAACATGCTTGTAAGATGGAATAGTTGATGTTGAAAAATAGTTAGAAACTCGACTCTGTAATGAAGGCGCGCGATCTGTAGCATCTTTAGCAGAAATTAAAAGTGTGGTGTCTTTCGGTACCAGATAGATCTTTTTTACTTTTTGATTCGACCATTCAATGATAACGGAGTCAATAATTGTATTTGCCCCAACACCAAAATTCAAGGTGGTTGAAACTGAAGATTGAAATCCTCGGTAGGGGTTCACTTCTTGAAACTGTAATTGACCTTTGGTATAGATTGAAACTTTCTGATTAAACGAACCGGTTTCAGTCAGCTTGATTCGAACAAAATGCTTGGTTTCTTTTTTTTTATTACATAAATTTTCAAACAGGTTTACTTCTTGATCGATGTTGTTGGTAATCAAATCCAAATCGCCATCGTTATCAAAATCGGCATAAGCCGCACCGTTAGAGTAAACTGGTAGTTCTAGGCCCCACGCGTTGGTTTTATCTTCAAACTGTAAATCGCCCTTATTCTGAAAAATGTAATTAGAAGTTTTTACTTCTGGTAGTTTGTCCAACTCTTTTATAAATCGCTCACGCCTTGATTGCTCAGTACCAAACGGACTATCTTCCATGCTAAAGAAAATAAAATCGAGGTTGGTAATATCTTTGCGATAGCCATTGCCAATGAAAAGATCTTTTCTCCCATCATTATCAAAATCGGCAAACAAGGGAGCCCAGCTCCAATCTGTCTTTGCCACTCCTGCCATCAATGCCACTTCACTAAAGAGCACATTGCCTTCTTCAGTAATACCTCTGTTAAGTTGAAGCGTGTTGCGCATGTATTGCGGTTGATAACCCATTTGTAGTGCCATGTGAAAATTATCATAATTTTGTCCGGGCGTCATCATTTTTTGCCGTTTATGATCTGGCGGAAGCATATCCACTTCAATAATATCGGGTAGACCATCATTATTAAAATCGGCAATGTCAACACCCATGCCATTGTGGGTTTGGTGTTTTAAATACGCAGCAGCTTTGTTTACAAATGTTCCGTCTTGTTGATTGATCCAAATTAAATCATTGGAAGCAAAATCGTTGGAAACATACACATCAGGCCAACTGTCTTGATTGATGTCGCAAATTGCTACACCTAGTCCATAGCCCTCCATCAATATTCCTGCTTCGCGTGAAATATTGGTGAATGTTTGATTTCCATTGTTTCGATAGAAACGATCTGTACTAGGTGCTTCTCCGTTGCTTCGCTTCGATCGGATGTTGTTTCGATTAAATTTCTCCAGCCAATTATTAACAAGGTACATATCCAAGTCGCCATCTTTATCAAAATCAAAAAAGGCCGCCATGGTACTGTAGCTGTCGTCATCCAATCCATAGCTTGCTGCTGATTCTTCAAAATGAGGAATGCTGTTAATAGTATTTTTATTGATGAATAATAAATTTTTACGTTCGTCTCCTTCTGCTTTTCCAGCTACTGATAAATAAATATCCAATAAGCCATCTTGATTGATATCAACCACTGATACACCAGTAATCCAACGTTTAGTTGAGACTCCGGCTTCTGTAGTAATTTTTTTAAATTTTAAATTACCTTGGTTAAGGTAGAGTTCACATGAAACTTGGTTGGCACCAAAGAAGATATCTTCAAGTCCATCATTGTTAAAATCGCCAATGCCAACTCCACTTCCATTGTATATGTATTCAAATGTTACTGCATTTAAGGTGTCATTCGAAAATATTTTATTTTGAAAGTCGATACCTATATCCGATCCTCTTCTAATGGAAAATAGCTTTTCGTTTTTCTTTACACATGCCGTAATAAATAAGGCAGTGAAGCAAATTGGAATTAAATTTCTCATTGCGTGAAAAATAATGAATAAAAAGTAATTAACTATCTTCTTCTGTCCTGTATAGCCAACGAAAATCTTTATTTAGCGATAACTTGGATAAATAATTTACTTTTCACATACCTTAATGGAGTGTTTTCGTGATCACTCACTGTGTATTGATTTTGATTGGATTTATTACCATTATGCTTGCTTAAAGTCTGTTGTCATAAGTCAAATGATTGGTTTTTAAAAAGCTACTAGCATGTGAACGTGCAGGATACACTACTTAAATTACACCTTTAAATTGCAGGTAGAATAATGATATGAAAGATCCTGCCTTGAAAAGACATTTAGCAAAAATTTGTATTCTGTTCGCTTACCATTCCCTATCCACAATTTCTTGTCTTGCCTCACCCTTAAAAATTGAGGCGCTTTTTTGTGAGTATCTCGAAAAACCATTAGGCATTAGCAAAACACAACCCAGATTAAGTTGGACTTTTTTGCACAGTGGGCGTAAGAGGATACAGTCAAATTATGAAATTGTGGTGAGTGAAATAGTTAATGGAAACATTAATACTGTATGGGTAAGTGGCAAAGTATATTCTTTGGCTATTTCAAATATTGAATATGAAGGATATCCACTAAAATCATTTACTCGATACTATTAGAAAGTAAGGGTATATAATCAAAACAATGAAATTTCTGACTGGAGCATAACATCTTGGTTCGAGACTGCTTTGATCAGTCAAACCGACTGGCAATCGATGTGGATTGGCGATGAATGGACTCAACTTCAAAGGGGCGAAGATTTTGATCAGGATGATCACTTACAAAGATCCGCTGACAGGCCATGTGCTAACGTTTTTATCCAATATGTTTCACTATATTTTCAGAGGGGAGGTAATTTTCAACGATTTAGTTGATTTCATCCCGAGTTGTTATGATCCTGATCATTGCCAAATCCCGGATTTCATCCGAATTCTTTGAATTTTCTTTCCAGTAACGCAAAGTATACAGGAAAAGCGTTTCCATCAGCAGCCATAATACCCTGCTCGCCAACCGTCTGGAAAAACGTGATCGACCTGGCTCCGGCTTGCATCATCGTTTGAATACTTTCTAACGTCCACTTTGAATTGAATTCTGTTTTTTGTCGCGGATCACTTTTTTGTTCGTTGGTCTGATTTCGTTGTAACGGATTAGAAGCATAGGGATTATTCCGCTTCCTCAAGGTTAAGGGAGATACATAGATGGGAATTTCCGGATAAATATGTTGGGCACTTTCAACGACATCATTTTGGGCTTCAATAGTTTCCATAAGGGAAAGATCATCGAAGGCGTGTTCTTGTGGATGAATTGAAAACGTAATGAAGTCTAAGTCCTTGCCATGGAAATGATTTCGGTTTAGTTCGGTAAAATTATAATCGGTTCCGGCACCGATCAAAACATTGGGTAGTTGTTGTTTTAATTGTGGAACATAGTCAATCACATCTTGTTGTGTAACGGGATGACCGATGCTAAACAAAATGATATATTTTATATTGATCCGATTTTGCTGGCAGAGCAATACAAAAGCTTCCATTTCATTTTTGTATTGATCGGTCACATGCACGGCTACTTCTAGTGGCAAGTTTAAAGCTGTAGCATTTCCATAATCGGTAGAGAGTTTTGCTACCCAACCATCTTGCAGTGGATAAACTTCAATGCGATAATGACTCAGATTTAATTCTCTAAGTAAGGTAATCGCATCCGAAGTAAGATCATCGGTCTCTGTTGAGGCAGCTATTCCAACAGTAGGTAGTTTTTGTTTTTTGTTTGAATGGTTAGCTAGAGTTATTTCTTTTTTCTGCTCGTTCACTTCAGGCAGAATTGATTTTGGTTTGAAAGTAATTTTTTGTTTAACGATGTTGTCTTTTTTTAACGTAACCGGAAAAGGTAAATCAAGCGGAGTGCAAAATGTTTTGAACGATGCGTCTGTCCAGTTGCGTTGGTCTTCGGTTTCAAACACATCACCTTCAAACACTAGTTCAAAAGTGTGATCATCTACTGACCACTGCATGGCCGAAACATTTTTAAACGGATTTTCAGGTGCGATAAATTTCGGGAAGATTGATTTTGAAACCGTTCCATCAACGTGCGTAATTTCACACGGTTGACCGATCGTTTCCTTAATGGGATGAAGAATGCAAAACCCCGCTCGATTCTTTAGCACATCCGTGGTGGCACGCCCGAGAATTTCAAAAGTAATTTCCCCGGAAGGGAGCGCACGGATCGAAGCTTCCCAATGAAAAATAGTGATTTCATTTTTTCGATCGAAACAATCGTAGGTAATGGTGAATGAGTTTTCCTGAATGTCCACTTGTTCGTTTTCAATATGGGCTTCATATGTTCCCCAATTTTCATCGCGCAATGCGAAGTACATCATTCGTACAATTTCTTTGGAGCCATACTTTACATAGCGAAGAAATCCGTTTTGATATAAAACAGTAAATGGACCGGCATTTAATATTCTGTCTTTGTTCATTGATGTTTAATAAACTGATCTATATTCTCATTTGTAATTTTTAATAAACCCGTGTTGATGATCTGTGGAATGTTTGTAATACCAGCTTGTCTATCATTGTTTGAAAGTACATTTGTTTTATGTACCATATCATACAGAAATTGCGCACCATACCATGTGAAGAGTTCACGCTTTTGGCCTGCTAATAATTGAATGGTTCCATCTTTTACTAAGGCCAAATGTTCGGGCTCCCAATCTACTGTTGTAATTTTTACGCGACCAGCCTTTCCGGATTCTTTCACTGCCAAGGCCATGCCCGGTCCAGAGTTAGAATCAAATCCGCATAGTCCTGCAAGATCGGGATGTGCTGATAATACATCTGCAGTAATTTTCGCGGCCTCTTCTACATTGGCTTTGTCATCGTACTTACCAACCACTTCTATGTTGGGATATTTTTTAAACACATCGAGCATTCCCTGAAAACCAGCTTCCATATTGGTTAAACCTAGAATGCCCATATACGCAATTTTTCCTTTTCCGTTGATGAGTCGCGCCATTTCTTCGCCTTGCATTTGCCCGATCTCATACCAATCCGTTCCCAAAAAAGCATGACGATTGCAATTCGGAACATCCGAATCATACACCACGGTTGGAATGCCCGCTTCCACTGCTTTGTTAATAACCTGAGCAATGGCAGGATCAGTTCCGTTAATTAAAAGTCCGGTGGGTTTTGTTCCGATTACTTCTTCGATGGTATTGATTTGTGCCGGCACATCCCACTCGGCAGGACCGAGTATAGAAACTTTTACCTTCATTTTTTCGCCCCACTTTTTAAAAGCAGCCTGATCATGGTTTACATACATAGGCATCGTAACGGCTGTGGTGATCATCACATATTCTTCATTCAGAATTTGGGTTACGGTATCGGTTGCCAATGATGAGTTGACGTGTTGAGTGACTTGCCTCGGAGGGAGTTCACAAGCAAGAATCATAAAGCAACACGTGATGAAAAGTAAAATTCGCATACGAAGAAATTATAAAGTGTTGACGTATTTTTTTTGAAGGGCTTTATCGGCCCATAAGGTAGTGATCAGAATGAGACCCAGAATGATTTCCTGCCAGTAACCCGAGATGCGCGCAATCACCATGATGTTGGCGATCACACCCATGAACAACGCACCGAGTAAAGCTCCCGGAATTTTTCCGATGCCACCACTTAAACTTGCACCCCCAAGTATTACCGCTGTGATCACGCGAAGTTCGAGGCCGCGGCCCATTGTAGGCAATGCCGCACCCAAACGCGATGAAAGTAAAATGCCCGCCACACCGGCCAGCGCTGCCGAAATGATGAACGTTATCATCTTCATTTTCTTCACGCGTATGCCAGAGAGATCAGCAGCCTTTTCATTTCCGCCAATGTAATAGTATCGTCTGAAGAAAATAGTTTTGGTACTGAGGAATGTGAAGATCACAATAGTGAAGAGCATATACCACACCGGCATTTGTATGCCAAATAATTTGGATTGACCGATGGCATTAAACCAGTACGGAAGATTTTGTATTCCCGATCCACTTACGAGCAATGCCCCACCTCGAACAATGCCCATCATCGCGAGGGTTTGAATCATGGGGTTGATGCCTTGATAGGCGATGAGGTATCCGTTAATAGAACCGATGACCATAGACGACATCAAGCCAATAGTAATTGCCAATGGTACAGGTAGCTGATAAAAATGCATCAAGTAGGCTGTAAGACATCCTGCAAAAGCAACGATTGATCCTACAGAAAGATCGAACACTCCGCTAATCAACAGTAACATCATACCCACCGCTACAATCGTATCGATGGAGAGGTTCAGTGCAATCTGACTGAAATTTTCAAATGTGGGGAAGGTAGAGGGAAAAATAAAACTCGCGGCAATACCAACAACAAGCAGTAGCATTGATAAGGAGTAAATTCTTTCTTTGAGTATTTGTGCGAGCATACGTGTTGTCGTTATTTATTTTATCTCACGGTAGTAAAAATTACTTTTCAAGGAAAACACAAAATACACTGAAATTGTAATTTGCATTTATTCCGTGGTTTCCGAGTGTTCCGTGAGATTGAATTTTTCACCCTTTCAATCAATTCGCGGCCAGCGATAAAATCTTTTCTTCTGTTGCTGCTTCAGATGACAACTCACCGTTCAACCTACCTTCATGAATTACCAGGATGCGATGGCACAAGCCCAGTAGTTCAGGAAGCTCACTTGAAATCATGATAATGCCCATTCCATCACTGGCTAATTTTTTCAGCAGCGTATAAATTTCCTGCTTGGCACCAACGTCAACTCCGTGTGTGGGTTCGTCAACAATGAGTATATCTGGTTGAACGGAAAGCCATTTGCCCAACAATACTTTCTGTTGATTGCCACCACTAAGTTGTGCTACTTTCTGATTAATGTTTTGTGATACGATGCGAAGTTGCTTGCTCACTTCTTCAGCTTGTTGATTAGATTTTACTTTATCAAAAAAAGCGTAGTCATTGTTTAATGCTAAACTGGATGCGATGATATTTTCTTCAATCGACATTTCCTGAAACAAGCCTAATACTTTTCGGTCTTCCGAAACATACGCCATTCTGTTTCGAATGGCATCGGCAGGGTGATGAATGGTTAACGGAATGTTCTCCTTTAAAACTTCGCCTTTTGTTTTTTGATCGGCACCAAAAAGCGCACGTGCAATTTCTGTTCGTCCGGCACCAACGAGTCCAGCAACTCCTAAAATTTCTCCACGGTGAAGTGTGAAGTTGATGTCGTTAAATTTTCCGCCACATAGATTTTTTACTTCGAGCAACACTTGTGAGTTATTCAGCGCGGTAGATGTAGAGGTGCTTATTTCTCGTCCCACCATTTTTTTGATAAGGTCTTCTTTTGTAATGTCTTCTTTGGCGAATGTACCTTGATAGGTTCCATCCTTCAATATCGTAATACGATCGGCCAACTGAAATATTTCTACGAGCCGATGTGAAATATAAAGTATGGAGACACCACGTTGTTTTAGGTTGTGAATGATGCTGAATAGAACTTTTATTTCTTTATCGGTGAGCGAAGCCGTGGGTTCATCCAGAATGAGTACCTGTGGATTTTTAGCCAGTGCTTTAGCAATTTCCACCATTTGCTTTTGTGCAGGCGATAGCGAAGATACCAATGCAGTAGGAGAGAGGCTAATTTCTAATTCGTTGAGAACATGGGAAGTTTGTTGATACAATTTTTTGTATTGAATAAACCCGAAGCGATTAAGCGGATGTTGATTCGCGAAAATGTTTTCTGCTATGCTCAGATTATCTACCAGACTGAGATGTTGATGTACGATGGCAATACCTTTTGCAAATGCTTCTTTAGGATTGCTAAAGGAAAGCGTCTCACCATTCAATTGAAATGTTCCTTGGTCAGGCTTCAGGTTACCACTTAGAATATTCATCAGCGTACTTTTGCCTGCTCCATTCTCACCACACAGCGCATGAACTTCGCCTGTGTGTACATCGAATGAAATATCATGCAATGCTTTTACGCCTGGAAAAGATTTGCCGATATGGTTAAGTTTTAAGCTGACCATATTAAAAGTCGCTCATGTTAATGGCTTTATTTTTTCTGGCAGAAGCGTAAGCGGCATGTACGAGGCGAACGGTTTCCAGATTATCCTTACCAGTTGTTTCGGCTTTTGATTTTTTCTGAAGGGCTTGTAGAATATCACGGTTGCAATCCACAATACTGGAGTGTACCAATGCATAAGCAGGATCTGCCCACGGATAAAGTTTAGGTTTGGCGATAACTGACGTTGTTTCCCTTCGTGTAGTAATCCGTAATTCGCCATCACGTGTTAACTGAATCGAGCCGTGCTCGCCTTCTACTAATATAAAAGTTTGTGGAAATGATTCATATTCCAATACTGAGGCATACGACATTTCAGCATAGCATGTCACACCGCTTTTCATTTTCATCAGTACGTTGGCTACATCTTCACCTTTTATTTTTGGATTGACCGTAGTGGTGTGGCATTGCAATGTTTTTACTTCTCCAAAAAGAAAACGGCAAATATCTAAAACGTGGGAGCCAATATCGGTTAAGATAAATTCATCCAGTTCAGCTAAGAACGGTTGATTGTCGAACACAGGGAAGCCCGAGCAAAAGGTAACGCGCGATTTAAATACCTTACCAATTACGTTGCTATCCAATACTTCTTTCATCTTTCGAATAGGCGCTTGCCAACGAAAATTTTCATGGATGAAGAAAGGGACTTTATTTGCTTTGCAGACCTCAACCATTTTCTTTGCTATCGGCAGTTTAGGTGCCATGGGTTTTTGGCAAATTACCCCAACTCCTTTTTGCGCTGCGAGTTTTGTAAACATTGCATGCGTATCAACATCGGTGATGATGTCAACAAAGTCGAGTTTCTCATTTTTTAGTAATTCCGGTACGGAGTCATAAACATGTGGCACATTAAATTGATGGGCGAGTATTTCCGCTTTTGATTTCGTTCGGTTATAAAGTGCCACCAATTCTACACCTTCCAATTCCATCCATGCGGGAATCTGATAGTTGGCCCAAAAGCCGGTGCCTATTATTGCAAAGCGTAGATTGGCCATAAAATTTTAGTTGTTAACGTATTAAAGTTTAGAAGTTCCCTGTTGTTCTTTAAAAAGTATTCTTCGGTTTCATTAAAATTTAAACCGAACAAAAGCTTCCATCTTGAAATCTGAAACATATAAGAAGGGTTAACTGTGTGATCAACAATATAACGTTGATTGCTACTAATATAAAGGAGCGGTATTGTTGGGCATACCCTATATAGACAACGAGCAACAGTATTGCAACTGCAGTTGATGCTGAGGGAATTCTATTTAGGCATAGCATAATTCTTTGAGCTATCATCTACAACTAATATCCAGTCTTGACCATATCCTGATGAAGGTGGCGTAAATTCCTGTTTATCTTTTTTAGAAAATTTGCCAATTTCGGTTGACTTGCCATCACGTGGACTGTACCAGTAGCCGATTAATTCTTTGCCTGAAATTTTTTCAGTGTTTACGTTAAACTTTTTTCCTTGGGCGCTATACACAAACAGGTAATCGTTGCCACGGGTTGCCTGAATGTGATCGTTGGCATTTAATGCATCAGTAATTAATGTTTGATCTGGAATGCGATCAAACATGGGGCGCGATTCAATCAGCGTTCGTACGTGACTCATTTGACTGGCACCGGGCAGATCCAAAGCAGCATACCAGGGAAGATGCGCGTTGATCAGCGGCTTGCGATGTGGCGCATACATTTGCCAGATGTCGTTGCAACCATAGGTATGCCCAAAGGCACCGGCAAACAAATCAAAGTAGGCATGCTTGCGAACATCATATGCACTGGCAAGTGCTAAATTAGTTGCATCAAAACAAACGGGTATGTCTTCGTAAAGTGTTTCGCCATCCAGCACAGGCTTAATCGGTTTACGGTTGTACACAACCTCCATGCGATCCCACACATTATTTTCCCGACAATGTCCGGTTTGAAACATGTTGACATCAAGCCATGCTTCATTGTGAAACCATTTGGATGAGCCACCATCTTCCAGTCCGTTTGGTTGTGGATGAAAGGTCATGAGAGCCTTGTCGTTTCCACCTACACCCTTTGCAATACCGTTTGCCATTGCATTCCAGATGGCCACATCGCTATCGTTTCGTGGATTGCGATCGCCACCCAAAATCCAAATGATATTCTTTTGATTTTTGTAGCGGTTGCCAATCCATTTTCCATACGCTTCGGCATTGCTCACATTAAAAATTTCGGGACCCGTTCCCCATTTGTCCTTAAAAACTTTGTCGCCCCAGGTAGGAAGTAAGCCAATGTATAGTCCTAGTGACTCTGCTTTTTTGATGATGAAATCAACGTGTTGAAAATATGCTTCACGTGGTTTGGTGGGATCATCATTTTCTAATGGAATTTCACCGTAAGGATTGGGATCGTGAAGACCATCTAACTCAGCCAATACTACCGCCTGAATAACCGTGAATCCTTTGTCGGCCCGGTTCTTCAAATACATTTCTGCTTCTTCACGATTTAGGCGATGAAATAATTCCCACGCGGTATCACCCAGCCAAAAGAAGGGTTTGCCTTCCTTTGTTTGAAGAAATCGGTTGTTGCTGCTAACGGTAAGCTGCGCTTGTAATGCAGTGGCGAGCAACATCATCACAAAGGTAATTTTCAATGTTTTCATTTTCGATCTATTACTTTGTTGGCGTTGAATATTTTTTTGAAGCATCATCTAAAATCAAGACCCAATCCTGACCGTAACCGGAGGATGGTGGTGTAAATTCTTGCTGCTTTTTTTTAGTAAATTTTTCGATGGCGGTCGATTTTCCATCGCGTGGGTTGTACCAAAAACCAGTGAGTTCAGCACCTGAAATTTTTTCGGTGTTTACGGTACTCTTTTTTCCTTGCGCGCTATAGACAAACAAGAAGTCGTTGCCACGTGTTGCCTGAATGTGGTCGTTCGCATTTAATGCATCTGTAATAAGTGTTTGATCAGGCACACGATCAAACATGGGTCTGGATTCAATCAGGTATCGTAAGTATTTCATTTGTCCTGCGCCTGGCAAGTCCATGGCCACATACCACGGAAAATGCGGACCATTAATAGGCGTTCGATTCGGTGCATACATCTGCCAAACATCATGGCAACCATAGGTATGACCAAAGGCACCAGCAAACACATCGAAGTAAGCATGCTTACGAATGTCGTACGCGCTGGAAGTTCCTAAGTCTTTTGCATTGAAATTTACAGGATGATCTTCGTAAAGTGTTTCACCATCCACCACTGGTTTTGTGGCTTTACGGTTATAGACAACTTCAACTCTTTCCCACACATTATTCTCGCGGTTGTGGCCTGTTTGAAACATGTTGAAATCTAACCAGGCATCGTTGTGAAACCATTTGCTTGAGCCTCCGTCTTCTAATGAAGTGGGCGTGGGGTGAAATGTCATCAATGCTTTATCGCGACCGCCAACACCTTTTTCAATTCCTTCGGCCATCGCCCGCCAAATGTTTACATCATTTTCGTTACGCGGATTTCTATCACCTCCCAAAACCCAAATAATATTCTTTTGATTTTTGTATCGGTTGCCGATCCATTTTCCATAGACTTTCGCATTTTCAAGCGTAAAAATTTCAGGGCCTGCACCCCATGTGTTTTTATCTAGCTTGTCGCCCCACGATGGAAGAAGAGCAATGTATAAACCCAGCTGATCTGCTTTTTTTATAATGAAATCGACATGCTGAAAGTACGCTTCGCGTGGTTTGGTGGGGTCATCGTTTTCCAATGGAATTTCACCGTAAGGATTGGGATCGTGAAGACCATCTAACTCGGCAAGGGCTACAGCCTGAATAACGGTGAATCCTTTTTCAGCACGGTTCTTCAAATACATTTCAGCCTCGTCACGGTTTAGGCGATGAAATAATTCCCATGCGGTATCGCCCAACCAGAAGAAGGGTTTGCCATCGGCCGTTTCAAGGAAGCGTTGATTTTTGCTTACACGCAATTGTGCAGTTGTTGATAGTGGTAACAACATGATACATAGAATAACCAGAAATAGATTTCGCATAAGATTTATTTGTTAGTGATGTCTCGTACTTGTTCCTTAATGTCACTCATTTCAAAAATCTTTTGCCAGCCTTCGCGGAATAATATTGGCTTGGCGCGTTTACTTATTTTGTAGGCAGCATCCGAGAATGTTCCATTCACTTCTTTAAATAATACAGCAATTTGAATGCGGATATGTCCAAGAACAAAATCCCTTGCCGCAGCTTCGGGCACGCCAAGCGAAATAATTTTGTCAAACCCTTCCTTTACTACTTCCATACAAGTTTGAGCCAAAGTTTCTACCATGGCAGGTTCTAATATCGCCATTTGCTCAAGTGTAATTCTATGAGTGTGATGAATAGGAGCATACATATCCTGCGAAACTTTTTCACCGAGTTTATAATGTCCTTCGGTGCCATGCATTAAAGCAACTACAATAGATTGCTTGGCGGTGATGCCTCCATAAAAATCGCGAAAAGCAAGTTCAGTTGGCTCCCAATTAAAAACAGACGGATGGCATGGGTGTGCAATTACATACCCCAAATCATCACGATGATGAATCACGCCATCCAATGGCGCGGCAGGATCAAGCGTCATCACCAAAGCTCCCGCTTTCATCAGAGGAATCAATTCTTGTGAAATCTTTCCAATGGCTACATCGGGCACACCCAGTATAACCACATCGGCTTGTGGAATGGCAAGTTCCTGATTGCCCACACTAACGTTTCTTGTTTTTAGATTTTCAATTCCTTGGGCACTTACTTCCAGGTAAGCGACTTCGTAGCCCGATGTTTTTAAAAAGTTATCGGTGAGGCGACATCCCATTTTGCCACCGGCACCTACTAAAGCAATTTTTACTATTGACATGGTTTATATGAGTTAAAGGTTTATATAATAAGTATTGAGTAGAGAGTCTTGAGTAATATTAAGATTTAAAGTAAGGCAATGATTTTAGGTATTGAATACTCTGCTCGGCCCATTGTGCCTCCTTTTTTATCGTTTCATCTTCATTGTTTTCAAAAGGCACCCATTGCTCAAGCACCGCACTTTGGCAGCGATTGTATTTCGAAAGCTTTTCGATGAGCATCGGCACGTTGGTCATTCCGGTTCCGGCAATGGCTCCGGTAATGGTGAAGCCCATTTTATGGTGAAGCCTTTCTACGTTAAAATCTTTGACATGGAGGTTGACTGTATAAGGCGCAAGAATTTCGGCAACATACTCTAGCCCTTCACCAGCACCCATCGAGTTTACACAATCAAGGCAAATCCCAACGTGGTCACTTCCTATTTTCTCCATCAAGTTTGCTAGCTCCTTCACTTTAAATCGATCGTGATTTTCGATGCCTAGGGTAAGATTTTGTTTTTTTAGTTCAGGAACAAAATCGGAGACAATCGCGGCAATAGATTTTAGATCCGGTTCGTATTGATTTCCATCAATAACAAACCGAAGTATAGGGCATCCAAAATATCTTGCCAGATCCAGATATTTGCTCAGATTTTGAGCAGTTAATTTTCTAGCACCGATCTCGAGTTGGATATTGTTTTTCTGAAGGTCTATTTTTAGCTTCTCAAGTCTTTCATCAGATAAAGAATGCAGCGGAAGGTTGTCTCCGATTTGTAAGAGATGTAGACCAGCATTGAGTGTTGCATTTACAACATCAAGCTCATTAAAAGGTCTATTCGGTATTTGGCCTTCTATGCCAATTGACCAACCAAATGCGAAACTGCTCAAGCCGAGAATCATATTTGTTATTTGACATCAAATTTAAAATGAATTAAAGGTGAATTAGTCTACAGACTTGATGGAAGTGTGTGGTAAATTTGCTTTGAGGATATTGAGATTTATTTTTTGAGTTATAAGTTTTCAGGTGATATTCTATTATTAACCAGCAAAAAAAATTTATTGAATTTTAGTAATTATAGATTGTAAATCTACATTTTGTGGAAACATTGCCTTAAAATGGGTTCATTTACATTATATGTTAAGGCTTTCCGTTCAAAAACCACACTTACTTAAAATCATCCCACCACTTCAAACGTCAATTGTAATTAAGGGTGATGGTATTGCATTAAATAACCCTTGGCACTATCACCCCGAAATAGAAATACTCTATTGCATAAAAGGCAAGGGAACTAACTTTATCGGAAACTGCATTCGTAATATTGAAGAGGGAGAAATACTTCTCTTTGGTAAAAACCTTCCACACACTCGTCAACAAGATCATGATTACTATGCATCAAGTTCTAGTGAAATGCCAGAGTCTGTAGTAGTTCAATTTCGTGATGACTTTCTAGGTGAATGTTTTTTTGATATACCTGAATTCAATCACATACGGAACCTTCTCGATCATGGATTAAGGGGGTTAAAGTTTATAGGTGGAGTTCGGGGTGAGTTAACCCAACGTCTCCCACTCCTAAAGAATTTGGGCCCAACAGCTACTATTTTGGAGTTACTTGCCATTCTTGATTTAATGGCTAAGTCGCATGAATTTATTTACCTCAATCCAGTGAATTATGAAAGCAATGCTCATGAGAAATCTTCAGATAAAATAAATAAAGTCTACCAATATACTGTCGAGAATTTTCGAGAACCCATTTCTCTAGGTGATGTCTCCTCACTAACCAATCATTCACACGCAGCTTTTTGCCGATACTTTAAGACTCGAACCCGTAAAACTTATTTTCAATACCTTACCGAAACTCGTATTGCATATTCTTGTGAATTGTTAAGAGATGGTAATATGGATGTATCTCAAGTTTGCTTCTCTAGTGGGTTTAATAACTTATCTCATTTCCATAAGCAGTTCAAGCGAATAGTAATGCTTACCCCGAGCGAGTATCAGAAAAGGAGTTATAAGAAAATTCCGATTTTTTAAGAAGAAGCCTTTTTTGGCTAGTTGACATTTTCTTAAAGTTGATTTCCTACACTTTGCTTAATGGTATTCATTTGCAAATGAAGAACTCACTATGTAAAAATAGCATTCAAATAGGGTAAAATGTAATACAATAAACTCATTGTATTAGCCATACTTGCAATCGATCCTTGCAACCTCTATATGCTTCAATTTAGTAATCCAGTAAATTAATGTATCGGCTAAAGGTATCTGACAATAATCGTTTCCTAGTCCATGAAGACGGTTCTCCTTTCTTTTGGTTAGGAGATACCGCATGGGAATTATTCCATCGGCTTGATCGAGATGACACGGAATTGTATTTCAATAATCGAATTGAAAAAGGTTTTAGCGTTATACAAGCCGTGGTTCTTTCGGAGTTGGACGGATTGAATATTCCTAACGCCTATGGCGAAATTCCATTGGAGAATCTCGATCCGACAAAACCACGTGAAGAATATTTTAAGCATGTCGATTGGGTAATTGCGAAAGCAGGAGAGTTGGGGTTGTACATCGCAGGTGTAAGCAGCCAATAATTTTTTTCATCAACCTTCAAATTTAGACCAAATAGGAGGGTATAGGACAATGATTTTTCTTCCCGAAACTCTAAAATTGCCCGATCGGCCAACAATAAATGTTCCCGTCACCTCCACATGATTAATTTCCAAGGGACTGATCGAACCGGAATATAGATTGTCGACAATTATATGCTTTATTATCCCGATAACCTTCCCGACCACAATTCCCGACTGAATATTCGAAATTCGGCTAAATTCAATGTTTATTTCATAATTGGCACGGATCAATATAAAATTTCTGTAAAAATGTTGGAGGAAATATTGGTGGTCAGGCCAATTCAACAAACAGAACCTTCAGTAATTCAATTCGAGTTTTTTGTATGAGAATAATTAACATAATATAAATTATATAACTTTCTCAAGGCAAATTAGGAATGTGGTTATATAAGGTTACTTGGTTGGGACAATCGAATCTGTGTCAAATGGACAATTAAAAATGTTCCAATTGATTGTGCAATTTCGCACAAAATTAAACTGCTCCCAAATTGGGTCTCTATAAAACTTGTTTTAAGAGGGCTTTGCTAAAAAATCCTATCAGAATATGGCTGAAACAGAAAGTCCCAAGGGAATGCAACAAGGATTGGAACTGGCTGAGCGAATTTCCATTGCCCCAGATCTAATAGTAGTGACAAATCATCTTCGAACACGTCTAACGGCCGAACCTCTAATCAAAAAATATCCGTTGGCAAAGGCTGAGACATTGCCATTGCATGAATTTACTTTTCTCTCTCCTGGCCTATGCAGAAACACAACGCCAGAAGAGAGACTACCTTGGGTGAAGACATATTGGAATAAGTGTGATCCCAATTTTGTGTACGGTCAAGGAGCTGAGTCTTTCAATCAGTTCAGAGGAAGAATTCAGGAATCCTTTGAAAGAATTACACTTCTTGATCTGAAATTTACAATAGTATTTACTCATGGACATGTCATCAGGGTATTGAAGATGATACTTGATCACAAGGCTAAAAATCCAGAAGGTTCTATGAAATATTACCGTGATTTGATGCTGGAACTGGATATACCGAACATCAGTATTTATGAGATCATTTTATAAAGATAAATTTCGAATTTTCTAATAACCTTTGATGAAGCCAAGCCTTTCACCTGTTGGGCATGTTATCGAACTGTTTTTATTAGGTGAAATCATTTGTATTGTGGTAAATATGATTACCTGTTTGATCTTTTGACAACCTTGCTCTCTATTTTCTTCTTCTTGTTTTCAACTATACTTTTATAGACCCCAGGCCTTGACTTCAGGCATTTTCTGCCCATAGCTGTTTATTATTTCTTCCAAGAATGGCTTCAACGATCCGTGACCTTTAAGGGTAGCTTCAATTTGCAAAACCGCGACTGTCTCAGAATTGAGATCTATGTTTTTTCTTAGGATTTTCATATCTATACTTTTATACTGTAATTTAGATATTTTCACTATCTAATAAACATATCTTTATATAAATTAGTGAGTTATATTTTTACACATTTTTTACGTTTCAGCATGTAATTATTTTTATGACCAAAATCCAACTTTCAAATAGATTCATAAAAAAAGGCACTCCCCTAGCCTCCCAAGTTCTATTGGAATACGAACTCTGGCTCAACAAACACTATGGGAAAGTTGGAAACTACCTTACCAATGCGAAGACTTTTCTGAAATCCTATAAAGAGGGACCAACACTCTCCGCACAACTTGACAGCTATTCAGAAGGGATGAGCTTGACCATGCAATCCATACTCAGGCGTTTCAGCCGCTTTATCCAGGAGAAGCAAATCACTTTCCTGGTCAATGACCTGCTGGAGAAGAAATTGCCCCTTGGCAACATTTATGTCAAGCTTTTTCTGGCAAGCCGGAAAGACCGTTTGAGGGGTGAATTTTCGTTGAGCACTTATGCCACTGTACTCAACCAGTTTTTCAACTTGATCGATCATGACCTGAGGTCTTTCAACAAGCCATGGGCAGGGAAGTTCATCCACTCCCCTTCCCTCTCTGATTTCACCAAGCGGCTTTACAAATCCATCCTTAAGAATTTTTGTGACTGGGCCTTACTTTACCAGAACATTGACAATAGTCAATTGTCAAAGGAGCAAACCCAGGTAAAGAAGGGGCTTTCCTTGATCAGTCCTCAATCACTTCGAGAGATATCTTCCATCAAAGTGCAATCCTCTAGGTCGCAGCTCAAGCGTTACCACAAGGAGAGCTTGACGATAAAACAACGTGACAAATTGTTGAAGCTGTGCGAAAGTCAGCGAGAACGAGCCATCCTTTCAATGATGGCATGGAACGGGCTGCGGACGATAGAAGTCATTAGGCTTTCCATCCCCGACTGCCAATTCAAAGAGGGGAAGATAATGGTTTGGGGCAAAGGGAAATCCGCTAAATCAAAGGAAGCCATCAGGTTTTTCGATGTGCCAAAAACCGAAGCAAAGAAATATTTTAAAGAAAAGCATTTGTTGAAAGGGAAAGCGTTCCCAGGATTGACAAAGAATGAGATATCCACCCTGGTGCATGAGAAATTCAGGTTGTTGGGTGTCTCTGTCTTACCGGGAAAATATTCGCCCCACAGTTTGAGGCACACGGCTGGGCAGGTAATGTATGATAAAGGCATTCCGTTGGAGTTCATCCAAAAAACACTCAGGCATTCCTCTTTGGAGACAACGATGGTATATGCTCAGAAGGCAATCGATCGGAAGTATTTTAAATCTATGCCTGTAAGCATTTAGCTCAGCCCTTGGAAGTTAAATCCTCATCCTTATTTCTTCTTCAACATTGCGAGTTCACTTAACTGAAAGCCTGTCTTAACGACAAAAGCTTCGTGGTAAGGACTGTTTCCATTTTTATGAAGTGGATTCCAAAGAAATAATACAGAGCCCTTTACTTTTGGATGAAAAATAAACTGCCTCCCAACTCCAATCAATAAACCATCCACCCATTGTTTGGTAGCAGGTGGATCAGGTACAGGTGTTGTTGAAATTGGTTGTGGGGCTCCTACTCTACTAAGAATCTTGGTGTGCTCCCACTCGGCATAAGCAAAGAAGTTTAACAACAAGCCATACGAAGCAAAAGAAGTAAACCCATACCGGCTAGGTGAAATTGAATTGGCTATTCCTACTGTATCAACAAATTTTGCCCGATAGATTCCTCCAATTCCGGCTTGAAATCGTTTATCAATTTTATAACCAACTTGTGGGCTTAAATCGATCATAAGTGGTGCAGTACTGGTAACGTTAAAGTTACCTCCTAGCACCCATCGCTCGCGCAACGGTCTCCCTTTAAGTGAATTTGCTTTTATGCCTGTGCTTAAATCATCGGAATTAAGTAAAGAAGAATATTTATTCTTCAGCTTAGTCATAGGGCCAGACAATGCCTGTATTTTGCTTGCCAAGCCAGCGGCTCGCTCAAGCGCTTGTTCTTTTGCTTTGGCTTTTCCTTCCGATTTCAATTTTTCCGAATCCTGATATCCTGCCATTTGCTTCTGGTATTGTTGCACTGTACCCTTCATCTCTGTGAGTTGTTTATTGAAGTCGGTAAGCTGCTTTGCATCGCCCCCCAATTGCTGACTAATTAGTTGAGTACCTATTGCCTCTGCCTTTTGAGTAGCAACCACTTTAAGTGTGTCGCTCCATTTTACTGAGTCTTTTAGGAAGCCCAGATAGCCGCTTGCTTCCTTCGAATAAGGACCATATTCTTTTTGCAATTGCTCCAACTGTTTTCTGTGGGCGGGCGGCAGCGCAGCTATCGATTTATCCTTAGCCTGCTTTAAGGCTTCTTTACTCAATTTCTGTTTGCTTGCAGAATCTTTATCGTGGAGTGCTTTATAAAAAAGTTTTACCTCGCCCGACTGCGGGCCGAATTTCATTTTCAGCCCCTCTAATTCCTGCCGTTGTTTGGGTGGCATTTTGCTCAATGCTTTTTCTCCCATCTTAAATGCATCTTCTTTGCTTATGGAATCGCGGGGCAACAGATCGGCATATTGTTGTAAAAACGCCACCGTATCCATTGGTAATTTTATTCCTTTCTTTCCGGCTAGGCGGATAAGCTTCTCTTGCTTGCGTGTCGCCTTGCAAAGACTATCCCACTTCTTTTTATCAAGCTTGTTTTGCTTGCGCCAATACCGGGCACTGTATGTAATTTGAAAAAGTTGAGTATGAAAGTTTTTGCCCACACGCATTTAATCCACCAACGCGCCAAGCATAAGTAATACAGGCCGCACAAAATCCAGGCGCAAACCTAAGCCAGCATCACACATGCTTGATCCAACGCTCCAGATCTATTTGATATTTGTTTGATCCTAAACGATTTGTGTCCTAGGATTTATTCGTTAACGCTCAAGCCGCTGGGCTCATACTTTTTTCATTGATAAAAAAGTACGCAAAAAATCTAGGCAAAATAATGCTTCTCCCCACATGCCATCGCACCCCCGCTATTTTGCCAGGCCACCGCACTTGATGCTACGAACATAGATCTGCCAAAGCATTTTCAATCTTTGAAAATTGAAATTTATAACCGGCATCAAGAAGTTTCTTTGGAATCACTCTTCGGCTTTTCAAGACAAGTTCAGTTTCTGTTCCAATTAGTATAGCACCCAATTCTAAAAGCCAACCAGGCATTGGTAAACCAGACGGAACATCAACAACTTTTTGGAGTGCTTTCATGATATGTTCATTCGTTATTGAATTAGGATTTGAAACATTTATCGCTCCATTCAATTCATCATGTTCAATTATGAAGTCAACAATGTTTACAAAATCCTGTTCATGAATCCAGCTGAAATATTGATTGCCTGGTCCTTGTTTTCCACCAACACCAAGCTTGGCAAGATTTTTTAAAGGCTTTAATGCTCCGCCATGCTTACCTAAAACAATTGCAGTTCTAATTGCCACTTTTCTAGTAGAGACTGTTTGAATGGAGTTAAAAGTTTTCTCCCATTGTTGACAAACATCAACTGAGAATCCTGTTCCAATCTCGCCAGTCTCTTCATCCATTGGTCTATCCAATGAGTGCCGATAGATGGTGGCAGATGATGAATTGATCCAAAGCTTTGGTGGATTCTTGCGTTGCTGAACTGCTTTCCCAAGTACTTCTGTTGACTCCAGCCTAGTTGAGTAAATTAATTTCTTATTTGGCTCTCTATAACGGCAATCGACAGACTTGCCATTCAGATTGATAAGAACATCAGCGTCTTTCTTTTAGAGGGTTCAAGAAATCGCTTTAATTTGCATCAATGAATAAGGCGATCAAAATTCTTTTTTCCTGTGCGCTAGGTCTATTGTTTTTGATTTCAGCCCTTGAAATTGACGTTTTCGATTATGACAATACTTTTTTGGATATATACGATTGCTACCTCGCAGCGGATAGCAACACATGCAAGAGCTCAAATCAACTGGTGGTTAAGAAATCAGTTGATGCTGAAATAAGCCTCAGCCCCTTTACGTTTACTAAAACTAAGATTTCAACCGATCGGGATAAGGATGTAGTTAAACATTTTCTATTTCATCATTCAAAATTCTACCTTCTCTTTTCGAATTGGCAGATTTGATTGGGAGTGAAAGATCATTCGATTTTCATTTTCAATAGTTAGTAATTTCCAAATCAATTCCATGAAATTTTTATTGACGATAGTTTTCGCTATCACATACTTTATCGCGATTGGTCAAAATACATTCAAAGCCAAAATAATTGATGAAGCCACACAAGAATCTCTTGTTGGAGCCACGGGCAAGGTATCAGAAACCACTTTAGGTGCTTCCTCAAGTGAGGCCGGCTATCTGGAAATCCAAAATGTCCCAGATGGCAAACAGGTTATCATTATTCAGTTTTTAGGTTATCGCAGAAAAACCGTTTCACTTACTTTTCCATTAAATAATGACGAAGTTATTAAATTGGAATTGGAGACTGATGAAAATAATTTAGATGAAATTGTGGTGTCGGCTACCCGAAGCAGCCGTTCTGTTAAAGATATTCCAACGCGTATTGAAGCCATCACCGCTGGAGAATTAGAAGAGCATGCAGTGATGCAACCCAGCAATATCAAGATGATGCTGACCGAAAGTACAGGTATTCAAACGCAGCAGACTTCGGCAACATCGGGGAGTGCCAGTATACGCATTCAAGGCTTGGATGGAAAATATACACAACTATTGAAAGATGGATTTCCACTTTACTCAGGCTTTGCCAATGGCTTAAGCATCCTGCAGATTCCCCCCCTGGATTTGAAGCGCGTAGAAGTCATAAAGGGATCTACCTCAACTTTATATGGAGGTGGTGCAATTGCTGGCCTTATTAACTTGATAACAAAAGAACCTACAGACAAGCGTGAAATTTCTTTTCTTGCGAATGGTAATCAAACAAGCGCATTAGACCTAAGTGGCTATTATGGGCAGAAGTTTAAGAAATGGGGAGTAACGTTTTTTACAGCACGAAACACTCAAAAGGCATTTGATAGAAATGACGATGGGCTGTCGGATATTCCAGATTATACCCGTTACACTTTCAATCCACGGGTGTTCTACTATGCAAAGACAACAACAATAAGCCTAGGGCTGAATACCAGTTTTGAAGAACGCACGGGTGGCGACATGCAAGTGATCTCGGGCAACGCTGATGCTAACCACATATACTTTGAGCGAAATCAATCAGGGCGTTATGCCAGTCAGTTAAAAATGGAAAAGAGGTTTACCAATAAATCTGTCCTCACAGTTAAGAACAGTGTCGGTTATTTCAATAGGGATATAAGTTTAGCTGATTACAAATTTTCAGGAACACAAGTAGCCAGCTATTCGGAAACAAATTATCTAATACCTGGCGAAAAAAGCGAATGGGTAATGGGAGCCAATCTATGGACAGATAACTTTATACAAAATACGGCAACGACTTTACCGTTGGATTATCAACTTAATACAGTGGGTGCGTTTGTTCAGAATAATTTTAAACCCACAGAGAAGTTGGTAATTGAATCAGGCGTTCGCTTAGACTACAATAATCAAAAAGATGCTTTCGTACTTCCCCGTCTTTCAATGATGTATAAGTTTACCAATAAATTGACTTCGCGTATTGGGGGAGGTCTTGGTTATAAAGCTCCCACACTATTTTCGGAAGAAGCGGAATCTAAAAGCTTTAGAAATATTCAGCCTTTAAATTTGAACTCTGTAAAAGCAGAACATTCCATTGGAGGAAATTTTGATATTAATTACAGAACACCTCTTTCCGATGAAGTGGATTTATCGATTAATCAAATGTTCTTCTATACAACTTTGGCGAATACTCTGGTGCTGGGTTCTTTTCCACAGGTCAATGGAAACTACGAGTTTAATAATGCCAATGGCAATTTAATATCCAAAGGATTTGAAACCAACGTTAAGCTTAGTGTTGAAGACTTATCAATATACCTTGGCTATACTTACATACAGGCAACTAGAGATTACAATTCAACCAATACATTTAATCCGCTTACAGCAAAGCATCGCTTGAATGCATTTTTGTTATACGAGTATGAGGATAAATTAAAACTGGCTTTTGAGGCATTTTATATTGGCCAGCAATATTTGTCGACAGGGGAATTGACCCGTGATTATTGGATTGTGGGAATTTCCTGTGAGAAGAAATTTGAAGGTTTTAGTTTATTTGCTAATGCGGAAAACTTTTTGGACTCACGACAAACCCGGTTCGATCCAATCTATTCTGGAACAATCCAAAACCCACAGTTCAAAGAAATCTACTCGCCTGTGGAAGGAATAATATTAAATGGAGGATTTAGGATTAAGCTGTAAATAATATAGCGTATCAAAGATGGAAAACGAATTAGCTCAATTGTTACACCTTCACTAGTCTTGCTTGACTATCTAGCCTTGAACGGCAACGATACTTCCAGCTTTTCCCAATACATTACTATCTCGCCCTTTGAATTGCCTCCGTTTTCAACTGCAAAGCGAAGGCGTTCTTGATTAGCTTCGTCTGTCTCTGGTTTTACCTTAACTCGCACTATATCATCTTTCGCATCATAGTTATCAGTAAGGTGTTGTTGCCAATTTTTATTGATTATGATTGTCCATTCCTCTTTGCCAGGGATGGTAAAGAGTGCGTACTTCCCTGAAGGAATTACCTTGCCACCAATTTCAAGATCATTATTGAACTCAATACTAGTAGCCTTATGTGCTCCCGTTACCCAAACTTTGTCATACGCTACAAGCCCACCCCAAATAATCCTCCCACGCACTGATGGAGAATGATATGAGATTTTAATTTCAGTATTCCCAATCCTTCCGATTGCTTCTGCTTTCAAACTGCCCTTCAGCGTATCGGGCTCTGATTGCTTTTGTATGATTACCGCTTCTTCTTTTTTGGTTTCGGAAGGTGTTGCAGCTTCGTTTGGTTTTTGTTCGCTAACCGATTTCTTGGTATTGCAACTTATAAAATTGATACTTGCTGCTAGTGAAAGAATGATGAATAAATTTCTCATGCCTGAGTGGGTTTTAGTTTTCGCCTAAGTTTTAAAGGTGTTGGTGAAGAAACAAAGAATAAGATAAAGCCTGAACTGATGGTGAGCATACCAAGGATAGAAAATGCTTTCAGCAGAACGTTATTAAAATCATCACGCCCTTGATAATCCATGGTGTGCATCATGTAAAGGAAATCGAAAATTCTCCATTGGTTGTGACGTATGCTTTGGAACGTGCCTAATTCTGCACTAATATATAACGTACAATCGGGATCTCTAAAAGTTACTGCCCACGCGGGTAAAGGCTTCTCTCGGTACTCGTGATGCCCATTCGTTTCTTCAAGGTAATCAACATTCATTAACGTAGCCGTATTGACAACATTTTCTTTGGCTACCGTAATTGCTTCTTCTTTCGTTAATGAAGGTCTTATATCTCCCGTTTGTGCATCTGCCAATGCAAGATGCGTATGAACGTGAATTCCTTCACCCGTATGACCTTTAAAGTATTTAATTTGGTAAATTGGTTTGTTAAGAATTGAAATCAAGTTTACAGAAAGAACTGAATCCACTGATTTGGTTGCCTTCAAATTTTTAATGACTTCTGATGGTGAAACAGCCTTGAAATTTGTTTGGAGATAGGAAACTGATTTTCGTAAGTGATCGCCATGCACCTTGTCTATGTTATTCCAACTAAAATAAAGTCCACCGACAGTCCATGCCAAAAATTGTATGCCAATAATGACGCCCAAATAGCGATGTGTTTTTCGTAGGTAGTAGTTACGGTTTCTGATCATCCTATTTATGATTTAGTTATTTTGTTAATTCAATTGTCTTCGCATTCTTAAAATAAGTCTCCAATGCTTTCTCTCCGAATTTGTAAAACACTACTGGAGTAACGATCATATCCAATAGCGTGCTGCTTACTAAGCCACCTAAGATTACCGTTGCCACGGGATATAATATTTCTTTGCCCGATGCTTGTGAATCTAATGTGAGTGGGATCAAAGCCAATGCTGCCGTTAAAGCTGTCATCAAAACGGGTACTAACCGTTCGAGCGATCCTCGAATGATCATTTCCTTGCTGAATTTTTCTCCCTCGTGTTCCACTAAATGGATATAGTGCGAAATCATCATGATGCCATTGCGCGAAGCAATCCCCGTAAGGGTAATGAACCCGACTAAGGTAGCAATAGAGAATGTTCCACCCGTTAGCATCACAGCCACCACACTTCCTATCAATGCTAAAGGGACGTTGAGCATGATTTGTAAAACCATGCGTGATGATTTGAAGTGACTATAGAGTACAAGAAAAATTCCAGCAATGGAAAAAATACTCAACAGAAGAATAAGTTTTGATGCTGACTGTTGGCTTTCGAATTGTCCACCATATTCTAAGAAATAACCTTCAGGCAATGATAATTCTGTGGCAACTTTTTGTTGGATCTCTTTTACTGTGCTTCCAAGGTCGCGGTCTTGTACGTTGCAGGAGATGACAATCCTTCGTTGTGTGTTTTCGTGCCACACGGAGTTAATAGCAGTTGTTGATTCAATACTGGCAATCTGTCGCAACGGAATGAGATTGCCATCTGGAGTATCAATCATGGTGTTACGAATGTTTTCAATATTGCTTCGCTCTTCATCGGTAGTGCGCAATAGAATATCAAATGTTTTTTGCCCATCCAATATTTGACCTACTACTTTTCCATTGTAAAATATTTCAAGGTCTTGCGCTACTTTGCCTGCTTGTATTCCATAACGTTGTAATGCTTCACGGTCTATTTTAATAAGTAATTGAGGAACCATTACTTGCCGTTCTACCTGCGCATCCACTACTCCAGAAACACTGCTAATGATTTCTTTTATTTTTCCTGCATTTGTGCGAAGGTCTGTCAAGTCTTTTCCAAATAACTTGATGGCCACTTGCGCCCGTACACCAGAGAGTAAGTGATCAAGACGATGTGATATGGGTTGGCCTACATTTATATTAACTCCTTTTAAAATAGTTAGTTGTTTACGGATGTCGGCAAGAATTTCATCGCGAGAGCGAGACACGTCATTTCTTAGTTCTACTTCAATTTCAGAATTACTAACAGGTTCTACGTGTTCATCTAACTCTGCACGTCCAGTTCTGCGGCTTACATACTCCACTTCCGGAACTTTCATCATCAACTTCTCTGCCATAGTTCCTATCTTATTACTTTCTTCAAGCGAAGTGCCTGGAGCAGCAGAGAGGTTTATAGTGAACGACCCTTCATTGAATGGCGGTAAAAATTCTGTGCCAAAAAAAGGAACGATGGCAATTGAGGCTATAATGATGATAGCTGAAACTGTGATGACTGGTCTTGAATGAGTTAGTCCCCAATGCAAAACTTTAGTGTCTTGCTTTTTCAACCATTTCACCAGTGTGGAATCTTCAGAATGCTCTGAGTTGAAAAATTTATTAAACCACGATTGTTTTTTTTCATTTTTAGTGCCGACCGATTTGAGCAAGTAACTGCATAATGCAGGTGTAACCGTAAGCGATACAAAGAGGGAGGCAACAATGGAAGTAATGTAAGCAATACCGAGAGGTGCAAAGATTTTACCTTCAATGCCTTGCATGTAGAATAGCGGAATGAAGACCAACACAACAATGATAGTAGCGTAAACAATTGAGTTTCTTACCTCGCTGCTCGCATCATAGATTACTTTGAGGATCGGCTTGGGATTAGCGGCTTGTTGATTTTCTTTTAATCGTCTGAAAACATTTTCAACATCTACAATGGCATCATCTACCAATTCCCCAATGGCAATGGCTAATCCCCCAAGAGTTAGGGTGTTGATGGAAATATCAAACCACTTAAAAACGATAGCTGAAATAATAAGCGAAAGCGGAATGGCTGTTAGAGTAATAATGGTTGTTCTGAAATTCAGTAAGAATAAAAAGAGAATGATAATGACCAGGATAAACCCATCGCGCAAAGCTTCTTCTACATTTTGCAGTGAGTTGACAATGAAATTCTTTTGTTGAAAGATGTGCGGATTGAGCTTCACATCAGCAGGAAGTGTAGCTCCTAGCTCAACTAATGCTTTTTCAATTTCATCGGTCAATTTAATGGTGCTTGCGCCCGGTTGCTTTTCAACCGTAAGGATTACCGCTGGTTTTGCATTGATGCTCGCATCGCCTCGCTTTAATGCTGCCCCATATTTTACTTCTGCAATTTGCGAAAGCAGCACAGGCGCTCCCTGCTTGTTGGCAACGACCGTAGTCTTTAAATCTTCGAGTGTATATGCCCTGCCTACATTTCGGATCAATACTTCTGAACCGTATTGATCGAAGAAATTTCCCGTTGTGTTTTGATTGGATAACTGCAACGCATTATCAATTGCATCCACCGTAAGATTGTATTGTTTTAATTTTGCACTCGAAATTAATACTTGGTATTGAAGCTTGTTGCCACCAATAGGGATCACTTGCGATACTCCCTTAATGCTCATCAATCTTCTGCGAATAGTAAAGTCGGACAAAGTGCGTAACTCAGAAGCCGAAGTAGAATCGGCACTTACACCTACTAACATGATCTGACCCATCACCGAACTAATTGGCCCCATCACCGGAACAATACCATTTGGTAATTTTACAGTCTGTAATTTCTCAGCAACCAACTGTCTTGCCCGATACACATCGGTGTTCCAATCAAACTCTACGAACACCATGCCGATGCCGATGGCAGAGCTACTGCGTACTACCTCTACACCGGGAGCACCATTCAAAGCTGTTTCTACCGGAAGGGCAACCTGCGTTTCTATTTCTTCAGGAGCCATACCGTTTGCTTCTAAGAAAATAGTAACACGCGGCCTGTTTAAGTCTGGTAATACATCTACCGGAAGGTTAATGACGGTGAATGTGCCGTACACTAAAAGTAATGCAGCGAATGCTACTACAAACAGTCGGTTATGAAGAGAGAATTGAATGAGACGGTTGAGCATCAAGTACTAATTTATGGACTAAAAAGATTGCAGAATGATGAAGAGAAGGCAAGCCCCGACAATGGCATACACAATCCACTTTAGTACAAGCCTTGTCTTACCTGGCTTCACTTCAACATCCTTGCAACAATCTTTCATAAAAAATAATTAGTGTTTATGTTCAGCTTCCACACCGTGAGCGCTCTCAGGGGCTTTTCCTTCTTCTACTTTAATTACAAAGTCAGCAGTGTGAACCTGACCGTTAGTTTGAAATTGCATCCATCCACGGAATATTCCGGCCTTGCCAAATGTGGTGTGTAGATCAAGTCTTCCATCTACCACTTCAGGATGCACGTGTAAATAATTTTGAGTGTCCTCGCTGATTACCACCACGTGCGCTTTGGCTGCTAAATAGTTTTCGAATGATTCGGGCGAAACTTCTTTGCCGTCTTTTTTTATAATACCAGCAATGTGCGAAGTGCCTTCACTAAAGAACTTACCACCTTCAGGCACTAAGGAAACCTCATAGCCATCTACCACACTTATAATTTTTGAATCAGTAAATTTTTGCACTTTGTAAGGTGTGCCCGATACGTTCAATTCGATTCTCTCCAATTGATGGCTAGCACCACTTGGCACGTAATCAGCAAACAGAACGTAATCACCGCCCTGCTCAAATTTGGTTTCGTTGTGGAACTTTCCTTTTGCATAGTTCACGCCTTTGGCCAATACATTAATATCATACGAACCATTTGCCTGAAATTCTGGATGGATGTGATCGAAGTAGGAAAGGTCTTTGCTTACCACAATCAAGTGAAGTTTTTTATCGTGTTGAATATCGAGCGGAACCATTTCAGTTTCATTTCCCTTGATGCTCGGTGTAAAAGAAAGCATAGCAGCTTTGCCTGCTTCTACTGCTGGCATTGCTTTGAATGCCATGAAATATTGATTGGTGTTAGCTGCTTTCTCATCGCTTACCAATTCCAATTTCATTCCACATTTCGGGCAGGTATCTCCTTCTTTTCCTGTTACTTCTGGGTGCATGGGGCAGGCATAGGTGTGTTCGTGGTCTGCCATTTCACCTTCTGCATGTTCATGTTCATTTGCTTCCGTTTTTTCCTTTGCTGAATTTCCGCATGAGGCAAGAAAAAATGCACTACTTACTGCTGTTGCAATTACGAATGACTTAATCATTGTTTTCATTGTATGGTTATTTTAGTTTTAAATTTATTATTGATTGAGATAGATCATTTTCATTTGATAGGTTGCGTTAACTACTACACGCTCCATTTCTTCTACACCTTTTTGTATGACTGTAAACGTGCCATTGTTTTGACCTAGGGAAATGTAGGACACACTATATTGCTCGGCATTGTTCTTGATAAAAACAACTGGTCGCCCGTTGATTTCGCTGATGGCACTATTGGGCAAGGCTATTTCCTTTGAGTTTTGCTTTGAGAACACGCGCACGTTCACAAACTCACCAATTTTAAATTCTCCACCGGGATTTTCCATTTCAAAGATTACGCGTTGGGTTTGATTGGTAGGGTTAATGGATTGCGCTGGCGCAAGCAACCTCACTTCCGCTGTTTTGTGTACATCGGTGGTCGAAGACTCTACATTAAAATTCTTTCCAGCGTTTACTTTTTCAGCATCTCTATCGAATACCTGCGCTTCTACATAAACTTTAGATAGATTCGTAACTGTGAGAAGAATCTCGTTGGCGTTTATAGTTGCTCCAATGGTGTAGGTGAAATTGCTTACGATGCCATTGATGGGAGACTTCAAAAAAATGGATCTCGAATTATTGGCGTTGCCATTACTCAAATTATCAAAGAGTTTTTTGTTCTCCTTCGCCTTCCTGTACCGTGCTTCTGCTTCCGCCACATCGCGCTTCGCAGCAATGTCTTCAATTGCTTTCAGCCTATCATATTCCTTTTTTGCAGCTTCAACCTCTGCATCTACATTGTTATGTTCTGCAAGAAAATTAACCAAGCTACCTGCATCAATAGAAGGTTCTATGGTTGCCAATACTTGCCCACGCTCTACACGTTGACCTACCTGAACTGTCAATGAAGTAATCTTTCCTGTTTGTGGCGACTGCACCACGGCCTGACCTTTTGAAGAAGGTATGATTGTACCAAATAGTTTTATGCTTTCCGTAAAACTACCTGCCTGAATAGATTGTGTGAGAACATCAAAGAGAAACTGAGTTTCTTTTGGAACATCAAAAGAGTTAAAAAAGTTATTTCCTTTTTTACCTGCATCATCATGTCTTTCGTGTGCTTTTGCTGGCTGCATTGTGGCAGTAGGTAATAGACAAAGAGCAATGAGAATGGTTGTCGCTAATTTCGGATAGCGGGCTTTCATGAAAATAAACATAATAAGCAAACCTGCCAACAGACCAACACCAATAAGAAAAAGAGGGCTGGCGAAAAATGAAACAGAATGCTCTTCTGCAATATGAGGCAGCAGTTTACCCGGTTCTATGTTTTGAAGCAAAAGTAGATCGGGACCAAGTTGAGAAGTGATGGACAATGAAAGTGAATAGGTTTTCTTTTCTGGAAATATTACTTTGATCTCATAGTATCCTCGATCTGCATTGGTAACAATAAATTTTAAATCCTTATCTTCCTTTGAAGTGACCTTAAGTGTGACGCTGTCAAGTGGTCTGTTGGTTAGATACTCACTGATAAAAAGTTGGAGTGTTGTCTCTTCTCCAACTGTAATCGGTTGGTACTTTATAAACAGTTCATGCTTATCTGAAATGGCTTCAGAAGTAAAATAGTTTTTTCCATTGGCTGAAATGGCTGCTTTGGTATGGTCGTCACCTTCGTGAGCATTGGCATAAAAGTCAAGAAGCAAAAGACAAAGGACAATAGGTAATGCCTTTGTAAAAAGATTTAGTGTTCTCATAACTTTCCGGTTAAGTAGTTGATGGTAATGATTGATTGATTGTAGCTGCGAAGTGTTTCTAAATATCTTGCTTTGATTAAGTAGGCTTCGTTGGTATTGCGCAAATAGTTGATGTAGTCTGTTTGTCCACTTTCAAAAAATCTTCTACCAGTGTTGATAATATCGTCTGCTTGTTTAAGTCCTACGGTTTCATAATAGTGTAACGACTCATTATATTTTTGGATATTGCCAATGGCAACTTGCATTTCTGCCGAAAGATTTTGTTGTTCTGCTTTTATCCGTTGTTCAGCAATGGCCACGCCTGTTCTTGCCGCATTAATACTACCTACATGTTGGCCAAACCAAATGGGAACTTTAAACCCAACCCTGAACTTGTAAAAGGTTTGGGTTTCTGGTGGCCCCTGATTGAGATAGCCCAAAACCAGACCAGGTAATGCTTTGTTGCGTTGAACCGAAAGTGTTTTTAGACTTACTTCTCTTAGCTGTTGAAAATATTGATAGTTGGGGTTTTGAGTGTACAGATTGTTTTCTTGCGTAACCAATCCATAGTTTGCTAGATCCTCTGCGCTTAATTCGGATCTCAAAATTTGAGTAGTTGTAAATGATTCCTTTAATCCAGTGTAACTCTTTAACTGAAAACCGATAACGCTATAATCTGTTTGTATTTGAATGAATTGATTATGCACTTCACCATATTGACTCGCTGCAAATGTTTTAGCTAGGTAATCAATTTGTCCTGCTTCAAACTGGCGTGTGGCACTCTGGCTCACTTGCCGATAAAGACTGTCTTGCACTTTCAGTTGGTTGCGAAACGATTCCAAATACTGCAGGGTTAAATACAGTTGATGAATTAACCGTTTCACATCTTGTTGCGTAATGGTTTTCCCTTTTTCTGAAAGAACTGTTACCTGCTTTTGCAGTTGGTGCTGTTGGAAATAAACAGTCGGGAAATCTAGTGTTTGCAAGGCTCCAATAGGATAGAAAGTGCCAGTAGGACTTTCTGCCACTACATCCAAACTTGGTAAATTAAAAGCGGTCTTTTGCAATTGCTTGCTTTGCACTACCTGAAGCTCCGAGACTTGCATGAGCGCACTATTTTTTAATGCAAGGTCAATGGCCTCTGTCTTTGAGAGAATACGTTGAGCAATACTTGGCAAAACAAATAAGCAAAGTAGTAATGCGATACTAATTTTATGGCTCTTCATGGCCCAAAAATGATGTGTTAAAAAATGTAATAGAGAAAAAGTATGAGCTTTGTAGAAGCATCATAAAGTAACATGTAAAACGCGTTATGATTTAGGCAAATAAAGGCGGGCCTCTAAGCGAAGAGGAAGAGTGAACTAGATGAAATCTTAAGTGATCATTTTGTGGTGGATGGAAAATTACACTTTTAAAAGCATCGAAAGAGAAAGTAATTTCTGATAGGGAAAGTTCAAAAACCACCTTTACCGCCTTAACTGCTTTCTCAGAATTTATCTTGTTGCTTAACACATCGGTATTAACAGCATGGGTTAAAAAATAAGGCTCTGTATCATGCTTGCCTTTGCCATCATCGTGGGAATGAGCCTTTCCATGATCGTGATGACTGGATGCTTCTTTGACAGTAGCGTGATGATGATGTGGAACAAAGCTATGTAATAGCGCCCCTGAGTAGGAGATCATAAAGCAGAAATAGATCAGCATTCGCTTTTGCATAAATCAAAGATACTAAATGGATTTGAATTATTTTTCTTCACCAATGCCATACCGCACTTGTTGCATTCATAAGTCCGTGTCATTTTTTTTAGTGGCAGGCTTTGCCAGTTTTTTTTAGTTTATAATAATTATATGGTATTACAATAAACAAGGCAGACATGAGAACTATTATAGATATAATTGATGATTTTGTGTCTTTAAAATAGTCTAAGGAGTGCATGGTTTGCATTATATTTTCATTCGGTTGAAGTGAAAATCTAACAAAGTATTCTGTTAACATTATTAATAACATAGAGAAAATACTCATGCCTAATGCAGCTTTGTAAGCAATTGCCCATGTAGCTTTAAGTTGATATTTAATTATTATTCCAACAAAAATTACACTTATGATTAAGCCACTTAACATTGCCAATGCAATGACATAATACATTTGAATTTGCGAAGAGGTAGTAACCATATTCGTCATTTCTTCATGCTGAACAGCACCATGTCGAATTGAATTATGCGATAGTTGAAAAATTGCTAAAACACCCCAATTACCCACGGTACAACTAAACAAACACATAACTGTTGTAAGGACAGATTTTTTTGAGCAAGGTAGGTTTAGAATAAACATGGTTTAAATTAAAAAAGTGGCGGACAACTATACCCGCCACTTTTAATTAATTACATAGAAGAACAAGCATCAGCACATTTTTTACACGCTGCTGCGCATGATTTACAACAACTGTGAGTAGATAATTTTTCACATTCGGCAGCACATGTATTACAAATTTCTGTACATAATTTGCAAAGTGCTTTAGTGAAGGCTGAACCCCTTGCCTCAAACCTTGCACATAAAGCACAGATGTCTGCACAATCGCGGCAAAGTGCAATGCACTTCAAGTGTTCTTTGTCATTCATGCTAATACAATGTGTAGCACAACTTTCACATTCTACTGCACATGCTAAGCATGCGTCAATACATTTACTTTTGGAATTTTCCATTTTTTTGAATTATTGATGTGAACAGAATTATTCACGCAACAAATATCTGAATGTTGAAAGCCATAAGCATAACACAACTTTGCAGATGTTTGGTATCATTTACAGTTCTTCAATGGGTGTCCGTTTTCTTTCTTTAAGATGTTTGTAGCAAGTGGGGCTGAATCCTGTTACTTTTTTAAACTGCTTGCTTAAATGTGAAATGCTACTGTAATTCAACTTATCCGCAATTTCACTTATCGAAAGTTCATCGTAAACAAGCAACTCTTTTATCCGTTCTGTTTTTTGAGCAATAATATATTGTTCAATTGTTGTGCCTTCAACCTCTTTAAAAAGATTGCTCAAATAATGGTAGTTGTGATTGAGTTTATCACTGATGTAGTTTGATAGATTTGTCTTCAAGGCTTCTTCAGAATAATGCACCAACTCAACAATTAAGTTTTTTATCTTTTCAATCATCCTGCTTTTCTTATCTTCCAACAATTCAAAACCGAATGAAAGTAAAATCTGGTTGAGTTGCTTTTTCTGCGAAGTGTTTAGTTCTTCTGAAAGAATTACTTCACCTAACTCTACATTTGCGACATGCAAACCAAACTTTATGAGTGCATTTTCCACAACCATTTTGCAACGGCTACATACCATGCTTTTAATGTAGATTTTCAAAGGTCTATGCTTTAATAATTTTTTGAGAATGAAGTGTTATGTGTAGCTTTGTTTACCATTATCCATTTGTCGAATGGTTTTAATGCTAAGAAAAATTCCAGACATCAAGCAAAGATTCTATTTCCAACACGAACTATTATCTTATAACGGACAGGTCTAAACCTGATAGTTATCCTGTAATTGTCACTCCAAGCATTTTTACTGCTCCAGACTTTTAGGGTTTTGTAATTAGTCGTCCCGTAAAAATCGGATTGAATCTGAAAATATTTCTAGTTTGAACTTAATGTTGACTATGATCAACTCAACACTTCTACTTCTTTTTATAGAATTATTTAATTAATACTAATTCAAGTTTTTTTTGTTTGATATTCCACATACCTGTTGATCTCATCATTTGAATTACATTTTAGTACTCGAGAAAATTTATTGTAGCTGATAACAAAGGTGGACAACCTCTCAACCTTACGGCTTACTCATTGTAGAAAAAGAGTTACATAAATCACCTATCAAGTTTTAATATCCTATAGATATAGCTTATCTAAAAAAATCTCAACCAGCAATCGTTTGGCGGTGGACGGAATACCGACTTGCTAAAAGAATAAGAGGAGTAGATAGCATCAGCTAATACTATCTCAAAAATCAATCTACAAAGTCTTTAAAGAACTTTGTAGGATTCATTACTGCTTAACACATCGGCATTTGCAGCACGTGATAGTTTAGGTATAACTCCTGATCATGCTCGTCTTCTTTGCCCTTATTATCGTGCGAAGGAGTCTTTCTGTGATTGTAATAATGATAGTTCGTAGCTTCTTTTACTGCAGCGTTGTGATGATGTGGAGTGAAGGCATGCAAGAGCGGCAATGGGCAGATCATAAAGCAGCATTCGCTTTTGCATAGCTTAAAGATTCTAAATGGATTTGAATTATTTTTTCTTCACCATTGCCATGCCACACTTGCTGCATTTTCCTTCTTTGTCGGAAGTGACATCCGGGTGCATAGGACACGAATACGCTGCCGTTGAACTGTTGTCCAACACCTTTTCATGATCCATATGGTTTGTAAGGCAATGAACCGCACATGCTCCAAACTGTTTATAGTTTTCGTGTACTTCCGCCTTAATATTGCCATCTTTGTCTTTTACCATACACGTCCCGTTCATAGGTGCGCTAACTGTCCACCCCTCGTCATTTGTTTTGGAGAAGTGAGGAATAAAATTTCCGTTCTTCTCAGCTTTCCCTAATTTTTTTCCTGTTTTCTCATCTACTAAAATACCTTCAGCATCTACATGAGCTATCCTTTTTCCTGAGGTATCCATTATTACTCCCTTAGTTGTAACGCTTCCAATGTAATTGCCATTTTTGTCTGTGATCTTTCCGGAAGCATCAATTTGTGGTGCTTTGTAGTTTTGTGCTCGACCTATGTTAATAGCTAACACTAAACCAAGTATTACTAATTTGATTTGCTTTAGATTTTCCATTTTAAATTGATATTAATTGATAAGTTTAATTATACTCAAATAACGAGAAGAATACATAAAATAAGTTACATAATAATAGGTAAGATTTATATCCTATCTAACGTGATCCGTTTTGCGGTACCTACTTTTCTAAAATGTGAGGGCGTTAATCCAGTCATTTTTTTGAATTGTGTTGATGCCATCTACATTAGTAGTTTTTGAGGCTTACTTTATGATCTTTATGGTTTTTAAGTAAATATTTCATTACGCCACTTGGAAGATCCACAATTGAAATATCCACTTCAGTGGAAACCAATTGAATTAGTTATATAATTTGCGCTTTAATTCATTTCACTGTAATGTCAATGTCTTTCCTTTTGGATTACTCAATAAGGTTGTATTTCAGTTGTAGCCGTAGTTAAGTTTGTCTTAACCTTTGTTGATTGCCTAGCTTTGGAGTGATGTGTGGAATCTCATCTTCACCGGTTGACTTATCTATTTCTTGATTATTGCGGTTTGAATAGCCAGCTCTGCATATTCATTTATAGTTCGTTTCTAAAAGGCTTTAATAAGTTCAGACTTATTGTCTTTATAATTACAGATCACTCCAACAAATTACAAAAGCTACTCCCAGTGGCATGTCTGTGAATGATGTAACTTATTCAATAAGGAATGTAGCGGGGTATACTTAATTTACTCTCACCTTTAAGATCATTAGAAAGGACATGTCCTGCACTCACATTTATAAACATAAACAACCCCTTTTAAAATGAAATCCCTTATAACTTATTTGCTTTGTATGTGCTTCTCATTTATCAGTGGTGTTACATTCTCACAAAGCTCCGCTGGAAAACTCATTGCTATAAAGGATATGGACGAAGCTAAAATTAAACAGCTTACCTCTGATATACTTGCCAAGTTACCTGATATAAAGAGCAGCAAAGTAACGTGGATATCGACTGATTATGGATACAAAGCATTGTTTTCTATTGACTATGAAGATCATATGACATTGTACGACAACCAAAGCAAATATCGAGAAACATTGAAGAAAACAGTTTGGGATAAAAACGTAGCGTCTATATTAAAAGCAGAATTTGAAAGCAGCGAATATGGATTGTTTAAAGTTGTAACCTATTGGGAAAATATAAGTCAAGATGCAGATGATTATTACTTTGAGTTGCTCGACCCGGAAGACCAACCTAAAAGTATTTGGGCAGATTCTAATGGTAAGTTTTCTATAGTGCCTCTTTTTATGAGGTGAAAAACGGGAAGTCTTATCGTTCGTTGCTTGTAGTTACATTGCTCAGCTTAGTTTTTCCGCCAATGCATGATCAATAGATTAACTAATTGATCTTCAAAAATTGGCTTTGGGCATGTTTATATCAAGCAGAATGATATTGATCGTATCATTAGCTGTAACCAAATCGATAACTTCCTTGACTTTGTAGATTCAAAAGTGGTTTGCTCGGCCTTGTAGCTGCTTAAAAAATCTGAAGTAAAATATAAGTTAATTTATAGGATATTGATTGAACCCTACAAGCACATTAATCAAACATACGAACTTGCCTGTAACTAAGATTAACGTTTACTCGAATGGCTGCCGAGCTTAGCATGATTCTTAACACTATAATTATTTACCGAGGTTTCAAAAAGATCTTGTTAAGAGCGAATGTGTAAAACAGATTACTGGTCATCAGCCCAATACGTTTGGACAGTTCATTGTAGAGAATAGAAATCTTTTACGGTAGAGGATTTAGGATTAGAACAATGCTTACAATGTTAAAGAGGAGTTTAAACTTTTTAGTGTGATAAAACGAAACGTAACTTCTACAAATAACTTAACGAATAATGTAAAGATCACAAGTCTATACTTCTGTAATTTTATTCATCATTATAAACGATGTACAATCTATACAAAGAAGGAGAAATTGTTGTGGAGAGAATTAGACCAGGGCAGAATCTGATCGTATCACGCTGTTCTCAAAATCTTTATTATTGCCGGGTTCAAGGAAACGAAAAAAGAAAAGAGCTAGTCTACTCCGAGTATGAGTTAATGACGACTTCACAACAAATAATTAAATCTGATACGGCAATTTATAAAACCCAACATGAAAGTTAAAATTCTACTTCAACTAGCGGCATTCTTTGCAGCGATGAGTTTACTTAGTAAATAAACTATATAGTCATACAAATTAAACTTTAAACAAAAAACAAAATGAAAAACAGAATAACAAATTTAGTGAGCAATGCTCAAAAAACATTTCTTATGATAGCAAGCATGTTAGTATTAGTCCTAGGCCTAAGTGCTTTAAGTTCGTGCAATAAAAAACCTGAGGATACCAAAGCAGTAGCAGAAGAACATAATGAAGCAAAGTTTGACAAGGCCGAAGAAGCCGATGCGCAATATCTTGTGGCTGCTGCCGAAATAAACTTGGAGGAAATACAATTGGGCGCATTGGCACAGGAAAAGAGTGCAATGGTAAATGTAAAAGACTTAGGTAAAATGATGCAAACCGGTCATTCGAAGGCATTAGATGAATTAAAAACATTGGCTGCTAAAAAGCAAATTACCATACCCACAATGCTTACAGATAATGGAAAGGAAGCGGAAACTGAATTGATGAAAAAGAATGGAAGAGATTTTGACAAGAACTATTGCAACAGGATGGTGAGCGGTCACAAAAGTGCTATCGATAGGTTCGAGAAAATAGCTAAGGACGCTACTGATGCTGATATAAGAAATTGGGCATCGTCTCTCTTGCCTGCCCTGCGTAGCCATCTTGACCACGCCATCACATGCCAAAAAGAATGTGAAAAAATGTAAGGCGGTAATCAATCTTCTGAAGCCTACAAATGATAAAGTTATTAGAAATATGAATTGGGTGAATATAGGACAAAACTGTATGTGAATTGTCTTGAAATACACTTGATAAATAACGACACAAATTAGCATTAAATAAAAATCGATTTTAGATATGGAACTAGCACGTTATCCCAAAAAAAATTTGATTATCTACGGTGCAGGCATCGCGATAGGGTTGATTGTATATTTTTTATTCTGCTACTATATAGGCCTTATTCACCTGGCTTATCTCAGGTTGTTCAACCTGTTAATTATGGCAGTTGGTGTCTACCTTGCCATGCGCAAGTTTCAACTTACCCATAACGATAAAGTAAGCTTCCTTCGTGCACTTTCTGTCGGGGCGGCAACTATTGTGATAGGGATCTCAGCATTTGTCTTGTTCCTATTCACATTATTCCAACTAGACAGTTCACTTTTTGTAACTGTAGTTAAACATGAACCTTTAGGTGGATACTTAAATGTTTATATGGCAAGTATAGTGATTTGGTTTGAAGGTACTATAGCGGGCATGATGGCAACCTACATCATGGTGAATTTTATAAAAACTGATAAAGAGTAATACGAATTATATTCTAGTAAGTGCAATCATGTATTTCAACTAAGAAAGGGTAGCAAGTTTTTCTTAGTAGTGCCAACAAAGTAAGAAAGCATCACATTCATGTGATGCTTTCTGTTTTTAAGCTTGCAGCGTTTATTTCAGAAACGTCTTTCGTGCTTATCATTCTTATCATACTTGCTATCCATGTTGTCATTATCATCCATGTGATCCTTCTTGCTACCGGTCGTAGCATTTGCATGATGCTTCGATATTTGTTTGTTATGATCGGCAGCTAAGCTATGGTGCGCTTGTGCTTTAACCGTGCTTCGTTCAGCCTTCTCATCATTTCCATCCTCATAATGCTTGGCCGCTTCGTTATGATGCTTGGCTGCTTGCTCGTGATGTTTAGCCGCTTGCTCGTGGTTTTCAATTGGTTTAGAATTCCTTTGAGTGGTCTTTGATTTCTCTTTTTCTTGAACTTCTGATGGTGTCATAATTTTACTGTCTTTAAGTGTAATACAAATTAAATGGGTTACGCTTTGCAAACGTTTACATAGTAACTAATGCTTGTTGCAAAGTTTACAGTACGCGATAGTAAAAGGAAGCTTACAACTGAATTAAGGCAAATAGCTTTTCGGTGATACCACTACCATTATCCGTTAGATATATGATTCTTCTTGTCTTACAATTGCAAGTATCGCCTTAATGGGTAACACATATGAGATTTAAAAATGCCAGGAATTTTCAGTATCAAAAAACCAAATCATTACACTACCAATCTACGTTATAGATATCAAAAATATTTAAAGTTTGAGAAAGGATTAAGATTGAGCTAGTTGTGTATCTTGAAATAAAGATAAGTGATTAATGTAACTCTATTTCGACAACGTGTAAGAGCGAGCGTTGAGAGGTTATACACCTTTGTTATCAGTGATATCAACAGGTAGGTTGATTTTGGTGCAAGATCAAAAGAAAAGCACAGGGAGTTAATGCCAAATAAATAATTCTATGAAAAGAGGTAGAATGCTTGGATTGATTATAAGTCTTAGCTCTATTGTAATCGCATTTGCAATATGGATGGTGAAAAGTAAACGAAGAAAGAAATTCAAAAAAAATATAAACTATTAACTATTAACAAATGAAGCCAAACATAGGAATATCAAAAAAAGACTTGAACTCAGTTACAGAACTCTTGTCAATTATATTGGCAAACGAGGTAACATTATATACTAAAACAAGGAAGTTCCATTGGAATGTGAAAGGTGAGAGTTTTATGGAACTTCACAAGTTGTTCCAAACACATTATGAACAACTAGAAGAATCAATTGATGAAGTAGCTGAGCGTATCAGTAAATTGGGTAGCAATGCTATTGGGACGTTGGAAGAATTTAAAGAATTGACGTCAGTAAAAGAACATCCTAACAAATATCCATCCTCAAAAGAAATGATTCTCGAATTACTGGAAGATCACGAAGCCGCAATAATTGATCTCCGCAAATCCATAAATAATTGTGCCGAAAAATATGGTGATGCCGGAACTGCTGATTTTCTCACAGGTCAAATGGAGGCTCATGAAACACTAGCTTGGACGTTAAGGAGATATTTAAACTAAGGTTCAAGGTAGAAGAATTTTCAAACTGAATCTACAAATTTTTAAGGAACGACCACATAGAAAATCCTAAAAGTCTGTAGTAGTAAAAATGAGTAACGATTTCGCTGATAATTATCAGGTTTAAAGAGTCTGTAAAATCAACTGTGTCAGTTAATAGTTGTAATAATTATATCTGATGTTGGAATGTGAGCAACTCCCCCTAATTGATCTTGGGTACAAGGTATAAAATTTAGTTGGGGAGTTGTCCATCATTTCCACGTCAAATGTATTCATAGCCCCAAGTTTACTTAATTAGCCAAATAACACCTTAATATGGTTTTCATGGAACTGATGACTATTTTAGTTTATGTTATTTAGAAAGTGGTAATTTAAATCAATGTTTGCCTGTTGGATGCCCCAAAATATTTTTATCCAAACTTGCATTCTTGCTTGAACCGCATTTAGGGATTTTCTGTAATACAATCAAACAAAAAATTGTTTGATTCATTGAATTATGATGGTAATATTTGCAAGCTCATCCCATAACATGGACATCTGTCCGGTACAAAAAAAGTAAAGGAAGAAATTCCGCACAAGTACAATGGTCATAAGTTCTTTGGTAGACAATCAAAGATGATTATAATACTTCACGAATTTGTTGGTATGCCATTTTGCGTGTGATATGTATAACATCATTTCGCGGAAGTGCAATAATCCAAGAATTAAATACCGTCACCTTCGCTTATTATTTCACTATCGGAACACTTATGAAAACAACAATGAAAGGCCTCGTGTATAGCGAGCCAGGCAAAATAGAATTGAAAGAAATTCCAACGCCAGGTATTGTAAAACCAACTGATGCATTAGTCAAAATACTCAAGACCACAATCTGTGGAACTGATTTGGGAATTTTGCATGGCAAAACTCCTTCCGTAAAGGCCGGAACAACACTCGGCCATGAAGGCGTGGGTATTATTGAAGATGTAGGATCTGCTGTTAGGAATTTTAAAAAAGGAGATCATGTGATTATCTCTTGTATTACCTCGGATGGTACTTGTGAATATTGCAAAAAACAAATGTATGGTCATTGCAAAGACGGTGGTTGGATTTTAGGCAACACGATTAATGGTACACAGGCAGAGTACGTTCGTATTCCGCATGCTGATAATTCTCTTTATTTGGTTCCTGCTGGTGGAGATGAGGAGGCATTAGTTATGGTGAGCGACATTTTGCCAACAGGTCATGAGATGGGTGTATTAAATGGATGCGTAAAACCGGGTGATACTATTGCTATCGTTGGGGCAGGCCCTATTGGGATGTCGGCCTTGCTCACGGCACAGTTCTATTCGCCAGCAAAAATTTATATGATTGATCTTGATCAGAATCGGTTGGACTTAGCAAAAAAATATGGAGCGACAGATATCATCAATTCAGGAAACGAAGATGTCGTAAAAAAAATAATGTCAGAAACAGAAGACGGGGTTGATGTGGCCATCGAAGCGGTCGGTGCTCCACCCACATTCGATATCTGTCAGAATATTGTACGTCCGGGCGGCCATATTGCGAACATAGGTGTCCATGGTCAGCCTGTGAATTTACAAATTCAAAACCTTTGGACGCGCAACATTACAATCACTATGGGGTTAGTCAATACCAATACAACCCCACTACTATTGAAGACAGTCTCATCTAAAAAATTAGATCCCGCCAAACTGATAACCCATCATTTCAAATTGGACGAAATCATGCATGCCTATGAAGTATTTGGCAATGCTGCAAAAGAAAAAGCAATGAAAGTTATTATTGAGCCTTAAAGAAAAAAGTAAACATGAAAAAGTATTTTACAAAAAAGTTAGTAATAGCTCTTATCTGTTTGATAGGGTACAGCAACATCGGACGATCACAATCGATTTATAAAATTGAAGAAACAAAAGATGTTGAAATGAAATTATTGGGTACGTCTACATTGCACAAGTGGGAGATGGATGCCCGATCGGTTGTTGGTGAAGCCCAGTTTATTTTTAAATCAGAAGGTGAAAGCGATCTCGCTTCTCTGAAATCTCTATCCTTCGCATTGGAAGTAAAGGATTTAAAAAGCGATAGTAAAGGGCTTGATAAGAACGCCTACAAGGCTTTGAAGGCGGACGAGTATAAAGATATTCACTACAAGCTTACTGCTGCAACGGTGTCGCCAGAAAAACAGAATGGATATCTACTCAATACAAGCGGAGAGCTCACCATTGCTGGAGTCACAAAAAAAATAGTAATGGATGTTCATTGCGTCATCAATAAGGATGGCACTATCACTTGTAAAGGTTCGGATACATTGAACATGACCGATTACAAAGTTAAGCCACCGTCTTTTATGCTCGGAGCAATGAAAACAGGTGATGCCATTACATTAGATTTTACTGTAGTCTATAAGAAGCAAAAAGGCGCTTAGCCATTTTTTACATTATCAATTAATTATACAAAAATGAAAATCATTATTCTCCTTTTATTGTTTTGCTCTGTCTCTATTGCTTTGCAGGCGCAGCAGCCTAACATTCAATATTTCCGGCCTTATAGCAAAGCAGGCTTGAATATTTTTGAGACTACTAAGGTTGACACTTCTTTATTCACGGGTACGCAAGTGAGAATAGGCGGCAATTTTACACAAGATTTCCAGGGGCTCGATCATCAGAATAATGCAACACCTGTATTAAATGCAAACGGAGTAAACACGAATAAGCTTATAGGACTTACCAACGGGTTCAATCGTGCCATGGCCAACTTAAATATCGATGCGCAATTGGCAGATGGTATTCGGTTGAACCTGACTATGTACTTGTCATCAAGGCATCATGAAGAAACGTGGGTGAAGGGTGGATTTATTCAATTTGACAAACTTCTTTTTTTTAAAAGCGAAGCAGTTGATAGAATCATGAAAAACTTTACCATCAAGATTGGTGATTACGAAGTGGATTATGGTGACCAGCATTTCCGGAGAAGTGATGGGGGTAATTCAACTTACAATCCTTTTGTTGAAAATTATATCATGGACGAATTTGCCACAGAAATTGGTGGTGAAGTTTATTACCATCCCATCAAAGGTTTAATTGCTATGCTTGGTGTAACCAATGGTGAACTTAACCCTACCGTTGTTGCCCCCACTAAAATCGATTCTGCCACAGGCAAACTTACAAAATACAACCCAGCATTACACGGTAAACTTGGCTTCGATAAGCAAGTGAGCAAAGATTTAAGACTCAGATTGACAGGCTCATTTTACGTAGTTGAGAGTTCAGCGGGCAGTACCTTATTCTTTGGTGATAGAACTGGCTCGCGCTATTTCTACCTAATGGAAAATACAGCAGCAACTTCTACCGACAATGCCTGGTCTGGAAGGTACAATCCTCAATATAGTCAGCAGGTATCTACCTTTATGATCAACCCATTCGTGAAGTATAAAGGTCTTGAGTTATTTGGAACTCTTGAAGTCTCCAAAGGCAGGGTAATTACAGAAAAAGTTATGCGCACCGCTACACAAACTGCAGTTGACTTGATCTACAGGTTTCCAGAAGGAAAAGAAAACTTCTGGATAGGAGCGCGATATAATTCTGTAACGTCTACGCTTATATCCAATCCCAATGACGTAACAATAACCCGCAGTGTAGGTTCATTGGGTTGGTTCATTACCAAGAATGTGATGCTAAAGGGAGAGTATGTAAGCCAGCAGTATAATAATTTTGCAACCACAGATATTCGTTCGGGTGGAAAATTCAACGGCTATATGATAGAAGCTTCTGTCGGTTTTTAGATCTTATTGTTTGGCACTATGGACTAAGCGTCTTTTTGTTCTTGCTCAAACCTAATCTTTGCCTACCCGCTGCATTACTATTGCTTATTAAGAAAAAAAATAAAGAAGCAAGGATTATCTAAAATCCATGATCTCTACTTTCAGTATAACATTTATCATTAAACAAATCTGTCCAATAAATTTGGCGCTTTGGCTGTTTCTTGCTCACACTGATTTTCGGAACATATCTATTTAGGATGCGCTAAAATGCAGTCAACCAATTTAGGTGATTTTGATTTGCATTCAACAAAAAAAAGGATCATAAATTAAGTTTAGCATTCTAAGCAAAAATGAATCAATTAGATGAATCTAATTGATTAGTCATAATCATTAGTGGATTTTAAATTGTAAGTATTATGAATACTATTCAGCAGTGTTAAAGAGGATACTAAATGAGGATCCCTTTCCAATTTGGCTGATTACCTGTATATTGGCATTGTGATTGTTAAGAATATTTTTAGTGGAGGTAAGTCCCAACCCTAGTCCATTCGGCTTATTAGTAAAGAAAGGTTCGAATAATTTTTCCAAATGGTCAGGCAGAATACCTTTTCCTGTGTCAGAAATAGTAATCATAATCGTGTCATCTTTTCTAATTGTAGAGATTCGAAGAGTCCTATTCGTTTCTGCTATATCTACCATTGCCTCTACAGCATTTATAATGATATTCAACAAAGCTATTTTTATTTTTCCTTTGTCTAGGAAAACGTAAGTATTATTATCCGAAAATAATTTTTCCACCTTTACGTTGTTCAATCTAATACGGTCAAAGGCCAACTCCAATGTTTCTTCCAACACCTGATTTACCTCCACCAACTCTAATTCTAATTTATTGGGGTTCGATGAATTCAAAATATCGCTGATTAATACTTCAATACGTTTTGCGTTTCTAGTTATAATCTCAGTATATATTTTAAGTTCTTCTTTTTCTCCTAATAAATCAGATAATTCCTCCTTTATATTCTCCATTGCCATATTTAAATTAGTAAGAGGATTTCTTATCTCATGAGCAATTGTTCTTGCCATTTTTCCAGTAAGTACTAAATGATCTGCTTCTCGTAATTCCTTCTCTACTTTTTTGCGCATGGTAAGATCGTGAATAATACCTTGATAGCAGCAAAAATTACTAGACTGGTTGGGAATAAAGACACAGTTTAAAAGTCCCCACAATTTTTTACCTACTTTGTTGACTAACTGAACTTCAAAATCTTTGATTTGTTCTTGAGCCATTAATATTTCGCAGAAATACCGATAGTCAGCATTATTGGAAAAAATTTCATGTATAGCTAGTTTCCTCAATTCCTCTCGAGAATAACCAAACAAGGAAAGGAACGCGCTATTGAGATCAATTAAATTAAGGTTGTTGTTAGCTAAAAATATGGGATCAACTGAGCGTTCAAACAACGAACTGTATTTTTTTTCCTTCTCATCCAACTCACGAATTATTTTATATTGAGATAAAGCATAACGAATACTTCGTTCTAACATAGATCCATTAAGTTCGGCCTTAACTAAATAGTCTGCTGCGCCTATGCGACTGGCATTAATATCTAATTTCGCATCGTCTTGACCTGTAAGTAAAATGAATGGTTTCAATACTCCTTTTGATTGGGCATATTGAATGATATCTAAACCATTCTCAGCACCGAGCCTGTAGTCAATTAAAAAAATATCAAAGTCCTCATTCACCATTCGTTGCTTGGCTTTACTAGCTATAGGTTCCCAAGTTGGGTCAAAAATATAATAGGTGCTTTGCAAGAGATACTCACGGGCAAGTAGAGCATCATCTTTGTCATCATCAATGATCAGGACTTTTATGATTGTACCTTTCATAAAATAGGCATAAGACTGCGGATTAAGTTATAAGTTGCCAGAAGTATTAATGTATTAAACCAATGATCTTTAACCTTAAAAGTAACCTCAATTAAAAAATAAAGGAGCTTAAACCTAGTTATAACGTTTGGAAGACGTAACTACAAAAATACATCCATACCCCTTAGTTGTTTTGCTTAATTGTTTCCGATAATTATAATTTTGAATGACGTCCATTTCATCTAATTTTAATGAGAGAAAGAAGTTAAAATTCCTAACAAATTTTGATAATTTGATCTAATTTTTACTTACACTAAACTTTTGAATTATTACATATCTATCATCTAATGAGATTTTATTCTTTATAAATTCAAATCTTTTAGCCTATTTAATTTTGTAAATAGGAGTCATTAGGATGTAAATGCTTGAATTAGCAAATTCCAGAAATCAAAACTTTTCAAGTGAGTTTAAAACCAACGGAATCAAAACCATCCTACCAAGAAGGATCGCCATCATCTTCATGATGAGTAGGCTTACTAGGGAATGGCTGAGGACCACAATAAACAAATATCAATGCATAAAGTAATGATTAAACAATGATCTTAAGAATATCATAGATGTGGACTTGGACAATGTGATGAAATGAATAGTGAATGTATATGTTTCTCTACAAGCGTAGAGAAATTGCAGTGAATTTGTTTTCTTATCTATTAAAATAATCCATTTTAAAATGATTAAATTTCGATTAATATGGAATGCAATTTGTAGTCCAGCTTCAGAAAAATTATACTATGAAGCAAACTGATTAAAGTAAAGGCGGAGAGGTACAAAATCTTACTCACCAAGATGCCATAAATAAATGTAAAGAGTTGATGGTAAACCAATCCAGTTGTTTTACCATAAGCTTGGTCAAATTACCTTTAACTACTCAACCGATGAGTTTAAAGAAGGTTTGTGATCATAGATTTTTTTTGGTTTTTAAGTAAGTTTGAAAGTAATAAGAATAAAGAAATTGAGACAGATTCCAGAGTTCAGTTTTTTTTCCAATGTATCTGACTATGAGTTTTTAACAGTTTTGGGTAAGGCTTCAATTTGGCTGAAATTTATTTTATTAATAAGGATTTTAATTGCGCTATAGATTTAGTAACCATGGAAGAAAAGAAAATATTAATCATAGATGATGAACAGGATTTTGGTTTACTTATGAAAAAATTCTTTAACAATAAAAAGTGCAAAGTGTTTCTCGCGAATTCGATTGGGGAAGGATTGGCACTCATGGAAAAAGAAAGACCTGATCATCTGTTTCTCGATAATAACTTACCCGATGGTTTAGGTTGGGAAAAGACTGAATTTATCTTACAACACTATCCTCAAACTAAACTTCATTTAATCAGTGTAATGGATGTACCTAAAACATCTACTACTTCCTTCGACATTCTATACAAGCCAACTCTTAAGGAAGAGATACCCAAGATATTCGGATGGTAGACCGTTCTAACCGGATGGCTATAAAATTTATTTTAAACATTGTCTAGTTTTATGAAAGTTGATACCATCTCTATTGACGATTTACTCTCCCCTATAAAATCATACTTTCAACATGATAACATCACACATAAGAATGTTAAAGACAAACCTCCTTTGCGTTCAGAACTCTTTAGTAAGGAACAAATGGAGCAGCATGCTCAGCATCTGGCTAGCATACATTCTATAAGTTATGAGTATTCTAATGAAAAACTATTAAAAACATTAGCAACTAACGAGACAATCCTATTTCACGTAAATGAGTTACTTCAACGAAGTATTCAAGAGAAAAAACCAATTAGCCCTGCTGGCGAATGGTTGCTGGATAATTTCTATTTGATAGAGGAAGAGATAAGAACGGGAAAACGTTTATTACCTAAAGGATACAGCAAGGGCTTACCTAAATTGACTAATGGGCCATTCATTGGATTTCCTAGGGTGTATGACATCGCGATTGAAATCATTTCGCATAGTGATGGACACGTGGATATTTATAGTCTTGGTAATTTCATTAGTGCGTATCAAAAAATACATTATCTAACGTTAGGCGAACTATGGGCAATACCCATTATGATTCGACTGGCCTTGCTTGAAAATCTAAGTCGCATGGCGGCACGCATTGCAGTGGATCGAATGGATACGGATCTCGCACATCAATGGGCCACAAAGATACTGGATACTGTAGATAAAAATCCCAAGAACCTGATATTGACAATAGCAGACATGGCACGATCAAATCCACCACTAGGAAGTGCATTCGTTGCCGAGTTTGCGCGCAAACTTCAGTGGAAAGGAACGGAACTAACGTTGCCATTAGGCTGGGTAGAACAAAATCTATCAGGCAACACACATACCATTGGTGCAATGGTGTTGGAAGAGAATCAAAAGCAAGCGACTGACCAGATATCCGTTAGCAATAGTATTAACAGTCTTCGCTATCAATCCAAAATAGATTGGCGCGAATTCGTTGAAGATATAAGCGTGGTTGAGCAAACACTCCGTAAAGATCCAACTGGTGTATATTCTAAAATGGATTTTCAAACGCGCGATCATTATCGCCATAGAATAGAGACAATCGCCAAGGCAAGCTCTTTGTTAGAGGATCAAGTAGCCCAGATAGCCATTGATCTTGCTCACTATAATTTTAATGTAGATAAGACCAATCAACGCAAATCCCATGTCGGTTATTTCTTATGCGGGCCTGGGATAAAACTGACAGAGAAAAAGGCGGGCATGCGTCTATCGTACATGCGATCCATCAAAGAAAGATTAAACGATATTTCCCCCACGTTATACAAAGCAGTTGCTTTGTTTCTTACTTTAACAATCGCTGGTGTTATGATCAACCAGGCCTTTGCAGATACAGTTTCAATCAGTTGGCTTTTTGTAATTGGATTTCTATCTTTTCTATCAGCAAGTCAACTTGCACTATCACTAAGCAACTGGTGGATTACCCTTTGGATAAAACCTTCTCCCCTCTCTAAACTTGATTTCTCAACCGGCATTCCAGATGAATACCGAACCATGGTAGTGATTCCTACATTAATCGCAAATATTAATCAAGTAGAACAGTTAATTGAAGATTTAGAAGTGCGGTACCTAGCCAATCCAGATCCCAATCTTTCGTTTGCACTTCTTACTGATTTCAAAGATGCTACTTTAGAAAAAATGCTAGGCGATGATGAGCTGATTGCCTTTGCCCAGCGAAGAATAGAAGAACTAAACAATCGATATAAAAAGACTGAACACAATAAGTTTCTTCTGTTTCACAGGCCACGGAGGTGGAATGAGGTGAATAAGGTGTGGATGGGATTTGAGCGCAAGCGAGGTAAACTTTCTGAACTCAATCAACTGCTTCGAGGTAAATCAAGCGACCGATTCTCACTCATTATAGGAGACAGGCGTCTATACACTACAGTAAAATATGTCATTACACTGGACACCGATACACAATTACCCAGAGATGCGGGTTGGAAATTAGTAGGGTTGATGGCGCATCCATTGAACCATCCTCTGTACGATGAGAAAAAGAAAAGGGTCACTGAAGGTTATGGAATTATACAGCCTCGCATTGCTATTAGCTTGCATGGTGCAACACGTTCAGGTTTTACACTCCTTCATGAAAATGATACAGGTATTGATCCCTATACACGTGTAACCTCTGATGTTTATCAGGATATTTTCAAAGAAGGATCATTTATTGGGAAAGGCATTTACGATGTTGATGCTTTTGAAAAAGCGATGAATAACCGCTTTCCTGAAAACCGGATCCTGAGTCACGATTTATTAGAAGGATCTTATGCTCGATGTGGTTTTGCCAGTGATGTTCAACTGTATGAAGAGTACCCTTCTCGATATAGTGTTGATATGAGCAGACGCCATCGTTGGATTCGAGGTGACTGGCAAATTGCAACGTGGTTTCTACCCTTTGTTCCGGATGCATATGGCAAGTTGAAAAAGAATTCTATTTCTGCTTTATCCCGGTGGAAAATATTCGACAATCTCAGGAGAAGCATAATACCAATTACTTTTATATCACTCCTAGTCATTGGTTGGACAATTTTACAAAATCCATGGTTTTGGACAACTGTAGTTGTTCTTATAATTCTGTTACCGTCTGTTATTACTTCAGGCTGGAGCGCAATGTTTAAATCCAAAGAAGTCAGCATTACACAGCACGTCAACAATTCAATTGGTCATACCTCTAAAAGTATTCTGCAAGCGCTTTTTACTTTAGTGTGTTTGCCCTATGAAGCATATGTAAGCACTGACGCTATCGTACGAACACTTTGGCGTGTTTATTTAAGTCGCAAGAAATTATTGGAATGGAATCCCTCTGGCTTTGTACAAAAGCAAAATCAGAATATGGTTGCAATGTACCGCGTGATGTGGTTTGCTCCCATATTTTCTTTGGCTCTTTTAGCTTTATTAATTTGGCAACAATCCCCTGCTCTTTTTCTAGCAGCGCCATTTCTCGTTATGTGGATATTCTCGCCTGTCATTGCTAGCGCATTAAGTAAACCAGTAAAGGCATCCAAGACGAAGTTAAAGGAAGATCAAAAAGAATATCTACGAACACTTGCACGAAAGACATGGTCGTTTTTCGAAAAGTTCGTTACGGCTGAAGACAATTGGTTGCCTCCCGATAACTTTCAACAATACCCCATACCAGTTATAGCACACCGAACCTCTCCTACCAACATTGGTCTTTCACTTTTAGCCAATCTTACAGCATATGATTTTGGGTATGTTACAACCACACAGCTTATTGAAAGAACGACTCAAACTTTTAATTCACTTGAAAAGTTGGAACGTTATAAAGGTCATTTTTATAATTGGTATGACACAAACACATTACAAACGCTCCGCCCTAATTACATTTCGACTGTTGATAGTGGAAATCTTGCCGGACATTTACTAACCCTCCGACAAGGGTTGCTGGCACTCATGCATCAAAAAATAGCAGGTTCCGTTTTCGTAGAAGGACTACATGACACGTTGCGATTGGCGTTGGAAAATATCCCAACTGAAGACTCAACCATACAGCCGGTGCTGAACAAAATATACCATGAGGACCATGCTAACGTTCAGACGCTCCATGGTTTTAAAAAATATTTTGAACATATTATACATCAATATCGAGAAGTAGTATCGGTTGATTCTATAGATATAAATCATTTTAAAAAAAATGATTGGATCCTCTCATTTGAGCAACAATTGGAATCCTCAAGAGAGGAAATATTAATGTTTTTTCCATGGCTATTAGATTCCGATGTACCTGAAAAATTTATGGAGTGGAGCAGAGTCACTCAGATTCCCACGCTTATGGAATTGGCAAGATTGGATCAAGAGATTCATGCAGACCTCTTACAAAATTCCAAAGCAGAAAATACGGTAGAAGAAAATCAATGGCTCGAACGTTTTGAACAAAATATTCACGAAGCCAGTCGACTAGCACGTGAAAGGATTTCTATTTTACAAAACTTAGCTTCTAAGTGCTTACAGTTTGCTGATATGGAATATGAATTTTTATATGACACATCACAGCGATTGCTTGCAATAGGATATAATGTAGATGAGCACCATCGCGATTCTAGCTATTATGATTTGCTGGCGTCTGAAGCAAGACTCTGCTCATTTGTTGCTATTGCACAAAGTAAGCTTCCACAAGAAAGCTGGTTTGCTTTGGGTCGAAGACTAACCACGGCAGGCAATACACCTGTCCTTCTCTCATGGAGCGGATCGATGTTTGAATATTTAATGCCCTTGCTTGTGATGCCCACATATGAGAACACCTTGCTTGATGAAATGTGTATTGGCGCAGTAAAAAAGCAAATAGAATACGGAGAAGAGCAAGATGTGCCTTGGGGAATTTCTGAATCCTGCTACAACGTAGTAGATGCTCACCTCACCTATCAGTATCGAGCCTTTGGCGTTCCTGGACTTGGTTTTAAGCGTGGTCTTGGGCAAGATCTCGTTATTGCACCGTATGCTAGTGTTATGGCGTTGATGGTTGATCCGCTCGCGGCATATTTGAATCTTCAACGAATGAGGGAGAAAGGCTTTGAAGGTAGATATGGTTTCTATGAAGCCGTTGACTATACTCCTATCAGATTGTCACGAGGTCAACCATTCGCAGTGATTCAGACATTCATGGCTCACCATCAAGGTATGAGCCTTCTTTCATTGTCATATTTGTTATTGGACAAACCCATGCAAAAGCGCTTTGAAGCAGATACTCAATTTCAAACAGCCCTTTTATTATTGCAGGAACAAGTTCCTAAGTCAACCGGTTTTTATTCAGGTTCTGATGTCGAGAATGTACCACGGATTTTACCAGCCGCGGAAATCCGAGTGATACAAACTCCTAATACACCAATTCCTGAAATACAATTGCTATCGAACGGACGCTACCATGTTATGGTCACCAACGCAGGTGGAGGTTATAGCAAGTGGAAAGATATTGCTATTAATCGTTGGCGTGAAGATAGTACTTGCGATGAGTGGGGAAGCTTTTGCTTTATAAGAGATACAGACAAGAAAGACTATTGGTCAATCACTCATCAACCCACACTGAAAGAAGCTTCGCATTACGAAACCATATTCTCGCAAGATCGTGCAGAGTTTCGTAGACGTGATGATGAAATAGAATCCTACACTACCATCATTGTATCTCCAGAAGATGACGTTGAGGTGAGACGTGTACAACTTACGAATTATTCTAATAAAGAAAGGAATTTAGAAATTACCAGTTATGGCGAAATCATTCTAGCATTGCCGGCAGACGATGATTCACATCCCGCTTTCAGCAATCTTTTTGTACAGACCGAAGTTAATTCAAATCAACACACGATAATATGTACGCGAAGGCCGCGTTCAAAAGATGAACGACCACCTTGGATGTTTCATTTAATGAAAGTTAGTGATCTTATAACATCAGAGGTTTCATATGAAACCGATCGTAATAAATTTATTGGACGAGGAAATACAATCCATCAGCCTCAAGTCATGGTTGAAGGCAGATCACTTACTGGTTCACAAGGTTCCGTCCTTGATCCTATTGCTTCGATTCAATACAGAATAAAATTAGAGCCTAGAGAATCTGTAACACTAGATATGGTTACTGGAATTTCGGATACAAAGGAAGGTAATCAAAGCCTAATCGATAAATATCAGGATCGCCATCTTCGGGATAGAGCTTTCGAATTATCATTAACTCACAGTCATGTTGCGCTTCGACAACTAGGTGCAAAAGAATCTGATGTACAGATTTATGAAAAATTAGCAAGCTCTATTTTATATCTAAATCCTGCCTTCCGCGCACCTGCAAATATTTTATTGAAAAATCAACGAGGGCAATCTGCTCTATGGAGTTATTCAATCTCTGGCGATTTACCGATTGTTCTTATTCAAGTATCCCACACCAATAATATTACACTTGTAAAACAAGTTATCAAAGCGCAAGCCTACTGGCAAAGCAAAGGACTTTCAGTTGATCTAGTTATTTTCAACGAAGATCCAAGTGGTTACCGACAGGTACTTCAAGAACAAATTCAAAGTCTTATTACCAGCGCAACTCTAAACACATTAGAGAAACAAGGAAAAATAGTTGTGAGGCCTTCTGATCAGATACCAGCAGAGGATCGAGTTTTACTTCAAACTGTAGCGCGTGTTATTATTTCAGATACAAAGGGGACACTTGTTGATCAAGTAAACAAGCGTATTACAGATAAGCCCAAGACTACTAAATTAATTCCCGTTAAGGCTGCATCGCACGAACAGCAAAAAGCAATTGATCAACGTAATCTACAATTTGATAATGGCATCGGAGGTTTTTCACAAGATGGAAAAGAATATATTATAACTTCGAAAGAGAAATATAGAACTCCATTGCCTTGGTCGAATGTAATCGCCAATCCACACTTCGGAACTGTGGTGACCGAAAGCGGTTCTTCGTATACCTGGTTTGAAAACGCGCATGAATATCGACTTACTCCATGGAAAAATGATCCTGTATCAGATAGTTGTGGCGAAGCGTTCTATATACGCGATGAAGAGACAGGCTATTTCTGGTCACCGATGGCATTACCTTCAACAGGTCAATCACCTTATGTGACGCGTCACGGATTTGGATACAGTATTTTTGAACATCATGAAGATGGAATTCGCTCGGAAGTATGTATGTACACTGATATCGAAGCGCCTATTAAATTTATAGTGATCACCATACGGAATCAATCAGGTCGCGCGCGTAAGCTTTCCGCAACAGGTTATGTTGAATGGATATTGGGTACTCTTCCTTCAAAATCGGTAATGCATGTTGTCACAGAATTAGATTCAAATAGTGGAGCGTTGACAGCAAGAAATGTTTTCAACACGGAGTTCCAAAACTGTGTAGCCTTCTTCGATGTCGATGATCCCAACTTTCATTATACAACTGATCGTACAGAGTTTATTGGGCGTAACGGTACTATGAAGTATCCAGATGCAATGAACAATGAGCAACTCTCAGGAAAAACAGGGGCTGGCATGGATGCTTGCGCTGCAATACAAATACCTTTCGAATTAGAAAATGGAAAAGAGCGAAAACTAATTTTTAAAATTGGTGCCGGGAAAGATTTGCATGAAGCAAGGGAAACAACTAAACGCTTTCAAGGAAACCAAGCGGCTACTAAAGCATTAGAACAAGTAAACGAATTTTGGAAAAATATCCTAGGTAATGTTCAGGTTGAAACACCTGATCCTTCCATTAATTTATTAACAAATGGGTGGTTGCTTTATCAGGTGCTATCCTGCAGAGTGTGGGGCCGCAGTGGATTTTATCAATCGGGTGGAGCCTTTGGTTTTCGAGATCAGCTTCAGGATGTGATATCGCTTACGCATACCTTGCCTCAGATAACTCGCGAACAAATTCTGTCTTCCGCTTCACGTCAGTTTGTTGAAGGTGATGTACAACACTGGTGGCATCCTCCGCAGGGGCGTGGAGTTAGAACAATGTGCTCAGACGATTTTCTGTGGTTACCTTTTGTTACAAGTCGCTATATCACTACTACAGGTGATACTAACATTCTTGATGAATCTATTCCTTTTTTACAAGGAAGAAGACTGAATGTAGATGAAGAGTCATATTATGACTTACCAATACTATCCGATCGACAAGCAACGCTATATGACCATTGCAAGTTGGCAATCCAACATGGATTACGATTTGGTGAGCATGGCTTACCACTCATTGGCTCTGGAGATTGGAACGATGGAATGAACATGGTAGGCATTCATGGAAAAGGTGAGAGCGTTTGGCTGGCATTTTTTTTATATGATGTACTTAATCGTTTTGTAAAAATAGCAACGCTTCGTGGAGATACAACTTTTATACTGGAGTGTGAAACGCATTCGAATAAATTAAAGAATAACATTCACGCGAATGCTTGGGATGGCGATTGGTATTTGCGGGCATATTTTGATGATGGTACTCCAATCGGTTCACGTAAAAATGAAGAATGTAGAATTGATGCTATTGCGCAAAGCTGGTCTGTTTTGTCAGGTGCAGGCGAAACACAGCGCACTCTTCAGGCGATGCGCTCAGCCAATCAATTTCTAATTAACAGAGATAAAGGATTGATTCAGTTATTGGATCCACCATTCGATAAGACTGATTTAGATCCTGGCTATATCAAAGGATATGTGCCCGGAGTTCGGGAAAATGGAGGACAGTATACGCACGCTGCCATCTGGATGGTTATGGCATTTGCTAAGTTAAAAGACCGGGAGAAGACAAGTGAACTCTTAAATCTGATCAATCCAATTAATCATGCACGAACACCTGAAGATGTTGATGTTTATAAATCAGAGCCTTATGTAATGGCGGCTGATGTATACGGTGTTGCTCCTCACATAGGAAGAGGTGGTTGGACCTGGTACACCGGCTCGGCTGGCTGGATGTATCAACTAATTTTGGAATCATTCCTCGGCTTAAAACGTGAAGGAAATACATTACATTTTGAACCTTGTATTCCAACACAATGGAAATCATTTAAGGTTAAATACAAATTTAGGCACACATTGTATTCAATTGAAATACATGAGGACGAAACTTATCAAATACCGCAGCTCATTGTTGATAATATTATTCAAGAACAAGTCATACTTCAATTAATCGATGATAAGATTGACCATAGTGTTATTCTAAACTTAAGTATTAAATCCGCAGTGGTTTCAATACCGTCATTGAAAAATTTATAGGAATTTCCCAATGACATGCCTCTTAATAACACTTGGCATTGATATGATTGCCGAATAGAAGGAAGAGGTTTAAATCAAATAACCAAAACTTTAAAATGCCTCCACGGAAAAAGTATCATTCTTTAAATCACCAATTTTTCAGAAGTTGCGTGTGAGCTTTTTTTTCTTTTTCAGGGATAAAAATTTACAGGAGATTTTAAATATTCTTTTAATGTAAATCAGTCTTTTGAGTCACCTTCTTCCTGAAAAATCTGTTTAACGTGTTTATATTCCTTCCAGAAATACTTTTAGGTATTAACCCATTCTTCTCTCGTTTTCCCTCCAGAAAGACATGCACAATCTCCTCTTCTTCCAGACTTGATAATTTGTACTTTACATTTTCCTTAAATTTAAAATTCGCAACAAATGTTAATTCGATAAGAGAATGAAAAAGTGTGTATTCAGATGGTTTTTCAACTTTTCGATGAAGAGAGTAGAACTCCATCTGTTCCGCAATGCTTAAGCTTTTATCATTTTGAATGCATTGAGCCAATTGATCATATTGCTCCTGATTTGACATGAAAAAGTAGTTACGTATTTTATTTCAATTTACTGAATTTAACAGAAAAGTTTTGTAAGGAAATTCTATGCTCCTTTATTATAGCAATGCCTTCGGCCCGGGAAGGCGGGCTTCAGCAATGCGAAAAAACTAAATTACCCTCTTAAAAGCGATAGCAATAGTATGATGATGAGTTTGTGCAAGCGATTGATAGTTTTATTTTAAGGTAGAGATGTTTTCAAATTTTTCAGCGTCTGCTGCATCAAGAAGATAATCTTTTAATGAAAAAATAATTGATTTGCCCGAAGAATATAATTCGCGATTCACATTAAATAGGGTTGATATATCTACATCTTTCAATTCTTCTTTTCCGGCATCCTTATAAGAACTATTCATTCTCTCCTGATAGTCAACATTGATTCCTGATAACAACTTTTTCAATTTTTCAAAACATAAAGATTTATTTTCAGAAAGAAATACCTCATTCAAAGTTGTATAAAAATCATTCAGCTTTAAGCGAAATAATTTGTAGATATCATACTTCAGTTCATTTGCAGAATTACTGAATTCCATGCGGTCATGATTAATATCTTTCATTCCTTTGGCAGCATACATTGCATTTCTAACGGCTGCCATCAATTGATTTAAATGAATTTGGTTTTCAGAATTAATTTCCTGTTCACCCATTTTTGAATAGAAAGATAGAATTTCGCCTTCGGCTTGCTTTATCAGATTATACTTTTCGTTATAGTCCAAAGAGCCGGAAAAAAGACTCTTTTTTTCAGCATATTTTTTAAATTCATTTTCATTATTGTATTCTGCCTTAAGTTGAAATACTTCCATGTTTAATTGCATAACTCGATAGATAAACAACCCAACTTCCTTCTCTATCATTTCAATTGCAGTATCAGATATTTGGGGACTTGTATTTTGAAGAAATGAGGTGGCTGTTTTTTCATTATCAGCAAAACGCTTATCCAAAAAATCGCCTAAGTAATTAAGTAAATAATAAAATAAAATAGCTCCAGCAATGTTTATCAGTGTTTGAAAAGCAACCAGGATAATAATGGGGTCATGCATTCCAATGAAATCTCTTAGCAGTTTTACAATGGGCACTAATAAAATAAAACCAAATAATGAACTCACTATATTGAAAATAATATTGCCAACTGCTACCCGCTTTTTAGCTGCTATACCACCAATGGAACCTATTAATATTTTAATGGTTGTACCCAATTCAGCACCCAACACTACAGCCACTGCGGTTTCTATGGGAATAATTTTTGCGTAAAGTGCACTCAACACTATAACAACTGTTGCAGCACTGGTTTGTATCAATGCTGTAATTACAAAACCAATGAGTACAAAAACAATGCGGTTATAATTTAAGTAGGGTGTAAAATCGAATTGCTTAATCGATGAATCCATACCCTCTTTCATAAAGTCAAGCCCTAAAAACAAAAGCCCGAATCCCATGCAAAATTTAGAAATCTGATAGAACCTTTTTTTATTTTTAAAAACAATTAATCCAATTCCTGCAATGCCAATAATCGGTAAGGTAAATTTTCCAAGATCAACTTTAAATCCTAACAACGCTACCAACCAGCTATTAAATGTTCCACCGATATTTGCTCCTAAAGCAACTCCAAGTGCATTGCGCATGGATAGCATTCCTGCTCCCACAAAAGACAATACCATCAGGTTAACTATTGAACTGCTTTGTAAAATAGCAGTTACAATAGTTCCGCTAAAAATTGCGCTTAGCTTCTTCTTAGTATGTTTTTTAAGGAATAACTTAAACCTTCTACCATCTACTTGTTTCATGGCATCTTCTAAATGAAACATTCCGTAGAGGAACATTCCAAGCCCTGCCAATAGCCGCCAAAAATCTGAAATTGTCACTTTGTTTTCATTAAATTTAAAAATCTATTTTCTTTATAAATATCATTACATCTTAAAATTTTACTGGTTTATCATACTCTATCACTTTTACATTAAATTTTGCATAACTAAAATCCCCTTCTTTCAATCTCCAAAATACTTCTGCCTGAGTTGGAATAATTACACCATCTTTTTCTTCATATTTAAATGGTTTTATAATCCATGTTTCTAACCGCTTTTCATCCATGTATCGCTTTGTTTCCATTTGTATTATCTCTCCTTTCTCATTAAAGCTAATTAAATAAAATAGTGATAAACCGTTGTGGTTAAAAGTTAGTCTTGCTGACGAGCTATCAATACCAGTCCATTGTAAATTTTCAGAGGGTAATAGGTTTGTGGGGAACCAAACACTTTCAGAAAGCCAGCGTAACAGTTCACTTTGATTATATTGTTGCTTTCCATGAATATCCACAACATTGACAGTTGATAAAATAGTTGCAATTAGTCTTCCTTCATCGGACAAATACATATCCCGAGCAACAAACATTGAGGTTGTTCCTTTCCAGATGAAGCCAGGTTTTTTTGTGGTAAAATATTGTTCTCCAATAATGTTTACCCAATCTTTTTTTAAGTCGGTTTTAAATTGCCCATCATGTTTTAGTCTTACATAACTGATGTACGGCTGTCCATCTTTTAAAACATATTTAAAATATCGTTGCACTGGTTCGGGCAAGGCTGCAAGTTGTTGATAGCTAAATTTTTGGTTTGAAATATCTTTAGACTGAGTAAATAAAACCTTTACCTGCTTATTAAATCTCATTGTTAAATTTATTTTTCCGGCAAGGAATGTTATCGCAATAATGGCTATGAAAATCAAAATGTATGTCATGAGTTTTTTTTAGTTATTCTACTTTGTAATTTTTACATTAAATTCAGCTTAACTAAAATCGCATTCATAAATAGCTAGAGGGCAGTATGAATAATTTTTATGTTATTGAATTTAGTTATAGTCAAATTGCTTTCGATTTATTTTTTTTTTGCGAAACCGAAAATGCTGATGATTGCTGCTGTTATAATTAATATTATTCCAAAATAAAACGGGTTATAATGTGAGCCATTGTTAGGGAATAAATTAACACTTATATTGATGGTTGTATGGCAAACAATTGCTGCAAATAAACTTTTATTTGTGTTGTTGTAAATCCAAACCATAATTATTCTTAGGGCAACAGTTCCCAAACATTGCCATACAATCCAGGTTGCATTTCTATGGGTTTGAATGTATGGGATAATATGCCAAACAGCCCAAACAGCACCGAGCAATAATGCAGCATTAAATGCTCCGAAACGTTGCTGCAAAGGGTCAGTTACAAAGCCCGTCCAGCCTACTTCTTCACCAACTGAACCTATGAAAAATAGGATCGCAAAAATTATCGTAGTTAATAATTTGATTTCAGGTTTTGGCATATCAACATGAAAATGAATCATGGTGTGATAGGTTAAAAATATTAAGGCAGGAATAAGTAAGACCGCAAATAACAGCCACCATGTATTCTTGATTTTATTAAAATCAAGAATGCGATTTAACAATAATTTCAAATCTCCTTTTTTCCCATTCTTACTTGTTAAAATAATAGCTGCAAGCATCGGGCAAAAAAACATCAATGCACTTATCGGAAGTTGTATCGGAATGTATTTCGTAAGATCAAACAAAGCACCTAATAACCAAAAAGGAATTGATAATAAAATAACGAGGATAAAATACTTTGTGATAATATATTTTTTTGAGGCAGCTGTCATTTATTTACAATTTTGTGCTTTTGTTTTGTTCTTTTGGGATCACCATAAAATAAGAAAGTTCTGAACTTATTCAGTTCAGAACTTTCACTACAAAGCATTGGTTGACTTTTTATTTGCGTCAATAAGCAAACCACTACTTATGCCTTTTTGGATTTAAGATATTTGCCATTTGAATCGAATATCAAATCCATTCCTTGCACTTCTGTCTCATAGGTAATAGTGCCATCTACATTAGTAGTTTTTGAGGCTTCTTTTACTTTATGATCTTTATGGTTTTTAAGTAAATATTCCATTACGCCACTTGGAAGATCAGCAATTGAAATATCCATTTCAGTGGAAACCAATTGACCATCGGCACTATAAATAGCAGCCATGTCACCTTTCTTCGAATCGTACTCCGCTTCATAGTTATTTCCATCTTTACACCAATCAATATCTTTTTCCATTTGGTAAGCCTTACTAAAGGCATCTTTCACTGCCGTTGGCACATCCTTCGCCATTAATTTTTTTTGTGCTTGTGCTTGCGTTATTGAACCCACAACGATAAGTAATAGAATTAGCTTTTTCATGTTGCATACATTTTTATATAACAGAATTGTTATACCACAAAAGTCATTCTTACCTAAAAATTAGTGATTATAGAATCAATTGAATTAGTTATATTATTTACGCTTTAAAGCTTTTCAGCCTAATGTGAAAGTCTATAGAAGGCAATAACCAAGGAGACTGCTCAGTGGAAGATGGTTGCGATTTGTTTTTATTTTTTTTGTGTGGCTATTTGTTTTCCGTTATACTTTACATTTTGACTAAAGTTACCGAATCGCAAATGAATATGGCCACCTCGATGTCCTTATCAACAACGCAGCTATATCCAATAAGAGTTACATGGATCTGTTGCAACTTTGAAAACCTTATAATTTTTGTTGAATGTGCCTTAGTAGGCAAACATTCTCTTTCAAAATGAATTTTATCATTAAAAAGTCTTGTTTTGCAGATACATATAAAGAATGACGAAAATCATACTGAACACTCACATTAATCATCTAGCTATCCCCATCTCGTTTTTACTTTTGGTACTTATAAAGAATTGAAAATGAAAAATACTGCGCAAAAACCGCTTGGGTTTCTTTTAGAAGGTTTGCTATATGGCGAAATTAAACTTAGCAAAGTGTTGCCCCTGCTGGCTAATGAAGTCTCCACCCCATCACTGAAGAAAGAAATGGTTCGCTATGCCGATAGTTCTCATAGTAAATTAAAAAAAACAGACCGCGTGTTCAACTATCTAATGCACGAGCCAAAAATAAAAAAGAGTCAAGTTATTGATACACTACTTGCAGAATCAAAAATACTTATCAAGCTGACAACTTCGCGACCTGTTCAAGATTTGCTTCTTTTGTCATGTGTGCAGGCTATTAACCATTACAAAAGTGTGAGTTACGGAACGGCCTTGGCCTTTGCTGAGGAATTAAAATTGGACACAGCTTGCGAATTACTTTACGAAATAGTAGAGTGGGAAAAGCAAGCGGAGAAGGAACTTCAAAAGATAGCTGAAGAGATTAGCTTGAAGGCTTTAGAATTTTCAAAGTAATAACAGAATTAAGACGTAGTGAAAAAATGAACAAAAAAAACAGCAGTTGTAATAAGACATGAATCTTGGGATTAATAATCGGCCACATTGCTATGTGTAAAAATAAAAAACTATTTGCAGCATACTTTTTCTTATCTCTGCTCTTAGTTATTACAATCTCTTGTACAAGAAAAACTAAAATCCATCCTTCGGTTGAGAATATTTCAGAATCAGTGTATGCATCTGGCATTGTTAAAAGTAAGAATCAATACCAAGTTTTCTCAGCCGTAAATGGTCTTATAAAAGAAATTTATATTAAAGAGGGAGACTTGGTAAATAGAACTACCCAACTGATGAAATTGACCAATAACGTTTCTGCCATAAATGTTCAAAATGCTAGATTGACTGCTGAATACGCTCAGGTTTCCTCCAATGAAGAAAAGCTCAACGAATTAAAAATGTCGATCGATTTGGCCAATGCCAAATTGATCAGTGATTCACTGCTATGGCAACGTCAAAAATCTCTATGGGCGCTGAATGTTGGAACACGAGTAGAGCTGGAGCAAAGAGAATTGGCCTATCACAATTCTGATACTAATTACAAAACAGCTAAAATACATTACCGCGACTTACAGCGTCAATTAACATTGAATGCTAGGCAATCTCAAAATAATTTGTTGATCAGCAATACTGTGGCAGATGACTATATTATAAAAAGTGAGGTGAGCGGAAAAGTGTATAATCTTTTGAAAAAACAAGGCGAATTGGTCAATAACCAAAGCCCCGTGGCCATTATTGGTGATGACAAAACATTTTTGCTTGAATTACAAGTAGATGAATATGATATTACCAGAGTTAAAAAAGGCCAAAAAATACTCATCCGAATGGATAGCTACAAAGGTCAACTGTTTGAGGCAATCGTTTCCAGAATCAACCCAATCATGAATGAACGCTCAAAGTCGTTTATAGTAGAGGCTGATTTTATTACACCACCTGAATTGCTATATCCGTTTCTTACAGTTGAAGCTAATATCGTAATACGTACAAAGGAAAAAGCACTTACCATCCCTAGGGCTTACTTGATAGACGAATCCTATGTTTTAACGGAAGGGAATAAAAAGATAAAGGTGACAACTGGGCTTATGGATTATCAAAAAGTAGAGATATTAAGTGGCCTTAGTCAGAATGATTTCATCTTAAAACCAAATCTTTGAACTACGGATTAATTTATAGAATTGCCCTTTCGTTATTACTTGCCCGGTGGAAACAGACCTTGGTTGCGGCTATTGGTGTTACCTTCAGTATCACAATGTTTATTGCACTACTTGGTTTTATGAATGGCCTTAACGATTTGCTAGATGGTTTGATTGTAAACAGAACTCCTCACATTCGTTTATTCAATGAGATAAAAGTAAATCAAAATCAGCCAATCAATTCTACCGAACAATTTGCCTCTTCTTATAATTTTATACGATCTGTCAGACCCGTTGGTAATAGGCAAGGAATTTACAATAGCTATGCTATTCTTAAGGCCGTTCAAAAGGATGATCGCGTCTCGGGAGTCGCACCTAAAGCAAATGTGCAAGTTTTTTTTAGTGCCGGAGCCACCGATATCACTGGTGTGATTAATGGAATAGAAGTAGCTGTTGAAAGTCGACTTTTTCATTTCAATGACTATGTCACCCACGGAAATCCTTTAGATATCGAAGCATTGAGTAATAGCATTATTCTGGGCAAGGGTATGGCCGATAAGCTAATGGCACAAATGAATGATGTAATTGAGGTTGTAAACCCTCAAGGCGAGCAATTTTCTTTGAAAGTAGTGGGCATCTTTCAATCCGGTATTCAGGAGTTTGACAAAACACAATGCTATGCTTCTTTGAAAACAGTCCAAAAGATCTTAAGCAAGGGAACTAGTTACTTTACCGACATTCAAATCAAACTGAAGAATATTGATACCGCGCCAATGGTAGCAAAAGAATATGCTCAGATATTCCAGGTGGATAGCGAAGATATTCAAACAGCAAACTCTCAATTTGAAACAGGCAGTTTCGTTCGATCACTAATCTCTTATGCGGTCGGTATCACACTTTTAATTGTGGCCGGATTTGGCATCTACAATATATTGAATATGATGATCTATGAAAAAATGGATTCTATTGCCATCCTAAAAGCTATTGGTTTCTCAGGTGCTGATGTAAACCTAATATTTATTTTAATCGCTCTTAGCATTGGTATCGCAGGCGGCCTAGTCGGATTATTATTTGGATTTTTGTTATCAGCAGGGATTGATCAGATTCCTTTCAGAACTGCTTCCTTGCCAACTGTAAAAACATATCCCGTTAACTATAATGTAGCTTTCTACTTGATAGGTATTTCTTTCTCTCTTATCACTACCTATCTGGCTGGTCTATTTCCCGCCAGAAAGGCAAGTAAAGTGGATCCCGTAATTATTATAAGAGGAAAATAGGATGGGAATAGTTCTTGAGGCAAAAGCGATCAATAAATATTTTCATGATCCCATTACGGCACAGGTTTTAAAGGATATAACCTTCTCTATTTCCAAAGGGGAATTTGTTTCGGTGGTGGGCAAATCAGGCTGTGGCAAATCAACATTGCTCTACATACTTTCAACAATGGATACTGATTTTGACGGAAATCTTTTCATTGATAGAGAATTAACAAACAAGAAGAGTGAGAAAGAACTAGCCCATCTACGAAACGAAAAAATTGGGTTCGTGTTTCAATTCCATTATTTATTGAACGAGTTTACAGTGTTGAAAAACGTAATGTTGCCAGGCCTTAAACTCAATAAATATAAGGAAGATGAAGTAGCGCATAGGGCTATGGATCGACTGCAGATGTTGGGTATTCAGCACCTTGCCACCAAAAAAGCTAATCAACTATCGGGTGGAGAAAAGCAACGAGTGGCCATTGCCCGAGCGCTGATCAATGACCCCCTGATTATTATGGGAGATGAGCCGACTGGCAATTTGGATAAAAAGAACAGCCAAATTGTGTTTGATATCTTTATGCAGATGGCAGAAGAATATAAGCAGAAGCCATTAATTGGTATGAGCAGCGAATATCTGTTGAGAAAAATAAGGACGCTAAGGACATAATGGAAGATGCTCAAAGTGAAGAGTTTAAACACTTCGGAATGGATTTGGAATTTCTGCTCAGGCAAAAACCAAAGTGGAAAAAGATTTTAAAAGGAATTTTATTTAAAGCAGGAGATATTGTAGAGAATGGTAAGAAAGCAGAAGAAAGTGTTGAGTAGAAAGTTATAAGTCCAATTTAAGTGATTGAATAATCAACTATTCAATGCGTTTAAGTACGCCAAGGTTGAGTGTAATCATATATATATAGGGAAATGAAAAAAAATAAAGCGCGGATTCACTAATACTTGGCTTTCAAATATCTCCTGCGATAATGACATGGCGTTTGCAAAATACCACAGCATTATCAGGTATTAGAAAAAAAGCAAAATTCTAAACACGTCCTTACACATCACAACATCAAAAGAACGATTATAGAAAGTTGAACTTATTAATTTAACACAGCTTTGGTGTGTCGCCATCTAAGGCCAAACTAATTCAATTGGAGAAGTAGTCACGTATTGGGAAAAACGGGAAATCTCATTACTCATTAAAGTTGTAAACGAGGCTGTAAACTGAACTGTGTCAAAGAAGGAAAAACACCAACTTTGACACTATATGAAAAAAGAAGAACAATTTAATTTAGAACAGATCAGGAAGAAGGCCTTGGAGCAGTTCCGCTCAGGCAAATCGTTGTACGGCAAGGACGGAGCTTTT
>JBBRBQ010000010.1:0-150459 GCA_038205685.1 Cytophagales bacterium | reverse complement strand
GTTGTAGCCAATGAAGAAGAGGATGTCTAATCGCATCGATGAGGTGGTGATAATTCTCCTATCACTACCAAGGTTTTCAAGGTAGCCTACAAGCATAAGTTTAAAGAAAACGGTGGGATCTATACTTTCCTGGCCTTCGCTACCATAATAACTGGCGGTTGTTTTGTAGAGAAATCGAAGATCAAGTATTTCCTTTAACCTTCTATAGAGATTATCAGATGGCACCCGATCTGATAATTGGAAGTTGGTGAAGAGTTTTTCTTCAAAAGCTTTTTGTCCTTGCATGTAGCAAAGATAATTTCCATTCTTATATTTATAAAGTAGTTGTGCAACATGCACAAAAGCTATAAAACATATGCTGTAGTGTGTGGCTTGTTCAAGCTTCCGCTTGGACATGTTTCAATTATTCGTCCACTTAAAGTAGTAGATAAAGCAGTGGATGCTGCATAATAGTAGGTGCGAGAGGACGATTGAACTAGCTTGGCAGCTTGCTGATCTTAACCAATGTTTTGAGGCATAGGTTGGCCGCAGAAATTTTAAATTAACAATCAATAAATTTAGGCTAATAATTTAGCAAATAGAAATGAAGGAAATAATTTAACGTAATAAAAAGTGAAACGCAAAATTTATGATAACAACAAACAACCCAACCCATTTCGCTCCTGAACTTCACATTCCTAAGGGTACAAGCAATATTGATTTTTATACAAAATTTGGAGCAGTCGAAAACTTTTGCTTTCGGAATGATGACGGTAGCATTCACGTTGCTGAATTGGAAATCAACGGAGCTATTTTCCATCTCCATGAAACCATGCGAGACGCTCTTGAACCATTAAGTGCAAAGGGTGTAACTTCGGTTATCGGCTTGTTTGTTCCAAATGTGGAAGAAGTAATGCATAAGGCTATGCAGGCTGGCGCAACAGAAATTAATCCTATAACGGATCACGATTATGGTTACAGACAAGGAATGTTTAAAGACCCGTTTGGACACTATTGGCAGATACAGAAAAAAATATGAAGCCTGGGTAGAACAACACCAATATGGATAGAGTAATCAAATTAGTATACAATGAATACCAATACAGGAAAGAAATTAACTAGCGTTTTATTTATAATTTATTTAGCCGCCTTGTTATGGATTTTAGTATTCAAACTAGGAACACGTTTTTCTTATATGGGAAATAGGAAAGTAAACCTAATTCCTTTTGGCGAACCTTTAATTTTAAATGGTAGAATTGATTATGGAGAAATGATTTTAAATGCTATAATTTTTATACCACTTGGCATTTATGTTGGAGTTTTATTTAAACGATTGACCTTTGGGGAAAATGTTTTCTTATTCTTCTTAGTTAGTTTAATGTTTGAGGGTCTTCAATATGTTTTGAAAATTGGTGCATTTGATATTACAGATATAATTACTAACACAGTAGGCGGAGTAATTGGATTATTAATACTTAAAGCAATTGAAAAAATATTTGGAGATAGTAAAGCTTTAAAATTTATAAACATAATTGCATTGATAGGAACAGTCTCAATGATTGTATTGCTTTCATTGCTAAAATTAGACATGCTACCAGTAAGATATAAGTAATAGTAAATTCTAATGTTTAGATGAATACGAGAAGGCAAAAGAATAAGAAAAAGCCAATACTGCTGTTCTTCTTTCCTCTCGCTTTATCAGCAATCCAGATTAGCTATTTAGAAATATCGATAAATACTTATCGTATGATTTATTGCTGATTACTTCTTAAGTTCCTTTCTCTTATCGCTTATCCTATTCAATTGAATTTTAATATCGATTATGTAGCGTTTCAAATTTCGGAAGCCAAAAATGGCAAGCGCTACTATCAAGCCATTGACCAAAATAATTTCAACTAATACGTTGCCTGAAAGGTTAAAGTCGAACGAGAGTAGGATGGACATTGAAATCAAAGAGCAGGTAATCAATTTTGTTCGTTTTCTGTTGGAAAAGAAATAAAGAAAAGGCCTTTTAAGGTAGAATTAACACAATTTAGTGAAATGTATTTTTATCCAATAGAATACTTTACTTGATGCGTTGAATTAATAGCTTTAGTTTTGTGTTTTCCAGCCACTATGAGCGATTCAATTCTTCACGAATGCGGTATAGCGCTAGTGCGCCTACGCAAGCCTCTCTCTTACTACATCGAAAAATATGGCACAACATACGCCATGAACAAGATGTACATTCTGATGGAGAAACAACACAACCGTGGGCAAGATGGCGCAGGCATTGCCAATATCAAGATTGATCAAAAGCCTGGGTTTCGGTACATCAGTCGCTATCGCTCCATGAAACCGCAACCTGTGGCGCATTTGTTTAAGAAGATCGGCAAAAAATATAAGGAAGCTCAGAAAGCAGGGAAAGAAAAATTTAAAGATGAGCACTGGCTAAAAGAGCACGTATCGTTTAGTGGCGAGCTTTGGTTAGGCCACTTACGCTATGGCACACACGGCTTTAACAGCATCGAAAACGTGCATCCATTTCTTAGGCAGAACAACTGGCGCAGTCGTAATCTAGTAATGGCTGGCAACTTCAACATGACCAATGTGGACGAGTTGTTTGATATATTGGTTGAGTTGGGACAACACCCGAAAGAGAAAGTCGATACCGTAACGGTGATGGAAAAAATCGGTCACTTCTTGGATGAAGAAGTGCAATCGCAATTCGAAAAATACAAAGATCAATATAGCAACCTCGAAATTTCAGATATCATCGAAAACGAAATCAATCTGCAGCGAGTGCTCAAGCGTGCTTGCAAGGATTTTGATGGTGGTTACACTATGGCTGGCCTTACGGGAAGCGGTTCCGCCTTTGTAGTGCGCGATCCTTCTGGCATTCGCCCAGCTTATTTTTATGCCGATGATGAAGTAGTAGTGGTAGCTTCCGAAAAGCCAGCTATCAAGGCTGCCTTCAATATTAATTACGATCAAATAAAGGAAATCAATCCTGGCCATGCATTGATCATCACCAAAAGTGGTGAGTATGCGCAGCATTCCATCATACCTAAGCTAGAAAAGAAATCATGTAGTTTCGAGCGCGTTTATTTTAGTCGCGGCACCGATCCTGAGATTTATCGCGAACGCAAGCAACTGGGCAAACTGCTCGTTCCTCAGATTCTAAAAGCTATCAATTTCGATCTTAAAAACACTGTTTTTTCCTATATCCCCAACACAGCCGAAACTGCTTTCTTGGGAATGATGTCGGGCATTGAAGATTATCTTATCAGTATCCAAAAAGATATCATCATCGACAAAAAACCAAGTGTCGATTCGTTGGAAGATATTCTTTCCTTCCGCCCACGTATTGAAAAAATTGTAATCAAAGATGCCAAGCTGCGCACGTTTATTACTGATGGCGATCATCGCGATGAATTGGTGGCACACGTGTATGACACTACATATGAAGTAGTCAACAAAGGCAAAGATACGCTGGTGGTAATTGACGATTCGATTGTACGTGGCACTACGTTAGAGAAGAGTATTTTAAAAATGCTCGATCGGCTTGGGCCGAAAAAGATTGTGGTGGTTTCATCTGCACCTCAAATTCGTTTCCCCGATTGCTATGGAATTGACATGAGCCGTATGGGCGATTTTGTTGCCTTCCGTGCCATGATTCAACTCATTAAAGAACAGGGCAAAGATTATTTATTGGGCGAAGTGTACGAGCAATGCCAACAATCGGAAGAAGAAAAAATACCTGTTAATTATGTGAAGCGTTTGTACGATCAATTTACCTATGATGAAATCTCTGAAAAAATTTCGCAGATAGTGAAGCCAGATCAAGCGAAGGCCGAAGTGCAAGTAGTGTTTCAAAGCATTGATAATTTACACAAGGCAATTCCCAATCATTCAGGCGACTGGTATTTCTCGGGTAATTTCCCCACCATAGGCGGCCAGCGCGTTGCCAACAGGGCTTTCGTAAATTATATGGAAGGGAAGCTGGTGAGGGCTTATTAAACAAAGTTATTTGAGAACCGCAGGAATTTCAGGTGCTCCAATATTTTTATAATTCAATTGATTATTGAATTAATAACACATAGACGATGAAAAATTATACTCTTTTTATCGCTGCATTTTTATTTCTATCAAGCTGCACCTACAATGATTCATCACTGAGCAAAGTTCCAGAGTGTGTCAAAATTAGAATTAAGCAATTTCAAAATGAGCCTGTAAGAAATCCTGCTGCCAAAATATTTAGTTATGAATTTAAGGGTAAAACTGTTTATTATATTCCGCCATTCTGTTGTGATGCATATAGCGAGTTGATTGATTCAGATTGCAAATTTATTTGCGCGCCTGACGGAGGCCTTAACAATGGATCAGGCAACGGTAACTGCAAAGATTTCTTGACTGTTAGAAAAGATGAAAAATTAATTTGGGCTGACCCGAGATAAAATCCAGTATCAATAATCATTACTCTACCTAACATTCGTTACTCAACTATTTAAAATATTTTTTGGCTGTTTGCTTGAATACCACATTAAAATTCGTGAATCTTGTATCACAGCAGAAGAATATAAAGATATGATCAGTCGCGCAATCAATAATAAGTTTAACAGCATGGGCAATATGCTTGTTATTGTTAGCGTCATTATTCTCCGAAAGCCGGGGCGTTGACGATCATATTCAATTGATAGTAACCGTCCCGCCCAAAAGCGGGACGGTTTTGTTTTATAGAGCCTGCTGCAAACTAACGATTGTTTTAAAAGATTATGGAATATTATAATAGCGACACGGTTCTCTTTTTAAATGGAGATTTTGTGAAGGCAAGCGAGGCGAAAATTGATTTGTTCGGGCAAACGCTGCATTACGGCTATGGTGTGTTTGAAGGCATTCGCGCTTATGAAACAGTGAATGGAACCAAACTTTTCAAGGCGCATGAACATTTTGAACGATTAAAAAGAAGTTGCAAACTGATGGGCATTCCGTTCGATTATCAATCGGAAGAAATGGTGCAAGCTACATATCAAGTGATCGAAAAAAATAACTTAACCAACGCGTATGTAAGGCCGTTGGTTTTTTGCAGTCCCAACATGTCGTTAACTGCACCTATGGGTGTTTCGTTAATGATTGCTGCTTGGGAGTGTGAGCAACATCCTTCATTAAAACCAGCGCGGATTAGCATTTCATCTTTCCAACGGCCTAATCCAAAAGCAGTAACAATGGAGGCTAAAGTCTGTGGCTTGTATGTCAATTCAATCTTGGCAACTACGGAAGCTAAGAAACGTGGCTTCGATGATTGCTTATTGCTTGATCTTAGTGGCTATGTTGCCGAAGGCCCTGGCGCAAACTTCTTCTATGAAAAAGATGGCGTGATTTATACTCCACCTGTTGAAAGTATTTTGCCGGGCATTACGCGTAAAACGGTGATTCATATTTGTAATCAACTTGATCTTCCTGTTGAAGAAAAGTATTTCAAACCTGAAGAATTGTTTGAAGCAGACTCCGCGTTTTTCTGTAGCACTATGCAAGAGATCGTGGGTGTTCAGTCAATCGAAGGCGTACCGATGGGACTAAAATGGAGGGATTCCATGGGCGCATTGATTCAAGAGACGTATAGAAATATTGTGTTGGAGAAAAGTTATTCTTATGTAATTGTATAATAGTGGTAGCACTAGTAACTACACACTAACAACGAGCAACTAAAAAATGGAACTGAACAAATATAGCAAAACCATCACCCAAGACCCAACACTGCCTGCATCGCAAGCAATGTTGTATGGAATTGGATTGACGGAAGAAGATTTGAAGAAAGCACAGGTGGGTATCGTTAGCACGGGCTTCGATGGCAACACATGCAACATGCACTTGAATGATCTTGCCAAAGAAGTGAAGACTGCCGTATGGAGTCAAGACTTAGTTGGATTGATCTTTCACACGATTGGCGTGAGTGATGGAATCTCGAATGGAACAGAAGGTATGCGTTACTCGCTTGTGAGTCGTGAAGTAATAGCTGATTCAATCGAAACTGTTTGTGGCGCTCAATATTATGATGGATTGATTGCGGTGGTCGGATGCGATAAAAATATGCCAGCCTCTATAATGGCAATGGGTAGATTGAATCGCCCTGCGATAATGTTGTATGGTGGCACCATAGCTGGTGGCCATTGGAAAGGAAAAGAGTTGAATATTATTTCTTCATTCGAGGCATTGGGCGAAAAAATTCAAGGCAAACTTTCGGAGGAAGATTTCAAAGGCATCATTAAAAATTCTTGTCCAGGTGCAGGCGCTTGTGGCGGTATGTACACCGCTAACACAATGGCGTCTGCTATTGAAACGTTGGGCATGTCGTTGCCATACTCCTCTTCCAATCCTGCGCTAAGCAAAGAAAAATCGGAAGAGTGCATAGAAGCAGGTAAGGCCATTCACTTACTTCTTGAGAAGGATTTGAAGCCGAGAGACATCATGACGTTTAAGGCATTTGAAAATGCAATTACTATCGTGATGGTATTAGGTGGATCAACCAATGCAGTGCTGCATTTAATCGCTATGGCGAAAAGTGTAGGAGTAAAAATAACGCAAGAAGATTTTCAACGAATCTCGGATAAAACTCCGTTGATAGCTGACTTGAAGCCAAGCGGTAAATATTTAATGGAAGCACTTCACAAAATTGGTGGCGTTCCTTCGGTAATAAAGTATCTATTACAGAAAGGGTATTTGCATGGCGATTGCATTACAGTTACAGGTAAAACACTTGCCGAGAATGTTACCAATGCAAAAGAATTAAATTTCGACACACAAGATGTAATTGTGCCTTTTGAAAAAGCCATAAAGAAAACAGGCCATCTTCAAATCCTCTATGGAAACTTAGCCGAGAAAGGTTCAGTTGCTAAAATCACCGGCAAAGAAGGTGAACAATTCAAAGGAAAAGCTCGTGTATTCAATGGCGAATTTGAATTGATAGATGGAATCAAATCTGGTAAAATAAAAGAAGGCGATGTGGTGGTGATTCGTAACGTGGGGCCAAAGGGCGCACCTGGCATGCCAGAGATGTTAAAGCCCACTAGCTTGATAATGGGTTCGGGTCTTGGTAAATCTGTAGCTTTAATTACCGATGGAAGATTTTCTGGAGGCTCACATGGATTTGTGATTGGTCACATTACGCCCGAAGCAGTTGAAGGCGGATTAATTGGATTAGTGGAAGATAATGACTGGATTGAAATTGATGTGAGTAAACATCAGATCAATTTATTGGTAGATGAAAATACATTGGCAAAAAGGAGGTCGCTCTATATAGCTCCAGCACCTCGTGCCACAAGTGGTGTACTTTATAAATATTCAAAACAAGTAAAAACAGCAGCCGATGGATGCGTTACTGACGAAGCCTAAACTAGCAGTTGAGAAAGCCGTTGAGGCGGTAACTCCTGTAATAAAAAAAATATCTGGATCAGAATCCTTACTTCAATCGCTTGTCGCGGAAGGAGTAACCACATTGTTCGGTTATCCCGGAGGAGCCATCATGCCAGTGTATGATGCCTTGTACGGTTATGCTGATAAACTCACCCATATACTGGTGCGTCACGAGCAAGGTGCAGTTCATGCAGCACAAGGCTTTGCGCGGGTATCGGGTAGGGTTGGTGTTGCATTAGCCACATCAGGGCCTGGTGCTACTAACTTAGTTACGGGCTTGGCCGATGCTATGATTGATTCAACTCCGATTGTATGTATTACCGGACAAGTATTTGCTCATTTATTAGGTACTGATGCTTTTCAGGAAATAGATGTGATCAACACTACACTGCCTGTTACAAAGTGGAACATTCAAGTAACGGAAGCCAAAGACATTGCGCCTGCAATTGCGAAAGCATTTTATATCGCTAGCACTGGCCGTCCAGGACCAGTGTTAGTAGACATCACTAAGAATGCTCAAAACGAAAAGATTGACGAGGTAGAATATAAGAAGTGTGAAGGTATTCGCACCTATAAACCAAAACCTATACTTCAACCAAAGCAAGTTCAAGATGCTTCAGAGTTAATCAACACTGCAAAGCGTCCTTATATTTTATGTGGACAAGGTGTACTTCTATCAGGAGCGACAAAAGAACTAATTGCTTTTTCAGAAAAGACTGGAATACCAGTTGCTTGCACGTTACTTGGTCTTGGAGGTTTTCCGCAAGATCATCCAAACTATGTTGGCTATCTTGGTATGCATGGTAATTATGGCACTAACATCAACACCAATGAATGTGATGTGCTTATAGGTTTAGGTATGCGTTTCGATGATCGGGTTACTGGTAACGTTAGCAAGTATGCCAAGCAAGCTAAGATAATTCATATCGAAATTGATAAAGCTGAGATAAGTAAGATTATAAAAGCAGATGTGCCTGTTCATGCCGATGCAAAAGAAGCCTTGCTATCACTGATTGATAAATGTAAAACAGGAACGCATAAAGAATGGGTCGAAACATTTCGTAAGTTCGATACCATTGAATACGATAAAGTTATTCAACATGAATTTAATCCGAAAGGAGAATTGATGATGGCAGAAGTTATCAATCACCTTTCCAATTTGTCGAAGGGAGAAGCGGTAGTGGTAACCGATGTAGGTCAACATCAAATGACAACTTCACGTTATTACAAGTATAAAAATCCAAGAACTAACGTTACCTCTGGGGGTGCTGGCACCATGGGTTTTGCTTTGCCAGCGGCAATGGGCGCAAAGTTGGGAATGCCTGAAAAGCAAGTAGTAGCTGTAATTGGTGATGGCGGTTATCAGATGACCATTCAAGAGCTGGGCACGATCATGCAGTATAAAATCCCTGTAAAGATCATGGTGCTTAATAATAACTTCTTGGGCATGGTTCGGCAGTGGCAGCAACTGTTTCATGACAAGCGGTATTCATTTACAGAAATGCAAAATCCGGATTTTGTCAAGATCGCTGAAGCATATAATATTCGTGCAAGAAAAGTTGAGAAGCGTGAAGAACTTCAAGATGCATTAAGAGAAATGCTTGACTCTAAAACTTCTTATTTTTTGGAAGTGGTAGTTGGCAAGGAAGACAATGTGTTTCCGATGGTGCCTGCTGGGGCTGGTGTTGCAGATGTGTTGTTAGAAGCACCAATTAGTAAATAGTATTTACTTTAAAAACCATGAAACAAGATTATACTTTAATCCTAAGCGCAGACAATAACTTTTCGGTTTTGAACCGCATTATCAATGTGTTGAATAGAAGGAGAGTGCGTGTAAAAAAAATGATGGCACACGAAAATGAAGATGACTTCCGAAGAGGAGGCATGGTGCTGTTATTGTTTACAACTGCCGATCTTATGGAAAAAGTAAAACTTCAGTTGGAAAAATTGATTGAAGTAGATGAAGTGATTGTGCATGAAGGAAATGCAGCTTATCTCGAAAAAAGTGAACAAATTGTTGATATAGATTAACAAGGATGACTCCCTCTATAAATCAAATTTACCCAAAGGCTTATTCTGAAATAGATAAGGCAACTCATGCCTCAGGCTTTACTATGGCTTCTGATGTGTTGACTTGCTCCTTATTGAGAACACTCGCATCAACAAAACCATCGGGCAGATTTCTTGAATTGGGGACAGGAACGGGTTTATCTACTAGTTGGATATTAGACGGAATGGATGCTGGTTCAACATTGACTTCGGTGGATAATGACAATTCATTTTTATCTATTGCTCAACAGTATCTTAATGACGACAGGAGATTGAATCTTATTTGTGCAGATGGTGGGGATTGGATTGCTGCTAATAAACATTTAACTTTTGATTACATCTTTGCGGATACATGGCATGGTAAATATCTTATGCTTGATGAAGCCTTATCCATGTTGAATGATGGTGCTCTATTTATAATTGATGATATGTTACCACAAGCTAATTGGCCTGAAGGTCATGCAGAGAAGGCAACTGCATTGGTTGAGAAGCTTGAAGAGCGCACAGATATTACATTAACAAAACAGCATTGGGCAACCGGAATTATTATAGCCGCAAAAAAAATCAAAAAACTAAATAATAATAATCGACAACAACTAACTAAAAAGAACAATTAACTAAACAACTATGGCAAAGATTAATTTTGGTGGAACAGTAGAAGAAGTAGTAACACGCGAAGAGTTTCCAATGGACAGAGCTCTTGATCTTCTTAAAAATGAAACAATTGCAATTATTGGATACGGTGTACAAGGTCCGGCACAAAGCCTAAACCTTCGCGACAATGGATTTAACGTAATTGTTGGTCAGCGCAAAGGTTCAAAGACATGGACTAAAGCTGTTGAACATGGATGGATTCCTGGAGAAACATTATTTGATATTGAAGAAGCCGCTAAGCGTGGTACTATTATACAGTTCTTATTGTCAGATGCTGGTCAGATCGAATTATGGCCTACCATAAAACCATATTTAACAAAAGGTAAAGCGTTATATTTTTCTCACGGCTTTGGTATTACGTTCAAAGATCAAACGGGCATTATTCCACCTGCTGATGTTGATGTGATTCTCGCTGCACCGAAAGGTTCTGGCACTTCCGTTCGTAGATTATTTTTGCAAGGCAAAGGTATCAACGCAAGTTATGCTGTATTCCAAGATGCTACAGGTAAAGCAAAAGACAAAGCGATAGCACTAGGTATTGGTGTTGGCGCAGGTTATTTATTTGAAACTGATTTCAAGAAAGAAGTGTATTCTGATTTAACGGGTGAGCGCGGTACGTTGATGGGTGCCATTGCTGGAATCTTTGAAGCTCAATACGAAGTGTTGCGTTCAAAAGGTCACTCTCCGTCTGAAGCCTTCAACGAAACAGTAGAAGAATTAACGCAGAGTTTAATGCCACTGGTTGCAGAAAATGGAATGGATTGGATGTATGCAAACTGTTCAACTACAGCACAACGTGGTGCGTTAGATTGGAAGAAGAAATTTAAAGCAGCAACATTGCCAGTGTTTAAAGAATTATACGAAAGTGTCGCATCAGGTGCGGAAGCGAAGCGTACTATCGATACCTGCAGCAAGCCTGACTACCGCGAGAAACTAGCGGAAGAGTTGAAAGAAGTCCGCGAAAGTGAATTATGGCAAGCAGGTGCTGCGGTGCGTTCACTAAGACCAGAGAAGAACAAAGTAGAAGCAAGCATGATAAATTAAAAATAGTTGTTCGTTGTTAGTTATTGGCTGTTCGTGAAGAACTGTCAATAACTGACAACTACCAACCAATAGCAAATGATCCCTGTATTAAGTCTACCCATCGATATCAATCAAGCCCACGAAGTACTAAAAAAAGTTGTACTCAAAACCCCTTTGCAATTTCACCGCAAGCTATCAGAAAAATTTGGTGCTGAAGTTTATTTGAAACGCGAGGATTTACAAGTGGTGCGCTCTTATAAAATTCGCGGAGCATATAATCTCATTCAAAGTTTAGATGCAAATCAACGCAAGCAAGGTATTGTTTGTGCCAGTGCAGGAAACCATGCACAAGGTGTTGCGCTTTCGTGTAAACTATTGGATATACATGGAGTGATCTATATGCCTGCTATTACGCCCAAGCAAAAAATCAATCAAGTAAAAATGTTTGGTGGTAGCAATACTGAAATTGTGCTGATTGGTGATACGTTTGATGAATGCCAAACTCATGCGTTGCAATTCTCATCTGAAAATAGTAGAGTGTTTATTCCACCCTTCGATCACTTAAAAATAATTGAAGGCCAAGGCACGGTCGCTAAAGAAATTTTGGAAGAGCAATCGGGTATTGATTATTTGTTTTTGCCTGTTGGCGGAGGAGGATTGGGTGCGGGTATGGGTTATTATTTTAAAACACATTCGCCCACTACAAAAATTATTGGAGTTGAGCCGCAAGGCGCACCTTCCATGAAGGAGGCATTGAAGGCTGGTAAACCAGTGGTGCTTGATAAAATTCAGCGCTTTGTTGATGGTGCTTCTGTAAAGAAAGTAGGTGAGCTTAACTTTGAAATTTGTAAGGATATACTTTCGGATATGTTACTAGTGCCAGAGGGTAAAGTAAGTTCCGCTATTCTACAATTGTATAATGAAGATGCAATAGTGGCAGAGCCTGCGGGCGTTCTATCTATCGCGGCACTTGATCAATATGCAGATCAAATCAAAGGTAAAAAAGTAGTATGCGTGTTGAGTGGCGGTAACAACGACATCGACAGAATGCAAGAAATAAAAGAACGTTCACTTTTATATGAAGGTCTCAAACATTACTTCATCGTGCGTTTTGCCCAGCGTCCAGGTGCGTTGAAAGAATTTGTGAATCATATTCTTGGCCCAAATGATGACATCGTTCGTTTCGAATTTATTCAAAAAAATAATAAAGAAACTGGCCCGGCTCTAATAGGCATTGAACTGAAATCAAAAGATGATTTTAATTCACTGATGGAACGAATGGATAGTTTCAAGTTGAATTATACCCTTATCAATCAGAATGAAAATCTGTTTGAGTATTTGGTTTAATAGTGGATGTTAGTGATAAAGTGGTTTATCCAATCTCAATCACTACATCATCGGTTAAGGGATGCCCAACACACGTAAGCACATATCCTTGCGCTCGCTCAGTTTGCGATAAACCCTCTTCTTCGTCAAGCCTTACTTTACCTGAAATAGCTCTTCCACGGCAAGCTGTACACAACCCGCTCTGGCAACTATAAGGCAAATCGATACCTTGATCTAAAGCAGTTTCAAGAATGGTGCTTTTGGCATCCACCATAATTTTATATTCTTGACCATCATATCGGATAGTTACCTCATGTGAACCTGTGCCTTTATCATTGAGAGCGTCCGTTTTCTTTTCTTTATCAAGTACACCCGCTACAAAGCTTTCTTTAAATACTTTTTCTTTGGGGATGGCATGTTCGGCTAAAAGCACTTCTACATTTTTCATCATGCCTTCAGGGCCACACATCAGGTAAGTTGTTTTGTCAATTCCCCAATCAGGTATGCGCTCAAAAAGTTTGGTAAGTATTTCTTTATTTAGAAAGCCTGAATATCCTTGCCAATTCATTGGCGCATTATCGAGAATATGAATTACGTGAAGCCTACCTTCATATTTTGTTTGTAGCTGATCAAATTGTTCTTTAAAAATAATGCTTTCGATATCGCGGTTGCAATAGATAAGTGAGCATACACTTTCAGATTCTTGTGTAAGCAAACTCTTGATGATTGACATCATCGGGGTAATACCCGATCCGCCAGCAAACAAAACTAGATGGCGTTTTTTATCTTTGCTGTATTCAGTCACGAACTGACCCATGGGATCCATCACCTTCATGGTTTGCCCCACTTTTAGATTATCGGGCAGCCAGTTAGACATCAATCCTTTCTCGACACGTTTCACTGACACAATTAAGTCTTCATCCACAAAGGGGGAGGAGCAGAGCGAGTATGCCCGCCTCACTTCTTTGCCATCCACGGAAGTGATCAACGTAAGAAATTGTCCTGATCTATAATTAATCTTTTCTTCTGGTTGTTGAAACGCAATAGAGATCGCATCTTTCGTTTCTTGGATGACGGCCTTTACTATTAAATCATGGTACCTTGGGCCACTATGAATTTCTTCTTTCTTTTCTTTTTTCTTGAATAAACCGAATGCCATAACTCAGGGGTTTTACTAAATGGAAAAATCTTAATTCAATACCGTTTAACTAATCTCTTTTAAAGATTAAGCCAGTACGTAAACTTAAATACCAACGCCTTATTCTTGCTCTTAAGGTCGTTTGTAAAATAGTTTTCAGTATAAACAACAAAAAAATCGGATGCAGGTTTATATCGCCATTGAAACCGTGCATTTAAATTCATATTGTCATACAGTTTATTATACTGCACAAAGGTGGTGAAGAATATTTTATCAGTAAAGGTAAAATCAATTCTAGGGCTAATCAGGAATAGTTTCTCCTTTCCATAATTATCAGGCAGCTGTACATCATTGTAGTCAAATCGCACCGAAAAACTTCCAAAGGGTTGGTAGCGAAGGCTAAGCTCTCCATTTAAGTTGGTAAGGTCGCCATTGTAATAGCCGCCTGACCTTGCACCGAGTGAATACCTGAAAACCTTCCGTTGATCGGATCGGTAGTTGATGAGCAGGCTTTTCCAGGAATAGATTTCACCCAAATTAAACAAGGTGTAGCTATAATCTAAAGGATTAAATGTGTTGGTAAGTCGCTGAAAAGTATAAGCATAGGATACAATGATATTTGAGGTGTTTAAAAAATTGATGTTATAACCTAAAGCAAGCGACTTATCGGTGGTAGTGCCATCAGGGATTTGAGTAAGATTAAGATCAAGTGATGGCCCCATCAAAGCAATGTATTTACTTTTTGGATAGATGGTGCCTGTCGATCCAATATAAGTTGAGTTTAATCCTTTATAGATTCCCTGCGAAGGCACATAACCTACTTCTGCATTATAGTTTTTCTGTATAAAATTCTCGCTAATCAAGAAACTATAATGACGCTTGGTGTAACTTATAAATGCGGCTCCCGATTGTTGAGCACTGTTGTTATAGTTATCAAACGATCGGCTATAGAACATACTTGAATACCACTTATTGTCTTTGCTAAGTATTTCGAGATCGGCACCAAGTACCCGATTATAATTGTTGAGTACCTTAGAAGCTGTATTTCCAAAGCTGCGAGACTTCCAGAGGTCTTTGTTGAAATACTTCAAGCTATCGCCTTGTTGAACGCCAAGCGATTGTTTTTCCACATAGCTGAATGACAGATTTGATTGCTTCCAAAAATTTCGCTGCAAAGCAACTACAGAGTAATTTTGTCCTGGCAATCCGAACTCCAGCTTCTCTTTGGTTTGCATATTCATAGCACTGATGCGCCAATTTTTATTAATTGAACCGCTTAATCTAGCTCCATAAAGTATCGGCACTTTTTGATAACTCTTGTTGGAGCTTTTGCTTGAGCTTGTGTCCACCAATCCTATTCTTCTTGAGAAAAAAGCGCGGGTTTCAGGGAAGCCGATCTTATCGAATAAGTCACTGTTCTCTAAGAAAAATTGTCTGCGTTCAGGAAACTTGAATTCAAAACGAGTAAGGTTGATCACTTGTCTATCTACTTCCACTTGCGAGAAATCAGGATTCACCGAAAGGTCTAAGTTCAAAGAAGGAGTTACGCCAATTTTGGCATCGAAGCCAGCATTTAATGTTTGTGTTTTATCAGGTGGAGTTTTCTCATTATCAACTGAAGAACCACCAGCCAAATAAGGTATAACAGAAATATTGGTGCGCCCCACTGGTGAGGGATCTACCCAATTTAATTTTCCGGAGTAAGCAAAAGAAGCAGGGATAAATTGGATGGGCGTGGCGATCCAACTTGAAAATGTATTACGTTTCAAATCGTGGCGAAGGAAAGTAATATCCCATTCTTTCAAATTGCTTTTAAAGCGAAAACTCTTAAATGGAATGGCCATTTCGGCTATCCAACGGTCGCGTAATTTCACAACCTTAGAATACCATTTATTATCCCAAGTAGAGCTATAACTATCGCTGCCCGCACCTGCAGAACTTATGATGCCTTCTTCTTGAATTCCTTTGGGCGTAGTGATAAAGTAAAAGCCATTGATGCCATCGTTATAAGGCCCAATAAAAACACCCATGTTATCATTCAAATCAAAATCAAAATCCCTTCGCAGCGATTGTACGATGTCTGGAGTGCTATCATCATAACATACAAAAGAGATGTATAGAAAATGATCATCGAACGTCAGTCGGGCTTCTGTTTGAAAAGGAGCTAATGCAGTATCTACTGGGTAGTTCATGAAAAAGTCTTTCGCCACATCAGCAGCTTGCCAATCGGGCTCATCCAATGCTCCATCTAATATAATAGTGCCTGTAGCTTTTTTTATTGATAGATTCTTCCCAGGCTTGTTTTGTGCTAGCGAGCAGAGGGAAACAAAAATTAGGATACTGACAAATACTAGCTTCACTGAAAAAATTGTAAGTCGCAAAAGTAATAAATGAAGGTTAATATAAACTGTTAAAAAGATGTTAACGGAAGTTGCTAGCTCTAGTTTGCCATATACACTCTTAAATTGATTATTTTTGGATAAAATCATTGACACTTGCACTTAACTACACTTACAGCCCTATCGCCTATTGATGGACGGTACTTTGCAGCAACCCATGCGCTGGCTCCTTATTTTTCTGAGTATGCTCTAATCCGCTATAGAACGCTGATTGAAGTAGACTATTTTCTTGCTTTGGTAGAGCTTCCTTTGCCCGAGCTTGCTTCGTTTCCTGAAAATAAAAAATCTTCCTTACGGGATATTTATCATAATTTTTCAGAAGCAGATGCTTTAAAAATTAAGGAAATAGAGGCTATCACTAATCATGATGTAAAAGCTGTTGAATATTTTTTGAAAGGAAAGTTTGATCAGCTTGGGTTAACAGCTTATAAAGAGTTTATTCATTTTGGACTTACTTCTCAGGATATAAATAATACTGCAACTCCTCTGCTACTAATGGAGTTTTTAGACAAAGAGTTTTTGCCATTGCTTTATTCCTTCGTTAATCGACTTGAGATGCAAAGTAAAACTTGGGCTGAAGTTTCTATGCTTGCAAAAACACATGGACAACCAGCATCACCTACAAGGTTGGGTAAAGAAATTCAAGTTTTTTCGGAGCGTATCAATAAGCAATTGGAGTTATTGAAAACCATCCCTCATTCTGCAAAGCTAGGAGGTGCAACAGGAAACTTTAACGCTCATCATATAACATATCCGGAAATAAATTGGATTGAGGTCGCCAATGCGTTTGTTGGTAATTTGGGATTGAGCAGAAGCCACCCTACCACACAAATTGAGCATTACGATAACATGGCTGCCTTGTTTGATAATGTTAAGCGCATCAATACTATTTTGCTTGATTACAGCAAGGATATGTGGCAGTACATTTCCATGAATTATTTCAACCAAAAAATAAAGGAAGGGGAGGTAGGTTCATCGGCTATGCCGCACAAAGTAAATCCTATTGATTTTGAAAATGCAGAAGGCAACTTGGGTATGGCAAATGCATTGTTTGAGCATTTATCAGCAAAGCTTCCAATATCTAGACTGCAGCGTGACCTCACCGATTCAACCGTGTTGCGCAATGTTGGTGTACCATTCGCGCACTCTTTCATTGCGTTAAAATCGCTCATCAAAGGAATGGAGAAACTTGAGCTTAACAAGCAGGCAATTGATAAAGATCTTGATGATAATTGGGCGGTAGTTGCGGAAGCTATTCAAACTGTATTGCGAAAAGAAGGCTATCCTAATCCTTACGAAGCCCTGAAAACACTCACCCGCAAGAACGAAAGGATAACACAGCAAGCACTTATTACATTTATTGATGGCTTATCGATTACAAATGAATTGAAAAGCAAACTAAAAATGATAACGCCTTTTACTTACACGGGGATATAGCTGGTAAATTTTTCTTCTTAGTTTCTAAAAACTAAAATTCCTTCTTTAAGTTGATAAAGAAGCCTTGAGTTCCCTCGCGGGTAAACGTGTATTCTATGCGCAGCACAGCATCGTAAAGAGCAACAATATCAACGCCCACACCTGCGCCTACTAGCATTCTGCCTGTAAGCCGTGTGTTTAAGCCCTGCTCGCTGTAGTAGTCATAATTTGTAACGTACCCAAGATCTGTAAAACCTTTCAAGTAAATTGCCAAAGGGAAATAGCGGAACTGCTCTAAGGGAATGGATTCTAATCTCCATGATCTTTGAAATATCTTTTTCTTGAAAGTGGTTTTGTTGAGCGCAAACTGGGGACCTTCTATCACGTAGATTTCATAACCCCTCACCACTTGGCCACGGTAGCCCAATGCGCTAAAGAGGGAGTAAGGTTGCGTGGTAGGGGTACTAATATAACCTGCACTTAGATTTGACAGGTAAAATTTCTTTTTTAAAGGCCAGTGCTTAGCATAGGTTGAATTGAATTCGAGTTGATTAATTGATTCATTAAAGAGACCCGCCTTTGAAACTGAAAATGTAAACTGGTATCCTTTTAGCGGATAGGCCACTACATCGCGATGCTCTGAATTGAATGAATAGGAAAGAGAAGTGTAACGCTGCGAGGTGGCACCCTTAGTAAAATAATTGGGGTTAAGAGCTAGCACGGTGTCCACCACGGAGGAGCTATTGTAATCAATTGAAAAGTTATGGGTTTCATAAAATGACTTGCGATAGGTATAATCTATGCTTGCACTTCTGTTTAGCCTAACGGAGCGATTAAGGCTGACATAGCTAAGAATGTGATCTTTTGTTTGATAAGAAAGGTTGCGTGGCTCGCTATAATTTAAATTAAAACCAAGACCATGTTTTTGCTGGCGGTCTAGGTTAGGTATACGATAGCTAAGACTGAACCTTCGCGTGAAACCAAACTGGGCTGTGAACTGCAACGTTTCGTTACGACCGCGAAAGTTTTTTTGTTTCAACCGAATGCCATAATTCACTCGGCTGAAATCGTGGTTATAATTGGTCCACCATTCATTCAAATTCCGATCAGAGAGTTCAAAAATAGGAGAGGGGTCAGTATACCAACGTTCCGAAATTTCGATGAGAATGTCGAATTGGTTTAAGCCAACATCGAGTGCACTCACTACCACTGTATTGAATAATCGTAGATTATAAATTTTGTTCCGATCTCTCAACAAAATGGCAGGCAGATATTGGGTGGATACTGTATCTCCTTGCTTTAAGGTAAGCTCTCTGAGTAGTATTCGTTCCTTGGTTACTTTGTTGCCTACTATTATTATTCTGCCGATAGTAACGAGGCGATTAATAGAATCAGTTTGTGAAAAACGCGCATCTGTGGAGAGTATTTTAGCTTGCCCTGCAGCACCAAAGCTAATAAGCCAAGAAATAGCAAGTATAAATATTACTATATACTTTTTTGGAATGAATAACGGAGTCTTCATGCGTTATCTTCCAATTAAAATTAGTTGGCTTCTGTGTTACTTGTTTCTTTTTCGATAGAGGTTGGTTGCTTTCGATAGGAATAAGCAAGAATAAAAATACCTGCTATGAACAACGGTATGCTCAAGTTTTGCCCCATGTTCAGCGAAAGCTTATCTTCAAACTCTACTTGGTTTTCTTTTAGGAATTCGTAAGCAAATCGCAAGCTCCAAAGTATAATCATAAAGTATCCGAAGGTTCGGCCAGCGGGCAAGTTCTCTTTGTATTTATTCCACACCAAAAATAAGAAAATGAAGAGCGCCACACAGGAGATGGCTTCATACAATTGGGCAGGATGCCGGGCAATACCGAGCGTACTTATCTTTACGCCAAACGATCCGCTTTGCTCTTGCAATACTTCATACTTCAAGTCATCGCCTCGAGGTTGATCTACAAATTCATCCAATAAATTGAGATACGATCGTACCTCATATCCAACAAAATCGTTGATGCGAATTTGTTGCGTTCCTTGCTTAAAGAAGATGTAAATATTGATGGGCACACGTCCGTTTTCTGAAACACTGCCTTTAGGATCTTTACGAACTTCTACAAAATCAACAGGGTTAACACCGCTCTTATTTTGCGTAATAGCTTCAGTAATTCTGTTAACGAATACAACACCCAATGGTGAATCAGTTGGTTTGCCAATAATCTCTGAATTAAAGAAGTTGCCAGTGCGTATCAAGGCACCTGTGAGGGCTACAACAATTACAATACGATCTACAGTTTGAAGAAAGTTTTGCCCTGGCTTTTTCTTACGTGCGTAGAGCCAAAGTGCAAACAAGATAGCAAATGCACCGCCATGACTTGCCAAGCCTTGCAAACCGGTGAACTTAAATTCAGGGCTAAATTCAAAGGGTAAAAATATGGATAATGGATCTGTCCAGATCGTTTGGGGTTCGTAAAAAATTATATGGCCTAAACGCGCGCCAATTACTGTAGCAACTACCATGTATATAGTGAGTATTTCTACATCGCGTTCGGGCTTGCCTTCTTTTTTAAACATGTAAAACAATATTTGCTGGCTAATGAGAAACCCCAATGCGAAGAGCAAACCGTACCAACGAAGAGCAAATGAACCAAATGAGAAGATTTCAGGACTGCCATTCCAAATTAAATAACTGATCATAACCTATTTAAAAAATAATTAGACTTAAATTCTGTAATCCTGTTTAAAGAGGAGGCAAAGATATTAGGTTATATGGGATGGGCAAAGGATTATATTGCTCCTTAAAGTTGTGAATTGCAAGAAATGAGCCTCAGCCTACACCCCAAAAAACAGAGGCTGGCTAAATATTACAGACTCTTCCACAAATAGAGCGTAGCATAGGCTTCCCAGCCTTTGTATTTTTTAAAGATGCGTTTTACCTGATCGATGGTAGGCTTTGCTTTCATTGCCTTTAGGTTTTTAATAGCATTATGCACACCGGCATCTTCAAGCGGAAAGGCATCTGGATAACGAAATGTTTTCATCAACGCATAGTTGGCCGTCCAATTGCCAACACCTTTTATACTCATTAATTTTTCTTTGGCTTCTTCTAAAGGTATATTTTTCAATTTCTCTTTTGATATTTCCTCATTTGTAAAAGCTTCAGCGATAAGCACTACATACTTACTTTTTTGTCGAGAGAATTGCAGCGGTAGTAAATGCTCGTCAGTTAATTTAACTACAATTTCTGGCTTCGGAAACAAATAGTATTGTTGATTTTCAAACTCAAGCTTCTCGCCAAACTGTTCAACAAAACGCTGCTTCAACGTATAGGCAAACTGTAAATTAATTTGTTGCCCAAGCACCGCCCATATTAGCGATTCGAACAAATCGGGCTGACCAATAATGCGATACCCAAAATACTTTTTGACTAGAGGCTGTAGTAATTCATCATTGCTTGCCATCGCATAAAATGGTTTTAGATCGGTGTCCAAATCAAACCATTCGCGCACAAATAGCTCCAATTCTTTTCTTTCTTGAGCATTGAGTTTCTCATTCAATATTGAAATTTTTAATTCCTCAGATTGAAAACTTAGTTCAAACAAAATCCGCTTTCCATTTAAGTGTATGGCTTTCAATACTCGATCCTCTTCAAGTCGATGCAAAACTTCTTTGGGTGATCGCTTGAGAAAACTAAGGCTTAGATCAAAACTAAATTCTTTTGGAACTGGAATTAAAAAACTATTCATGCACAATGGTAGAAATAATTTGTGAATCAAAACCGTCATCAGGTCTTCAAATGTTTCATCCTCTTGGTCGCGATTAACGAATTTTCAAATTAACGATTCATCGAATCAACTTCGCAAGAATCGGGTTCTATTCCAAGTTGATGAAATTCATCTTTGCGTAATGATCACTCTTACAAAAATCTCATGGCAACCAATTTACCAATCTCTTGATGAAAAAGGTTATGCCATTATTCCACAATTTCTTTCAATAGAAGAATGCCAGGATTTTTCAGATCAATACAACAACTCTAGTCTCTATCGAAGCACCATCAACATGCAACGCTATCGCTTTGGCAAAGGTGAATACAAATATTTTTCGTATCCGTTGCCGGAAAATATTCAAACCATAAGAGAAAATTTGTATGTGCCATTAGCAATGTTAGCTAATAATTGGATGAGCCGATTATCAATTGACACTCAATTTCCGTTGAACCATTACGAGCTTATTGAACAATGCATTAATAAAAATCAACTTCGCCCTACGCCATTAATCTTACGATATGAGACAGGTGGATTCAACACACTTCATCAGGATTTATATGGCGATGTCTATTTTCCTTTTCAAGTTGTGTTTGCTTTAAGTCAGCATGATATGGATTATAAAGGCGGGGAGTTTGTGTTGATCGAACAGTTACCTCGCGCACAATCAAAAGCCGAAGTGGTAAAATTAAATCAGGGAGATGCCATGATCTTTACCACTAACTTTAGACCAGTGAAGGGAACAAAAGGATATTATCGCGCAAAGATGAAACACGGTGTCAGCCCTTTATTGTCGGGCGTTCGCTTTGCATTGGGAATTATTTTTCATGATGGAAATTGATTGGATAATTTGGTGATTTGAAAATTCGATGATTTGAAAATGCGTTTACATCAACAACTGACTTCACAAGAATTGCACAGTTTAATAAAAGCAAAAGGAATTACCCTTGCGGGAAACAGAAAACTTAAAATCTATGGGACGCTTCAATGCAAATCAGGCAAGCGCATGAAAAAAGAGAATCGGGTTTTCTTTCTAAACTATATAGAAGCAAAATCCGCAGGATATAGACCCTGCGGACTTTGTTTAAGAGATTTATATAATTCCTGGAAAGTTGGAATTACTTCTTAGTATACCAATCTGTTATTGGCAAATAAATTTTAAGCAAGAATCAGGTTGAAATTTCCTGGCGCGCGATCGATTTTTGATCCAACAAAAACAATAACTTTATGATTGAAATCATGGATCAACCCGTCAACTATCAACGTATTGAGCAAGCCATTCTTTACTTGGAAAAGAATTTCCAGCACCAACCAGAGTTGGATGAAGTAGCCGAAAGAGTTCACCTTAGTCCGTTTCATTTTCAGCGCATCTTTACAGAATGGGCAGGCATTAGCCCTAAGCGATTTCTACAATTCCTTACGGTTGATTTCCTTAAAGGCAAGTTGCAACAATCTAAGAATATTGTGGAAGCAGCAGAGGCAGCAGGCTTATCCAGTCAATCGCGTGTGTACGATTTGTTTACCACCCTTGAGGCCGTTACTCCGCAAGAATATAAACTCAAAGGCTCTGGCATTCGTATTGAATATGGCTTTCATGAAACAACGTTTGGCACATGCCTGCTTGGTATAACCGAGCGCGGTATTTGTTGGCTTTCTTTTATTGCTTCCGATGAAGATCCGAAATATGAGTTGGGGAAAATGAAAGAGCATTGGCATAATTCTGTTTTTCACCAAGATCAAGTATTCACTAAGGAGTTTGTAAATCAGATTTTTGATGCCGAGCAAGCAGGGAAGAAGCTACATCTGTTTGTGAAAGGAACCAATTTTCAAATCAAAGTATGGGAGGCATTATTAAAAATACCAATGGGCGGAGTAATCACATACCAAGGCATTGCAGAATCAATTCATAATCCAAAAGCAATGCAAGCAGTTGGCTCGGCTGTGGGGTCAAACCACGTGGCCTATTTAATTCCTTGCCACCGTGTGATTAGAAAAGATGGAATTTTGGGTGAATATCGGTGGAGTGCAACACGCAAGAAAAGCATTATTGGCTGGGAGATGGCGATGATTGACAAGTGATTATTGAATTTTAAATTTTTGCCATTTATAGAATTTAAACTAATGTAATTTAAGATTGTTTCTAACTTAGCGATTGTTAAACTACGCTATCCTTCATTGTGAGCAAAACTTTATCTGAGGAAGAATTAGTAGTGCGATTGGTCAAAAAAGATCAATCAGCACTTGATTATCTATACGATCGCTACTCGGGTGCCCTCTATGGTATCATATTCAGGATTTTAAAGAAAGAAGAAATATCCGAAGATGTGCTTCAAGAAGTGTTTCTAAAGATTTGGGATAAGATAGAAACCTATGATACATCCAAAGGAAAATTATTCACATGGATGGTAAACATTGCCCGCAACCAAGCCATCGACAAAACTCGTTCAAGAGAAATTAGCAAAGCGAAAAAAACCGATGATATTGATTACCTCGTAGGTAAAGTTGACGCTCAAGAATCTAATGAACTATATGTGGATTCAATTGGACTCAAAGAAGTGCTTATGAAACTGTCGAAGGATCAACTTTTTATTGTTACTCAATTGTATTTGAAAGGTTATACCCAATCGGAAGTGGCAGAAGAATTTGACATTCCTTTGGGCACTGTAAAAACAAGGCTTCGATTGGCGATGATAGAATTACGATCATTAATGGATGTGAAATGAATATAGAAGAATACATATCGAGTGGAGTTTTGGAGGCTTACGCGCTTGGCGAGCTCTCCAATGCTGAGAGAAGCGAAGTAGAACAAAACCTTGCTCAGTATAAAGAACTTCGCGATGAGCTTTCACAAATCGAGAATACGCTTGAAAATGTGTTGAATCAACTCGCAGTTAAACCTCGCGCAGAAGTGAAAATAAAATTGTTTGACACCGTCAATAAGAATTCAAGCACTAAAGCAGAAGCCAAAGTAGTTCCTTTGTTTTCGACCATTTCAAGTTGGAGATATGCAACAGCCGCCTCCATTGCCTTTGCACTATTGTCATCTTACCTCGCCTTCAACTATTGGAACCGATGGAAAAATAGTGAAACCACGTTGGCCAACCTTATTACACAAAATCAACAAGTCGCAAAAGATTATAACACTGTAAACCAGCGGCTCGATCAAATTGAATTGGACGTTAAAATAACCACCGATCCTGATTTCACTCGGGTGGTTATGAAGGGTACGCCCAACGCGCCACAGGCTTTAGCTTCTGTGTATTGGAATGCTAAGACCAGCGAAGTGTATTTAGGCATTCAAAACTTGAGAGAGCTTTCGCAAGAAAATCAATACCAATTATGGGCCATTATTGATGGCAAGCCTGTAGATTGTGGCGTGTTTGATGGGCAATTGGCAAGTTTAGTAAAAATGAAAGGCATCAACCACCTACCATCCACCTTTGCTGTTACCATAGAACCGCGTGGTGGCAAACCCTCACCTACTCTTGAAACTATGCAGGTAGCAGGTAATTTATCAGCAGGGTAATTATTAATCTATCTGTTACAGTTATAAAGCACACAACATTATCAGTAGCATCATAGGAAGAAATTAAATGAAAATCCAATTCATTAGTCTATTTCGTATGTTAATTGAAATGCCAAATACTTTATGTCAGAATTATTATTTCTTTTAACTATGAAAGACCAACGGATATTAGTTGAAGAGCGAATTGCTAATATATCACAAGCCTCTCTAAAGTTGGAATTGGATAGGTCATCGTCAAAATATCATTTCTTAGCAGCTTGGATAGCTATTATTTTCAATCCAATTTTTGGAATTACCGACTATTTCAACATACCAGATAAATGGCTGGAGCTGATGGCAATCAGGTTGAGCATTTCGGTTATTACATTGATTACACTCAACTTGGGCAGAAGAAATAATTGGTCCTCTGCCACAATCGTTATTGTTCCTTTTGGTTTAATTTCGTTACAAAATGCGTTTGCCTTTAGTTTGATAGGCAACGAAGATATTGTGGGTCACAGCATCAACTACATAGCATTATTAATTGGCGGTGCCATTTTTATTCTTTGGGAATTGAAACATTCGTTATCAATAATTTCAATATCTATCGTTGCTACTGTTTGCTTTATTCTCATTAATAGCCAATTGGATTTGGAAATGTTTATGGTGAAAGGTGGAATGCTATTGCTTGCGGTGGCTGTCTTTATGGTGATCTCTATTAAGACCCGATACGATCTTACTGTGAAAGAAATAAAAGCGCGATTGGCATTGGAAGCGAGTAATGAAGAGATTCAAACTCAAGCAGAACAAATTATGGCCACTAACGAAAATCTTGAGCTTTTGGTGAAAGCTCGTACTCAAGATTTGGAACGAAAAAATAAAGCCTTAGAGGAATATGCTTGGATTAACGCTCATAAACTGCGCAGTCCTGTTGCAAGTATTTTGGGACTAATGAATATTTTAGGACATAGCAAGGTAGAGCCTGAAACAAGAGTAATCATGGATCATCTCAAATCATCAACCGAAAAATTGGATGAGGTAGTAAGCTCTATAACGGATGCCATTGAAAATGCAGATTTAGAAGATGGAACTCCTATAAAAATGATTGTTTGATTTTCAAACATCGCTCCCCCTTTTTTTTTATTAAGAATCTTATCTTTTCTATATTCTGAAGTAATCCTGCGCTGCCTATTATGCGCAGCTTGCTTTAAGTTGCCCAAGCCTTTCCGACTTCCGCCAATGGCACACAACCTTTAAACGGACCTGGTACTTGATTGTATTGCAACACTTGAGTTGCACCAGCCTCGCTTGTAAAAAACCCCAACAGGGTAAGTTCTTTTATTTTTAAGATAAAAGGTTTTTCTTGTTTAGCACTATTGTCCCACCACGCTCCAGAAGAGCCATCAACGGGATTAGCGAAAGCTGCATCGTGCTGAGTTTTCACAAATGATTTTTTCCTTTCCTCTTCAAGATCATTGAAGCTATCACCATTTACTTTTTCCGACTCACCATCAAAAGCCATTAAATCAGCAAGAAATTTTTCTTTGTCCTCTTTTGAGTATGTTTCAAAAATAAGCGTGTCAATAAATTGAGGAACACCAGCATCTTTCGCTCCGGGTGTAGCGGTTTTAGGTAAAATTATTTCTGCCACATCGCCTATCAATGCTGCCTGCTTTTCAGTAAAGAATTTAGGTTTATAATTGATAGATGGAGCATTAGTACAACCGCTCAAAACACCAGCAATTGCTGGGGCTGAAACAGCATAGCCTAAAATTAAAGCGGTTCTTTCTATGGCTTCTCTTCTGTTCATATTATTAGACTTTAGCGTAATCCGTAATTTTTAATTCGTAATTAATTATAAGTTTCCTTTCTTTAATTCGCTTACCGCATAATCTGCTGCCCTTGCAGTTAGTGCCATGTAAGTAAGTGATGGGTTTTGACAGGCTGATGATGTCATCGCTGCGCCATCGGTTACAAACACGTTTGGTGCTTCATGCACTTGGTTCCATTTGTTTAGAACGGATGTCTTTGAATCTCTGCCCATCCTGGCTGTACCCATTTCATGAATTCCTAACCCTATGTTATCTGGGTTATCAAATGTTTTCACATTCTTAAATCCTGCGGCATCCAACATTTCGGCAGCAGCTTCTTTCATGTCTTTGCGCATTATCTTCTCGTTTTCTTTCCATTCTGCATCAACACTAAGTGTTGGCAATCCGAATACATCAGTCTTCTCTTTGTTGAGAATTACTCTATTTTCAGCATAAGGCAAACATTCGCCAAAGCCTGTGATACCAATGCTCCATGCACCTGGTGTTTCAAGCGACTGCTTTAAATCTTCACCTATCATCATCTCTTTTACGCCTCTTGCCCAACCCTCACGCGAGGCTCCACCTTGATACCCAAAACCACGAACATAATCAGTTCGCTTATCAGCACCTACGTTGCGGAAACGTGGAATATAAATCCCATTCGGTCTGCGGCCAATGTAGTATTTATCTTCATAGCCGTCTACAGAAGCTGCTGCTCCAGCTCTGTATTGATGATCCATTAAATTACGACCTAGTTGATCGCTGCCATTCCCCAGTCCGTTAGGGAAACGACTTGAAGTTGAATTAAGAAGAATGTGTGTACTACCTAATGTTGATGCATTGAGGAAAATAACCTTTGCGAAAAAGTCTATTTCTTCTTTTGTTTCTGAATCCAGCACTTTCACACCAATGGCTTTTCCCTTGGTTTCATCATAGATAACAGAATGCACAATTGAATTTGGACGCAGTGTCATATTACCCGTTTTAGCTGCTGCTGGCAAGGTAGAAGCATTGCTGCTAAAGTAGGCACCATACGGGCAACCTCTGTCGCACATATTTCTAGATTGACAAATACCCCTGCTGGGATCGTGAGGTAATGCAGCCGTTAAATGAGCCACCCTCCCGATAGTTATTTTTCTTCCACTAAATTTTGAAGCTACCTTATCGCGAAAATCTAGTTCCACACAATTCAACTCCATGGGTGGCAAAAACTTTCCGTCTGGCAAATGCGCCAATCCTTCGGCCTGCCCACTCACTCCGATATACGATTCAACATAATCGTACCAAGCAGATAAATCTTTATAGCGAATTGGCCAATCTACTCCGTGGCCATCTTTTGCATTGGCTTCAAAATCTAAATCAGAAAGACGATAGGTTTGTTTACCCCACATGAGGGAGCGACCTCCCACATGGTAGCCTCGAATCCAATCAAATGGTTTCACTTCTGTATAAGGATTTTCTGTGTCTTTTACCCACCAATGTTTGTTGGCTTGGTTTACCCAATTAGTGCGCGATTGCACGGGATAGAATTTCATTTCCTCATACGAAAGTTTGTTGGCATTCGGTAATTGCCAAGGATCTTTTGTCATGGTAGGATAATCAACAACATGCTTTACATCTCGACCTCGCTCAAGCACCAATGTTTTCAAGCCTTTTTCTGTAAGCTCTTTGGCAGCCCAGCCGCCACTTATGCCAGTGCCAACTACAATGGCATCGTATGTATTTTCCTTTTTTGTGTCAATGTTAAGGTTCATAGCGAAATTATTTGAGAGTCTTGGTTATTTTAAAATAAGTAAAACTTAAAATCATTGTTTTCAAGTAGTATAAATTTAATTCTATTTATGTATACTTTAAGGTTGTGATTTAGTTAGCGATAGAAAATTCAATTTAAATTATCTCTTTTCAAATCGCAAAACATGTACCTTTTTATCCATGTATACTTTTACTAAGTACAAACCCTGAGAATAGTTGGCAATATCCAATTGTGATTCAGATTCAGTTGTTTCTTGTTGTGAGAGTTGCATTCCTTTTAATTCATAGATTGAAATCGTCTTCATACTCTGATTATTATAAAAGGAAATGGTCAAAATGTTAGTTGCCGGATTGGGGAAGTAATTTGTTTTCCAATCATCGGATGTGGAATTAATATCACCTGTAATCACTAAACTCTGATCTGATGAAAATTCGCTGAGGCAATCCTCCGTTTTTGCTTGCACTTTATACACTCCAGTTTTAGAAGCCGAATAGGATTGATTGATGGCTTGGGAAATAAGTGTTCCATTGAGATACCATTGGTTGCCTGAAGCTGCGCTTGAAGTGAGTGTAGGTGCTTCTGTATTTGTGTCAGAGATGGTAATTGTTGGCTTTGAAGGTTTAATACAAAAAGCTTGTTCAACGGATGAGGATTCAAAGTTATCATTGCCTGATTGATTTGCCGTTATTGAAACTTTGCCTGATTTTAAAATCTTAACCTTATTCACTTCAATGCTAATTTTATCAGAAGTTGTAGTGTAGGTGATAGGGAAACTCGTATCGATTGATGCAGTTAAAGTAAAGGGAACATCACCAATAGTTTTGTCTGGCAATTGATTAAAAGAAATTTTTTGAGAAGCCTTGATAACATTCAATGTTACTTGTAAAGTTCTTAACAAAAAATTTATTGTATCGGTAGGGATAAAAGTAACAGAAAGAATTTGTGACCCAGCGTTAAGCAATGTTCCTTTTATAGGATTGTAGTTAAAAGCCCCTGTCGGTTTTACAATCGTTGCGTTTAATTGGACATCGCTCAAGCGGGTTCCATAAACAATCGATGAAGGAGTGTTCCAATTGATACTTGGGTTTAATTTAACGACATTAATCTTAACCTGCTTGGTTAAAGAGTTGTAGTTTAAACTATCCGCAGGGAAAAATTTAACTGACAATACTTGATTGTTTCCTGTTTTAAGGATCGTGCCTGCAGGTGGAGTGAATACAAAAGTTCCTGGAACATTGGCTTTAGCATTCAATTGCGTAACGGGAAGGCCAGGTGGAGTAGTAGGTTCATAATTGGCCGATATTAGGGGTGCTCCATAAGTAATGTCGGCTGGGTTTCCCCAAGTAATTACAGGATTAGTTTTAGCAACTTGTGCTATTAATTCATGAAGAGAAAAAAGAATTACTACAAAAGTAATTAGCTTAATTATTCTAATCATCTACGTAAGATTTTATACTTATAAATTTAAGCAATTCTAAACTAACTTTTCAAATGATACGCCTTTGGTTTCGTAAATGCACGAATACCTGCATGAGACAATGTTGTTCCGAAGCCTGAATGCTGCCTACCGCTCCACGGCAATGCTGCGCTTACACGGTCGCAACAATTCCAGTAACCTGTGCCTGAGTTTACTTTTTGTAATATGCTTTCAGCTCGTTTCTGACTTTGACTGTACACTGAAGATGTTAATCCATACTCAGTATCTTGCATTAATTGAATTGCTTCGGCATCATCTTGTACTTTCATGATCCCGATGATTGGCCCGAAAGATTCTTCCTTCATCACGGCCATTGAATGATTTACGTTCAGTAACACGGTTGGTTCAAAGAAATAGCCTTTACCTTCAATATGGTTTCCTCCTGTAGCAATTATGGCTCCTTTCTTAACAGCATCTTGCACTTGTTTTTCTAAAAATGCTGGTTGCTCTTTTCTCGTAAGTGCAGCGATATAAACACCTGCTTCTGTTGGCTTTCCTGGTTTCCAGGATTTCACTTCTTTAATAAATTCAGTTACGTATTGATCGTACACTTTCTCATGAACATAAATCCGCTCTACCGCGCAGCAACTTTGGCCGTTGTTATAAAAAGCACCATCTGCTGTGCCAGCAGCAACCGATTTTATATCAGCAATATCATCTGCAACATACAGTGGATCTTTACCACCCAACTCCAATTGGCAAGCCACCATCTTAGGGGCAACGCGTTCGTAAATGTACTTTCCTGTTTTATAAGAGCCTGTAAAGAAATAACCATTCAACGGAAGATCGAGCAATAGTTCGCCTACTTCTTTTGCGCCAATAGCAACGTGAAAAATATCTTGGGGAACACCTGCTTCCTTTAATAATTTTTCAATCTGTAATCCCGTAAGGGTAGCGTACTCAGATGGTTTGTATATAATAGCGTTTCCTGCTAACAAAGCGGGCACAAAAACATTTACACCTACCAAATAAGGATAATTCCATGCGGAAATATTACAAACAACTCCAAGAGGTTCATAAGAAATTTTTTCGGTAAGGTTTTGATCTTGTATCATTACTTCATCCGCTAAATATTTTTCAGCATTTTCGGTGAGCCATTTTATTCTGGATCGAGCTCCATTAATTTCATTGCGAGATTGTTGCAAAGGCTTACCAACTTCAGATGTTAAAATAGAAGAAAGGTGTTCACTATTTTTCTCCAATAATTCTGAAAATCGCTGAAGGGTTTGAATGCGCTCTTTCAACGGAACTTGTTGCCAAGATGGTTGGGCAGCTTTTAGTAAGTTAAATTTGTTCTGAACTGTCTCTCGCGAATCTTCAACAATGTTTGCTATTACTTCTTCTGTAGCAGGATTAATAATGTTCATGAATTTCGTTTATAAACTTCTCACTTCATCTAAGAAACTTTCTCTGATATTTTTTGTCAGTGGACTGGATTGATTATTCATTCGTTCGGGATGCCATTGCACGAGCATCAAATATGATTTGCCTTCCCACTGAATTCTTTCAAGGCCCTCAATCACACCATCAGGTGAAAAACAATTTGCCACTAAGCCAGCACCGACTCGATTGGCCGATTGATGATGGGCGCTGTTGATTTCTCCTTCTTTTAATGAAGAAATTTTACTGAGTTGACTATTGGGATCAACTGCAATGGAATGATAACGATCGTTTCCTTCTCCAAATTTTGAATGATTGTATTTTGCAAAGGAGGGTAGATCAGGCAACAATGATCCTCCAAAAAATACATTGGTGATTTGTAGCCCACGGCAAATGCCCAGCAGAGGAAGATGTTGATTTTGGGTGTATTCAATTACTTTCAATTCGAACTCATCTCGTTTCTCATCTATATCCTCTTTATAACAATATTGAAATAGTTCTAGCTGATTATAAAATTGAGGATGTACATCTTCTCCCCCAGTTAAAAGCACACCATTACATTTTTTAATCGCATCGAAATCATTGAAGCTATAACCTAACTTGACAACCTCCACATCTGGTTCGGATGAGATCCAAGCTGCATACTTATCATACTTGCTGCAATCGGCAACACCAATCGTAATTTTCTTCATGCTACAATGCCTTCAAATAAAGTTGTTTAAAATCTTCTCTGCTCACAGGCTTTGGATTATTTGGATGGGCGAAATCGGCAGTTGCTAAATCAGCCAATGTTTCGATATGTTCAGGCTTTACACCAATTTCGCTAAGCTTATGTGGGATATTTATTTTTGAATTAAGATCAAACAAATACTTGACTACCGCTTCACCTGTTTCTTCCTTCAACTCAAGCGTGCGCGCAATGCGCTTGAATTTATGTTCAAACCCTTTAATGTTAAATTCCATCCCGTAAGGTATGTTCACTGCATTAGCCAAGCCATGATGCGTATCTAACAAAGACGATAATGGGTGAGCCAAAGAATGCACCACACCCAATCCTTTTTGAAATGCAACTGCGCCCATCAACGAAGCGATCAACATATTGCTACGCGATTCAAGATCTGGTTTATTAACGACTTGCTCTAACGAGCGACTTATTAATGAGATTCCTTCCAATGCTATTCCTTCGCACATTGGGTGTGGCATCTTAGCGACAAAGGCTTCCATGTTGTGCGTGAGTGCATCCATACCTGTGGCAGCAGTAATGAAGGCCGGTAAATCCATTGTTAATTCCGGATCGGCAAATATTATTTTCGCTAAAAGCTTAGGAGCGAAAAGGATTTTCTTCTGGTGCGTTACATCATCTGCAATAATAGCACTTCTGCCAACTTCACTACCCGTGCCAGCAGTGGTTGGTATTGTTATGAAAGGAGGCACATCATTTGTTACATAAACATCGCCACCAATCAAGTCATCATATTTAAATAAATCCTCCCGATGGTTGACACGCAATACGATGGCTCGAGCAACATCAATTGCTGCTCCTCCTCCAATGCCTATAATGGAATCTCGTTGCGTTGCATCATACGCATCTGTTCCTTTATACACATCCGACTTTACAGGATTTTTATGAATATCGTGAAACACTTCAACCGAAAGATTCTTCTTTTTTAAATCTTGAATAATCGTTTTAAAGAAATCCAGTTGAGCTACTGTGGGATCAGTAACCACTAACGGTTTTGATAAATTATTTTTAATAAGATAGTCGCCAAGTTCTTTGCTAGAACCTGCTCCAAAACGAATTGTAGTTGGGAAATTGAATTGATAGATTTTATCGAAAGTCATGAGTAGTTGTGTTTATATTTAAATAATTTTTGAATTCCGCAGACACTGTCTGCGGAATTCAAATTGATATCATTTCTTGCTCTCAATAAGTTTCTTTAATTCACTTTTACTGGGTAAAATCATTTTATACTTACTGGCAAAAATCTGTTTATTGTCTTTTGGCAAAGTGATCTCAACCAACGTCTCGCTTTTATCTTTGCAAAGTATTATACCTACAGTATTATTTTCTTCTGGGAGTTTTATTTTTCGATCATAGTAATTTACATACATCTGCATCTGGCCAAGATCCTGATGTTTCAAGTCGCCCATCTTTAAATCAATTAGCACAAAACATTTTAAAATTCGGTTATAAAAAACCAAGTCAATATAAAAATTTCTTTCCTCGAGTGATATTCTATGTTGACGTGCAACAAAAATAAAACCTTTACCAAGCTCTGACAGGAAATGTTCCAGTTTGTCAATAACGGCAGCTTCAAATTCATTCTCAGAATAAGCAATTTCCTCTTTCAGGCCAAGAAACTCCAGCACGTATGGTTCTTTTATAGCATCTCTAGGAGATTGTATAGTAAGCCCCTTTCTACTTAGCTCTTTCACCTTTTTCTTGTTCCTGCTAAGAACTAAACGTTCGTAGAGTGAAGAATCAAATTGGCGTTGAAATTCTCGCACCGACCAATTATTATCTCTTGATTCAATTTCGTAGAATTTTCGTTCGTTACTATTTTCAATTCTTATCAGTTTTGTATAGTGAGACCAACTTAATTGAAATTTCACTGACTTATACGAGCTATTATTTTTGCTGACTTTAGATTCCGCAGACAGTGTCTGCGGAATTCGATAGGTGAGATAAAATAAGCGCATAGCTTCTAAATTTCTTTCAGAAAAGCCTCGCCCAAATTGCTGTTGAAGTTCCGATGATAATTCTTTTATCAATTGATCTCCATAGCCAGCGCGCTTTTTACCTCTCTGCTGTTCTTCTACAATTCGCTTACCAATCTGGTAATATGTATTCGTTATTACATGATTTATATTTTGAAGGACATCCTTACGACCAGCTTCAAGCAATTCTACAATTTCCTTTACAACTTTTTTAGATACTAATCTCATTTCAAAAATCAGTTTTCGGAAGTTAAATAATCTCAAAGTACCGTTTAAATTCCCAATCAGTAACAGCTTTTAGATGTTGTCTCCATTCCCATTCGCGTGTAAGCGTAAAGTGTTCAACAAATTGTTCGCCCAATATCTCTTTTGCAACAGATGAATTCTTCATTTGTTGAGTTGCCTCGTGCAGATTACTAGGCAATGTTCCGTTAGAAAAATCGCGATAGCCATTGCCAATAGTTTCTGGCTGGTTCAATTTCATTTTCTTTTTTATTCCATATAAACCTGAAGCAAGTGCTGCGGCCATTGCTAAATAAGGATTTACATCAGAACCAATTACGCGAGTTTCTAGTCTACACGATTTACTGCCTCCTGATAAAACTCTCAGAGCAACTGTACGATTATCTACCGCCCAGGTAAGTGTAGTAGGTGCCCATGCTCCTTCAACCAATCGCTTGTAGCTATTGATAGTTGGTGCGTACATCGGTAAGATGTGTGGTAGACAATGCAGTTGGCCAGCAAGGTAACTTTTCATTACATCGCTCATGTGATGCTTGTCTTTCTCATTATAAAAAAGATTTTTCTTTGCCGACTTATCCCACAAGCTTTGATGCACATGTCCTCCACAGCCAGGAAGGTTCTCGCTTATCTTCGCCATAAAGGTTGCCATGATTCCGTGCTTGTACGCGATCTCTTTAACACTCGTCTTAAACAAAACAGCACGATCAGCAGCTTCCAACATATCAGCATATTGAATGGCAGCCTCCAAAACTCCTGGCCCAGTTTCGGTATGTAATCCTTCCAAGGGTATATTGAATTTTTTCATCAAGTCGAAAAGATCTGTGAAGAAAGGGTTTTCTAATGTGCTGCGCAGAATGGAGTACCCGAACATGCCAGGTGCAAGTGGCGTTAGGTTTTTGAAATTTTTATTATTAACACTTTGAGGGGTTTCGGCAAAGTTGAACCATTCAAATTCTTGCGAGAAAAACGGTGTGAAGCCCTCTTGCTTTGCATCTGCAATAACTTTTTTTACCAATTGCCTTGGGCATACATACGATGGCTTTCCTTTATCATCAATCAACTCACCAAGAAAAAAGGGAATATCATTTTCCCATGGAATTTTTCTGAATGTGCCAAGATCCAGTTTTGCGGGAGCATCTGGATAGCCAGTGTGCCAGCCCGTGAACTTTCCGTTATCGTAAGCAACATCGTTGGCATCCCATCCAAAAATAACATCACAAAAACTTGTTTGACTTTCGATTATAGAAAAGAATTTTTCAGTAGAAATATATTTACCTCGAAGTATTCCATCAATATCCGTAAAGGCAACTTTTACTTTGTCGGATGGGTGATTCTTTACGTAATCAAGAATAAGTTTGAACTTTGATTGTGGTGATTTATTTGTTGCCATTGATTTTTTATTTAGAGAAATGTTTGGCTCAACTTTTACTTACCAACTTAAAAATCGTAAAGGTTAACCCAACAACCAGCATATAAAGCAACGCTAAGTTAAAATTAAAGATCGTCATTGCGATAAAAGAAACCAAAGCAACTACCAAAGCTATAATTGGAAAAACTGGATACATTGGTACTTTAAATGGGCGCACTAAATCAGGCTCATTTTGTCGAAGTTTCAAAAGCGAGATCATTGAAATAATATAAAGCGTTAAAGCCCCAAAAACGGAAAGTGTGATTATCTCAGCTGTTTTTCCCGTAAGGAGGGCAACAATGCCAAAGCCCATGTTTACCAGCAATGCATTTGCAGGCGTTTGAAAACGTGAATTGATTGTGCCAACAAATGATCGACCGAACATTCCTTTTCCAAATTCATAAGTCGAGCGGCCGGAAGCCAACATCAACCCATGAAAGGATGCTACCAATCCAAATAGCCCAACGGTGATTAACAAATGATACAGTAAATTATTATTGCCTACTATCTGGCCTAATGCCAAAGGCAATGGCGAATCTGAAGTGCCTCCATTTGGTTTAAAAACTACGGCTTCCCATCCGCCAACGCCAACACTACCAATAAATGTAAGAATGCACAGAGCAACCAGTGTGGCAATAGAAGAACCAAAGCCAATCAGAATTGTTCGTTTGGGGTTAATCGTTTCTTCAGCAACATTGGCAACACCTTCAATACCCAAGAAAAACCAAATAGCAAAAGGTAACGCTGCAAATATGCCTTGCCATCCGTTGGGGAAATTATTTTGTTGTAGATGTGTTAACTCAACATGAGGTAGCGTAATTCCACAGAATAGTAACAATTCTGCTACAGCGAAAATGGTGATGACCAACTCGAAAGTGGCTGCCGCTTTTACACCCGAAATATTTAGCGCGGTAAAAATAACGTAGGCACAGATGGCAATGGTAACTATAGAAAATTGAGGGAAAAATAAATTGAAATAGGCGCCTATTGCAAATGCAATGGCGGGTGGCGCGAAAATAAATTCAATATTCTGTGCGATGCCTGCAATAAAGCCAATGTCTTTTCCGAGCGCGCGAGTAGCATAATCAAACGCGCCACCGGCTTTGGGGATAGCGCAAGCCAATTCAGCATAACTAAATGTGAAGGTGATATATAAAATAATAGTAAACAAAGTAGCAATAGCCAAGCCAAGTGTACCACCTTTCTCCAAGCCGAGGTTCCAGCCGAAGTACATACCAGATATGACATAACCAACACCTAAGCCCCAAACCATTAGTGGAGTGAGCGTGCGTTTGAGTTCAGTAGTTGCCATGAAGCCAAGGTAGAGAATCAATTTCAAAATTTGAAATTGAGCTGTATGAAAATCACTAAATGGATTTTTTAATCAATAACTACCTCAACATGGAAATCAGTTTCATCCACTTCAAAGTCAGCTTCAGTCATATTGTTCAATATCATTGTTTGCCATTTTGGGGTTGGATAAACAAAAGTAAATCTGTCTTTAGCGGTTGTTATTTTTATCGGCATTCTAAAATTTTCTACATCAGATTTCCATCGATATTCAACTGCAAGAGAAGAGCCTTTTGGTTGTAGTTTTATTTCGATTATTGGAATGGAAGTATATCTTAAATATTGATCGAATAAATAGGTGTAATCATTTTTTGTTTTCTGATTGATGAAATCAACAATATCGAAAGTAGTAATAGTTTGTAGTTTAAATTGATCCTGTATTCCTCTAAGCACGCTAAACCAAAGACTATCGTTATTGATTACGTGCCTAAGAGTATGTAACATCAAAAAGCCTTTGTTATAAATATCACCAATATCGTAGAAGATATGATTGACATCGTAAACACCGATGACCGGTTCTTTATTAAGAATGGTTTGGCTATTAATACTTGCCGATGCCGCCTCAAATCCATACAGGTTTTCTTGCATCAACGATTCGCAATAGGTAGCAAAACTTTCATGTATCCAAAAGTCGGCTAAATCTTTAACGCTGACGTTATTGCCCCACCATTCGTGCGATACCTCATGCCACATAAGGTTTCTTAGTCCTATCGAATCTGCAAGAGTTGATTGTATATTCTCTGATTCATTGAGCTTGCCAATACTCACTGCACTCTGGTGTTCCATTGGATACAGCGATTCCATTAACGTAAACCCATCCCGTGAAAACGGATACTTACCAAAGTACTTTTCATAAATTTTCAGCATAGGTTTAACTCCTTCAAAAAGCCGCTTTGCTTTTTCGATATTATACGGCATGAAATAGTAATCCAGCGAAAGCGTATCGCGCCCGCGAATGAGTTGGTCGCTACTGTGTGCATAATCACCAATGTTCAAGGTGATGTTGTAGTTGTTGATAGGATAGCTCACAAACCAATCAAAGCGAGTTTGATTGGTAGGCAGATCGATTTTACTCCTCAATCTTCCGTTAGAAATACTCATCAATCCTTTTGGAATGGTTATCGTGATTCTTGCACTGTCAGGTTCGTCTGATAAATGATCTTTGTTTGGCCACCAAAGGCTTGCACCAGAGCCTTGACAAACGACTTGAATCCAAGGTTTTCCATTTTTGTCTTTGCTCCAAAGAAACCCACCGTTCATTGAGATTTTAAGATTAGGTGCTTGCGGAATTCCTGAATAATAAATCTTGATTTCTTGCTCACTTCCTTTCAAGATTGAGGATGGAAAACTGATAAACACAGCATCAAACTCTCGCACATAAGGTAGTTCTTGTTTTTGGTACAGTATCTTTTCAATCTTCATGTTGGCATATAGATCAATCTGGATTTTAGTAAATGATTGAACTGCTTTAAATCGAATAATAGTGCTGCCTTCAATTGATTTTGATTCAGGTCTTACAGTTACATCCAAATGATAGAAAGTAACATCATAGCATGTGCGCAAAGGAGTAAGTTTTCCTCGAAGTGTATCAGCTCGTGTAAAACCATTTTGCCGATTGGAAACATGAATGAGTGCTTTTACCGAATCAACAAGTGTGGGTTTTGCAGCAATGGTATCAACTGCTTTAGGTTGCACTACATTATAGTTTTCCCAAAAGACATTATCTTCATCGTTACTTATTATCATGCCCATGGATCGGGTGGTACCAAAAATATCTCCCTCAGTGATTGGCTTACCTTCCCCAGCTTTAACATCGGTAATAACGAGCAGTGTATTGGCCTTCCACTGCCTATTCTTCATTTTTCGTTTAGGGCTGCTTACCTTGGCAGTAAGTTGTCTCTGCACTTCCTTCAAGTACCATTTACTATTGATTTCAGTATAGCTGATCACTTCGTGTAAGTCGCTAAAAAACAAGGAAGTCTGGTAAGCGATGTTACCAATTCTGTATCCTAACCCTCGATGATTGTTTAAATAGCGCACGCCACCTTCAGTAATTTTCCAATCGATTCTATAAAAAGCTAATGATTCCAAATCAACGTAAACATCTCCTTGTAACGTTAGTTTTGATCGAGGTGCTCGCTTTGATGGTGAGAACCCAATCACGTAAAAGCTTTTGTTGCTTTGATTGATTACCTCTTTTAATACAAAATCGTAATACTTAAAATTATGTTCGTTGAAAGGGGTATTTTTTGTTGCCCGATATTTTACAAAATCCTCACCTACGCTTCCTCTTGCACCATTTGATAAATTCAACCAACCGAGAAGTGGATCACGACCCCAGCTTATCTTTTTCTTTCTACCCTTCAACACCTTTATCTGATCTTGATCTTCCAATTTTGTGTAGGATGATTTATATATGTCCAATACTGCTTCATTGTAAGAAATGGAATCCCTTCCGAGATTGATCTCTTCCCGATAAAACGCCTGAAGGTTTTTACCAATTGTATCATAATTGACTGCGATTTTAGCGAGAGCTTCTTTAATGATGTCTAATCCGGTTTTGGCTCTTACGGTTACTTCCATCAATAATTTGGTCGCTGGTTCCATTGGCACAGTTCGCACTCCACTGGCAAAGACTGAAATCAAAACTGTTTTCGTTTTATATCCCACAAATGAAATTTCTAAACTATCTGAATCAACGGGGTGCGGTATTTTCAATTGAAATTCGCCTGATGAATTGGTTATCGTGCCAATGCCTTTATTGTGCAACCGAATATTGGCAGACGGTAATGTTTCTTTTGTTTGGGCATCTATCACTTTTCCGGAAATGTTTATTATCTGTGCTTTTGATAAGCTTACCGTGAATACAAGAAATAGTATGCTGCTTTTTACTAAGCCTATTTTCATTTAATTAGAATTTAGTGGCAAGCACGATAAAAAAGAAGCCGCAATCTTCTCAAATCTGGATTTGAGAAGGGTTTGGGAAGAGTTTTCTTAATTACTCTATCAAGACAGATTGACTGGCAACAAATTCGGAAGGCGAAAGATTAGTTATTTGCTTGAAAGCCCGCTGAAATGTAGCCTGAGAATTAAAGCCACATTCAAACGCAATCCCAGTAATGGTAAGGTGTTTATATTCTTGAGCGAGTAATTTTCCCTTCACCTCATGTACTCTGTACTGATTCACAAACTCATTGAAACTTGAATTTAAATGCTGATTTAAAACACTTGATATCGTTTTTTGTGGAATCTTAAGGTGGACACCCAATGAACTAACTGTGAGGGATGAATCCAAGTAAAGTTTCTCAACTTGCATAGCGTTGTTGAGCAAAGCAATTGTTTTTTCAATTGTATTGGAAGAAATTGACACTAAGGCGATATTTCTTTTTGGAGGAACGGAAGTCAATTGAAAATAACCTTTGATGCCCAGCCAATAAATTATTACCACCAAAGGTATGTAAAGCAGATACCAGCCAGTTAAGTCCAACAATGGATATCTAAACTGGGGCATTATGTAGGGGATGAGAAACAGGAACCACAAGGCTTGAAACGCAATAAATACTTTCAGGAATAAACTTAACCACTTATAATCTGCTGGATCAATTGATTTTGAATTGATTAGTTTTTTTCTAGCAAACCAAACGTAAACTGAAATGGATAACCATCGTGGTATATCAGCATAGGCATTATATTCGTCTATAATGTCACCCCAACCCGCTCCACTTTTGTTAGTAAAAACACCGATCAACATGCCAGCAAAAAAATACCAAACAATGAGGTGAGGAATTAAATCTATAATGATTGGCACAAAATGTATTCGGCATTTCTTGTCAAATCGAAAGGTCGGATCGATTACCGACTTCACATAAAAATAAATCAAAGGACCAAATGCCATTGCGAGAATAAAGGGGAGAAGTTCTACAATCAATAGCACCAACTGATAATGAGAGTACAAGCCAGACTCGTGCAGATAAAGATTGAAGCAGGCTAGTGCAATTGTGAGAATTAATACTGCTAGAAGGCGGTTGGCTTGTTGGCTACTTCGCGTTGAAAAAAATAAAAGCACACTCACAATGAAGCCTTGAATAGCCCCGAGCAAAATAAGAATGTTGAGAAAATTAAAATTCATAGACTTGCCAATCCGTTAACAAATATGAAGCCACTTTAAAATAATGCGCCATCTTAGAATATTCATACGTGAAATTACCATACTAATTTGTTAGACAAAACTCACAACCGATTATATTATTGCAAATCTACTACCCCTATTATATGGTATCTTTTTAGGTAGTTTTACATCCATAAAAAATCATTCTCGTTATGCTTTCACAAAAGATTACTTTTATTCTTGGTTCAACTTTCGGTTTGTTGGGCGTAGCCATTGGCGCGTTCGGTGCTCATGCATTGAAGCCACTACTTTTGGTGAACAATAAAGTGGAGATATTTGAATTGGCCGTTCGCTATCAATTCTATCATGCTTTTGCTTTGTTAGTTGTTGGAATTTTGATGCAAACCAGCAGCGAAATTTATCTACAGCGAGCTTCCCTTTTCTTTACACTGGGCATTCTACTTTTCAGCGGAAGCTTGTATGCATTATCATTTAATGTGGGCAAGGTCGTAGCTTTCATTACTCCAATGGGCGGGGTATTCTTTCTACTTGGATGGGCAATGATGTTGATAACTTTCTTAAAGAGATAGTTTCACCGCATGGTCTCTGTTATGGAAACTGCTTATGGAAACAAACTTAGAGTTAGAGCCTGCGGAATTTGCACTAACGAAACTGGGATTCTATTAGTGCGTCAGCACTTGTCAGGTAAAGATTTTTGGTCGCCTCCAGGCGGTGGCATTGAATTTGGTGAATCGGCAGAAAGCTGTTTAAAACGCGAGTTTGTTGAAGAGACTGGACTTACTGTGGAAGTTGGCAGTTTTCTTTTTGCTTGCGAATTTATACAACAACCGCTTCATGCTGTCGAGCTGTTTTTCAACATAAAATCCTTCAGCGGCAATCTCGCCCTTGGCAGCGACCCTGAGCTAACATATGACCAGCAACTTCTCATCGATTTAAAATTTATTGAATGGTCTGTAATCAAAAGTATGAATCCCAATTCACTTCATGGAATATTTCGTATTCTTAACGATCCCGCAGCAATTATTAAGCTCAACGGTTATTATAAACTGTGAATTCATTTCACTTAACCGTTTAAAATAATTATTATTGTAGATAAAACCAACCAATCAACACGTGCAAACTACCGCTGTCAACTATAAGCTGATCAAAAAGATCAAAGATGAAAAGTTTGATGAGGAAAGTCTTCATTTGTATACACTGCTCATTCAACTAGGAGTTCGCGATTGTCAGGTTGCTGTTATCGATAATGAAAATCGGCTGATCTTACTGGAAGATTATGTTTTTGGTGAAATGAGTTCCCACTTGGAACTGATCGACCAACTTAAAAATCTTTTTGAATCGCATCAATTATTGATGGCTGGCTTTTGGAAGAAAGTTACCTTTTGTATTAAGAACACCAAGATGGTGCAAGTGCCTGCTTCACTATTTGTGGAAGATGCAGCAGCCGAATATTTGCAATTCAATGCCACAATAGATGTAGCCAAAGAAGATGTGCTCTTTTGCCAAAATAAATTAACAGATGCCATTACTGTGTTTGCCGTGCAAAAGGAAATGCATGAGTTTATTCGCGAAATTTATTTGAACACTACCGTTAATATAATCCATCAATCGGCTGTGCTTATTGAAGGGTTGTTGAACTATCCCAAGAAATTGGAAGGCACACCACTTTATATTTACGTTGATCGGTTCAAGCTTCACATTTTATATGCTCAGGATGGAAAGTTGATTTATTACAATCAATTTGTGATCAAACAATTTTCGGATTATATAAAATACATTATGTTGGTAATGAAAGGACTGCAAATAGATCAGGCAAACAGCCAAGTATTACTATGGGGGTATATCGGCAAAAACTCGCCCCACTTTCAAGAGTTTTATAAGTATATACAAAACGTTTCGTTTGCTCAACGCCCTACACATATCAAGTTTGGTTATATGTTTGACGAAGTACAAGAGCATCATTTCTTCGATCTCTTTTCTATGAACTTATTTTAATGATGAAGCGCGTTGCTCTCTTTCCGGGTTCGTTCGATCCGTTTACCAAAGGCCACGAAGATATTGTATTGCGTGGCTTAACTCTTTTTGACGAGATTATTATTGCCATCGGATACAACAGCAGCAAGAGCCAACGCTATTTCAAAATTGATATGATGGTAGAGAAAATAAACGGAACATTTAAATCGTATCCTTCCATTTCTGTTCAAACCTATTCCGAACTTACAGCATCCTTTGCTAAGAAAAATGGAGCGAGATTTTTATTGCGTGGTTTGCGCAACACTACCGACTTTGAATATGAAAATAGCATCTCACAAGTAAACAAACATCTCAACTCAGAGTTGGAGTCGGTGTTCCTTATTACATCTCCTCAGTTCGCATCCATAAGCTCATCCATCATTCGCGATGTGCATCGCTATGATGGTAACGTCTCAGATCTACTGCCTTACGAATTGTAAACTAACACAACATCAAGTCCAGACGAGAAGTACTTAACTAGTTTTCGTTTTTATAAAACTATTTCCTTGGCTTTAATCAGGGCTTTTCACTTTTCAACTGATTAATCGAACAGTGTTAAATTTCCATACTGGTCGCTAGCAGGGGCGGGGCGTATCAGCAGTGCATCACTGTTCCTAGTATCGTTCACTCGAGATGATACCGTGAAGCAATCCATTTTGTCAGCTTCTGGGGTGATCAAACTTGAGATCAATTCCTCTTCGCTCAGTTTATTGCCCAGCCATTCTTTTTCAATTTCACTATTCAATACAACAGGCATTCTTTCGGCAACCGAAGCAACCAAGGCATTGGCTTTTGTGGTGATGAGGGTAAACGTGTGGAAGAACTCACCATTTTCATCATCATATTCTTCCCACAAACCAGCCATGGCAAAAGCATCTCTACTTCTCAAAACAAATCGGTAGGGAATCACTGTTTTCTTACCTACTTTTTTCCATTCATAAAATCCATCGGCAGGTACAATGCACCGTTGTTGTCTCAGATTTTTCTTCAAGATCGATTTCTCGCGAATCAACTCTTCTTGGGTATTAATAATCTTGTCGCTGATTGTTTTGTTCTTGGCCCACTGTGGTGCCAAACCCCAATAAAAGTAACTCAAACCTTGCGAACCAGTGTTAGTGATTACGGGCAGCAATTGAGCAGGTGCGGCATTGTAAGTGGGTTGGTAAGTTTCGGCCACTTCTATGGCAAATCGCTGCTCAAGTTGTGCAGGCGAAAGTGTAATTGAATAGCGGCTGCTCATGGTGAGGTTATAAAATCCAACGCTCGTTGTTCCGACCAATATACTCCATTTCGGTTGAACCGTGCAAAGCCAACATGGCCGCCCCTTTCGGGGATTTCTAGTTCTACGAAAGTATGGCTCTTTAGTAAATCAACAGGATAGCACTCATCGCTAAGAAACGGGTCGTTTGCAGCATTGACAATCAATGTGGGTATTGTAATAGCTTTCAAGAATTGCAACGAACTGCTTTGGGTGTAATAATCAATTGCATTTTTAAAGCCGTGAAGTGGCGCAGTATAAAGATCATCAAATTGAATAAGCGATTTAACACTTTCTAGTTTCGAAATATCAAGGCTAGAAAAAAAATTAGCCTTTGCTCTTACCTTCGCTTTCAAGCTTTTTAAAAAGCGTTTTGAATAAAGAAAATTGGACGGCTTCGAAAGCTGAATACAACTTGAGTGTAGATGCATAGGCACTGAAAATGCTACTGCTTTTTTAATGATTGGATTTACAGAACCTTCTCCTAGGTATTTGAGCGTAAGATTTCCACCCAAACTGAAACCGATCAAACAGATTGCTGAATACTTTTTCTTGGCAATGGCATGGCTGATAATTTCGCCTAAATCATCTGTTGCTCCGCTATGATAAAACCTGAGTTGTTTATTGATCTCATCACTACATCCACGATAGTTCCATGCCAATACATCAAAACCTTTTGAAGCAAATGCTTTTGCCATTCCCAACATGTATCCTCTGGTGGAGTTGCCCTCCAAACCATGTGAGATAATCACAAGTTTGTTTGAGCCGCTATTAACCCAATCTAAATCCAAGAAATCGCTGTCTTGGGTTATAATCCTTTCCCTTTTATATTCATTAAAATCTACCTTTCGGAAAAGCGCAGGGTAGATTGTCTCAAGATGTCTATTGAATAGGATATCTGGCGGAGAGTAGGTATCCATCAATCAAAGGCTCAATTAATTCCAGCCTTTTTTCTCTTTTAGCGAAGTGATTTGAGCCAAGTGATGTTCGCCATGCCAAGCATACATGGCAATTGCCTTATCTATTCGCGTATGCTTCTTTCCATCTGGGTGGATAAATGCTTTTTCGAAGTCTTCAGGCTTCAATTCCTTAAGGAGTAAAATCCATTTGGTATGCAAGTCTTTTAATAATTCGATGGAAATAGAAGGATTTGCTTGTGTCTCCGGTGTATTTGCCCAAGCTTTTTCATTATAAGCTTTAATGGTGGGTTCTTCTTCTGTCAATGCCCATTTTATTCTTATATAAGCATTCATGTGGCTATCCGAAACATGATGCAACACTTGGCGCACCGACCAGCCGCCATCGCGATAATGGGTGTTTAATTGTTCTTCTGAAAAAGACTTAGAAACATGTTCCAATTTAGATGGCAAACTTTCAATTCTTGTAATCGAAGCAGCAATGTCATTTGCGGAATAGCTTTCTTGAGGAGCAAATCTTCCAATGGGGTAGCGTTCTAGTTCTTGCGCTGGAGAAAGTGCGGGGTGCACAATGGCCGGTTGATTAGCCTCCGGCTTGTTATATGATTTCTTGTTCAACTTGAGTGGCTTGTTCTTTCTTGACTTTTTTACGCGGATATTGGTTAACTCTATCAAAAGAGCAAAAGCCACAGCAAAATAAATATATCCTTTGGGCACTTTAAATTCAAGAGCTTCAAGGAAGAGCATAAATCCGATCAAAATTAAAAAGCCGAGCGCAAGCACTTCCATTGAAGGGTGCTGCTGTATAAACTTGCTAATATGCCCTGAGAAGAACATCATGATAAAGATGGAAATGACCACGGCAATAATCATAATCACCACCTTATCGGGATCGACAATGCCCACAGCAGTAAGGATGGAATCAAAAGAAAATATAATATCCAATAATATAATTTGAACAATAGTTCCCGCAAGAGTTACTTCTACTTTTTTCTTCTTTTTCCCATGCTCACTATCATCCTCACTTTCCATTCCATGGCCTATCTCCATCGTGCTTTTCGCGATTAAGAATAATCCACCAAATCCAAGAATTAAGTCTTTACCGCTAAAGCTCTTAGCTTCTCCAAACAGAAAATTGGCAGGTACGGTAAACAATGGCTGGGTGAACTGAATGATCCAGGTAATGGTTAGCAGCAAAGCAATACGGACAAACATTGCCAAAAAGAGCCCAACGTTTCTAGCCTTTGTTCGGTGTTCTTCCGGTAGCTTATTTGAAACAATAGAGATAAAAATGATGTTATCTATTCCAAGTACAATTTCTAAAAAACAAAGTGTAAGAAGAGCTAGCCAAGTGTCAGCTTTGAGAAACAATTCCATAGGGCGCGAATAGGGTTTTTGATTTTAAGGATAATAATTGGATCAAAGCTTCTGCAATTATAGAAAACTAAATAGTACAAGTGCAAGGTTTTAAAAAAAAATGAATTGATTCACCATTTATTTACATTTTTTTAATGATTGTATGTTAATTATTGACTTTTGAATGTACTTATTCTATTCTTGTATGTCAAGTTGCAAACCGTTGAAATAAATTAATCTTAACCAAAATTATCTAATTACAGACAAACACAATCTTAATTGGCTTTAATCTACCACAATGACAGAAATTGAGTTCAGAGAAATCTCTCATCGCTTGCATAAGCTTGAGCAGAACAAAACAAATGATTTTCTACTCGGTATTTACACCGATCTGGTAAGGCAGCACATTGACTTACTAAAGGATATTGTTCACAATCGGTTTTCAAGCGAAGACTATGAAAATCAGCTAAGGCTAGAAAAAGATGTAAAAATCTTAGAAAGGAGCTTGGATAAGCTTAATGAGCTCGTTGGCTACGATAGGTACAATCACATTCATTCTGATGAAGAAGGAGTTACAATTCCAATTGCTCATTGAGCTTTAGGAGGAAGGATTTTGACATTCTCAATGTTACCAAATTGTTAACTTAGTTAACGTTTTGATAACATTGTATATTTTTGATACATAAATTTTTAAAACAATTATGGTATCGAAAAAGGAAATCCAAAGTAAAGTTCAAGAATCTGTATCGCAAGTAATTCATAAGATTGAGGCAAGAGAACCTTCAAAGAAGACACAAAAAATTATCGAGAAGTCTTCTAGAAAAATAGCTTCTAATATTAAAAAGGATCTTAAAAAGATAGCTAAGAAAAATGAAAAGGGTATTGCTAAGGCTAAAAAATCAAAAACCCCCAAAGCCGAAGGACAAAAAAAGAAAGCTGAGATAACTGCTTAATTCGTCTCAAACAAATAAGTCGAATGGCGAAAAGCTGTTTAACAACTTTTTACCCTTCGACTTATTTAGGACTTTGAGGAAACTATTTCTTATCCTTTTTGTCGTCCTTCTTCTCCTCTTTCTTCTTAGCTACAACAATTTTCTCTCCATCCTTTAGTCGTTTAGATACTACCAAGAAAGGGCCAGTTACAACTTCGGTGCTATCCTTTAGGCCACTAACTATTTCGATATTATCATAGTCGCTTATACCAGTTTTAACTTCCACCATTTTAGCTACTCCCTTCTCATTTACAAACACTACCACCTTATCCTCTTTTTTTACGGCTTGCTGTTTATCGTTTACAACCTTTCTCTCATTATCGTTAGATTCTTTCTTCTCTTCATTTTTTTCATTTCGAGTGGTAACTGCAGCCAACGGAACGGAAAGTACATTGGCTTTTCGTTTGGTGATAATCTCTACGCTAGAGGTCATTCCAGGACGAAATGGAAATCTATTTCCTTGCTTGATCAGATCTTCGTAAGAAGATCTTAAAATTAGAATTCGTACTTCAAATTCAGTAATGGCATCTGCCGACAATTTATCTTTTGCTGTATTAGCAATGTTAGTAACCACCCCTTTAAATTCTTTGTTGATGGAAGCATATGAATCAACATCAATCAAAACAGTATCAAACAAATGAACGCGCACAATATCATTCTCATTCACATTTACACGTACTTCCATTTTGTTTAAGTCAGCAATTCGAAGCATTTCAGTGCCCGTCATGGTGGCGGTACCTACTACACGTTCACCTTTCTTTACGTTAAGTTTAGAGACAATGCCTTTCATCGGTGCCACTACTGATGTCTTTCTTACATTTTCGCTCGATTCTCTCACCGAAGCTTCAGTGCTCTTTACAACGAATTTTACTGCTTCCAAAGATTGTTCGGCAGATGCAAGGTTGTTCTTTGCTACTTCATAATTTTGCTTTGCCAATTGCCAATCTGATTCGGAGATTACTTTTTCATTCCATAATCTTTCTTGACGCTTGTAATCCGCTTCAGCGCGAATGAATTGAGCTTTAGAGCCTGATAGTGCTGCTTGTGATGACACAACGTTAGCCCGTTGTTGACTTAGAGAAGCTTCTGTTCTTTCTAATTGACTCAACCAAACATCGGGGCGTATTTTTACAAGCACATCACCTGCTCTTACAGAATCGCCATCTTCAATATTTAAATCAATGATCTCACCAGAAACTTCGGGGGCAAGTTTAACTTCTATTACTGGTTGCACAGTTCCACTTGCGCTTACTTTTTCAACAATTGAGTTTCTACTAGCTTTGGCCAGTTCTACTTCTAATTCCTTAACTTTTCCAATCCAGCCCATGGATTTACCAGCCACTAGAACAAGAATTACTACAACGAGTCCTCCAATGAGGTAATAAACTATTTTATTCGATTTGGGTTTTTGTTTTGCCATTGCTTCTAGGTATTAAGATAAATTAAAATTCTATTTGTTTGCCTTGATAAAAATCTAATAATTTCTTTTTAAAGATGAAATTATATTTTGCTCTTGTAAGATCCGATTTTGCTCTGAACAGGTCGTTCTCTGAAACCTGATATTCAACAAAACTGGTCGATCCGTTTTCAAAGCGTTGCTTGTTCATTCGGTAGGCTTCTTCTTGTGCGCTCACTTGTTTTACCGATGCAGTATAAGTTTTAGAAGATGCAAGAGCATCATTGTAGGCTGTTTCAATGCTTTGACGCAAGGTGTTTTGCGTTTCTTTTACTGTAATATCAGCTAACTCTTTATTCACGGCAGATCTTTGTACAGCCGTTCTGGTGGCAAGGCCGTTGAACAAAGGAATATTTAAATTTAGAGTTAATGCCTTGAAAAGATTGTCGCTTAGCTGATCGCCTTGAGCGTACTTTTCCGCTACCTGAACGTAGTTCGGTTGATAATTATAAACTTGCTGTCCGGTTGTTCCTACTGCACCAGTGGGTATAGTGCTTAGAGAAAAAGTTCCGTCAGACTGAAAACGTGCTGCATTTGATAGACTAGAATAATTCGATTGGGCAGCAGCTGATAAAGTCAATCGGGGATAATAATTTCCTTTGCTCGCCTTCAGTGCTAGGTTAGCACTTTGCACACGAAGTTCGGCAGCTTTAAGTTCTGGCATAGTTTGAATAGCTATTTGGTAAATTGCTTCGGGGCTTTTATCGATTACCAAATCCTCTGGCGATAGATCAGGTGCCACCACTTTTACGTTGGAAGAACTTGTAATCTGCATGGCCTGCTTTAATTGAAGTATGGAAAGATTCAATGCGTTTTCTTGATTGATTAAATTTACTTCATTGGTAGCAACTTGTGCCTCTTGGTTCAATTGATTGGATCTTGATAATGCACCCGCATTTACTTGCTTGGTAATTCTCTCTAATTGCTGCTGGCCAGATTTTAATTGATATAGATTATTGCTATACAACTCTTGATTGAAAATAACATTGGTATAATTGTTAATAACTGAAAGCGCAATATCATTCTTTGCTTTCGTCAAGTCTTCGTTTGAAGCATTGAGATCAACCTGGTTTTGTCTAAATGTATTTTGAATTCTCAATCCATTAAAAAGCGTTAAGTTAGCTTGGCCAGAAACATTAATAGCACTTGAATTTCTGTCCACAAATTGATTGGATACCGGGTTTAGTGCACGTCCATAGTTATTGGAAGTAGAACCACCTATTGAAAGCGTTGGTAAAAATGCAGCTTTAGCTTGCAACAAATTGATGTTGGAAGATTCTATGCTAAAAATGCTTCTCTTGATTCTAAGGTTGTTAGACCATGCAATGTCCACACACTCTTTAAGCGTGTACTTCACAGTATCCTGCGCTATTGCGCCAATAAAAGAGAACAAAACGAGTGTTAAAATTGTAATACTACTTCTCATAAACTTCTAAATTTCAGGTATATAAATCACTTCTTTAATCCAACTAAGACTTTTTAAATACTCAAATGTTACAGGCTTTATGCCCGAATCCATTTCAATCACTTGGCACGCCAAATCATTCTTTCCCTTTCGGGAAACAGACATCGTGGCAATGTTGCAATCATCATGCGCCAGCACATCAGCTACAAATGCGATGCTACCTTTTACATCGGCTGCAAAAATAATCAATGTATGCATTGCTGCACTAAACCCTGCGTTAAATCCATTAATCTCAGCAATATTAACAATTCCTCCACCTTTGCTTTCACCCAGCACTTCAATTTCTCGACCTCCCCTTAACAATTGCAGACGAATTGAGTTGGGATGCAATGTCGAAGCATTTGAACTCGATTTGAATGTGTATTTAATACCCAATGCCTGTGCAATGTCAATGGATTCCTTGATCCGTTTATCATCCGTTTGAAAACCCATTAATCCGGCAAGGATGGCGCGGTCACTGCCGTGGCCTTCATACGTTCTAGCAAAAGAATTATAGAAAATGATGGTGGCTTCTTCGGGTGTGCCCCCCAAAAGTTTGGAGGCTGCAAGGCCAATTCGTACAACGCCAGCGGTATGTGAGCTGGAGGGTCCGATCATAACAGGACCAATCATATCAAATACACTGCTTTTTTCCGCCATACGGGTTAGACTAACGGAAGAAATGGCAAAAGGATTTCTGTTTTGGGGTATTTGTTAAACTTTTTAAGGTATAAGTTTCTTGCCCCTCTCTACGAATCTCGAGCTACAAGCAAAATTATATAACCTTGAAACCAATCTATACCGCAATGGGCGCTTTTATTCCTGGGTGCGATTGATAGTTCAGTATCTCAAAATCTTCAAACTGGTATTCAAAAATTGAGACTGGTCTTCTTTTGATATTTAGTTGAGGCAAAGGAAATGGCTCGCGCGAAAGCTGCAAATTCAATTGGTCGAGATGATTGTTATACACGTGAACATCTCCCCCTGTCCAAACAAAATCGCCCACTTCAAGGTCGCACTGTTGAGCCACCATGTGCGTGAGCAAGGCATAACTAGCAATGTTGAAAGGCAAGCCCAAGAAAGTATCGCATGACCTTTGATACAATTGACAAGATAATTTTCCGTCAGCAACATAAAACTGAAAAAGTGCATGGCATGGAGGCAACGCCATTTTATCAACCTCAGCAGGGTTCCATGCCGAAACAATGTGCCTTCTAGAATCGGGTTTGGTTTTGATTTGATGAAGCAGTTTAGTGATTTGATCGATATGTTCGCCATTTGGCGAAGGCCAACTGCGCCATTGGCTTCCATAAACGGGGCCAAGGTCTCCGTTTTCATCTGCCCATTCATCCCAAATGGAAACACCGTTCTCTTTTAAGTATTTAATATTGGTATCACCTCTCAAAAACCAAAGAAGTTCATAAATAATGGATCGGAGGTGAATCTTTTTAGTGGTAACCAAGGGAAAGCCATCTTGCAAATTAAACCTCATCTGGTAACCAAAAACGGAAATAGTTCCTGTTCCAGTTCTATCAGTTTTGATGGCTCCGTTTTCTAATATGTGTCTTTCAAGCTCTAAATATTGCTTCATTTGGTCACTTTATTCCAGCTTCAAATTTGATAATATTTAGCCAGTTGACAGAAAAAATTAGCCTGTATTTTTAATTTATTTGATAAATAATTTAGTAAAACTAATTTTATTAGTATTTTTGTGAATTAAAAGAATTAAACAGCTTGGCTTTGGAATACTAATCTCAAAGGTTGAATTTTGAATTGAATACTAACTATAACAATCACTATCCATGAGCGATAATAAAGACAAAGACAATAAGGAAAAGCTAAAAGCTCTCCAGCTTACAGTAGAAAAATTGGAAAAGACCTACGGCAAAGGCACCGTAATGAGATTAAATGATCAGGTAGTATCGGATGTCCCCGCAATATCGACTGGTTCTTTAGGATTGGATATTGCGTTGGGCATTGGTGGAATACCTCGAGGACGAGTAACAGAAATATACGGGCCTGAATCGTCAGGTAAAACCACTCTTACCCTGCATTGCATTGCTGAGGCTCAGAAAAAAGGTGGCTTGGCAGCTTTTATTGATGCCGAACATGCTTTCGATAGATCGTATGCGGAAAAGTTAGGCATTGATACCGAAAACCTTCTTATCTCGCAGCCCGATAATGGCGAACAAGCACTCGAAATTGCTGAACATCTAATTCGCTCAGGAGCAATTGATATTATTGTAATTGACTCTGTAGCCGCCCTTGTTCCAAAGGCTGAGTTAGAAGGAGAAATGGGTGAAAGTAAAATGGGCTTGCAGGCGCGGTTGATGTCGCAGGCATTGAGAAAGTTAACAGGCACTATCAGCAAAACAGGCTGTGCTTGTATCTTCATTAACCAATTGCGTGAAAAAATTGGAATTGTGTTTGGCAATCCTGAAACAACTACAGGTGGTAATGCATTAAAATTCTACGCCTCAGTTCGTCTTGATATTAGGAGAATCGGCCAAATAAAGGAATCTGCAGATGACATTACTGGAAATCGCGTGAAAGTGAAAGTGGTGAAAAATAAAGTAGCACCTCCATTTAAAGTGGTTGAGTTTGATATCATGTATGGAAGGGGAATTTCAAAGTCGGGGGAGATTGTTGATTTAGGAGTGGAGCTGAATGTAATTCAAAAAGCAGGTTCATGGTTCTCTTATAGCGGAAATAAGCTTGGCCAAGGAAGAGATTCAGTTAAACAACTCATTGAAGATAATCCTGAACTGTTGGAAGATCTTGAAAAGAAAATAAAAGAGAAGATTGCTAGTGGAGCGGTTGACTTAAAGAAGGAAGTAGAGTAAGTCCTAAGTAGTTAAGTTCAAGGTTCAGAATTTAAAACTCTGAACCTTGAACTTCTAAATTTTTAATTCGCTCTAATAGCCGCAACTGGATCAAGTCTTGCGGCCATTGCAGCAGGAACGATTCCAGCAACAAGGCCAATAATCGAAGATACGCCCAGCCCTAAAACAATGTTATTGAGTGTCAGCACAACCTCCAGACTTCCAAAGGGTATTAAGGTAAGAAGATAAACCAGCACTAATCCCGCAAGGCCACCAATCATACTTAGAAAAACAGCTTCAAATAAGAACTGAAAAAGGATGAAGTAATTCTTTGCTCCTAATGATTTTTGAAGTCCAATAATTGGCGTTCTCTCTTTTACTGACACAAACATAATGTTGGCAATGCCGAAACCCCCTACCAACATAGAGAAGCCCCCAATAACCCATCCGGCAGCACCCACAATATCAAACAATCCACCAATAGCATTGGCAATTGCTTCCGGACGGTTTATTGAGAAATTGTCCTTTTGCCCTGGGCGCAGGCCGCGCCTCGTGCGCATTAGGCCTTTTATTTCACTTTCTAACTCTACCAAACCTATATCGTATTCGTTTCCTTTTACACCAAACATTGATTGAAGTTCGTTCCAAGTGCCTGTTCCTGTCTGGTACAGCTTACGAAATGAGTTATAAGGAATGATTACAGTAAAATCATTACTAGGTGTTCCTAAGAAGCTTTGCCCTTGCTTTTTCATTACACCAGCTACTTTGAACTTCATGTTTCTGATTTTAACAAGTTCTCCAATAGGGTCTTGATCCGGAAATAGTGCCTTGGCTACTTCATAGCCCATAATTACCATGTTCCTTCCCGCTTCAACTTCATCGTTGGTAAAGTATCTTCCGGATTCCAGATTTATCTCAAAAATAGTTTCGTAACCAAGACCGGCTCCACGCAGTCCTATTTGCCCTATGCTATTATTTTCCCTTCTTACAACATTGTTTCCTTTTGGAACATATATCGCCATCGCACTTTGATGCTTGAGGTTGGCTTGCAAAAACTTGAATTCGTTTACCGAAGGGGTTGGCCTCCTCCAATATTCCCACCACTTAAATTCGCCACCACCTTCTGGTACAAAGGGCCATTTATTGATATAAAGGACTCCAGTACCTAAAAAATTAAAACTGTCTTTAATATTTTTTTCAAGCGAATCTACTACTGTGAGCACAGCAATAATGGCGAAAATACCAACAGTAACTCCTAACAGAGAAAGGATAGTTCTGAGGATATTGGATTTCAAAGCCTTCCAGGCAAAACTGAAGCTTTCAAAAATGAGGCGGAGTGTTAGCATGTGCTTGTAACGGGATAATTTTATTTTGGTGACAAATTAATTAAGATCTACCAGTTTCTAATTTTAGTGATTTGATTTAGTACTCATTTTCTTAAAGACGGGAAATTTGATTTTTAGTTACCAAAAGAAATTGAGCGAAATAAGCGTTGCATTTCAAATTGGTTTGTCTATTTTTGCACCTCTTTTATAGAATATAATAACGGAAACCCGTAAGTTACCAATGAAATTATCAGAATTTAAATTTGAATTACCTCCTAGTTTAATTGCCTCACATCCAGCCGAAAACAGAGACGAAAGCCGCTTAATGGTTGTCAATCGTTCTACTGGTAAAATTGAACACAAAGTTTTTAAAGACATAGTAAACTACTACGATGATGGCGACATTATGGTAGCCAACGACACGATGGTTTTTCCTGCTCGCCTTTACGGCAGAAAGGAAAAGACAGGTGCTAAAATAGAAGTGTTTCTTCTTCGCGAATTAAATTCTGAAATGCACTTGTGGGATGTGCTAGTTGATCCCGCAAGGAAAATCCGTGTTGGCAATAAACTTTACTTTGGTGATGGCGATTTAGTGGCTGAAGTCATTGATAATACTACATCTAGAGGTAGAACCATCCGTTTCTTATTTGATGGCAATGCCGATGCTTTCAATAAAGTGGTTGAATCACTAGGAGAAACACCACTTCCAAAATACATCAAACGCAAAATTGAATCCGCTGATAAGGAGCGTTTCCAAACAATTTTCGCAAAGCACAAAGGAGCAGTTTCTGCGCCAACTGCTGGTATGCACTTTACAAAGCAATTGGTAAAACGTCTTCAATTGAAAGGCGTAGACATGGCTTTTATCACATTACATATTGGCCTTGGTACTTTCCGCGCTGTAGATGTGGAAGACCTTACCAAGCACAAAATGGATTCTGAAAACTATATTGTTGGAACAGAATGTGTTAATGCCGTGAACAAAGCGCTGGAAAACAAAAATAAAGTGTGCGCCATTGGCACAACTTCAATGCGCTCATTGGAAACAGCAGTGTCTGCAACCAACCGTTTGAAGGAACGTGAAGGATGGACTGATAAATTCATCTTTCCACCTTATGAGTTTAAGATTTGCAGCTCTTTGATTACAAATTTCCATCAACCTGAGTCGACTTTGCTAATGATGACAGCCGCTTTTGGTGGATACGATTTAGTAATGAAAGCTTATGAAATGGCTAAGAAGGAAAAATATAAATTTCTTACTTACGGAGATGCATTAATGATTCTGTAAAGCAATACCATACATTTGATAGAAAGCTTCAGTAATTACTGAGGCTTTTTTAATTTTAAATAAATCCTGAGAATTGAACCAACCAGAGTACGCAATTATTGTTGCCGGTGGTAAAGGCACACGCATAAAAAGCAGTTTACCAAAGCAATTTATTGAATTGAATGGCAAGCCTGTTCTACTTCATACGCTTGAAGCTTTTTATAGGTATTCACCCTCTATTTCAATTGTATTGGTACTTCCAGAAGATGACTTTGAGATTTGGAATTCCATATGCCGAAAGTTTAATTTCAATAAGTCTGTTCGGCTTCAGAAAGGTGGTGAGACTCGTTTTCAATCCGTTAGAAATGGGTTGGCATTATTGGAAGGGAATGGCTTGGTTGCTATCCACGATGGCGTTCGTCCATTAGTCAACGAAGATATTATTAGTGCATCGTTCAGACTGGCTGCAATTCATAAGTGTGCTGTTTCTGCGGTGCGTTTGAAAGAATCTATTCGAATGACGGATCAAGATAATACCAAAGCAGTTGATCGTTCTAAATTCAGGTTGATTCAAACTCCTCAAACATTTGATCTGCAATTGATCAAAAATGCTTATCAAGGAAAAGAAGACACAAGTTTAACCGATGATGCTAGCGTTGCCGAAAAAGCTGGACATACAATTTCCCTTTTTGAAGGCAGCTACGAAAATATAAAAATCACAACACCAGAAGATTTGGTAGTAGCAGAAGCATTACTTAATTCGTTAATTCGGTAATAAATGATTCGTTAATTTCGATTTACTAACTATTGGAGCTGCTCCAACGAATTAGCTCATCAACGAATTGTTGCATTGTCAGTATTCATCTTCATTAAAGAAGAAGTCTTCCTTGGTGGGGTAATCCGGCCAAATCTCTTCAATGCTTTCATAAGGCTGTCCATCATCTTCCAACTCTTGCAAGTTTTCAACAACTTCCAACGGTGCTCCCGAGCGTATCGAGAAATCTATCAATTCATCTTTGGTGGCTGGCCAAGGCGCATCTTCCAAATAAGAGGCTAGTTCAAGTGTCCAATACATAGTTTATTCCCCTTTTTACTTTTCCGCAAAAATAGAATTAATTCACTCATTGTCAATACCTATCGGGTCAATTGTTTTGATACTTAAAAAGTAACCGCATTTGAAGCTTGAGAGGCACTTTTTCTAATACAAAAGATTCATATTTGCATAACAACACTACAATCCATGGCTGACGAAAAAATTATCTTCTCGATGACGGGCGTAAACAAGATTTACCCTCCACAAAAACAGGTATTAAAAAATATTTATCTCAGTTTCTTTTACGGAGCTAAGATTGGCGTCCTCGGTTTGAATGGTTCTGGTAAATCTTCGCTACTTCGAATCATAGCTGGAATTGACAAAGAGTTTCAAGGTGAGGTTGTTTCAGATTTAAGTTTCTCTGTTGGTTTATTGGAGCAAGAACCACAACTTGACAAAAACAAAACAGTGAAAGAGATTGTAGAAGAAGGCGTTCAAGCTACTGTTGATTTGCTAAAAGAATTTGAGGCGATTAATGAAAAATTTGGCGACCCTGCTGTGCTTGATGATCCTGATGCAATGGATAAGTTGATACAAAAGCAAAGTGATGTTCAGGAAAAATTAGATGCCATTGGTGCATGGGATCTTGATTACAAATTAGAACGTGCCATGGATGCGTTGCGCACACCTCCACCCGATGCCAAAATAGAACATTTATCTGGTGGTGAAAAAAGACGCGTGGCTTTGTGCCGTTTACTTTTGCAGGAGCCCGATGTTTTATTACTAGATGAACCCACCAACCACTTGGATGCTGAATCGGTGAATTGGTTAGAGCAACATCTTCGTCAGTATAAAGGAACTGTAATTGCTGTAACTCACGATCGTTACTTTTTGGATAATGTTGCCGGTTGGATTCTTGAATTGGATCGTGGTGAAGGCATTCCCTGGAAAGGAAATTATTCTTCTTGGCTAGACCAAAAGCAAAAGCGATTGATGCAAGAAGAGAAGACAGAATCCAAACGACAAAAAGCTTTGGAACGCGAACTTGAATGGGTGCGCATGAACCCCAAAGGTCGCCAGGCAAAAGGCAAGGCGCGCTTAGGTGCTTATGAAAAATTATTAAGTAGTGAGACACGCGAAAAGGAAGAAAAACTGGAATTGTTTATTCCGGCTGGCCCACGACTTGGTTCTAAAGTAATTGAAGCAATGGGTGTATCGAAAGCATACGGAGATAAATTGTTGTATGAGAATTTAACCTTCGCTTTACCACCTGCTGGTATAGTTGGCATTATTGGCCCCAATGGTGCAGGTAAGACAACCCTTTTCAAAATGATAACTGGTCAGGAGAAGCCCGATGCAGGAAGCTTTGATGTTGGTGAAAGCGTTAAGATAGCTTATGTAGATCAAGAGCATGACGACCTTAAACCCGAGGATACGGTGTATCAGGCCATCACTGGAGGCAACGAGTTAATGGAGTTGGGAGGTAAGCAAGTGAACTCTCGAGCTTATGTAAGCAAGTTCAATTTTGGTGGTAACGATCAGCAAAAGAAAGTGAAAGAACTTTCGGGTGGTATGCGTGGCCGTGCTCACTTGGCTATTGCACTGAAGCAAGGCGGCAATCTTTTATTGTTGGATGAACCAACAAACGATTTGGATGTAAATACACTCCGAGCTTTGGAAGAAGCCTTGGAGAATTTTGGTGGTTGCGCAGTTATAATCAGTCACGATAGGTGGTTCTTAGATCGCGTATGCACACACATACTTGCCTTTGAAGGCGACTCGCAAGTGGTTTGGTTTGAAGGCGGCTACAGCGAATACGAAGAGAATAGACGCAAGCGCCTGGGTGATGAACAACCTAAGAGGATTAAGTATAAGAAATTGATTTGAGTCGAAAGTTTTAAGTTCTGAGATCTGGATTAAGCTCAGAATTCTTGGTTCAGAGTTGAAGTTTATGTTTGGTGAATTAACTATAGTGATTCGCGAGTTGAAGTCTGTTTTATTAAATGAAAACCAACGCATACACTTTATTAATAGTTATTAAGGTTGCCTTTGCAATTCTAATAATAACGTCTAAGGGAGTGGCTCAAGTGCGAAATTTTATACCCAACGATACTCGCAAAACCGATTTGGTGGAAGTCATTCAAAAACACTTTCAGAAAGAGGATAAAGTGAAGGAGGATAAAGTGGTGAAAGTAAAGCAGGCGAACAAAAAACTGTACTTATCTTTTGTTCCGGTTTCAACCAAAAGAAGAGGAGGAAAAAAAGTATTTGTTTCATCATTCAACTCTGCTTTTTATTTGGGTAAGTCCGACTCCACGTATTTATCAAATATTTCGTTGGAGCCATCAACCAACTTTAGTAATAAATTTGGTCTTGGTTATCGTTTTAATTTGTGGACAAAGAACAACACCTGGAACATACCTGGCGATATCAATCTTTCCAATTTGGATTCATTTACGTGGGGATTGGGTGCCAACACAGTAGATGCTGATAAATATCAGATCGCAACTAAAAGTATTAAATTATATTTCAGCCTCAATCGCGATTGGCATAAGACCAATCTTTTTTTTTACGGCATGGGAATTAACTATGACCGATTTTACAATCTCGCTCCTGGAGTTTCTCCTACCAATCCCAGTTCCTTTGAAAAGTATGGAGTGGGTACTAGCGAAAGTCTTTTTTCATCAGGTATTAGCTTTAGCGCATTGTATGATAATAGACGAAACTCTGTAAACCCTATGAAGGGAACTTATGCAACCGCTATATTCCGCACTAACCCTGCATTGATGGGCAATGCGCTATTATGGTCTTCATTGTATATGGATGTACGCAGGTATATTCCATTAACTGCCATCAACGGTAAGCGGAGAATTCTTGCAGTGTGGGCAATGTATTGGGGTACATATGGTAGTGTGCCCTATCTCAATTTGCCTTCTACTTCACAAGATCTTAACGGACAAACAGGAAGAGGCTATACCTTTGCTCGCTTTCGCGGAAAAGAGATGTTATACTGCGAAGCAGAGTATCGGTTTGATATTACACAGAATGGATTATTTGGTGGAGTTGTATTTGCCAATGTGGAATCTTTTACCGAGCCTGATACTAACCAGTTTACGTATGCGTTACCAGCAGGAGGTTTTGGAGCGCGTATCAAAATCAATAAAAAATCAAATACTAACCTAGGGCTCGATTTTGGATTTGGTAAAGATGGCTTTAATTTCAATGCGCAATTAGGGGAGGCCTTTTGATGTTTACCAAGTTTAATTTGCTTGCCGCCCTTCAATAAACACCTTTCTTTTTACTGATATTTTTTTCTTATTTGTTTGTAAACTTTCTTCCCTTTAACTAAGCAAAGAATTACTAACAAATGAAATTAAAAATACAATTCCTTCTGATCCTACTTTTTGTAGGTTCGAAAGTAGCAGCGCAACAATATTTTCCAGCTTCCGATTGGCAAACTAAAAAGCCCGAAGAAGTTGGTATGAATAAAGCATGGCTGGATAGCGCAGTGAATGTTGCTTTGCATAACGAGAATGCTGTTGATCGTGACTTGCGAATTGCTATTTTAAAAAGCTATGCCAATGAACCTGATTTTAAAATCCTAGGGCCAACAAAACATCGTGGAGCTCCCGCAGGAGTAATAATCAAAAACGGATACATAGTTGCTCAATGGGGCGATGTCAATCGTATTGACATGACGTTTAGTGCTACCAAAAGTATGTTATCCACAGTTGCAGGATTGGCTCTCGATCAGAACCTAATTAAAAGCCTATCTGATAAAGTGGATAAGTATGTAGTTGACGAAACCTTTGCAGGAGATCATAACTCAAAAATAACATGGGAGCATTTGTTGAATCAATCGTCCGATTGGTCGGGATGCCAGTTTGGAATTTGCGATTGGGCCGATCGCCCACCCAAAGAAGGTGGCATTGACGATTGGAAAAATAGGAAACTGGTTGAGCCGGGAACAGTTTTTGAATACAACGATGTACGAGTAAACCTACTAGCCTATTCGTTGCTACAGGTATATCGCAAACCGCTGCCATCTATTTTTAAAGATAAGATAATGGATCCCATTGGGGCATCAATAACATGGCGTTGGCATGGATATGAAAATTCGTATGTGCCATTGGATGGATTGATGATGCAATCGGTAAGTGGTGGCGGACATTTTGGTGGTGGCATGTTTATCAACACGATGGACATGGCGCGCTTCGGTTTGTTGTTTCTCCGCAAAGGCAAGTGGAATGGCAAGCAACTTATTTCAGAGAAGTGGGTGAACGATTCTCATCAGCCTTCATTGCCTAACAAATCGTATGCATTAATGTGGTGGACCAATACCGAAGGCAGACTGGCAGGCGTGCCCACTAGTGTTTATTCAGCGCAAGGGTATGGCGGCAATTATATTTTTGTCGACAATGAACATGACCTGGTTGTTGTTACGCGTTGGCTCAATGATAGAAAGGCCGGAGCCTTTATGAGTTTGGTGATTAAGGCGATGGGAGGGAAGTGAATTGATTGTAATTATTGTGACGTGCGAAGAGCAGTTGTAAGTAAGCAGGTCACCTTGTTTTATAGGAATAGCAAAGAGGGCATTAATCTCATTAGATTTTGGAACAATTACCAAGACCCTGAAAGGCTTAGGTTGCAGTAATGGGCTGGCCCTACGACAGAAAAGCAGGAGACTTTATGAGTTTGGTAATTTTTTTCTGGTTTGAATGTTCATGGTTTAATCTTTTCTAAATAAACTAATAATTTCGGTCAATAAAATCCTTGAATTTAGCTTGAAAGTAATTAGACAGAATGGTGGCCATTCTAAATCTTGAAAGGATAGCCTTTTCATTCTAGCAAATTTTATCATCTTTATTTCTTTTATACTTTAACATAAAGTTTTAAACCCTGAAATACTTTTATGCCAACTTCCCCAGCTGAGAAAAAAAAATTATGGTCAGTTATTATCGCATCATCTGTTGGTACACTTATAGAGTGGTATGACTTCTTTATCTTCGGAAGTTTAGCCGTTATACTATCCGAACAATTTTTTCCAAAGGCTAATCCCACAGCCGCATTTCTCTCAACGCTAGCAACCTTTGCCGCGGGCTTTATAGTTAGGCCTTTTGGCGCGTTGGTGTTTGGTAGGCTTGGCGATTTGGTAGGAAGAAAATATACTTTCATGGTCACGCTTATTTTAATGGGTGGCTCCACGTTTGCTATTGGGTTGGTGCCAGGTTATGAAACCATTGGCATATTTGCACCACTCATTGTTTTGTTCTTACGATTAGCCCAAGGCTTGGCTCTTGGTGGCGAGTATGGTGGCGCAGCAACTTATGTGGCCGAATATGCGCCTCCTGGAAAGCGCGGCTATTACACAAGCTTTATACAAACCACGGCCACTTTGGGTTTTTTTGTTTCACTGGGTGTGATATTGTTGGTGCGCCAGTCAATTGGAGTGGAAGCGTTTTCAACGTGGGGGTGGCGTATTCCTTTTTTACTATCGGCATTGCTAGTGGGCATTTCAATTTACATTCGTCTTCGCATGCAAGAGTCGCCCTTGTTCACCAAAGTAAAAGCAGAAGGCAAGCTTTCTACTAATCCTATCAAAGAAAGTTTTGGTAACAAGGCAAATTTAAAATTGGTATTGATTGCGCTCTTTGGTGCTACGGCAGGGCAGGGTGTAGTTTGGTACACGGGGCAGTTTTATGCACTCTCGTTCATTCAAAAAAATTGTTTAGTAGAATTTTCACAATCCTATTATATTTTGGCTATTGCATTGCTCACGGGTACCCCACTCTTTATTGTCTTTGGTGCATGGTCTGATAAAATTGGAAGAAAATATATAATGATGACAGGCTTGGTGCTTGCCGCGATTTTATATCGCCCACTGTATCAACAGCTATATTCTCTTGCCGATGTATCCCTTAAAACTGAAATGGTAGGAGCGGAGCAGATTTCAAAGACAACTTCCATCAACGAAGCAGGAGATACGTTACGGATTGCCAAACGCATTATCACGTTTACAGATGAAAGTAAACTGATACAAACCACAAAAATAATCTCATCCAATAGCGATAAGCCTGAAGTGAAAAAGGAAATAACATTGGGTACTAAAGCTTTTGTTTTTATGGTTCTGTTGGTGTTTATACAAGTGGTGCTTGTAGCAATGGTTTACGGCCCAATTGCAGCATTTTTAGTGGAGCTATTTCCTACTAAAATTAGGTACACTTCTATGTCACTACCCTATCATATCGGCAATGGAATTTTCGGTGGGCTCACACCTTTCTTAGCCACAAGCTTATTTGAATTAAGTAAGACAGATTCAAGGCCAGCAGGCGATCCCTTTGCGGGATTGTGGTATCCCATTATTGTTGCTAGCATTTGTTTTGTGATTGGTATGGTTTACCTCACCAACAAAAGTAAAGAGAATGTGATGGAATGAGATTTTGTTTAACCAAGAGTTAAAACTTGAAGCTTGCCGCGATAGAAAAAACTTTTGATGGTAAGTAATTGCCTCTTGCTTCAATGCCTGCCGTGAATTGATTTGAATATGGAATATACACTCTGGCGCCCCCCTTTAATGCGGGATTAGGATATGCTGCCTCAGGATCAAGTCCCGAATACGAAGTTAATGTAAAGAGATTCTGGACAGTAGCAGTAATAGTAATATTGAATGTTGAAGGCACATGGTATTTCACTGAGATGTTATCTAGTTTAATAAAGTCCGCATCCTCAGCATACCTATCAGAGAAGTAATCATACCGTAAAGAAGGAATGGCGTGAGCTGACTTTACTAAATTGCCATAACCCGCTGCATTTGTTGTTTCTTGAAAGAACCGATACGAATTTATCTTTTGATGCCCAAAGGCTCCTCTAAAGAAAAATGACAATTCAAATCGTTGATAACTCAATCTATTTCCCCAACCTAAAAACATACTTGGAAGTCCGTTCCCGATTACTTTCTTATCACCGAAGCTATCAGCAATACTCCTACCATCGCCATCAAGATCTTTATACTTAGGTGTTCCGTCTGCATTTACACCATCGAAGACCGGGCCAAAAATTTGGCCAACAGGTGAGCCTTCTTGAACTAACGTAACGCCTGATGCACTGCTACCTGGTCCAGATAATACATAGCTGGGGAAATAGCGTCCTTTTTCGTCTGCATATCCGCTGCCTCCCTTAAGGCTAACCACTTCCGTATTGATAGTTGATAAATTGATATTAAAAACCCATTTGAATTTAGTGTTATTGATAGCGGCCATTTCCGCATTTAGCTCCAGCCCCTTGTTTTGAACTTCTCCGAAATTGGCGTAATGCGAATATCGTGGCGAGTTATCAAAATTGTAAGCTGTATATAGTGTGTAAAAGTTAGTTACAGAATTGGTGAACCAATCAAAACTTACTTTAATCCTGTTGTTCAAAACAGTGAAGTCTGTCCCAATATCTATTTCTGTTTTTTCTTCCCATTTTAGATCGGGATTAGCTTCCCTTACAGTGTAATAGCTTGGTAAGTAATTTCCGTTATAAAAATAATTTCCTCCGCTCTGAGTTATCAAAGATCCTGAAAGATTAGACTGCTGTGGCTGATTGCCCACCTTCCCCCAAGCGGCTCGCAACTTGAGCGAATTAAATAGGGGCAGGTTTTTCCATTCTACGCCTCCGCTAATTGAGGGAAGAAAAGCCCATTTATTGTTTGCTCCTAAACGGGTAGAGCCCGTAGAGTTGGCAGTGGCGTTTAAAAAATATTTATCCTTATATACAACTGAGGCAGCATTTAGAAAAGATATCAATTTATATGAATCGGCAGAGGAAGCAACTTTGCCCAATCCATTTTGAAAATCGCGAGCGGCTACCAAATTGTTAAACGTGAAAGCGTCCGTTAAAAAATCACCTCCTTCTAAATTAAGGGAACTTTGAAAATTATCTTGATATTGATAACCTGAATTAATTTGAAATCCAATATCCTTCACTTTCTTTTCATAGGCTACCGTAGTTAAAAATTGTTGCCTTGTTTGGCTTTGAGTAGCTCGGTTGCCAAGCCCTTTTCCTCCATTAGAACCATACATGCTGTTCTTCGAAAAATATTGCCCTGTCAACAAGTTTTGATCTTGAAATTGAAATCCAATTTTTACTGATAATCCTTTTAAGGATTTATCAAATGAATAAATACTGGACAATGATAGAGCAGAGGTACTTTCGTTTCCTGTATTAATGTTCTGATCTATAATCGCAGCCGGATTAAAGGCTTCATATTTTATCGATTGGCTATAGCCGCCATACAGCAAGGAATTTCCGCTAAAATGGGCATGGTTGGATTTGCATTTATAGCGTATTTAATAGCTTCAGGAAAGCCATAATCTGAATTTCTAATTGTACTTGCCAAGTCCATGCGAACTATCAATTTGTTGTTGAGTGCTTTTTGTTCAATACTTAATCTACCGTTTAATTGATCAAATCCACTTCCTTTTAATACCCCAGCTGTTTTTCTATAATTGACGGCTGTTCGAATCGAGAAATTTTCAGAGCCACCACTTAGACTTATGTTATTTACCGTTGACGTTCCAGTTCTGGTTATTTCGTTGAGCCAATTGGTTGAGCTACCAAGATCGCTCGAAAGAGGAAACGCAGTATATTCGGATGCAGTTAAAGGAATTACATTGAATATCGGTTGCTCAATACCAACAGTAGAATTGAACCCCACTGACAAGGCCTCTTTCTTTCTTGTTTTTGTTGTAATCAGCAGAACGCCATTGCCTCCTTGCAACCCATATAATGATGTGGAAGCTGCATCTTTCAACAATGACACTTCTTCAATATCGTTGGCATCCACCAAAAGAAAATCGTTAACAACAAACCCATCTACCACAATCAGTGGCTTGCTTTCATTTTGAAGGCTCGAAAGTCCTCTTACTCGTAACACAAATTCACCATTGGGGTCCGCTCCAAATGCAGACATTCCTAGACCAGAAAACTTTCCGTTGAATAATTGATAAGGAGAATTAATTATGCCTTGATTAAAATCTTTATGTTGTAGTAAGATGCCTGGCACGGATGCTATTTTTTTGAACCTTGTTGAATCGATCAGAATTTCTTGACCAAAGGCCAAAAAATTAAAACCGAAAACAAGTAGCAATGCTAAAAATGGTTTTATAAGCATAAGAATACTTTGAAAATCGAATTTATCAACTTAATCTAAATATTCATACTGATAGGTTGACTATACTAACTATCTACCAGCTTAGATTTTGTGAATGAATTGTTAAACTAGCCGAATTTTCAGCATTGTACAGAGTCGCTATTGTCAATGCTCTTTCCTTTTATCAAATTTGAACTTCAATTGTAATAACTATGCGATTATTAACATTCCTTACTCTTATTTTTCTATCATCCCAAGCCTTCGCGCAAAGCGGGCATAAATTCAATTTCAAAATAAGAGGGTTGAAAGATACCACGGTTTATTTGGGGCATTTCTTTGCCGAAAGCACCTATTTGGATGATACTGCCAAAGTGGATAAGCAAGGCATGTTCATGTTTGACGGCAAAAAGACTCTTCCTCAGGGTGTCTATTTTATCGTGTTGGGCGAAAAAGAGAAATCCAAAATATTTGATTTTGTTGTTGGCAGCGATCAAGATTTTGGATTGGAAACGGCCGTAGTGGATTATGTAACAAGTATGAAGGTGGCAGGTGATGTAGATAATCAACTGTTCTTTGAACACATAATGTTCAATAAGGATCGCCATGATGAAGCCGCTCCTTACATTAAAATATTGGAAGACAGCACGCTAAAAGAAGATCAGAAGAAAGCTGCTCGTGAAGAATTTTCTAAGATCAATAAAAAAGTTATTGCTTATCAAAATGTGTTGATAGAAAAAAATCCAACCACTGTTACAGCCCGGATTCTTAAAGCAACCAAGCAAATAGAAATACCCGAGCCACCTAAATTGGCAAATGGAAATATTGATTCCACTTTTCAATTGAGATATTACCGCGAACACTTTTTCGACTACTTTGATGTGGCCGATGATGCTATGATAAAAATGCCTAGGCCGTTTTATCAGGAGAAGGTGAAGGAGTATTTGGAGAAACTTTTTCTACCTCAGACTGATACCATTATGAAAGCCATTGATGGGTTAGTCGCCAAAGCCAAAAAAAATCAAGAGACTTATAAATACATGGTATTTACCTGTCTTGTAACTTATCAAAACCCCGAAATAATGGGGCTTGATGAGGTGTATGTAAGAATATTCGACAAGTATTTTGCCTCTGGCGAAATGGATTTTTGGGCTAATGCGCCTTTCAAAAAAAGCTTGAAAGACTATTCTGATAAAATTAGACGAGCCATGATTGGCAGGGCTGCTCCGCCTCTCATCATGCAAGATCAAAACCTTCTACCTAAGTCTTTATACGACATTAAAAAGAAGTATACGGTGGTTTATTTTTTCGATCCCGATTGCGGGCATTGCAGAAAAGAATCGCCCAAATTGGTTGAGTTCTATGATAAAAATAAAATCAAGTACGATTTGGAAGTGTATGCCGTGGCCAGCGATTCGAGTATGAAGAAGATGAAGGATTACATCAAAGAAATGAAGATGAAGTGGATAACAGTGAATGGCCCAAGATCATACTCCAAAGAGCATTTCAGTTTGCTTTACTTTACAGAAACTATGCCAACAGTCTATATATTGGATGACAAGAAAAAGGTGATAGCGCGTAAAATACCAGTTGATAAAATTGATGAGTTTTTGAATAACTATGAGAAATTCCAAAAGCGTAAACCTGTTGTAACTAAGGGCTCTTGATCTTCTTTTCACTATCATTAAGGGTAACTTAGATAAAAAAATAACGCCTTCGATGCAACTATTTGCTGGTTCTCGAGTATCTACTGTATAAAATAAAGTTTATGGCAATCTTTGATTCTCTCTTCGGCAAAAAAAAGAAGGTATTTAAGGCGTCTTGCCAGATAACAAAAGAACCCATCGATACCGGACTAGGCTATCTTTTAACTACAGCCGATGTGGTGGCTTCTCAAAAATATTGGGATATGATTATGACTGAGCCAGAGACGCTTTCTTATACGGTTTCGCATTTCAAAAACAATTCTTCAGGCACACAGATGCGTTCTATGATTTTTGAAAAATATGCTACAATAGCCAAGCCTTGGATCGTTTCCGATTCTATTATCAACTATTTTAATGTAGATAAAAACGAAGCTCGCACCAATGCTAAAAAATGGTGGGAAAGCGAAGGTGTATTCTCTCCCGAAAAGACTGGCCCAGCCTCTAGCACACTAGATACTCCCACGTTTTCAAGCCTAAAGCAATATGCAATAATGGAAGCTGGTAGAAATAGGATTTAATCATAATCGTCACTTAACTTTTAATCATTAATCTTTTATATCCACCACAATTCCATCTCTTTCCACTTCCTGAATGAATGGATTGTCACTAGCACCTTCTGAAGCCCCAAAGGTGTGTAGTTCAACGCGAGAGTAGCGATGTAAAATTTTTATAAGAGGTTCAATATCAATCGGCCTACAGCCAGTGAATTTTTTATCCCAAATGGCTACATCTATATCGGATAGAGGATGCGATTTTTCTTTCGCAATAGAACCAAAAAGAATAGCCCGAGTGGGTGAATAACCTACGGATTGCAGTTCTGATACTAATTGACGTATTATTTGTTTTGCAATTCTGATAGTAACCATAAGCGTAGGTTATCTACTTGTTTAATTTTTTCTTCAGTGTAAGTGCGCGAAGCTCTTTTGTAAAATTTATCCTTGTAATCTTGATAACGACCTTCCAAATTCCAAGAATTCATTACACCTAAAAGGTCAACTTGTTCAGGCGCGATCTTCAAATCAGTTTGGTTATAAAGGTATTCGAGATCATGGATGCGTGGGGGCTCATTTTCCTCATTATCTCTGGCCCAATGTGCTTTCATTATTTTCTCTATCACTAAGTGGCAAAAAAACAATGCGTGCACATGTTGCCCAGCTTGGTGTAGAGTTAAAACACTCATCCAGTCGCGCTCGGCCATCGTAATCCAATGTTGGATAATTTCCTTCTTGCCCATGTAACAAAGCTATTATTTTTTTATCATGAATTCTTACGGCCAGAAATCGGTAATCTAATTCTTCCTCTCAATGGTAAACTGAACCAATTGAGACAGCGAAGTTTTATAGGTTGATTCGGGGAAATCGCTTAAGCAATTTATTGCTTTCACATAATAAGAATTCATGGCTTGTTTGGCATATTCCAATCCGCCTGAAGTCTTTACAAATTCAATAACCTCTTTCACTTTCTTAGGTTTGTCACTTTGCGTTTTTATAATACGAATGATTCTGCGCTTCTCCAGCCAAGATGCCTTGCTCAACGCGTAGATTAATGGCAATGTCATTTTCTTTTCTTTAATGTCGATGCCCAAGGGTTTACCGATTTCATCATCACCAAAGTCGAACAGGTCATCTTTGATTTGAAAGGCCATACCTACTAGTTCCCCAAAGGTTTTCATCTTCTCAACCAACTCAATGGAGGCGCCACTTGAGCTTGCACCAATGGCGCAGCAAGAAGCAATTAAGGAAGCCGTCTTCTGCCTTATGATTTCATAATAAATGTCTTCAGTAATATCAAGATGTCGGGCTTTCTCAATCTGTAATAGCTCGCCTTCGCTTATCTCTTTCATCGCCTGCGATACGATGCCTAACAACTCATAATCTTTGTTCTCAATGGAAAGAATCAAACCCTTCGACAAAAGAAAATCCCCTACAAGCACAGCGATTTTATTTTTCCACAGAGCATTCACTGAAAAGAAGCCACGTCTGTAGTTGGAATCGTCCACCACATCATCATGCACAAGTGAAGCGGTATGTAGTAATTCTATAAGTGATGCAGCACGATAGGTAGATTCAGAAATAACACCACAAGTACCTGCGCTGAGAAACACAAACATGGGCCGCATCTGCTTGCCCTTGCGTTTCACAATGTAGTTCATAATCTTATCCAGCAGGAGAATACGCGTTTTCATAGAAGCTCGAAACTTGTGCTCGAACTCCGCCATCTCCACCGCAATGGGTGTTTTTATTTCCTCTAAACGCAATGCCATCAACCACAATATTACGGATTCAATGGCATAGTGCATAGTCAATTGGCAATTGTAATATTTTCAGTGCTTCGTTCAAAAAAAATCAGAAAAATGAATTCGATCGTCACTTTGCAGAAGAACTATTCGTTATTTTGTGACTTTAGAATAGATTCATGATAAAAAGCATAGACAAATATTGGGAGCAGATAATATTTTCATTGATTGTTCTTTCAGTTGCCTTTTTAATAGCACGGGTAATTCGCTTTTTACTAAGCCGATTCTTTAAAGCAAGTGCTCGGAAATTAAAGGTTGATCCTACCCGATACAATTTCTTCAAAAATGCTGTTGACTTTATTATCTTTTTAGGTGCTTGCATTATTATTTTCAGGTCTATTCCTGCTTTGCAAGTGTTTAGCACCACGCTTCTTACGGGGGCTGGTGTGCTGGCAGCCATTGTAGGTTTTGCTTCTCAGTCGGCATTTTCAAATATCATCAGCGGCATTTTCTTGGTCATCTTTCGTCCATTCAGTGTGGGCGATAGAGTAAAGATAGGCCAACTCTATTCAGGCGATGTGGAAGACATCACCTTACGCCACACCGTAATTAAAGATTTCGAAAACAAACGCATCGTGATACCCAACAATGTTATCAGCAACGAAACTATTATCAACTCAACCATTGTGGATGAAAAGGTAATTATGTTCATTGAATTCACTATCGCGCTAGATGCCAACATTGATCTTGCCATCAAGATTATTCAAGAGGAAGCAATAAGGCACCCTTATTGCATAGACAACCGCAATGCAGACGAGTTGGGCAAGAAGGAATATTCCGTAATGGTGCGTATCATTTCATTTTTAGAAACAGGCATGTTGCTACGAGCCTATGCGTGGAGTAGAAACCCAACGGAAGGCTTTGAATTAAAATGTGATTTGCATAAATCTATCAAGCAACACTTCGATGCCGAAGGCATTGAGATACCGTATCGCACCATTATTTATAAAGATCGCACCCAAGAAAAACTTTCTTCATGATAAAAAGAAAAAGTATAAAAACTATTGATCATTCTTTGCCCGAGATGAAGCCAAGCGAGAATAACGTGCTGCTAGAACTGATTCAATTTTCGGATACAGAATACAATAAATATGAAGATCTGCCTATCACCGAATTGATTTCGCAGATAAAGCCAGGCTTCATCAATTGGATCAATTTAGATGGCCTTCAAGATCACTCCATCATCAATAAAATTGGTGAGCATTTTTGCCTTCATTCTCTTTTGTTAGAAGATATTGTAAACGATCATCAGCCGAAAGCAGAAGAGTTTGATGAGTATCTTTTCTTCACGCTTAAAATGCTTTATCGCATTGAAGGGAATGAAATTTCTTATGAACAAATAAGCTTTGTATTGGGCAAAGATTACCTGCTTTCATTTCAGGAAGATTTGGGAGATTCCTTTGGCCCTTTTCGGGAACGCATTCGACAAGACCAAGGTCGCGTGCGAAAGAAGAAGGCCGATTATCTTTTGTATCGTCTTATCGATATTATAGTTGATAATTATTATATAGTGCTTGATAATATTGGGATGCAGATTGAAGAAATAGAAGACACCATTTACACCAACCCAACAGAGAAGGAGTTTAAACGCATTCAAAGGATTAAGAAAGAACTTATTTTTTTAAGGAAAGCATTATACCCTTTGCGGGATGCGATCAACAAGCTAGTTAGAAATGAATCTAATTTTATTGACCCTGCCAACGAGCGTTACTTCTCTGATGTGTATGACCACGTAGTGCATTTGATAGATAGCATGGATACCTATCGCGACCTCACCTCCAGTTTGATGGATATTCACATCAACACATTGAACACCCGCATGAATGAGGTGATGAAAGTGCTCACCGTAATCTCCACCATCTTTATGCCGCTTACCTTTATCGTGGGGGTATACGGCATGAACTTTGAATTTATGCCAGAGCTCCACTCTAAGTGGGGCTACCCAGTAGTATGGTTGGTAATGCTTACCATAACAGTTGTAATGGTACGCTATTTTAAAAAGAAGAACTGGTTTTGATTCTACGTTACCCAATGCAGCTTCTGTTCTTTCACTGGGTTTTCAAACGGTACGTTGTCTTGTTGGGCTTTTTGATACAAGCGTTTTATCTCGTAGTACCACCGCGCTTGCGTATCAGGCTCACCAATAAGCATAAGTGTCGGGTTAGATTGAAGACCTTTGCTCAATTTAGTAAACACACTTAAATCTTGCCCAATAAATTTTTTGCCTAATCGTCTCAACGGCCACCATACCCATTTTACCAAACCGATGGACGTATAGAAAATATGGTTCAGCTCTGTGGTTGTTTCAGTCAATGGTGTAAGAATAGTGATGGAGATGATTTCATGGTGCTCACCAACTTTAATATGTTCGTAGCGGTTACCCGGAATTTCAAAGGTGATTTCCGTTGACGTGCCTCCTTTTAAAATGCTGTACCCTTTTGAGTTGGATGAAGGCGCATGGCGCACCATTTTAAACCCTAGCGGTGTTGGTGCAAATTGTTTCTCTTTTAATTTCAATGCTTTCGCAGATCGCCAATACCAACTCTGATGGACAAACGTTACATGTGCAGGGTCAATAAGGCCAATCACCGCATGATCAATGTTGGTGGGCATCACCACGCGTTCTACATGCAAGAATTTCTTGTCAGAAGATAAAAGCAAATTAGGTGGTTCTACTTTGGGTGTTATGTTTGGTAACTTCTTATCGGGTATGTAGACCCAAATCGTATTGCTAATCTCCTTTACGGGATAATTAAAGACTCTGATCTTACTCACATCTACCTTCGACTGAGGGTCTATGGCAGGGATTTCAGTGCATGTTCCTTTGCAATTAAACTTCCAGCCATGGTAGCAACATTGAATGGTTTCGCCATTGAACCAACCTTCGGATAAAGGCACACCTCTATGCGGGCAATTATCGCGCAAAGCAAAAACAACTCCTGCTGCATCTCTGCCGAATACGATCGGCTCTCCTAAAATTTCTTTTGATAACAGTTTGCTATTTTTTAGAAAACTTCCATGCAAAGCAAGGTACCATTGGTCTTTTATAAATAACGATGCATCTGCCATAAAATAAAAAAAGGCTGTAGTGTTAGTACAGCCTCAAAGATAAGAATTAGGATGTGTTAGTTAACTCTCTTGGTTAACTCATCAATTTTAGCTTGTGCCTTGTCATTGCCAAGAGATAGCGCTTTCTTGTAAAGGTCGATCGCATCTTTTAGTGTTTGTTTCTTTTTGCGAGGTGCAAGTTTGGTGCGGTTAGCAGCTTCTTCCACGGCTTCTCCACGCGCGTAATACGAGTCGGCTTCACTTAACTTACTCTGTATCATCAAACTTTGAATTTTGGCTTCGATCAAAGCAAGTTCCTGCTCTTTGGCAAGTATTTTCGATTCTTTATCGCTCAACTCAGCTTCTTGTAGACCTACTGTGGTAATCAGGCTCTGATTGGTGGTTTTCAACTCATCTACTTTGCCCTGAAGTGAGATAATCTCAGCGTTTTTCTGTTCTAGGTCTGCCTTCAATTTCTTAATAGTGCCGGCATAGGCGCCAATGGTCCCTTTCGATTTCTTGAGTGATTGCTCAAGATCATCAATCTTTCTTTGCGTGTCTTTCACATAATTGTTGATGTCCTTCATGCGCGATGTGTAATCATCGTAAGTAGTGCCTTCTACCATGTTAAGGTTGAGCAAACGTCTGTTAGCATCGATGGAATCCATCAGTACACCCACATCTTGTAGGGTGGTTACAAATTGTTGGCTTGTCTTCAATTCTGACTTTAGGGAGTCAACTTGTAACTTCAATTTTTCATTTTCACCTCCACAACTCATTAATAGGGTTGCAAATGAAATAACAATAAGAAGATTCTTTATCATAATAAGCTTATTTGGTTGATTACAAAAGTATAAGTGTTTCTAGCAATAAACGTTACATCTAAAATATATTTTTATTTCTGACCCCAAAATCATAAACGTTCACTTAAATTCGCAGCCGTTCTAACGGAACGCAAATCAATGCCTACAATTACGAATGCACCTGTTATTCAATTTTTGGATACTTCAACGGCCTCCTTCCTGATTAAACACTAATTACTACTAAGCTTATGAATATGCGCGACTCGAACAAGTATAAGCTTAGCATTGCAGGTTTGTTGGTAGCCATGGGCATTATTTATGGCGATATTGGTACCTCGCCTTTGTACGTGTTCCGAGCTATTATTGACAGCGCAACCGTCACGCAAAATATAACAGAAGAATTGGTGTTGGGTGGAGTTTCGTGTGTATTCTGGACACTCACTTTGATTACATCTTTCAAATATGTCTATCTCGCGCTTAACGCGGATAACAAAGGCGAAGGTGGAATATTCGCTTTATACGCTTTAGTAAGAAGGTATAAGGCAAATTGGGTAATATATGCAGCCATCATTGGGTGTTGCACGCTTATCGCGGATGGTTTTATAACACCTGCCATTAGTATTGCCTCTGCGGTGGAAGGTGTAAAAATTCATTATCCCGGTTTTGATACTGTGCCGTATGTAATAGGCATATTGGTGCTGCTGTTTTTCTTTCAGCAATTTGGCACTAGTGTAGTTGGAAAAACTTTCGGCCCGATCATGGTGGTTTGGTTTATAACTATTGGCTTATTCGGCATTTGGCAGTTTTCACAAAACTTATCTGTTTTCAAAGCACTTAACCCAATATACGCTTGGAATTTATTAACTCTATATCCGGGGGGATTTTGGTTGTTAGGTGCAGTTTTTCTTTGCACAACGGGAGCAGAAGCACTTTACTCTGATCTTGGCCATTGCGGCAAAGGCAACATTCGGATAGGTTGGATATTTGTAAAAGTAGCCTTACTCTTCAATTATTTTGGGCAAGCCGCATGGCTCTTGACCCAAGTAGGCACAAAATTAAATGGGCGCATTCCCTTCTATGAAATTGTCCCTCAGCCTCTATTGAATTTCAGCATCGTTATCGCCACCATGGCAGCAGTAATTGCCAGTCAAGCATTGATATCAGGCACGTTCACCTTAGTAAACGAAGCTATGAAACTTAAGCTGTGGCCAAGCACGCGCGTGCGTTTCCCGAGCCAGCAAATGGGGCAAATTTATATTCCTGCAATCAATTGGATTTTATTGGCCGGAACGATCATCGTGGTGCTGATCTTCAAAGAATCATCAGCCATGGAAGGTGCTTACGGTCTTGCTATCACATTAAACATGTTGATGACAACCTCCTTGTTGGTTTATTATTTTGGCACCGCCAAGCATTCACGCTTAAGAACGTTGGGCATTGCGTTATTATTCTTCACGTTGGAGTTCATGTTTCTGATCTCCAACCTTAATAAATTTAGTCAGGGTGGGTGGTTTACCTATGCCATCGCTTTCGTGTTCTTCATATTAATGTTTATTTTACTCAAAGCTCGGCACTTGCGCGATCGCCATACAGAATTTGTCGATCTCAAGCATTATGTGCCGCTTATTGAAGATCTGCAGGCTGACAAGACTATTCAGAAAGAAGCCACTAATTTGGTGTACATGGCTGTGGCCGATAGCAAGCGCTACATTGATTCAAATATTATTTATTCCATTTTTAAAAAGAGACCCAAACGTGCTGATGTATATTGGTTTTTGCATGTAGATACAGTGGATAGTCCGTATACTTCCAAATACTCAGTGGACACCATCATACCCAAAAAATGTTTTTTCATTCGGATCAAATTAGGATTTAAGGCTGACCATCGAGTGAACCTTCTCTTCAATAAGATACTGCACGAGATGGCTGATAATGCAGAGATTGATTTAGTGAGCCATTATGACTCCCTACGAAAACATAGCATGCCGGCAGATTTTAAATTTGTGATGTTGCACTCATTAGCTTCCGTTGATAGTGAGATTTCTAACTTTGATGACCTCATCATTCAAGGTTATCGCTTTATTAAAAAGCACAGCCTTGCCACTGAGGAAATGTATGGCCTTGAGCTTGCTAATGTGGAAGTTGAGGCAGTACCCATCATGGTTGGTCCATCTGCCAAAGTGCGCATCAAGCGCGAGCGCGAAGACTTAGAACGAGAGAAGGAAATTAGGTACCATAGCCAAGGGTCATAATATCAGGATCGGGATTTTAGGATTGACTTGGTTGCTATAAACTGAGCAAGCGAGAATATTCGTAGAGAAAACATGGGCGCAATTCTGCCTGTGTTTTCTCTACGAACTTTTCGGTTATACTAAATCACTACCAGAAATAACCATACAGAATAGCTACAACAATAAGAACTAAGGCTGCACCCAGTGCAAAGCCACGTGACGTTCTAAACATCGCCACATCTACTCCCAAGGTATTTTGCGGTTGTCTTTCTTTAGGAGTTAGCAAGCTGATGAAGATCATACCGATCACACTGAAGATAAACACAAAACCCATGCGATCAAGAAAAGGGATTTCTATTAAACCCGAATCATTGTTGAGCACTGCAAAGCCTGAAGATTGTAGGAACGATAGATCCATTACTTGGGGAATGAATTTAAACAAAATGGATAATCCAAAACCACCAATGATGGCAAACATCGCAGCCGCAGCTGTGGTACGCTTCCAGAAAAAGCCCAAAATAAACATGGCGAAAATACCTGGCGATACAAAGCCCGTGTATTCTTGAATAAATTCAAAACCACCTTTTTTATCGATGCCTAATAAGGGGGCGATAATAATAGCAAGTAACATTGCGCCAATTACAGAAGCGCGACCAACCCAAACCAATGTTTTTTCACTCGCTCCTTTGTTAAGGGTGTTTTTATAAATATCCAATGTGAAAATAGTTGAAATACTATTGGCCTTACCTGCTAGGGAAGCAACAACAGCCGCAGTTAATGCTGCGAAAGAAAGACCTTTTAAGCCAGTTGGTAATAAATTTAGAAGAACAGGATAGGCCCTGTCGGGATTCATCTCGCCATTTGAAATCATATCATCATGAAACAAGCCTTGTCCGTATAGCACATAAGCGGCAATGCCCGGCAAAACTACAATTACAGGCATTAGCAATTTTAAAAACGCTGCGAAGAGCAAGCCACTGCGAGCAGTAGGCAAATCGGCACCTAAAGCACGTTGTGTAATGTATTGATTGCAGCCCCAATAATTTAGATTCACTACCCACATGGCACCTATCAATACCGTTAATCCTGGTAAACTTATGTAGTTAGGATTGGATTTGTCAAAGATCATATCGAAGTGATCGCCTGCGTTTGATAGCATCAAGTTAAGTCCATTGATTGTACCGGTCTCACCAAACTTTTCAGAGACCATGTTCAAAGCTAAATACGTGGTAGCTAATCCGCCAAGCACAAGAAAGAATACTTGAATAACATCGGTGTAGCCAATTACTTTCATCCCGCCAAGGGTGATGATGATGGCAAATCCCGCAAGGAAAATCATGCATAAAGTAAAGTTGATTCCTGAAATGGTGCTCACGGCCAATGCTCCTAGGAATAAAATAGAAGTAAGGTTTACAATAATGTAAAGCGACAACCAAAAGATGGCCATAATCATGCTCACGCTTTCGCTATAGCGTTGGCGCAAGAATTGCGGCATGGTATAGATTTTGTTTTTGAGATAAATGGGCAAAAAGAAAACGGCCACAACTATCAGCGTGGCTGCCGCCATCCATTCATAGGTTGCGATAGCCAGCCCCATCTTAAAACCATTGCCCGACATTCCTATGAATTGCTCCGCAGAAATATTAGAAGCTATTAATGACGCGCCAATGGCCCACCATGTAAGGGAGCCTTCGGCCAAGAAGAAATCCTTTGAATCGGCCTGAAGTTTTTTCTTTCGGTTATAAACCCAATAGCCATAGAAGGAAACAATAACAAAGTAGACAAGGAATACAAGGTAATCGGGTAGTTGTAGTTCGTTCATGCGGTTTATAAGGTTGAAGTTAAATGAACACCATCTTCCAGTTTCACAGAATAGAAGTGGGGTTCGGTTTTAAAAGTAGCAAAATATTTTGCTTTTACTTCATCCGTTAGTGCAATCGTTGCTTCTTTCTTTATTAAATTAATTGTGCAGCCTCCGAAGCCACCGCCCATCATGCGCGCACCAACTATTGAATTTCTATTATCCTTTGCCCAAGTTGCCAGAAAATCTAACTCACTGCAGCTTACCTCATATAGTTGACTTAGGCCTTCATGAGTTTGATACATCAGCTCACCAAACGCTGGTAGGTTGCCTGCTTTTAAATAGCCGGCTGCCTTTTGAGTGCGTTCTATTTCCTCTACTACATACAGGCATTTTAAAAAAGTATCCGCACTCATTTTATCTTTCATTGAGATCAACAACTCCAATGAAACATCGCGTAAGGAATTTACCTTTGGATTTTGTTGCTTAATTATTTCAACGCCTTCTTCGCAGGAAGCTCTCCTGTTATTATACTCCGAAGAGGCCAACGAGTGCTTCACTCTTGAATCGATCAACACAACATCGTAATCGGGAAAATGAAACGGAAAATATTCATGCGTTTGATCTCTACAATCTAATAGCATAACTGAATTTTTCATTCCGAAAAGACTGGCATACGGATCCATGATGCCCACTTTTGCTCCGGCAAAATTATGTTCAGTGCTTTGCGAAATCCTGGCAAGTTCTAATCGGTTTAAACCGCAGGAATAAATCTCGTTGAGGGCAAAACCAAATCCGCTGCAAAGCGCAGCCGATGATGATAGGCCACCACCCACAGGAATGGTTCCCCCAAAGACACAATCAACTCCTTTTACTTTTAGACCTCTTCTCTGAAAAGCATCCATCACGCCCATCAAATAATTTACCCACACTTCTCCGGGATGAAGATCATCAAAGGAAAAGGTAACGCCTTCATTAAAGTCGATGGAATAAATATTGCAAAGATGATCGTGCGTTGGCGATATGGCAAACACCAAGTGCTTATCTATAGCTGCTGGCATTACGAAACCATTGTTGTAATCGGTATGCTCCCCAATCAAGTTTATCCTTCCAGGGGCAACAATAATTATAGGCTCAGATTTAAAACGCTTTTTAAATTCAGCTTTAACGGATGCAATAATATCCATGATTACAAAAGTTCTTTTCTTATTGCAATGCCCAATCCGCCAACTACCAGCACTAACAATACCCATGAGGAAGCGAATGTGATTTTGTTGCCGATCACGTAAGGCTTAGGTTCAAAAGTAAACTCGATAGTGTGTTTGCCTTGCGGGATTTCTAAAGCACGAAGTGCGTAATCCACTCGAATGATAGGTACTTCTTTTCCATCGATTGTAGCTTTCCAACCTTTGGCATAATATATTTCAGAGAATACGCCTAGTCCGGTCACAGTTGAGTTTGATTCGTATTTGAGATAGGCTGGCTTTGATTCAATAAAATTGATTTGACTAGTGCTGTCAAATTTAAAATCTTGAACTTTGAACTTTGAATTATCAATAACAGCAACTTCTCTAGTATTTACTTTTGATACTTGGTCAAGTTCTTCGTTGGGTGAGTTGACCGACTGCACTCGTTGAACAAACCATGCAGAACCATTGGCGTTAGGGTTTGATATAACTTTGCTGGCCTCAGCTCCATAAACAATATACTTTGCGTTAAGCATATTGAGAACGCCATACTTTGTGAAGTCCATGCTTCCAGCTTGCGCATCAGTAATGAGCTGATTTGTATTGGCCGTTATTGCTGAGTCGTACAAATCTTGATAACGTCTCATCTTTACACCGTGGTAGCCGCCAATTGAATTATGGAAATAGGAAGTGCGAGCTTCTTGAAATGCCCCTTGCAAATTATATACGCGATAATAACTTTTATCCTTTAAGATTGCTTGGTCAGCTTCCGTCATATCGAACGCAACATTGCCCCGCTTACGCTGATAGTTATCTTTTGTAAGGTACCGCTTATCAACAATGGCGATGTCCATCGTGATCATAAAAATCAAAAACGCAAAGAAGCCTATCTCTGAAATTTTCTTGTTGACATTGAAATACAACATGATGAAGATAGAGAGAATAAAAGCTCCTGACCGAATGCAATCAGACACAAACATTTCTTTTCTATCATCGCGCAAAGCATTTAAAAACCAAGGTGGCAATTGGCTTTCACCAGTTCGCGTAAAGCTGAACATTCCAGAAAATAAAGCAAATAAAAAGCAAAGTCCTCCCGTAACAGAAAACGCGATAATCAACTTGCGCTTTGTTTTTTTGTTAATTCCTTTTTCAAACAACTTCTCTAAGCCAAGAGCGCCAAGCAGTGGCATGGCAAACGTAATAAAGAGCACTGCAAAAGTCGGTGATCTAAATTTATTATAGCCAGGTAAGTAATCGTACAAAAAATAATTGAATGAAGAGAAGCTATCTCCCCAACTCAACAGTATGCCTAAAATACTGATCGGCAACAACCAATAAATGTATTTTCGTTCTGCGAACAAAAGACCTATCACAAACAGAAACACAATGATCGCTCCCGCATAGTAAGGGGATGTTAGCGATTGTATACCCCAATAAGCTGCGCTATAGTTTGCAAGCTGATTGGCCATCTCATTATCCGATGAACTGGCTAAGGCCTGATAGGTTTTACTTTTAGGGTCATTCACAAAATAAGTAGAAGTGCTGCCTCCCAAAAAATTCGGTATAATCAATGTCATCGGCTCAGAGATTCCATAGCTATAGCTAAATGGATTGTCCATTCCTTCTGAAATTTTATTGTTTGTTTTATTAACCAATTCAGAAGGACCTCGAACTGAATAGCGGCTGTATTCATTTACTGCCCAGAATTGACCCGCGAATGTGCCTAATGATAAAATAGCAACAGGAATTAAAATGGCTACAGTCTTTAAAAACTCGCTGATCTGTTTTGCTCTGAAAGCATAAATAAATTGAACAATACCATATACAACCAATAATAGAATCAAGTAGTATGTCATCTGCAAATGGTTTTCACGCAAGTGAAGTGCAAGGCCTGCAGCCGTAACTACACACCCAAGCAACAACTTTCTAGAAAACGCTAAATGAATTCCCGCTACCACAAGGGGTAAGAACGCAATTGCGCCAACGCGTGCATTGTGCCCCGCCAACACCCCGATAATCATATAAGCCGAGAGGCCAAAAGCAACCGCTCCCGCTATTGCCAAATAAGGCCGCACTTTAAAAGCAAGCAGCATAATGTAATAGCAAACAAAGGCTAAAAAAATGTTGGCGACAGGATTTGGCAGAAACACCGACATTGCTTTTTTAATAGCTATAACGGGTCCATCGCTCCATTTTAAACTCACCAAATAGGCTGGCATACCGCTGAACATAGAACCCGCCCACAAACCCTCTTTGCCCGTTGCATCGCGATAGTCGCGCAAGGCTTTGCTTGTGCCCAGGTACTCTTGAATATCGTGCTGACTTAAGGTTTTGTTTTCGAAAAAGATAGGACTAAAAAAGAATAGCGTGATGATTAGAAACACCGATGCCGCTATGAAGTGAGGCAGTAAGTGCTTTACAAAGCTTAATTTTTTCATGCATGAATTTTACGACACGCAAAATAGGAAGGAATGCGAATAAATCGAGAATTGTAATGCATTAAGTTTCTTAGAGTCCAAGAAACTTAATGCAAATGCTCTTTAGATTCCCAATAGAAAAAAAGATTGAATTCTAAGCTTAATCCTTTTTATGAAGAATTAGATATCCAGTTTGCTAATGCTTTCGTGAGATAAAGGCTTGTTGAGGTAGAGTTTTACGTTCAAATATTTTTTTGAACGGTTAAAGTCTTGAGGGTTTATAGAAGAGGTAAGCATTACTATTTTGCATTTCTTTTTTATAGCAGCGCTCATTTTTTCAAATTCATCCAAGAATTGAAATCCATCCATCAAAGGCATATCAATATCTAGAAAAATAATATCGGGAAGAACTGAATCAGCAAGAGGCAAATGCTCAACATTGCGCAGAAACTCTAGCGCACTTTTGGCACCCGTGTGTGTGTAAATATTCTCTGCTATGGCTGCAGCCTCAATCATTTTTTGATTAATGAGGTTATCAATCTCATTGTCATCAATAAGCATTACTGTTTTATATTTTTTTTCAGGCATGGTGAAAGGGTTGAAGTCTAAAATTACATGATAGAAGTATATTTTACAAGAGTAGTTTTTTAAGAGGTGTTAACCTTATAAGAAACTCAACTTGTGGAAATTTCACCCGATTTCAAATTTAATGCCTTGCGCCAGCGGCAACGTTGTTCCAAAATTTATTGTGTTTGTTTGCCTGCGCATATATACTTTCCAGGCATCGGAGCCAGATTCGCGGCCACCGCCTGTTTCCTTTTCACCACCAAAAGCCCCACCTATTTCAGCACCTGAAGTGCCAATGTTAACATTAGCAATGCCGCAGTCGGAACCTGCTTGTGAAAGAAACTGCTCCATTTCATTCATGTTGGTAGTCATAATAGCCGAACTCAAGCCTTGTTTAACTCCATTCTGAAGTTCAATTGCTTCGCTCAAGGTTGAATATTTTAATAAGTAAAGAATAGGCGCAAATGTTTCTTGCTGCACAATGCTGAAATGATTCTCCACCTCAGCAATGGCAGGCTTTACATAGCAACCCGATTCATAACCTTTGCCCGAAAGCACGCCACCTTTTACTACAAAATTACCTCCTTCTTCTTTTACTTTTCTTAATGCAGCAGAATATGCTGTTACAGCAAGCGAGTCAATCAATGGGCCTACATGGTTCTGTTCATCTAATGGGTTGCCAATGCTCAATTGATTGTAAGCCTTTTCTAATCTCGCTTTTACAACATCATAAACATCTTCATGAACAATCAATCTTCTGGTAGAAGTGCATCGCTGCCCAGCCGTACCAACAGCACCAAACACAGCACCAATAATGGCCATGTCAATATTTGCTTTATCCGAAATAATAATGGCATTGTTGCCACCTAATTCTAACAAGGCTTTGCCCAATCGTGCACTCACAGTCTGTGCTACTGCTTTGCCCATGCGCACTGAACCAGTTGCTGAAAGTAATTGAACATCGTGGTGAGCTGCCAATAGTTGGCCGACTTTATAATCGCCATTTACTAAGCATGAAACACCTTCTGGCACTTGATTCTTTTCAAATACTTGCGTGATTATCTGCTGACAAGCAATGCTACACAAAGGCGTTTTTTCAGATGGTTTCCAAATACATACGTCTCCGCAAACCCACGCCAGCATGGAGTTCCATGCCCATACAGCTACTGGAAAATTAAAGGCTGAAATAACTCCAACAATACCGAGCGGATGATATTGCTCGTACATTCTATGGTTAGGTCTTTCTGAGTGCATCGTTAATCCGTGCAACTGCCTTGATAGCCCAACAGCAAAATCGCAGATGTCAATCATCTCTTGCACTTCGCCTAATCCTTCTTGATAGCTCTTGCCCATTTCATACGAAACAAGTTTTGCCAATGGTTCTTTTTTGTTTCTAAGAGCTTCACCAATTTGTCTTACAATTTCGCCACGCTTGGGTGCAGGCCATAGTCGCCATTCGTTAAACGCAAGCTGAGCTTGATCTACAATTTTAATAAAAGTAGCTTCATCAGTAGCCTGAACTTTACCAATCAGTTTTCCATCTACTGGAGAAATTGATTCTATCGATTCGCCTTTGGTTTTAAACCAAGCTGTGCCAGAGGATGAGCCTGGATTAGAGTTTTTAACTTCTAATTCAATTAAGGCTTCTTTTATTCCAAAATTTTTTGACATGTATTTATGTTAAGAATGCAAAGCTAACGATCACTTATTCCCAATCAAATCCAAAGGTTGCCCTGTTGCCTAGTTTGTAAATGCCTTCCACCAAAATAGCTCCGTGCTTTAGTTCTAATACTTGGTTTAAATCTTCTACTGTTTCAATAGGCACTTTATCAATGTGAGTAATTATAAAACCTTCTTTCACACCTGCTTTTTTCCAAGGTCCATTTTCTATTGATTTAATTAGCACGCCTCCATCTAAATTTTGATTGGTTAATGCCACATGCCCCATGTTTTCAAACCTTGCCCCACCCAACTCAGTTTCAATGCTGCGCTTATGGATGGCTTCGTTGCCTTCAAAATCTTTCAACTTTACTTTCACATTTTTCAATAGTCCACTCCTCCGAAAATCAACTTGTACAAATTGCCCTGGCCTGTTGCGCGCCACCCACTCTTGCATTTCAGAAACATTGCCAACATCATGGCTGTTGATGCCCACAATTACATCGCCTCTTAAAATGCCTGCTTCTTCTGCGGCACTTCCTGTATTCACTGAACTAATATAAACTCCCCGTACTACATCCAACTTCAATTCTTCGGCAAGCTCGGCAGTAACATCGCCAATGCGCACACCTAACAAGCCGCGCTGCACTTGGCCAAACTCAAGCAAATCGTCAGCAATTTTTTTGGCAAGATTGATGGGTATGGCAAATGAATAACCCGAGTAACTGCCCGTGGCTGTTGCGATGGCGGAGTTGATGCCTATCAATTCGCCTTTCAAATTAACAAGCGCACCACCACTGTTGCCAGGATTAACAGCCGCATCTGTTTGAATGAATGATTCTACTTGAAGATTATTTTTGTCGCGCAAAATGCCAATGTTCCTTGCCTTCGCACTTACAATACCGGCAGTTACGGTTGAGTTGAGATCGAAAGGATTGCCGATGGCAAGCACCCATTCACCAGGGATAACTGTATCCGAATCACCATAGCGAACAAAAGGTAAATTCTTGGCTTTGATTTTTAAAAGCGCTAAATCGGTAGTGGGGTCGCGACCGATCACCTTAGCAAAAAAGCGTTGATTGTTGTTCATCACAATTTCAATGTTGCTAGCATCTTCAATTACATGGTTGTTGGTAATGATGTAGCCATCATCCGAAATAATTACTCCCGAGCCTGTCGATTGGCTATTAGGGTTCACGAAATTATCCAACGGATTAAGACTAAAATTGCCTGGGCCATAAATGCTGCGAATGTGCACCACGGCAGGCGTTATCATTTTGGCAGCTGTTTCAAAGTTGATGGCATCACTCACTTTCGTGGATGTGGAATCGGTTTTATAATTAACAAGCAATGACTTTTGTCGCTCTTGAATGGACACATACTTATCACCTAAGTCGATATAGCGCACCGCATAGATGATACCTAAAATTGCACCTACAAAAGCGGAGGTGATTACGGTTAAGATTAATAGGAGTCGTTTCAAAATGGGGTGTTGTTTGTCAGAAAGTTAAGAGTATTATTTAAAAAGGTAGGACAGGCAAAGAATACCAGGTATTCGAGACTCATTGCTTTTTTCTTTTGCCATTTGATTTTGTTTGAACTTTTCCTGATTCTATAAACTGATCTTTCAAAGCACCTTTTTGCATCAAGTCTTCCATAGCTTTTTCCTCCAGTGGCGTTTGCTTTACAAGGTTATAGCTTTCCCAAAACTCTTTGTTGTAGGCAGTCACTTGCAATTCAAGTGCATGATTCTCCATCCGCTTCAATCCGACTGTTGCGGTTCGCCCGTCCTCATAAATATCATTTACTTGTAGTTCGTTGATAATGGTGAAACGATTGAATATTTTTTGTGTGCGAGGATTGAAATATTCGTTTTCAACCTCATGCCGAATGTGGTTTAAGTAGAGCTTTCCATTAAATGATTTAAAGTCAAAAATACTTGTTCCCTTGGGCAGCCTCATCCAGGTTGAATCATTATTACCGACTTTCCATGACAGCTTAAAATTCGTTATTGTTTCTTCACTCCTGTAAATGGCGTATGTATCCACATCTACATAGAGTGTTCTTTGCCAGGCATCATTATCTAAAAATTCACTCACCAACACGTACACTTCCTTACCATTTAACTGGCTAATGCCGCTGATCTGATATTTATCTTTACCGATGACACTGGGAGTTGAGGAAGGGTGTCTAACTGCATTCAGGCCCAGCGTTTCTCTTAACAGATTATTCTCCTGCCAGAAATCAGAAAAATGATTTACGAATTTGTTGGAGCCTCTTACTTCTCGAATATAGCCTGACTCCGAGGATGCGGGATGATTATACCCACGATCTCGAAGCACTAAGGCCGCCTCAAGCAACGAGCTATAGGTATCATTTTCTTTTTTAATCTCTCGATAAAAGCACTCCATGGCATATTCATCTATGGGATAATTCACTTTTATTCTAGCCTTGATTTCTTTAAAGATGTCCTCTACTGATATTTTTCTTTCCACCACTTCTACTTGATTCAAGACAATGGGCTGTGGTTGCATTTTAATAACAAGGTCAGGCATACTTCTAGCGATTATTATCTTTTCTGATTTGTAGCCTATCATTGAAACTGCCAATGTATCCGAAATGAAATTTAAAGGCAGTCTTAAACTAAACGATCCTGATGAGTTAGCAATCGTACCCTTCGATTTACCTATAATTCCAATAGTGGCAAATGCCAGAGCTGTGTTGGTCTGCGAATCAACAACATTGCCAAAAATGGATAAGAGCGATTCGCTTGAACGAGCTGGAGTCTGTGCAAAGGATGGACTAATACTGGAGACTAGTATTACCGATACAATGAATAAATTGTTATACATTTTTAAGGATTTGAGTGTTTGCTAAAAACGGATTTTCGCTCGAGATATTTTGATGGATATAGATTCATGGAGACCTTTTACTATCTTTTAGCATTGAGTTGGTAACAAAGTATTAACGATAAAGAACTTCTTTCATTATGTTTCCATTTAAATCGCTGCAGTTTTATAAAGTAAAGAAGAATTTTGTGAGCCCACGTAGCAGCGCAGCATTTGAGGAGGGCCGCGTGATAATGTATATTGAATCTACGCTAAACCATAACGAAGGCATCGAAATCTGTACCTTCCGTGATTCAAAAACGAATGAAGTTATAATTTGGCATGCAGATGAAATGGCTCTTGAAAATTGGACTACTTATTTTGAGATAGCTGTGCCCCCAAAGCTGTGATGGGATAGTGGTGAGATGATTGAAAACGCTACTACTTTTTTGAAATCATTAATAGATAAATTGTTACTTTTAATCCACTAATAAAAAAAACATGAAAACAATTGCACCCCTTGTATTAGTGATTTTATTGACAGCATGTGGCACCAAAAAAGTTTCTGAAACACAGAACTCAACTGACACAGTGAAGGTGGCAACAGATACAATTGTTAATGAGGATAAGCTTGCTACTATTGGCTTTGACTTGATGCGCAATGAAAAATTTGGAGAAATTTCAATGAACCTTTCGTCAACCGAGGTTATAAAAGCTATGGGCGAACCTGAAACTAAATCTGATGTAGAAGTTTCTGAAATAGATGGAACAAATATCCAAACGTGGATGTATCCATCCAACGGACTTTCAATTTCTTTTGCTGAAGATGAAAATAAAAAATGGAATGTAATTAGTTATTACGTAGCAGAGAAGTCAACATTAAAATCTACACGAGGTATCGGATTTGGAAGTAGCCGAGAAGATGTACTAAAAGCATATGCAAAAGAGATAGGCGAGCAAGCTGACGAGAACTCTATCGTAGCAGGAACTGTATATGGAGGAATTGTCTTTTGGTTGAGCGAAGAAAAAGTAAGAAGTATATTTGTTGGCGCATCAGCCGATTAAATAAAAAAGCAATTATTTATAGAATAGTATGGAGGTCAGTTAATAACACCAGTATTCTCTCAAAATGAAAATGGAGTGATTGCTTTTGTTGTTCTCACTGCAAATCATAACTCCTTTTTATTGAGAAGTTTTTTTTGAATTACTTGCAAAGCAAAAAAGCCCGACTCTTTCGAGCCGGGCTTACCTACTACAACTACAACCCTTTTCTTAATTTACTTTAATGGTTTGCTTCAATTGCTTTTTTTCATCTTTTGGGATGTTCAACTCCAATATACCGTTGTTATACTTGGCATTGATTTTATCAGCGGCCACATTTTCGGGCAAACTGAACGAGCGGCTGAACGCACCATATTGTGTTTCTATAGAGCGGAAATTCTTTTCTTTTTTCTCTTCGTTCACCTTGCGCTCACCACTTATGGTTAAGTAATTGTCGTGCAAGTCGATTTTGAAATCTTCTTTGGTTACGCCTGGCACGGCCACGTGTATTTCGTAAGCGTTTTCAGTTTCTACCACATCCACTTTTGGCACAAATACACTTCCTCCTGATTTAGCAAGTGATTCATTGAAAAACTTGTCGATTAAGTTGCTGAAAGTTGCAGGAACAAAATCATTCGCGTTATACCTGATGATACTCATAATTTTATTTTGTTTTGGGTTTAACATTTATTTTAAAAATCTATATTACCCTCTTATTGAAAATTATGCCATTAGGATTTTAATCATTAATCGAGCCTTAATGTCACATTATCAATGAAAATTTGTACTATTTAAGACATAATGGCATTAAAAATGATTGATTCTTCCCAAAAACAAGGACAATTAGTACGCTCACTCGGGCTGTTTTCGGTGTTTGTGCTCACCATAAGCTCGGTTATAGGCTCTGGCATTTACAAAAAAGTAGCTCCTATGTCGGCAGAGCTGCTCTCGCCTCATTTGGTGCTAATTTGTTGGATTCTTGCGGGAGTTATTTCTCTTTTTGGCGCGTTGAGTAATGCAGAAGTGGCTGGCCTGCTGGCCGATTCGGGTGGTGAATATGCGTACTATAAAAAAATCTATAATCGCTTCTTTGCCTTTCTTTTTGGCTGGGCCAACTTCACCGTAATACGCTCTGCATCGGTGGCTTCTATTGCCTATGTTTTTGCGCAGTCGTTCAACTCGTTAGTTCCGCTTCCTCACCTGTCAACTGATTTGGCAAGCATTTCAATTTTCGGAACATTTACACCCTTCGATAATTTTGGAGTTAAACTACTTACTATCTTTTTAATTCTTGCCTTATCGTATGTCAACTACAAGGGCTTACGATTTGGTGAAGGATTGAGTAAGGGAATCACCCTACTCGTTGTTGCCAGTATTTTTATGGTGATTATTTTAGGATTAAGTATTGGAGGAGGTAGCATTGCCAACTTTAACACTCCTGCAATTAGCTATGTTGAAAAGTCGTGGCTTGATCCTAGTCTTATATCACAAATATTTACGGCCTTGCTGGCGGCTTTCTGGGCGTATGAAGGCTGGAGTTCTATTGGCTACTTAGGTGGCGAGATAAAAAATGTGAACCGCAATCTACCGCTGGCATTGGTGATGGGCGTATCGTTCATTATTTTGGTGTATGTGAGCATCAATTTTACTTACCTCTACATTTTACCGATTGATGAAATTATAGATGTTCAAAAATCGCAAAACACTATTGCAGCCATTGCGGTAGTAAAACACTTTCTCGGCAATGGTGGTGGGTTAATGATTTCTATACTTATACTCTTTACCACCTTTGGCTCTACTAACAGTACCATCTTGCCACCGCCCAGGTTGTATTACGCCATGGCGAAGGAAGGTATGTTCTTTAGAGGTGCGGCCAACATTCACCCCACACACAACACACCTTCAACAGCATTGTGGATACAAGCCTTTTGGGCAAGTGTGCTGGTGCTTTCGGGCAGCTTCGATCAGCTCACTGATATGTTGATTTTCGCTTCGTTTATTTTTTATGGAGCCACTACTGTGGGCGTGTTTGTATTGCGTATAAAAATGCCCAATGTGCCACGACCATACAAGGCGTGGGGCTATCCTGTTGTGCCCGCTATCTTCATTTTATTTTGTGTGGCATTGGTTATAATTACTTTTGTTAACAGGCCACGTGAAGCATTTATTGGGATTGCATTGATCTTAAGTGGGCTGCCTTTTTATTGGTATTGGAATAAGAGGAGTCCGCAATCATAAAGATGTTTCACTTGTTTGCCGAGAAATTTATAACTTTGGTTTACTAGAAATCATGGTTTCCAAAGCACTACCAAAAAATAAAATTACTCAAGAAGAATACCTTCAACAAGAAAGGCTTGCCTCTCACAAGAGTGAATTTTATAAAGGAGAAGTTTTTGCCATGTCGGGTGCATCACTAGTTCACAATAAAATAACGATTAATTTTTTGAGCTTACTCAAGGTAGCTCTCAAAGGCAAAGATTGCCGACCTTATGGAGGTGATCTACGGCTTCATATACCAATCAATACCCTATATACTTATCTGGACATAACAATAGTTTGTGGAAAAGAAGAATTGCTGGACGATCAATTCGATACATTGATTAACCCTGTTTTCATCGCTGAAGTACTCTCTCCATCTACTAACGATTATGACACAGGAGGAAAATTTGCCTTGTATCGCTCCATTCCATCTTTAAAAGAATACTGGACAATTTCTTCTTTGGAATACAGGCTTCAAAAATTTGTAAAAAGGCCGCAAGATAATACATGGATTCTTAGTGAAACTTTTTCGGTCAATGATACTATTCTTCTTGAATCTGTTGGTATTAAAATACCGCTTAGTGAAGTTTATGAGGGAACAACTTTTTGATAGTGGCCTCTAAACCTGAGAATTTACTCCAACTAAGAAATCTTATCAATCAGGTACATCCTTTTTCGGAGCAAGAGTGGAATGCTTTCGCTGAAATTTGGTCGCCAATAGAAGCCAAGAGAAAGGAAATTTTAACGTACTCTGGCGAAACCGAAAAACATTTGTTTTTTGTGATTGAGGGTATACAGCGCATTTACTACTTAGATGATGAGAACAGAGAAGCAACAATCGTGTTTACTTATGCTCCTTCTTTTGGAGGTGTGTTAGATTCCTTTTTGATACAAAAAAAATCCAACTACTTCTATGAAACGCTTACTCCTTCATTGTTCTTGAGAACAAATTATACTGATTTTGAAACCGTGATGAATCAATTTCCATCCGTTGAAAAGATGGTGAGAAAAGGATTAACCGATGCGTTTTCAGGCGTGCTGCATCGGCTTGTGGAACTGCAATGTTATTCATCTGAAGAACGATTTAAATCCCTACTCAAAAGGAGTCCGCATATTCTTCAACTTGTACCGCACCGCTATCTTGCTAACTATATAGGCATTGATCCAACCAATTTTAGTAAGCTGATGAATCGGGTTAAAATTTAATTTGAATAATTCTCAAATCCAGTGATTCCAATTTTAAAATCATGGTATTTACCAACAATTATTTATTAACGACCAGTCACCTTTGTCTTATAAACAAATCGCTATGACAAAGAATATCTCAACCCAAACATTAATTGACGCACTTGAAAAGAGAGTTGAAAAACATTTACAACAAGCCATTCGTGTATTTCAAAACCTAGATGAGAAAACGTTGCTGAAGAGTTCAGAAAGTGGCGGCTGGAGTATTGCCGATTGCCTATGGCACTTAAATAGCTATGGTGATTTTTATCTTCCCGAAATCGAAAAAGCATTAGCCAAAAGTAATTCTGGCAAATCAACTTTTAAGAGTGGTTGGCTGGGAAATTATTTCACTAACATAATGAAGCCAGGAGCTGGCATGAAGAAAATGAAAGCCTTTAAAAACCATACGCCTTCAAAAATTGAAGAACCTTATAAAGTTGTTTCTGAATTTATCGATCAGCAAGAAAGAATACTAAAACTCTTAAAACAAGCCCGAAAAACTGACTTAACCACCCGAGTTCCAATTTCGATCGCTGCTTTTATAAAGCTGAAACTCGGAGATGTTTTTCAATTTGTAATTGAGCATAACGAAAGACACATGCTTCAGGCAGAAAGGAATTTAATTACCAACTAGTTTCAGGGATGATAAGAAGCAAGGAAATTTTATATTGCTTGCTGATTATCACACTTAGCAATGAAAAAAATAAAATGGGGAATTTTAGGAGCAGGAAAAATTGCGCGCAAATTTGCTGCTGACTTAGCTTTTGTTGAAGATGCTGAATTGATTGCTATTGGCGCTCGTGAAAAATCGTTTGCCGAATTATTTGCCAGCGAATTTTCTATACCGAAAGCTTACGGCAGTTATGAAGCTTTAGTGCAAGACCCAACCATCGATGTTATCTATATTGCCACTCCGCATGGGTTTCATTATGAGCATGCCATGCTATGCCTACGTTATAAAAAAGCAGTGCTTTGCGAAAAGGCCTTTGCACTCAATTCGCGACAAGCAAAAGAAATGATTGCTTTCGCGAAGGAGCAAGGTGTATTTATTATGGAGGCCTTTTGGACCAAATTTCTACCTCATTATAAGCTAGTAAAAAAGATGATAGCAGAAGGTAAGGTAGGCACAATACAAAGCGTTATTGCTGAGTTTGGTTTCAAGCCAACACCGCCTATTGCTCAACGCATGTACGATCCGTTGCTCGGTGGTGGCTCGTTGCTCGACATTGGTTTATATCCTGTTTTTCTTGTATTAGATTTACTAGGAAAGCCAGACAGCATTGAAGCGACCATGACTGCTGCCCACACAGGCGTGGACGCTCAATGTGCTATTCAATTTAAGTACAACAATGGAAAACTGGCTCAACTCTTCTCATCTTTCACATCCAACATGGCTACAGGAGCTGATATTAATGGAGACGAAGGACGCATTCGGTTAACTCACCGATTTCATGGGCCTGCCACTTCCTTTGAATATTATCCCACTACAGTGGATACAAAACAACTTATAGAAGTAGAGCCTATTAAAGGCACGGGTTACAATTACGAAGCTAGACACGTAACAGAATGCTTGCAGCAAGGCTTACTTGAAAGCTCAATGATGAAGCATTCGGATACTTTATTACTCATGGAAACGCTTGATGCAATTCGGGAGAAAGCTGGGATACACTACATTATAGATAGTTTTGACCCAAAGCATACTTGAAAATGGAAATTGGTTAAGTTATTCTAAGCTAAGAGGTTATAAATAAGGAGAAAAATTGCAAACGTTTGTAATTTCTTCTACATTGGCATTAGATGATTTCAAATCCGAATTCTCATCCATTAAAATCTACCTCTGAAAAGGACTCTTTTTCTGATGAATCGCTTTGGAAAAGCTTTAAGGACAGCAACGAGCTTGCCTTCACAATGATTTATAAAAAATACGTGCAGCGCCTCTATAATTATGGAATGCATGCCTGTAAAAACCATGAAATGGTTACTGATTGTGTGCAAGATTTGTTTTCTGATTTGTGGAAAAAGCGCGAAAAATTAGCGCTAGTGCAACTCGTGAAGCCATACTTGTTCACCTCTTTTAGAAGATTACTAATTCAGCGAATTACCCAACAACGCAAAGAAGTAACATTCACCTCGTGGGGTATTCAATCATTTGAATTTACGCCATCAATTGAGTCTACAATCATAGAAGATGACAGGCAGGAAGAGCAGCGAAATCAATTGAAAAGCTGTATTGAGTCGTTAACAAAAAACCAGCGCGAAATTATTTACCTCAAGTTTTTCAACGAACTTTCGTATCAGGAAATCGCTGATATTACTGATATTCAAGTGAACTCTGTGTATAATCTTGTTTCAAAAACCATTGAATTACTTCGCAAAAAAATGCAAGTAATCAAGCCCCTCCATCCATAGAATTTTAATTTTTTCCATTTTTTTAGTAATTCAGGAGGCATCTAAAAATATTTTTCCTGAATTATGATGAGAATCTAGGTTTGCCCACCTCTTAACGATTATACAGTCCTAAATCGATTGTGGCAACGGTTGTGAAAGATTATACAAAATTTTCTGGGAGGGAGTTTGCGATGGACGAATACTTTCAATCGTGGATTTTACAAACAAATAAAGGTACAGATGCTTACTGGAAATTATTTTTGGAGGATCATCCTGAAAAAGCAGAGGCTGTAGAGGAGGCGCGTGATATTCTAAACCATTTCGGATTTGAAAACTATTCTCTTTCAGAGGAAGATGTCTCTTCACTCTGGAAAAATATTCAATCCTCTAGCAAGGAAAAAATAATTGACAATAATCCAAAAAAGCAAAAGAAGATATTTTGGTATGCGGCATCGGCTGCCTTTTTTCTGATAAGTATTGGTGCTTATTACCAGTATGTAAAGGTTGATAAAGTTGACTACCAAACTAGCTATGGAGAAACAAGGACTATCACCTTACCGGACAGCTCCACTGTTATCTTAAATGCTAATTCTCACATCAGCTTTGCAAATGATTGGACAAAACAAGCATCGCGAGAAATATGGATAGAGGGAGAAGCCTATTTTTCAGTACTTCATAAGAGCGATCATCAGCCTTTTAGGGTAAAAACATTGGGTGGCGTTTCGATAGAAGTTCTCGGGACAAAATTTAATGTCTATCACCGTGCCACTACCAAGGTAGTTCTTAATTCAGGCCAAATCAGTCTCAGCTTCCCAATAGAAAAAAACGAGAAAGTGATTTTGATGAAGCCAGGTGAAATGGTAGTGTGTGAAAAGGACAAGTATAGCCAAAAACAAGTTGACCCAACAGCATACAACGCTTGGACCGAAAATAAAATAGTGTTCAATCAAACTTCCCTGCAAGAAATGGTTCAGGTAGCGAAAGACAATTATGGACTTGTAATTGAAGTGAAACCAGCGCAACTGTTGGAGCAAACCATCTCTGGATCGATGCCCATTGGGAATGCTGAAAGTTTCGTGAAACAATTGGCAAAGGCATTCCAACTAAAAGTAGTTCGTGGTAATAAGAAATTCCTATTAACTGAGTAATACTTAATCAAATCAATAACTAACCCAAAAATCCAATGCTATGCTAAAATACTATTTGTTGTTCGGTGTGTGTTGCATGATATACACTTCTAGTTTTGCACAATCTGGTCAGATTTACGCATCTACCAGCAAGCATCAGGCCATCGAGCCACTTTCGCTAAAAAGGAGTTTGAGTGAACTCGAAAAGAAATTCAATGTATCCATTGCCTACAAAGATGAATGGGTAGAAAATAAGTTGGTGGATAAATCCATCAAGGATTTTTCGACCATAGAAGAGGCTCTCCAATCTTTAATAACCGATACGGATCTTTATTTTGAAAAGGCTGGCGATAGATTTTATGTTGTGTCGCTTAAAAGTTTGAAAAAAGAAGAGAATGAAGGCCAAGAATCCTCTTTCGATAAACAGCCTGAAATAGTATCTGAATCTCCTATTAATAATGCTATAAATGTGAGTGGGAAAGTAAGCGAGGAAAATAACGCTGTACTTCCTGGAGTTAACATTTTGGTAAAAGGAACGACCAATGGAACTACCACCGATTCAGATGGCAGATATTCAATAACAGTAGACGATGCAGATGCGGTATTGATTTTTTCTTTTATTGGCTATGTCTCTCAAGAGATTGCCGTTGGTTCACGCAGTATCGTTGACGTTGTAATGCTGCCAGATGTGAAAGCATTGGAGGAAGTAGTAGTAACCGCATTGGGTATCGAAAAATCCGCAAAAAGTTTAGGCTATGCTACTTCAAAGGTTACTTCTGATCAGTTCGCCCTAAATAGAACCCCCAATATAATGAATGCCTTGCAAGGCAAAATTGCAGGTGTCAATATTTCATCTTTGGGTACTGGCCCAGGGGGTAGTTCTAAAATACGAATTCGAGGCCAATCTTCTATTGGAGGGCAAAACACTCCACTAATTGTATTGAATGGTGTTCCTATAGACAACACCAATTTCGGAACAAACCAAGGCAATGCCGCGGGCGATAATTCTGTGGCCAACAATGGTAGTGGAGCATCTTCCGATGGGGGCGATGGGCTCTCTAGTATCAATCCTGATGATGTGGAGAATATGACCATATTGAAAGGTGCTGCTGCTGCTGCTTTGTATGGATCGCGTGCCAAGGATGGAGTGATCATGATCACCACTAAATCGCGCAACGCCACTAAAGGAATGGGTGTAACCTACAATATGAATTTTACGGATGAAGCACCGTTGGATTATACGGACTATCAATATGTATATGGACAAGGTGAAAATGGAATTGGCCCTGCTTCCCCTAATGCACCAATAAACCCTACTACGGGTCAATGGTCGTGGGGTTCTAAAATTCAACCTGGCATGAATCAAGTATTATTCAATAATGTAATTGTTCCTTATACTGCTCAAAAGGGAATCCTCAATCAATTCTATAGACATGGACAAAATCTTTCCAACACCATTTCGCTTTCAACAAGCAGCGATAAAGGTGGAATGAATTTATCGTTATCTAATTTAAGCAGCGATGGCATCACACCCAATAATTCATTTACCCGAAAGACTATTAACCTTGGATTTAACTATGATCTTACTGATAAACTTAGCTTTAAAGGAAATATAAACTATGCCAACGAGTACAATAAAAATCCACCCATAGTTTCTGATCAAGACAACTCAGCTCCTACAGCCTTGTATGCCATGGCTAATACCCTGCCTTTGGATGTGTTGAATGCCAACAAGTACAATGCAGGCGGTGGCGAGTATCTCTATTCACGGTTTACCAACCGCACTAATCCCTATTGGGGTTTGGCTGAGTTGAAGCAAAATATTCGCAGAGACCGCATCTTTGGCAACATCTCATTGAAATATAACATTACCAAGTGGCTCTTTGTACAAGGCCGTTTAGGGCAAGATTATTGGTCGCGCGATCAGGATTATATTAACCTTCCAACAGGAAAAGCAAATCTCAACAATGGGTCAATCTTGTCATCAGTGGCAGGTTACTACAATGGTGTTTTTACTCAAGATACAAGAAGGTTCAGAGAGACCAATGCCGACTTCTTGGTTTCTGCAACTAAAGAGTTTGGTGATTTTGGTGTGAACGCTACTGTTGGTGGAAACCAAATGTACAGGCGCTCGGATGACAATAATGTGCAGGTAACTGACTTTGTAGTGAAAGGGCTTTATACCGTTCAAAACGGGAGGGCAAAAGTGCCCAACTACGATCTTTCTGAGCGCGCGGTAAATTCATTGTATGGTTCTGCTGAGATAAGCTATAAGCGCTTTCTCTTTTTGAATGGAACGGTGAGAAACGATTGGTTCTCGACACTTTCGCCTGCGAACAGAAGTATTTTATATCCTTCGGTGTCGGCCAGTTATGTTTTCTCAGAATCATTTGAAAGTATACCAAGTTGGTTAACGTTCGGAAAATTAAGGGCTGCTTATGCCGAAGCGGGAAGCGATAGTGATGTAGGGCCTTATGCCAACAATTTATATTATGGTGTAAACGGCAATACATTCGGTGGCCAAGCAGTTGGTAATTTTGGTGCTTCCGTACCTAATGGCAATCTAAGACCGATGCATATTGGTGAAACTGAACTAGGGCTTGAATTAAAGATGCTTGACAATAGAGTGGGAGTTGATTTAGCGGTCTATCGAAAATTGACTACTGACCAAATAGTGAATGCCCAAATCTCCGATGGTTCAGGATTTACCTCAACAAAAATTAATAGTGGTCAAAGTGAAAATAAAGGAATAGAAATGATGATCAATATTGTGCCTATCAAGAATAGTGATTTGCAATGGGATTTCACCTTTACGGGTGCGTATAATGTTACCAAAGTGCTTAGCTTATTAACCTCCACACCAGGTGAAAACATCACTGTGGGTACACACGTTTTTAATGGCTTTGTGCAACAAGTAGTTGGCGAAGAATTAGGCCAAATTGTTGGCTATGGCTACAGACGTGACGATGGATCAAAAAATCAAGATCATAAAGGGATGATAGTTTATGGGGCCAATGGCCTTGCACTTCCGTCAGCAGCCTTAATGCGATTTGGAAGCGCGCTACCTAAATGGGTAGGGGGATTTACAAATACTTTAAATTATAAAGGGCTTTCATTTTCATTTCTGATTGACTTTAAATTAGGTGGCAAGGTACTCTCAGGCACTAATTTTAATGCCTATCGACATGGGCTTTCAAAAGAGACACTCCCTGGAAGAGATGGTGGTACTATTGATGCCAACGGAAATGATCCAGGTAAAGTGATAGGTGATGGGGTAGATATTAATAGTAACATCAATGCTGCTGGTGCTCAGGCAGAAAGTTATTATTCTGTTGTGCGTGCCTCGGGTATAGTTGAGCCCGTAATTTATGATGCAGGCTATTGGAAACTCAGACAGATTTCTATTGGCTATGATTTTACTCGGTTCTTTAAAGGAATTCAAGCGGTAAAAGGTGTACGGCTCAACTTTGTCGCAAACAATATTTTGATGCTAAAGAAATGGGTGCCCAATATTGATCCTGAAAGCTTCAGTTATACCTCCGATAATGTGGTAGGTCTAGAGTCGCCAAGTTTACCAACAACGCGAAGTATTGGTTTCAATTTGAATGTTAAATTTTAAACGAATCAACCATGAAAAAGATAATTCACTTTTTTCTTCTTGCTACAAGTTTGCTGCTCATCAGCACTAGCTGCGACAATGGATTTGATGATCTCAATACAAGTAAAGTTGCGGCAACTTCGCTTGACCCCATAAGCGTGCTTAATAATGCTATCATCAATTCTTCGCCCACCACAAGCCTTAATTATGAGATGGCCATTGTTCAGCAATGGTTTACTTCAAATACAGGCGTGAACGAAGGTGGTAATTTCAACAAAAAGAATATCTCTAACACTCCTAGTAATTGGACAAATTATTATCAGAATGTAATTAAATACACCAACGATGTAATTATCAGAACCAAGTCTGATGCTGCGCGAAGTAATTTATATAATATGGCTCGTATTGTTGCAGCCAACGCGTTTATGGTACTAACGGATACGTATGGAGACGTGCCCTACACCGAAGCTGGAGCAGGCTATACTGGTTCTGTATTTTATCCTAAGTATGATAACCAGCAGACAATCTATAATGGAATTATCGCTGAGCTAACTCAAGCGACAGGTGCACTTGATGCTGGCACCAAAATTGAAACAGCTGATGTTTTGTACAGTGGAAATATCGCTCAATGGAAAAAGTTAGGATACTCACTTTTGTTGCGAGCAGGTATGAGATTAAGCAAGGCTGATGGAGCCAAAGCACAAGCAACAGTGGCCGCGGCAGCTGCAGGTGGTGTTATTTTGGCCAATGCCGATAATGCCACTATCAAGCACGATGGAAATTATGTGAACGGAATGGGAAATGCCGTGAATGGCTCAGAGGCTGCTAATTATTATTTAGGAGCACCTTTCATAAATGCACTTCAATCTACCAATGATCCACGACTATCGTCTATAGCAGTTCGTTATGTAGGAGCTACTTCTGGATCTGGTCAAACGGCTACTGTGGCAACCACCATAGCGGCCAACCAGTATGGATTACCAGTAGGTAGCACAGATGGATCTGCTGATCTAGCAGGAGGTACTTTGCCCGGTGGTGGAACGCACTACGCGTTTAGTCAAGTAGATAGAAATCGGTTGGTTAAGAGAACTTCTCCTATGTTTTTGGTAACAGCAGGCCAATGCAATTTATTGTTAGCAGAAGCTGCAATACGCGGATGGGTGACGGGAGGTTTTGCTCAAGCCTCACTCTATTACAACGCTGGAATTACTGCTCACATGAATCAGATGGCAAGCTACGATGCTGGCTCTGCTATTGCGGCAAGTGTTATAACTGCCTACCTCGCTATTCCTGCCAATCAATTAACCACGGGCACAGAGTTACAACAGATAGGATATCAATATTGGATAGCTTCATTTTTACACGGACCAGAAACCTGGGCCAACTTTAGACGCACTGGCTTTCCTGCACTTACGCCAAACCCATTTGTTGGCGATATTCCGGCAGGTTCTTTTATCACCAGAATTACCTATCCGCCTTCAGAAATTCTTGTGAATGGAGCCAATGTACAAGCAGGTATAACTTCGGTTGGTGGTGATGCACTCAACGTGAAACTCTGGTGGAATAAATAATTCTATAAAATTCAGAAGGATGAGCTTGTGGTATGTTCATCCTTCTTTTCAAATACAATTAAACAACAAAAAATATGAAGAGAAGTAATTTACCTTTGCTTACACTGTTTTTCACCTTTTTCAATCTAGCCTATTCTTCTTTCGGTCAAAGGGTAGGGGCTTCGCCCGATTATATAAAAGCACTAACTGCGGAGTGGAAGGGAGAGCGCTTTGCCGATGGAAGGCCCAAAGTTTCGGATGCAATTTTGACTCGTTTAAAAAGTATTTCCATGGAAGAGGCGTGGGGATTTCTTCGCAGTAAAAATTACATGAATCAGTACGAAGGAAACTGGGAAATTATTTGGCCTGATAGTGCGATGACAGGGAGAGTGATTACAGCCCAATATATTCCGGTACGGCCCGATTATCAGAACTATGTTAAGGATCAAGGCAAGCTTGAAAGCCGTGCGCAGAAAGGGGGAACTAATTCATGGCCTATTGATATTCTTACCACTGGCGATGTTTATGTGGCGGATGGTTATGGCAAAATTGCCGATGGTACATTGATTGGAGATAATCTCGGGAATTCAATTTTCACTAAGTCGCAACGAGGTGTAATCTTTTATGGATCGGTTCGGGATGTGGAAGGCTTGAGCGAAATCAAGGGCTTCAATGCGTGGACAAAAGGATCGGATCCTTCGTTTATTTTTCAAATGATGCTCTCAACAATCAATGCACCTATAAGGGTTGGTCGCGCTACTGTTCTTCCAGGCGATGTGGTGTTGGCAAAGAAATACGGAGTCATTTTTATACCCGCTTTTTTAGTGGATGATCTTGTTATTTCCTCTGAGGTTACGGCACTTCGTGATAAATTTGGACATCAACGGTTGCGTGAAAAAAAATACTTAGCAGGTGAGATTGACAGCGAGTGGAGCGATACGATCAAAAAAGATTTCCAGGATTGGCTCTCCAACTATCCTAGCAAATTGCCTATGAGTAAGAAAGAACTTGATGACTATTTGAAAAGTCATAACTACTAAAAATTATAAACCTTATAAAATGTCCATCAGCGAAGCAGACCGAAAGGGATGTTAATTGGTATGGATATTCCATATAACCTAAACAATAAATATTAACATATGAAAAGTATAATCCAACAAATTAGCTCTCAAAATAAAGAGCGCGAAACTTTGGCTGCTAAAGTAAGGCAAGCCGAAATAGATAGCCCAGACACTGGCAATAATCGAAGAAATTTTCTCAAGAAGACAGCTTTAGGTGGACTTACCATGGCTGGCTTAGTAGGGCTGACTTTTGAAGACACGATGGCCCAAACTACTTCAAAAGTTCAGAAGGCATCAAGTCCTTCCGACCTGAAGATTACTGATTTGCGCTATTGCGTTACAACGGTGCTTGGAAAAACAGCCATGCTTCGAATTGATACTAATCAAGGTATCTATGGACTTGGCGAAGTACGCGATGGAGCGGATCCACGTTATGCGTTAATGCTCAAAAGTCGAATACTTGGTGAAAATCCTTGTAACGTAGAAAAAATTTTTAAAATCATAAAGCAGTTTGGCGGCCCTGCTCGCCAGGCTGGTGGTGTATGTGGTGTTGAAATGGCTTTATGGGATTTGTGTGGCAAAGCCTATAACGTACCTGCATGGCAGCTCCTTGGAGGCCGTTACCGTGATACCATCCGTATCTATGCGGACACACCTGAAGCCAATTCGCCTGAGGAGCAAATAAAGTTGATAAAATATCGTACCGAAACACAAGGGTACACTTGGTTAAAAATGGATGTATCTATCAATGAAATTCGCAACATTCCGGGTGCGCTTGTCAATCCTAATCTTTTCAAAGAAGGCACAAGTCAATGGCAAGGTGGTTACATGTCATACAGTAACACCCGTCATCCTTTTACTGGAATTCAGATTACCGAAAAGGGATTGGATGAGATGGCTAAGATTGTTGATAATGTGCGCAGCATGGTGGGTTATGATATTCCATTGTCAACAGATCATTATGGACACATTGACGTAAACAATTGTATTCGATTGGGTAAAAAGCTTGATAAGTACCGGCTGGCTTGGCTTGAAGACATGGTGCCTTGGCAATATACAGAGCAACACAAAACAATTACTGATGCATTGGAGACTCCTACACTTACGGGCGAAGACATCTTCTTACTGGAGAACTTCAAGGCCTTGATCGACAATCATGCTGTTGATATTATTCACCCTGATCTAGCCTCTTCAGGTGGCTTACTTGAAACAAAACGAATTGGTGATTATGCAGAAGAAAAAGGTATTGCGATGGCCATGCATCAAGCGGGCACACCTATTTCATTCATGGCCAACGTTCATTGCGCAGCGGCAACCCAAAACTTCTTAGCGTTAGAGCATCATTCAGTTGATCTTCCATGGTGGGAAGGTTTAGTAAAAACAACTGACGGAAGAAAGTTAATTGACAAAGGCTATGCAACTGTTCCGCTTACTGCACCTGGCTTGGGTATAGAACTTATCGATGAAGAAGTGAAGAAACATCTGCATCCGTCTGACACTACCTATTTCGCACCTACCAAAGAGTGGGACGAAAAGAGATCGCACGATAGAACGTATAGTTAAATCATAAACAGTAATTGTTATTACATTTTTACAGGAATGAGAGCAGTATAAAGCTTTCATTCCTGTTTATTTTTACTTAGTTATTCTTAATTTTAAACCTATGCAACGGAAGTCCAAGATACTCTTACTGTTTTCTGGTTTCTTTTTGATAGCCTTTATCTTTTCAACGGCTGTTGGATCGCATCATTATAATGGCTGGTTACTAATGGGTTTCTTTATTTTATTAGCCATTGCTTTTCGTGGAATTGAACTATTAAAAGGATATGCCTATACCGTTACCATATTTTCGGCAGTAAGCTTATCCATGTATTACCCACAGTATTTTATTGAAGTGGGCGATTTTAAATTATCTAAACTGATTACACCCCTTCTTCAACTTATTATGTTTGGAATGGGCACTTCATTGAGCTGGTCAGATTTTGCCAGAGTAGTAAAAATGCCTAAGGGTGTAATTGCAGGTGTGGGGTGTCACTACTTAATTATGCCATTTGTAGCATTTGCAATTACTAGACTATTTTCTTTCTCGGATGAAATTTCGGCAGGTATTATTCTTGTAGGTAGCTGCCCTAATGGTCTCGCTTCAAATGTGATGACTTACCTTGCAAAAGCCAACGTAGCACTATCTGTTACGTTAACAGCCATCTCTACGTTTATAGCACCCTTTGTTACACCTATGTTTATGCAGTTGTTGGGCGGTCAGTACATTGCTGTTGATTTTTGGGCAATGCTTTTCGATATTGTGAAGATAACGATCTTGCCTATTTGTGGTGGGTTGATCTTTAACCATTTTCTTCACGGTAAGTTTAAAGTATTAGACGATATCATGCCACTGCTATCAATGGCAGGCATTGCATTGATCATAGTTGTAATAACAGCCACCGGAAGAGATAATTTAGTAGTGGTAGGCCCTCTATTACTCTTGGCTGTTTTATTGCACAATTTGAGTGGTTATTTTCTCGGTTACTGGTCTAGTCGTTTATTACTTAATATGTCTGAACTTGATAGCCGAACCATTGCTATTGAAGTCGGGCTTCAAAATGCTGGCCTTGCTTCAGGCATAGCGAAAGGAATGGGCAAGCTCGCCACTATAGGATTAGCATCAGTAGTTTTTGGTCCGTTGATGAACATAACGGGTTCTATTCTCGCTTCCTATTGGCATCGCCATCCAATCAAAGAAAATGCTGTAGAGCAATCAGTAGGTCAGTAGTGTGAACCAACAAAATGGCGCATTTGCTTATCTACCATTCTAGCTAGTAGGGAAATCTTGCAAACAAAATTTCAAGAGTTGTAAGTTTCACAGGTTTACTTCTGCAAAAGATTGTACTGAGTATTCTTTCTATACCTTTCCCCTACTTCAAAATCTTTGAAAGAAAATCTAACTCAAAACCATCATCATGAAAAGGTCACTTATCACATTAGTAACAGTATGTTTACTTATTGTTTCGCAGGGTTGCGAAACTAAATCAAAAGAAAAAGCGGAAGCAGAGGCCGCAGAAGCGCAGGAAGTTGAACAAGCTTCGGCAGCAACTAAAAAGCGTGAAACCATTGTAGCCAAGCGTGTAATGATTGAAAAAGCAAGAGCTGAAAAAGTAGAGCTAAGAAAGAAAGCTGATGCTGAAAAGGTGAAAATAGCACTTTTTTATAAGAATGCTTCTGGTATGGTTATTTATCATAAAGCAGAAACTGAGCCCTCTTATGCAGGCGGAAATAGCGCAATGACAGATTACTTGAGAGACAATTTGAAATACCCTACCGAAGCCAGTGAAAATGGCATCGAAGGCACAGTATATGTTGATTTTGTTGTTGGAGATAATGGTGTAGTAAAAGATGTGGTAGCCACGGATTTTGCGGGCGATGACGTTGACCAAAGCTTGAAAGATGAAGCTGTGCGTGTAGTATCATCTATGCCAGCATGGGTGCCAGGCCGTCAGCAAGGAAAGCCTGTTAATACAAGCTTTAGCATACCTATTACTTTCCAATTGGATTAATTTTTTTAGTTTACAGGGGAGAGGGTGGTGCGCAAGTACTGCCCTTTTTTGTTATACATCAAAGCTTTTGTCGCCACTGCTTTTTCTCTGCGTCCCGCTTTTTGGTTTCCAAGCGCTTATGTTTGGAAGCTTTGCTTGGCTCTGTTGCTTTTCTCTTTTTCCGTTTCTCAAAAGCTTTTGCGAATAGCTTTTCTAATTTTACAATAACAGCTTCTTTGTTTTGAAGTTGTGATCGCTTGTCTTGGGCAGATAAAATAATCACACCATCCTTGGTAAGTCGAGTGGAAAGTTTTAGAAGCAGAGTTTCCTTTTCTTCTACAGTTAATATCGTAGATGCATTTACGTCAAACCTTACTGTAACTTTTGTATTTACCTTGTTTACGTTCTGCCCACCTGGGCCGCTGCTGCGGGAGGATGAAAAATTCAGCTCATTTTCGAGCAGTAGGTAGTTTAGTTTTCGCTGCATAAGTAAACTACACTTTGATGTAAATCTTTTTCTTGTCTAGCCAATACCCAACTGCCCAACAGATAAGCATCCAGCTAATGGCAAATAGGAGTGACCCAACATATCCACCGGCCAATGGATAATAGATGTTGGAGAATATCCATCCGTATGCTCCAAAAAAGTAGAGCAGTATTACGCCCACTTCAGAAACTAAATAAATGAACAGCGTGTTTTTGCCAAATACTTCAAAGAAGTATGTCCAGCGTTTTTGTTGTTGTATATCTATGATAAAAATAAGTATAGAAAGAATTAGCAAATCGATGCCAATGGTAGTCAATACAAATGAACTAGTCCATAATTTTTTATTGATAGGAAACACCATGTTCCAACTCAAAGCAATGGAGAGCAACACCGTGCCAGCGATCATCATCTTCGCAATGGTTTCATAGCTAATTCCTTTTTGCTGAATAAATTTTCCCGTAAGGTAGCCAGCCAATACATTCACGATGGCAGGGAGTGTACTTAAAATTCCTTCAGGGTCAAACGCAATACCCTCGCCATGATAGAGATGATTATCTCCCAATAAGAATTTATCCAATTTAAGTGCAGCATTACCTTCAAGCGTATAATCGCCAAAAGCATACATCATTAACCAATAACCAAGCAATGCCATAATACTGAAAATAATTGCTCCACGCACTTTCCAGAAATGTACAATGAGTGAGGCAAAGCAATACCCTAATGCTATTCGTTGCAGCACTCCAAAAATTCGCGTTTGAGCAATTGGTGAAAGCATCCATTGCCCAGCTTCATTTTGAGCAACGAATGGAAACCAATACATAAGGTAGCCCAACAAGAAAATGATAAAAGTCCTTTTTAGAGTTTTCTTAATTACTTCTGCATTGCCGAGTGCCTCGTATTTGCCAATAGTGAAACTAATAGCATTGCCGACTACAAACATAAATGTAGGGAACACCCAATCGGTGGGAGTAAAGCCATGCCACGCGGCATGAAGCAAGGGCGAGAAAGTAGTTTCGCCATTGCCAGGTGTGTTCACGACAATCATCAACGTGACGGTAATGCCACGCAACACGTCTAAAGAAAGGTATCGCTGTTGCATGAAAGAGAGGTTATAACGTTCTAAATTTTTTCTTGTTTAAGGTAGCAGCCCAAAGAAAATACAATTCTTAGTTTTACAAATAGTGGTTATTTAATTTATTGCTTCTCCTTTCTCTAGTTTCTTTACAAATCCTTCAAGTGTAATTTTTGCTGCAGCATCTGTTTCTAATTTTAACGCATCCTGTGCAAATTTTAAAGCCTTCTTAGAATCACCATTTGCAGAATATCCGCGTGCCATTCCTGCGATGGCTGTTGTGTTAGTAGGATATTTCTTGAAAGCTAATTCAAACACAGGCATGGCATCTTTCGCCCGTGTTTGAGTAATCAAAGTACGGCCATAATTTACAATCTGTGCAGCTGTGGCATCTGGCAAATTAATGGCTTCTTTCATCACGGCATCTGCTTCTTCTTTTTTGTTCATTGCAGAAAGCACATTTCCTTTCGAGTTGTAAAGAGGAAAATATCGTATACTTCTTGGTGGATTGATGAAGGCATTAACCCAACTAAGTGCTTCTTCAAGATTAATCTTTTTATTAGCACAGAAATTGGCAGCAGCCACAACATTTTGCCAAGCAAATCCTTTAGGACTTACAAACTCTTCTCTTAATTTTTTAACATAAAGATCGTCTCCATTGGATACGGTGATTTTAAATGGAACTGCAACCTTCTCCCACTTCATACGAGCCGTAGCACTATTTTGTAAGCGGTCTGTAAACTCATACGTGAGGAACTCATTAAATTCGCAAGCTGCAGGTTTCACGTTCACTCTCAATGCATCGTCACTAGGCGTATAGGAAAAGCTACCCCACGCAGTTGACGAGCTGGAGAAGATGAGCGTCCATTCCTCCTGACCTGGAATCATGTGCAAGCCATAGATTCCAGCTTTAATTGGCTTGCCTTCCACTTCTATATCATTCGAGAATGTAATTGTTGTGTTTTCATTCGCGCCTGCTCTCCAGGGGGAAGGATTTTGTTCTGAGCTCTTTAAAAAATTTAGATTCGTTAACCCATAAGGAATCAACTTACCCCAAATCTCACGACCAGCTACATCAGGACTGCTGTAGGTAATGGTAACCTTTACTAAGCCAAGGTATTGGCTAACTTCGCTTTTCTGGTTGTTTCCACTCGGTGGCAAGGTCATCTGCGACCAAGCTAGTGCGCTTGTAAAAACTCCAACAACTAATAAAAGTACTTTTAATTGCTTTTTCATTTTTTGATTTTTTAAAGAATTAGAAGTATAGGTACGAATTTAAAGTTAATCTTAAAATATAATTGATTCGAGCAGCATAGAACGTATCTTCTTATTTTTTTTTTTAAATTCTTGAAATAAGAATACTCTAACAACTCTTGAAATCGACTGGAGGCGGAGAGAGAATGCATTAAAAGTAAAAACAAGATTTGGAGAACATTATACTTTTCGATCTAACAAAAAAGCACGCATTTGAAGCGTGCTTTTTTGTTGAGGAATTCCCAATATTTTTATAAATGACTAGCAATCTCTTTTACGCTTGGGCGCTTGCGATAGTCTGGATCAAAATGCCTATAGGTGATTTTTCCTTCTTTGCTAATTATGTAAACTGCAGGTACTGGTAGATTGGCACCGTTAGTTCCATTAGCTACAGTGAAATCAATACCATATCCTTTGTATTTTTCAATTGTAGTTGCGTCTATTTCAAAAGCAACTTTGTAGCCTTTCATAATCTTCAAGCCATCATCATACAACAACGAGTAAGATGCCTTGGTCTTTTCAATGGTTTTGGAAATGTTTTCTGGTTTTTCGGGAGTAATAGCAACAACGGTAGCTCCTTTGCTAGTGATTGTAGCTAGGGAGTCTTGCATGCCACTAAGTTGCTTATTGCAAAACGGACACCATTGTCCTCGGTAGAATAACACTACCACTGGGCCTTTTTTTAGTAACTTTTTTAAGTTCACTTCCTTGCCAGATTGATCTCTGGCTGTAAAATCTGGAGCGGTGTCATTTAAGTTTAGGCCCAAAGGTTTCTCTTGAGCAGTTGCAACAATGCTGGCTAAGCAGATAAGTAAAGAAAAGAATGTTATTTTCATTTTGATTTCGATTTAATGCGAAAGCTAAGAAAACAACACCTTTTAAAATGTCAGTTCAATTACAAACTAAGCTGGTGAAGTGAATTACAATTACTTTCTTCGAGGATTAATTTCTGCACCTAAAAACTGAGATGTGCTCTTATGTGCGGGGCTGCCCGTATAGGAAATGGTAGCACCAAAATCCGCGGAAGCGTTAAGTTCTTGTTCTGCAAACACCGATACATCAGAACCCATAGAAGAGCTCACCGTCATAGTTTGACTTTGCAATTTCGATGCGCTAACATGGCTTCCCATCTTCGATTTTATATCTGCAGATTGAGCAATGCCTGTTAGTTCTACTTCACTTCCCATGGAAGAATCTAAGTTGAGTTCTTCTGTGTTAATATCAAGCCTTATATCGGCACCCATTTTACTTATAAGCGATAAACTTTTGGCTTTAATTGTTTCAGACGAACGGATAATAGCACCTGCCCTTGCTTCAATATTAACAAGTGACGTATAATAGATTTTTACTGTAGCATACGTTCTTCCTTTGTGGCGATACTTATCATCATTGAAATCAAAAATGCTACGCGTGCGCAACTTTATTTGCAAGCCGCTATTGTCATGTTTAATCATAACATCTTCAGAATCTATATCTTGATAATCTATTTCTGCACGACTGGCGTTGGCTTTAATAAGGGTCACTTTAAATGGCCCAAATATTTTGATGGAGTTAAAATTATCGGCTTTAATTTGTTCAGGTTGTGCAATAGCAGCACTGAAAGCAATAAATAGAAGGAAGGTATAAAGCTGGCGCATAAAATTGTTTTTAAAGATAGACGCCACAATGAAAGTAAAGGTTGCATGTTCATTTTTTTTTAAAGAATCGTATCCAACTATTTCTAAATACCTACCTTTAACCCAACGCTAAAACCAAACTTAGTTGCCACTCCCCATCGATTTCTCAGTCCGAATGCAACATCAATTGGGCGATACCTTTGTTGCTTTTGAGGAAGCATTACAACAGCCATCACCCGTAAGTATTCGTTACAATCCATATAAGCAAATCAATAATAAATTAGGTGAGCAAATTGCGTGGACGAGCGAGGGCAGGTATCTACCTGAGCGACCCAGCTTCACGCTTGACCCAACATTTCACGGAGGTGCTTATTATGTGCAAGAGGCGAGCAGTTTGTTTTTGGAGCAGGCAGTTAAACAATCCATCGATCTGACTCAACCTTTACGCGCACTTGATTTATGCGCAGCACCTGGAGGTAAATCAACACACTTGCTAAGTTTATTGAATAAAGAAAGTTTATTGATAGCCAATGAAGTGATACGATCACGTGCTTCTATTCTTTCAGAAAATATTCAAAAATGGGGGTATTGCAATGTGCTTGTTACGAATAACGATCCGCATAATTTTCAACAACTGGAAGGTTATTTCGATTTGATTGTGCTTGATGCACCTTGCTCTGGTGAAGGATTGTTCCGTAAGGATAAAAATGCAATGGAGGAATGGTCTGTGAATAACGTAGAGCTCTGTGCGCAGCGGCAACAGCGCATTATTGCGGATGTATGGCCAGCATTGAAAGAAGGTGGAGTAATGATATATAGCACCTGCACCTATAACGAAAAAGAAAATGAAACGAATCTTGCTTGGCTACAAAGCCAACATGGCTGCGAGTTTATACAACTTTCGTTGGATGCCGATTGGGGAATTGAAGAAGTAAAGAAGGAACGGGTGATTGGCTATCGTTTTTATCCGCACAAAGTGAAGGGTGAAGGCTTCTTTCTTTCAGCCGTTCGCAAGACAGAAGCTTCAGCAAAAGCTAGGATAAAATCGAAGCCACATTTAACAATTGCTCCCGCCAAACTTAAAGATCAATTGCAAGCATGGGTTCATAAAGCAGACGATAAACAATTTATTTTGTTAGATGAGCTTATTTGTATGATTCCTAAAAGCATGTTTACGGAGATCGAATTTTTAACACACCACTTAGGTTCGGTGTTGAAAGGCACAGCCATTGCTACACGCAAGCATGAGAAATTAATACCCGAACATTCACTAGCACTTTCTATCGAATTGAATCAAGAGAATTTTAAATCGATAGAACTCGATCTCAACCAAGCACTTACTTATTTACGAAAGGAGAATTTGCTAGTTGGCGAAGGTGAAAGAGGATTTTGCTTAATGACTTACCAAGGCATTGCATTGGGTTGGGTTAATTTATTGGGCAATAGATTGAATAATTTGTATCCATCTGGGTGGAGGATACTGATGAGATAACTTTAGAATTGAGAGTGCTGCTAAAAAATTGTCAAAAAATCATCTTTCATATTTTTGAGTTCTAAGATTATTGCATATTTTTTCGAAATGAAATCACTTTTGTTTGTTGCCCCATTAATATTTCTATTTCAAATAAATCAAGCTCAATCCTCTAAGGTTAAAAATGGCAGCAAACCCTCTTGGGTTGAATCAATAGATTTTGATAAAAATGCGAGTCCAGCTGAAGGGCAAGGGTCTAGCTACTATTATCTTTTGATTGATGAGCAGGAAAATATTTCTGTTCAAGAAGACTACATCCACAATGTCTATAAGATATTGACAAGCGAAGGTGTTCAACAAATGGCAGATCTTAACTTTGAACTCGACCCTGCATATAACGAACTTATTTTTCACGAAGTTACAGTTCATCGAAATGGTCAAGCAATTAATCATCTGACGAAAAATATCCGTACCATTCAGCGTGAGCAAAGTATGGATCGTTACTTATATGATGGTTCTTTAACCGCCATAATTAACCTTACCGATGTTCGTGTTGGTGACATTGTTGAATACTCGTTCACCCGAAAGGGCTACAATCCTATTTATAAGGGTCACTTCACGAGGGATATCGACTTCAACTATAGTTCTGCAACTGATAAGATTTTTAGAAAATTGATAATTTCTAGCTCGGTAATAGTTAATCAAAAAAACTTCAATACAGAAATTAAACCCACAATAGAAACCAAAGGAAATAAGACATATTATACTTGGAAGGTGGCAAAGGGCAATGGGCTTTTAGTTGACAGTTACGTGCCAGATTGGTATGATCCCTATTCGCATACTGTGGTGACCGATCTCAAAGATTGGAAAGAAGTGGCTCAATGGGCAGCTGCTATTTTTCAGATTAGTGAAGCCGAAAAGCAGTATGTAAAGAATAAAATTGTGCCTACTTTATATGCTACGGATACTACAGAATTTATACTGAAAGCCATTCAGTTTGTACAAGACGAAGTGCGTTACTTGGGTTTTGAATCAGGGCTCAATTCTCACAAACCACATGCTCCCAAAGATGTGTACGATCAACGTTTTGGAGATTGCAAAGACAAATCTCTTTTATTGACTAGCATATTAGAAGCCAAAGGCATTGAAGCATGGCCACTTTTAGTGAATACCTACAAAAAGGAAAAAACAGATGAGCAACTTCCTTCGCTTCATGCTTTCAATCATTGCGTTGCCTATTTTAAGTACAACAACAAAAAGTTTTTTGTTGACCCTACTATCAATAATCAAGGTGGCAAACTTAACGACTATTATTTTCCGAATTATGGCAAAGGCCTTGTTGTTGATCAATTAACGACAGTTTTTGAAGAACTTCCACCATTAAAAACTTCTACTATAACGGAAGTGCAGACCTTTGACGTTGCCACTATCGGTGGGGAAGCAATATTGTCATCGCGCACTACCTATACAGGATCGGAGGCTGACTATCAACGAACTGAATTTTTAAAGAACAACATTGATGAAATCCAAAAGAACTACCTTACTTTCTACAGTAATTTATATCCAGATATTATAACATTTGAAAAACTTGCCACTATAGATAATAGAAAAGATAATGTTTTCAACGTTACTGAAAAGTATAAAATCCCAACTTTTTGGAATCCACATCAAACAAAAGAAGGAGTGATTTATTGCGAAGTTTATCCTCAATCGCTTTATACTTACTTCAATATTTCAAAATCAACTCAACGGATTTCTCCATATCGATTAACTTATCCAGTGGACTATTATCATACAATTCATATTCAGTTACCGGAAGATTGGACGGTGGAGCCGAAAGATTTCACAATAGATAATGCATACTACCTCTATGATTTTCAAATAAACTATTCAGGAAAAGAGGTTACAATTTTTACACATTACCAAACAAAGCAATCGTCAGTGCCCGTTGAAAAATTTGATAAGCTGGTAACAGATCATGAAAAGATGATGGAGAATTTAAGCTATTCTTTAACTTACAATAAATCGCTTGCAACAGGCTCTTCGTCTACTCAATGGCCAGGCCTGTTGATTACATTGTTGGCCGTTGGCTTTGGCATTTGGCTTGCGTTAAGGCTTTACAAAAACTATGATCCAAATCCTTATTTTGATGACCCAGCTGAACCAATTGGCGGCTGGCTGATTTTAATTGCCATCGGGCTTTGTTTTACTCCCTTACTTTTACTGCGTGATTTTTATCAAGATTCCACGTTGCTTATTGGCCACAGGTGGTTGGCACTTGTCGATGAAAAACAGTGGGGGTTATTTAGCTACTTGTTATTTATTAATGTTTATAACATTGTTTCTTTATTCTTTGCTGTGCTTCTTATACTTCTTTTCTTTAAGAGGCGATCATCATTACCAAGGCTTATTTCGATTTTTTACGCGGTGACTTGTGCCGTCATAATACTCGATACTATTGTCTCGATTTCAATAGACCCAACTTTATCTTCAAAGGCTTCTAGCTACAAAGAGTTGATTAGAAGTATAGTTGCTGCGTCTATTTGGATACCCTATTTCCAAATGTCAAGTCGAGTAAAAGAAACCTTTGTGAATAGAGCTGAATGATGTTATTTGAAAAATACCAACACAATAATTCCACCTCTTTTAATTACTTTTGATCTCACTCAACTCTTAGATTTAAAATCTCAACTATTATGTATCAATTCTTAGTCAATCTTCATTCGGGCTTTCGTTATATTGTTCTGCTTTTATTGCTTGTTGTTGTAGTGAAATCGCTACTAAGTTGGCTTGGTAAAAAATCTTATACAACGCTTGATAATAAACTTTCGCTTTGGCTTTTGATTGCCACACACTTGCAATTGTTGGGTGGATTGATTCTTTATTTCGTTAGCCCATATGTTCAATTCAATTCATCTACTATGAAAGATGCTACCACTCGATACTGGACGGTAGAACATTTATTTATGATGGCATTGGCCATTACCCTTATTACCATTGCGCGCATCAGCCATAAGAAACTAACTACCGATGAGGCAAAACACAGGAGATTATTTTTACTAAATGTAGTTGCGTTGATAATTATTGTAGTGGCTATTATAGCGAGCCATCGTGGGTTAATTAATTTCTAATAAGTTTTATTTTAAGAATAAGATAAGTTTTGGCAATAAAACTTATAAAGTATCATTTCTATTCAATTTCCACTTTGTCACATTACTGTTAATTTATGCCTTCAGAGAGCATGCAAACAGAGCAAGTGCTCTAATAAGATGAAGTAATATTATTGTTTTAAGGAGTAAGTATTCTCAAAAATATTGACCAATCCCTATAATCAAACCAGTATTTTTATTGTAATCGTAGCCGTAGTCAATTCGTAGCATTGTATCAAAAGCTCTTTTATAAATCAGACGAAAGCCAACACCTGAAAAAGCGCGCATATTTTCGCGTTTACTAAAGTCATCAAAATCGCCACCAGGCCTACGCCACGAGCCAAAATCGATAAAGCCAATACCTTGTCCAGCTATTTTTTTTCCATCAAATAACGTATAGCGAATTTCTGAATTAATCACCAACGTTCCTGTACCCCTATCTACTCGATTTCCAACCCCGCGTATATTCAGATAGCTATCTAATATGAAAGGAGCAAAGGGGTTGGAATCATTGGTAGAGATGCCTATCCGAATACGATTTGCCCAGCTCAACCTACTGCTAACTTTTTTAAAATATCGGAAGTCATTAAACACAGTAAAAAAGTTACGGAATTCCTCTAACGCATGGATAAACTCTATATTCAACTGGTTGTAAAAACCAGTAACCTGAAAGGAGTTATAATTTAAATGATTGCTTTTGAATATTATTTTTGATAGTAATTTTTCGCCTTGAACAATGGGAGGAGTTTTATCAACGGACTTATCGCGTATTTCAAAACGCTCATTAAAAATACCAATACCAACGTCAAGAGTTTCCTTAAATGAAAGAAATCTAACTGCGCTTATATAGGCTGTGTAGTTAGTATAATTAAACTTGGTAATACCACTCGGTGTAGCTAAGGGCTCAATAGTAGCCCATTTAATTAGTGAAGAAGTAAAGCCCCATTTTGAATTTCCTATTCGATTGGTAGAATAGTTTAGATAAACCGAGTGCCTATCATAGTATTGATAATAGGCAAAAAGCTTATCGCCACGACCGCTAAAATTAAGACTTTGAAAGCCCGCTCTGAACCAAAATGTTTCTGCCGTTTGTCCAAGCGTAAGCACGGGAAGTGTGTTGATCATTTCCATACATGAAAATAAGATAAGAACACCTTCTTCATTACGTTTAATAATCGTATTGACTTCGGCTAATATGCCCAGATTAAGTAGCCTCTGTTCATCTTGCTTTAAGTTGGCTGAATCGTATGATTCACCTATTTTGCTGGTAAGGTAATGTTGTAGAAATGCCGACTTTGTGTGTGTTAAACCCTCAAAACGAATTTCAATAATCTTTTCTTGCGCCAGAGCTAAATTGGAAAACACCAACAGTATAAGAAAGATGAACACTAATAAGGTATCTTTCTTTTTCACCGTTAAGGTTTCTTAAAGAGTATATCAAGAATCACTTTTAGGTCATCCGATAAGCTCATGCTATTGCCTCCTACTGCGTAATCGCGTCTATTTAATTTAAATTCTCCCTTAAATCGCGGGTTGCCATTAGCTATTGAGAAGGTGAAAGGAAACGTGATTTCCTTCGTAATCTTTTTGATAGTCAGTTTACCAGTGACAATCCCCTCGCTGGCACTTACCTTCACAACTTTGGAAGAGCTAAATTGAATATCAGGAAATCGAGTTACATCAAAATAGCTTTCCTTACGTAGATGATTATCTCTCATGCCAATGTTGGTATCAATTGATTTTGCATCGAGTGTAACTTTAATTTTAGTAGCAGAAAAATCATCTTCATTAAATTCAAGTATTCCCTTTAGTCCTGTAAATGATCCATCAACAGTAGAGCCAAAGTTTTTGATCTTAAAATTTACCTTTGCATCAGTATTGGGTATGTAAGTTTGCCCATGCGCACAAATAGTGGCAAGAACGGCAAGTAAGCCAAAGATTATTTTTTTCATAGTTTGATTTTAAAACCGTTTTGTAATTCCGATACTAAGTAAGCTCGACTTATTTCTAAATCGATCATTTTCTTCAGGAGCTTTTTGAATTTTGGTTTCGGTTGTGTACTCTGTAAATAGGAATTGATAGCCTACTTTTAATGCAAGTTTTTCAGTGAAGAAATAGCGAGCATAGAATTCGGAATTTAAAGTACCCTGATCATTGTTGCCAACTAACAAAATGTTAGCCGATGTTGGGTTGCCTGAAATAGATGAGCTTTGTTTCCCATTTAAATAGGTGCCATTTTTCTTTGAACCAAATGCGAACCCCAAGGCGTCAATACTAAAGCCTAGGCCAATCTTTGGAGATAGTTTATAACCAAGATTGATGGCGAGATTTAGTGAATTAACTTGCGGAGAAGACACCAAAAGAGAATCTGTTTTTTTTACATCGTCTGCTAAAGAGGCGGGAGCTGAAGAGTAATACTGGTTGCTGCCGAAATATGAAGTAAGTCGCGGACCGAAACCTATTTCAATTTTTTTTGATGCTCCTAATTTCCAAAGGTGAAAGTAATCAATTGAAATACTCACTTGATTATCGCCAATACCCCCCGAAATACTTCCATAGTTAACGGTGTTTGAGTTCTGTGCTGAAGTTGCTGTTACCACACTCAATAATAGCAGGAGACTTATAAGTGATTTCATATTAATTTAGATTTGATAGGCGTTGTTTTAACCCAAGATGTAAAGCTATGGTTCAAACACAGTTTTGGTTCTTGGTAAATTGTCAACTGAAAGACAAGTTACTTTCAAGCCCAAAATGCTACTCTCTGTAATTGTTTTTTGAAATTTGGATGAACCCTACTGAACACCAATAAAAAAGCCACGCTTTCACGTGGCTAAAACAAACTAAATTATAAAAAACGTGTATCTAGAAATTACGAGGTTGCCCAAGTTTTTCCGACTTCAGCCAACGGCACACAACCATGGTAAGCGCCAGGTACAGCTTCGTATTGTAGCACTTGCGTAGCGCCAGGCTCACTGGTGAAGAATCCCAAAAGAGTAAGTTCTTTTACTTTCAACACAAATGGTCTTTCTTTTATCTCGCCACTCTTCACGCCTGCAACTGCAGCATCGTGCACTGACTTAAAGAATTCAACTTGCTTCTCTGGCGAAAGAGAAACGAAGTCATCGCCCTGAGCTTTCTTTGCATCTTCATTAAAGGCAGTTAGGCCAGCAATGAACTTGTCTTTATCTTCTTGTTTGTAGACGTCTTTCAGCATGGTATCGATAAAGGCTGGCACCCCTGCGTCTTTTGCACCCGGTGTATCCGTTTTAGGGATAATGATCTCTGCCAACTCGCTAACAAGACTTGCTTGCTCTGCTGTAAGAAATACGGGCTTAAATGCCAACTCGGGAGTGGCTTTGCAACCGTTCAATATGCCCATCATGGCAGGCGCAGATACTGCGTAACCCAATATCAATGCTGTTCTTTCAATTGCTTCTCTTCTGTTCATAAAATAGATATTTAGTAATTGATTACAAGTTTCCTTTTTTAAGTTCGCTCACTGCATAATCCACGGCTCTTGCAGTAAATGCCATATACGTAAGCGATGGATTCATACAAGCGGAAGAAGCCATAAACGATCCATCAGTTACAAATACATTTTTGCAAGCGTGTACTTGATTCCATTGATTAACAACAGACGTCTTAGGGTCTTTGCCCATGCGCGCTGTACCCATTTCGTGTATGCCCAAGCCAATACCTGTTTTGCTATCGAATGTGTTTACATTTTTAACACCAGCAGCTTCTAACATTTCGGCAGCATCGTTGGCCATGTCTTTGCGCATTTTTACTTCATTCTCTTTAAAATCTGTTGAGAACAAAATGGTTGGCAAACCGTGTTTATCTTTTTTCTCTTTGTTGATCACCATGTTGTTATCATGATAAGGCAAAATCTCACCGAAACCACCCATACCGATTGTCCATCCGCCCGGCTTGGTTACTGCCTCTTTCAACTGAGCACCAAAACTTAATTCAGCTACCAAGTTCGACCAGCCACCACGGCCTGCACCACCTTGGTATCCAAATCCACGTAAGTAATCTCTTTTCTCCTTGCCGTAATTTCTGTAGCGTGGAATGTAAAATCCATTGGCTCTTCTGCCAGTATAATATTGATCTTCAAACCCATCATACGATCCACCAGCACCAACACCTAAGTGGTGATCCATAATGTTGCAACCCAATTCTCCGCTATCATTACCAAGCCCGTTAGGGAAGCGACTTGAAATTGAATTAAGCATAATAAATGTTGAACCAAAAGTAGAGGCACAGAGAAAAACCACATTGGCGTAGAACTCCAATTGCTCGCCTGTTTCCGCATCAATTACTTTTACTCCCTTTGCTTTGCCTTTGGCCTCATCATAAATTATTTCACTAACGACCGAGTTAGGTCGCAAGGTCATATTTCCAGTCTTTTCAGCTGCGGGAAGCGTAGATGAGTTACTGCTAAAATATCCACCGTAAGGGCATCCACGAATACACATGTTTCTAAACTGACATTGCCCACGTTGTGGACTATCATTGTGAGTTAATGGAGCTGTTAAATGTGCTGTGCGGCCAATGGTTACTGTTCTGCCAAGTTTATCACCCACTTTACTTTTAAATTCTTTTTCAAGACAGTTCAATTCCATTGGAGGCAATAGATTACCATCTGGGTATTGGGGCATGCCGAGGTTCTCTCCGCTTACCCCGATATATTTTTCAACATATGAGTACCATGGAGAAATATCTTTATAGCGCACAGGCCAATCTACTGCAATGCCATCTTTAGCGTTAGCTTCAAAGTCAAGGTCACTCCATCTATAGCTTTGACGACCCCACATAATAGAGCGGCCACCAACGTGATAACCGCGCATCCAATCTGTTCGTTTACCGGGTGCTTCTGTATAAGGATGATCTAAGTCGTTTACAAACCAATGCTTAGATGATTGGCGAACGGTATAGCCCGTTCTGTTTTGTACCCCTTGTTGTTTCAAATCTTCTTCCGTAGGTCTATCGGCAAAAGGAAGCTGCCAAGGATCTTTTGTTGCCGTAGGATAATCCGGATGTGTTACCATTCTACCTCGCTCCAACACCAGGGTTTTCAGCCCTTTTTCAGTTAATTCTTTAGCGGCCCATCCACCGCTAATGCCTGTGCCTACAACAATTGCATCGTAGGTGATTTCCTTTTCTGCATCAAGATTCAAGTTCATAGATTAGAATTGTTTTTAAAGATTTCAAAAGGTAATTTTTTTTTGTGAGAAAAGAAGAATGCAATCGTTTTTTCTTCAAGAAAATGAAGAATGGTGATTTTTTTGATTTAGAGATAGAAGCGAAATTGAGTACTAATACACATCAAGAGAAGTAACTCATAAAACTGATTTTATTTTTTCGGCTATGGTAGTCAATTCGGCTTGTGAAAGCTTTAGTTTGGGTCGAGCGAAATTGAGATCATCACTAGAATTGATAGGCACTAAGTGCATGTGTGCGTGTGGAACCTCTAAGCCAATCACAGACATACCAATTCGGTTGCAAGGAAATGATTTCTGGATGGCGACTGCAACTTTTTTGGCGAACAAATTGATGGCCGACAAATCGGCTTCACTCAAATCAAAAAAACAATCAATCTCTTTTTTAGGGATGATAAGCGTATGGCCAACTACCAACGGCATGATGTCGAGAATGGCAATGAATTGTTCATCTTCTGCAATAATATGAGCCGGTATTTCTCGGTTGATTATTTTGGTGAAGATTGTCATGTAATTCAATTTAGAATTTGCATTGATGAAATTCGGCTAGTGATAGGTTTTTATCTTTTCCCCTATGTAGTTCATAGCTTTGTCATAGGTTTCAATGCCATGGCCAACATTGTTAAATACTTTAACTTCTTTCAGAGTCTTTATATGTTTTTGAGCATTTGCCAACGATTTCTCATAGGGAAATAATAAATCTTTGTCGCCCTCAAAAAGATAAGTGTCAGCTTTAACTTCCGATAATTCAGTATCCATGTAATAGGGCTTTTGACTACTATCTTTATATCTATTTAAGGCAAACATTTCATAGTCAACTAGCATTTTCTCTGCTTGCTTAGATAAACTGTGAGTTGGTTTGCAGAAAACAGCCTTGTCTAAGAATGTAAGTACATTTTGTGCAGTTGGCTTTATGATTGGTAATAAATTGTAGTAAAGGTTTTTAAAACTCAATGAAAATGGCTGCAAACAACCAGGATTAAGTATAAACGCGGCCTTAATTTTTTCTGGTCTAACAATACCTAACTTCATACATATCAATCCTCCAAAAGAAGCACCAGCGACAAAAGTCTTTTCGATTTTTAACTGATCTAACACTTCCGCAGCCCAATGTCCATAATCTGAGGATTTTATATCCGGTGTTGCTCCATCACTTAGGTTTGGTAAGCCATTTGTTTCTACAAGAAACACTCTGACTTTAATTTTAAGATTATCTAATCCTTTATCAAAATCCCAAATAAGTGAAGTTGTTCTTGCACCAGGAAAAATAACTAAAGTCTCTAAAGTATTGTCTTGTGTGTTCAGTCCCCAAACATGTGTCTTGCCTATTTTGGTATGAACTTCTATTCTTTCGTAGGTTCTTTGGTTTTCTTTTTCAAGCTGGGATACCCATTTTTCAAAATATTTAACATCTTCAATTTTATCTTTGAAATGTGAATTATTTTTGATTTTCATGATCGTGAATTCCCTTCGAATACATTAAAAATAATCGCTTACACAATACTTTATTTCTTTAATGATCACTCCATTACCTCATGACTACAAAGTAATATTCATCACTTGAAATTCTAGTTCGCCAGCAGGCGTTTTTATCATCGCGGTTTCACCCACTTTTTTACCAAGCAATCCCTTGCCTATAGGCGATTGCGTAGAAATTTTCCCCGCCTTCAAGTCGGCTTCTTCTTCCGAAACCAATAAATAAGTAACACTCATGTTGTTCTTCTTATTTTTGATTGTAACGCGCGATAAAATAGAAACTTGAGATATATCGATAGTAGATTCGTCAATCAATCGAGCGTTGCCTACTACCTCTTCTAACTGGGCTATCTTAGCTTCTAAATGACCTTGTGCATCTTTAGCTGCATCATATTCAGCGTTTTCACTCAAGTCGCCTTTGTCACGGGCTTCTGCAATTTGCTTGGAGATATCCGAACGGCCTTTGCTTTTTAAGGTGACCAATTCAGTGGTCAACTTATCCAATCCTTCTTTTGTGTAATATGAAAGTTTCTTGCTCATAACTTCTTCTGATAAACGTGCACTAGTCTTTACAACCTCTATAAAAAAGAAACAACGGCTTCGTGTTGTGAAACCGTTGTCTGCTACAAAAATATACTTTAATTCAATAAATCAAAAATAAGACTAGGCACTGGCATTTACCAACTGTGGCAGATTGAGTTTTATTTGTTCCCAAATATCGTCATCAAATTTAGCGAGGTAAATGGTTTTGGTTTTTTCTAGTTGCTCAAGTGTAAGTCCTTTTGCTCCTCGAAGATCGGCCTTGTATAAACTTGCGTTTTCAAAATCGGCACCCATTAAATAGCTGTTTTGTAAATTAGCTTCCATTAAGAAAGCATTGGTGAAATTAGCTTTGATGAGAAACGCATTTTCAAATTGAGATTTAATTAAAAAGGCATCTTTAAAATTAGCACCGCTGGCATATGCACCTTTTAAATTGGCTTGGTTAAGGTTTGAATTTTCGAGATTGGTTTGATTGAGCCGGGTATTTTCAAGATTGGTCTCGATCAATGATGAATTGGAAATGTCGGATGAATTGAGATTACTTCCTTTTAAATTGGTGTAGCTCAAGTTGGTGCGGTTCAAATGGCAGTTCACCAAGTTTAGCTCATGGATTTTGTGCCGGTTTAAACGCTTGATATTTCCTACAGTACGAAAGGCCGCTTCTTCAGATTCCCATAAACGAAAATCATCGATCTCATCTTTATAGGTGCGTATTCGTTGGCGTATTTCACCATTTTGATTAAGCCAAAATAAAAGAATACCGATTACGGCAATATCGAAAATCATGCCATGAGCTTCCGCTAATATTTGCGGCCAAAACGAATCGAAATCATTGATATAATATTTAAGGCTAAGGCTAATAACCAATAGTGTAACCACCACTAAAACAATTGCCGAAGTGAGCAAGGGCTTCTCAACGACATCATCATAAATTGTTTCTAGCTGTTTTAATTTCTTGCGATAAAAATTCATAGGATTTCACACATTAAAATAGCCATCTTGAAGTTAAAGATAGTATTTACTTTCAAACAACAAGTAAGCTATTTAGGAGAAGACATTACATGCATGGCGCACTCTTATTTTGGATTTAAAGTAAAAGGTGAATTGTTAAAAAATAAATGGCTATTCCTAACAGGTCGTTAGTAGTAGTAATGAATGGCCCTGAAGCCAATGCTGGATTGAACCCAAACCGATTTAAAATGAGGGGTGTGATAGTGCCAATAAAGGAAGCGAATAATACCACCCCAAATAATGCTATAGAGACAACCAAATTGAGTGTTCCAGGGCCAAATACCAGCCAAGTAACTCCATATACTATTACGGAAAGAAAAAAACCATTAAGTAAAGCAACACTTAATACTTTCAATAACCGCTGTAGCAAGCCTTCATCTACAAAACTAGGGTTGACTAGACTTTGAACTACAAGGGAAGAAGATTGAATGCCCACATTACCACCCGTAGCTTGTATGAGCGGAACGAAAAAGGCAATGGCTGTTACTCGAGCCAACTCCATTTCAAAGAAACCCATAAAGCGCGCACTCAACATACCGCCCATTATTCCAATCAATAACCATGGCAGGCGAGCGCGCGTGTTCATCCACACACTGTCGTCCTCTTCCACATTCTCAGTAATACCAGACATCAATTGACGTTCTTCTTCTGCTTGTTCAGAGATAACATCAATTACATCATCAATAGTAATGCGACCTACTAAATGCCCTTGAACATTAACAACGGGAACAGACTCTAGATCATATTTTTTCATTACTTCGGCCACTTCTCTGTCTTCCATGTAGGTTTCAACGGCCACCACATCATCATCAAAAATATCTTTTACCAATGTTTTTGATTCCGTAAGAATAAGTTTTGACAATGCCACTCGACCGAGCAGTTTATCATTATCATCGACTACATATACCGCGTAAAACTTCGTAACGCTTTCGGCTTGTTTTCTGATCTCATCAATACACTCAACTACCGTCCAGTGATCGCGTGCTTTAATCAATTCCTTCGCCATCAAACCACCTGCTATATTCGCATCGTAACGAAGCAAATCAATTACCTGCGAACGCAGCGTTGCATCTAATCCGGCAATAATTTCTTCGCTTACTTTGATGGGCAGTTCATTGAGAATGTCGGCAGCATCATCGGAATCGAGCATGTTCACCACATCGGTAAGCTCCACGGAATGATACACTTTTAAAAACTGAGTCCGCGTTTCAGAATCAAGATCGTTGATTATTTTAGCACGTATCTCCAACGAGAGAATGTCGAGCACATATTTCGATTCTTCGCTGTTAAATTCATATAGCAGTGCTGTAATATCGGCAGGGTTGATATCTTCTAAACTCTTCTTAACAAAATCATCGTCATGCTCATCCAATGCTTGTTGAAAGTGATCACGAAACTCTTTGGTAAGCTCAAATTCTACAAATTCTTTCACACCGATTCTATTAATTTTGTTAGGCTTATAAACTCTTCAACTGCCAATTGCTCTGCTCGTTTGTCCATCACCGGAAGGGTGACAATTGAGGCTGGTAAATTTAGACTTTTAAGTGCGTTCCGCAATGTTTTGCGCCTCATTCCAAATGCTTGCTTCACTATTTTTTGAAACCTGATTTCATCACAACCCAACTGCTCGCGGCTGTTGCGTTTCAACCTGATAACCCCCGACATAACTTTGGGTGGTGGGAAGAAAACCCCGGGTGGAACTTTGAATAAAAATTCTATATCGTAATACGCTTGCAACAAAACACTGAGTATGCCATACGTTTTTGAGCCGTGTGGCGCGGCAATGCGATCGGCCACTTCTTTTTGCAACATGCAAACCACTTCCTTCACTTGATTTCTGTTTTCCAATACTCTAAAAAGAATCTGCGAAGAAATATTGTACGGGAAATTACCGATAATGCTAACCTCTTCTTTTACAATTGTTGGAAGGTCAACCTTTAGAAAGTCGGCATCGATGATTTTGCCTTTTAGTTGTGGATAATTTTTGTGGAGATAGTCAACCGAATCGTGATCAATTTCAATACAAAGCAATTCAAGTTCTTTCCTTTTAAGTAAATGCTTGGTTAGCACGCCCATGCCGGGGCCAATTTCTATCACAGACCTGCATTTGCCACTCAGTGCATCAGCAATGTTCATGGCGATGTTTTCATCTTTTAAAAAATGTTGACCGAGTGCTTTCTTGGGGCGTACAAATGACATGCGGTAAAGATAGGGTGTTGATTCGATGATTCTGCGAATCAAGCTTCATCAATAACTCGCCCCGATTAGCAATAGATGAAAAAAATTCCTATTATTGATAATGGACGGTGTTAAGCTATCCGCCATTACAAGCATGAAATAAGCTCAAAAATCCTGTTCATTCAATTGGTGAGGCATGGAAAAGAAAGTCAAGAAGGAAAAGCAGCTATACTTACTCATTCTGAGTGTGTTTGTTTTAATGATAGTGGCTTCTCAAGTGATTACCCAGTATTCGATCAATTTGCAAAATGCGGATGCGAAAGTTCTCAATATGGCCGAGCGGCAGCGGATGCTTTCTCAGCGGATAACTAAATTAACACTCATACTAGCAAACCCTTCCTCGTCAATTCAAAACTCCGAATTCTATACCCAAGACAGTCTTCAGTTTTTTATTAATAAGTGGAAAAAGACTCATTATTATCTACTGACAGAAAATAAAAGGGTACACAAAAGTAAGATCATTGATTCGTTACTTACTGTAAACACTCCTAGGTTAGAAGCAATCTATGCTGCTTGCGAACAGCTAATAAAAAATAACAAACCTGATTACCCCGAGGTGATTCGCCAAATCACAAATGCAGAGATTCCTTTTCTGTTAACGATGGAGCGAACTGTGTCTCACTTTCAGAGCGAATCTGACGCAAGGCTTGTATATCTGAAAAATATTGAATTGATATTAGCATCCATTATTATCATCACCATCATTTTGGCTTTTTACTATTACCTGCTTCCATTATTAAATAAATTGACAATATCCAACGTGAATTTTGAAAATAGCAGAACCTTACTTCGCACCATTATCGATAACATCCCCGTCAATATTTATGCTAAGAATAGGAACAAAGAAAAAATATTAGCTAATAAAAGTGAGTACGAATACCTGGGTTTTAATTCAGAAAATGACGTAATGGGAAAAACGGATTTTGAATTATTCCCTAAGCAAATTGCAGACATCGGCAATATGGATGATGATCAAGTCTTGCTGGGAAAAACTGTTCTCAACAAAGAAGTAATTAGTGTGCGGCCCAATGGAATAGAAAATTGGTTTATAGTTTCTAAAGTACCCCTGAAAAATAGGTTGGGAGAAGTGGAAGGAATTGTAGGGTTTAGCTTAGATATAACAGAACGGAAGCGGTTGAATGAACAGCTTGAAAAATCTAATCAATTATTTAAATTGATTACAGAAAACGCACAAGATGTGATCAGTCTTCGTGATTTAGATGGTACACTAACCTATATATCCCCTGCTTGCAAAAACGTGTATGAGTATACACCCGAGGAACTCATTGGCCGAAATGGTGCGGATTTTTTTTATCCCGAAGACGCTGAGAAATTGTTGAAAGAAACGCCCGCAATGCTCGATAAATTAAATCGCGGATTGGATCTTGAGCCCTTGCAGTTTCGCTTGATTACGAAATCTAATAAAATGAAATGGGTTGAGAGTGTAATCAGACCCATTTTTACCAATAATGTACTCACTGGTTTTCAGACGGTAATGAGAGATATTTCAATACGCAAGGAAATTGAACAGTCGTTGGAGAAAGCAAGGCAAGAGGCAGAAGAAGCCATGCATTCAAAAAGTAAATTCTTGAGTGTGATGAGCCATGAAATAAGAACACCTTTGAATGGCATTATTGGGCTTACCAATATGCTGGGCAAAAACGATCCAAAGGCAGATCAAATTGAAAACATTGAACTTTTACGATTCTCATCCCAAAATCTATTGTCCATTGTAAACGACATACTAGATTTTAATAAAGCAGACTCGGGCAATATAAAGTTGGAATCTATTTTATTCAATATAGAAGAGTTGGTAACGAAGTTCTATAAAATGAATTTGATAAAAGCCACCGAAAAAGGCATTACGTTGCGCCTGATTTTGGGAAATGATTTACCTCTGTATGTTCTGGGCGATCCACTGAGGCTCGGACAAATAATCAATAACCTGTTGAGCAATGCTATTAAGTTTACCGAAAAAGGTTTTGTGGAATTAACCGTTATAAAACTCAGCCAAGTAGGGGTCCTTCATACACTTCGGATATCGGTGAAAGATACCGGCATTGGCATTGCAGCAGATAAAACTGCTTCTGTCTTTGAAATGTTTAACCAGGCAGATGCTAATACCTCGCGGAAATTTGGAGGCACAGGTCTTGGTCTTTCTATTTCCAAAAAACTGCTGGCGATGATGGGCTCCGAAATAAAATTGAAAAGTGAAATCAATAGCGGCTCTGAATTTTCTTTTGAGTTAATCTTGCCCGAAGCAATACAAGTTGAAGAATCTAAAATTAGAGAAAGGGAAAAAGTAGAAGCTAAGCAGCTTCACGTTTTGGTGGTGGATGACAATCGGGTAAACTTGATAGTAGCAGATGATTTAATAAAAAGATACGGACACCAAGTAACCACAGTGGATAGTGGTAAAAAAGCGATTGCAGCACTGGAGGCAGATTTAAATACCTACCAGTTGATTCTGATGGATATACAGATGCCAGATTTAGATGGTTATCAAACTGTTCAATTGATAAGATCTAAAGAAGGCAATCTTTTCAAGGAGATTCCCATTATTGCCCTCACGTCCGATTTGCTGCCTGAGACTAAAATCAAAGCCATAAAAAGTGGAATGAACGATTATTTATCGAAACCCATTGAAGAGCGAGACTTAGAGAAAATACTAAAAAAATAAAGCCGCACAAAACCAAAAACTTCCCATCAACCAATTCCTATTATTGAGCTAGGCATAAGAGAAAAAGTAGCAAAGGTCATTGGCGGAAATGAGGACAATGTTCGCGAATTTGGCGGGTTGATCATGTTAAATTTAGTAGAACTTCAGCAGTCTATTTTACTTTCTACGAGTAAAAAAAATAATGAAGCTTTTGCAAGCGCCATGCACAAATGCAAAACAATGTTAAGCGTGCTTAGAGATGCCACGCTAAATAACACCTTGCTGGCTATAAAGGCGCAGATGGATGCGAGCGGATTTGAGAACAGTGAAACTATCTTGAATGAATTAGATAAGCGAATAAAGGAGATTCAACACGAGCTGAGTTAAATACTAGGAATCTTTTTTTTAATTAAAAAATAAAAGCACCGACTAGCAGTGCTTTTAACTTATCCATTGTGCCCAGAACTGGACTCGAACCAGCACACCTTGCGGCACTACCACCTCAAAGTAGCGTGTATACCAATTTCACCACCTGGGCATTTAATCAAGGTAGCGCAAAAGTAAATGCTTTATTTCTCTTAACAAAACATTACGAGCGATCAGAATAATTGTGAGGAGCGTTTAAATCAATTCAGATTCAACAGATTGAGTCTGTGATTCAGGAACATGTTTAACAATTAAAAATAAAAACAGACCATGAAATGCGATTACAGAAAGTAGGCAGTAGTGTATCATAATCTTAAAATTTGGTTGAACAAATGTCAGGGATTCAATCAAAACAATTTCAAAGAAGAAAATCCTTGTGTCACTCAAGTAATATTCTTCGCAAAATTTAACAATTTGACTTGGCAAATGCTTTTTGCGGAAAAAACAAACGCATGAATGGCCTGCACGATTATATTGCATAAAATTTATTCTATGCCACAGTTATTGAAGAAGTATGCGTTTGTAGCCATTTTAAGTTTCTTATCACTAGTGGCTTTAGGTCAGAGTGCAATACATCATGAGATTCCTAAAAATTGGTTTTTGCTCGATCCATTAACAGACAGTGTGCAAGGTGTAAGTGCGGAGAAAACATATCAAACACTTTTGAAAAATCAGCCTTCAAAATCAGTAATAGTGGCGGTTATTGATTCTGGAATCGATATTGATCATGAAGATTTGAAAAGTGTTATCTGGACAAACGAAAAGGAAATTGCTGGCAATGGCATTGATGATGATAAAAATGGATATGTTGACGATGTGCATGGATGGAATTTTATTGGCGGGAAAAACGGCAATGTTGAAGCTGACACCTACGAACTTACACGTGAATATATTCGGTTAAAAGCAAAATTCGGAACAGATGAAAAGCAAAAAGTTTCGAAAAAGCAACGAAAGGAATTTGATCAGTACAAAAAAATAAAAACTAAGTATGAAAAGCTGAAAGCAAAAAATCAGCAAGAGTATGACTTATATAATAATTTATATGAGAATGTAATGGCTGCCACCGATACATTGAAAAGAATTCTGCATGTAGATAAACTTACGCCTGATCTTATCAAGAACTTTTCTACCAACGAGCCATCCTTACTTTACACAAAAGCATTTTTGCTTAATCTTTATAAAAATGTAGATGAGAATACAGAAATAGATACTTTCTACCAACAACTAAAAGAAGCGGTTGACTATTATGGTGTGATTGTAAAATTTGGTTACAACGAAGAATTTAATTCTCGCAAAATTATTGGCGATGATTATTCTAACGTTTACGAAAAGGGATACGGAAATAATGATGTGAAAGGTGCTGATGCAACCCACGGTACACATGTGGCGGGCATAATCGCTGCCGACCGAAAGAATGATATTGGTATAAAAGGTATTGCCGATAATGTGCGAATAATGCCTGTGCGCGCAGTGCCCAATGGAGATGAGCGTGATAAGGACATAGCCAATGCAATAATTTATGCTGTAGATAATGGCGCACAGATTATTAACATGAGTTTCGGTAAATCATTTTCACCAGAAAAAATTGCTGTAGATAAAGCTGTAAAATATGCCGAACAAAAAGGCGTGTTGTTGATTCATGCAGCTGGCAATGATGGCGATGATAATGATGTGGAGAACAATTTTCCGAATCGGTTTTATTTAAATGGAAAGGAGGCACAAAACTGGTTGGAGATTGGTGCATCAGCGTGGGGCAAGGACGATGAATTTATAGCTTCCTTCTCAAATTATGGAAAGAAGACAGTCGATTTTTTTGCACCCGGTGTAGAGATTTATTCAACAACACCCAACAATACGTACAAAAATGAAAGCGGTACAAGTATGGCATCTCCTGCCTCTGCAGGTGTTGCAGCTATTTTAATGAGTTATTTTCCGGAGTTAAATGCATCTCAAATAAAAGATGTACTAAAAAAATCTACTCGAAAATTTGATGGCATAAAAGTGGAGAAGCCTGGTGGGAAAACGAAGGTGCCATTCAGCGAGTTAAGTATAACAGGTGGATTGGTAAATGCTTATGAAGCTGTTAAACTCGCACAAGAATTAAGAACTGCAAAGACGATTAAATAACTTTTATAGTTTAAGGTGTTTCAGGTCTCTATAATTAAAAGTATAAAGATTTTTTATGAACCACCCTTTCATGTAAACTAATTTACATGAAAACTCTCCACCTAGTTCGAGTGTATCGCCTGCTGGAATAATAACTTTTTGAAAGTAAGAACCAGTAGCAAAAGCTGAGTCCTGTTTAAAGAAAATGGAATCGCTAGTAAACTTGTATTCCAATACATTGAAATAGGCAAACCCTTTTAAAAAATTGCGAATGGAATCAGGGCTTGTAATAGCACGCTGACCTTCACCTGACAGTTTTCCATCAAGTGCATACAGGCTGGCAATGGAATCGGGTTTATTACTTTTTATAAAGCTTGAATAGCGATCCAACAAAATTTCGACATCTTTCTTTTTACCTTTATTAGTGCAAGATGCCAAAGCAATCAACAAAAAGACTAATAGATTTTTCATGACAATCTATAATTAGTAAATAAATCTAGGGATAAATAGTTGTAGTAGATTTTATAAAGTAATCGACAACTTCTTTAAAGTTAAACATAAAAATGATTTTATCAACTTTTAACACGTGCGATGAATAAACCTCATCGCTTGCATACGGAAAATTTGAAACCCATACGCTTCTTACTTCAAGCCATTGATAGCTATTTTCCAACACGTTGAAGATTAGTAAGGGATAGATTGTTTCCTCTTTCAAGTTAAACGCATACAGAAATACCGGATAGTCAAACAACATCGCGCCACGCAGATGAGGAACTAAGTTGGCATCAAAAAATTCATAGCGAAGCAATGTGCTTTCGATGCCAACAGTCAACAGGGCTTCTTGCAATCTCTCTAGTTTATGCTTCATTGTTTCGAGAGGCAATTGAGTTAACTCTAACTCTTGTACTCGATGCCAACTAGAACTCTTTAGGTTCCAATACTGTAAGGCCGATTTAGCAATATCTACTTTGTAATCAAATGCTTTATAGCCAGGCACAAAATAACCAGGGTAGAAATAGTGTAGGCCAAGATTCTTACAATACTCCATCTTTAAATAGATCAAGTATTTGCCTAAACTATATTTTTTATAGGCATGATTATAAAAGCAACTGATACCCTCCGCACTTTCATTCCCTACATCAAAAAGCCCACAAGCGATTAAACTTTCGCCATCAAATAAATTTACTTCATACGTATTATAAATGTTGTTAATACTTTCTCCAAACAATAATTGATGTAAAGAAGAAGAACCTTCAAACTCAACACCTTGTTTGTAATCACTAAAAAGCTTTTCGTGTTGGGCAGAATAAGTAGCTTTTCCAATCTCTATTTTGAATTGAGCATTTCTTTTATAAATAGCTGTCTGCTTGCTATCATTGGCCCACTCATCCAAATCAACTCGCAACCATACCGCGTTGTACAATTGATTTTGAAAGCATAAAAATTGCGTGGTAAAAATGGTCTGCCCCATCCTGAACCAGCCATGAGCTAAGTAAGTATCTAATTCTTTTAGAGTTAATGAATCAGGGGATTCAGCGTGGACAAGCATTCTATTTTAATAACAGAAATTAAAAATTGTTCACCAAAATTAATAAACTATTTGGTGAAGCAAACCTCGCCTCGATCTATCAAGTCCTTAAAAAAAAATTATCTCAAGGAACTACTCAATACATTTTTTGCTTTATCTTTTATAAGTTGGAGATCAATCAAAGGTACTTCTATTTCTTTCGCTAGTTCATCCCATTTTCTCATTAGTATACTTAATTCAAACAAGGTGTCTTCTTCAAATGCAGTTGCTTCTTCTTTCGTCATTACGCCACCTTGAAACTCTAGCGTTTGCTTGCTGGCCTCCGAAAGCCCTTGATAATACAGGGGATTGCTGAAGGTAAGATATCTTTTTGCCTGCACATGGTTCTCAACAAGCTTGGCTATTTTTTCAGGGAAACCTTTTTCTCTAAGGTAGTCCGCGCCTATTTTTTCATGGCTTTTTATACCATAGTCACCCATTGTATTTTCTTTGTTTTTTTGAACGCAGATATGTCCGATGTCATGAAGGAAAGCAGCTAGTATAACTTCATCATCATACTTTCCATTGATGGCCAACTCAGCCGATTGACTCATGTGTTCAAGTTGCGATACGGGTTCGCCATGATATTCTTCCCCGCCAAACTGTTCATAAAGTGAGAAGATTTCGTTTACGGTTTTCTCAATTAACAATTCCATAATTTATAATTTTATCGAAGGTACAGATTGAGGTTTGCATTTGAATTGTATCTTAAATTACTAAAAGGTTAATTCTATTTTTAAACGTAAATGGATTCATATAATACTTTTAACTTGAACCAATTTCTCCTAAACAAAACGAATGAAAAATATTGACTTAGTAGTTTTTGATCTTGCTGGCACTACTGTTTATGATAACAAAGATGTTCATCGTGTTTTAAAAAATGTGCTGCAACAAGTGGGAGTCTACATTTCGATTGACGATGCCAATCGAGTAATGGGAATACCCAAGCCTGTGGCCATAAGGCAACTCTTGACCGAGCAACATCATCCTCTTATTACTAAAGAACTTATAGATGCGATCCATAATAGTTTCGTTTCACAAATGGTTGAATTTTATAAAACCAACACTGAGGTAAAAGAAAAGGAAGGTGTGAGCGATACTTTTAAAAAACTCAAGGCTGCTGGAATTAAAGTAGTTGTGGATACTGGTTTTGATAGGATTGTTACCAATGCCGTGCTTGATAGAATGGGTTGGCAAAAACAGGGACTGATTGACGCAAGTGTTACTAGTGATGAAGTAGAGCGCGGCAGACCGCATCCTGACCTGATTTTTAAGGCTATGGAGCTCACGCACATTGCCAATGTGAAACGAGTGGCCAAAGTGGGCGATACCGCTTCCGATCTTCAAGAAGGTTCTTCGGCTGGTTGCGGTTTGGTTATTGGAATTACCTCAGGAGCTTTTTCAAGAGAGCAACTTGAGACAGAAATCCACACCCATTTAATAACTCAGATTCCTGAAATAGTAGAAATCTTAGAAATAACCTGATCCAATGTTGGTTTAATGTTACCTTAATATTAACTTCATGTTAAGTAAAAATTAACATGATATGAAAACAATCTTAGCATTCGGATTTTGTTTCGTTCACTTCATTTTCTCAAGTGCTCAGCAAGAATGGGTAAAAGGAGCAGTTGTACTAAAAAATAATAAAGTATTAGTTGGCGAAATATCGAAGAAGCCATTACACGAACTCATCTTGATCAATTCGCAAGAAGGAATGAAAGCATTGCCTGCCAATCATATTGCTTATTACCGATTTTATGATGTGCAAGAGAATATCAACAGGCAATTTCTCTCGGTTAAAGGCAATGATCTATTCGGAAGCCATCGGTTCTATGAAATTGTTATTCAAGGAAAAGTTAAAGTGCTTAGAAAGTATCATAAACGATCGGAGTTTGTTGAGTTAGATGAAGCGAAAGACTTCGATTATTTTGCCTTTATTCAAGAGCAATTGATTCCATTAAAGAGTTTTAAAAATAAAGTTTTGCCGAGGTTACAAGACGAACACCCTTTTGAGATTTCTACTTTTCTGGCCTTGAACAAGACAGAGTTGCAATCAATAAAGGCAGCATTTGAGATCATCCATTATTACAACACAATTGAAGATAGTAAAAAACTATTAGCTCAAATGGAGTGAATGGTTTTAGAGGTTGACTTAGTATGAACCATCTACAATTTTACTTTGATTAAATACCGGTGACTAATTTGTTGCTGCCTTGTTGAAGGCCTTACAAAATTGATCGAGAGCTTGGAGATATGAAAATGATCGTACACTTTTTCTTCTAAAATGGTTAAGCCTGAATTAAGGATTTCTTCTCGGCCTTTTTCTTCTGTATAAATCCAAATTAATTTGCCAGTCCAATCCTTTTGAATCAAACTCAATTCATTGTATTCTGGGATTATCCTCTTGCTAAAAAAGTCAGTATTGTAACTTCCTACTTCTTTAAAGGAAACATAATTGTTGGCTTCAGTTGTTGTGGCAACAAACTGTGCTGCCTTTGCTGCTGATGCATAGTTGGAAAGCGGTGGATAGAAACTCGTATTCAATAATAAATTTAGTGCGATTGCACTTATAAAAGATGGGATCAATACTCGTTGGAAATCATTTTTACCTTTAAAAACAAATCGGAGAACTAACGCCAATGCGAATCCCCAAATAATCCAGATCAAGAAATTGGAAGTAGGAAAACAGACACCTACTAGCAAAAAGCCGAGTATAAAAAGTAATGAACAAATAAATAATTGTACATACTTAAAAATATTCGCGCCCTTTCCTTTCTGTGAATCAATAATTTGATGGAGATAATTAGCGGTACTAATCGCAGCTAGAGGAAGAATTACAAAAATGTAATGTGGCAGTTTATAATGAGAGAGAGAAAATGCGATAAATGGAAATACAAAGCCGCCCCAAGTAATTGCCTCTTTATTTCCTGAAAATAAAAACTTTGATCGTACTAACTCGGTAGTTGATTTCCACAATGAAACAACATACAATACACACCAGGGTAAGAAGGCCCATAGAAAAGTGTGGGTAAAAAATAAAATAGTTGTATCATCCTTCCAGTAATTTTCGCCAGTCAATCGGCCAAAGCTTTGTGTCCAAAAAAAGAATTTTAATCCTGAACCAATTGGCATACCATCAATCAGCTTACCTGGTTGAGCATCGTATTGTGTGTATAAACCGATCATCATGGGCGTCAAGCAAACAAACACGATTGCTAACATAACTAACCATTGCCATTGAAAAATCTTTTTCCATTCTCTCCTAATTACTAAATGAAAACCGATGGCAAGGGCTGGTACCATTAGTCCAATTGGCCCTTTGGTCATCATGGCACCAGCAACTCCGAGTGCGCCAAAAATTATGTGAACAAACTTTCCATTCATTAAAAACTCGTACAATTGCCAAAGTGCTACTATTGTGCAGGCAGCAAGAATAGTATCGGTTCGCACATCGTGATTGATCAAGAACCATGCTTGCGATGTTGACAATATTAATGCAGCATAAAAACCTGTTCGCTCATTGTGCAGTAGCTTCCCTAATCGATAAGTAGCAAACAATCCAAGTAAGGTAAATAGAACGGACGGAATCCTATAGGTAAAATTAGAAACACCAAATACCCTATACGAAAGCGTGGTAACCCAAAATAATAGTGGTGGCTTATCTAAATAATCTTTGCCATGATTGTAGACTTCTAAGTATTGACCAGTCTGCACCATCTCACGACTCATCTCCGCATATTGAGCTTCATCAACTTCCAGTATGTCGATGAACATGCCGATAGCATACACTAGAATTACGGGTATAAAGTAAAGAAGTTTATTTTTTATCGGTCGAAATTCCATGTTCAATCGTGGGAAATAGATAATAGTTTAAACTTTAATCTTGAAGCGTAACATCATTAAGTTAAAACTGCCAATAAGGATTACTATGTTTTTCAAGATTCTCTTGTGTCTTAATTGTCTTCGTGACTATCATCATTTTATAAAGAAATTATATTTGACGATACAATAGATTGCCCTCACACCATCCATCCATTTTATTTTCTTGCCTTCTTCATAAGTTCGACCGTAATAGGAGATGCCCACTTCATACAAACGAATGCCTTTGATCTTAGCAATCTTGGCTGTTACCTCAGGCTCAAAGCCAAAGCGATTTTCTTGCAACTTTACTTGTTGAATAATTTCTCTTCTAAATAATTTATAACATGTCTCCATGTCACTCAAGTTGAAGTTAGTGCCTATGTTAGAAAGGAACGTGAGAAATTTATTACCGATGGTATGCCAGAAAAATAAAATACGATGGGGCCTGCCGCCCATAAATCGTGAACCATACACCACATCGGCAAAACCCTCTATCATAGGTTTTAATAAGATGTTATATTCTGAAGGATCGTACTCCAGATCTGCATCTTGAATAATCACAAAATCCCCTATAGCTTCTTTAATTCCTTTGCGAAGTGAAAAACCTTTGCCAGAGTTTTGTTCATTTTTAAAATAACGAATGGATAGAGATGGGTTTTGTGTTTGATAATTTTTAATAGCCTCTTCGGTAGTGTCTTGAGATGCATCGTTTACAATCACCACATCTTTCTCAATCTGATTCATCAATTGAACCGCTTTGATTTTATCCAAAATTTTGTGAATGGTGTTGCCTTCGTTATAAACAGGAATAATGATGGACAATACGGGCATTGCGTGGAATTAAAATTTCAGCAAAATACGAGTAAAAAATTATCTTCTTAGAGTCTTTACCATAACTTAGCTCTCACAATGCTGAACTAAATACAATCCAATTATAATCCAAATGGTTTTAAATTCCATCGAAAGTAAGACGTTTGAAAAGAAAGACTTCACGCAGTTTGATCTTTTAAAAGGCGAATACGAAACTTGCAAATTTCTAAATTGTAATTTCGCTAACACCAACTTATCTGAGTTTGTATTCTCCGATTGCGAGTTTAAAGGTTGTAACCTCACCATGGCCAACTTAACCAAAACTGCTTTGCGCGATATAAAATTTTTAGATTGCAAATTGGTAGGAATTCAATTTCAGCAGTGTAACGATTTTCTTCTTTCAGTAAGATTTGAAAATTGTATACTCAAACTTTCTTCCTTTCAAAAACTCAAACTCAAAAAGACTTCTTTTAAAAATTCAAATTTACACGAAGTTGATTTTACAGAATCTGATCTTACTCAATCTGTTTTTGATAGCTGCGATTTATCAAGAGCCATTTTTCAAAATACCACTTTAGAGAAAGTCGACTTTACAACCGCATTCAATTATTCAATCGATCCTGAAAAGAATAGAATCAAGAAGGCAAAATTCTCTTTGCAGGGAATTATGGGTTTGCTTGATAAGTATGATGTTGTAGTGGATTAACTTAGAAGCAAAGCGACTCTTTTCAAGATAATGAAATCATGAAGAGTCGCTTTCTCTAAATCTATTCGGCAAAAGGATTGATTACCTACTCACCACGAACGTGAGAACTGGGCGTTTGGATTGACTCACAACCTCTTCAGCTACACTTCCTGCAATTACATGGGCAAAGCCTGAGCGGCCATGTGTTGCCATGGCAATCATGTCGGCATCTATATAATCGGCAAAGCGCACAATACCTTCTTCAGTAGAGAAATCATTATAAATATTGATAGTATAGTTTTTTAGTTGAAGGCTCTTGGCAAATTTTTGCATTGATTCTCGCACTAGATGATCTTGTTGAAAATCGGAAGGTGTATTGATGTGAACTAAGTGAATGGTAGAACTATAAATCTGTTGCGCCCTCTTAACAATTTTAGAGAACACTTCTTCATCGCTAGCCATGGCAGTAGCATACACAATATTTTTGTAGTTGGATTTGGCAGGTTTCTTTTGAACTGTAAGCACTGGCACTTTTGAATGACGCACTACCCGTTCAGTATTAGTACCAATAATCATTTCTGAAACTGAATTAGTGCCTTTTGTTCCCATCACTACCAGATCAACTTTTTGCTCTGTTATAATGGTTCTTATACCATGGAAAGCATTGCCTACGCGCAATTCGCCATTTATTTTTACGTCTTTATATTTTGGATCAAGCACCACTTTTTCAAGTTGCTTCTTTGCTTTCTCCAGAAGCTTAAACATATATAATTTGTCTTCCCAATCATCGGTGCTTATCTGCCCCTGCACACTAAACGAATCGTTGCCAGGTTCTTCAATAATGTGCAGCAATGTGATTTCAGACCCTGCTTTTTTTGCGATGTCAAAAGCAGTATCCAATGCTACAATAGATGTCTTCGAGAAATCAACTGGAACGAGTATTTTTTTCATAAGAGATTGGTTTTAAAATATATGTTCAGTAAATATAGTTGATTGAGTTTGAGGTTTAAAAAAAACTACGGTTGATTTTTATCATCCATAAGCGTAATAAAAATCAATGCTTAGATAAGCTGTCCAATCCCAAACATTATTACAAACAACAACGTTGAGAGTGCCATTTGTTTTAAGTAAGGATCAAGCTCTGATGATGGTTTCTTAGATACGGCCAAACCTATTTTTATGAGCAGGGGGGTAGTTATTAAAAACAAAAACTGAAAAGCGGAGTGATATGTAAAGATTGAATAAATTAAGGAGCATATTATTCCACCAATCAACAAAATCCAATGATAAATTGCTGCGTTGCGCTTCCCTATGCGCACGGGAATGGAATTTTTGCCTGCTTTCTTGTCCGATTCGATATCGCGAACATTATTGATGTTCAATACGCCAACTGAAAACAATCCGCACGTAAGTGCTGGTAAGATGAGGGAGGGTGAGAACTCTTTAGTGAATAAATAATTAGAGCCTAGAACGCCAACCAATCCAAAAAAAACTAAAACAGAAATGTCTCCGAGGCCGGCATAACCATAGGGTCGTTTACCAACAGTGTAAGCTATGGCCGCGATGATAGATAGAATACCCAAGCCAAGAAACACAAACAGTAATTGATAATTGAGACCGAAAGCGACAAGCAACAATGATACTCCGCTGATCAAACATAAAATCACGAAAAGGATAACTGCATTCTTCATCGCTTTCGCGGATATCGCGCCACTTTGCACCGCTCTCATCGGGCCTTTGCGTCCGTCATGATCAGCTCCATTTACTGAATCGCCATAATCATTGGCGAGGTTGGATAGGATTTGAAGAAGAATAGTGGTTAAGCAACACAAAAAGAAAATCAAGCCGTTGAACTTACCCTTTGATGCGGCTAGAAAACCGCCCATTGCAATACTTGAAAGAGCAAGTGGAAGAGTGCGTAGGCGAAAGGCAGAGAGCCAAACTTTTAACATTTGTGATTTAAGATTTGAGATTTAAAGCTAGCAATACTAATTACTATTTTAGAGCACTAACAATCTTAGCGTCTAACGGACTTACTTTAGAAGGATAATAACCAATTATTTTACCTTCAGGATTGATCAAATATTTACAGAAGTTCCAGCTTGGTGTTTCACCACTTTTCGCGGCAAGCCACTTATAAATAGGAGCTTTATCTCGCCCTTTAACTGATACTTTTTCAAACATTTGAAACTTAACACCATAATTACGTTGGCAAAAAGTAGCAATCTCTTCGCTTGAACCTGGTTCTTGCCATAAAAAATTATTGGCCGGAAAGCCAAGCACTTTTACTTTATCGCCATACTGTTCGTGAAGCTTTTCCAAGTCAGCAAATTGAGGAGTGAAACCACATTTGGAGGCGGTGTTCACAATCAGCAAATACTTGCCTTTGTATTGAGCGAAATCAACTTCTTTGCCTTCCAGCGATTTCGCTTTGAAATCAAAAATAGAAGCATCGGCTTCTTGTGCCGATGCTTTTGATCCTAAGATATCTGTAAACATGTTGAGTGCGAATAGTACAATGACTAAAATCCCCGAAAGGGCAATAACGCGCTTCACTAGTTTAGCTCACTAGTAATGACTGCATCTAACGGTTTTACTTTTGAAGGGAAGAACTTAACCGTGCCATCAGCCTTTACAAGGTATTTGCAGAAGTTCCAGCTTGGTTCTTCACCAGTTTTTTCTTTTAGCCAAGCGAACAAAGGATGTTGATCGGCACCTTTAACAGAAACCTTTTCAAACATTTGGAATGTTACGCCATAGTTCTTTTTGCAGAAGCCAGAGATGGTTTCATTGCTGCCTGGTTCTTGGCCACCAAAGTTGTTGGCAGGGAATCCTAAAATAGTAAGCTTACTACCATACAGCTCATTCAACTTTTGAAGATCGGCATATTGAGGTGTGTAGCCACATTGCGATGCAGTGTTCACAATCAATACGTTTTTGCCTTTAAATTGAGAGAAGTCGATGGCTTTACCTTCAATGGAGTTTACCTTGAAATCGTATAAGGTACCCGCTGCGGTTGTCATAAAGAATAATGTAATGGCTAATAATGTTTTCATAATTGTATGATTTTGTAATGTAAAACAACAATAATTTAAGATTGTTCCCTAATGCAATTTGATGGGTGGAATAAACAAGTTTCAGTAAACAAAAAAAGCCTTTCTTTCCTGTTGGATTCAATTATTAGTTAATCTTCTGTGGTAATTGATTTGGCCTAAGTGATAACTCAAATGTGCCAATAAATGAATAAGAAAGTGTTGAGTTGTCATAGGCTCAGCAAATACCTTTTCAGGATAAATGCTTTCAAGAGCTTCGTTAGTAAGAATGGGAAGCGTTGAAGCCAATGCTTTCTTGGTTGATTGTATTCCGATAATCAAAGTCTCTTTTGAGATGCCTCTTGAGCTAAATTCCTTTTCACGATCTCTCACATAGCCTGAGTTGCCAAGAACTGCTCCAATAAAGTGTTGTAAGTTGCCGCACAAGTGCAGACAAAGATTGCCAGCAGGGTTTTTGATATCTCCTTTTGTTATCCAAAGCGATTCATCGGTTGTATACAAGTTGATCTCGCTTTCAAGTTTGTTGAGATCGCGGATGAAGAGTTGGTGAAGGGAATGGAGAGTGGGTGACATCTACAATTTATAATTAAGAATGATTTAGAGCAATTAAGAACGTATTGATTTATCTAAGGAAATCTTTTGTAAACATCCTTTCTGTTATCTAGCACAAGAAACTCAATAGTATCCTTGGTTATAGCAATACCTGCTCTGAATTGGCCTAATCGTATTCTATAAAATTCTTTATGTCCTTTTAGTTTTTTAAGTTGCGGTATGCCCCTAAGGTCTGGCACTTGCTGCACCAGCTTAACGATATCAAAAACAGCTTGCTTTAATTTCTTGTCATTAATTTTGGCTAAATCTTTTTCAAAGTTTTTGCTGACTTTAACAATCATTGCTGGCTTTTCAACTTCTTTAAAAAATCTTCGGTATTAACAAATCCTGACTTGCGCGCACGCAACATTCTCTTGATTAAGCGAGTGTCTGAATCTATATCAAGTCTACTCGTTTTTGTAATGGTAATACCATTGCCTTTTGTGGCAATAGTTTTAAGCAGGCTTAGGGTACTTTTGCCAAGTTTCTTTTTTTCATCTATCTCTAAAAGATATCTCATTGTTTTGTTATTGGATGTCAAAGATACTTTATCTAAAATGATAGTCAAATTTTGATCATTTGTAGAAGCTTGAATGATTACTACTGCTTAGGGAGAGTACCAACGAAAGAAATGAGTTTTTGATATCTCCTTTTATTACCCAAAGTGATTCATCGGTTGAATACAAGCTGATCTCGCTTTCAAGTTTATTGAGGTCGCGGATCCGTCATTGCGAGTGGCGTTTCGCCCGAAGCAATCTTGATATGGTGTAGTAGTTAACTGCATTTTATTTTCAAATCTTAAAATCAATTCATTTTCAAATTAAATCATTATTTCCTTTTCAATGGCTCTTATCTTCTCTTCCAACTGAGCATTAGTTGCCTGATAGTTTTCTTCTGTGATAAGAACACCTTGCACGCTGATGTAAAATTTTATCTTGGGCTCCGTACCTGAAGGACGCACGGAAATCTTGCTTCCATCTTCCAAATAAAATTGAAGTACATCTGATTTGCTGAGTGCAATTTTCGAGGTTGTATTGGTAACGAGATTTTTTTCTTCACTCGTTTTGTAATCAAGTACACGAGTAACTTTTTTGCCGATGATAGAAGCAGGAGGGTTGTTTCTAAACTTCTCCATCATGGCTTTAATTTCAGCTTCGCCCTCTGCGCCTTTGCGGACTAAATTAATCAAGCCTTCTTTATAAAAAGAAAATTCAGTATACATGCTCAACAGCCAATCGAACAAGGTTTGGTTTTCATCTTTCGCGGCAGCGGCCATAGCAGCAAAAAATGCACAAGCAGACACTGCGTCTTTATCGCGTACAAAATCGCCCACCATGTATCCATAACTTTCTTCCCCTGCTGCAATAAATTTTTTCTTTCCGTCCAGTTCACCCATCAATTCGGCAATGTATTTGAATCCCGTAAGGGTATTGTAACACTCCACGCCATGCGCTGCTGCCATTGCATCTACAAGCTCGGTGGTAACAATGGTTTTGGCGATGTAAACGCCTTTCTTCTCTTTCAAGTTTTTCAATACAAACCACATCATTAAGCTAAATGCCTGGTTGCCGTTCAGTAAAAAGAACTTGCCTTCGTTATCTTTTATGCCGATGCCCACGCGATCGGTGTCGGGGTCAGTAGCCATAACCAATTCTGCATTGATGGCTTGCGCTTTTTCAAGTGCCAGCTTCATGGCTGATGTCTCTTCAGGGTTAGGTGAGGGTATAGTTGGAAAGTTGCCATCGGGCACTTCTTGTTCTTTAATACTAGTTATGTTAGTGAAGCCTAAATCCTTTAAACACACTGGCACCATCGTTATACCAGCTCCATGAAGGCTTGTGTAGACAATTGAGATATCGTGTTGTCGCGTAATAGCATCTTGCTTGGGTATCAATCGCTTTACTTCTGCATAGTAGGCTTGCTCTACTTTAGGTTCAACTGACTTTATCTTCGCTGCATCAGCATTGAATTTCACTTGCTCAAAACCTTTCAATGCATTTACTTCCGTGATTACATTTTTATCGTGAGGAGACACCAGTTGGGCACCATCACTCCAGTAGGCTTTGTATCCATTGTATTCTTTGGGATTGTGCGAAGCCGTGATAACCACACCCGATTGACATTTCAAATAGCGGATGGCAAACGATAGGAGAGGCGTAGGACGCAATTCGTCAAAGAGATACACGGTGATGCCGTTAGCCGAAAAAACATCAGCAGTAACTTGAGCAAAAGCCTTGCTGTTGTTGCGGGAATCGTAAGCAATGGCAACTTTAATCTCTTGGTTGGGCAATGCTTTGATTAAATAATTGGACAACCCTTGTGTGGCCAAGCCAATGGTATAAATGTTGATGCAGTTAGGGCCAACACCCATTACGCCACGTAAACCACCGGTGCCGAATTCTAGATTTTTATAGAAACTGTCGATGAGTTCTTTAGGGTTTTCATTACTAAGAAGCTTTTGTATTTGATCTTTTGATAGTTGATCGATGATGTTGCTGCTGAGCCAGCTTTGCGCATTTTGTTTGGCGAGCGAAAGGAGATCTGTTTGCATAGTTTTTATTGTAACCTAAAAGTTAGTGGCACGTTGTTGTTATTCAAGCATCAAATTTACAAACCAAAACACAAATAACTTTTCTTATTATGAAACTTAAAATTGCAATTCTTGCTGTTTGTGCATTATCAGCTTTCAACACCTTCGCACAAGAGTTTAAAATCATCACCATTGTTGAATCGATTGTGCCTGGTGGCTTTGGCCGTTCGCGCATGATGGATGCCAAAGAAACTAGCGACTATAAAGCCTTGACTACTACACGCACCAATGGTACTAAAAGCACGCAAAGCGATATTAAAAGATCTGAAGCGAAGATTGAGAATTTCGATGAGACGAAGCTATTGAACTTCTATAGTTTAGTAGGTATTAATTTTCAAAACATAGCTTCCAACGATGCAGTTATTTCCTCCAAAATTAATGAAATGATAAAAGATGGTTGGCAACTTACCTTCGTTACCTCTGGAGTAGAAAGTGCCGGAGCAAAGGATCCAGAAGGTATTTTCATTACCCGTCTTTTCTTTAAGAAGTAGTACGAGCAAGGTATAAATACAATTGTTTCTCTAAATTTTGAATGGATTCTTAATGGTAAGCTTTTGCTCGATAACAAGTCCATCTTGCATATCTTCGGAGTAGATAATAGAACATTGATTGATTAATGCAGTAGAGACAATTATTGAGTCCCAAGAGCTAAGCTGATATTTTATGGAGATTTCGTAACTAGATAATAGTATCTCTTGAGTGATACTGAGCATTTTAAATCGTCTCATCAATTTCTTGGCGAATTCAAATGATGTTTCTTTGCTTAGCTTTAATTTTTTTAAGCAAACATTTACATTTTCGGCAACAACTTGGGTGCTTATAAAGAAGTGAGGCAACAGTAAATCTTGAACCTTATTTGTTTTTTCTTTGGATCGGTTATCAATTAGGTAAACAATGATATTGCTATCAATAAACACGTTAGGGTCTGTCATAAAGCTCATCTCTGTTAAACTTGAAATTGCTTAGGTCAACGTTAAACTGAGCAAAATCTTCGGTTAAGTTTTTTTTCCACTCCAACAACTCGGTGGCACTTAGCTCTTTTTCATCATCCTCAATAGATGGCAATATTATAACATCCACTTCTACTGCTTTAAAATCATCTGGAAGATCAATAGATATTCTACTTCCTGTTCTTTTGATTCTTTTTCGTATAGCTTCCATGGTATAAAGTTACTTATTAAATTATACTGTTTAGATCGCTTCGTTACCTCGTAATGGTGCTCGCTAGTTTTGCAATGGGCATAGCAAAGTAATCCCAAATCAATACGTCTCCAAACTGGTGTCAATTTCTTTTGCCCACGCAAGAATTCCGCCCTTGAGATTATACAGATTAGTGAAGCCCTGATTTTTCTCTAGCCATTGAATAGTATCGCCACTACGCTTGCCACTGCGGCAATGCACTACCACTTGCTTATCGCGCGCTATTTTTTCGAAGTTGTGAAGCACTTCGGCCATGGGAATAAGTTCACCACCGATCTCGCAGATGTCATATTCATGAGGCTCGCGCACATCAATCAATTGAAAATCAGCGTTGGCATCTTTCATGGCCTTTAGTTCTTGCACAGTTACTTCTTTCATGGTAATTTGGTTGGATAGTTTATGTACTCCACAAAAATAATCATAATCTATGAGAGCTTTCACAATCTCTCGTTGCCTTCTTTCTGGTATGGATATTTTGGTGGTTTCGAGTGTTAGGCTATCCAAAAGTAATAGTTTGCCAACCAAGAGCTCACCAATCCCCGTAAGGATTTTGATTACCTCATTAGCTTGAATGCTTCCGATGATTCCTGTTAGCACGCCAAGCACACCAGCTTGTTCGCAATCAGGAACACTGCCCGGCTCGGGTGGAGTAGGGTAGAGGTCGCGGTAGGTCGGGCTTCCTTTATAGTTGAACACAGCCACTTGACCTTCATAGCGAAAAACAGATCCATACACCAATGGTTTACTTAACAGCACACTCACATCGTTAAGTAAATAGCGCGTTGAAAAATTGTCGGTGGCATCTACAATCAAATCAAATTGAGTGGCGATGGAGAGTGCGTTGTTAGAGGTAATTTTATCATCAAAGATTTTGAAGATGATAGTTGGATTTAATGAGCGAAGTCGTTCAGAAGCAGTGATGGCTTTGTTCTTCCCGATGTCGAGTGTAGTGAATAAAACTTGCCGTTGTAAGTTGGATTCATGGATCACATCAAAATCAACAATACCAATAGTACCAACGCCCGCAGCAGTTAAGTACAACAATACAGGACAACCTAATCCGCCAGCACCTACTACCAATACATTTGCATTGGCAAGTTTTTGTTGCGCTTCTTTGCCGAAGTTAGGTAGTGCAAAATGTCTGCTGTAGCGATTGTTGTCCAAAGTTTTAGGGTATGAGTTCTACCTTGAGAATTTCTAGTAACAACGTATCAACGAATTATCAAATCAACAAATCAATTAAAATCTTTTCAGGGCAAGTTCTGCCACGGTTTCTCCGATTGATAAGGAAGAAGTGGCTGCTGGTGAAGGTGCATTGCACACGTTGATAACGTTAGCTTCTTCGATGATCAAAAAATCATCCACCAGTCCTCCATCGCGATCGCATGCTTGTGCGCGAACGCCTGCACCTCCTTCTACCAAGTCTTCTTCTTTTATTTCGGGCAATAGTTTTTGCAATGCTTTGGTGAAGGCTGCTTTAGAAAAAGAGCGATACATTTCGCCAAAGCCAGTGCGCCAATATTTGGCCGCCACCTTCTGGAAGCCAGGCCAAGCAAGAGTTTCAGCGAGTTCACTCAGGTTTATGTCTGTCTTTTTATAACCTTCTCTTTTGAATGCAAGCACTGCGTTAGGGCCTGCTTCAACACCACCTTTTGCCATGCGTGTGAAGTGAACTCCAAGAAATGGAAAGTTAGGATCTGGCACAGGGTAGATCAAGTTTTTCACTAAGTATTCCTTTTCTTTACGAAGCTTAAAATATTCTCCCCGAAAGGGAATGATTTTAAAGTTGACCTTCTCGCGCGTCATCGCTGTAACTTTATCGGAATACAAGCCAGCACAGTTAATAACAAGTTTGGTTATGTAACTGTTGCTTTCGGTGACTACTGTTGTTTGATTAGCAGTAGTGATAGAGACAACTTTCTCGTTGAGTTTTATTTCCGCGCCAGCGTTAATTAAAACCTCACCATATTTTTGAGCGACTAACTTATAATCTACAATGCCAGTTTGTGGAACAAATATGCCTTTGATGCCATTGACGTGTGGCTCTATTTCTTTCAACTGCTCTTGCGATAAACGCTTGAGATTTTTCAATCCGTTTTGTTCGCCACGTACAAAAAGATTTTCGAGCAAGGGTAATTCGCTTTCGCTGGTGGCCACCACTACTTTGCCACATAACTCGAACGGAATGTTTTGCTCTTTACAAAAATCGATAAGTAAATGATACCCCTTAATGCAATTAGTAGCTTTTAGACTTCCTGGTTTGTAGTAAAGGCCTGAGTGAATAACGCCACTGTTGTTGCCCGTTTGGTGTTTGGCAAGTTCATTTTCCTTTTCAAGTAAGAGGATGCTGAGTGCAGGATTTGTTTGTTTAAGTTTCAATGCAGTAGCAAGGCCAACAATGCCTCCACCAATTACAATTACATCTGTCATTTAGCTGTTGATTTCGAATTCATTATTCCCCCTTATACGGAGACTTGTAAGTAGTTTGCCATTGATCCCACTTGGTGTCTTTGTAATGATCTTGCCCAATAAATTGAATGATCTTATGAAACTCTTCTGGCTTTTGGTAGCCTGATAAAGGTTGAATGATTCTGAACTCTTCATCTAAGAAAACTACTGTAGGATACCCTAATTGATTATTTAATAACGAAGCTGCTAACTGATGTACACCACTATTGCCGCTGGCGACAAACTTAAATGTGTGGCCATTGAAAACAATGTCTTCGCGCTGCTCGGCATTAAACTTTACAGGATAAAAATCTTCGTTCAATATCTTCGCTACTTGTGGCTCGCTGAAGGTATTTTTGTCCATCACTTTGCACCAGCCGCACCAATCGGTAAACACATCAATAAAAATTTTCTTTTTACTCACTTTCGATTTCTCCACAGCCTCTTCAAAAGTCATCCAATTTACCTTTGCGGGATTAGCAGGAGCTTCACCACCTTCATGTGTTTGTGCAAAAGCATTGGCACTTATGATTATCGAAAAGGCGAGAGGTAAAATGTATTTTTTCATAGTTGCAGATTTTTAATCTCCCAGAACAACAAATTTAGACAGAAAAATGGTTCGCTTGTAAAAAGTGAGCTCGGTAATTTTACCGCAAAGTGTGTAAATGTTTGAAATGCAGGAATTTATTTCTCATCCCGATAGGCGAAGTAACTCATTACCGTTTCCAACGCTCCTTTCATTGCTTGATTGATGGGTAGAAAATTAGTAGCTAGACTTGGATCGATATTGCGCAGTTGCATATAATAATGGCTCATTACGGGCACAGGCAGACTTTCGTTGATTGCATTCTCAGCAACTTCATAGTTAGTGGTTTGCTCCGATTTTATGATTTGGCAGGTAACAAGTTCCTTCTTGTTGTATTTATTGGTGCGCGCTGAGTAGCCAAATAATCTACAAATAAGACCTCTGTATTTGTACTCCGAACATAACCCCGCGCCCGATTGACTCGGATTAAGAATTAAGCAAAGCGGTGATTCAGTTGTTTGTAGATTTTCATACCAACCTTCTGCCTGATTGGTTTTGTATAAATGATAGGCGAAGGGAAGAAATTCAAGAATGGTGGCTTCTATATCGGGCTTGAAACAACATTTGCCACAGCCAAATTTGCAATGCAAAGAAGAAGCGTTTTGAAATTGAGCTATTTCGGTGTCTAAGTTCTCAAAGACTGATTCAACTTCTTTTATCTTACTCTCCAGCATCTCGCAAAGAACTGAAATAAAAACAGTTGTTGCTAACAATAAGAAACTATAGCTTATTTCAACTCTTCCAACTCGAAATCTTTCCAACGGACTTTTATACCACCACCATCATGAATTTGCAGCGCGATAAATCCTTCGCCATTGCCAATTTTTTCGTCTTTTAAATTAACCATCATGTGGCCGTTAAGCCATGTGGTTACTTCATCTTTATCGACTTTTATTTTTAAGGTATTCCATTTTCCAATCTTTAAATATTTTTCGTGCAATGGATTGGGTTGAATGAGCCATCCGCGACCATACGATTCATAAATGCCACCTGTGTGTTTGTCGATAGGAGCTACTTCCACTTGCCAGCCATTAATTTTAACGCCTTCAATGCTTGAGCGAATAAACACGCCACTGTTGCCGTTAGCTTCTTGTTTGAATTTTAGTGTGAGAATAAAGTTCTTATATTTTTTATTGGTGGATAGATAGCCATATTGTTTATCTGGCCCGCTCTCACAAACTAATTGCTTGTTTTTCACATACCATTTTTCAGTTCCGTGAATTGTCCAACCGTCTAAATCTTTACCGTTAAATAACGATGATTTACTTTGAGCAAATAGATTGGTTGAAATAAGTAAAAGGAATAGAAGATGTTTCATAAATAAGAATTTAGGATGCTATTTTCAAAGTTATGAAATCAAACCAGATATAAGATATCAACTGATGGGATAATTAACGAATGGTTTGAATGTGAGGCTAAGGTATGGATTGCTTCATGCCTCGCAATGACGATCAAACTAATCTCCGTGCGTCATTGCGAGTGGCGTTTCGCCCGAGGTAATCTAAACTGCTATCTACAGGAAGCGTTATCAACGGACAATGTTTTACTTAGTAGCCACAGTAAAATAAAACCTCGAGCCTTTGCCTTCAGTGCTTTCAACAGCTATTGTGCCTCCATTTTTCTCAACAAAATCTTTGCATAGAATCAATCCCAAGCCAGTGCCTTTCTCTTTGGCTGTACCGAGTGTAGATACTTTGCTTCCCAATTGAAAAAGTTTTTGAACTGTTTCGGCAGACATGCCTACACCGGTATCCTGAACTGAAATAGTGAGTGATTTTCCTTCCTCAATTAGAATAGAGATAGTACCACCTTGTGGCGTGAATTTGATAGCATTAGAAAGCAAGTTCCTAATCACAGTATTAATTGAATAGCGATGGGCATTTACTACTATCTCAGCTGTATTTGAATAGACTATGTTAATCTTCTTGAGTTCGGCCAAGCCTGTTAACAAATCGATGTTCTCTTGAATTACAGCGTGGATATCAAAACGTTCGGCTTTAAAATCAATTGAGCCAGTTTGCGAGCGCGACCATTCCAATAAATTTTCTAGCAATGCCATCAGGTTCTTCAACGATTTATCTAAATCAGTGGAAAGCATTTTAATTTCTTCTTTACTCAGTTTATCTGCATGATTGATAAGTAAAGAGGAGAACGAAGTGAGCGAATTGAGTGGCCCTTTTAGATCGTGACCAATAATAGAGAACAATTTATCCTTAGTGCCATTAAGTTCTGTTAGTTTTTTACTTGTTCTTCTGTTTAATAGATACAGGTATAGAATTAGTAACAGAATAACGCTACCGAGAGTAATCACTAAAACCAAGAAGGTTCTTTCTTTATTTTGAGCTTCAATAATTTCTTCTCGTTGCTTCCTATCTGTTTCCAATACTTTTATTTCAGATTCTTTTTGCTCTATCAAATAAACACTTTGCCTTTCCAGCAGATGCCTTTCATTTTTTTCGGTTTGAATAAACTCCTGCATTGCTGCAAATAGTTCACGATAATCCAGCGAGCGTTTATACTCTTTAAGTGCTTTATAACTCTGACTTAAATAATCATAGCTAATTTTTATTTGCTCTTGATTTTGAGTTTCACGACTCAGTTCCAATGCCAGATTAAGATTGGCAATAGAACGTTTATAATCTTTCATGTGCCAGTAGACGCTGCCAATGTTATTGTATGTTTCGGCCAATCCTTTTTTGTCTTTCAGCTCTTGGCGAATATCGAGGGCTGCAACATGATTGGCCAGCGCGCGATCCTCTTTTTTCATAAGGCGATATAGTTCTCCTATTTCATTTAAGGATACAGCTTCCTTCACTTTGTCTTTTATTTCTCTTCTTATTTTTAACGCTTCTTTATGTTCATTAAGTGCTGCTGTATAACTTCCCTTGCGACTCAACACTTTGCCTAAATAAAATAAAGCATCGGCTTGTCTATCGGGTTGATTTAATGTTTGCGAGTAGGAGAGAGCTTGTTTAAAATTATCGAGTGCATCTTCGGTCGAACCAAAGGCCGCATTCACACGGCCTGTCTCTAAAAGAATAAAAGCTTGTATGGCTTGGTCTTGTTCTTTTTCAGTGAGCGTTAAGGCTTGCTTTAGGTACTCAATGCTTTTGCTATAATTGCCTACTTCCTCAAATACTCGCGCCATCGCCACAAAAGTGAATATGCGTTCTTTGGTAAGCAGCAACGAATCTTCCACGGCAAGCGAACGGATCAACTCATCCATCGCTTTTTCATAATCGTTCAGTTGCGTTAAATTAACAATGCCCAATTCAATAAAAGCTCTTGCTTCCTTCGGGCCATCATGAATTTCGTGCGCCTCTTTTTGATTTTCTTTTAGGCGTTCAATTTCCTTTTCAAGTGTGCCCAACTTCTGTGATTGAAAAAGTTGCTCAAACCAAGTAATGGAAGTGGCTTGTTGGGCAATGGCCGCTGTGGCGGAATGCAAAAGTAAAATAAAGAGAGCAGTGGTAATTTTCAAGATGAGCGAGCAGCGAGTAATTTCAGATTTCAATTTCACACATTTCAGAATTCGAATTCAAAATTCAAGGTTTTCTGTGAACAAATAAGGGTTTGCTAAAAACATTTCCTGATTTTCTTCAAACAAATTGGCAGTTCCTACTAACAGATCGTCATTTGCAGTAAACATTTCCCGATTTAGAGAAAACTCATTGGCATTTGTTTGCAACAAGTAGTTTGTGCATCAAGAAAAGAGCTATTCCCTTTAATAGAATTGCTCGTGCTTTAACAAGTAGAGTCGTTGACTTCACATCACGAGTTCGTGTGTTAACAGAAAGAGCTATTCTCATCGCATCACGAGCTCTTGTCTTAACAAGAAGAGCTATTCCCTTTAATAGAATAGCTCGTGCTTTAACAAGTAGAGTCGTTGACTTCACATCACGAGTTCGTGTGTTAACAGAACGAGCTATTCCCTTAACAAAATAAAGGCTATCCCGAGGCTGTAAAGTGAACTGTGTCAAAGAAGGAAAACCACCAACTTTGACACTATATGAAAAAAGAAGAACAATTTAATTTAGAACAGATCAGGAAGAAGGCCTTGGAGCAGTTCCGCTCAGGCAAATCGTTGTACGGCAAG
>JBBRBQ010000009.1:0-156457 GCA_038205685.1 Cytophagales bacterium | reverse complement strand
CGTGGATTTATCATTGCTTACTGATGGGCTGCGATCCGAGCGCGAGCAAGGCATTACTATTGATGTAGCCTATCGATACTTCGCTACGCCTAAACGCAAGTTTATCATTGCCGATACTCCTGGCCATATTCAGTACACACTCAACATGGTAACAGGTGCCTCAACTGCAAACCTTGCCTTGATTTTAATTGATGCGCGCAAAGGATTGATTGAACAAACATTTCGCCATTCATTTCTTGCTTCTCTACTTAAGATACCGCACATCATTGTATGTGTTAACAAGATGGATCTTGTTGAGTACAAAGAAGAAGTTTATCAAAAGATAGTGGATGATTACAAAGCGTTTTCGTCTAAGCTTGAGGTTCATGATATTCAATTCGTGCCCATCAGTGCTTTGCTTGGCGACAATGTAGTAAACCGATCAGAAAAAATGGATTGGTATCAAGGAGCCACTCTTCTTCACATGCTTGAAACAGTTCATATTGAAAGTGATTATAATCATATTGATAGTCGTTTCCCTGTACAGTATGTTGTACGACCACAAACGCGGGAGCATCAGGATTTCCGGGGTTACGCAGGCAGAGTGGCCGGTGGAATTTTCAGAGTTGGTGACGAGGTGCTGGTAATGCCATCGGGTTTTACTTCCAAAATAAAAACGATTGAGTTCGGAGAGAAGCAATTGACAGAAGCGTTTGCGCCTATGTCGGTAACCATAACACTTGAAGATGAGATTGATATTAGTCGTGGTGATATTATTGCAAAGCCAACTAATCATCCAGAGAGCAGTCAGGACATTGAATTAATGTTGTGCTGGATGAATCAGAAACCTGTCAATTTAAATTCTAAATTTTATTTACGTCACACTTCTCGCGAGACAAAAGCGGTATTGAAAGAGGTTACTTATAAGTTGGATATCGATTCAGGTCAACGAGTAGAAGGAGTTGAAAAACTTGTGATGAATGATATTGCCCGCGTTAAGTTGCGCACTGCACAACCTTTGGAGTTTGATAGCTATCGCAAAAATCGAATAACAGGAAGTATTATCCTGGTGGATGAAAACACGAATGAAACTGTCGCTGCCGGAATGATTATTTAAATCGCTCTGTATTCTCAAATAAAAATCAACATGGAAAAACTTTTGGAACTAGCAATCCACGCTGCAGAAGCAGCGTGTAAGGAAATACTAAGTGTTTATGATTCCGGTGATTTCCAGACTGAAGCCAAAGGTGATAATTCTCCCTTAACACTTGCTGATAAAAAAGCACATAACATCATTGTCTCAATCCTACAACCCTCTAATCTTCCGGTGTTGAGCGAAGAAGGGAAGAGCATTCCCTATGAAGAAAGAAAAAACTGGAAACAATTCTGGATGGTTGATCCACTAGATGGCACCAAAGAATTTGTAAAACGCAATGGAGAATTTACAGTTAACATCGCGTTGATTGAAAATCAAAAACCTGTTTTAGGCGTGGTTGCTATTCCCGTTACCGGAGATGTATTCTACTCAGTACAAGGGCAAGGAGCTTTTGTGAAGAGGAATGCAAGTGTGACCGCTTTACCTAAAAGGTCGTCTTTGGACTTAACAAAATCTGGAATTCGGGTGGTTGCTTCTCGCTCTCACATGAGTGAGGAAACGGAGGGTTACATTAAATCACTGAAGGAACCTGCGCTTGTGTCACAAGGGAGCAGTTTAAAATTCATGTTACTGGCCGAAGGTAAAGCCGATGTGTATCCACGATTTGCCCCAACCATGGAATGGGATACGGCTGCAGCGCATGCCGTTGTGAGTGAAGTTGGTATCTCGGTACTACAGAAGGACACTACAATTCCTTTGCTTTACAACAAACCGGATTTATTGAATCCTCATTTTATTTGCATTTGAAATCAACCCACATATAAATGAAAAAAGCCACCTAAAAAGGTGGCTTTCATTTATATGTGGGAGCTGAGGGGTTCGAACCCCCGACCCTCTGCTTGTAAGGCAGATGCTCTGAACCAGCTGAGCTAAGCTCCCATTTTTATTTCAAGTACTCTTTAGTCCCGACCCTTCCGCCTTAAAGCGGAATGCTCTGAACCAGCTGAGCTAAGCTCCCATTTTTAAGGACTGCAAAGGTAAAAGAGATTTCTGTTTGTGCAAAAATCTTTTTTTTTATAAAAGTTTACCCAATAACCTTCCTAAAATAGCCTGTAGTACCTAGCACCAAAAACTTAGGACCAGATTCAAACACGATGTTGGCGATTTTCTCCTTCGCTAAATTTTTAATAGAACTTATCTCGCCCTTGCCATACGAAATATGGAAAAGGAAATCTCCCGCTTTTATTTTGTCAATATCTTTTTCGGTGATAGGCTCGCCCACATACTCTGGCAATGGTGAGATGATGGGAATTGAAGGAACTACCACCTCCTCTTCTGCCGGAGCAGTCTCAGTGTAAGCAGCTGAATCGAAGTGGAAATCAGATGGTTGAGTAGGGGGCATAACAAATACCGATGAAGCACTGCCGATGCCCAACTTGCTGAGAACCGAAATTATATCGGATGAAGTGGTGATAGAATTTTTCAAATGTTGGCCGATGGTTTCTGTAGCTTTTTGCACAGTGTCAATCCGAAGCGAGTCGTCATATTCCAACTCGCCCATGTCTTGAATGTTGAGCAGGTTTTTGCCCTTACTATCCCGCAACAAAGTGAGAGGCAGGTCGCAGCCGCGCCTTACCGCGAAACAATAGAGCACATCTTTATTGGCAGAACTCAAATCGCAAATTACCATAGCGGTGTCAATAATGGTTTTGATCAGAGCAAAGCCATCTGTGAGCATACCTTCCTCTAATCGAACGGGTGTCAATCCTGCTGCCTTGCAAGCAGGCGCAATTATATAATCATAAACTCTACTGAAGTGACCTTGAGCATATCCATCGGGCTCGCTCATGGGCATTATAACAAGACATTTTTTTTCCATTCTAAAAATTGGTTAGCGATAATTACAGAACGAAAGATAGTATTTTCCTTCAGCACTTTTCCATGAGATTATAATATTGTTCTCATGTTAGCAATGCTTCTACTTTCTACGCCACTCATATAATTTTCATTTTTTCAATTGCCTTCTCACTTAACTTTCAACCTTCTAAAAGATTAAACACTTTAGCTTATGAAGAAAGCCATACCTATTATTCTATCACTGCTGATGGTGCAGTTGAGTTTTGCGCAAGAAACATTTCCGCGCAACGATGTAAAAGACCAGCGGACGGCTGCGTATGCTTTTACCAACGCTACCATCTTTATAAATGCATCCACCAAAATTGAGAATGCCACGTTGCTCATCGGCAATGGTAAAATTGAAAAAGCTGCTGCGGGCTTGGCGGTGCCTGTGGGTTACACTGAAATTAATCTGAAAGGAAAATTTATTTATCCTTCTTTTATCGATTTACATACCAACTATGGCTTGCCTAAAGTAGATGCACCCACTGGTGGCGGTGGCTTTAGTGGCCCAGAGCAAATCCAAACTAAAACCAAAGGCGCGTACAATGCCAATCAAGCTATTAAGTCTGACTATAACGCTTTCGCGGAATTTACTGTCGATAGCAAAAGTGCGGAGAAGCTCCGTGCATCAGGCTTTGGCACAGTGCTCACCTTTCGCAGCGATGGCATTGCGCGTGGCACTTCGGCAGTGGTAACGTTGGGTGAAGAGCGTGATAACATAGTAATGTTAAAAGATAAAGCAGCTGCACATCTTTCATTCAATCGCGGTAGCTCACGCCAAATGTATCCAGCTTCACAAATGGGTATTACAGCATTGCTTCGTCAAACTTATTTGGATGCCGATTGGTACACCAAACAAAATCCCAAACCATTTAAAGATTTAAGCTTGGAGGCATGGACAGCCTCTCAAAGCAGGCCACAAATTTTTGAAGCCAACAGTTGGTTGAATGACTTGCGTGCCGATAAAATTGGCGATGAGTTTGGCAAACAATATATCATTCGAGGTGGTGGCGATGAATACCAACGCATCGCGGAAGTGAAAGCGATGAATGCTCCTTTGATTATTCCAATAAGTTACCCAGATGCGATGGATGTTGACGATCCTTTTGATGCAGAACGTGTATCGCTCACCGACATGAAACATTGGGAGATGGCTCCTGCCAATCCTGGCCTATTGGAAAAAGCTGGAATTGAGTTTGCCATTACTTCCGATCGGTTGAAAGACAAAGCCGACTTGTTGAAGAATATCCGCAAGGCAATTGAATATGGATTGAGTGAAACGGCAGCCTTAAAAGCATTGACGGAAACCCCAGCCAAGTTGGTGAACATTCAAAACAAAGTAGGAAGCCTTAGTGCAGGATTGGAAGCCAACTTCATTATCACATCAGGAAGTTTGTTTGATGAAGCCACAGTGATCAACGAAAATTGGGTGCAAGGCAAACGCTTCTCCGTAAAGGAAATTGACAACTCTGACTATGCTGGAAAATATAATTTAACGATAGATGGCAAAGTTTATAATTTGGAAGTAAGCGGCAAGGCGGGTGATTATAAATTGAAAGTAAAATTAACGGATAGCCTTTCGGCAGATGTTAAATCGAAAATTGAGCGTGAGTTGATCACCATTAGTTTCAATACCACCAAAGAAAAAAAGAATGACTTAGTAAGGCTTTCGGGCTGGCGACAAGGCACAAGTTGGAAAGGCGAAGGTGATTTAGCCAATGGAAAATCCATTTCGTGGAGTGCTACTTATACAGGAGCACTTGATAAGAAAGACGAGAAAAAAGACGAGAAGAAAAAAGACAAGCCAACTATTGGCGATGTTATCTATCCGTTCACAGCGTTCGGCTCAAAAGAAAAAGTAAAGCCAGAAGAAATACTTATTAGAAATGCCACTGTGTGGACGAATGAAAAGGAAGGCATTCTGCAAACTACCGATGTGTTGATTAAAGATGGCAAGATTGCAGCCGTTGGTAAAGGCTTAACCACCACAGGCAAAACAATTGATGGCACAGGCAAGCACTTAACTGCTGGTATTGTTGACGAGCACACGCACATTGCATTATCTAGTATTAACGATGTGGCTACCAACTCATCGATGGTAAGAATGGAAGATGTGATTGATTCACAAGATGCAGACATTTATCGGGCATTGGCGGGTGGCGTTGTCGCTGCTCAAGCCTTGCACGGTTCGGCCAATCCAATAGGTGGGCAATCGGCTATTATAAAATTAAAATGGGGGCTTGCTCCCGATGAATATAAAGTGAAAGGTGCTGATAAGTTCATCAAGTTTGCTTTGGGTGAAAACGTAAAACGCACAGGCAATCCTCAGTCACTTCGCTTTCCACAAACGCGCATGGGTGTGGAGCAAGTGTATGTAGATGCGTTTACCAATGCTATCGAGTATGAAAAGAAATGGAAGACATTCAACGCTCTTCCTGAAAAGGAAAAAGCAACTGCTGTTTCACCTCGTAGAGATTTAGTAGATGAAACGATGTTAGAGATAGTTCGCGGTAAGCGATTTGTTACGTGCCATTCGTATGTGCAATCTGAAATCAACATGATGATGAAAGTTGCCGAGCGATTTGGATTCCGAATCAATTCGTTCACGCATATTCTTGAAGGATACAAACTCGCTGATAAAATGAAAGCACATGGCGTGGCTGCTGGTACGTTCTCTGATTGGTGGAACTATAAATGGGAAGTCCATTATGCAATTCCTTACAATGCGGCTATCATGCACAAGGAAGGCGTGCTTACGGCTATCAATTCAGACGATGCCAACATTGGTAGGCGATTGAATCAAGAAGCTGCAAAGACTATGAAGTATGGCGATGTATCGGAAGAAGACGCGTTGAAATTTGTAACCTTGAATCCGGCAAAAATTCTCCATCTCGATAATCAGATGGGAAGTATAAAAGTTGGCAAATCGGCTGATGTTGTTTTGTGGACAGGTCATCCGTTATCAGTTTATTCAAAAGCTGATAAAACAATTATTGAAGGAGGAATTTATTTTGATTTAGAGAAAGATAAACAACTGCGCAATGATTTAGAAGTAGAACGTGCACGCTTGATCAACAAAATGATTGATTCCAAAAAAGCAGGTGCACCCGCTGTAAAAGCTCCATCAAAGCAACAGATGGAATTGCATTGCGAAGAGAACGAGGTTGAGCAAGAGGGTTTAGAAAAATAATTTTAACCGAACAGAAATCATGAAGACAACGATAAAATATTTTTTGCTTGCAGTTCTTTTATTCGCTGCTAAGCTATACGCGCAAACTCCTTATCCTGCAAACGCTCAACAGAAACCTGTAGTGATAGTAGGCGGAAAAATTCACGTGGGCAACGGACAAGTAATTGAAAATGGAGCCATTGCTTTTGAGGCTGGAAAATTAACGTATGTAGGAAGTGCAGCATCGGCACCCGCAGATAAAACAAAGTATGATGTAATAGATGCCACAGGAAAACAGATCTATCCAGGATTTATTTTGCCCAACAGTCAAGTCGGGTTACTCGAAGTCTCAGCAGTACGCGCCACTGCGGATTTTGATGAGATCGGAGATTTTAATCCAAATGTGCGCTCATTGGTTTCATACAATACTGATAGCGAGTTAATACCAACGTATCGCTTCAACGGAATTTTGATGGCAGAAGTAGCCCCTGTTGGAGGCGTTATTGCAGGCACATCATCTATTATGCAAATGGAGGGTTGGAATTGGGAAGATGCTGTGCATACAAAAGATGTTGCCATTCATTTGAATTGGCCAGGCACACTCAAAGGCAAATTTGATTTTGAAACCTTTACTAGAAGCTTTGAAGCTAATCCAGATTATTCAAAAAATGTGGAAGAGATCAACGTTTTTTTCAATGATGCCATTTCTTACGGCAAATTGACTTCAAAGGAAACCAACTTGAAGATGGAAGCCATGCAAGGATTATTTACGGGTACACAAGTGTTGGTTATTCATGCTGACTTGGCAAAAGAAATTGTGGATGGCATAAAATTCGCACAAGCGCATGGCGTAAAAAGAATTGCTGTGTTGGCCGATGAGCAAGTACTAAAAGTTGCAGCATTCTTAAAGGAAAATAATATCCCTGTAATTGTTGCACCTGTTCACAGAGTGCCTTCAAGAGATGACTATGCCGTTGATCTTCCCTATGAATTACCAAGTCTACTTTCTAAAGCTGGGATTCTGTTTGCCTTGTCGCATGAGGGTGATTTAGCGATTGGAAGAAACCTTCCATTTTATGCAGGCACTGCCGTAGCGTTTGGTATGGATAAAGAAGAAGCACTGAAAACAATCACGATCAATCCTGCAAAAATATTGGGCATCGATAAAATAACTGGCTCTTTGGAAGTAGGCAAAGATGCCACGTTGTTCATAACTGCTGGCGATGCTTTTGACTATATTGGTAATAAACTAAGCGATGCTTTTATTGTGGGCAAGCATGTTATTTTGAATAACAAACAGCAAGAGTTGTACGATCGCTTTTCGAAGAAGTACGGGCATAAAAAATAATAGGTTTCAGGTTTAGTAAATAGGTTAGGGCTGGCAGAGTGTCAGCCCTTTTTTTAGTATGAAGCATAGCCTCATTAAAACAGGTGCTGCCACTACATTTGGACCATTTGAGTGGACACCAGACCCTGCCAAGCTTTACTTGCCTGCCAACGATATTGCAGTAGTTGTGTTTATTCAAAGAGCTGACACCAAAGAAGTATATCAAACTTCCTTGTTACTTGACCTGAACGACCCATCGGTAGTTACAGGCCTAGAAAATGTTTCCTCTGATGATGTAACGCTATTCCCTAACCCAGCCAACAAAGAATTTACTGTGCAGTTACCAAGCGTTACTACTAAGGCAGTTGAATTGCAAGTGATGGATCAAGTGGGTAGGGCAGTGGCGACAGCGCGTATCAAAGAAGGCCAGCGCAACAGCACTATTTCTACACACGATCTACCATCAGGGATGTACATTATTCAGTTAGGTTCGAGCGATCAGGTAATTCGTAAGAAGATTATTGTTGTGCATGGTGAGTAAGTTTTGAGTTCACTTTTCTTAGGACATTCTTTGACTAAATACCGCAACTGCTCTATTTGTTGCGATTGTACAATATAAAAAACAGGATTTTATTTACGATATTAAGGGTAACCTGTGTAAATTGGGTCTTAATTAGTATGTATTGTTTTGTTGTTAGAAAGTTTTTTTGCCAAACAGTGTGAGAAATTTTATAAGAAATTTAATCTATAGTTGGATAGTTGGTGGTGTATTGTTCGCCTGCTCAACTACTTCACCTAATAATGAAACACTGCCTCAAGAGGTTAGCTATAACTTTCACATACGTCCAATTTTATCAGACCGGTGTTTTAAATGCCACGGCCCAGATGCTCGTCAGCGAAAGGCAGATCTGCGTTTGGATATGGAAGCCAATGCCTTTGCTGCCTTAAAGAAAAATCCTGGAGCACACGCACTTGTTGCTGGCAAACCCAATCAATCGGAAGTCTTCATGAGAATCTCGACAAAAGACACTTCGGAAGTTATGCCCCCACTTTCATCTAATCTTTCACTTTCAAATTTCGAGATTAGCCTAATTAAAAAATGGATTGAACAAGGGGCTAAGTATGAGCCTCATTGGGCATTGATTCCACCAAAAACACAAGCTGTTCCAACATCAAAAAGTGATTGGCCTAAGAATGAAATTGATCATTTTATTTTGGCAAAGATGAGTGAGAAAGGTCTTTCGCCAAGTAATGATGCCGATAAGGAAAGATTATTGAAGCGAGTTTCTTTAGACTTGATCGGTTTGCCTCCAACTGTTCAACAACAGGAAGACTTTTTGAATGATGAATCGCCACAAGCATACGAAAAAGTAATTGATCGTTTGCTGGCTAACAAACACTATGGCGAAAAAATGGCCTTGCCTTGGTTGGATGTTGCCCGCTATGCCGATACCCATGGCTACCAAGATGACGGTTTGCGAACGATGTGGCCGTGGCGCGATTGGGTGATCCACGCATTCAATTCAAATTATGGGTACGATAAATTTTTAACGTGGCAGTTAGCGGGTGATTTGCTTGCAAACCCTACTAAAGAAATGTTGCTTGCAACAGGGTTCAATCGCAATCATAAAATCACTCAAGAAGGGGGTGTTATTGATGAGGAGTACCGGATTGAATATGTTACCGATCGTACCAACACATTTGGGAAAACGTTTCTAGCCTTAACATTCGAGTGCGCACATTGCCACGATCACAAGTACGATCCCATCTCACAAAAAGATTATTATCGCACGTTTGCTTTCTTCAACCAAGTGGCTGAAAAAGGTTATCAAGGAGATATTTATTCAGGCACTGTGGCCGACCAACCCCGAATGAAAATCACGACAGAAGAGGTTGCTAAAATTTTAACCTTCATCAACAAGAAAGACACAGCCGCAGTGAAAGTGATGGTGATGAGAGATAGTTCGCTTTTTCGAAAGACACATATTTTAGTAAGAGGCGCATACGATGCCAAAGGTGAAGTGGTGGGCTTTGGCACACCCGAAGCTATTCTTAATTATGACACCACACGCTTTGCCCAGAATAGGTTGGGTTTGGTAAATTGGTTACTAGATGAAAAGAACCCATTGACATCACGCGTGTACGTGAATCGGTTGTGGCAAGAATTTTTTGGAAGGGGATTGGTGAAAACATCGGGGGATTTTGGAATGCAAGGTGAGTTGCCATCGCATCCTGAATTGCTTGATTGGCTTGCTATTGATTTCAAAAATAATAAGTGGGATGTAAAACGAATAGTGAAGCAGATGGTAATGTCGGCAACGTATCGACAATCCACCATCATCACGAAAGATAAATCTGCGGTTGACCCTGAGAACATCTACTTATCCCACATGAGCCGCACACGGTTAGCAGCAGAGTTTACTCGCGACTTAGCCTTGCAGAGTAGCGGCTTGTTGAACGATGAAATAGGTGGCCCAAGCGTGAAGCCTTATCAACCGAAAGGACTTTGGGAAATAGCCACTTCTGGCCGAGGGCTTACCAAGTACATTCAAGACCATGGAGATAAGTTGTATCGCAGAGGCATGTATACATTTATCAAGCGCACTGTGCCTCCGCCAGCGTTACTCGTTTTTGATGGTAGCAGTCGCGATCAATGTGAAGTGAAACGAAATCGCACCAATACACCTCTACAAGCATTGGTGATGATGAACGATCCAGTCGTGTTAGAAGCCTCACGTGTGTTGGCAGAAAAACTTATGACAGATCAAACTTCCGTTGATGAAAAAATAACAGTTGCTTTTAGAAGCATCGTTTGTCGCTTGCCCAAAGAGAAAGAGAAAAAACTCTTGAACGATTTCTTTGAAAACGAAAGGAAGATAATTAAATCAAACTTAACGAGTGCTGAATTACTCGTTAAAACAGGTGAGTATAAGCATCCTAAAATTGATGATCAACCATCGTTGGCTGCCCTGATGAAAGTGATCATGACAATTTATAATATGGAAGAAGCGATTACTAAAACCTAAGTGCTGAACTTATGCAAAACGAATTTTTAGAAAATAGACTGAACATAAACCGCAGGCACTTTCTCGGGAAGCTGGGTCTCGGTGTTGGTAGTGCTGCCTTAGGCTCATTGTTAATTCCTGATCTTTTTACAGGTAAAGAAGAATCATTAGCAACGTTGGGCATTCCTCATTTTGCACCCAAAGCCAAGCGCATCATCTATCTTTTTCAAAATGGCGCACCTTCACAATTAGAAAGCTTCGATTATAAACCAACGCTTATTAAACGTGCCGGTGAGGAATTGCCAGCCTCAATAAGAATGGGTCAACGCCTTACGGGAATGACTGCCAATCAAGCGAAGTTCCCAATGATAGGCTCACACTTTTCATTTAATCAATATGGCAAAAGCGGTGCATGGGTAAGTGAACTCTTTCCTAACATCGCTAAAATTGCTGATGAACTTTGCTTTGTGAAATCGATGCATACCGAAGCTATCAATCACGATCCTGCACTTACGTTTATGCAAACGGGTGCTCAGCAAGGCAATCGGCCAAGTATGGGTGCATGGTTAAGTTATGGGCTGGGAAGTGACAATAAAAATTTGCCAGCATTTTGTGTGTTACTTTCTCGTGGCAAGGGTAACGGACAAGGCGTCTACTCAAAGTTGTGGACAAATGGTTTTTTGGATAGCATTCATCAAGGCGTGCAATTTAGCAGTAGTGAAGAACCCGTGCTGTATCTAAATAACCCTACAGGCATTGATAAAGACGATAGAAGAAGAATGCTTGATCAACTTGGGCAATTGAACGGCATGGCATATGAAGAATTTGGTGATCCTGAAATTCAAACCAAAATTCAGCAATATGAATTGGCGTATCGAATGCAATCATCTGTGCCGGAACTAACTGACTTAACTAAAGAACCTGATAGTATTGTGAAAATGTATGGTGCTGAATGTTTAGTGCCAGGTACATATGCAGCCAATTGTTTGCTTGCCCGAAAGCTATCTGAGTCAGGTGTACGATTTGTGCAGTTGTATCATCAGGGTTGGGATCAACATGGCAACATGGTGGGAGAGATGCCCATGCAAGCGAAAGATGTAGATCGTGCTTCGGCTGCATTAGTGATGGACTTAAAGCAACGTGGTTTGTTAGATGAAACGCTTGTGATTTGGGGTGGTGAATTTGGTCGCACCAATTATTGCCAAGGCGACCTTTCAAAAGATAATTATGGACGCGATCATCATCCTCGTGCTTACACTATTTGGATGGCGGGTGGCGGAGTGAAGCCAGGAACCGTGTATGGAGAAACGGATGAGTTTGGCTATAACATTATCAAAGATCCTGTACATGTAAATGATTTTCACGCTACCGTATTGCACTTAATGGGCTTGAACCACGAGAAACTTCAATACAAACATTTGGGTAGACGCTATCGCCTTACCGATGTGGCTGGTAAAGTTGTGCCAGGAATTCTAGCTTGACAAACATGAAGTTCCATAAGATTGCCAACGGTTCTATTTTAAGCCTCAATATTCTCCTACTCTTTTTTCTTTTTTTTCAAGATCGAATTTCTTTTCCAGCTTGGGTGCAGGCAATAGGGCGGATGCATCCTCTCATGCTACATTTACCCATTGGTGCAATTGTGTTGGCTGCGCTTTTGGTTGTTTTTAGGAAGGAATTTAAAGATGGCTCATTCGAGAATGCGATCACACTTATACTTCTAGTTTCCGCAGCAACAGCCGCTTGCTCGGCACTCATGGGTTTTGTTCTATCCAAAGAAGGTGGATATAATCAATCGCTTTTGAGTTATCATTTAATAGCAGGCGTTGCGCTAAGCTTGTCATCTTGGTTGTTGCTTGCGTTGATTTATCAGGAAAAGAAAATCTTTAACAGTGCACTTGTTTTTACTCTTTTAATTTTAATTGTTACGGGGCATTTAGGAGCAACACTCACCCACGGAGAAAATTTTGTGCTTGCACCGGTAAGAAAATCAACAGAAGAGATCGTGCCTATCACCGACAGTACCACTTTATATCATGCTGCTATTGAACCAGTGTTCAAAGCGAAGTGTGCTAGTTGCCATAATGAACAAAAATTAAAAGGTGATTTATTAATGACTTCCGTTGAATCTATTTTGAGAGGCGGTAAGCATGGAGCAATATGGAAGGGTGGAGATCCGCTCAATAGTAAATTCATTCAACGCATCAATCTTCCCGAAGAAAATGATGAACACATGCCGCCACAAGGCAAGACTCCCCTTACTGAAGGTGAGAAGCAATTACTTTATAGATGGGTGCTGGCAGGCGCAGATGTAACAACTGCATGGACTAAATTTGAAAGCAAGGATACGCTCATGATACTTGCCAAGCAGTTTATTCACATCGGCCATGAAGAGAAGAAATCTACATATGAATTTCCCTTTGCAGCTAAGGAGAAAGTTAAAGATTTGAATTCACCCTACAGAGTGGTGACTCAACTAGCCGCTGACAGTCCTGCACTAGAGGCTGAGTTTTTTGTAAGTCAATCTTTTGAGAGCACTCGCTTGAAGGAACTACTTCCCGTGAAAGAACAATTGGTGAGCTTATCGCTTGCAGGTATGCCTGTAAAAGATGCTGATGGAAAATTGATCAGTGAGTTTATCCATCTTGAAAAATTGAATTTGAACAAAACAGAAATCACAGATGCTATTGCTACTTCGCTTATTGGATTGAAGAAACTAAAAACATTATCAATTGTAGGCACAGCTATTGGAGAAGCATCGCTTCAGGCATTCGCTAAACTTCCTGAATTGAAAGAAGTATTTCTTTGGAACACAAAAGTGGAAAAAGGTAAGATAGCTTCGTTGCAAAAAGAGTTTCCAGCCATACAGTGGAATTTTGGTTATCCACCCACCGAAGTGCTACGACTTACTTCACCCTTACTTTTGAATGATAGTTTATTGATAAAGAAAGATCAGCGAATACAATTGAAGCATAACCTTGCGGGAACAATAATCCGCTATACATTAGATGGAACAGCGCCTGACTCTTTATCAGGAACAATTTACAAAGAACCAATTTCAATTGAAGGATTAACTACTCTTAAAGCCATTGCCTGCCGCAACGAGTGGTGGACAAGTGCAGTAGTTGAATTTACTTTCTTTAAGAGTGGATACATACCAACATCAGGCGAGTTGCTTAGTCATGCTGATAAAAGCTACAGAGGTGAAGGGATTAAAACATTGATGGATAACAAAAAAAGTACAGCTGCTGATTTTAGAGACATTGCTTGGCTTGGTTTTAAAGATCACCCTTTGGAAGCGTTATTCTACTTTGATAAGCCGTCTAGGATAAAAACTGTTACCATAAGTTATTGTAAAAACTATTATTCTTATCAGGTGGCACCTGAATCTATTGAATTGTGGGCGGGTAGTGAGAAAAATAAATTAAGACTTATTAAGAAGATAGTACCCTCAGCACCCAAGCCAAAAGAAACTTCATTTGGTGTTGATGCTATTATCTTTCAATTGCCAGCAGAACAGTTTAATTATTATAGAATTGTCGCGAAGCCGAATTCAAAACTTCCAGAGTTTATTTCTAAGAAAAGAGAGAAGGCATGGCTGTTTGTTGATGAGGTTATTTTTAATTAGTTCTTCTTTCATACTAAATTCGTGCTGCTATTTAGCCGATCTGTTTTACCGAAAAGGTAACGCACCAATTTTGTTTTTGAGCAAGGGAGAATTTGCTTTGGGTTGGTATGCTTTCAAGTAAGCTATTTTATCAGGTGAGGGTGTTTCTGTGCTGTTCATGTCAAGCAGAGGATTGACAGTTATCGCTATTGATTTGCCATTGATCATTTCATGCAAGGTTAGTTTTTGCCAAGTCGATAGCGAGGTATATACTTGCTTATTCTCCAATATACTAATGCCACCATTTACACTCCAATAAGCATTACCTGCAATATCTAAACCAGGTTGTTCTTTATCAATCATTAACGATGTAACTCCATTACTGATAAAAAGATTTCTTTTGATGCTAAAGTTCCTATTGGTACCGTAAGTAATGGTCAAACATTTTGCTTCCGTTCCTGGTTGTGCGCTCGAAAAGATAGTATTGTTTTCAATGGTCATATTTTGAATGGGCGTTCCACTCGTGCCAATGTGAATTTCGCCATACGAATTTTTAAGCCCATTGTTTTCTAATATATTATGACGGATGATATTATCTTCGAGCCGATGGGGAGCTTGATCATAATTCCATACCAGAATGCCAGCGCCATCATTATCACGCGCGTAGCAATACTGGATTGTGCAATGAGTAGTGCCACCGTCTAAATCGAAGCCAGCGCCATCTAAGCCATCACCGGTTCTGTTGTTGATGGCAGTGCAATATTGAATGATGGTGTTGTTAGCTGCATGAAGCCAAATTCCACAGGGGCCTCCTACTTTTGAATTGCAGAGATAGCCATTGTTATAAGCTGTGCAATATTCAATCATAGTGTTTTCAACATCATCAATCTCCATCCCGCTGCCACTATGGTTGTCAAGAAAAGAAGGATTGCCTGTATTATTATATGCATTACAATGATCGATGCGAACATGATTGTTGGCATAGCCAGTTGAGTGGGTATCCCAAACACCCGTTACAAAAATTCCATGAAATTGATTATCAAAAACATCGGTGAAAGAAATGCGAACATCCTCAAAACCACTTTGACTTCCATCAGATGGATTTCCACCCAAGTAAATTCCGTCTCCACCAAAGGAGGAGGCTGAACAATTTTCGATACGAATATACTTGCGCTTGTCTGCATTATTAAATGTATTGAGCACTTCAATTCCGTTGCCTTTATTTTTAGTTCGGTCGATGCCTTGAACACTAATGTTATGAATGGCAATACCACCTGCATTCCAGATTCTAATGGCTGTTGAATCAGGGTTTTGAATGATTGCTTTGCCCAGCCCATAGCTTTCTATTATTACTGGATTGTCGGGAAGTCCTTCATCTTCATTTGACAATTGTAATTTACCAATGAAAGTGGATCCTCCTTCTAAAAGAATTTTATCTCCTGGCTCAAAGTTGATGGCGTTGAGTTTGGCTAGACTTTTCCATGGCTTAACTTTTGAGGAGCCATCAAAAGAATCATCGCCTTTATTGCTGAGGTAAAAAGTACGATTGCCAATGTTCTGGGCAAACGAAAACGAACTAAACAAAAGGAAAGGAATAATTAATGGTTTTGTTTTCATTGGAGGATAAGCAAAAAAGTTTGTTCTCCGAGCAAAGCTATTCAGTCTTAATTACCCAGCAAATTCAAATTAGGCTTATCACCCATCGTGAAAATAAGTGTGCCACCTTTTATTAGATCCTCATGATAAATAAGTAGTTTGTTAAGTGGCTTGCCATTGAGCGTTACTGAGTGAATATAAACATTCAAAGGTGAGTTGTTAATTGTTTCGATGGTAAATTTGTTGCCCCCATAATAAGTCTTATCTAACTGAATCACTGCTTTGTCGAATAGAGGACTGCTCAAATCATAATAAGGTTTTAACCCACAGCCTCCATCCATTTCAAACAGACCTAATGACATCAAGACGAACAGTGAACTTAATTGACCTTCATCTTCTTCGCCTTGCCAACCGCGATACGGTGTCGAATCATAGAATTTATTTAATACCAACCGACTGTATTTTTGAGTAAGCCACGGCTTGCCTGAATAATTAAAAAGAAATGGTGCTTGCAGATTTGGTTGATTGCCCATATCAACATGATTTTGAGCAAATCCTTCTTCCAATCGTTGGTTAAATAAATCCTTACCAATCATCCCCACTAAGTCTGGCATGTTATGAGGAACAAAAAAGGAATACAACCAAGCTGTTCCCTCCATATAACCCGATCCATTCCAGCCATTTTTGCAGCCAAAATAAAATGGATCAAACTCTTTCACGAAAGTCCCATCGGCATGTTTTCTGCGCATGTATTTAGTTTCACTATCAAATGTATTACGATAACTCCCCGAACGCTTAGTGAAATAAGTATAGTCATCAGTTTTGTTAAGAGCTTTCGCTAATTGAGCTGCTGTCCAATCATCATAAGCATATTCAAGCGTGTTGGATGTAGGGCCATCTTCATCTGCAACATATCCATATTTTAAATACGATTTTAATGAGCGGCTTCCCACATGTCCACCAGAAGATGGTATTTCGTCCAGCGTGGTGAGGTCATGCTTGATGGCTCTCCACGCTTTCTCCACATCAAAATTTCTAATGCCTTTCATATAGCTGCTCACAATTAATGCTTTATGATGTTGTGCATCCATAATGGGGCCATACTCAAAACCCGTGGGAGCTTCTGCAATCCAGCCTCCACGGTCATACATTTCGAGCATAGCATTTACCCATGAGTTGGCATACACTGGCGTGAGTAAAGTCCATACCGGTGTGCTATCCCATTGGGTTCCCCAAAAGCCATCTGAGCTGTACACTGCATCGGCTGGAGCCTTTAGTTGTTGCGGCTTCTCATACATATCGGTATAACTTCCATCCACATCAGAATAAATAGATTTACCCGTAAAGGTTCTATATAGACTTGTATAGAATTTGGTTTTGTTGTCTTCGTTCTTATCCGTTATCGCAACGATAGAAAGAAGTTTGTTCCATGTAGCTTGCGCTTCGTTTACAACTTTATCAAAATCAAACCGCAAGCCTTTTGTTTCTTCGGCTAGATTCAAACGTGCATTGGCGATGCTTACAAATGAAATTCCAGATTTTACAATAATCTTTTCATTGTCTGATGTTTCAAATGTTAAGAAGATACCTCCCAATTCTTTGTCATGCAGTATTGTTATATCTTGAAGCATCGATTGCTCGTCTCTCCAAAAAGTGCCATAGTTCTTATCGTTTCCGTTGTAATGTTGAGTCTTCCAACCATTCATTTTTAGGAAAGGCTTGCTGAGTTGACTCACAAAGTACACAGTGAACTCATCGGCATATTGATTTTTCTGTTTGATGAATCCCTCTATCTCGGTATCCGAAACTTTAGTAACGCTTACATCCAAAATTTCGGTTTTCTCTTCTATTGGAAAATCAAAATTGAAGAATATGCGAGCGTCCTTTGTTTCAGGGAAAGTAAATCTTAGCCAACCTGTACGCATAGTAGAAGTAAGCTCTGCATAAACGTTATGATCGAGCAGGTGAACGGCATAATAACCAGGATTGCCCACCTCTGTCTTTTTTTCAAAGCGCGAACGGTAGCCGGCAGTCCACATCGTGCCAAACGGGCCATCGGCAGTAGCTTGAAATGTTTTGGGTTGGCGAGGGTACAATTCCAGCTTTCCAGTGGCAGGCATAATGCTTAATCCTGATAAAGCCATGGAATGCAAATGACTAAACCCTGCAATACTATTAATGGTATATTCATAACCACCATTCCAAACATTCTCTTGATTATCGGGACTTAACTTCACCATCCCGAAAGGGAGTGTCGGCCCAGGGAAAAGAGTCCATCGAGAGTTGGATGTGCCAGTGAACACATTCACATAATCAGTAGGCAACTTTTGGGCAAAGCTTTGTTGAATTATCAATAAGAAGAAAACAAGAGATTTTAATTTCATAGTGATACTGTTGATTGTGAATCACAAATCAGTGTACAGATTTAATGACTTTGCGAATATAGTGCTAACATGGGACGAAAACAGCATAGAGCTTCGTGAAGAGTTCAAAGTACTTTTCTTAAACAGAGCTTGCAAAGTTTTGGAATTGTACCACAGTGGCAGACCCAAGGCTAATTTTTGCGGCAGCGTTAAAAGCCAACGCCACAAGCATAATACTTGCTCACAATCACCCCTTGGGAAATCTTCAGCCAAGTCAATCTGACTTAGCCTTGACTAAGCAATGTAAGGACATCGGTAAAATTCTCGATATCCAAGTATTGGATCAAGTTATAGTGACTGCAGAAAGTATTACTCAATGGTTGATGAAGGGATTGTTTAAATCCGTTTCCATAGCAATGTACCTATGTTACCATTTTCTAATTCAGTTAACTGTTTGCTTTAATTGTCGATCAGTTTTTACTCAATCAATCCATTCCATTTCTCTCGGTCGTTATTACTCGATTTCTAAAAATACCCTTAAGCGTATTTTAATTAAGAAAAAAATATTACAATTTTACAACGTTGGTTCATTGAAGTTGGTGTAACGTTAGGTGCTAAAGTAAAAGATTTAATTCCAAACCCCTACCTTTCATGGTTTATGAGCTTTGTATATAACCTATTAGCAGTATATTCATTTTTGTTAATAGCAATGAAGAGAACTAATTCAAGTTCTTGGTATAAACCACGCATAATAATATTTACAGCTCCTTTAATCAACATTTCCATTTATTTTAAAACCCTTCCAATCAAAAGGGTTTTTTTAATCCGCCCAATTTAATTTTAATAAAATGAATAAATATTTTCTTACTTATTGCTTTTTATTATTCTCACTATTTGTGTGGGCACAAGTGCCTACTATTACAAATTTCACCCCCACCAGCGGCTCTGTGGGCACATCTGTAACTATAGCAGGAACTAACTTCGATAGCACCCCCTCCAACAATATTGTTTTCTTTGGCGCCACACGGGCGGCTGTCACCTCGGCAACCACGACCAGCTTAACAGTAACCGTTCCAGCAGGAGCTACCTATCAACCAATCACGGTACTTACCAATGGCTTGGTTGCCTATTCGAGCCAACCCTTTGTGGTAACATTTACTGGGGTGCCCAGCATTGATGCCGGCTCTTTTGCCGCCAAAGCAGATTTCACAACAGGATCAAATCCTTGGTCAGTTTCCATTGGCGACCTTGACGGGGATGGCAAGGATGACCTAGTGCTGGCAAATCAGGGCAGCAATACCGTCTCGGTATTGCTCAATACAAGTAGCGCGGGAGCAATCAGCTATGCCGCCAAAGTAGATTTCACAACAGGATCAAATCCTTGGTCAGTTTCCATTGGCGACCTTGACGGGGATGGCAAGTCCGATCTGGCGGTGGCAAATCTGGGCAGCAATACCGTCTCGGTATTGCTCAATACAAGCAGCGCGGGGACAATCAACTATGCCGCCAAAGTAGATTTCACAACGGGAATACTTCCTTTTTCAGTTTCCATTGGCGACCTTGACGGGGATGGCAAAGCTGACCTAGCGGTGGCAAATGCCATCAGCTCTACCGTCTCGGTATTTCGGAATACGGGCAGCGCAGGTAGCATCAGTTATTCAGCCAAGGTAGATTTCACTACTGGAGGAGGCCCTATTTCAGTTGCCATTGGCGACCTTGACGGGGATGGAAAGGCCGATCTGGCGGTGGCAAATTCGAGCAACAATACCATCTCGGTATTTCTCAATACAAGCAGCGCGGGCACCATCAGCTATGCCGCCAAAGTAGATTTCACAACAGGAACAAGTCCACAGTTAGTTTCCATTGGCGACCTTGACGGGGATGGCAAGGCCGACTTGGCGGTTGCAAATGCTAGCAGTAATACCGTCTCTGTATTTCGCAATACGAGCAGCGTGGGAACAATCAGCTATGCCGCCAAAGTAGATTTCACAACTGGATCTGGGTCAAATCCTCAATCAGTTTCCATTGGCGACCTTGACGGGGATGGCAAGGCTGACTTGGCGGTGGCCAATTCGGGCAGAAATACCGTCTCGGTATTTCTCAATACAAGCAGCGTGGGAACAATCAACTATGCCGCCAAAGTAGATTTCACAACTGGAGCATATCCTACTTCAGTTTCCATTGGCGACCTTGACGGGGATGGCAAGGCCGACCTAGCGGTGGCAAATCTATATAGTGCTTCTGTCTCGGTATTTCGCAATACAACCTCCACCGCTGCTCCAATGATTACTAGTTTCACACCAACGAGCGTAGGAGTAGGAACATCTTTAATTATAACTGGCACTAACTTTTCGGGTGCTACAGCAGTAAGCTTTGGGGGCACAGCAGCCACTTCTTTTAGTGTGGTTTCAGCATCGAGCATTACTGCAGCAGTAGGCACAGGGACTTCGGGCAATGTAAGCGTAACCACTCCCCTTGGCACAGCAGCGTTGGCGGGCTTTACTTTTGTACCAACCCCGAGCATCACTTCTTTCACCCCCACCAGCGGCCCTGTGGGCACATCTGTAACTATAACGGGAACTAACTTTGATGTCACTCCTGCCCACAACATTGTTTTCTTTGGTGCCACACAAGCTATTGTTACCTCGGCAGCCACGACCAGCTTAACGGTAACCGTTCCAGTAGGAGCCACCTATCAACCCATCACGGTACTTACCAATGGCTTGGTTGCCTATTCGGGCAAGCCCTTTGAGGTAACCTTTACTGGGGTACCAGGAATTGATGCCGGCTCTTTTGCCGCCAAAACAAATTTCACAACAGGATCAAATCCTTGGTCAGTTTCCATTGGCGACCTTGACGGGGATGGAAAGGCCGATCTGGCGGTGGCAAATCAGGGCAGCAATACCGTCTCGGTATTTCGCAATACAAGCAGCGCGGGCACAATCAGCTATGCCGCCAAAGTAGATTTCGCACCTGGGTCATATCCTCAGTCAGTTTCCATTGGCGATCTTGATGGGGATGGAAAGGCCGATCTAGCGGTGGCAAATCAGGGCGAAAATACTGTCTCTGTGTTTCGCAATACAAGCAGCGCGGGCACAATCAGCTATGCCGCCAAAGTAGATTTCACAACAGGAACAAATCCAATATCAGTTTCCATTGGCGACTTTGACGGGGATGGCAAGGCCGACTTGGCAGTGGCTAATTATCAAGATAATACCGTCTCGGTATTTCAAAATACGGGCACCGTAGGCAGCATCAACTATGCCGTCAAAGTAGATTTCACAACGGGAACAACTCCTCTTTCAGTTGCCATTGGCGACCTTGACGGGGATGGAAAGGCCGATCTGGCGGTGGCAAATTCGAGCAACAATACCATCTCGGTATTTCTCAATACAAGCAGCGTGGGAACCATCAGCTATGCCGCCAAATTAGATTTCACTACTGGAGGAGACCCTATTTCAGTTGCCATTGGCGATCTTGACGGGGATGGCAAGGCCGACATTGCGGTGGCAAATTTCATCAGCTCCGTCTCGGTATTTCGCAATACGAGTAGCGTGGGGACAATTAGCTATGCTGCCAAAGTAGATTTGGCAACAGGATTATTTTCTCGATCAGTTTCCATTGGCGACCTTGACGGGGATGGCAAGGCTGACTTGGCGGTTGCAAATGCTAGCAGTAATACCGTCTCTGTATTTCGCAATACGAGCAGCGTGGGCAGCATCAATTATGCCGCCAGTGTAGATTTCACAACAGGAACAAATCCCACATCAGTTTCTATTGGCGACCTTGACGGGGATGGAAAGGCCGACCTGGCGGTGGCAAATGGCAACAGCTCTACCGTCTCGGTATTGCGCAATACGGCCTCCACCACTGTTCCAACTGTCACTAGTTTCACACCAACGAGTGGCGGAGCAGGCACAACAATTACATTAACTGGCACTAACTTTTCGGGTGCTACAGCAGTAAGCTTTGGGGGTACGGCAGCCATTTCTTTCAGCGTGGTTTCAGCAACTAGCCTTGCAGCAACAGTAGGCACAGGGATTTCGGGCAATGTAAGCGTAACCACTCCCCTTGGCACAGCCGCGTTGGGGGGCTTTACGTTAGTACCAACCCCGAGCATCACTTCTTTTACCCCCACCAGCGGCCCTGTGGGCACATCTGTAACTATAACGGGAACTAACTTCGATGCCACCCCCTCCAACAACATTGTTTTCTTTGGTGCCACACAAGCTATTGTCACAGTGGCAACCACGACCAGCTTAACGGTAACCGTTCCAGTAGGGGCCACCTATCAACCCATCACGGTACTTACCAATAGCTTGCTTGCCTATTCGAGCAAACCCTTTGAGGTAACCTTTGCTGGTGTACCCGGCATTGATGGCAGTTCTTTTGCCGTCAAAACAGATTTCACAACTGGAACAACTCCTACTTCAGTTGCAATTGGCGACCTTGATGGAGATGGCAAGGATGATTTGGCTGTGGCAAATTATAACGACAATACCGTCTCGGTATTGCTCAATACAAGTAGCGCGGGAACAATCAGCTATGCAGCCAAGGTAGATTTCACTACTGGAGGAGGTCCTTTTTCAGTTTCCATTGGCGACCTTAATGGAGATGGTAAGGCCGACTTGGCGGTGGCAAATCCGGGCAGCAATACCGTCTCGGTATTGCTCAATACGGGCAGCGCGGGAACAATCAACTATGCCGCCAAAGTAGATTTCACAACGGGAACAACTCCTCTTTCAGTATCCATTGGCGACCTTGACGGAGATGGCAAGGCCGATCTGGCGGTGGCAAATCAAAGCAGTAAAACCGTCTCGGTATTTCGCAATACGGGCAGCGTGGGCAGCATCGGCTATGCCGCCAGAATAGATTTCGCAACAGGAATAGCTCCTTATTCAGTTTCCATTGGCGATCTTGATGGGGATGGCAAGGCCGATCTGGCGGTGGCAAATGGCAGCAATACCGTCTCGGTATTGCTCAATACAAGCAGCGCGGGAACAATCAACTATGCCGCCAAAGTAGATTTCACAACTGGAACAGATCCCACATCAGTTTCCATTGGCGACTTTGACGGGGATGGTAAGGCCGACTTGGCGGTGGCAAATAGAAACAGCAATACCGTCTCGGTATTTCGCAATACGAGCAGCCTAGGCAGCATCAGCTATGCCGCCAAAGTAGATTTCACAACAGGATCACAACCTAGATCAGTTTCCATTAGCGACCTTGACGGGGATGGTAAGGCCGACTTGGCGGTGGTAAATCCGGGCAGCAATACCGTCTCGGTATTGCTCAATACGGGCAGCGCGGGAACAATCAACTATGCCGCCAAAGTAGATTTCACAACGGGATTTATTCCTCTTTCAGTATCCATTGGCGACCTTGACGGGGATGGCAAGGCCGACCTAGCGGTGGCGAATTATAACAGCTCTACCGTCTCGGTATTTCGCAATACAGTGCCCACCGCCACTCCAATTGTCACCAGTTTTACACCAACGAGTGGAGGAGTAGGAACATCTGTAATTATAACAGGAACAAACTTTTCGGGTGCTACAGCAGTAAGCTTTGGGGGCACAGCAGCCACTTCTTTTAGCGTGGTATCAGCAACGAGCATTGCCGCAACAGTAGGCACAGGGACTTCGGGCAATGTAAGCGTAACCACTCCCCTTGGCACAGCCGCGTTGGCGGGCTTTACTTTTGTACCAACCCCAAGTATCACTTCTTTCACCCCTACCAGTGGTATTGTTGGGGCTACGGTCACGATAATAGGCACTAACTTTGATGCCACACCAGCTAACAACACGGTTAAATTTAATGGCACAGCAACTACTGTAACCGCCAGCACTGCCACCAGCCTTACCACCTCAGTACCCACTGGAGCCACCACAGGAACGATAACTGTAACGGTCAATGGTCAAACAGCTACTTCAGCCAATAGCTATACAGTTATTCAACCACCTACCATTGGCAGCTTTAGTCCAACCTCGGGTATTGTTGGGGCTACGGTCACCATAACAGGCACTAACTTTGATGCCACACCCGCCAACAACACGGTTAAATTTAATGGCACAGCAGCTACTGTAACCGCGAGCACTGCTACCAGCCTTACCACCTCAGTACCGACTGGAGCCACCACAGGAACTATAACAGTAACGGTCAATGGTCAAACAGCTACTTCAGCCAATAGCTATACAGTTATTCAGCCACCTACCATTGGCAGCTTTAGTCCAACCTCGGGTATTGTTGGAGCTACGGTCACCATAACAGGCACTAACTTTGATGCCACACCCGCCAACAACACGGTTAAATTTAATGGCACAGCAGCTACTGTAACAGCCAGCACTGCTACCAGCCTTACCACCTCAGTACCGACTGGAGCCACCATAGGAATGATAACAGTAACGGTCAATGGTCAAACGGCTACTTCAGCCAGTAGCTATACAGTTATTCAGCCACCTACCATTGGCAACTTTAGTCCAACCTCAGGTATTGTTGGAGCTACGGTCACAATAACAGGCACTAACTTTGATGCCACGCCAGCCAATAACACGGTTAAATTCAATGGCACAGCAGCTACTGTAACAGCCAGCACTGCTACCAGTCTTACCACCTCAGTACCGACTGGAGCCACCATAGGAATGATAACAGTAACGGTCAATGGTCAAACGGCTACTTCTTCAAACAGCTTTATAGTTATTCCACCACCTACCATTGGCAACTTTAGCCCAACCTCGGGTATTGTTGGGGCTACGGTCACCATAACAGGCACTAACTTTAATGTCACCCCCGCCAACAATACGGTTAAATTCAATGGCACAGCAGCTACTGTAACAGCCAGCACTGCTACCAGCCTTACCACCTCAGTACCGACTGGAGCCACCACAGGAATGATAACAGTAACAGTCAATGGTCAAACGGCTACTTCAGCCAATAGCTATACTTTACTTCAATTGCAGGCTATCAACTTTGGGGCAATACCTGCCAAAACTTTCGGTACAGATGTGACGGTCGCTTTGACAGCCACTGCCACTTCAGACTTGACCATTACTTATTCTAGCACAAACACCGATAAAGTGATAATCTCGGGAAGCACAGCTACTATAATAAAGGCAGGCGCTGTAACAATTAATGCTGATCAAGCTGGTAATACTAACTATACGGCAGCCACTAGGGTAAGTCAGACATTCTGCATCAACCCTTCCAAGCCAAGTATTGCATTAACTGGCATAGGCACAGAAAGCCTTACACTTACTTCGAGCAACAGTACTGGCAACCAATGGTTCTTGAATGGAATAGCTATAGCCACTGGCACCGCAGCAACGCTTACTGTTTCAGGCACCACAGGTGCAGGAAGCTACACCGTAAAAACCACGGTTGACAATTGTGCTAGTACAGTTTCAGATGCCAAGGTAATCGTGGTAACGGGCGACCTAGCCAAGGCAGAAACCAAAATGACAATGTTCCCCAATCCTGCTAAAGACAAGATTACCCTAACCCTGAATGGATTTGAAATAGGAAAGGCTGTTGAGATTGGTATGTTTGATCTCACTGGCAGGAGCTTGAACAAATTAACTGGCATAGGTGGTAGCGATATAACTATCGATGTGAGCGGCTATGCCACGGGCAAGTATTTACTGCAAGCAGTTCAAGGCAAGAAAATAGAGCAAAGGCAGTTTGTGAAGGAATGATGAAGTCGGTGGTCAATAGTCTATCTCAGAATTACTTTTGATTATGGATTATCGATAGATTAGTTAGGATGGCTCAATTTTTCTCCACCCTTAAAATAATAAACCCTTGAGATACAAGGGTTTATTATAATATTTAGAGGTCTCGAGCGGATTCGAACCGCTGTAGGAGCTTTTGCAGAGCTCTGCCTAGCCACTCGGCCACGAGACCATTTACTGATCTGCAAAAATAGCAATTACAGTTAGTAATTCAATGTAAACTTTTGGCAATCCTTTTTAACAAAAAAAAGGAATGCCGTTGCCAGCATTCCCCTCTCTTCTATTTAAAAGTAACTTAGTTCTTTGAATTCATTTTTTCCTTCAAAGCACTCAACGCTTCAATATCGCCCAAGGTAGATTTTTCTGACTCTTGATTGATCTTGTCGATTGTCTTTCCTTTAGGCGCAGCAGCTGTGGCTGCCTTCTTCTTAGTGCCTGCGGCCGCTGGTGCAGCAGCGGCTGGAGCTTCTTCTGCTGAATACATAGCTTTGTGACTTAACACAATGCGTCTTTCCTCTTTGGAGAATTCCAACACTTTAAAGTCTAAGCTTTCGCCTACTTCACCTTTTGTTCCGTCTTCCTTCGCGATATTTTTTGCCGAACAGAATCCTTCCAAACCGTAAGGCAATTCAAGCACAACTCCCTTCTCGTTCTTATTCACTACAGTACATTTTTGAACGGAACCGATAGTAAAGATAGTCTCGAAAGTATCCCAAGGATTTTCTTCAATGTGCTTATGGCTAAGCGCCAATCTGCGACTCACAGCATCCAACTCAAGTACAACTACTTCAAGATTGTCTCCAACCTTAGTAAATTCACTTGGGTGTTTTATTTTCTTAGTCCAAGATAAATCAGATACGTGAACCAAGCCATCGATACCTTCTTCCAATTCAATGAATAGACCGAAGTTGGTAAGGTTACGAACGATTCCTTTATGACGAGTGCCAACAGCATATTTAGCAAGCACATCTTGGCGAGTCCAAGGGTCTTCAGTCAATTGCTTAATGCCCAATGACATTTTGCGTTCTTCACGGTCGATCGTCAACACAACACCAGTCAATTCATCACCTACTTTCAAGAAGTCTTGTGGATTGCGCAAATGTTGAGACCAGCTCATTTCACTTACGTGGATAAGTCCTTCCACACCAGGTTGCAATTCTAAGAACGCGCCATAGTCGGCCACGTTAACTATCTTGCCTGTAACCTTCGAGCCAATAATAATATCAGCAGATAATGCTTCCCAAGGATGAGGAGTCAATTGTTTCATGCCTAATGAGATTCTTCTCTTGTCTTCATCAAAATCAAGAACCACCACTTTCACCACTTGATCTAACTTCAACATTTCGTCAGGGTGATTTACGCGGCCCCAAGAAATATCTGTGATATGCAATAATCCGTCTACGCCACCAAGGTCGATAAACACACCAAAGTTGGTCATGTTCTTGATCACACCTTCCAACACTTGCCCTTTTTCAAGGTTAGTAAGAATGGCTACTTTTTGTTGCTCAAGATCTTTCTCGATCAACACTTTGTGCGATACTACTACGTTGTCATTAGTGTTGTTGATCTTCACCACCTTCACTTCAATCGACTTATTCACATAAATATCGAAATCGCGGATTGGCTTCACATCAATTTGAGAACCTGGCAAGAATGCTTCAATACCGAATACATCTACAATCAAACCACCTTTCGTTCTGCGTTTTACAAAACCTTCAATGATTTCATCTTTTTCCAAAGCAGTTTGCACATACTCCCAACCTTTCACCAACTTCGCTTTTCTGCGTGATAGCACTAATTGGCCCATCGCATTTTCGCGCTCTTCAATGAATAAGTCTACCTTATCGCCAATCTTAAGATTGGGCATGTCTTTAAATTCAGCCAATGGCACAAGACCATCCGACTTAAATCCGATATTAAGAATTACATCTTTATCGTTGATACCTACTACAACACCTTTCACCACTTCGCTTTCGCTTACAGTAGTTACTGTGCCAGAATATTGCTTTAATAAATCTTCACGCTGGACTGTTGAATAACCTTCGCCAAAACCTTTGGTATCAAACGCATCCCAATTAAAATTTTCGCGAGAAGCATCAGAGCTAACAGAAGCTCTGCGAGCTGTTACATCACGAATGATGCGGCTAATGCCTTCTTCTTCCTCTGCTTTTTTAGCAGCTTTAAAATCAGCCAATTCATCTTGCTCCAATTCCACAGAATTGAGATCAATGTCAACCAATGCACCTTTTGCAGCCAATGGTTTTTTTCCTAGATCTTCTGCTTTTTCTTTGAAGTCTCCGTCCTTTCTTACTTTCGCCATGATTTCACCCTGATTACATGCATCAGCTGGGCATCTGATACAATTTTTGGTTTACAATACTGTTAAAAAACAGTCCACTTATTTAAGCGGGCTGCAAAGGTATAAAATTCCAGGAAAGAGTAAAGGGGGAAGTTGTTGTAAATTAGGGAATTCTTTGTCAATCCCCTTGCGTATAAAGCAGACGCTTCTCAGAGAAATCATATAAAGTAAGTCGCCTCAAATCATAGAAGGCAACCCAGAACGATCGCAGCATCTAGATAGGCGCGCTTAGCTTCGTCTTTTTCTTTTAGAGCGATATTTAGGTTAGTGATATCAATCTTACCAATTAAATAACGGTTTTGGGCAACATTATATCTTTCCTGCGCTACCTCGTCCGATTTCTTAGTGATTTCAATTTGTAGCCAGAGCAATTCAAATTGTCTGACTTGAGTGATAATCTCTTGATCGAAATTGATCTCATTTTGATCGATAATATAATCATTCAATTTTTTATTGGCGTAAGCGGTTTGCATAGCCGCGTGGTTGCGGCCCCAATTAAGTATGGGGATATTGAACCCCACATTTACCACTTGCTGCCGTTGAGGGTTTACGTACAAATCGTTTGCGGAAAGAGAAGAATTGTTCAATCCAAATTGTGCGTTAAGAGTAGAGGCATATCGCCCGCCTTTAGCTTGGGCTACATCACGTTCGGCTTCAAGCCTTCTGCGCTCGAATGCAATAAAATCTTTTCTATTTTGCTTCGCATATTTCAGTGCCTCCTCAATAGATAATTCAAAAAATGGAATATTCTCTGGCAGAATAAGTTTAAATTCTTCTCCATCTTTTAATCCTATAAAAGTTCTTAGGTAAAGACTGTTGGTTTGAAAATCAAGATTAGCTTGGGCTACATCTTGGCGAGAACGTAGAAGCTGAAGTTCCACTTGCAAAAGTTTATCTTTAGAGGTGGTGCCAATGTTATAGCGGCCTTGTTCAATTTTATAAATGGTGTCGTTATTGGCCAGGTTAAACTTGGCAATCTGAATATTGATTTGAGATTTTAACATATTAAAAAAAAGACCTGCAGCGTCTCGCGATATTGCTTCTTGCTGTTCCACAAAACTTCGCTTCGATTCTTCAAAAACGAAAGGCTGAATTTTTCTGCTCCATTTATAGTAGTTAAAAGAAAACAAGGGTTGTGTTAGTTGAACGTTAAGCACAGTGCCATTCCATTGACTGGTTTTAGAATAGACATCATTAAAATAATTAACATTGGTGTTGGCCGATATAGTGCCGCCCGTCCAGCGAATAGGTTGCTGCAGTCCTAAGTTTATTCCAGGATTAGTCTGATTGATTGGAATGTAAGCTATAGAACCATCGGGCTGAGTTATTGGAGAATAGCGCTGGCTATACGTAGGGGCATTTCCATTTATAACAAGCTGCGGATTGAAGCCTGCTTTGAAAGATCGGTATTGCCAGTAGCTGGTTTGTTTTTGTGTTTCGGCAACTTTAGCACTGGGTGATTGTTGCTGCGCGCGCTGAATTACCTCTTGTATTGTAAAAATAGTTTGGGCTTGTAGGTTAAATAACAAAGCGCAAACTATAATCGTGAGAGAAAATTTTTTATTCATAACGTAAAGAAGTGATGGGGTCTTGTTGAGCGGCTCGTCTGGCGGGGGCAATTCCGAAAATCAATCCTACCGCTGCGGCTACACCAAACGATAGAGCGATAGAACTAAAAGTAATTAGAGTGGGTATGTTGGCAACAGTAGTTACGCCAAAAGCTATTGATACTCCTAATATTACGCCAATGATGCCACCGCTTACGCTGATCATCACGGCTTCGAATAAAAATTGCTGCACTACATCACTCTTTTTTGCGCCCAACGATAAACGTAAACCAATTTCTTTTATTCGCTCTAGCACCGAGGCCAGCATGATGTTCATAATGCCAATGCCACCTACCAGTAGTGAGATTCCTGCTATCGCGCCAAGCACATAGTTAAAAATATCGTTGGTACGTTGCTGCTGTTTTAATAATAGCTCAGGAATTTCGATTTCGTAATCGATCACTTGAAAATGTTTTCTTTCTAACAAGCGTGAAATTATTTCTGCTGTGGATTGCAGCTTTGCTGTTTCGTTTACCTGAATTACAAGTCTATCTAGTTGATGGTAGTTTTTCTTTTCTTCTTTAGCGGCCTCACTGGTATTTCCAAAAACCCTGCCTCTGCTTTGCTGCAAAGCCAACCGAATAGATTCTGCTGTTATGCGGTCTCTATCTCTAAACCGAATAAGAATTGTTTGGATGGGCGAGTACACATCCATATTAAAATCACGGATACCCAATTTACTGATGCTGGTGGTCGATAATTTCCTTTCGGAAAGAACCCCTACAATAGTGAGCTAATTAGAACCAATCTTTATGTTTTTACCGATCGGGTTTTCAGTTGAAAAAAATTTGGTTTTAATACCAAAACCAATGATACATACAGAAGCACCAAACTCTTTTTGTGCCTGTGTAAAAGGCTGTCCATCGCTTAGTGTAAAATTATAAATATCAAAGTAAGATGCTTCAACACCAACTAGTTTAGCTGATCTTCTCAACCCATTTCTTATAACATAAGTATCTAGTATTATTTCAGGACTTACCGTGCTGAGTCCTGGTATGTTGGCTTCTATTGTTTTTACATCCCGCAAGGTAAGGCCTGGTGAGAATTTCTTCTTTTCCTTTTGCCCAGCTTGCTCTTGTAACTTTTCTTCTTTTTGCTCTACAATGGGTTTGATGACAATATTATTGACACCTACTAATTTTATTTGATTGAGTATTTCTTGTTGTGCCCCATTGCCAATGGCGAGCATAGCGATAACGGCTGCTACGCCAAAAATAATTCCTAGCGCAGTAAGAAGCGAACGAACTTTATTTACGGTGACGGCATCCAATGCGATAGAGAAGTTGGCAAGGGTGCGTGGAGAAAAGAGGGATTTTAGTTTCATCCTTAAAAATGCCTCGGATTATTTGGTAGGATTTTTTACAGCCGTGATGGGTGTAGGAGCTTGTTCTTTCTTTTCTTCTTTTTTATTCCGCTTGCCTGCCAATGCTGGTAATAATTTCACCTCTTGATTTTCCGATCCGGATGGAATTGATAAGTACAGTTGATCATTTTCTTTTAGTCCATCTTTTATGATCACATCATTAGCGTTTGATTCGCCAACAGCAACTTCTTGTTTAATTGCATCGGCTCCATCCTTTATGAAAACATAGGTAATGGAATCGTGCAAACTATGGAGACTTTCTAAGGGAATGAATATTGCATTGTCAAGCGATTGGGTAAGTATCTGGTTGCTCGTAGTCATTGAAGGCCGAAGTGTTGGGTCTGTTCCTTTAATGTCTACTTGCACTTCAAATACTTTAGAATCAGAATTGGGTCGCTGCTCACCAACATTGGCAACCGATGTAACTACACCAGCAAGTTTTTTATCAGGATAAGCATCCAACCCAACATCTACTAGTTGACCTGCTTTTATCTTTCTTATATCTACTTCATTCACGTAGGTTTTAGATCTCATTTTTGTGAGGTCTGGCAGTGAGGCAACATTGGGCTCCCACATTTGAATTTGCGAACCTGCTTTTATCGGTTTGCCATCCCAACCTTTTTCATAAATAACCATCCCATCCTCTGGAGCCTTCACATCAAAGGCTTGAAGTACAGAAGTCATTCCATCCATCTCGCCTTGCACTTTTCTAAGCTCGGCCGATACCTCCCGCATCTTTTCGACATTCTGGTTTTTCTTTATCTTATAATTTTCTTGCGCTTGGTCAAAAGCACGTTTTGCCTTGTCAAGATTGATGTCTGCTTGTTTAATGGAGGCTGGGGGTTCAAACTTAGACTGTTCTAAAATGATTGCCTTCTCTTCCACTCCATATTTTAAATTCACAAGCTCATCACGCGATTGTCTTAGTTGCAGCGTGGTGTCAAGTTGTATTTGGTTATACTTTGATTTTGCTTTTTCTAGTTCGATTTGTTTAGAAGTATACTTTTTTTGGAATTCTGAGCGGTCAAGTGAGGCAATCCAATCTCCTTTTTTAACTACAGTGCCTTCAGTAATAATACTTTGAATAGTTACGTTATAAATATCAAAATTCATTAACGCAGAGGGCCCTAAAATCTTTACCGAATTCTTTGCTTCCAGCTCTCCGGTGGTTTCTATCTCCACTTTGAAGATTCCCTTTTTAACGGTAGCGTAAATATCAGATGCTCCAGCAGTCTGCTTGCCAGCGAAAACAAAATAACTGGCTACTATTACAACCAGCACGCCAGCTGCAATTAAAATTTTACGCTTCATAGGGTTGGTGGAGTTATTTTAGTTAATACTCGAAATAGGGAATTAAGTTACAAAAAAAATACTGACCAAATTCAATAGCCAGTATTTTTAACGTAGTGCCTCCTTATAAATTATTGATTAGCTCCTTTTTTTATCAACATTTTAGCAAAGGCAGCCTCTTTGGTGATCTTGCTGGCGCTATACTCTTTCAATACACTCATTTTGATGGATACTTCCAACGAGGATGGAATATCACATCCTCTGCAGCGGGTTATTTTAGCATTGAACACTAGGCTTTCGTCATCCTTCAAGCTCTTTAGTGTGCGGCCATATTCTAAAATATTCTCCTTTAGCTCCTTTTCAAAAAGTGGATACAACTCTTTCACTTTCTTATCACGAGTGGCTTGATCTACATCTTCTAAGGCTAGCGTAGGCATGGAGTATTGATTGAAGAATTCTCCTTGATTGCTAGAGACAGATTCCATGTAGAATACGGCTCCATAATCTTTTAAACGCTCGTAGTAAATATTGCCTTGAGTATAAAATGTTTTGGACAAATCTGGTTGATATAGTCTACTGAATATGCTAGAAAATAATTCTAGGTCAGGCTCTAGCTTGTCTGATAGTTCGCTGTTCACAATTTTGATTTTACTCAATAATTGATCGCGCGTTAGCTTGCCTTGTTTGGCCAACGTTAAATCTGATTTGATGGCTTCAATAGAGATCAACGATTGTTTATTGTTGCCTTGAAAGCGAAACCAAGGGTTTTGATTATCGCCACGATTGGTGATAATGATTCTTTCATTGGGCTGCAATTGACTTATCAAATCGCCATAGTCGGCCAAGAAGTTTTTGGAAGCTTCAATAAACTTTTGATCAAACGATTGAGCAGTTGTATCCGCTACTGCTTTCTTATTTTTCGATGATTTGTTTCTTGGTGGAGCAGGAGGAGCTGGCATAGGATTATTACCAGCTTTCAATACATCATTGCCAGTTGCTGGAATTTCCTCTTCAAAGCCACTACTGGAGATGGAATAGGAGAAGCCATTTGCGCTGTTGTTCATTACAATGTTTGGATTGTCAAATCCTTCGCTCATAAACATTCGCATGGCGCCATTCATGTGTTCAGGCAGACGAAAAGTAACGCCATGACCCTCTCTATATTCGCCTGTGATTTCAATAGGTAAGAAATTTCTTCGCGAAAACTCTTGCTTAATCAACGTTGTCAGAATATTCTCAGCCACTTCTATATCGCGCTGCATGCGCTGCTCGTCAATCTTGGTTTGTGCGTTAGTTGCAATAAATGCGGCCACTAGAAGGCCAATGCTTAAGATAAAAACTCTTGCTCCTCGTATCATAATTGTATTTGTTTTATGTGATGTTATTTCAATTGATTTGTTAGATCGCTTCGTACCTTGTGATTCCGTGCGTCATAGCGAGGCACGAAGCAATCTTATTCTTACTCCTTAATAACTTGTTGTTTTCTTAATCCCACTTGAATTTGAAATCAAACTGGTAATAATTTGTTCTGTTTCTTGTTTAAATAAATCCGTGTTTTTCTCAAGACTATTCACCCGTGTTTGAAAAATTTTAAAATCTTGGTTTCTCTGCTCTTGTAGGTACTTAGAAAAATCGACCAACAAATTTTCTACGTACTTTTTTTGTTCGGTAGATGATAGCTGCAAATAATCTTTCATCAGTTTTAAATTCTCTGTTTGAAGACTTGCCACAAACTGCTGCACTTGTTCTTCCGATGCCTTTGAAGTTGTTTTCATCAACCCATCAATCTTTTGCGAATTAACCGCGAGATTGTTTTTTACTGACTCGTTTAACTTCTTTTGGCTTTCCGTCCAACTGGCCTCAATCACTTCATTGTTTTTCGTTAATGAATTATTGATCATAGCTTGCACTTCATCAGGTCTAAGCGTTGGCTGCTCTACAACTTTAATTGGCACAGCTTTCGATCCGAAGCTCATTCGCAATTCGCCATTGGCAATATTTACCTCTGTTCCTAAAAATTTGCCCACTACCAATATAAATACAATGCTGGCCGCAATGCTCATCACTGTTTTGAAATAGATGGAATTCCAGAAGGGTTTTATATTCACTTCATCGTTCATGAAAATAGGAGGGGAGATCACTTCTTTATCTTCCAACATTCCCAATAGCGCACGTGTGTCGTGCAAGGCTTGGTAGTGCTTTAGCTCCTCTGGGTGTTCAAGAAAATAATCCTGTACTTTATCCATTTCAATAGCATCAAGCTCTCCGTAGAGATACGATACGATTTCGGTTTCGTCTGGTTTATAATTCATAACTAACGGTTTCTCTTGTAATGTTTCTTTTCGCCAAAATGGTTTTCAAATTATCGAGGCCATAATAAAGTCGCGACTTCACTGTGTTCTCCGATAGGTTCAACACTTCGGCAATTTCCCTAAACTTCAAGCCCTCATATTCTTTCATCACCACAATTTCGCGCTGCTCTTCGCTCAACTCCAACAAGCACTTTTGAAGCAAATCAGAAAGTTCGCTTTGTCTTAGTTGCCTTTCGGGATTTTCATTCCGGTTGGTACTCAATTCCCAACTATGACTTTCCTCGGCTTCACCCGGCTTTAAATCGTGCAATGAAATTGATCGCTTTACCTTTTTCTTGCGAGTCTCCTCTCGGCAATAGTTTACCGCAATGGTATATATCCACGACTTAAAACGGCCAGCATCTTGTAGATTTCCAATATTCCGATGCATCGAAATAAAAGTCTTCTGTGTGGCTTCCATTGCTAGGTCATGGTCGAAGAAAAACTTGTAACTGAAATTGTAGATGCGCTTATACCAAAAGGTTACAAGTTTCCCTTGGGCAGTTTTGTCCCCTTCGCGTGCCTGCGCGATGAGGGCATCAGACCATAGCGTTGACTGTTGATGTGACAGTGGGTTCAGGTTTAGTGGGTTTATAATCAATTACAATATAAGGATGAAAGGCGTTGATAAATAGTTTTGCTGTGAGGCCTGTTTCATGCGCTTAGAGCAAAAAAGGCTTTAAAACTTGTTTTTTGGAGATGCTCAAACCCTTGACACAGGCCAAAGATTTAGTTTTACCTCATGACAGAAACTTACCGATTGGGCAAAAACTTGTTTTTGTGGTATCCTTGAAAGTTACCGTTAAAGTAGCATTGAGTAATGCAGTAGAGAGTTTAAGAAGTGAGTAAAAGAACTATTTTTCCTGAAAGGAACTATTGGTTAAATAATATCTTTGCGCTCAATGAAAAAAATAATCTCCCTACTTATACGGTTTGTGCCGCGCAAATATTTGCAACTTTTCAGTGGAGTGGGGCTGAAGGCATTAGGTATTTTTTATATTGGCAACCAAGTAGAATGCCCTATTTGCAATCATCACTATCGCCAGTTTTTGCCTTATGGCAGAATCAATCCAAGGCTTAATGCACTTTGCCCAAGTTGTTTGAGTTTAGAACGCCACCGACTGATTTGGTTATACTTAAAAGAGAAAACCAATTTCTTTTCTGCAAAACTTGATGTGCTTCACATTGCTCCCGAACCTTGCTTTATGAATCGCTTTGAAAAGCAACACGGTGTAAAGTATATCACAGCCGATATTGAATCACCTCTCGCCAAAGTAAAAATGGATATACATCAAATCCCTTTCGGGGATAATCATTTTGATGCAGTATTGTGCAACCACGTTTTGGAGCATGTACAAGATGATATTAAGGCTATGAGTGAGATCAAGCGAGTATTGAAACCTGGAGGCTGGGCTATTATGCAGGTGCCGTTTTTCACTCCCGTGCCAGATGTTACGTTTGAAGACGCTTCCATCACAGATCCGCGCCAGCGCGAAAAAATATTCGGTCAAGATGATCACGTAAGGTTGTTTGGAAAAGATTACTCAAAACGAATCTCAAGAAGTGGTTTAGTAGCAGAAGAAATCAACTTCGCGAAAGATCAGCCTGAAAGATTTGGACTGCAATCTGCCGAGATTATTTATGTTGGGAAGAAGGTCTAAAATTAATATTGTTGAATTAAAACTTCAGCTGGAATATGGAGTACTTCATTCAGTTTGCGAATCATGGTCAAACTTAGTTTTCGTTTGCCTGAAAGTATTTCTGATTTTCTAGAACGATGCCCTAAAATCTTTGACAACTCAATTTCCGACATCCCTTTTTGTTCTAATCTAAAACGAATAGCTTCGAGCGGAGTTGGTTTTGGCATCGGAAGATTAATATGTTCGTACTCTTTTACTAATACGGACAAAATCTCAAGTTCATCAGATTCAACAGAGTTGGCTTTTAGATCTTTCTGTATTAGCTGGTATATTCTTTCAAGTGCAGCAGTGTATTGCTTGTTATTTTTTACTGGAGTTATCATATCTTATTTTTTTAACGTCAATATTATCATACTGTTTATGTGTGCCAAACCAAACAACAAAAACTATTTTTAGTCTGTATTCAATATCAACTATTAAACGATATAAATTCCCGTGAATATTGAATACTACCCGTTTGGCAGAAATAATTGATGCGTTGTGGAAATGAAACTTAAGTTCGTTTGGGTTGTTCCATTGTGCTATCTCTACCTCTTCATACCAAGCAAATATTGATTGCTTAGCTTGGGGATAATCCTTTTCAAATTTTCTCAAGGTTTTTACGGCAATTACCCTCATGGCGTACAAAGATATTAAATGTTACCAACATGGTTACAATACCTTGTAGAACATAATACTTTTTTTGACTGATATTGGTTTGAATAATTTGTTGATAAAAAAATGCCAAACTTTCGTAATCTCAAGAAGTGGTTTAGTAGCAGAAGAAATCAACTTCGCGAAAGATCAGCCTGAAAGATTTGGACTGCAATCTGCCGAGATTATTTATGTAGGAAGGAAGTTGTAGATTGATTGCTAAGCGTAACGGTAGCGGTAACAATTCCTCTTACTTTTTCCCATGTATCGAAACTTGTTTTGCGTGTATAACAGGTAAAATTGTTTGACTTGCCTGAAGCAATTCCAATAAATGTGCCTGGCAGATCAATCCCTCCTCCCTTAAGCTTTTGTCTTACAATTTTCTTCCCTTCAAAAACGATTGTATCAATAACTATTTTATTAGGGTGATCGTAAATAAATTGCTGATAACTTCTGGAAATAAGTGCACGATCTGCCTTCGTTAAGATCCGCTCAAAGGCAATAAAAAACGGTTCGGTAACAACGAATTTCAGTTCCGATAAATCGAAAGTTAACCACCCGTTTTTCATTGACGATTCGAGTACTATACTTTTTCTCAGCAAGTCTTCCGAAGGTTGCTTGCTTGCTTTGTCGATTGAATATATCCGTAGTCGAATCCTAAAAGAAGGAAGGTTGTTTCTAAAGATACGAAGACTTGCTTTTTCAAGATAGATTGGAAAGTGTAAATCCTTCTGAACAGAATTTTCATTTTCGATTAACAAAGCCATAACGGCTCCTGTGTATAATGTATCTGTTTCCAATGTTCCACCTCCAACACTTTTGTTGCCCAATTCAAAGGTTTTATTCTTTTCTTTTTTCTGGGTGATTGTTACTTCTTCTAATTGAATAGTTTGCTCTTGGAGTTCAATTATAAAATCTGAATTGGTTAGCGCTTGTATCTGTTTCTTACTAATGGTATAGCCAATGGCGGAGAATATCAACGTATCCTTTATCAGCTGTTCAGGGATACGAATTGAGAAGGAACCATCCTCATTGGAGAGAGTTCCTATCGCAGTTTTTTCAATACCAATATTGGTGAAGGCAATGGGCAACTTACTTGTGTGATCTACAACATGGCCACGTATGAGTATTTGAGAAAATCCAAGATTAGCACCGCACAAAAGAAAAAGAAGTAGTCGAAACATCGGAGTGGGTTTATCAAAGGATGCAAACTCTTTCGAAATAGTTTGTTGATAAAAAAAATGCCAAACTTTCGTAAGGCATTCTTAGAATCTGAAATCTTGAATCTGAATTTACTTCTCCAACTTCTCCAATACTTCCATTACTTCTTTTACATGTTGGCGACTGGTTTCCATTAATGCCCTTTCATCGGAATTAAGATCAAGCTCGATTACTTTTTCTATCCCGTTTTTACCAAGCACTACAGGCACGCCCAGGTAGCAATCTTTAATGCCATACTCGCCATCCAACTTCATACAAACCGGAAGAATTCTTTTTTGATCTTTCACAATAGCTTCTACCATTTGCGCTGCTGCTGAACCTGGCGCATACCAAGCAGAAGTGCCCATCAATTTTACCAATTCACCACCGCCTACTTTTGTGCGCTCAATAATGGCGTTCAATTTATCTTTATCAATCAACTCTGTTACAGGTATGCCCGCAACAGTGGTATATCGTGGAAGTGGCACCATTGTATCACCATGTCCACCCAACAATACAGCTTGAATATCTTTCGGGGAAATATTCAATGCTTCAGCTAAGAATGCGCGGTAACGAGCGGTATCTAAAATACCAGCCATGCCCATCACTCTCGTGCGAGGAAGTTTTGATGTGATGTGCGCCTGATAGGTCATTACATCCAATGGATTTGACACAACAATGATGATAGCGTTAGGTGAATGCTTCACCACATTTTCAGTAACAGATTTTACGATGCCAGCATTGGTGCCAATTAAATCATCGCGTGTCATACCTGGCTTTCGCGGAAGCCCTGAGGTAATCACAACTACTTCCGACCCCGCAGTTTTTGCATAATCATTAGTTGAGCCAATGGTGCGGCTGTCATACAAATCAATGGGGGATTTTTGCCAGATGTCGAGCGCCTTGCCTTCGGCAAAACCTTCGCGGATATCAACCAACACAATTTCGTTTGCGATTTCTTTGTACGCCAACACATCGGCACAAGTGGCCCCCACATTTCCAGCTCCAACAACAGTGATTTTCATTTATTAAATAGATTAAGGTAGAATACGTTGATTTTGAATTTCAATCCCGAAAGGTATTAACAGCCCGATGAAAGAAAAAAGTTTTTGACTAAAATCAGGAAGTAATTTTGAAAGTTATGGCCGTTTCTGTTTTAGGTGTGATTTTGAATCGATCATTTATGCGGTGCCCAACCACCCATACAATGTTGCCTGCCGATTCTAATACCAACACCTGATTTTTATCAGCCATTGAAATCTTCAAATCAATCAGAAAGTCACTCACCTTTTTTTTATGAGTCATCCCTAGTGGATAGAAATAGTCTCCAGGCTTCCATGAGCGGAGTATAATCGGAAATTGAAGCAAACACTTGTCAAGCATAGCGATATTTGAATTGTTGCTTAGCTTCCAAGTGCTAGTTGAACTAATGGAAAGCTCTACGTTTTTAGTTACTATAAATTCATCAAGCTCAGTTATTTTAACTGAAATGATTTCAGATGAATTTTTTGTAATGAGTAGAAACTCACGATCGTTGGTCAATGTAAATTGAGATGCTTGAAACTGTTTGCCTGATTGTCCATTGAGGCTAGCGATAACATCTTCACATTGATCCAAATTAAAACCAAACTCTTTAATCAATTTATATAACACTCCCGACTTATATTTAAAAAGTTGGAGCATCTCTTTTTTTATAGTCAGCCCATCTCCTTCTTCGAAAATGTATTTATGTTTGATTTGATCGACAGCAAAATTTATCAATTCTTCTTCACCTAAAAAGCGAGTTGCATTGTTGGCGAAAGTATTCTCCAAGGATGGATTGATTTCTTTGAGGATTGGAATTACCTGATGCCGTATAAAATTTCTATGATAATCGGATGTGATGTTGCTCGAATCTTCTCGCCACTTCAATTGATGAAGTTTTACATACGCTTCTAGTTCTGCTCTCGTAAATGTTAATAATGGTCGAACAATCTTTTCGTGTTGAAACTCCATGGCTCGCATACCACTTATGCCAGTACCTCGAGTAAAATTTAGTAGCGAGGTTTCTAGGTTGTCATTCAAGTGATGTGCAGTAAAAAGAAAATCAAAGTTCCCTTTTTCCATAATCTTTTCAAACCAATCATATCGCAATTGTCTTGCCGCCATTTGAATACTTAAGCCATGTTCTTCCGCATAAGTGTTGGTATTGAATTGTATTGAAAAATAGGGCACGTTATACAAATTGGCGAGTGTCTTAACAAAGTTTTCATCTTCATCTGATTCAATTCCTCTCAATTGAAAATTAACATGAGCTATTTCAATAGTTAGCTTGCTTTTAGATGCTACATCAAGAAGGGCAACTGAATCTAAGCCACCACTTACAGCCAACAGAATTTTCTTTGTTGGATCAATAATAGCCTTGACGATTGAATAAAACCTCTCTTGCATGGTTTTATAAAAAGTAAGTTTGCTTATTAATTGGCAACTATCTTTTGGTAGATGGTGCGCTTCGAGTCGATGGACGTGAGAATGTCATACGCCTCACGTTTAATGGAAATACTTCCTTCCGAAAATATATTGGTGAGTTCAACTGACTTTGTGTCAAAAAAAGAAATTACAAAAATGGAGGTAGGGTTAATGTTCCAAACCTTGCGTAAACTTTTCAACACATCTAACATGATTTCTCTGCTTTGGTCAGGTGTTTTATCATAAGTGTCTAAGGCAAGTCGATGGTAGCGATATGTATTCTTTCTAATATCAACCATTTGTGGATTGTTGATGTTTTCGATAAGCGCATATCGGTTACGCGTGCCACTCAAGGCTAGCCAGCCAACACGCCCTGCCGACTGTGCGTTATTCACTACACCCAATGCTTTTTGAAAATAGGGCGATCCTCCTAGCTCACTAAACGAATCGTAATCCATACCTATGACAATGTAAGCATAATAGGCTAGCATCGAAGTTAAGTTGCTGATGTAACTATTGTCATTATATTCCAGCGGCTGCGATTCAACATATTCAAATTCCCAATCGCGATCTGCAAAGTTTAACAGCACGGTTTCATAGTTAGTATGAAATACGGGGCGCGCTGAAGTAATTTGAGCATTGGCTTTGAAGCTACCAATACTTGGTGGGCTACTAATGTTGATAAAAAGCGTACAATTAATTTTCTCGTTATTTTTATAAGTATCGTTGGTCCACTTTCTAGTATTAAGAAAATTGGCGAAAGCTCGTTCCATGTCTCTGAATACAGACCGATCGCTACTCGACACCTGTTGATCGTTGATGGTTACTTTGCAATTCAGTTCCTGCCCTGCGGCTGCAAGGGAGATTAATAAGGAGCAGAATATGAGTTTAAACTTTTGCATGTGCAAGAGTAACGATGGCATCTACAATATCGTGTGCAGTTTCCTTTTTCGATTTTAAATCAAACTGGATTGTTTTGCCTTCTTTATCAATGATAGCAATTTTATTAGTGTCATGACCAAAGCCAGCACCTGCATCTCGTAAGGAATTGAGTACGATTAAGTCAAAGTTTTTGGCTATTAACTTTTTTTCGGCATTGGCTTTTTCGTTTTCTGTTTCCAACGCAAAACCGACTATGATTTGATTGTTCTTTTTTCTTTTGCCAAGTTCCGCAGCTATGTCCTGCGTCTTCGTTAATTCAAGGATGAGATTGCCTTCTTTCTTTTTTATTTTTTGATCAGCTACTGTAGTCGGTCTATAATCAGCTACAGCTGCAGAAAGAACTGTAATATCTGTTTCATTAAAAATAGACATGCTGGCCTGATACATTTCTTCAGCAGAAGTAACACTCTTCACTGTAAACCTAGTGTTAGTTATAGGAAGAGAAGTAGGGCCAGTAACGAGTGTAACATCAGCACCTAAACTTGCCAAACGTTCGGCAATGGCAAAGCCCATTTTACCACTTGAGTTATTGCCAATGAAACGCACTGGATCAATGGCCTCGTGCGTTGGGCCAGCAGTAACCAAAGCTTTTTTGCCTTTAAGTACTAAATCATTTTGAAAATGATGGTGCAGATAATCAATAATTTCTTCAGGCTCCGCCATTCGGCCATTTCCAATAAGGCCACTTGCTAGTTCGCCATAATTAGGTTCAATAATTTGACTTTTAAACGACTTTAGCTTAGTTAGATTATGGATTGTTGCTGGATGCTTGAGCATATCAAGATCCATTGCGGGAGCAATAAATACGGGGCATCGCGAAGATAAATAGACAGCATCCAACAACGTGTTGCAGAGACCGTTTGCGAATTTAGCCAGTGTATTGGCACTAGCTGGAGCAATAATAAAGGCATCAGCCCAAAGACCCAATTCAACATGATTGTTCCATTGACCTGAATCGTCCTTTACAAATTTTGTGGTTACCGGATTTTTTGAAAGCGTTGAAAGTGTAAGTGGTGTAATAAATTCTGTTGCTGAGGGAGTCATAATCACTTTTACCTCCGCGCCAGCTTTTACCAAGAGGCGAGTTAATACTGCCGATTTGTAGGCAGCAATGCTACCACAAACACCCAGCAGGATTTTCTTGCCTTGCAGCATACGACTTATAAATCAATCGCTTCTACATTATCCTTTTGCAAGCGATGCATTAGCTTGCCATCTAAAAATTCTTCTATAGCAGAAGAAGTTGGCTTAGGCATACGCTCATAAAATTTTGAGATTTCGATTTGCTCTCTGTTTTCAAAAACCTCTTCAAGGTTATCTACAGTAGTGGCAAATTCAGAAAGTTTACCGTTTAATTCTTCCTTAATGTTAACCGCAATTTGTCTTGCTCTTTTAGAAATCACAACAACAGATTCGTAGATGTTGCCTGTTCCTTTGGTTATTCTTTCGATGTCGCGTGTGATAATTGATGGTTGTGCTGTTGCCATGGTTAATTAAGAATTAGTGTTAATTGATTTTAGTTTTGTAGCTTTCTCTAAGCTATCGGTATATAATTTTTCAGCTTGCTTTAAAAACGTGCTGTTTGGATAAGCATCTACAAGTTCTCGGTAAGAATCTAGCGTTAAGTTATAGCGTTCCAATTGTTTTGTTTTTATACTTTGGTCGGCCAACTTGTGCTGCACCACCACTTTTAAGTACAATAGTTCCTCGATGTAATGAGAGTCCGGGTAATTTTTTCTGAATCCTTCCAAGGCAACAATTGCAGCTTTGTATTGCTTTAATTTGAGATACAGATTTACTTCTTCAAACCCTTTGCGCTCAAGTTTTTCCTGGCAGTTGGCTATAACAGTAATGGCCTTATCACGGAATGTACTTGACGGATAAAGGTTAATGAAATTCTGCATGGCAGACATAGCTTCAATACTGCTTTTTTGATCTAAGTTGTAGTCAGGGGAAGAAATATAAAGAGAATAGGCATACATGAATCTGGCTTCAATAGCTAACTCACTTCTTCCATAGATTTCGTAAAACGTTTTAAACTGGTTGGAGGCCAACAAGTAGGTTTTTTCATAATATCGGCAATAGCCAAGATAGAACTCTACTTTTTCGCCCTCTGGCAAGCCTTTAACAATGGGTTGGATTTGTTCAAACAAGATGGAAGAATGGTAGTAATCTTTCTTTTCGTAGTATTTGAGAGCGGCATCGTATTTAGTTCTCCAGTCTTCGCTGCGTTCTATGCTTCTAAATTTGCTACATGCAAATGCGCTCATCAAAGCAATCGCCAGCAGTATTGTTCTTGCGGTTCTGCCTTTGGTTTTTAATTGAGCGATTATAGAATCAACCATTTCGACACGATTTTTTTTAAGCCTGCAAATATACTACTCCAGCGGTAAAATTCAATTTCACCCTGATGATGCAGGAGAACGAGCTTTAGTGTCAATTATTTTCTTACTACCAATTTTCGGGTCAGCACTCCCTCTTGGTCCACATATAGGGTGTAGAAATAAACCCCGGTGGGTAGATCTTCGGTAGGTATTTTTATTTTCGTTTCGGAAGAGGCAAGCTGATAATCACCCAAAATGCGCCCCAATATGTTATGAATTAATAGTTTAGCCTTTATATTGTCGTTGTGGATTTTGTATTCAATATAAGCTTGATCGGATGCAGGATTAGGATAAACATCGTTCATGCTTATTTCTTTGGATTGAAAGACGAATGGTCTTGGCTTATCTTCTACGTTGATAATAACCGTGTGTTCTAGAAAATCCTTTAAGTTTCCCTTTTGAAAAAACTCAAATTTTAGGTTTGATTGGCCAGTGATAATACCTGTTTCAAGTTGGTAATATAAGTTTTGGGTTGTTTCTCCAGGTTCCAGTGTAATTGAATATTCATTTAGACCAAAATCTGAGCAGTTTCCATTAAGACAAAAATACCCCTTTACTGGATGGCCTAATTCATTTACTCGTTGTAAAATTAAAGTCTGCGACTTGTCTGAGATGTTCTTTAATCGAAGAGGAATCTTTAGTTTTTGAACTGAGCCAGCATGGAAAACCTCTTGTTTATCGAGCAGATCAAAATTTTGGGCAAAAAGATTTGAAGCCGTAAGTGCAATAGCGATTATGATAATAAATTGCCTCATGAACCAAATTTTCAATATAAAGTTATAAAAAGAAGCAAGTAGATGACCGTTATTGTCAAAAATATTTTTTGGTGCAAGCAATTTTAGTGTAAAGGGTACGTTCTGGCGGATTTTTATCGCTGGACAACGTTTTTTCTAGTGGGTCTAAATTCGCCTCGCCAGTTGAAACCTTTGAGTGTTCTCAATTCTGTCTTTAGCTCGTGGGGAGGAGTAAACGAAGCTTCGGGCTTCATCAAAAAAGTGATGTTGTTCACTTTACCTTCAACAAAATTGATTCTCATGTTGCCACAAAGCACCTTGTTCATACCCATGGTAGCGGTAATTGTTTTAACAGTATCCGACTTTGGTTCTACTTTTTCGAGGGCGTAATACAAACTCTCTCCATTGCCCTGCACCAACACGTTTTTAATGCCTTTGCCGTTGAAGTTGGCAATCATTTTTCTGCCTTTTATTTGGTTGAAATTGTTGAGCGAGTCTTGCGAGGCCACAAATGAATTGCCCAACAGAAATAGTTTGTCGATCCGCTTCTTCTTGAGCTGAATGCGGATGGTGTCGGAGGTCATTTGGTTTTCTTCCGTCCACAATACAGGATCTTTGAAGAAGCGAATGGTTGAATCAGATGAAGTATATACGAGCGAGTCGGCAAGCCCCTGCATATCCTTCTTATAAATTTTTACATGGCGATAGGCCAACAATCGTTTTTTCTTGCTGTTCTTGTTTTCTATTGAAACCAAGGTGTCGGCAGCTATATAAAGTGTGTCTTTGGCATCATCTATCTTAGCAGCATAGGCATGGCCAAACACTTTTGAGATTCCTTTTTTCTTATCGTAATGGATATCGTCTCCAAAAATGGTAAGATCATCTTCCTTCGATCGCATCACAACATTGCCTTTCGATTTATAACTCTTTTTTCTGTCATCAATAAAATATTTATCGCCCGTAATTTTATATTCAGCCGTTTCAATAACGCCTTTGTTGAGGTCAGAGCTCTTTACTACGGTATTGTAACTACCGCTTTTATAAATGGCCGATCCTCCTTCCTTATCTGTAACTACTGTTGAATCGCGGAAATAAACGGTTTTTGTTTTGGAGTCGTATTGCATCGTATCCGACTTCATTGTGTAGTCAGGATTGATAACTACCACATTCTTTTTGAAAGAAGCCAAATTGGAAGCCAACCATCCCTTCTCGCTTGTTAGCGTGTTTACGCTATCCACCAGCTTTCCACCATTGAAGTAGCGAGCCTCGCCTTTGGTTCTATCATAGTCGAGGAAGTCGGTGTAAAGTTTAGCGGATCCTTTCTTTACAAAAACTACTCTTCTGCGGAGGTGCGCTATTTTATCGTTCCCATCGTAGGTCAATCCTAACGCAGTGCAGTCAACCGAGTCGCCATCCACAATATGAACTCGCCCATAAGCCTCAATTTTATTTATCGCATGGAAAAAGTGTGCCGAATCGCAGTAGATTGTGGTGGTATTCTGAACAAATACTACACTACCCACAAGCCGTTCTAAGCGCACGCCATCTTTAATGCTACCATATTGTTTATCGGCATGTTTTATCTTCATTCGCTTTTGCGAAAAGCTGGTGAAGCTTGCGGCTATCAAGGCAAGGAGAAGAATCTTTTTCATAAATCTTGGCAAAGGTAATTAAAAAGGGTTCAAGCTACTGGCCTCTCGTTACAAGCTGGGTATCATGTTATTTTATATTGCGAGTTAGAATCGAATTTACAATCAGCGAATTAATGAATCAACGAATTAATTAATTTGCGTCCGAAATGCTCACACACCTTTCTATCAAAAATTACGCCCTTATTCAGCAGCTAGAAATGATGCCGGCAAAATCGCTGAACGTGATTACAGGCGAGACGGGCGCGGGCAAAAGCATTATGCTTGGCGCGATTGGTTTGTTGTTGGGCAACCGTGCCGATAGCAAAATGCTGTGGGATGAAAACGAAAAGTGCATTACAGAAGCTACGTTTACCATTGCCGATGCTTCGCTCAAAACTATTTTTGAAGAGGAAGAATTAGACTTTGATAAACATACCATTCTTCGCAGGGAAATAAGTGCCAACGGCAAGAGTCGCGCCTTTGTGAATGACACCCCCGTAACGCTTGACGTGCTAAAAAAGATTGGCAAACGCCTGCTGGACATACATTCGCAGCACGAAACATTGGAGTTGGGCAACAAAAACTTTCAGCTTTCGCTGATTGATAGTTTGGCTGATAACGAAGCGCTTCGCGCGACCTACTCCATCGCTTGGAAAAGCTTTAAACAAGCACAACAGACCTTTGATAAATTGAAAGCCGAGGCAGAACAGCTAAGGCAGGAATCAGATTTTGTAAAATACCAATTGGATGAATTGGTGAAGGCCAACCTCGATGCCGATGAACAAGAAGGCTTGGAAAGCGAATTGAAAATAATGGAACATGCGGAAGACATCAAAGGCAGGTTTCATCAAGCTATCATGCAACTGAGCACCGATGAGTTTTCGGCAGCCAGTTTGTTGGCCACCACGCGCAGTCAGTTGAACCCGCTTGTTGCATACTCGCCCGTTTATGCTCAATTGATCCAACGATTGGAGAGTGTAAAGATTGAGTTGGCTGATATTATAAGCGAGATAGAAAATGAGCAAGAGAAAATTGAATTTGATCCCGCAAGGACGGAACAATTAAAACAACGTTTGAGCCTGATCTATCAACTGTTGAAGAAACACCACGCGGCTGACATCAAATCGCTGCTCGCCATCCAAGACGAGCTTCAACAAAGGGCAGATAAAACAAACAACCTCGATAGTTTGCTAGTGAATGCTGAAAAAGAGCTGAACCAAACATCCACGAAAGTGACGGCCACTGCCAAGGAATTGAGCGGCTCTCGCAAAAAAGTATTTGCTAGCCTCACCAAAAAAATAGAAACGCTGTTGCGCGAATTAGGCATAGAGAACGCACAACTTGCCATAGAAAACACACCTCAAACCCCCGATGCTACAGGCGCGGATAGCATCGAGATTTTATTCAGTGCCAACAAAGGGGTGGTGCCTCGCTCGTTGGCGCAAGTAGCTTCGGGCGGTGAGTTTAGTCGCCTCATGTTTGCCGTTAAATTTGTGATGGCTGAGAAAACTGCTATGCCCACGCTTATTTTAGATGAGATTGACAGTGGCGTATCGGGCGAAGTAGCCATGCAACTGGGCAAGTTGATGAAAACGATGGCTGCCAAGCACCAAGTTATTGCCATCAGTCACCTGCCGCAAATAGCAGCCAAGGCCGACAAGCATTACTTTGTGTATAAGGACAACGCCTCTGCCAAAACCATTAGCATGGTGCGCGAGCTGGATGCGCAGGGCAGGGTGGAGGAAATAGCCAAAATGATTGGCGGGGCTTCGCCTTCAAAGCTTGCCCTTGAAAATGCACGTGAGTTGATAAAGGGGGGATAGGAGGAGAGCATTAACTTTAGCGCGTACAAGATTCGCTACGTTGCTTTTTATTTTTATAGCTTTGTTTTAACAATTGCACAGGCCATGAGAAAATACTTAGTTATCTACGAAAGAAGTAATGACGGTTACAGTGCTTATGTGCCTGACTTGCCTGGCTGCACCTCGGCAGGAGCAACAAGAAAAGAAGTGGAGCAAAACATTGTTGAAGCCATACACCTTCATATTGAGGTAATGGAGGAGTCGGGCTATAAAATACCCGAATCAAATTCTGAATCGGAGATGCTTGTATTGGCATGATTGGAGATGAAATACAAGGAAGTAGTAAAGCTGATTGAGACTGATGGATGGAAACAAGCCCGCCAGCGAGGTAGCCATCGCGCTTATAAGCATGAAATAAAAAACAGGCATAGTTACCATTGCTTACCATCGTATTTCAGATGAAGTTCCGCCCGGAACGTTGAATAGCATACTCAAACAAGCAGGTTTAAAGTGAAAATAATTGTCCGTTAAGGCAAAACGAATGATTTTGAATGTCATCCGCGCTGCTGCTGAAGCCAAACGAGCTCGGTTGAGGCTAGACGCGCTGCTGATTGGGTAAAACGAGTGCGGTTGGCGTCATCCGCGCTGCTGCTGAAGCCAAACGAGCTCGGTTGAGGCTAAACGCGCTGCTGATTGGGTAAAACGAGTGCGGTTGGCGTCATCCGCGCTGCTGCTGAAGCCAAACGGGCTCGGTTGAGGCTAGACGCGCTGCTGCTAAGGCAAAATAAATGCAGTTGAACGCTTTCGCTAGAAATTAGAGGATAAGAAAAGCTTTTGAAAAGGGGAGATTATCCAATTCTTCGGTGTATAAACCCCACCAGCACTTCCAAAGCTCTATCAAAATTGCTGTTGTTAGGAATCACCAAGTCGGCATTGTGTTTCAGGGGTTCAATCAGTTTTTCAAACACGGGCATTACATGGTGTTGGTAGCGATAAAGTACATCATCGATATCGTAGCCACGCTCCATTTGGTCGCGCTTTATTCTTCGCCCCAACTTCACGTGATCTTTGGCCTCAATAAAAACTTTGAGGTCGAGTTCGCTTTCTATTTCTTCAAAGTATTGAACGAATAAGCCTTCTACAACTAAAATAGGAGCGGCTTTAAATTCAAGCAAATGGGTTTCGGCCAACGGATTGTTAAACGTATATTCTTTTTTGATGACATCTTGACCTGCCTTGAGTTTGAGAAGATCGCCTTGAAAGGCTTCGCGGTCAATGGAAATGGGCAAGTCGAAATTCTTCACTCCATTCTCGTCAATTGGCTGCTGCTCGCGAGGCTTGTAATAATTATCTTGAGAGATGAGGCAAATCTCAGTTGCTTTAAAAGCAGAAGAAAGCCCTTGCAGGAAATACGTTTTGCCTGAGCCACTGCCGCCCGTTATGCCGATGGTAAAAGGTTTTATCATGTAAATGATTTAAGATTACAGATTACTAAGGTAGGCAACAAGCTTTTTCACGGCAATAAAACGATGGCTGATGCCGTTTTTCTCTTCCATCTCCATTTCGGCAAGGGATTTTGAAAATTCATCGGGCAGAAAAACAGGATCGTAACCAAAGCCATTCGAGCCTCTTTGCTCATTTAGTATCGTTCCGTACAATATACCAACAAACTGGATTTGCTGTGCTTGGGCATCCACGAAAGTGATAACCGTTTTAAAATTTGCTTTGCGATTTGTAATCCCCGTAAGGTTGGTCAACAGTTTCTCAATATTATCCGCGTGACTTCGCTGCGGCCCTGCATACATGGCCGAATAAACACCGGGCTCGCCATTCAAGGCATCTACCTCCAATCCCGAATCATCGGCAAAGCAAGGAACACCGTACTTATCAAAAACATATTGTGCTTTTTGCACCGAGTTGCCCTCAATTGTGTTTTGTTCTTCGGGCAATTCTTCTAAACAACCAATTTCTTTTAGACTAACCAACTGAATGGAGTTGCCCACAACAGCCTGCACTTCTTGTATTTTGTGCAGATTGTTGGTAGCGAAACAGAGTTTCATTTATTGAAAACTTGAGAACTGAATGGTGTAAATTAAATTAGAATTGGGTGGTATAACGATAGCTCCACCAGCATCATATTTAGTAAGAAGGCTAAAACCCAAAGAAGAGGGAATATAAAAAGTTACCGAGGTGCCTGGTGGTATAAGTAAAAAAGAAGTTATTAGACCTGGGATTATAATACTCGGTAAATAAGCAGACACTTGTGATGCAGATTGATCAAAAACTTTATCAGTTTTAAGTACTTTGGCCGAATAGGTAAAGAATACCGTATTTGCAAGGGTAGGTTTTGCTCCTGCGCCAGGAATAGTAATGTTGTATCTAATGCCACTGACATCCTTAACTGCTGATATCTTCAAGCTATCCAAATACTTATCGATTATAGCAATGTCCTTTGCTAATTGTGGCGCGTCATCCAATAACTCAATATCAAAGGAAAGATTAGCATTGGATGGAATGGTACCCTTTCCCACTGCTCCATATCCTAGCCCAGAAGGTATATAAAGAGTCACTTTGCTTCCCTTATTAACCAAGGGCAGCCCAATTTGCCATCCGCTAATAACTCTGGTCAATTGCAACGTACTTGGGCTAGTAGATGCGTCAAACGTTTGCCCATTATCCAATAGTTTGCCCACATAATTAACATTCACGTTTTCGTATGACAAAGGCTTTGCGCCTGTACCTTGCGTGGTAACTACATAGCGCAATCCGCTAGGGTCTTTTACTGCTGTGATTTTTTGTGCGGCCAAGTAATCATCTATTGTTTGTATATCTTTTATAAGTTGATCGGCTGGGCTTAACACAACAGGATCTTTGCTGCTACAGCCCGCAATTAATAAAATGCCTAGGAGAAAGAGTATGTTTATCGATTTTGGCATAGTTATGATTTTTAAGAAACGAATAAACTAGACGGGATTGCTTTGTACCTCGCAATGACGCTCGAATTAGTTTCCGCACGTCATTGCGAGTTGCGTTTCGGCCGAAGCAATCTTTTTTTTTAATTTATTTAATGTCCACCAATTCCATATCGAACATAAGAACAGAATTTTCAATAATGTCTTCGCTTCTTTTTTGTGGGCCATAGGCCATAGAAGAAGGGATGTACACCGTCATTTTCGATCCTTTGTTCATCAATGTTAAAGCTTCTTCCCAGCCTGATATTACTTGGCCTTGGCCTAAAATTAAATCATATGGAGCATAGCCTCTTCCTGCTTGATAAGTTCCTTTTTCTTTGGCTATTGACTCAATACTGGTATCAAAACATTTTCCGTTCAATAAATAACCAGCATAATTAACTTTTACTGTCTGCCCAGGCTTTGCGTTTTCGCCCTTACCCGCTTGAGTAATAATGTATCTTAAACCAGAAGCTGTTTTTTGTGCAACCGCGTTTTTGGCTTTTAAGAAATCATCGATAATCACTGTGTCTTTGGCAAGTTGACCAGCCTGCTCTTTTTTAAACTTTTCGTTTTGTTTGGCTACAATTTCTTGTTGTAGTTTATCTACACCTTCTCTATCCATTATATTGCTCACACCAATGTTGAAAGAGAAATCGCTCTTGGCATCCACATTAGGAGGCAAGGCAGCATGAAAGGTTTTCTCGAAAAGCACTTTAGCAGGAATCTTGCAGGTAACGCTATCGCCTTTGGTAAGCATACGGAAAATTTCTTCAATGCCTTCTTCTTGTTTGATGGCCGTTGTATCTTGGATGTTGATGATGAAGGGTGCTCCAATTTTTTTGGAATCGTTCCACACCGAATCTTTTCCATCGCGAAAAGCCATGTTGATAATCAAGAACTGGCCTACTTTACCTGCCACACCATCGCCTTTCTTCACCACTGTAAATTTGTAGCCTTTGGGCGTTTCCTTTTCTTTTGAGCAGGCTACGCATACTAGCAACAGGCCGGCAAACATCATCACTTTTGTTGTCATCTTTCTTTTGTTTTTGAATTTAGTTGAGTTGATCTTTATACAGAGGCAATACCTCTAGGAATTTTTTCAAAGCATCTTCGAGCGAAAGTTTTGAGCTTCCACCCGATGCGTTTTTGTGGCCACCACCTTCAAAATATTTGCGGGCAAGTGCATTTACATCAAAATCGCCTACTGAGCGGAACGATAGTTTTATCTCATCTTTTCTGTCGTACAAAATCACGGCTAACTTCATGCCTTTTACTGAGAGGCCATAGTTCACCAAACCTTCAGTGTCTCCAGTTTGTGAGCCGTATTTTTTCAGATCTTCCTGCGAAAGCGTGATATACGCAGTATTGTATTCGGGTAGTATTTTCAGTTTTTCGTTTAGCACAAAACCCACAAGACGAAGCCGCTCGATGGAATTATTATCATAAATCTGTCTAGAAACATTGGATGGATCGGCTCCAAAGCCTACCAATTCGCTCGCTATCAAAAATTCTTTTTGAGTGGTATTGGAGTGGCGGAAACCACCTGTGTCTGTCATTAAGCCTGCATACAAACAATTGGCGATGGCCTCATCCATCAGCGATTCTTCATCCAATTCTTTTATCAATTCAAAAACCAGGCCTGCAGTAGAGGCAGCTTTTGAATCCCACTGAACGAAATCGGCAAACTTTTCAGGCTCTAAGTGGTGATCGACCATTACCTTTTTGGCTTTCGATTTCTTCACGACATCTCCTAAATCGTTGATTCTGTTTAGGCTCGAAAAATCCAAACAAAAAATAACATCCGCTTTGGCGATAGTATCAAGAGCTTTTTTTTCAGGTTCTGGATTTTCTTTGGAAAGCGCAATCACATCTTGCGAACCGGGCATCCAAGCTAAAAAATGGGGAAAATCGCTGGGCGTAATCACCTGAACCTTGTGCCCTTTCTTTCTTAAGAAGCCCGCCAAACCGAGCGAAGAGCCAAGCGCATCGGCATCGGGTTTAAAATGAGTAACAATAACCGCCTTACGCGGTTGATTCAAATAGGCCTTAAATGCTTGGAGCTTTTCCATTGAGCGGGCAAATTTATCAATAATCAATTACCAATTAACAATTAATGTGGTTTTACTATTGGTAGTGCCGCGAATGCACAAGTTAAAATGAGTTATATCTAGAGGAAAGAAGTATAATTAGAAATGCTATGACGGCACGAATGAATTATTTGTGCATTCGTGGCAATTTTTAAATAGTTTTGCGCCTTCATTAAAAAACAACCAATCTAAAATAAATAAACAATGGCAACCAACAGAACTTTTACCATGCTAAAGCCGGATGCGGTGCTAGCCAATAATGCAGGAGCGATCACCAAAATGATTGAAGATGCCGGCTTCCGTATAGTGGCGATGAAGAAAACAAAGCTGAGCAGCGAATTGGCTGGTAAGTTTTATGAAGTGCATAAAGAAAGAGGCTTCTATGGCGAATTGGTGGCGTATATGTCATCTGGCCCAATTATGCCCATGATTTTAGAAAAAGAAAATGCGATTGAAGATTTTCGCAAATTGATTGGGGCTACCGATCCTAAAAAAGCAGAACCGGGCACTATTCGCGCATTGTTCGCAAAGTCAATAGATGCAAATGCTATTCATGGTTCTGATTCAGATGAGAATGCAGCCATTGAAGGAAGTTTCTTCTTCTCCCAGTTTGAAAGATTTTAATTTTTAACAGTTGTTGGTTATTAGTTGTTAGTTGTTCACAAACTAGCAGCGTAAGGTGAATGCTAACAACTATAAACTAACAACTATCAACCAATGATTGATCCTACTTACTCCGAAAAATTTGAGAATCGTCACAACGCGCCTAATGCAAAAGACATAGCCGAAATGCTAAAAGTTGTAAAGGCAAAATCGGTTGATGAAGTGATTGATCAAACTGTGCCTGCAAACATTCGCTTGAAGAAAGCGTTGAATTTGCCCGCGGCTCAATCGGAGTATGAGTTCTTAAAGGAATTCAAAAAGGTGATGTCGAAGAACAAGATTTTTAAATCGTACATCGGCACGGGTTATTACAACTGCATCACGCCTGGAGTAATCTTAAGAAATGTTTTAGAAAATCCAGGATGGTACACCGCATACACTCCCTACCAAGCGGAAATTGCTCAAGGTAGAATGGAGGCGTTGATCAACTATCAAACGATGATCATTGACCTTACGGGAATGGAAATAGCCAATGCATCTTTGTTGGATGAAGCAACGGCAGCTGCCGAGGCATTGCATTTATTGGAAGCATCAAAAAGAACAAGCAAGAAAAACTCACATAAATTTTTTGTGGATGAAAATACCTTCCCACAAGTAATTGATTTATTAAAAACCCGCGCTACTCCTATCGGTGTGGAATTAGTGGTAGGCGATGTAAGCAAATTGGATATTACAGATTCCGCGTTGTTCGGAGTTTACTTACAAAATCCAAATAATAACGGAGAGATAAAAGATTACACTGCCTTCATCGAAGCTGTACACGAGAAAGAAGTATTCGTTGTTGTTGGAGTAGATTTAATGAGTTTGTTGTTAGTTAAATCGCCAGGCGAAATGGGTGCCGATGTAGTAGTTGGTTGCTCTCAACGCTTCGGTGTGCCAATGGGTTTCGGTGGTCCGCATGCAGCCTTCTTCGCTACCAAAGATGAATTTAAAAGACAAATGCCTGGTCGTATTATTGGCATCTCACAAGATGCCCAAGGCAATCCAGGCTATCGCATGGCATTGCAGACTCGCGAGCAGCACATACGAAGAGAGAAAGCAACTTCAAATATTTGTACTGCTCAAGTTCTGCTTAGCGTGATGGCAAGCATGTATGCAGTTTATCACGGCCCAGAAGGGTTGAAAAAAATTGCGGGTAGAATTCATGGCTTAACAAATCTGCTTGATAAGCAATTAAAGGCGAGCGGATTTAAACAAATGAATACTTCTTATTTCGATACTCTTAAAGTCGCTGTTGCGGATAAGAAGGCGGTTGAGAAAGAAGCGATCAAACGCGAAATCAATTTCCGCTACTATGCGGATAATCATATTGGAATATCATTCGATGAAACGACTTCGATTGAAGACGTTAATAAGATTTTGAAAGTATTGGGAGCGAGCGCGACTTCAGCAAAAGCTGAGATAGCTTTAACGGCTTCACTTCAAAGAAAGTCACCTTATTTAACTCACCTTGTTTTCAACTCGCACCATAGCGAGCACGAAATGCTTCGTTACATTAAAAAATTAGAAAGCAAAGATTTATCAATGGTGCATTCTATGATTTCATTGGGCTCTTGCACTATGAAGTTGAATGCAACTACTGAAATGATTCCGGTAACGTGGCCAGAACTAGGACAAATTCATCCCTTCGCGCCAAGCGACCAAACACTTGGGTATAAAGAGATGATTGATACCTTGGAAGTTTGGCTAAAAGAAATCACGGGCTTTACAGGAGTTTCATTGCAACCCAACAGCGGTGCTCAAGGTGAGTATGCCGGATTGTTGGTGATCCGTGCCTATCATCAAAACAGAGGAGATCATCATAGAAATATTGCATTGATTCCTTCTTCTGCCCATGGTACAAACCCTGCAAGTGCTGTGATGGCAGGCATGGAGGTGATTGTAACCAAATCTGATGCTGATGGAAAAATTGATGTGGCTGATTTAAAAGCAAAGGCTGAGCAGTACAAAAATAATTTAGCGTGCTTGATGGTAACGTACCCATCTACACACGGAGTTTTTGAAGAAGCCATCATAGAAATCTGCGAAAGCATTCATAGCAATGGTGGATTGGTTTATATGGATGGCGCCAACATGAATGCACAAGTTGGTTTGACATCGCCCGCCAACATAGGTGCCGATGTGTGTCATTTGAATTTGCACAAAACATTTTGTATTCCCCATGGTGGAGGTGGCCCTGGTATGGGACCGATTTGTTGCAATGATAAATTAAAACCTTTCTTACCTGGCCATGCCGTTATTAAAACCGGAGGCGATAAAGCGATTAGTGCTGTGTCTGCCGCGCCTTGGGGTAGTGCAAGTATCCTTGCTATATCGTACGCCTACATTGCTATGATGGGCAGCGAAGGTTTGACGAACGCAACCAAGCTTGCCATCTTTAATGCCAACTATATTAAGGAGAGATTGGAAGGACACTACAAAATTTTATACACAGGCACACACGGTAGAAGCGCACATGAGATGATTGTTGACTGTCGTGATTTTAAAAAGGCTGGCGTTGAAGTAGAAGACATCGCTAAGCGTTTGATGGATTATGGTTTTCATGCACCAACGGTTTCTTTCCCTGTGGCCGGGACGATAATGATTGAGCCCACCGAAAGCGAACCAAAAGCGGAGACGGATCGATTTGTAGATGCCTTGATCGAAATCAGAAAAGAAATTCGTGATGTTGAAGAAGGCAAAGCCGACAAAGATAATAACGTGTTGAAGCACGCGCCTCACACGGCTGCTGTTATTACTGCCGATGTTTGGGATCGCCCTTACAGCCGTCAGCAGGCTGCATTCCCTCTGCCTTACGTGAAAGAAGCCAAGTTCTGGCCTTCTGTTAGCAGGGTTGACAATGCGTATGGCGATAGGAACTTGATGTGTACCTGTTTGCCTATTGAGGAATACGCGAAGTAATTACAAATTAAAAAAAATCAAATTACGAATTGCACATGTAGGTAATTGTATTTTACTTAGTAGTTGACTTGAAAGATCTAACTAACTATATGAGCAACCACTACGCCTACACAATCGAAAATTACCAGTATGAATCCCACGACCTTGACGATGAGGTGGTGTTTATCAATTTTGACATACACTATACTTCACCTGAGGCTATGACGCTTTCGTCATTTTATTCCTATTCTCGTTTTGAAAACTATTTGCATCGTGTTCAGCCCGCCTTCTTTGAATATCTTACAAAAGTGCGCAACAGTCTTGATTTGTGGGGGCCACGAGAAAAAACGTTACTCGACACAATAGGTGAGGAGGCCGTTGCGCAATTGTACCTGTTTCTTAGCCATCATTTAGAAGAAATAAATTTTGCGCAGGAAGAATTTGAACACCGCAAAAAAATGAGAAGCAAGACACCGCAGGAAGCCAAGAACAATCAAGAACAATTGACTGGCATGCTAGCCGATTTGAAGGACTCTGCTAGCGGAATGAAAGAATACCAGCAGCGCTACAGGAATTTTTGCGAAAAGGCACAGCGGCAGATGCGTAATATAGCATTGGAAGTTTTCCCTGAAATAACTGACCTAGAACCCGAAAAATTAAAAGCGTTTAAACACTTATTTGTGGATGAGATTATAAAAATGCATGACAGCGTAAGAAAATTAATGAAGGAGTAGATAATTAAGGATGTGAAATCTCTCCAGCAATAGAAGTGGAGATCAAAGCCCTTGCCTCAGCTACGGAATAATTACCCAATAGTACCATCAACTTAGTTATCGCAGCTTCGGTTGTCATATCAGCGCCACTGATCACGCCAAGTTTTTCCAAGGTTTTACTGGTTTCATATTTGCCTTGTATTACCCTGCCACCAGGGCATTGCGAGATGTTTACAATAATAATTCCTTCATCAACTGCTTTTTTTAACCTATTCAAAAACCAAGGATAAGAAGGCGCATTGCCAGCACCAAAAGTTTCCATCACTATGGCCTTCAATCCTTTGGTCGAAAGAATAGAATCAACCATTACTTCATTTATACCAGGGAATAATTTTAGTATCGAAATATTTTGTTCCAGCAAGGGTAGCCAATGCAATTGAATACCCTGCTTTGGTACGTGAATAAAAGAATGTGCATAGGTAATACTCACACCAGCTTTTGCAAGTGGCGGATAATTTTCTGATTCAAACGCATCGAAGTGCATGCTCTCAACTTTCTTAGCGCGATTGCCGCGTATTAATTGGTCATCAAAATAAATGCATACTTCAGGAACAATGGCCTTGCCTGCCGCTTTCGCGGAAGCTATTTCAAGTGATGTGATTAAATTCTCACGTGCGTCCGAACGGGTTTCAGCAATGGGTAGTTGAGCCCCTGTAAAGACAATGGGTTTACTTAACCCTTGCAGCATAAAGCTAAGTGCCGATGCAGTATACGCCATGGTGTCTGTGCCATGCAACACCACAAAACCATCGTGCTTATCAAAGTTAAGGGCAATAATTTCACTTATAAAATACCAATGTGAGGGATTAACATTAGAGGAATCTATCGGATGTTCGAATGAGATGATTGTGAGATCGAGCATTAAGTTGCGCAGTGTAGGAAGATGCTCCAGTATCAACGAGAAATCATAAGGCACTAGCACTCCGCTTTTATCGTAACTCATACCAAACGTACCTCCCGTGTAAATGATCATGATCTTAGAAACCGGACTTGCAGGAGTGGCCGTGTTGATTTTTATTTCTTTGTAGTTCATAATAGTAATGAGTATTTAGTAGGTAGAGTTAGGTAATAGATACTAACTACTCATTACTATCTACTAATTGGGATTAATTTAAAAAGATCATTCGCGTTTTTGGTTGTAATCATAACATCTTGTAACGAACATTTTTTTAACTCAACAATTTTATCTGCCACCAACGGAATGTAGGATGGTTCGTTCCGTTTACCACGATGCGGTATGGGTGCAAGATACGGACTGTCAGTTTCCAGTACTACCTTTGCTAAATCAAGGGAAGGGATTACTTTATCAAGTCCACTGTTTTTAAAAGTGGCCACGCCACCAATTCCCAAATAGAAACCTAGCGCAATAATTTTTTCAGCTTGTTCCAATGTACCGTTGAAGCAATGGAATACCCCTGTTAATTTTTTATCTGATAAACTTTCAAGTAAAGCAATGGTTTCATCCATTGACTCACGACAGTGGATAATCAATGGCAATCGATATTTCTTAGCCCAACCTACTTGAATAGTAAATGCTTCTTTTTGTTGATCCCAAAAAGTTTTATCCCAATGAAGATCGGTGCCCATTTCGCCAATGGCATGAAAAGATCGCTTGTCAAGCCATTGTTCTATTAGGTAAAGTTCTCTTTCAAAATCTTTTTTTACGGAACACGGATGAAGCCCCATGGTAGCAAAGCAACTGTCAGGATGCTTTAACTCTAACTCCATCATGGCATCAATGGAAGTATGATCGATGTTGGGCATTACTATTTTTGTAACGCCAACGTCTTTACCTCTGCGTAGAGTTTCTTCACGATCTAGGTCAAACTCTTCTTTGTAGATATGTGCGTGGCTGTCGATCCATGTGTGGGTGGAAATAGTTTCAATCATAAGAACGCTACAATTATATACTTGTAAAAAATCAACACACCAATTATAACTGAAGCAATTGCGGCAACTAGTACAGCTCCTGCCGATATGTCTTTTATTTTCCCTGCCAAGGGGTGATGCTGTGGCGAAATTAAATCGACTAAGTTTTCGGTAGCCGAATTAATCAACTCTAATCCAATTACTAATGCAATGGTGATAGTCAGTAGAATCCATTCTGTAATTGTAATTCCAAAATAAAAGCCTCCAACTATCACAATTAATAAAACTACAACATGAATTTTCAAGTTCAATTCTTCTTTGAAGGCGATGAGCAATCCATTGAAAGCATACTTAAAACTATTTAGCAACTTCATACAACTTCATCTATTGCCTGTGATAATGCATTGGTATCAATGCTCAATTCAGTAAGTGATTTTAATTTACCATAATTTAGTAATGCTCTTTTCATATCGAACGAATTTTGATTTTCGAAACACATGATACCTTTTTCGGATAATCTTTTAGCAAGATACTCTTGTTCGGTTTGCCCGGGTGTGGGAACTAGAATGGCATTCTTATTTACTATGATCAAATCCATAATGGTGCTGTAGCCCGATCGACAAATAATTATTTCTGAAGACTGAATTATTTTATTAAGATTAGTAGCATCAAGAAAATCTACTTCATCAATAGCATCATTTTTTCTTATTGTTGAATTAGATGGAATGCCTTTTACTAGCAAAGCTTTCTTTCCGCTTGCTAGTAATTCTTTCCGTATTAAATTTTCAAATACCTGTCGTTGTGGTTCTGGACCGGATATAATAGCAAGCAGTTCATATTGTTTTTCAGCTTTCTTCACTTGCTTGAATCTAGAAAGAGGTCCGATGTATCTAAAATTATTTCCTGAAGATTGTGAGAGTTTCCCTGCCAAGGATTTTTCTCCTTTCCAATCGGGAATCCAACACAAAGAAAAATTGGCTATACTTTTTGAATTGAATTTTTTTACCAATCGGTTCAAATACCAAGGCACAAGAATATTTACTTGATGTGTAATAAAAATAGATTTCACTTGGTTACTCCAGCAGCCATATCGATTATCGGAAATTACTAAGTCAATATTTCTTTTCTCAACTATTTTTTTGAGCACCTTATGTTCTTTCTTAATGGCTTTCATAAATTTTGGCAACTGCAAAGCCATTGAAATCGTCATCGGAAGCACTGAAGAATAATATGGATTATAGGCGGGAAGTTCATCAAATGAAAGTTCAGGAAACTCATTCTTCAACAATTGCAGGGCTTGTCCACTTGATGCAATATAGATTTCGCAACCTCTCTCTTGAAATCCCTTAATGATGGGAATACAACGCGTGGCATGACCTAATCCCCAATCCAATGGACAAATCAATACTCGTTTTAACGAAGGATTTTCGGATTTCAGATTCAAAATTCCAGATTGATCACTCATCACCAAATTTTCAAATTATCTAATTTTCAAATCACCGAATTAGTTGGGATGGTATCAAACTCAAATCCGAGATTTAAAAAATAATCAAGATAACGAGGTAAAGCGTATCTCATATTTTTTTCGGCTTTTATACTGTCGTGAAATACAATGATAGAGCCACTTCGGGTGGCATTGATAGAACCCTTCAAGCAATCAGCCTCAGAGATGTTTTGGTCATAATCTTGCGTGAGCACATCCCACATTACGATTTTATAATTGCTTAATTTTTTTATTTGATCTCGCGTGATGCGCCCATACGGTGGCCTGAAAAGTTTTTCGTTACCACCCAAAATAATTGAACACTTTTCAACATTGGTAATGTATTCTTTTGTTGAACTACTCCATCCTTTTACATGATTGTAGGTATGATTGCCTATTACATGATCGCTTTCATGAATTTTTTGAAAGAGAATGGGATGCTTGTTTATGTTTTCACCAATACAAAAAAAAGTTGCCTTCACCTTTACATTGGCAAGCGTATCCAAAACAAAATCTGTTACCTCTGGAATAGGGCCATCATCAAACGTTAAATATAATTTTTTATTATTTGTTGTAACTCGCCATAACAAGCTGGGGTAAAACCATGGCAAGAAAAAGGGACTTCTGAAAACCATTTAAAAGTTAGTTGAATATCGATTAAAGAAGTGTTTGATATGTATCCGATGAAAGATTTTTTTTTGGGGATTGCTTCGGGTGCGACTCCACTCGCAATGACGCTCTGAATTTAATTCGGTGCGTTATTGCGAGGCACGAAGCAATCTCATATTGCTGCATTTTCAATTTACTCAACCCTGCAGGTAAGCATGGTAATATCATCGCGATACCCATTTCTTCCTTTAAAGCCATCCAACTCAACAATTATATCTTGGTGAATAGTCTTTAGATCCTTGTAATGATTTTGCTTAAAATAATCTACTATTCTATCCAAGCCAAATTCTTCATCTTCTTCGTTCACTGTTTCGGTTAAGCCATCTGTATAATTGAATAAAATGAACTCATCTAAGTCCGACACAAAACCTTCGTTCACAAATGGAAGCGGATGCATCGCGCCAAGCACTGTGCAGCCATCTTCTAATAATCGTATGCCTTCCTTTTTTGTGTACAGTATAGGTGGGTTATGGCCTGCATTAACATAAATCATTGTGCGAAGACTAATGTCGTAAATAGCCCCAAAAAAAGTTATGAATTTTTCTCCTTTGGCACTTTCAAGCACCTGATAATTTAGGGCTTCAACAATCTCGAGCAGGTTGGGAGTTTGTCGCAACAATGTATGTAGCGATGCCTGAAAATTGGACATCATCAATGCCGCTGGAATGCCCTTGCCACTTACATCGGCTACACAAATCAAAAATTGATTTTTATTGATGGGTATGTAATCGTAATAATCGCCACCAACAAGATCATGCGGAAGGTAACTCGCTTCTAATTTTAACCGATCGGTATAGGGTAGCTTGTCTGGAAACAGAAATTGTTGCACATCGCTTGCTATTTCAAGTTCTTTACGAAAAGCCTCTTGCTCCAATTGCTTGCGCACCAATTTTTTGTTTTCAATGGCAACAATAATAATATTGCTGAGTGCTTGTATAAATTTTATACTCTCATCATAATCATGAATTGGCATTAATTTATCTAAACCACCTATGAAAATTAACGCGATTGTTTGCGACTTGTGCGCGATGGGTATTACAATATCAAACTCTTCAAACTCACAATTTTCAAACTCTGTCATTTGATGAATATTCTTCACCATCTTCACACGTTCGTCCAGTTTAATTTTAGCGTAATTTTTGGTAGCTCCAAAAATTACCTTGCAACTCCAGGTATCATCAAAAACGAAAAGAGCCAATTTTTTGATATTGAGATTTCCTCGAAGTGTAAAGTTGAAAATTTTATAGAGAGATTCTTCGGGAACATTGCTGTTAATAGCTTGCGTGATTTCAAGCAGTGCATTGAGTTCAAGCTCTTTCTTTTCAATTTGCTTTTTTAATGCTAACTCACTCATGGGTTACTTTCCTACTGCTTGTATCATACAAATCTAGGGGTTGAAGAGCAGAATCCAAACAGCGATTTAAACCCTGTATTTTTGCCCCTTCCACTGGTAGGAAAGAAAATTTGAAAATAGCCCAATACCTACCACGTATAGAGGATACAAAACTTGAAGAGATAAGAAAGCTGAAGTTCTCCATTGCACTTTAGTGAAGGAAGTTACCCTTTTCAGAAAGGCAAACTCAATTATTAATTTGATAAAAATTAATAACAAAGCAACATTGAGTGGAACTACGCCAGTGAACATAAATAATATTACCGCAACATAGCTCGCTTGAAAGGTAATAATGAACCACCCCAATAGCTTAGTTGATAGAGACGTATTGTGCGATAATTTCCCAGCCCAACGCAAACGTTGATTAATGAAGACTTGAAGATTGGCTTGCGGTTGTGTGGTTACTATTGAGCCAGGATCATTCATAAAAAATATTTGTTTTGAAAAGTGCGCATAAATTTTTCGCATAAGAAACTCATCATCGCCAGAAGCAATTTTATAATTGTCCTTGTATCCGCCTACAGCGATAAACGCCTTTTTATAAAAAGCAAGGTTAGCTCCATTGCACATGCTGGGGTACCCTAAGGCAAGAGTTGCCGCACCCGATCCAATTAAACTGCTGAACTCTATAGCTTGAAGCTTCGAGAAGAATGATTTATTTTCTTCTATTCTGACACCGCCAAAAATCATTTTGGCATCGGTAACCATAAAATAATTGTTGATTTTTGTAAGCCATTGAGATGGAACCATGCAATCGGCATCAGTAGTAGCTATAATAGCTCCTTTTGCATGATGTATCCCCCAATCGAGCGCATGTTTCTTGCCTTTTTCATTGGGTTCGGCTAATATCATTTTAAAATTCGAAAGTGATTTGATTTCATTATACACAACGAGTATGGATTTATCGGTAGAATGATCATCCACTAAAATAACCTCGAACCGTTTGATTGGAAAATCTTGCTGTTGAAGCGATCGAATCAACCTAAGTATAGTTACTTCTTCATTTTTAAAGGGAACGATGACGGAAATTGTAGATGGGATATCATCACTTACTGAGCTTTTTAGGATTTTAAATGCTAAAGCTTTTTGATAGCCAAGCATCAATGTAGCCGTGAGCCAGAAATAGATGCTGAAGATGAGTACGAGAAATAAGGTCATTGGCGCAATCTGGTTAACTTGCCTCGAGGAAGCAAAATGGAGAAAAAAACAATCAAAGAAAAAATTATACTTGGGGTTGATCCCGGCACCAGTGTGATGGGCTATGGCTTAATACTTATTCAGGGTTCAAAATTAAAGCTGCTTCAATTTGGCGTAATCCATTTAAGCAAGTTGGAATCGCATGAGTTGCGACTTAAAAAAATATTTGAACGAATTATCAATCTAATAGATGATTTTAGTCCTGATGAAGTAGCATTAGAAGCACCTTTCTTTGGCAAGAATGTGCAGTCTATGCTCAAACTTGGAAGGGCTCAAGGCGTTGCCATGGCCGCGGCTTTATCTCGCCAAATACCAATTGTTGAGTACGCGCCCAAGAAAGTGAAACAGTCTGTAACGGGAAACGGAAATGCATCCAAAGAACAAGTCGCTAAAATGCTGATGTCGTTGCTTAATATCAAAGAACTTCCGAAATTATTAGATGCCACCGATGCGCTTGCTGTTGCATTATGTCATCATTATCAAAATGGAGAAACGGTAGCAAAGAAAAAATCGTGGGAAGCTTTTGTAACGGATAACCCCAAGCGATTGAAAAGTAGTTTGTAAGATTTAACTTGCTTCAAAATATAGTCAACTAAATGTCAGCCGATACCTATAAAATATCCCACTCCAAAAAAAGACGATACGATAAAACCTGGGCTTTTATGCAAACTTCTTTGCAGCCACCTTCTTCAATTTTGGATTTAGGAACGCCCAATCCTTTCTCGGAACTGCTTAGTAGCAAAGGATTTAAAATAAGGAATACTGGCGGAGAGGACTTGGATGACTTTCCTGAATCAGTTGCTAAGTATGAAGCGGATGTAGTTACTGCCTTTGAAATTTTTGAGCACCTGCTTAATCCGTTAGGAGTTTTAAGAGCTATTAAAGCTGAACGACTTTTTGTAAGTATTCCGCTTTCACTTTGGTTCGCAAAAGCATACAGAAATAAAAATGATCGCTGGGATCAACACTTCCACGAATTTGAAGATTGGCAATTTGATTGGCTATTAGAAAAAGCAGGATGGGAAATTGTGAGAAGGGAAAAATGGACTAGTCCTACAGCATTGAATGGTATCCGCCCTTTGCTGAGAAGATTTACACCTCGATATTATATTGTAGAGGCAAGAAGGAAGAAAGCATGAGGAATATCTTAATCCTCGCCTTTAGCAATCTCAAGCACGATGCCCGTGTGCTTCGACAGATTGAGTTTCTAAAGAAAAAGTATTCGCTGGCAGTAGTTTGTTTCGATGCAGTGGAAAGTAGAGACTATAGAATAATTAGAATAGAAAAGACAAACCTTACCATTTTCAGAAAGCTGAGTTCAGCTTTCTTTCTTCTAACTCGCTTTTATTCTATTGCTTATAAATTACTCAACGACTATCATCATGTTGTTAACAAATTAGTTGAAACAAAATTTGATTTAATAATTGCCAATGACATTGAAAGTTTGCCGTTCGCTTTTGAATTTAAAACCGCAAAAGTTCTTTTCGATGCACATGAATATGCGCCAAGACATTTTGAAGATAAGTTAAGTTGGAGAATATTTTTTCAAGGATACAATAAATTCTTGTGCAAAAAATTTATTCCTAGATCTAGTGCGATGACTACTGTTGGCGAAGGCTTGGCAAAAGAATACGCAAAACATTATCCGGTAAAGCCAATTGTGGTTACTAATGCATCTCAGTATTTTGATGTTGTCGCACAACCAGTTCGGGAAAGCAACATCAAGTTAATTCATCATGGTGGCGCAAATCATTCGCGCAAGCTTGAATTAATGATCGAGATGATGGATTACCTTGACAAGAGATTTACACTTGACATGATGTTAATTACTCCGCCTATTGCCAATTCAAAAACCAAAAACTACATAGATGAATTGAATTCCTTAATTAAAGATCACGATAGAATAAAAATATTACCACCAAAAAAACCGCAAGAGATAGTGCCTTTTATTAATCAATATGACATTGGTGTATTCTTACTTCCACCAATCAACTTTAATTACGAGAACACATTACCCAATAAACTATTTGATTTTATTCAAGCTAGATTGGCAATAGCCATTGGACCAACACCCGAGATGGCAAAAATAGTAAACGATAATAATTTGGGAGTTGTGTCTGAAGAATTTACGCCACAAAGTCTTGCACTAAAGTTGAACCAGCTTACACGTGATGATATTAATATCTTCAAGCACAATTCTGAAAAAGCTGCACATCAATTAAATGCAGAACAGAACGAAAAGATTATGCTAAGCCTTGTAAATCAATTAATATCATAGCTTTTTGCCATGGGCATCGTTATTCGCCAAAGTATTATTTCCACTATCATCTCGTATGTAGGTGTTGTAATTGGCTATATCACGTTGCTTTATCTTTTCCCTAAATTTTTGGAACCCAATCAAATTGGGCTATTGCGCACTGTTCAAGATGCTGCTATTTTATTTTCTCCTTTTGCTCAGTTTGGTATCACGCAAAGCATCTTTCGATACCATCCTCAGCTTGCAAAAAGCAAAGAAACCTCCGCTACCTTCATCAGCTTAATGCTACTTCTTGCTTTGGCAGGATTTGCATTCTTCCTTATCGTTTTCAAAATCTTTGAAAGCAATCTCTTATTTTATTTTCAGGATAATGCCAAAGAGATAATTCAATATGCTTCACTCATTCTTTGGCTTACATTGATCATGGTATTTACTAACGTGCTTGAATCGTACGCAAGAGCCGTGCTAAAAACGGTTGTTCCTAATTTGTTAAAAGAGGTAGTGATTCGCTTACTACTAGCCATTTTGGTATTTCTCTATTTCAAAGGTGTGCTTTCGTTCGATCAATTCATTATTAGTTCGGTACTAGCCTATCTACTTTGTTTAAGCACGCTGATAGTATATCTCATTTCAACAGGCGATCTTACTATTTCATTTCAATTCGGTAAATTAAATCAATCTATCCTTCCGGGAATGTTTCAATATAGTTTGTTGAGTTTTGCAGGTATGGCTGGTATGATTATCATTGGTAAAGTAGATAGCTTAATGGTTTCAAGTTTAATAGGATTGGCAGCAAACGGAGTTTATACAACGGCCTTTTACATGGCCACTGTTATTGAGATGCCCAAGCGCGCGCTGAGCCAATTGGCGATGCCTTTAATAGCACGAGCGTTTGAAAAAAATGAGTTGAAAGAAGTAGACAAAATCTATAGCAAGACTGCTATCAATCAATTTATTATTGGTTCATTATTATTGATTGGTATTTGGATCAACTTAGATACAGTTTTCTATTTTATGCCGAAAAGAGAAACGTATGAAGCCGGCAAATGGGTAATTCTTATCATTGGGTTAGGTAAATTGGTAGATATGCTCTTTGGGCCGAGCAGCGAAATTATTGTACTTTCTAAACATTATAAGTTTAACATTGTGCTGATTATTTGTTTAGCAATTGTTGTTGTTATATCGCTCAATTTTTTAATCCCCTTTTATGGAATCAATGGAGCTGCAATGGGCGTGGCGTTTGCACTGGTTGCCTTCAACAGTGTGAAGTGCATTTTCATTTACTCAAAATTAAAAATGCAACCCTTCACTAGTAGCACGTTAAAAGTACTGTTGATATCTACTGCTACGGTTGGGCTTAATTATGTGTTGCCTAAACTCAATTTGCCAATTGTTGATTTGCTTGTGCGATCAAGTATTATCACTATTTTTTATGGAGTTCTGGTTTACTTTTCAAATGCTTCGGAAGACGGATCGAGAATCGTAAAAAAAATTCTCAAGAAAATTGGATCATAATGAATCCAGAATGTCACTCAATTGAAGTGTCAAATTCTTTCTGGTAAACATCGACACATCAGAGGTATTTTTCTTTTCGTTCAATTTCCACTGCCCATAAAAATTAAGCAATGCCTTTTGAATTCCTTCGCCATCATGGCGTTCAAAAATCTCTCCCGCTTTTGTTTGATGTAGCACATGGGCAGCATCTCCATTGATTGGACCAAGAGCCAAAATAGAATTTCCGGAGGCTAGATATTCAAAAAACTTTCCAGGCAAATTGCCAGGAGCAATAACTGTGTGTGCGAGAATCAACAATTGCAAATCAGTTTGACCATACGTTTTTAATAATTCATTGTGTGGCAATTGGTTTACAAACTTGGTGATTGAACGAAGCCTCGTATTTGAACTTATGTAATCCTTAAAAGTAGAATTAACATTGCCTATAAATTCGATCACTACATTATTGGCGAAATTATTATCGACTTCACAATACTTGACAATCGCTTCCATAAATGGTCTCGGATCGCGCAATTCATCTACAATGCCAATATGCCTGATAGTAAATTTAGTTGTTCTTGAATGAACAATACTTTTGAAATCATCTTCATCAAAACCATTAGTAAGCAACGTTACTTTGCGTTTCCCTAATATTTGTAAACGATCTACATGATACGGAGCAATAGTGATTACTTCATCCGCATGGGTCAGCACTTTGTTTTCAAGGTTTTTGTGTTTAGTCCTTGCCCAGTTGCTGAGCATCAAGGTATCCAATAAGTCCCATTCTGTCCACGGATCGCGAAAGTCAGCAACCCATTTTAGTAATGGATTTCTTTTTTTTAAGCCAAGCCCAATTAGATGAACACTATGAGGTGGCCCTGTTGTAATGATTTTATCAATGTTATTTTCTCTTATATAATTATCTAAAAATTGAATTGATGGCTTCACCCAAAACACTCGGGCATCGGGTATAAATAAGTTGCCGCGAACCCAGGTGCTGAGTGTTTTGAATACTGATTTTTTCCCTGTTGAGATAAAATCACTTGGCTTAACTGGTTTTTTACCGATTATTTTATTGAGTTGATTAAATAATTCATAAGGTTCCCAAATGGGTTGTTTGATTACTTCAACTTCCGTTGGAATATCTTTAAGTAAAGAATTGTCAGCAATGGCAAACGAAGGATTGGACGGAGTATAGATATGTGTCTTCCATCCTAATGAGGGTAAATATTTTGCAAACTTGAGCCACCGCTGCACCCCACTTCCTCCACTGGGTGGCCAATAGTAAGTGATGATGAGAATTTTTTTATCTATCATTTTTCAAACTTCTATTTATGAATTTGTCATTGTTATCAAATCGAAACTTGTAACATTTGGATTCATCCACTTAATCTCTTTATCCTTCTTAAACCAAGTCATCTGCCGCTTTGCATACCTTCTAGAATTTCGTTTCAGCAACCGGATAGCTTCATCTTTATTGTAGAGTCTATCCATGAAACCAAATATCTCTTGGTAACCAACTGTCTGCAATGCGTTCAGATTTTTCTGTGAATAGAACCGTTCGGCCTCTTCAAACAAACCATGTTCAATCATCATGTCCATACGTTGGTCAATGCGACTGAATAATTCTTCGCGGGGCAACTCCAATCCAATCTTCACAACTTCAAATGGATGTTCATTCTTCTTTTGTTGTCTAAAGGTTGCAAGAGGTTTCCCTGTAAAGTAGTTCAATTCTAATGCACGGATAAGTCTGTGTGGATTTTTTTGATCCACAGTTTCAAAGTAAATCGGATCAACCCGCTTAACCTCTTGTTGCAACCAACTCAATCCTTTCGTTAGATACTCCTGATTGATAGATTCACGTACTTCGGGCGGAACACTAGGCATCTCGTCAAAACCTTCCAGCACCGCTTTCATATAAAGCCCGGAGCCTCCGCACAAAATTACACTATTGTGGATTTTAAAAAGATCATTGATCGCCAATAGTGCTTCGCGCCCATAGCTTCCAGCATCATACTCTTCGTGTATCGATTTGGTATTGATGAAATGGTGCTTCACTTGAGCAAGCTGATCAGGCGAAGGTTTGGCGGTGCCGATCTCAAGTTCAAGATAAATTTGACGAGCATCTGCAGAAATAATTTCCGTTCGCAATTGATTGGCCAACTCGATAGAAAAGGCTGTTTTCCCCACAGCAGTGGGGCCAAGAATAGCAATTAATTTCTTGTTTGGGCTCAAGATGACAAAGTTACAAGCATTCAGGGTGCTTGCCTATTTTTGCACTATTTTTTATACCTTGCGGGATAAAAATTCGCCACTACGAATGATAAAATACACCAATCAATTTCTATTAAAACTAGAAGAGCTTATCGGAGAGTCAGACTACACGCTGCGGTATGAAAAAGGAAATTTCAAAGCCGGATATTGTTTGTTGAAAGAGCAAAAAATAATGATCATTAATAAGTTCTTCACCACCGATGGAAAGATCAATGCATTGCTTGAAATTTTGCGGACAGTTACCTTCGAAACTGAAAATTTTAGCGAAAAGAGCATGAAGCTTTATGAAGAATTAACAAAGACAGAAGTGAAAATAGAATGAGCAGTTGTCTTATTAAGTATGATTCTTGAATTTGGAATTGTGATTTAATTATTATGAAAACTGAAACCTACATTGTTCCGCCACGCACTACAATGGATGTATTTAAAATGCTTCCAGAAGGCACTCGCTGCGAATTAATTAACAGTATCATTTATATAACTCCCGCACCTCTTGTCAATCACCAAAGCATTGTTGGCACATTAGCTGGTTTATTCTATGCCTACGTTAAAAAAAAGAAGGCAGGAAATTTTTTCATATCACCGATAGATGTCTTTTTGGATAGAAATAAGAATGCATTCCAACCTGATTTAGTTTTTGTTAGCAATAAAAATCTATCCATAATTAAAGAGAATGGTATCTACGGCTCACCCGATTTAGTAATTGAGGTGCTCTCACCTGGCACTCAAGTGTTTGATCTTACGAAAAAAAAGAAAGTATATGAGAAATCGGGGGTAAAAGAATATTGGATTGTTGATCCCTTCACAATGCAGTGTACTTGTTTCATCTTGATTAACCAGAAGTTTGTTGAACACAGCAATCAAAAAGGTCGATTGATTTCACCTCTTCTCAAGCACACCTTTATTCTTTAACCTCTTCTTGAAAATAACAATCCTCGGTAGCGGAACTTCTCAAGGCGTACCTGTTATAGCTTGCCAATGCGATGTATGCATTTCGCTGGACTATCGCGACAAGCGATTAAGGAGTTCCGTTTTTATTGAAGTGGATGGAAAGAATTTTGTGATTGATACTGGCCCAGACTTTCGCCAGCAGATGTTGCGTGAATCCGTGCAAAAGCTTGATGCGGTTGTGTTTACGCATAGTCACAAAGATCACATTGCTGGACTTGATGATGTACGTGCGTTCAATTATTTACAAAATGCCGACATGCCATTGTATGGAAATGCGCAAACATTAAGGCAGTTGCAAGTTGAATTTTATTATGCTTTTGAGAAAGAAAAATATCCAGGCACACCACAGCTACGGCTTCATGAGATAAATAATACTCCATTTGAAATTGAGGGCGTGCAAATTATTCCACTTCCTGTAATGCACATGCACATGCATGTACTAGGTTTTCGTATTGGCGATTTTAGTTACATTACCGATGCTAATAACATACCTGAATCAACGTTAGAAAAATTGATTGGAACAAAAGTGCTTATTCTCAATGCGCTTCAACGCGAGTCGCATTTGTCTCACTTTACATTAAAAGAAGCCTTAGCAGTGGCTCAGCAAATTAATGCACCACAAACTTATTTTACACACATCAGTCACAAACTTGGACTTCATAAAGTTGTTGAAAAAGAATTGCCTAAAGGTATAGCTTTGGCGTATGATGGTATGATGATCCATTTGTAACGTGCACAACAATTACTATTTTTTAAAGCAACTTAGCAAGTCATTAAGCGATCGATTGGTTGGTTACACATTAGTTTCTTGTTTTAGCCAAAATAAAGACGAGCTGATTTTTGAATTCAATAATTCAGTTGATTCGTTTTTTATCAAGGCCAGTTTGCAATCCTCTTTTTGCTGCCTTTCTTTCCCATTCAATTTTAGCAGGGCAAGAAAAAATAGTATCGACTTATTTTCACTTGCGTTGATGCAGAAGGTTAACTCGGTTAGACAATTTCATAATGAAAGAAGCTTTGCTATTGAATTGGAAAATGAGTTGAGTATTGTTTTTAAAATGCATGGAACCCGCGCCAATATTGTTGTGTTTGAGGGGTTGACTGTAAAAGAAATTTTTAGGAATCATTTGATTACTGATTTAGATCTGCTTTATAATGAGCTTGATCGAGAAATTAATTGGAGTAAAGAGTCTTTTCTGGCCAATAATAATAATCTACTTAAGACCTATTTCACGTTTGGCAAAGTGCTGTGGAATTACCTTGATCAACTAAATTTTAAAAACGAGACAAGTGAAAAGCAATGGCAGCTTATCAATCAACTTGTTCAACAGCTTGAGCAACCATTGTATTCTATTGAAAAGGATGATCATCATGTTTGGCTTTCGCTAGTGCCTTCAGCTCATCCAATAAAACAATTTAAAAATCCGATTGAAGCCGTTACTGAATTTTTTTATAGCTATACAACCACTCATACATTCGATGAAGAAAAAGAAAAGGTAATCGGTCAACTTAAAGTACAAGTAGCTGGTGCTAAAAAATACATTCAAAAGAATCAGCAAAAGTTACACGAATTAACAACAGTGAATCACTACCAAGCGTGGGGCGATTTGATTATGGCTAACATGCACACGATCACGCAAGGCATGGGAACTGTTGTGCTTCAAAATTTTTATAATAACTACGAGCCTATTGAAATCAAACTCAATAAGGAATGGAACGCTCAAAAGAACGCAGAGGTTTTTTATCGCAAATCAAAAAATCAACAGATAGAAATCAATAAGCTGAAAGAAACAATCGCTGCTAAAGAAAAGGAAGTAGAGAAAACTACATCACAAATTATAGCTATTGAAAATGAGGCGGAATTAAAAGGCTTACGAAAGAAAATTGGTGAATCGGAAGCGGTAAGTGCCAAGATTAAAACAACACCTTCCTTGCCTTATCATGAGTTTGAATGTAAAGGCTTTAAAATTTTGGTGGGGAGAAATGCCGAAGCCAATGATCAACTCACATTTAAACATTCCTTTAAAGATGATTTGTGGCTTCACGCCAAAGATGTGGCAGGCTCGCATGTACTTATCAAATATCAATCAGGTAAGAATTTTCCGAAGGATGTAATTGAACGTGCTGCTGAATTGGCAGCTTACAATTCAAAACGTAAAACGGATAGTCTTTGTCCGGTATCTTACACACCAAAAAAATTTGTACGCAAGCGCAAAGGCGATCCGGCAGGTGCTGTGGTTGTCGAAAAAGAAAATGTGATAATGGTAGTTCCCAAATTATAATGGAAAATAATTTATAGGCTTCTCAAGTGCTCAAGCTTTTCTTTTAGTGCTATGCCAACTCCTTTATCAATCATATTGGGTAATTCTTTAACTGAAGATTCGATTTTTGAATGCGTCAATTCTTTATCGTTTTTTAAATAAGCCATAGTTGCTTCGGTTGCAAAAACTTGCGCCTTGGGTATAAGTGCAGATGGCTTGAATTGATTCCAATAATAAATTGCTTTTTCAATATCCCTTTTAGTGAATGCATAAAAGAACGCGGCTTCCAACCAAACAGCAGAACGTATTCCGTCAGGGATGCGATCTGCTTCATTGATATAATCAAGTAAATGCTTTTCGGCCTGATCGATTTCATTGTTATCAAAAGCGGCTTGATAAAGAAAGCTATGAATATAGACTCCGAAGGACGCGTTGAGTTTCTTCGCCAGCATCATAGCTTCTTCAAGTTCGGCTTTGTCAATATACTTTGGCCTTATGCCTCCCGTTGTGTTGGCCACAATTTTCACGATCAATAGTTCAAAACGTGCAGTGTCCCCTCCTCTTAATAACCGAAGCACTCTTGCTCCATCAGACGAAATGCCACCCATGTGCATGGGAACTATTGTAGCTATAAAAATGATAAGGGAAAGAAAAGATATCATTACAAAAAAGTAACTTATAACTTGAATGACTGTTACAGTATGAAATGAAAATAGAAAATTATAAACTCCATAGGCCAAAGCGCTTATCACTAAGCTAGCCAACGGGCCACCTACGGCATACCATGAAAAACGTTTACTAAGATTCTCAGTGCCAGTAGGCAAACAAATTACTAGGCCACCTGAGGTGTTTACATTTTTGTTCCATTTAAACTTCCAGCCACTCTGTTCTTTGTCCCACATAAAAGGCCCCACCACATACATTCTGAAATCGAACTTTACTAAAACTCCAGCCAATGCATGGCCACCCTCATGAAAGGCAATCACCAAAAAGAAAGCTGGTATAAAAAGAACTGCCAATGAAAGTACGACTGTTGTCGATAAATGTGAAGCTGAATTAACCTCTAATCGCGCAGCAAAAAAACCTATAACGCCACTCAATAAAAGTGATATTACAATTCCTATCTTTTTTGATGATTCCTTTTTTTTCATTCCTAATTGTTTGTTACAAGTTTGAGGATTAGTATAAAAATCCTTTCAAAAATTACGTAAGTAACCAACTTTTTTTACCACTCGTCAAAATAAAATTCTCTTACCTTCGCGCATGTCTTTATCTATCGCCTCGATCAATTCTGGAAGCAACGGGAATTGCTATTATGTTGGGAACACTCATGAAGCCGTATTGATAGATGCTGGAGTTTCGTGCCGAGAAACAGAAAAGCGGATGCTCAAGTTGGGCTTGTCTATGAAAAAAATAAAGGCAATTTTTATTTCACACGAACATAGCGATCATATCAACGGCCTCGCTTCTATCGTGAAAAAATATAAAATACCAGTTTATATCACGGAGCCAACTTTCAAAAATTCAAACCCAAAAGTTGATAATGGTTTAATTCACTATTACTCGCTTGGAGAACCCATTCAAATTGGTACACTAACAGTTCGACCTTTTCATAAATTTCACGATGCTGTTGATCCACATAGTTATGTTGTTGAATTTGCAGGAATTAAAATAGGTGTTTTCACAGACTTAGGCATTGCTTGCGATCAGCTTGTAAATCACTTTAGTCAATGCCACGCTGCTTTTCTGGAAGCTAATTATGATGAGCAGTTGCTGGAGCGAGGCAACTATCCATTGCATTTAAAAAACAGAATTAGAAATGGCAAAGGCCACCTATCAAACAAACAAGCTGCCGCGCTCGTGGTTTCGCACAAGCCGATACACATGAGCCACCTGTTGCTCTCTCATCTTTCCAACAACAACAATTCACCAACGATAGTGAAATCACTTTTTGATAGTGTTGCAGGCGATACAAAAGTTATAATTGCCTCGCGTTATAAGGAAACGGGTGTTTATCTAATCAAACATCAAAAAGTTTTGAATGGAATAAAAAGCTTCGCTGAGAAAGAACTTCAGTTATCGCTTTTTTGATTGCAATTAACTCCTCAATTGCCATTTGCTTTAAGCCAATTCACACACCGATCAAACCAATCGTCTTTTGTGGTTTTATTGTTCATGCCAAAACCATGACCGCCACCTTGGTAGATATGTAATTCGGCAGGCACTTTGTTTTTAATCAAAGCTTGATAAAACAATATTGAATTTTCTGACTTCACAGCATCATCATCGCTTGCATGCACTAAAAAAGCGGGAGGGGTTTTAGTATTCACTTGTAACTCATTCGAGTATAAATCAATTTTTTCTTTAGATGGATTTTTGCCAATCAATTGATCGCGCGAACCCATGTGGCCTACATTTTCTTTAAAACTGATGACGGGATAAATCAATATCATAAAATCAGGTCGCAAATTGCCTTCAATAGTTAACGTATTGGTGGTAAAGTGTGTTCCAGCAGTTGAAGCCAAGTGGCCACCAGCAGAAAAACCCATAATGCCTACTTTGTTAGGATTTACATTCCATTCGGTAGCTCGCTTACGAACTGTAAGTATGGCTTGTTGAGCATCTTGTAAAGGTCCTATTTCAGGATTAACCATAGTGAGCGGATTCGGAATTCTATACTTTACAACGAAAGCCGTGATACCTAAATCCGCAAAACGTTTTGCCACATCAGTGCCTTCGTGCGACAATGCGTTTATCCAGTAACCACCACCAGGGCAAATGATAACGGCTGTTCCATTGGCCTTCTCTTTCGTTGGCAAAAAGATACTGAGCGTGGGGATAGAAATATTGCTTACTATATCAATTCCATTTTCATGAACAGTTTTTTCCCCGTCAACTGTAGGCTTACTGTTAGGGATTTTATCCGCATAAAGCGGAATTGTGGTTTGCGCATTCATTTGAAAGGAGATAAAACAAATGGAGATGACTAAAAAAAACTTTATCATTTTCATATAGAAATAGTTTAAGGATTATTTCACGTGATTTGAAAAGTAACTATTTTTTCAAATCAAAAATATCCATCAAGGCTTTATTGAAAAGCTCAATGTCCACTTTCTTTCCTTCTTTAAAAGCTTGATGATCTTTATTAAGAACAGAACTTGTCCAGGAACCTCTGCCTCCATTGGCGCCCATAATTCCATCGCCAGAATTCAAGCCTTTGTGTTCTACATCAAAGGCCATCTTGCTCACTATTGCTTCATAGCTTCCATCCACAATTTCGATCACCAACTTACCGCTCCATATTCCATTCACAAATGCCTGCGATGTATAGCGCGATGAGCCACCGTATTTTTTATAATCAATTTTCAGGTTAGTAATATCAGCCGTGATCTCCGTATTCTTCATCACCACATTTTGAATGGTAGGGTTTTGTTTCAAAAAGACGACCACCGCCTCTTCTAATGTTGTCTTGTTTTTTATTTTGGATGGAAATACGTATGCCCAAACGGCTTCTTTATCTACAATCTCCCAGTTGGCATAACTTTTAATGGTATTGGAAAAAAGTGAAGATTGAGCCCAACAGCTTAACCCTGCAAACATCAGCAACACAGTAATGGCTAAATTTCTCACGATATCATCAATTAAGTAATAGAAATAAAAAAACTTCTACTGCATGAATAGAATTTTCGCTGCAAAAGTAAACTCTTTGCAAGCAGCGAGCAAGACTCTGCCTAGTATAGGCTCTAGAAAAAATAGAGTGATTATTAGGGGATAATTGTTAAAGGCATTTTTATTCGTTGAAGAAGCTCATCGAATATTTCTTTATTATTCTCGCGTATTTTCTCGCTAAGCACAATCAAATCGATCGGATTTTTTCTCTCCAGATCTTCTATTCTATCAGCTATAAAACCAACTTCTGTTTTAAATTCATAAGTAATAGGATGCCCCATCAAAAGCGATTTTTCAATAACAGAAAAGTCTTTATTGGCTTGCTCCTCCTGTCTAAGCTTCATTTGCATTCCCAAACCATTAGTATGCAGCAATCGAAATGTGTGCAGCACAGTTAGGTGCGCTTTTATTTTTTCTGCCATAGCCACCGACCATCTTAGCGCAAGGTTAGAGGAAGGAGAGAAATCTGTTATGCAAACTATGGCCGATTCATTTCTACGTCCGTCTTCAGTATATTCTTCCATGTTGCGAACATACTATCGATCTCGTTTTTCTCCCAAAAGATTTATCAATGAAAAGTATGATTTTTGTCATCTTTACTTAGTCGATTAACTTGCAGTATTACACTATGTCAAAAGTTGCACTTTCCATTATTTCAAATGACGCTTTTCGCGAGATATTTCAAAGTATGTCCGAAGGCATTGTGATGGTAAACGATAAAGGCTTCATACTTTCTTCCAATCCCGTGGCTGAAAAAATGTTTGGATACGCTACTAATGAGCTAAATGGCTTATTACTTGAAACTCTTTTGCCTGAACGCTACAGAGGTAGACACGAAAATTTACGGCTTGGATTTAATAGTAATCCAGAACCCCGTAGGATGGGTATCGGCCGCGACCTTACTGCATTAAGAAGGGACGGTAAAGAATTTCCTATTGAGATAAGTCTTAGCTATACACATGTTGGGGATAACCTTATCGTGATGGCTTTTATTAGCGATATTACGTTGCGCAAAAAATCGGAAGATGCCTTGAGGCGAAGTGAAGAACAACTAGTGGTATACGCCACAGAGTTGGAGAAGAAAGTGCAAACACGCACAGAAGCACTTCATAAAACTATTCAGGAATTGGAACGCGAAATTAACGAGCGTAAACGGGCTGAAGAAGAAGCACGGAAAGCCCTTGAAAAAGAACGCGAATTGAATGACTTAAAATCAAAATTTGTTTCCATTGCCTCGCATGAGTTCCGCACTCCACTGAGCACCATTTTGAGTTCTATCTCATTGGTAGATCAATATAAGCAGCGAAACGATCTTGATAAAATAGACAAGCACACTCAGCGAGTGCGCTCATCAGTAAATCACCTTACGGGAATACTTAACGATTTTTTATCGTTGGGTAAATTAGAAGAAGATAAGGTGGAAGCAATCCATGAACTCATTGAAGTACAATCCTTGCTGGATGATATTAGAGAAGAAGTTACACCCAGCCTAAAGGAAGGTCAACAAATCATTATTCAACTCAAAACACAAAAATTGCAGATCAATTCAGATGCTCGCATCATCCGCAATATTTTGTTTAATCTATTATCCAACGCAAGTAAATATTCTGAACCATATAAACCCATTTTTTTGAGCTGCTTCAATCAACTTAACCTGCTTACAATTCAGATAAACGATGAAGGCATGGGCATACCTCTTGAAGATCACAAACATCTATTTGATCGATTCTTCCGTGCAAGCAATGCTTCGTCTATTCAAGGCACTGGTTTGGGCTTGCATATTGTAAAACGTTATGTCGAATTATTGAATGGTAAGATTTCGTTTGAAAGTGAGCAAGGCAAAGGCAGCACTTTTGAAGTTGTGATTCCTTATGATTGACTTCTGCTTATTGCTTTAAGGTGAACTAATGACTGACTACTAAGATATTTATGAAGATACTTTTGATTGAAGACAATCTTGAAATTCGTGAAAACACGAGCGAGATTTTATTACTTGCTAATTATAAGGTACTAACGGCCGAGAATGGAAAAATAGGCGTTGAACTTGCACAACGCGAGCTACCCGACCTGATTGTATGTGATATAATGATGCCTGAACTAGATGGCTATGGCGTGTTGCATATTCTTAACAAGAAACCGGAAACTGTCAACATACCTTTTATATTTTTAACAGCTAAGACAGAACGTAACGATATACGCAGAGGTATGAACTTAGGTGCTGATGACTATCTCACCAAGCCTTTTAACGATACTGATTTGCTTAATGCCATTGAGACGCGCTTGCAAAAGCAAAGCATAAGGAAACACGAATACCAGGCCACTGAGGCTGGGCTTGATAGCTTTATTCAAGATGCAAGTAAAGCGTTGAACTTGAAGGAACTTTGCTTGGAAAAGAAAGTGAAATCATTTAAGAAGAAAGCAGAACTATTTGCGGAAGGTGATGCACCCCGATCGCTTTTCTTTTTGCAAAGCGGGAGCATCAAAACATTTAAATCGCATCCTGAAGGAAAAGAATTAATTACCAATTTATATAGCACGGGAGACTTCTTTGGTTTTGAACCCTTGCTTGAAAATGGAAATTATTTGGAATCCGCTATTGCCCTTGAAGATTCTGAGGTGATAATTATTCCGAAAGATGATTTTCTAACATTGCTCAATAGTCATACTGATATTTCTTCAAGCTTCATAGCATTGCTTTGTAAAAAGGTAGCCGATAAAGAAAAACAGTTATTAAATCTTGCCTATAATTCTGTAAGGCAGCGTACAGCAGAAGCATTGCTAAAACTGCAGAATTTAGCAGAAGGAAAAGATACAATTACAATTGCGCGTGAAGACTTAGCGAAGATTGTAGGTACAGCAAGCGAATCCGTAATTCGAGTTCTCTCCGATTTTAAAGATGAAGGACTTATTGAAATAGAAACCGGGAAAATTAAAATTATTTATTCAGATAAACTGGAGAAAGTAATACGGTGGAATTTGGCAAGATAAAGGCCTTACTTGCAAATCACGATCTCAGCTGGTGAATCAATAGTAACGGGGTGTTTTAACATTGTACGAAATACTAAAATCGTGCCTGTAATAATCAAAGCTATGGTGACAAGATGCGGGATTTTGATTGAGAATCTTTTTGATAATTTTAAGGCTAATGAAGTAAAACCCAACATTACTGGAAAGGTGCCTAAGCCAAAGAAAAACATAAATAAAAAACCATAAAAGGCATCGGGCAAAAGTATGCAATAGGTTAAAGCCAAGTAAGTAAGCCCACAAGGAAGAAGTCCATTAAGAAAGCCAATGATAGAAATGGAAAGGTAAGTTTTCTTGATAAGAAACTTTGAAAACTGAACTTTAATAAATGCCGTAAACCTTTGCATTACTGCTGATATAAATGGCAATTTAAACTGGCTAATGCCTGCAAAGCCCAATAGAATCAATAGGCAACCAAGGCCAATGGAAAAAACCGTTTGAAATTCTGAGAAATGAAACAATGATCCAAACACACTGATGATAGCGCCTTGTATTCCATAGCTTATAATTCTCGACACATTGTAAATAACCCGAATTGCAAAATAGGGGGTTCTAATATTGGTGACGGCTATCACTAAGGGACTGCACATACCCATGCAATGAAGGCTGCCAACAAAACCAAGTAGGAGAGCGGAGAGTAGCATTACCGATTAATTTTTTCTTCCATGTAATATTCCTTCCCATCCATAGTCCACTCCATCTTGGCGCGATACATACCTGAAGGTAAATTGTTAACATAAAATCTAAGCACACTATCCTGTTGCGACTGAAAGGAAAACTTGGTATCGAAGCTTTCATTCGATGGCCTGAAAAGCTTTAACTCTCCATGACCGACAGCCGTCAGTTGATCAAAAGAAATCTCAAGATAGTTTCCTTTCATTTTTATCGTTGGCTTTTGTTTAAGATGCTCAACATTATTGAGCCGTTCTATCTGTTGCTGATAGTTGATCTCCTCCTTATAATAATCTTTAGACACCAGGCTGATGTCTTGCCTCATGCAAACAGCCACAAGTGCAAAGATGAATATCGCAAAAAAAATAAATGCAGCTATTATCGATTTCCCCCAGTTCATGATTTAATTTTTTTAAAGGTGGTAATTGGTCCGATAAACTTCACTTTCAACTTCTCTATTAATTTCCCGTTTTCATAAACTCCTAAGTACACAACATTTTTTGATTGCTTGATTTGTTCAGCAGGAATTTTAATAAAGTAGACTGTCTTTAACATTCCCTCTGCCGGAACTATAATAGATTTCCCGTCAGGCCTTACTAGCACTGCTTCAGCCGGAGATTCAACTTTTATTTCCAATGGCAAATCGTTGAAAGTTTTATTTATAAACTCTACATTGTATAGATTAGTGATATATCCATCTTCACCTCGTTGATACAGGGTTCCAGAAACTTTCAATACCGTAGTTTCTACATCTGAGCGTGTAAGCAGGTTAAAACTTAGAAGACCGAGTAAAGCAATCAGCACAAAAGAATAACCTATAACTCGGGGAGTTATCAGTTGCTGAACACCGTTTTTAATTGAATTGTAGGAGGCATAACGAATAAGTCCTGTTGGCTTATTTATTTTTATCATTACCTCATCACATACATCTATACACGCTGTGCAGTTTACACATTCAAGTTGCGTACCATTGCGAATGTCAATGCCTGTGGGGCATACATGCACACACAATTTACAGTCTATACAATCGCCTGTTTTTACTTCCGCTACTTTTGTTTTTTGGATTTTGCCTCGTGGCTCTCCACGCAACCAATCATAGGCAACTACGATAGAGTCTTTTATAAGTAACACTCCCTGCAATCTACCATAAGGACAAATTACAACACAAGCCTGCTCTCTAAAATAAGCAAACACTGCATAAAAAATTATGGTAAATACTATGAGCCCCATAAAACCTGCAACGTTATCAGCTGGTGAGTGCTGAATGATATTCCATGTTTGCTTAACACCAATCATGTAAGCCATGCATGTGTGGGCAATCACTATGGAGATGGCCAGAAAAATAAAGTGCTTTACTGTTTTTTTTAGAATTTTTTCTCCTGATAAAGGAGCAATATTTAATTTACGTTGTTCATTAGCATCACCTTCAATAAGATATTCAATTTTACGAAACACCATTTCCATGAAAAGTGTTTGGGGGCACATCCAACCGCACCAGATTCGCCCAAACACTACAGTAAATAGAATTATGAAAACAAAAAAAGTGATTAGTGTAAGTGCCAGCAAAATAAAATCATGCGGCCAAAATACCTGACCGAGAATTACAAACCTTCTTTCGAAAATATTAAGTAGCAATAAAGGTTGACCGCCAATTTTTATAAAAGGCCCGCCCAATAACAAGGACAATAACACAACAGTAACAACAATTCTTAACCGATGATAATAACCGCTAGGCTTCTTCGGATAAACCCAGATGCGCTTACCTTTGTTGTCTACAGTGGCAATGCTATCTCGAAATTGTTCATCATATTTATATAAGTCGTTAGTATCCTTGCTCATAGTTAATCCTCCCTACTTTTCAACTAGTTTAAAGATCTTATTTAGCCATAGTCCGTGCCTTCAAGCTGTCTGATTTTACAACAATGCTATCAGAAGGTGACGTCTTTTGCGAAGGAGTAAACAAGTTGCCTTGAGGTGCTTTTGCGTTAGCAGGATTAGATCCTTGCAAGCTCATTACAAAGAAGGCTACCGATTTTACATCTTGAAGACTCATCGCCTTTCCCCACATGGGCATGCCTTTTTCAACAATACCATTCTTTATGGTAGCATAGATATTTTTTATCTCCCCACCATGAATCCAATAAGAATCGGTAAGGTTAGGACCAATCGCATTTCCACCACCGTCATTACGATGGCAAGGCACGCAACTCGTTGTGAACACGGCTTTGCCTTTGGCTAATACCGCATCTTCCTTTTCATATACAAGCGTATTTTCATCAATAATAGCAGCAGGTTGTGAGGCTAATAATTTTTTGGCTTGCTCATCAGCCATTGTAAGTTCATTCTGATATTCATCGATTGAAAGAGGCATGGCATTGAACACATGGTATACTAGCAAATAACCAAAACTCCATATAACAGATGCGATAAATAATATTTTCCACCAAGGGGGTAAGTGATTGTCCAACTCCCGTATGCCATCAAAATCATGACCTAAGTCGATGTTCTTTTCTTCATTCAAAGGCACAAAGGCATTCCACTTTTGCCAAGTTTTTTCCCACCATGCCATCTCCTTTACATAAGTAACTCCCAATCTTTTGGCTCTTTCTAATGCTGCTTGCTCAATAAATAAGTTAAGAATTTTTAATGTGTACGAAGCTGTAACCAATACAAGAACTATAGTTACGAATATCAAGAAGGACATTGCATACAATGGTAGCAAGGGATGATTGAATGGATCGTCCAAAAAAGTAGGTGCTGTTGCTGATTGACTTTGTGCCCAACTGGTGAAACTTAACAACATCAAAAGCACACCACTTACTATCTTTTTCGTTCCTATCTTCTTATCGCGAAGTTGCTCACAGATTCCTTTTATCATTGGCCTTTGTGAAATGGCCAAAGTATTGTTATCCTTCTTTTTAATTTCGCATGTCATGGTCATGCGGTGAGGTCTATCATCAATTGGTGGATTCATAAAGACTTTATTCTTTTTGTTTCATTAGATCTTCAATAGAATTATCATTTAAAGGCATCTGTTTCATAGTGTCAATAAATTTTTTATCGGCAGTAAATACCCACCATAGCAGGCAAATGAAAAAGAGAAAGAAAATGACAAATGAGATCAAGGGCCAGATGGCGATGTTGTCAATACCTTGAAGTACGTTCTTATACATTTTAATAGAGTTAAGATTATTTATTCTGTACCAGTTTTTCAGCTTTTATGTCTTTGCCTAATCTTTGGAGATACGCAATCAAGGCAACGATTTCAGTTTCTGGCATTACCTCAATGCCATCCGCTTTTAAGTTGGTCGATATAGCGGTTGCTTGTTTATCGAGGTCTTCATTGGCCTGATTTTCATAACCATCTTCATAAGGAACGCCCACTGTTCTCAATGCTTTTATTTTTCCTGCTGTTAATTCTTTGTCAATTGATTGCTCGAATAACCATGGATAAGCTGGCATGATTGATCCAGTTGAAACCGCATCAGGCGCCAGCATGTGATTATAATGCCATGCGTTAGAATACTTTCCGTTCATGCGATGAAGATCCGGGCCGGTGCGTTTTGATCCCCACAAAAATGGATGATCGTAAACAAATTCACCCGCCTTAGAATATTCTCCATAGCGCTCGGTTTCTGATCTGAAAGGTCGCACCATTTGTGTATGACAATTCACACAACCTTCACGGATATAAATATCACGGCCATGAAGTTCAAGCGGAGTGTAGGGTTTTACACTGCTGATGGTAGGCACATTTGACTTGATCAAAAATGTAGGTACTAACTCAATAACTCCTCCAATTAATATTGCCACTAAAGAAAGCACGGTGAAGAGAATTGGTTTGTGCTCCAATAATCTATGATGCCATCCTCCCTCTTTTGCTACATATTCTTTTGACAGTGGCGCAGCTTCAGCTTCTTCATTGGCGATAAAGCTTCCTGCATACGCTGTCTTAATTAAGTTATAGGTCATGATGATGGCGCCAATTAAATATAACCCACCGCCTATAGCGCGAAGCATGTGTAAGGGTAATATCTGAACCGTTGTCTCTAAGAAATTTTTATACACTAAAAATCCTTCGGGATTGAATTCTTTCCACATCAAGCTTTGCACAACTCCCGATACATACATTGGCAATGCATAAAAAATGATACCGAGTGTGCCTAACCAGAAGTGGACATTGGCCAACTGCGTTGAATACAATTTTGTGGCCCACATGCGAGGCACCATCCAATACAGCATTCCGAAAATCAAAAAGCCATTCCAACCAAGCCCTCCCAAGTGTACGTGAGCAACTATCCAATCGGTAAAGTGAGCAATAGCGTTTACGCTTTTCAGCGATAAGAGTGGCCCTTCCAATGTTACCATACCATAGGCCGTTATCGCCACAACCATAAACTTAAGTATAGGCTCCTCACGCACACGATCCCACGCACCGCGGAGAGTCATCAACCCGTTGAGCATGCCACCCCACGATGGGGCAATGAGCATGATGGAAAATACAACACCTAGTGATTGAGCCCAATCTGGCAATGAGGTATATAACAAGTGATGTGGACCAGCCCAGATGTAAATAAATATCAAAGACCAAAAGTGAATGATAGAAAGACGATATGAATACACTGGGCGATTTGCCGCCTTTGGTAAAAAGTAATACATCAACCCAAGAAAGGGAGTAGTAAGAAAAAACGCCACAGCATTATGCCCATACCACCATTGCACTAGCGCATCTTGCACGCCAGCATAAGCAGAATAACTTTTGAAAAGAGTAACTGGAATTTCAAAGGAGTTGACGACATGAAGAACGGCAACCGTTACGAACGTGGCGATGTAAAACCAAATGGCAACATACAGATGTCGCTCTCTGCGCTTGATGATAGTGCTCATCATATTCCAGCCAAACACCACCCATATTACTGTAATGGCAATGTCGATAGGCCATTCAAGTTCTGCATACTCTTTGGCACTAGTCATACCAAGAGGAAGCGTGATGGCAGCTGCAAGAATAATAAGTTGCCATCCCCAAAAGTGTATCCAGCTTAACTTATCGCTGAACATGCGTGCTTTGAGCAAACGCTGCAGAGAATAGTAAATACCTGCAAACATAGCATTGCCCACAAAGGCAAAAATGATGGCATTGGTATGAAGAGGACGAATACGACCGAACGTGGTGTATTGCAAATCGAAATTGAAAATTGGATAGAAAAGCTGAATGGCGGCTAGAAGTCCTACTGACATACCTACCAATGCAAATACAACGGTAGCAATGATAAATGCTTTAACAACTTTATTGTCGTAACTGAATTTTTCTAGTTCCATAGAGGCTCAGGCTTATGCGTTTTGTTGCATAAAAGTAAAATCTGCGATTATACCTTAACCTGACCTTCCTTAGCAAGGCGGCTGATTTTTGTCAGTTTTTTGAATTGTCTTTTTGTAACCCGAGTTTGAACTGAAAAACAGAAGCAATTTGTTTAGCTCTGCTCTTTACTTCCTCCGCTGTTGGTCCAACAAAATGCTCGTCAACGGTTTGAATAAAAAGGTAAAGCCACCTATCAAAATGGTGTGAAGAAATAGGTAAACCAATATGCTTTTGAAATGGACTCCCTTGATAGGATTGATCGCCCAATAACATAGACGCCCAAAAATTATACATCACTGGCAAGTGCGCAGGCCAATCTATCCGGGCAAAGACTGGTGCAAGTAATTCATCTGTCTTTACTTTTTCATAAAAGGTATTGACCAGTAGTTCTATGTTTGCTCTTGTGTTGAGTTCCATAGGGCTCAATTATAGTTTTTCTGTATGAATAGTTTTTACAATCAAAAAAATACTTTCATCCTCTATCCCTACCACCTCATGCTCAATATCTATTGGTATGTTAAAAGTATCCATTGCATTTAAAATCGAATCGGTACCATTAATCTTAAATCTAACAGAACCAGTCATAACAATAAGCAAGGCAGGATGGGCAGTCTTATGCTTCGACAGCACCTGATCTTTCAACAAGCCAATAGAAACAACTAGGCTGCCATCATTTTTTTGGACTATTAAAACAGCAGGCTTATTCGTTGAAAAGTTAAGCTCATTTTTTATATTCATAATTCAATTGTTTTTAAATATCCTTGTTTAGAAATTTCCTTCTCGCCAAAAGCAAAGGAACAATTACCCACAGCACGAGCATGCCCAAGGAGTAACTAACACCAAGGTAAGTACCAAAGAAATTTTTATAAAATGCACCGGTATAGCCCATCAAGGCAGAGATATCTAGTTTTAATAAAATACTTATTCGGGCTAAGTCAATTGGATTGAGTGAAGCCAATGCCAATGTAACTTTCTCTAAAGGATAATCGCTGAATGAATAAATGATATACAATAAAAATCCATCATAAATCAAGGAAAAGTAAAACCAGAATAACAAAGCAATGCCAATGCCTTTGGCCTTGTCGCGTGTGCCAACAGAAGCCAAAAAAGCGAGGGCGACAAAAACCAATGTGAGTAGCAAACCAGCGAGTAACATAATAATAGAACTTTGGTTGGGGTACATTATGAATAACGGAACACCAACCCCCACTAAGTAAGCAACTGATAAGGCAAGGGCAACAGCACCAAATTCACTAAAGAATATTATACTTCGATTGATAGGCTGCGAAAGCAATAGTTCTATAAACTCGTAAGAATTGAAAAAATGAATGGTGGTGAAGATAACGCTTACCAAGGGTACTACCAACAAAATAATATTAAGCAAACTCAATGATGCCTTGCCTGCATCGCTGTCCAAACTAAAAAGGCTAAAGGTGATAATCAATAAAAACAGGGTATAGAAAATAACAAAGCGATTGCGCAGTATATCATACAAAACGTGCTTAGTGATGCGTATCATACTTTTTCTTGTTGACCTTTCATTAAGGATGCAATGGCTCGACCCAATTTTTCTTCACCTGTTTCATCCTTCAATAGCTGAATCGAAGTATTATACATTACTCGACCATCCTCCAGATATAATACTTCAGAAGTAAGCTCATCCAGATCGCTAAGAATATGTGATGTGATAAGAAATAATTTTCCTTTCTCCTTTTCTGATTGAATTTTGATTTTCAAAATCTCTACCGCTATCGGATCAAGGCCTGCCGTGGGTTCATCCAATATTAAAATTGATGGGTTGAATAAAAACGCCAATGCTCCACTTACTTTTTGACGAGTGCCGCCTGAAAGTGTGTGCATACGCTTGTGCATGATGGGCCGCAGCTTAAACTCGCCAATCAACTCTTCATCTGTTGCACTGATATCAGGGCGAAGGTCACTCATCATTTCAAACAATTGCCCGATTTTCATTTGATCAGGATACCGACCAATCTGGGGCATGTAACCAATATCCTTACGATAGTTGCATTGATTAAAAATAGTTTTGCCATTTACTTCAATCTTGCCAGAATCTGGAAGAACCATGCCCAGCAAGCATTTGATCAGCGTAGTTTTCCCAGATCCATTGGGCCCAATGATAGCATATGACTTGCCGGATTGGAAGTTTACTGAAACATCGTCCAATACTTTCAGCCTTCCGAATTTCTTATCCACATTACGCGTGGCGATCATATTATCGTCCATTAGTAGTTGCAATAAATTTCATGTGGGGGGAATTGTCTTTCAAATTTTCTGGTGTTACTGAAGGCAATACTTTCTCTGCTTTATCTAATAGAATCACTAAAAAACTTCTCCATAGCATAACCGCTGTTGGCATTTTCTCTACCACCATTCCATAAAGACTCACAGGCCTAAAGGGCTCATCGCCAATGCCATCCTTATTTAAATCATAGCCTTCATACTTATCCCAATAGTTTCCAGAGATAGTATTCAGCGAAAGAGATCCATTGGTGGCAATATCAAAGGTGTTAGAAATAAAATTATTCTCAATAAAAGTATTTGCATCACAGCTTGCCTGAATCTTTAATGCCCAACCATTAAGATTGAATTCGTTTCCCTTAAAATCGCTACGGCTACAGCCCTCCATTAACACACCGATTGTATTTTTATAGAATTTATTTTTTTCTATTTTGCTATCCCGAATATCTTTTAATAAAAGTCCATAGGAAGAGGAACCCCAATTTTCCTCAAAACTATTACCAGTCATGGTTACACCTTTGGTATACATTACCGCCACACCCGATCCGTTGTTGCGAAACGTGTTATTTATATATTCATCCTCATGCGAAAACATGAAGTGCAAGCCATAACGGAGATTTCCAAAGCTTAAATTTTTTTCTACCCTTGAGTGTGTAACAAATTCAAAATAAATTCCATCACGATGGCCAGTCACTGTATTGTTGCGGATGATGGCGTGTTCACACTTCCACAGGTGAATGCCATTGCCAATCTGATGTTCAGCTTCAGCATCGGAGGTAAGTGTGTTGCCTTCAATCAGACAATTAGTTGAATTTGAAATGTGAATACCAAAATAGGTATTATCAAACCGATTATTTAGAATTTTGAGATCTTGAACTTCGAGTCCTTTAATAGCTGCAATATCTTCTATACTGGCAATTCCGGTATTGGCTAGATGTAAACCCGAAATAGTCACATGATCTGCCACAATAGTTAATATCTCAAATTTATTCTCACCATCAATTAAGGGAAAACCGATGCCAATTAGTGTGATTGATTTTTTGATTATAATATTTCCTTCTTTGTAAATGCCTTGGCTAATTAATATTGTATCACCCGCTTGTGCTTTTTCAATTGCTGCTTTGATAGAAGGAAAATTCCGGTTGCCTACTTTTAACGTAGCTGCATTGGCCGTAATTGCCATGAAAAGGAAGATACCGATGCGAATCATTTAAACTGGGTGATAACTTCACCCCATACTAAATAGAAACCTGTCATGTTCTTTTTAATACTATCCATACTATGCTTCTTTGAAAAGGCTGCCACTTCACTTGCCATAGGCGTCCGTAATTCTTTTGACTTAAAATAGAAAGCGGAAGTTGCTTCTATTAATTTACCCGGCTTAGAGTAGTCGACTACTAACTGATGCGTAAAGTCAGCTGGCTCTACAAAGCCGGAATGATAAAAATTCAAAAAACAATTTAAGTCATCGAACTTATAAACCTTGCCTTTTTTTGTTACGAGTTCAGCGCCAAACTTCTTATCCATCAGCGTCATCTTGCAAAAATGGCAAACGTCTGTACCGTATTGAAGAGGTTGTGGTTCAGTTGAACAACTTACTAAAGCTGCTATCAGTGAGATGGCAAAGTAAACGCTAAGATTTTTTAATGATTTCATTTTTTATTCACTTTCCATTCATAGAGGATAATACCAAAAACCAGTATGCCCGCGCTAATAAAAATCCATCCTCCAATATCTGGCCCAGAGAAAGCCGTAAAGTTGAGTAGTATTTTTGTTCCTATCAGAGGGGGTTGATAGGACATGCCTTCAATTTTTATTGGGGCTTCCGGATTTAGGTTATGACCATAATCATACCCCCACATATAAAAATCAATCAAGGCGCCAAGTGCTGCTGCGATCATCACTCCAAAAAAAGAAATGAGCATGAAGCGCTTCCCGACAAGACTTGTTATCAACCCCATTGCGATAATCGCGGCTACAATATAAATCATGTATCCAAACTCCGGAAACATACTTACTTCAATGGTCTTCATACCAATGTAGTGATTGAGAGCACTGATGGTTCTTACATCTCCTGTGAGTGTGTTTATCCAAATCTTCATTTCAAGTCCTTCTGGATATTGAGGAGCCCACATGAGTATCTGCCACAGCGGAATAAAATAGGCGGAGACTAAAGCAATTGAAACAATTGCCAAAGTACCTCTCGATAAGGATGTTAATTTTTTCACTTTCTGATTTGGTTTAAAGATGCCCTCGATCATTACAACCGAGAGCCATCTTTGTCAACCTGTAAACTATGAATTGAAAACAGATTATTTTGAGCCTTTAGCTTCTGATTCAACTACTCCTGTCGAAAATTTTAACGGGGTAGAACTTCCTGCTGGTGAAACTCTGATGTAGCCAGACATTTCCTGATGAAGTGCCGAACAAAAATCTGTACAATAGAAAGGAGTCACTCCAGCAGTCAAAGGTTTCCATTTCAATGTTTGCGTTTCGCCTGGCATTACTAATATTTCCGCACTGGTTGCACCTCGAATGGCAAAGCCGTGTGGCACATCCCAATCTTGTTCTAAGTTTGTAAGATGGAAGTAAACATCGTCTCCAACTCTAACACCTTCAATATTGTCGGGAGTCAAGTGAGAACGGATCGCTGTCATGTAAACATGTACCTGATTTCCGTTGCGCTCAACCTTTGCTTGTTTCTCGCCAATAGCAGCATAAGGGTGCTTATTATCTTCTAACTTATAAATTTTAAGAGAGTTAGGTTGTATTAAACCTGCAGGTATTGCCTCAGCATAATGTGGTTCGCCAGTCGTAGGAAAATCTAACAACAATTGCATCTTATCACCCGATATGTCGTACAACTGTGCGGATTGAGCTAACTCAGGCCCTGTTGGCAAATAACGATCCTTCGTGATTTTGTTGTAAGCAATCATATACTTACCCCAAGGTTTGCTGGTTGGTCCGCCTGGTACAGACAAGTGACCAACTGAGTAGTAGGTTGGTACACGATCTAATACCTCAAGGGTTTTTACATTCCACTTTACTACTTCCGAAGATACAAACATAGACGTATAAGCATTCCCTTTGTCATCAAATTCGGTATGTAACGGGCCAAGTCCTGGCTTTTTAACTTCACCATGCAAAGCTGCTTCATACTTGATTACCGGAATGCCATTAAAATCACCTTCATAATTTTTATCAGCAATTGCTTTTTGGATCTTCGAAAAAGAAAACACGGGCATCATGGCAGCCAATTTTCCACTGCCAACAATATATTCTCCGGAAGGATCTACATCACAACCATGAGGTGATTTGGGACAAGGGATGAAATAAACAATGTCTTTAAGCTCAGTTACATCCAATACCATTACTTCTTCTTCCATGGTGGAAGTGGCTGAGTGCACCTTTTCATCATAAACGTTGTGTGCATATTTTGATTTCTCTATTCTTCCTTTACCTTGTGCCAAATACTCTTCAGCCTTTTTCCAATTTACCGCCATAATAAAATCCTTATCTTTTTGTGAGGCATTTACCTCTAACAGAGTGTAAGCTTGTTCTGTATTGTAGCACGAGAAGAAGAACCATCCATGAGACGGACCTTTCCCTGCACGGCTAAGATCAAAATTAAATCCAGGTGTGCGTAGTTGAAAAGCGATACTCATGCGACCAGACTGTGGATCTACTTTGATAAAACTTATAGACCCTTTGAAATTTTCTTTGAATGAACTGATGGGCACATCTTTGTTGTTTCCCATGGGCACGCTAAAACGTGTACCTGCCACAAGGTATTCGGTATTTTCTGTTATAAATGGAGAGGAGTGATTTCCTCCACTATTGGGGATCTCGAGAATTTCCTCTGTGCGAAAGGTTTTAAAATTAACGCGGGCAACGCGAGGTGTATTGTTTCCATTTGCAAAAATCCAACGGCCGTCATGTTCACCTTTCGTGGTAGATAATGCAATGTGGTGTAAATCGTCCCAGGGGACAAATCCGTAAGAGGTGTTCAACATAGGCTTAGTTTCTTCGCTAAACCCGTATCCATTTTCTGGGAAGGCAGAAAAGACAGGGACGATGCGGAGCAAACGACCAGAAGGAATTCCATAAACTGCTATTTGTCCATTAAAGCCACCTGAAACTATGTTGTAAAACTCATCATATTTACCGGGGGCTACATACACCTTTGAAGCTGCATTACCCACTACGGCCTCTTTGGGTCCTGTAGGTTTACAACTCCCGAAAAGCAATCCAAGCGATGCCACGAAGAAGGATATTCTTATTAACTTTTTCATATAGAGATTAAATTTATTATTGACTTTTATTTTTTTGTGGGAGGCAACAACACGCCATCAATGATATACACAATGCCATTGGAGGCTTTCGCAGATCCCAATACATTCATGCCATTGACAGTGATCTTACCGTCCTTTTTTCCAAGGGTTATGTTGTCGAGGTTAACCTGATTCAAGGTCATACCATCCTGAATAAAATCTTCTTTGATTACGCCTACATAAACATGGTACTCTAAAATATTTCTTAGAGCATCTTTATTTTCAGGCTTTAATAAACCTTCTACCGTACCGGCAGGTAGTTTTGCAAAGGCTGCATTGGTGGGTGCAAACACTGTGAATGGCCCAGCGTTAGAAAGAACATCCACATACTCAGCTGCTTTTAAAGCTGTAACCAACGTTGTGTGGTCAGGCGAGTTAATAGCAATATGCACTACATCAGGTTCTGAGGTGGCATCTTGCACAGACGCTTGGCCTCCACCAACAGGTGCAGCTTCAGAAGATGCTTCATCAGTTGCAGGTTTTGGCTGGCTGCAGGAAATAAGCGCTAGAAATAATAAAGATTTGAGGATTGCCTTCATATAGAATTGATTAGGTTATTTAGCTCCATCATTTTTCCGCATGAACTCTAACACATCGCGTGCATCACCAATCGACATATTTTGGTTAGGCATACGCATTAGGCACAACTCCAGCAACTTCTGTGCTTCGGGGTCTTTCTCTAACATCATATCAACATTGGTAATCATGTTCATGACCCATTCAGGTTTTCTACGCACAGTAACATCTTTCCAACCTGGACCTACAATTCGCTGATCGGTAAGTTTGTGACAAGAGGAACACTTCATTTCGTAAATAGCCAGTCCACGAGACACCCGATCCTCTTCAAGAGGGGTTTTGAGTGTGACAGTCTTTACCGCTCCAATTCCTTTTGTGGGGTTGGCAATAACAGCCTCAACAGCTGATTTATTTGCATCCTGTTCTGGATATTGTTCATTGTTTTTTGGCTTATCGGGGGCGCATGAAAAGATCACTGCCGCAATTGCTACTGGAATAAGATATCTCATTTAGTTAAGTGTTAGTTGGTTAGTTAAATTTTTAGTGCTTTTTTTGATTTTAATTTCCCTTTTGTTCGATAAATGTAGATTGTTGAGCGAGGAGAAATAATGACTAATGTCATGTTTCCACATGACATTAGTTTATAATGAAAGGATAAGAGAATTCCATATTTGAACAAAGTTTTGAAAGGAATAATGACCTTCAGCTTCAGTCAGTTAATTTCAAATTCTTTTAGCACCATTGAAAAATAAAATGAAAAATCTTCATTCATTAATCACTATTCTATTTTTAACAATCTTAAGTAACGGTTTAGCCTGCGAAATTTGCGGCTGCGGAAACAGTAATTTTCAAATAGGAATGTTGCCTAACTTTAAAAAAGGATTTTTAGGGCTACGATACTCAGCAGCAGAGTTCAACTCCACACTTCGTTCGGATGCTACACAGTTTAGTAAAGACTACATCAAGTCAGTTGAGCTATGGGGAGGTTATAATTTAAAAAAGTGGCAATTCATGACGTTTGTTCCTTACCTATCTACCATTAAGCAAAGTGATGATGGCACTACAGCTTCAATTGGGCTAGGCGATGCCATGGTTTTAGTCAATTATAAAATCGTAAGCAAAACCTATTTAAGTAAAAGTGAGCGTGTAACAATACGCCACGAAGTATTGGTAGGTGGAGGAATTAAATTGCCAACAGGAGCGAACCAAGTAAACACAAATGCCGCTGACTTTAATATCGGTGACTTCAATTCACAAGCAGGTACTGGTAGTGTTGATTACCTTATTAACTTGACTGATAATTTTTCATGGAATAGAAGTGGCTTGATAACCAATGTTGCTTACCGGATTAATACTGCTAATAAACAAGAGTATCAATTTGGTAATCGCATCTACTTAAATTCATCATATTATTACGCCTTCAATCAACAAGGCATTAAAATAATGCCAAGCATAGGTGTTAATTACCAAAGCAATGCATTCAACTCATTCGCAAGCGATATAATAGAAGATAGTCAAGGCTATATTTTAAATTCAACAATAGGCATTAATCTGCTTCGGAGAAAAGTTGGCTTTAATGCTTTGGCTTTTGTTCCTGCTGCTCAAAATATGTATGATGGCCAGACCAAATCTCAGGGAAGAGTTATAGTAGGCTTAACATACTCTTTTTAAAAATGCTTTCTAAAACACCAAAACCTGAATACAATTTAACTAGTATTTACTCTTCCGGTTTATCAATCTTATCGTCAAACAATATTCTCACTGAAGGGCCATACGTATCATCGTACTGGCCGCTGCGCATGCTCCAGATAAATGCGCCTAAAAAGACTAGGGCGATGGTAAGGGAAATAGAAATTAATAAAATGATGATGGTCATTGCAAAGTGGTATTATTTAACTTTCGTGAAACGAAATTGACAGCCAATGTTGAAAAACCTACCACACTTATACTAGAAATGGGCATAAGTATAGCGGCTGTTAATGGAGTGAGATGACCAGTGACAGCGAACGTGAGCGCAATAGCGTTGTAGAAGAATGAAATGCCGAATGCAATCTTTAAGATCGAGGATGACTTTTTTGCGAGAACGATAAACTGATCTAACTGGATAAGTCTACTACCTTTTAAAATTCCGTCACATGCGGGAGTAAAAGTGCCCGTGTCATCTGTAACCGCAATGCCAACATCACTTTGCTTCATGGCACCTGCATCATTCAATCCATCGCCTAACATCATTACTTTCTTTCCTTGGCGTTGAAGGTTTTTTATATACTCCAGTTTATCATGCGGACTTTGATCAAATTTTAAATCTACCGATCTGCCAAACAAGTTCTCCATTGCATTTTTATCCGAATCGTTATCGCCTGAAAGAAGAGCTTTGCATTTCTCTCCCAAACGCACCAGTAGGTGTTGAATATTTTCGCGAAGCGAAACCGTGATAGCAAAGTACCCTCTCACTTCGTTATCGATAGAAATAAACACAGAGGAAGCCTGAGTGGGTAACAATCCATTAAACTTTACAAATGTTGAAGACCCTGCTCGAACTAACCTACCCTCAATTGTCGCTTCCAAGCCTTGCCCAGGAAATTCACGAAAATTGAGAGGCAATGAAAAAACCTTTTCTTTTATAGATTGATGTACTAACGTGCTTAATGGATGCGAAGAACATCCAGTTAAAACCTTGACCCACTTCATTTCAGATGAAGATAAATCGCCATGAAAAGTAATTGTCGAATTATTCGAATGAGTTAATGTTCCAGTTTTATCAAATACGATAGTATCAATCGATGCAATTCGTTCTATAACATCAGCATTTTTTAGATAGAAATTGTTTGTGCCAAAAGCCCGCAACATACTTCCGAATGTGAAAGGCGCTGCCAAGGCCAACGCGCAGGGGCATGCAACCATTAGCACTGATGTGAGTATCAACCACATTTCGGCTGGCTTGGTAAGCTGCCAATAGATAGCGGTGACCGCGGCAATGCCCATCACTACCCAAGTAAACGCACGGGCAGAACGATCAATAATTTTTTGATAGTTGCTTTCTTCACGTTTGCGAAAGGCATCATGATTCCACAAACTTGTTAAGTGACTTTGTGAAGTAGGTTTTTGAATAATGATATCAATAGGTTGACCGATAAGTCTACCGCCAGCATAAATTAATTCGCCTTCTTTAACTTTTACAGGTTTTGATTCGCCTGTAACAAAACTATAATCTATAAACGCCTGTTGGGTAGAAAGAATGCTATCGGCAGGAATTATTTCCATATTCCGAATTCGAACCTCATCGCCCTTCTTCAACTCATAAATTACAACAGGTTTCCAATCATCATCAACTCTTTTATGAACCGCCAAAGGGAAGTATGATTTAAAGTCGCGCTCGAAAGCAAGACTTTCATACGTTTTGCTCTGAAACCACCTGCCAATTAATAAAAAGAAAACCAATCCTGTAAATGAATCCAGATAACCAGATCCTATAGCCGTAATTATATCATAACTACTTCTCAAAAATAAAGCCATCAACCCAATCGCGATTGGCACATCAATATTGATCTGCTTTTGTTTGAAACTCCTCCAAGCAGCTTTTAGATAATCAAACGCACTGAAGAAAAAGACCGGCACTGCCAACAACAAGTTAAGCAATGAGAACATTCTTAAAAGACTTTGATCGGAATGATCTATCCCTAAATATTCTGGAAAGCTGAACAGCATTACGTTGCCGAAACAGAATCCGGCAATAGCCAATTTTATAATTAGTAATTTTTGCGGATTGTCAACTTGCTTTTTTTCATTATCAAGATTAATACTCGGGTAATAGCCCACTGAGTGAAGTAATGCCGCTATACGACTTAGCTTTATCTTTGCAGGATTAAAATCAATGTTAACAGTCTTCCGTTGAAAATTAACTTCCGATTTAATGATGCCTCTATCTAATTTGCTCAAGTGCTCTAGCAGCCAAATACAAGAAATACAATGTATGGCTGGAACCAAAAAATGCACTTTGGAATAATTTTCGGAATCAAATGAAACTAACTTCTTTCGAATATTATCTTCGTCCAAATAGAGATAACGTTTTTCATCCAACATATCAAAACGAATACCGGGGGCATCGCTTAAGTTATAGTATTCGCATAGATTGTTTGTATTAAGAATTTCAAATACAGTTTTGCACCCGAAGCAACAAAATGGTTTCTGGTCAAGGTAAATAATCTCTTGCTCGCAAGGTTGGCCGCAATGGTAACATGCTACTTCAACTTCGGTACCTATGGAGTGCTCTTTATTCATTTTACAATAACTACTTCATCTATTTTCATAAATCAAGTGGAAAGTTATTTTTCATGGCTATTCAATATACAGATCAAATGTCCATTTGAATGTATTGTTGCTGATTGAGAAACATCAGCCACAACCATGATTTTTGTCATCTTTATCGAAATTTTTAAATAATGGAATTCTACAAAATGCAATTCAATCAAAACTCTTGTCTGAATTTGTTTACCTAAGCATGCTAGGCTTTAACATTCTTGGGTGTCGAAGAGCGCATTAACCAACAGAATCATTAAGAGAAACATATATAGTAGTTTCGTATATTTGAAAGCTAATCCTATGACTCTTTTACTATGTTTGCTAACAAGCTACGCTATATCTTAATCTTACGAGTAAGTATAAATTTTTCTTTTACCTTATTTCTCACTCTTTTTTTGTCATACGGCTATGCCCAAACCGTGAAATCGCTGATACAAGAAGGCGACCGATTGTATGGCAAAAAGAAATATAAAGATGCTATTGAAGCATTTCAAAAGGCGCTTGATATTAATCCAGATGATGCACAAGTAAATTTTAGGTTAGGCGTGGCCTATCTATATTCTGATACAAAATCAAAAGCAGCTTTGTATATCGACAAGGCTTATAAACTTAACCCTAACATCGATAGCAAAATTGATTATCACCTTGGGCTAGCATTTCAAAACACGAATAACTTTAAAAAAGCGATAGAGCATTTTGAAGCGTTTAGAAAAAGTAATAAAGCCATAGCCGCGCTTGCCAATATCCGCATCAAGCAATGCATTCTTTCCGATTCACTCATTCAGTATCAACGGAATGTGGTAATAGAAAATCTTGGGTCTACAGTAAATACCGCTCATGGTGAATACTCTCCTTTAATTTCTCCGGATGGCAGCCAGATTATTTTCACCTCCAACCGTGAAGTGAATAGAAACGGTACTAACAAAGAAGATATTTATGCTACCTTAAAAACCGGAAATGCATGGGGAGCACCTCAAAAACTTCCTGGTATTAACTCCGATCAAAATGATGCAGCTGCTTCCATATCGCCTGATGGCAAAACTATGTTCTTGTATTCAGAAGTAAATGCAGGTGATATTTATGAATCAACTTTTGATGGAGAGAAATGGAGTAAGCCAGGCACGTTAAATAAAAATATCAATACAGAACAGTATTGGGAAACCTCTGCCAGCATTTCGCCCGATGGCAAAAAACTGTACTTCGCCAGCAACAAGCCTGGAGGCTATGGTGGGTTGGATATTTACATGAGTACCAAAGATGCTAAAGGCGAATGGGGCAAAGCATTTAACGTTGGTGGGATGATAAATACAAAAGGTAATGACGACTCGCCCTATATTCATTATGATGGAACTACCCTGTATTTCTCTTCCGATGGCCACGCAGTGATTGGCAACAACGATATTTTTGTAAGTGAATTTAAAAACGGAAAATGGACAAAAGCTGAAAATCTGGGCTACCCAATTAACTCGTGGGAGTATGATGGCTTTTTCTGCATGGCACCCGATAAAAAGACAGCGTACTATGCCACTGTAAAAGAGGGCGGCTATGGCGATATCGATATTTATAAAGTGAGTTTTCTGGAACCCAAATACAAAACTGCAAAAGCGGTAATTTCCCCCAAACCAAAAACTGAAGATTATAAAAAGACAGATTTTATCGATCCTATCATTCAAAAATTAAAAGCTGACAAAGTAGTAACTGTATTGAAAGGAAAAGTGATTGATGAGATGGACGCACATGCGTTGGGTGCTACCATTACTCTTATTGACAATGAAACACACAAGACTTTAGCAAAAATAAATACTAACCCTGCTACAGGCGAGTTTGAGTTGGTTATTCCACACGATGGTAATTATGGTGTAATCACAGAAAAGCAAGGCTATCTTTTCAATTCGCTCAACTTTACACTGCCCAAGTTTGCCGAGTATCAAGAAATAGACACGCACATAATTATGAGCTCGGTACAGTTAGGCGCAAAATCTATTTTGAAAAACATCTTCTTTGAAAGTGGCAAGTCAGAATTAAAATCGCAATCCATCTCTGAACTTGATAAAGTGGTTGAATTATTGAATGGCAATCCACATCTAAAAGTACAGATAAATGGCCATACAGATAATCAGGGCAACGCGGCTGTAAACAAGGCTCTCTCGCTAAAGAGAGCTACCTCTGTTGTAAATTATTTAATTACCCGAGGCTTAAAAGCTACCCAAGTATCGGCCAAGGGTTTTGGGTCCGAGCGCCCCATTGTTTCTAATGACGATGAGAAGGAAGGCCGAGAAATAAATAGAAGAACAGAGATTGAGGTTATTGAGGTTGGCAAGTAACCAACGTATACCAACAATGCGATCTTAATCGGATTCTTTTTTTGGCCAAGATTTAAAAAACATCTCGATTACAACCGATTGTATCAAATTTATAATACCTTAGTCGGCTAAACTTATCACCTATGAACACAACTAATCAATCCCGTAGGGATTTCGTAAAGCAATCTTCACTAATGGCAGGCGCATTGGTGGCAGCTCCACTTGTTTCGCAAGCAGAATTTTTTAACTCATCCACTGATGATACCATCAAGATTGCTTTGATAGGTTGCGGTGGGCGTGGCACAGGCGCGGCCATGCAAGCATTGCTCACCAAACAAAATGTGAAGCTGGTGGCAATGGCTGATGTTTTTAAAGATAGACTTGACGATTGTTACAAAAACCTTAACGATGATGACCTTTCGGATTGGTCTGGCACAACGGGCAATGTAAAAGCTAAGATAGCAGTGAAGGAAGAAAATAAATTTGTTGGTTTTGATGCCTACAAAAAAGCAATCGCTTTGGCGGACGTTGTTATCCTTACTACGCCTCCTGGTTTTAGACCTTATCATTTTGAAGAAGCTGTGAACCAAGGCAAGCATATTTTTATGGAGAAGCCAGTGGCCACCGATCCTGTCGGCATCAACCGCGTGTTGGAAGCCGCTAAACTTGCCAAACAGAAAAAACTAAATGTGGTGGTTGGGCTTCAACGTCATTATCAAAATTCATATCGCGAGTTATATGCTAAGTATAAAGAAGGATTGGTTGGCGATATTACATCCGCGCAAGCGTGGTGGAACAACGAAGGTGTTTGGGTAAACATGCGTAAGCCCGGACAAACTGAAATGGAATACCAAATGCGCAATTGGTATTACTTCACGTGGATTTGTGGCGACCATATTGTGGAGCAGCACATTCATAACATAGATGTGGTAAACTGGTTTAAAGGCGGCTATCCTGTAAAGGCTCAAGGTATGGGCGGGCGCGAAGTGCGCAAGGGCAAAGAGTTTGGTGAGATTTTCGATCATCATTATGTGGAATTTCAATATGCAGATGGAAGTATTTTGAATAGTCAATGCCGCCATATTAAAGGCACTATGAGCAGAGTAGATGAGCTACTTACTGGCACTAAGGGTTCTATTTTTTGTGGCGATGCCAACATTAAAGACCGTAGCGGAAAAGTGTTGTTTCAATACGATAAATCGAAGGAAAACAATCCTTACCAAACCGAACACGATGAACTGTTTGAAGCAATAGCTAAACGTGAATATAAATTTGCCGATGCAGAAAATGGAGCCAAAAGCACTATGACTGCTATCTTTGGACGGATGGCCACCTACAGTGGACAGGCATTGGAGTGGGATAAGGCTTTAAACTCTGGCCTATCATTAGCTCCTTCAACATTTACATGGGATACAAAGCCATTGGTTCTTCCCGATAGTAATGGATTTTATCCTGTGGCTGTGCCAGGTATAACAAAATATTATTCTTAACTAAATCAAAATTTCAAGATTCAGAATTTACAACTCAGTAATATTTTGAATCTTGAATTTTAAATCCTAAACCATTAATTTATGAAGATTAAATTTGTATTCGCTCTATTAGCTTTTTTTATAATGAGTTCATTGATCCAAGCACAAGACAAACCTACACTCCGCCACGTGGTTATGTTCAAGTTTAAAGACAGCAGTAGTAAAGAAGACGTAAAGAAAATTGAAGAAGCTTTTCGTGCGTTGCCATCTAAAATTAAATTGATTAAAGATTTTGAGTGGGGGGTAAATAGCAGTCCTGAAAACTTAAATCAAGGACTCACCCATTGTTTCTTTGTAACGTTTGCAAGTGAGAAAGACCGTGATGATTATATTGTTAATTCTGACCACAAAGCGTTTGTAGCAATCATTGGTCCGCATGTGGATAAGGTTACTGTTGTAGATTATTGGGCTCATAAATAGGAATGTTTTGAGATAAGTAATCGGTCTTACGTATGATATTAATTTGGGGACGGGGTTTTAAATTTTGGATAAAGTAATTTCAACTGCTATAAAATCAGGAGTGAATTTCACTCCAATTCTTTTAACAACCCAGATAAGTCAAGTGCTTTTGTAAACATTTCGGGTGTGCCATCTTCTTGGCGCGGCCAATTTTCTTTGGGCCTATCCCAATAAAGTTCTACGCCATTGTTGTCGGGGTCATTCAAGTATAAAGCTTCTGACACTCCATGATCGCTGGCTCCTGTTAAGGGATAATGAGCCTTACCTATTCGTTCATAAATTTTAGCAAGATCTTTTCTTGTTGGATAAACAATCGCAGTATGATAAAGGCCAACACCATGCACGGGTGCAGGTGGTGCTCCTTTGCTGTGCCACGTATTTAACCCTATATGGTGGTGGTAGCCACCTGCTGAAATAAAGGCGGCTTCTTTTCCAAACTTAGTTATAAGCTCAAAGCCTAAAAGATCGCAATAGAAATGAAGTGAGCGCTCAATGTCGGATACTTTTAGGTGAACATGCCCAATACGAGTTTGCGCAGGGATGGTATATTCTTTGTCCATTTTAATTCAGTTGGTTCAGTATCGTATCTATAGGGTAATAACAACACTTAATCAACAATCGCTTGGTACGTTAAAATTTTAAATTTATCACCAATGTACCAAATCGGTGAAGCGTACATATTGGTAAAGATCAAGCCCACTAACTTTTCTTTTGGGTCTGCCCAATAGTGTGTGTTGAAAGCACCTCCCCATGAGAACGAACCAAGCGAATAGATGTTTTTAAAATCGTTCTTATCTGTTTCTAAGCCAAACCCCAAGCCAAACTGTTCGGTAATAGGTGGCTGCGTTTGATTGGTTAACATTAGCTCCACAGTTTTGCGGCTAAGTAATCGCACCCCATTGTATTCTCCTTTATTTAAAAATAGTTGAAGAAATTTAGCATAGTCTTCAACGGTTGAACTCAAGCCTGCACCACCAGAATAATATGTTCCCTCTGTGGCTGGATAATTTGGGTTCAACCCTTTACCATTAATAGGCATAGGCATTTTCACCACTTTTCCTTTTGAGCTAGTGTAAAGCGGTACCAAGCGATTGTATTTTTCTTTGGGCAAATAAAAATAGGTGTCATTCATGCCAAGAGGCTGAAAAATTCTTGTCTTAAAAAATTGATCGAGTGATTGTCCCGAGAGCACTTCAACTAAATAGCCAAGCACATCTGTGTTGAGACCATACGTAAATTGCTCACCTGGATTATGTTTCAAAGGAAGGGTTCCTAAAATTTTCATCTTCTCACCCAGTGATTTATCGTCACTGCCAATCCCACTTGGCACTTTGGCTTTTGCATATATCGCTTTAAAATCTTGACTGCCAATAGCAGCATAGTCGATGCCCGAAGTATGTGTAAGCAATTGTCGAATGGTAATTTCGCTTTTGGCAGGGGTAGTTGTATAACTTGTATCAGACCAATTGATAGTACCTAGCACTTTAGGATTTTTAAATTCTGGGATATAGTTGGAGATGGGATCATCCAAAAAGAATTTCCCATCTTCAAACAACATCATTAACGCCAAGCTGGTGATAGCTTTTGTTTGAGAGGCAATGCGGAAAATGTCATCTTTCTTTAAAATGGCTTTGGTTTCAGTGTCGCTAAAGCCGTACGCCTTGTGATAAACGATTTTTCCATTTCGAGCCAGCAACACTACAGCTCCTGGAATTAAATTATTGGTGACATGGCTGTTGATGAGTTGATCTATTTTTGCTAATCGTTCGGATGAAATTCCATTCTCTTTTGGACTACTTTGGATCAAAGGTTGGGAAAAACCAATAGACAGTGTTGAAAGTAAGGCGAACGTTAAAAACTTTTTCATAAGATTGATTTGATTAGTAGTTTAAATGTAACTAAAAAATCAAGTTTAAATCTCAATTCTAAAATCTTAAACTTGTAACTTACTTTTAGGTTGATTAATCTTATATTTCATTGCTATGCAAAATGGCAAAGAAGAGCAGAACGCAAAAAAATGACATTTCAAATTAATATGAAGCAAGAAAGAATTCTGTTTTTAATAGCATTAAATCTTTCAACACTTTTTGCTTATGCGCAGCAAAAAGTGTTCACTAAAGAAGACACGCTGCGTGGTTCGATAACGCCCGAACGCATTTGGTGGGATCTTACTTATTACCATCTTAATGTTAAGATTTCACCTCAATCAAAATCATTAACTGGAAATGTTACAATTAACTATACGGTGCTTTCACCACATCAAATTATTCAGGTCGATCTTCAACCTCCGCTTGTTGTTAATAAAGTTATTCAAGATGGCCAAGAGCTAACTTTTAAAAAAGAGGGATCAAATGCATATATGATTTTACTTCGTAAAGATCAGCAAGTGAAAAGCAAGGAATCTATCGTTGTCTTTTATTCAGGCCAACCAATTGTTGCTACTAACCCACCTTGGCAGGGTGGTGTGCAGTGGGAGAAAGATATGGATGGAAACGATTTTATTGCTACCTCATGCCAAGGGCTTGGCTCAAGTGCTTGGTGGCCGTGCAAGGATCACATGTATGACGAACCGGATAGTATGCTGATTAGTGTTACAGTTCCTGAAAAATTGATGGATGTTTCTAACGGTCGATTACGAAAAGTTACAGTCAATAAGGATAGTACAAAAACGTTTGATTGGTTTGTGGGTAATCCGATTAACAACTATGGAGTGAATATGAACGTGGCCAACTATGTTCACTTTGCAGATACTATAAAAGGGGAAGGTGGAGTGCTTGACTTAAATTATTATGTACTTCCTTATAATCTTGAAAAAGCAAAAGAACAATTCACCCAAACAAAAAAAATGGTAAGGGCTTTTGAATATTGGTTTGGCCCCTATCTATTTTATAAGGATGGATTTAAGTTAGTGGAAGTTCCTTATTTGGGTATGGAGCATCAGAGTTCTGTTACCTATGGCAACGGGTTTAAAAATGGCTATCGTGGTAGCGATCTTTCAGGGACAGGCTGGGGCTTGAAGTGGGATTATATCATCGTTCACGAATCGGGGCACGAGTGGTTTGCCAACAACATAACTTATAAGGATGCTGCTGATATGTGGATACATGAAAGCTTTACCGATTATTCAGAAACTCTTTTTACAGAATATTATTATGGATTGGATGCTGCAACAGAGTATACTAATGGCCTTCGTAAAAACATTAGAAACGATGTGCCCATTATCGGTACTTACAATGTAAATAAAGAAGGCTCGGGCGATATGTACTTTAAAGGCTCGAACATGATACACACCATTCGCCACAGCATCAACAACGATAGGCTATTCAGAGAAATATTGAGAGGATTGAATAAAGAGTTCTATCACCAAACTGTAACCACGCAACAAATAGAAAACTATATTTCCGCGAAAGCGAAATTTGATTACTCAAAAGTGTTTGATCAATATCTAAGAACTATTCAAATACCTAGGTTTGAATATTACTTTGATGGCAATAAAGTTTTTTATCGTTGGACGAACTGTGTGAAGGGTTTTAATCTTCCCTTGTCAATTCAAAGTTTAAAACTCAAGATTATGCCAACAACCGAATGGGAAAATAGAAAAATAACAGCAGCCGATAAGATTTTATTCGATGCCAAAGTGATTGAGCGAGCCTATTATATTTCGGCCATCTTAGTTGATAAAAATAAAATATGAGTTCTGAAAATGAGATACCTCACTCTCGAGATTCAACAATTAAATTCTTTCAACAATATGTCGCTGATAACGCAACATCATTAAAGGGAAAATCGGTTTATGATCTTTCTGCGGGAAGTGGATTCATTGCTAATCTATTTCTTCAAGAAAAAGCCAGTACTTTTCTCTATGATTTATTTCCCGATCAAAATAAATTTTGCTCTGAGCCATGCAATTTTATTGATTTACAAAAACCATTTCCAATTGAATCAGCAATTGCGGATTTGGTTATCTGTGCTGAAACAATGGAACACTTGCCCAATCAATATTTCTTCTTTCAAGAGGTATCTAGAATTTTAAAGCCAAGCGGTAAGCTCATTATTACTACACCAAACGTTTCTTCCTTGCGAAGTCGTTTTTCATTGTTTATTGGAGAGAGCGAGCATTATAGCACAGCTTTGCCGAATGAATACAATGCCTTTACAAAATGGCCCGGCAATGAAGCTGGATATTTCAGTAAAATATTTCTAAGTGGCATTTTGAGATTGCGATTACTGGCTGCCATCAATGGCCTATCCATTAAGCGAGTGGTGCCAACCAAAAGAAGCTCTACATCTGTTTGGCTAATGATTTTTTATCCTATCATTTATTTTTTTAGCCACAAGAATTTCAAAAAGCAAAGCAAGGTTAATCCCACCACAACCGATTCTTTGTTAGAGATTTTCAACTTGAATACATCAGTAAATATTTTGTTGAGCAAGCACTTGATTATCGAGTTCGAGAAAAGATAAAATCCTATTATAACTTCTATAGCTAAGCTGTAGCTTGGATTTAGTAAAAAGCATACGTAAATATTCTAGAATAAGAGACTAAGAATTATACAGCCTCTCGTAATACTCTTGCGCCATTCTTCCAGAATCGAAGAACGGAAGTACATCGGTCATGCTTTGCTTTACAATCTTGGTCCAATTAGCTGGCGATTTATAATAGGTAGGTATCACTTCAAATTCCAAAATATCTAATAAGCGCGTTGCTTCGATGTTGTCTTTCTCTTCCGCAGAAAGTGCGTCATCAGCGGGTTCAATGACGTAAGCATTTTTGCCATGCTTAGAAAATTCAGGCACCCATCCATCGGGTATTGATAAGTTAATGGAGGCATTCATGGCGGCTGTCATGCCTGATGTGCCAGAGGCTTCACGATACATTTTCGGATTATTCAACCAAACGTCAGAGCCTTTTTTTAGATGTCCTGATAACCAAAGTTCATATCCCGTGACAACGGTACAATTGGGCAAGTTTTTAGTTTTCCAATAAATCTCGTTGAACATATTAATCGCACCAAAATCTTCTGGATAAGGCTTGCCACCCCAGATTACTTGAATGGGAAACTCTTTGCTTTGCGCGATCTTTAAAAAGCGATCGAAATGATGTAGCAATAAATTAGCGCGCTTGTATCCTGCAAATCGCCTGGCCCAAACAATGGTAAGTGTATTCTCATCAAATAATTTTCCTGTTTGATTGGCCACTACTCGAAACATTTTATGCTTCAATGCTTTCTTGCGAACCATCAAGGCTTTATCATCATCATCGGCCAATGCTTTCTCTAGTTCTTCGTCCATCCAATAGGTTTTATTTTGTGCATTGGTAATGGCCGTAATCTCGCAAATGCCTTTATAACTGTTCCACATTTTTCGTGAAACCTCACCATGAAGTTGCGATACACCATTGGCAATTTTTGCCATTCGCAAGGCTGACAATGTATAGTTAAGCCTGCCATTTTCAGGTGTTAATTTTTCTTCCACCTCTTTCTGTGTAATCCCATTAAAGAAACTCATCTCGTTAAGCAGCGGCATGCTGTGTTCTTCATTGCCTGCCACCTCGGGTGTGTGTGTAGTAAACACCATGCGTTTTTTCACCTCTTCAAAACTTTTGAATTTATCCCACAAATAGAAACACAAGGGCAAGGCGTGGCCTTCATTCATGTGATATATTTCGGTATTGCGTTCCATTATATCCAACAACTTAGCACCACCGGCTCCCAATAAAATAGATTGAGTGATACGAGTTGATTCGTTCGGATCGTATAGGCGATGGCTGATGGTTTGCGCCAAAAAATCATTCTCGGGTATGTCCGTTGATAATAAAAATAACGGAGCCGAGTGGAACACCTCAGGCTTCAATAAATACGCTTTCACGTGCACTTTTACATTATGAATTGTGATCGGGAAAACAATTCCTGTATCGGTAAGAAATGAATAGTCTTTGTCTTTGAAACTAGCTTTCAGTGTTTGATCTTGATTGCGTTCTTGATCGTAATATCCTTTCTTCCAAAGTATGCCAATGCCGATAAGGTTTTGTTTCAACTCGTAGGCACTTCGCATGTGCGAGCCCGCCAAGAAACCCAATCCACCAGAATAAATTTTTAATGGTTGATCGATGGCAAACTCCATAGAGAAGTAAGCAACGGGTTTAGAATATTTTTTATCGAATTTGTAAGGAAAAAGGGTAGACAAGTCAATCATGAGAGTTCAGGTTGGTATCGATTATTTTAGTTTAGAATGCCAATCTAACAATACAATTCAATAGGATTTTAGAAATTGGATAAATACATTACTGTAAACGATTGCAATGGATTTAAAAAAAGTTTATCCTTAAAATTTAGACTTGAATGTTAAAAATAAATCAAATAACACCACTCATCATACTGCATTTCGTGGGCAAAAACATTTCAATAATTCTTACCAAACCTTTTTGTAATTTTATCTTAACTCAAACCATTAAACCAAATGGCAACCTACACCTTACAAATCAATCAAAAAGCACACACTGTTGAAGCCGATCCTAAAATGCCTTTGCTTTGGGTTATCCGAGATATTGTCGGATTAACTGGAACCAAATATGGCTGCGGTATTGCTCAATGTGGTGCCTGCACTGTGCATCTGAACGGAAACCCCGTTCGATCATGTTCGCTACCCGTTTCAGTAGCTGTTAACAAAGAGATTACAACCATTGAAGGAATCTCTGAAAATAATTCTCATCCTGTTCAGCAAGCTTGGATAAAGGAGCAAGTGCCTCAGTGTGGCTATTGCCAGTCGGGTCAAATTATGGCAGCCACTGCCTTGTTGAAAAAGAATGCAACGCCTGATGACAAAGCCATTGATAGTGCTATGCAAGGTCACATTTGCAGATGTGGAACCTATCCGCGTATTCGCAAAGCGATCAAAACTGCCTCACAACTTATCAATCAAAAAGCATCCCTTAAATAATCGTAACCATGATAACTAATAATGTATCACGAAGAGATTTTATTAAGATAGGAAGCCTTTCTTCCATTGGATTAACATTGGGGTTCTACCTGCCAGCAGGAGCTAAAGACAATTCAATCGAGTTTTTAACGGCAGAAGCAGCAGAAAACTTAGGCATAGAATTAAATGCGTGGATATCAATCGACACTTCTGGAAAAGTGACATTGATGAACCATCGTTCCGAAATGGGTCAAGGTTCCTATCAAACAGTACCACAGATTATTGCGGAAGAATTAGAAGTAAACCTTGATCAGGTGAAGATTTTATTTGCACCGGGTGATGGTAAAAAATATGGAAGTCAGCTAACTGGGGGAAGCTCAACTGTACGTGGTGCTTACAAGCAACTGATGAAAGTAGGAGCCTCTGCAAGAGAGATGTTGATAGAAGCTGCTGCTAATAAATGGACTGTAAATAAATTGGATTGCTATGCTGAAAATGGATTTATAATTAACAAAACATCAGGCAAGAAATTTGGCTATGGCGAGCTGGTGTTGGAAGCTTCCAAATTGCAACCACCTAAGGATGTGAAGTTGAAGGAGCCGAAGAATTATAAGATCATTCGGCAGCCATTACCGCGACAGGATACGCCACTTAAAACCAATGGCACAGCCATCTTCGGTTTAGATAAAAAGCTTCCAGGTATGTTATATGCAGTGGTTGAGCGCAACCCTCGCTTTGCTGGTAAGATTAAAAGTTTTGATGATAGCGAAGCAAAGAAAGTTCCAGGTGTACGTCACGTTATTCCTGTAAAGATGAGTGTGTTTGCCTCCTTACGGGAAGGCGTTGCTGTTGTTGCCGATACACTATGGGCTGCTACTCAGGGAAGAAAAGCATTAAAGATAGAATGGGATGACACCGGCTTTGAGCATCTTAATACAGAGCAGTTGTTCTCTCGTATGCGCGATGATTTAAAGAAGCCCGGCTTATCTCAACGCACGGGAGGTAATGCCGAAGCTATGTTCGCGAAAGCTGATAAGAAAGTGGAAGCTGTGTATGAAACACCTTATGAATCGCATAGCTGCATGGAACCGCTTAATTGCACCGCCCATTTTAAAGGCGACTCGTGCGAAATCTGGGGACCTATTCAAGCACCCGATTGGATTCAAAATTTATTGTCAGGTTTAATTGGCTTACCTCCTGAAAAGATTACGGTAAACATGACTTTTCTAGGCGGTGGGTTCGGACGAAAAGCCTTCATGGATTATCCACATGAGGCGGCAGTAATCTCCAAAGAAATAAAAGCTCCTGTTCAAGTTGTATGGACACGTGAAGACGATATGACCCAAGGGCCTTTCAGACCCGGAGCTGTTTATGAATGCAAGGCTGGCTTGAGTAAAAATGGAAACATTCAAAGCTTCATTACCAAGATTGCTGCACAAAATATGGATCATCAATGGCCAGGGGCAGACAAAACAATATTTAACGGAAGTGATGTTGAAGGTTTGCCGGAAGGCTATTTTGAATCGTTGACACATTATAGTTTTTCTGATGTGCCCACGGAATCTCCTATTCCTGTTATGTGGTGGCGTTCTGTGTATTCTTCAACAAACGGTTTTGCCTATGAAAGTTTTATCGATGAGCTTAGTCGTGAAGCAGGACAAGATCCGCTTGACTTTAGAAGAAAGTATTTAGGCAGCGAACGGTATCAAACATTAATAAATACGTTAGAAGAAAAAAGTAATTGGAAAGCCCGCGGCAAGAATGAAGGTTGGGGTGTTGCCATTACCGAATGTTTTAAGACCACTGTTGGCGAGATTGTAAAAGTATCGCGCAAAGCGGATGGCAAAATTAAGATCGATAAAGTAATTGCAGTAATGGATTGTGGTTGGTATGTAAATCCAGATATTGTAAAGGCACAAGTAGAGGGAAGTATAATAATGGCATTGGGCGCAGCCACCAAACATGAAACTCATTTTGAAGATGGCAAGGCTGTAGAGAAAAACTTTGACAGTTATAAAATGCCACGAATTAACGACATACCAGAAATCGAAGTCCACATTATGGATAATGATGAAAAGCCCGGTGGCGTTGGTGAACCGAGCCTTCCTCCATTCAGTCCGGCCCTTACTAATGCGATTTTTGATTTAACCGGCAAGCGGATAAGAAAGCTGCCATTCTTGTTGGAAGAAGTTTAAAATTTATTAAATATGATACTTGATAGAATAACTTTTGATCCGAAAATAATGACCGGCCAAGCCTGCGTTAGAGGGATGAGAATAACTGCTTCTCTTATAATTAATCTGGTTGCAAACGGAATGACTTCGAAAGAAATCATTGAAGAATATCCAGATTTAGAAGAAGAAGATGTAAAGCAATGCCTTCAGACTTTGCGAAATTAATGGCGGCATCTAATCAAACTCTTCCGAGCATAATAGTTTTTCGATTAGATAATCAAAAATCTTTTAATCAAATTTCAAAACTTAAAAACATTATTGATCAATCTACTCTTTCACTTTTGAATGGCGCTATAATTAAGTGTTGATGAAAGTGGATTCAGGGTGCGATATTTACCAATTAAGAATTAAAACGAATGAAGAAAAAAATCTTTTCAATAGCTGTGATAGGAGTGCTATTTTATACTTTTACATCCTTCCAAAAAAAACCTACTTTCGATTTAAAGGTAAGCATAACACGTGGAAAAGATATTTACGAAGCGCAGTGCATTACCTGCCATCAGCAATCGGGTGAAGGGTTGGAAGATGTGTATCCTCCGCTTGCCAAATCAGATTACTTGATGGCCGATAAAAAACGGTCAATTGTCCAAGTTATAAAAGGAGCAACGGGTGTGATGAAAGTAAATGGAAAAGAGTATAACGCTGAAATGACGGCTTTCGATTTGAACGATCAGGAAGTAAGTGATGTGCTCAATTACATTCGCAATACTTGGGGAAATAAAGGAGTTGCTGTTACTCCAGAAGAAGTTAAAGGAACAAGAAAGTAGATAGAAAAAAGCGCTAGGCTATTTCCACTCTCCAAAATACTAAATCATCTGATGAAGGAGTTCAAAGCCATAACAGCCGCTTACGATAAGCTTAATTTGAATGAACGCAAAGCTGCACTTGCTACTATTGTAAAGGTGGCGGGTTCATCTTATCGTGGGCCAGGTGCGCGAATGCTTATTACCGATGATGGTCGTTGGGTAGGGTCGATTAGTGGAGGATGCTTAGAAGGCGATGCGTTGCGTAAAGCCCGGCAAGTTATTAGTGAGAATAAACCCATGACTGTAACGTACGATACTCGTGAGGAAAGTAATCAGAATCTGGGTATTCAACTAGGTTGCAATGGAGTTATCGATGTATTGATAGAACCAATCACAGAAAATAACAATTCCATTTTATTGTTCAAGAGGTTTATCAACCAAAAAAAGCCATTGGCTTTAGCTACAGTTTATGATGGATCAAATTATATTGGTCAAAAGCTTTTGCTTGATTCTGATCTTCAAATAATTAGTAACACTCTTGATGAATTTTTATACTCACAGATTGAAAATGACTTGCATATAATTTTTGAAACAAGAAAATCGCATTCAAAAATTTATTTGCATAAAGGCGAAGAGATAGAGGTATTCTTAGAACTCATTCGTCCTTCTATTTCTTTAATCATTTTTGGCGGGGGCTTTGATGCGAGGCCTGTGAATCAGCTTGCCAAACAAATGGGTTGGGAATTACAAGTAACGGACGAATGTATAGCGCATATTGCTCCCATCTTTTTTCCTGAAGCCGATAAGCTATTGCTTTGCAACCGCGCGTTTATCGATCGTGATTTTGACATCAATGATTACACAGCTTGCATTTTAATGTCGCATAATTATGAGTACGATAGAGATGTGCTGAAGAAATTATTGAAAACATCAACGCCTTACATTGGTATACTTGGCCCCAGAAAACGCTTCGACAAAATGCAAGAAGAGTTTTTGAATGAAGGTATTCAGTTAACAGAAAATGATTTTGCCAGAATACATTCGCCTATTGGCCTTGACATAGGTGCCGATGCTGCCGATGAGATTGCTGTTTCTATTATAGCCGAAATACAAGCCAAGTTCGCGTACCGTGAAGGTGGATTTTTAAGGGATAGGAGAGGGCCAATTCATAATCGAATTGGCATGGAGGAAATTGTGAAGGAGGCGTATTAGATAGTTTGAAGATGAACATCGGCATTATTCTTTTAGCTGCTGGCTCTTCGTCCCGCATGGGAAAGTCAAAGCAATTGCTTCTTGTCAAAGGCGAACCTTTATTAACGAAGACAACCCGAGCCGCTGTTGAATCGAAAGCGGATTGTGTTGTTGTTGTGCTTGGATCAAACTTTGAAAATCATCAAACCATCATTCAAGATTTTGCTGTTGATATTCTTTGCAATGATGAATGGCACAAAGGAATGGGCAATTCTTTGAAAAAAGGCCTTGTTCATCTTCAGCAACTTGCTAAACAAGTGGATGCTGCAATTGTGTTGGTGTGCGATCAGCCTTATCTTAAAAATGAGACTATCAATAATTTGATTACGAAATATCAATCGTCAAAAAGTAAGATCATTGCTTCTTACTATTCTGGCGCGGCTGGAGTACCCGTTTTGTTTGATGCTTCCTTATTCAATGAGATTTTCATGCTTCCCGATGAGCAAGGCGCAAAAAAAATTATTCAGCAACACCCTGATCTTCTAAGCACTATTGATTTCCCGAAAGGAATTGTTGACTTGGATACGTTGGAAGATTATGAGGAGTTTTTAGGTTGCAACACTCTCTAAAATCAATCCTATCTGTTTGCCAGAAATTGAAAAATAAGAAATAAAAAACTCTTCAGGATTTTTCAAAATTCAATTGGTGCAAAGCGCAAAGTAGATTAACTTTCAGCTGATTATTTTCAATTTGAATATCTACATTATTCACAGTTATGAATAAACTTCAGGATACACTACCCAAAGATTTAGCAGCGTCAATCGTTGTCTTTTTAGTTGCGTTGCCGCTTTGTTTAGGTATTGCGCTTGCTTCAGGAGCGCCATTGTTTTCAGGGATTATAGCAGGTGTAGCGGGTGGTATAGTTACTGGTCTTTTAAGCGGTTCACAGTTATCGGTAAGTGGACCAGCGGCTGGCCTTACCGTTATTGTCGCTTCTTCAATCGTATCGTTACCAAAGTTTGAATATTTTCTAGTTGCAGTTGTTTTGGCAGGTTTTTTTCAGCTTATTTTTGCTGTTCTCAAAGGTGGAGTAGTAGGAAATTTTTTCCCGAATGCGGTGGTTAAAGGTATGCTTTCAGCCATCGGCATTTTGTTGATTTTAAAACAATTGCCTCATGCTTTCGGCTATGATAAAGATATTGAAGGTGATGAGGAATTTTTGCAAACGGATGGGCACAATACATTGTCAGAACTGCTCTATGTTTTTGATGATTTTACCATTGGTTGTATAGTTGTTAGTTTGGCAACTGCCCTTATATTGTTGAGTTGGGAAACAAAATTTATAAAAAATTCTTTCTTAAAAATTATTCCAGGTGCGTTGCTTGCAGTTCTTGTAGGCACACTGGTTTCTTTTCTTTTTAATTACTACAATTCTCCTTTAAAGTTGGAAGATCAGCATTTGGTAAACCTACCCGTATCAAAAAGTTTTAGTGACTTTTCTTCTAGCCTTATTTTTCCCCATTTTATAGAAGGATTAAAGATTTCGCAAGTATGGATGATTGCCATCACTATTAGCATAGTTGCTAGCTTAGAGAGTTTGTTGAGCATAGAGGCAATCGATAAAATTGATCCGCAAAGAAGATTGTCGCCACTTAATCGCGAGCTGTTTGCCCAAGGTGCAGGCAACATCGTTTCTGGATTACTTGGCGGACTGCCGATAACTGCTGTGGTGGTGCGCAGCAGTGCCAATGTGATAGCAGGCGGCCAAACTAAAATAGCAACCATTGCACATGGATTCCTATTATTCATCTCGGTTTTGTTTATCCCGACCATTCTTAATTACATTCCTCTATCAACACTCGCAGTTGTTTTAATCTTTACAGGATACAAGTTGATCAAGCCCTCTATTTTTAAAGATGTTTATTCAAAAGGTTTGGATTCTTTCATCCCGTTTATTGTTACCATCATAGCCATTATATTTTCTGATTTATTAAAAGGTATTGCTATCGGTATGATCGTAGGCATTTATTTCGCATTTAGAAATGGGATTAAAATCTCTATCATGATTACTAATGATGGAAACAATTACTTAGTAAAATTTATAAAAGACGTTACTTTTTTCAATAAAAGTCATTTAAGAAATTTCTTTAGAAAAGTGCCAAGAGATAGCTTTTTGATTATCGATATGACACGGCCCGTTTTTGTGGATGACGATATTCTGGATGTGATTGATGAATTCAGGATGACAGCAAGATCGATGAACATCAGGATCGAAATAAAACAAGACTCTCATAATAATTTTAATACCACTAAACTCGCAGAGATATGACAGAAGTAGAACAGCTACTATTGGCAAATAAATCATGGGCTCAAGAGAAGAAGCTTTTTGACCCCAATTATTTCGAAAGGTTAGCAAAAGTACAAACGCCAAAGTTTCTATGGATAGGTTGCAGCGATAGCCGCGTGCCTGCCAACGAAATTACAGGCACCAATCCAGGTGAAATATTTGTTCATCGCAACGTAGCCAACATGGTAGTGCATACCGATTTGAATTTGCTTACCGTGCTAAGTTATGCTGTAGAGGTACTGAAAGTACATCATATTATTGTATGCGGCCATTACGGGTGCGGAGGTGTGCAAGCTGCCCTAACCAATAATCATTATGGTCTTATCAACAAGTGGCTGAGAAATATAAAAGATGTATATCGTTTTCATAAGGATGAAATTGATAATCTGGAAACAACGCTGGATAAAACAAATCGATTGGTGGAGTTAAATGTGGCTGAACAAATTCTTAACCTAGCCAAAACGAGCATTGTACAAAAAGCCTGGAAGCAAGAGCAACGGCCTTTGCTGCATGGTTGGGTGTATGGGCTTGATAATGGACTGTTGAAAGAAGTTGTGAATATGGATGCCAATTCTCCACTTGATGAAATTTATGAGTATAAGTTTGATTAATATTTTACCCAACTTTGCGTACTTGAAAACTGACTATGACGAAGCGAAAGATACAACTCATCAATGGCCCAAATCTCAACCTACTAGGCACACGGGAGACAACCATTTACGGTGGAGAAACTTTTGAAGCTTTTTATCAAAAGCTGAAAGATAGATTTAACGCGGTGGAGCTGAGCTATTATCAAAGTAATGTAGAAGGTGAGCTTGTCAACAAACTTCATGAAGTAGGTTTTAGTGCTGACGGAATAGTGTTGAATGCGGGTGCGTATACACATACCTCAGTTGCCTTGCACGATGCCATTGCTGCCATTACCTCTCCAGTGGTGGAGGTTCACATTTCCAACATTTATGCGCGCGAAGAATTTCGCCATACGAGCTTGATTACCTCAAAATGTAGAGGGTTGATTACAGGCTTCGGTATGGAAGGTTATGCCATGGCCATTGATTTTCTCATTCACCAAAAATGAGAAGGGATTGATTGCTCCAAAATATCGATAAAGTTCAAGATGAAAAACTAGTTAACAATCGTTAGCAACTGTATCTGAACTAATTGTAAAAAAAATAATTATAACTTTCATTAGGTTTCGGTACGTTTGTTGCATGAATGCGGTATTAAGATCAAATAAAACATTGAAATATTTTGCCTTACTGGTATTCTGCATGGAGTTTCTAACTCCAGTTTTCTTTTTTTCTAGTTACGAAGAAAACGAAGCCGGAATAACGCAAACACAAATTCAAGATCACAAACAATCTAGTGTTTCTCTTGCCTCATTATTTGCAGAGGAGACTATAAATGAAGAAGAACGGGAGGGAAGTCGTTCTAAAGATCATTCAGTAATTTATCACCAAGACTTTACTTTCTCCTTTCTAAGACTGCTTAATTCAGTTTCTACTTCAATCCCATCGGTTGCACAAAATGGGCTTCACCGCGCAAAGCCAGCCATCTACAAGATTAATTGCCTTTTTAGAATCTGATTTTCTATTAATCAGCTAACTCTAGCTGATATTATCCTTTTCATTCAAAAGCCTATTTAGTAATGCTTTCCAGCATTATAAATTTATATATAAAGTTTTTTAACAATTTGATTCTATGAAAACAATTGATATCCCAAAAGACGGCCTAGCCGGCTTAAAACAAAATTTCACCTCAGATGCAATGTCTGGGTTTCTAGTATTCTTGCTTGCTCTACCGTTAAGTTTGGGTATTGCCAAGGCCAGTGGTTTCCCTGCGGCCATGGGTGTGCTTACGGCTATGATTGGCGGTATTGTGGTAAGTATTTTTCAAGGCGGAAGGCTCACCATTAAAGGCCCCGCGGCTGGGTTAATTACCGTTTGTGCTGCGGCTGTGGCTGATTTTATTATTTACGTTAAAGAAATAAATCCTACCATAACGAATGAAGAAGCTACAATTCAGGCTGTAGCCCTAACTGGTGGAGCTATCGTTGTTATGTCTGTGATTCAGTTACTTTTTGGTTTTTTAAAATTTGGTTCTCTTAGCGATTTCTTTCCTCACTCTGCGGTGCACGGCATGTTGGCGGCTATTGGTGTGTTGATTTTTGCAAAGCAATTCCCTGTGTTATTGGGTGTGGATTCGGCTTTAACAAAAGGACTAACGCCTATCCAACTATACACGCACATTCCAACATTTATTGCCCACGCCACTCCTAGTATCGCCCTTGTTGGCTTATTAAGTTTAGTAATCATTTTTGGTCTCCCTGCCCTTGGCGGGATATTTAAAAAGATACCAGCGCCCATGGTGGTGTTGTTGGTAATGATCCCCTTGGCAATCGTAATGGATTTTAAAGTTGCTCATCCGGGCTCGCTCGTAGTGATTGGAGATTTTTGGTCTAACGTAAAATTCAACGCAAGTTTTGCAGCCATCAGTACAGGCGTATTTTGGAAATATGTAATCATGTTTTTGTTCGTAAATAGCTTGGAATCATTGCTCACAGTGAAGGCAATCGATGGCTTAGATCCTTTCAAAAGGAAATCGGATTACAATAAGGACTTAAGTGCACTTGCTTTGGGTAACGGACTTTCTGGCTTGCTGGGCGGACTCCCAATGATTTCTGAAGTGGCACGTAGTTCTGCCAACGTTAACAACGGAGCGAAAACAAGATGGGCAAATTTTTTCCATGGCTTGTTCTTGTTCATTGCCATGCTGTTGCTAATTCCAGTTATCGAAATGATTCCTACTGCAGCATTGGCAGCCATGTTGATTGCCGTTGCTTATCGATTGGCATCACCAAAAGAATTTATTGGAACGTATAAAATTGGCCCTGAACAATTGGTAATTTTTGTAGTGACTATCATCGTGACCGTGGCTGAAGATTTATTGATGGGTGTTGCTGCTGGTATTTTGATAAAATTCATTTTCCATATAATTAACGGTGCTCCAATTGGTAGCTTGTTCAAAGCCAATTATGCGCTAGAAGAAACCAATGACTCCTATTTAATTAATGTAAAAGGTTCAGCTACTTTTTCTAATTTCTTGGGATATAAAAAACTATGGGCTAGCCTGAAGCCAGGCAAAAATATTACCTTCAATTTTACTGAAGCGAAATTAGTAGATCACTCTTTTATGGATCAACTGCATCACTTTGAAGAAGAGTGTCATCAACACGGAACACAAGTTTCACTAATTGGTATGGATAATTTTAATCCATTGTCAAGCCATCCATTGGCGGCTAGAAAATTAGCTACAGGATCTGCCAATAAAATCGAGATACAACTTGATAACCGCCAAGTAAGTTTGCGTGGAATGGCGGATGCCAAGGAGTATAATTTCTATCCTCAGAGAGTAAGAAATGCTATCAAGTACAAAGATTTTCCAATCCAAAAAGGAAATAAAATAGTGTATGAAGAAAATATTTTAGAGAAGTATTTGGAGAATGGAAAGATTATAGTTTCTGATATAACGCTTACAGAAGGTGCACGACAAGAAAGTACGGATACACATATCACTGTTGCGCTAGTAACAGAAACAGATTTGGCAATTCCTGATTTTGCTTTAGAGCCTGAGGGTCTTTGGACCAAACTCTCTGAGATGTCTTTCGGAAAGGATATTGATTTTAATGAGTTCCCCGATTTCTCGAAGAGATATTATTTATACGGAGGTGATGAAAACGCCATCCGCAGTTTTTTCAGCGAACCTATAATTCGTTTCTTTGAAAGCCATGAAGGTATTCATGTTGAATGCCATAAGCATAAGCTACTCATTTACAAGAAACGCGATTTACTTAATGCCGAAGAAATTCAAGACCTGGAAAAATTTGCTGAAGAGTTTCTGGTGTTAATTAATCAAAGTAAATAAGTCAGTTAATTTAAAAATCAAAGGTTTGACACGCTAGTCAAATCCTTTTTAAAAATTATTTTTTATGAAAAATGGAAGTAAGAATTTTATATTGATTCTATGCATTTTGTTATGTGGAATTGCAGCGCAAGCTCAAGAGCAGCCTAAGCCAGAGCCCAAGAAAGAGTTAGATGAACTCCGCTTGAAATTAAATGACGATGGTTCACATTATATAAAAGCCACTTTCTTAAATCAAGTTTGGCTACGCTACAACAACAGTAACAATGGCACAACTGTGCTGGGTGAAAATGCTACGGAGACAGTAGACATTGGCTTGCGCAGAACACGTATGCAATTGTTCGGGCAGCTTACTGATCATGTTGGTTTTTATTTTCAGTTTGGCCAGAACAACTTTAACTTTTTAACTAACAATGCGGGCAATCGCAAACTCGAGGTTTTCTTTCACGATGCGTTAGGTGAATACAAAGTGAAGAAGGGAAGTGACTTGCTTTACTTGGGTGGTGGGTTAACAATCACCAACGGGCTTTCCAGGTTTAGTCAACCAAGCATTGGTACCATCATGAGTTTGGATGTACCAGTATTTGCACAGGCTACTGTCGATCAAACAGATGAGTTCTCACGCAAGTTAAGTGTGTATGCACGCGGCCAAATTGGTAAATTGGATTATCGAGTTGTAATGAGCGATCCTTTTCCCATCAATACAAATGGAACAATAGCTTCGCCCATTTCAATCCCGACTAGCAATAATGCATCCTTCGCTCAAGTAGGCCATCATAAGCAATATCAGGGGTTTTTTATGTGGAACTTCTTTGACAAGGAATCGCACGTAACTCCTTATATGACGGGCACTTATTTAGGCAAGAAGAAAGTATTGAATGTGGAAGCTGGATTTATTACCCAGCGAAATGCAACTTGGAGTGGAGATGGTACTTCTGCAAATACTAAATTTTATGATATGAACCTTTGGTCGATTGCTTTATTTTATGACACACCATTGAACAAAGAAAAAGGAACAGCTTTGAATGCTTACGCTGGTTATTTTAACACCGACTACGGACAAGGCTACCTTCGATACAATGGCATTATGAATCCGGCCAACGGTACAACTCAACTTGGTGCACAGCCTTCAAGTTATGGTAATGCTCTACCGATGTTCGGCACAGGTTCGGTTTTTTATACGCAAGTCGGGTATCTATTAAAGAAAGATTTATTGGGCGAAGGTAATGGCACGCTCATGCCCTATGCTACTTTGCAAACAGCTAGCTATGATAGACTTAAAGGTCAGATGACTGTGTTTGATGTTGGTGTGAATTGGTTTATTAAAGGCCAGACAAGTAAAATAACATTGGACTATCAGGATAGGCCCACCTATACACCTCAAGGAACAGACTTGATTAGCAATGGACGGAAAGGCCAGCTATTACTTCAATACCAATATTTCTTTTAATTAATTCTATCAAAACATGGAAAACCAAACTTCAATCTTTAATGAACACGAAGTGCTCCATGAGCTGAAGCATTATTTGCCAGCGCAAGCACCGTTAAAAGATTTTATCCATCACAATACACTGCATGCATTTCAGAAATTAAAATTTCATCAAGCAATAAGGAGTGCATCTGAAATTTTGGGCTATCGTGTATCGCTTTCGTTAGCTGAATTTAGATCACTTGTTAACAATAAACAGATTCGAGAAGATATATTGGATAGAGTAATCATCGATAAAAAAGGTGCTGATCAATTTGACACTTGGAAGAACAACGTGTTGCATAAAAAATATGACCTTGTAGCTATACCCAGAATTGGATCCCTGCGATCTAGTTGGAAAAGGCTATACCATATCGATCTTGATTCGTTAGTTCACCCGTTGCTGTTTAGAGTTTTGTGCAGCTACCTCGATCAGGGCATTTCAATTTGGAGTTTCCCTCAAAAGGAAATGAATTTTTTGGAGGCTATTTGTGAAATGGAAAAAAATTCTTACTCAAGTTTTTTTAAAACCAAACGCGCAAAAGATATTTTATTGAAAGGATCGTATGAGATTGCTGACTTGCTGAAAATTTTAGTAGGTGATGAATCGCTTTACAAGGATTATTTATTTGATCAACAGTTTGCTCATCAAGGTTGGTCAGGCATGGTATCTACTATTGAAGATCAGCCTTACACAATTCTTGATTTCAGAAAATTTGCTTTTAAAGACTTGGTGTATTTTGAATTACTGATGGAGATTGATGCACTTGACTTTAGCTTTGGTGAAATCTGGTCTCCTCTTGGAATTAAGATAACGACTAAGCCACTGCCATTGTTTGCAGAAGTTCATGTTACTGAGTTAAGCGAAGTGAAATCTATTTTGCAAGAAGCATTTGAGTGGAGTTTTTACGACCAAGTATTGGCGGGCATACAACTAGAGAAGCGACTGCCTGTAAGTAACGAGTTAAAAAGTTTTCAAGCTATGTTTTGCATTGACGACCGCGAGTGTTCGTTGAGGCGCTACTTGGAAAAGTTTGATCCGGCTTGTGAAACGTTTGGAACACCTGGTTTTATGGGTGCGGAGTTTTATTTTCAACCAGAAGGCGGAAAGTTTTATACTAAGGTATGCCCAGCGCCAGTCATGCCAAAATTCTTGATAAAGGGATTTGGCAACAAAAACAAGAGAGAGACGGATGCACACTTCACCAAGGCATCACATTCTTTTTATAGCGGCTGGTTGATTTCTCAGACATTAGGTTTTTGGTCGGCAGTGAAATTGTTCATCAATATTTTCAGGCCATCAATGAGCCCCGCTACGGCTTCTTCTTTTCAACACATGCATAGCAGCTCAAGCCTTACTATTGAGAATAAAAATAAGGATGATCGTGAAAATGAGTTACAAATAGGTTTTGCTATTGAGGAGATGGCCACTCGCACAGAAGGTCTTTTGAAAAGTATTGGGCTTGTGAAAAATTTTGCTCCTTTGATTTATATAAGCGGGCACGGATCAAGCACCATTAACAATCCACATTATGCAGCCTATGATTGCGGTGCTTGCTCGGGAAGGGCAGGTTCTGTTAATGCAAGGGTAGCAGCGTTTATGGCAAACCATCCTAAGGTACGTGAAATTTTAGCAACCAAAGGAATCAACATCCCTACTGCTACACAATTTGTAGGCTGTTTGCACGATACAACGCGCGATGAAGTTGCCTTCTATGATGAAGAATCACTTTCGCAGGAAAATAAAAAGAAGCATTTAAATGTTAAAGATGTATTTGCAAAAGCATTGGACTCTAACTCCAAAGAGCGTTCGCGTAGGTTTGCTTCAGTTAACACTAAAAAATCGCCAGCCAAGATTCATGAAGAAATTAAAGCTAGATCAGTTTCTTTATTCGAGCCTCGCCCTGAATTGAATCACGCTACTAATGCTCTTTGTATTGTTGGAAGACGATCGTTAACGCGTGGTTTATTTTTAGATAGAAGATCGTTTATGAATTCGTATGACTATACGATTGATCCAGAGGGTGATATTTTATTTAATGTAATGAAGCCTGTTGGGCCGGTATGTGGTGGAATCAATCTCGAATATTTTTTCTCTCGAGTAGATAATCAAAAATTAGGAGCAGGCACTAAACTTCCACACAATGTAATGGGGCTTATCGGTGTGGCCAATGGAATTGATGGTGATTTGCGACCTGGCCTGCCTAGTCAAATGATTGAAATGCATGATCCCGTAAGGCTTTTGGTTATCGTTGAACATTTCCCCGATATAGTGTTGAAGACAATCCAACGGCTACCCGATATATACGAGTGGTACATTAATGAGTGGGTTAATTTAGTGGCTGTCAATCCAGAAACACGGGAAGAATTTGTTTTTAAAAAGGGTGAGTTTATTTCATATAACCCACTTATTAAAACTCTTGAAACAGTTGCTGATATTGCTCCACTGGTTGAGTCTAGTGAAGAAAATTTTCCTGTTTATTTAATCTCTTAGCCATACTAGTATGACATTTTTATTACAACTTTTTATATTAATTCCACTCTTGGGATTTGTGTTGAGCTTATTTATTCCTGATAAAAAAGAAGACCTTATCTCGTGGTTTTCCTTCTCGGTTGTTGGCTTGCATTTATTAAGCGCGATTATATTTTTTATTTTTTGGGTCATCCAGGGTTTTCCTATTCTTGACTTAAAAGACATTGTACTTTTTCAAACTCCTGGGTATGAATTCTTCGTTGACTTTTATTTTGATAAGGTAACAGCGGTATATCTTTTTGTAGGATCCTTCCTTACATTCTTAGTCACGATCTACAGTCGCTATTACATGCACCGCGAGCAAGGCTATAAAAGGTTTTTCAACACCATTCTTTTCTTTTATGTCGGTTATAACCTCATCATTTTTGCGGGTAATCTCGAAACACTTTTTATTGGTTGGGAAATGTTGGGCATATCTTCATTTTTGTTGATTGCCTTTTATCGGGATAGGTATTTACCAGTGAAGAACGCAGTTAAAGTATTCTCTATCTATCGCATTGGTGATGTAGGTTTGATATTGGCGATGTGGGCAACGCATCATTTGTTTCAAGAAAATACCACTTTCTTAAAACTGAGTAATTATGAAGTAGTGCATGAACATTTACAAACCCATAGTTTGATTGGGATTTTTATTTCTGTCATGATTTTACTTTCAGCTGCAGCTAAGTCGGCACAGTTTCCATTCTCATCGTGGTTGCCACGCGCCATGGAAGGACCAACGCCTTCAAGTGCAATTTTTTATGGATCGTTATCAGTTCATCTAGGTGTATTTCTGTTGCTGCGCACTTTTCCTTTTTGGGAGCATCAGCTTTCGGTACGCATACTCATTGTATTGATGGGGATAGTTACTGCCTTGATTGCCACAGGCATTGCTCGTGTTCAGTCTTCTGTTAAAAGTCAGATTGCGTATTCATCCATCGCACAAATAGGGTTGATCTTTATTGAGGTAGCACTTGGCTTAGATTACCTGGCGCTCTTTCATTTTGCGGGCAATGCTTTCTTGAGGACATATCAATTGCTGGTTTCACCATCGGTGGTTACGTATCTTATCCGCGAGCAATTTTATAATTTCATACCACGTCAAAAAACGATGGAGAATTTTTTACCCGTCAAAATTCAACACACTTTATATATGCTATGCTTGAAAGAGTGGAACTTAGATGCTATGATGTATCGCTATCTATGGAACCCATTGAAGTGGGCTGGAAGAAAGCTTGATTTTCTAACCACCAAAAGAGTACTCTATTTCTTTGTACCAGCTTATATTCTCGGGGTAATTTCATTATATAATGAACCATCCATAAACAGCGAAATTCATGAATCACTCCCAGTATTGTTTTCATTCATAGGATTGATAATGGTGTTAAAATCTTTTACCGAACGCATTCACGCAAGGCTAAGTTGGGTATTGATTTTGTTAAATCATTTTTGGATAGCTCTAGCCATTTCATTCAACGAACATTTTGGCTATGAAGAAAATGTGCTTTACCTAAGTGGCATTATTGTTTCTGGTGCGATTGGGTATTTATGTCTCCAGAGATTGAAAAATCTTGAGGGATCTATTGATTTAAATCAGTTCCACGGACATTCGCATAAACATCCAAAAATTACCCTCATCTTTTTTCTAGCATGTCTTGGCGTTACTGGATTTCCTATCACCCCAACATTTGTGGGCGAAGATTTAATTTTTAGTCACATCCATGAAGATCAAGTGGCGTTGGCATTTATTTCTTCTCTATGTTTTATTATAGATGGCATTGCTATCATTAGAATTTATGCACGAGTTTTCTTGGGGCCACATTCTAAATCAGTGTACGAAATGGCGTATCGTTCTTCTTGATGAATATACTATCCAAGATTTTTAAAGTCTTGGATAGTATATTTTAAGGCTATTCTTTTTCAATACATTTGTTGCAATATTATAGCTTATGGATTTAAAAGAGATTTTTTCGGTGACACTAATCTTGTTTTCAGTTATTGATATTTTGGGAGCTATACCTGCTATCATACTTATTCGTAAACGAGAAGGACGCATACATGCAGAAACGGCTACCATAATTTCAGCTGTGCTCATGGTAAGTTTTCTGTACTTAGGCCAATCAATTCTCAACTTATTTGGTCTTGATGTCGCTTCATTCGCAGTGGCTGGAGCAATCATTATTTTTATTATCGCGATGGAAATGATTTTGGGTATTACCTTAATCAAAGAAGACCCAGATGCGAAAGGTACAGGCTCTATAGTGCCGTTGGCTTTCCCCATCATTGCAGGAGCCGGAACACTTACTACCATTTTGTCGCTGCAAGCAGTGTATCAAGAATGGAATATTTTGGCTGGTATTATTTTGAACCTGATAGTTATCTACATCGTATTGCGAATGAGTTCATGGCTTGAGTTAAAGATTGGTAAGTCGGGCTTTGCGGTTTTGCGTAGAGTGTTTGGTGTAATCTTGCTAGCCATTGCAGTTAAGATCGTTAAAAGTAATTTTCATATCGGATGATCCGTATCTACACTGATGGCGCTGCGCAAGGAAACCCAGGCCCAGGCGGCTTCGGAACAATCTTAAAGTTTGGCGATCATGAAAAAGAACTAAGTCAAGGCTTTCGCCTGACAACTAATAACAGAATGGAACTGTTGGCCGTAATAGAAGGATTGAGAGCTATCAAAAAAGAAGGTATTCCCGTTACAATTTATTCCGACTCGAAATATGTAGTGGATTCAGTTGAGAAAGGTTGGTTATGGAATTGGGAGAAGAAAAATTTTAAAGACAAGGCAAATCCTGATCTCTGGAAATTATACATTCCTCTACACAAAAAAATAAAACCAAAATTTATTTGGATAAAGGGTCATGCTGGTCATGCTGAAAACGAACGCTGCGATCAACTAGCAGTGCAAGCCGCATCAGGTGGAAACCTGAAAGTGGATGAAGAGTATGAACACAAACTCTAAAAATAATTTTCTGAATTTGTGTTACCTACTTTCTCTTTTACGGAGATGTAATAGTGAGCTTACTTAATTCGCTATTTCAATTTTTACTTTTACTTTCTTCAATTTCTCATTCTTAATATTCGCCAACAAACTATTTACCAGCGTTCGTTTCACGCATACATACGAAGAGAAATCTAGCGATGTAATCAAGCCAATGTCATCGCCTTGAAGGCCGCCTTTTTTGGTGAGTAGTCCTACAATATCGCCCTTACTTATTTTGTCTTTTTTTCCAGCGCTTATGTAGAGGCAAGCAAACACAGGTGGCGGAGGAAGTTGTAATTTTTTATTTACTGTAATTTCTACAACAGACTTATCAATATAAGGTGGCAATGTTTCATCATTCGCTAAAACCAAGTAAGCTTGCCCCTCAGCGTGCATCCTTGCAGTGCGCCCATTGCGATGCGTGAAGGCCTCCAGTTGTGGTGGTAGTTGATAATGCACCACGTGCTTGATTTCCGGAATATCTAATCCGCGTGAAGCGAGATCAGTAGCAATTAAAACATTGTGAGCCCCGCCTCTAAATTTTATTAAGTTTTTTTCACGATCTATTTGCTCCAATGCACCGTGCAAAATTCCGTGTTCAAAATTATGTTGAGTAAAGAGCGCACTTATACGATCAACTGCTTCCCTATGATTACAAAAAACCAAACAAACTTCTTGATTAAAACTTGCTACAAGCTTCATCAAGGTTTCTACTTTGTCGGTACTGTTGGTGTGAATAAGTTTTAATTTCAGTTTTGATTCGGTTTCATCTTTGAGATAGTCGAGCGTTTCTGGTTTTGTAAAGGGGAGAAAATCAGGTAACGAATCCAATCGCGTGGCTGAGGTAAGCAAATGTTGTTGCTTGCCACCTAATGCTTTAAAAATAATGGAGAGTTGTTCATGAAAACCCATTTGAAGCGATTTGTCAAATTCATCAAGCACTACCAATTTGATTGTTTTTGCATCAAATGACTTTCTGAGAATATGATCGGCCAATCTTCCGGGGGTTCCAATAATTACAGCGGGGGCTTCGCTCAAACTGTTTTGTTCGATTTTAAAGGCATGGCCGCCATAGCAGCAACTAACTTTGAAGGAAGTTTTCATGGACCTGAATACATCTTCTATCTGAAGCGACAGTTCGCGCGAAGGTGCAACAATTAATGCTTGCACACCACTGGCAGTTGCATTGAGCTTGCTTATGATTGGCAATAAAAATGCAATTGTTTTGCCAGAGCCCGTGGGCGCAAGTAGCATCAAGTTGTTTGATGAAGTTGCCTTTTCGATAAAGACTGTTTGCATTTCATTGAGTTCGTCAATGGCAAGGTTTTTAAGAAAGTCCTGGTATTTCTCGTTGAAATTTGTTTGCATCCCGCAAAGGTAACTTTATGGCAATGACTTTTGACTTTCCTATTTGTGAATAGATTTTTTAGAGGGATTTTTCTATTGTTTCTATTTACTTCCAGATTAGCTATGACTCAACTCAATTCCTAATTTTTTTAAGTCCATCAAAACTGGTTCATAAATTTCCTTCGATGTCGGTATCACCACGCCACGTTGTTTTATCTTATTTTGAATCAATAATTTTGTTGCGATTGCCAGCGGCAGCCCGACTGTCTTAGCCATGGCCGTGTGGATCGAATCATCGCCAACAGCAGAAAGTGTAGCTTGAATTTCGTGAACTTTATTATCGAGATGATACCTAAACCGATGCCACATCACTACCAAATCTTTATCTTCTGGTTTCAACTTCCATTTTTTGTTAAGAATGTGTTCTAGAATTTGTGCTGGCGTTCCTTTTTGTAATCCAATCAATTCGCTATCAAAAAAGCCTGACCATTTTAGACAGTTGAGTTGGTTACTTTCCTTCGGTAATGAAAACAAAGTGATAATTTTTTGTTCTGTTGTTTGGTTAATAGAGCTTACTAAAAACAAGTCAAGAAAATCGCGATGAGTTAAGTTTTCGGTATCAATAAAATAACTATCATCGGTACAACCAAGCTGAACAAAAACATCCCATGCTGCGCAGTAGCCTTTGTTCCGAAGCGTGCCGCGAATCATAGTCTTTACCGATTGCAATCCGTAAGCTTCCAAATAGCTTAATGAATCACGATTGGCATAGCCTTCAAACTCGCCCAAGTTGGGTATTGAAATAGATGTTGTTCGTCTAAAAAGTTGTTGATAAGGAATGTATTTTGGTTTCTCTTGCTCTAGAAATTTGGCTGTGCCTTGGCCTGCCAGCACTACGTTGCGTGGGTTCCATGTAAATTTATATCGCCATGGATTTTGTGGATCGGTAGTGGGCGCAATCAATCCGCCAGTAAAAGATTCAAAGCTTTCAATTGTTCCGCCTTTCTCTTTTATAGTGTCGATCAACTGCATGGCTGTCATGTGATCTAAACCAGGATCCAATCCGCATTCATTCAAGAAAAGCAGCCCCGATTTTTTAGCATCCGCATCAAAGCTTTTCATTTGGGCCGATACGTAGCTTGCCGTGAGCAAATGCTTTTTTAACTCAATACACAACTCGGTAACTTGTACGTGAAGTGCTGCTGGCATTAATGAAATCACAATATCGCAAGCACGAATGGCAGCTTTGCTTTCTTCTTTATTAGCAATGTCGAAGGCTATGGCATAACCTCCTTCCTTTACTTTTTCTTGTGCTGCTGCTAAGGAAATATCAGCAACGGTTATATGTAAGTCAAGTTCTTTTTGCTTATCAAACAAATAAGAAATAAGGGAAGAAGACGATCGGCCTGCGCCAATAACGAGAATGGAGTGTGGCATTTCTTAGGTTGTATTTCGATGCGAAATTACTTCATTTTATCAATCAGAATTTTTTGTGGAACTTACCCGACCTGTAATTTAAAGTACTATGGAAGATTTTGCTTTTTACGCTGACCTGAAAGATCTCGATATAAGTGATCAACAACTCATTAAAAGAGCACAAGAAGCTACGCGTTTTTCTTATGCTCCTTACTCTAATTTTTTTGTAGGTGCAGCATTGCTTCTGCAGGATGGTACAATAGTAATTGGTGCCAATCAAGAGAATGTATCGTACCCTCTTTGCATGTGTGCCGAGCGAGTAGTATTGTACAATATGGCCATTCAACATCCCGCCAAGCAAATACTTAAAATGACCGTAGTAGCTCGAAAGAACGAAGAGTTTGTGCCAGCCACATGTTGTGGAGCCTGCCGACAGGTAATGCTAGAATTTGAGCTGCGGCAGAAGCGCAACTTTGAGGTAATTATGCTGGGCGCAGATCAGAAATGGATAAAATGTAGCGCTGTAAGCGTTTTAATCCCTTTTCAATTTGAGTTTTAAAATCAATATTGCACTTCCAACAAATTTATACTTACTTTAAAAAGTAATCAGCAAGTGAGTAAAGGAATTACAATGTAATGTTAACTTTAGAGTGATATTAAAAAATCAGGACCCGTTACTTTTGAAAAATAGAATCTTATAATTAACAAGTGGTACAAGATATTGATATAGCAGATTTAAAGCGGATAACCGAACTCATCCATACGCAGTATGGCTATGATTTCCGTAATTACGCAATGAGCTCTTTCAAACGAAGGATGCTGCGCATACTTGAACTGAAAAATATTTCGGTGGATGTGATGCTCAAAAAACTTGAAGAAAATCCTGCTTTTATCAACGAGTTTTTAGACGAGCTCACGGTAAACGTAACTGAGATGTTTCGCGACCCAAGTTTTTGGCGAGTAATGCGGGAGGAAATAATTCCGGGCATTCTTTTGAACCACAAACAATTTAAAATATGGCACGCTGGCTGTTCTAGCGGAGAGGAAGTTTACTCCATGGCCATTTTGCTAAAGGAAATGGGCATAGACAAAGATGTAACGCTCATCGCTTCCGATTTGGATGTCAATATTTTGGATAAAGCCAAAGCTGGTTCATTTCCAATAAAGAACATGGAGCTAAATGAAAAGAACTACGTTCGTTTTCAAGGCAATGCCGAATCGCTGAAAAAATATTATAAAGAGGAAAACGGAAAAGCAGTTTTAAATAGAGACTTGCTCGATAATGTTTCTTTCAGAAAACATGACTTGGTCACAGGCGAAATTTTCAACAAGTTTGATTTGGTTCTTTGCCGAAACGTAATGATTTATTTTAACCAAACGTTGCAAAACGATGTGTTGAAAAAATTTCATGAGAGCCTTTTTAAATATGGTTATCTAGCAATTGGCTCGAAGGAATCGCTGATATGGTGTGATATAGCGAGCAAGTTTATTGTTGTGAACAATGAAGAAAAGGTGTATAAGAAAATAAAGGATTAGGCACTGACCCATGAGCAAGTATAACTTAAATAACAGCTACAAGGCCGTTGTTATAGGAGGGTCAGCCGGAAGTTTTCAGGGCATTGTGAAAATTATATCACAACTCCCCAAAGATTTTCCACTGCCAATCATAATGGCATTGCATAGGCTGAAACATGTGCGCAATGGTTTTGTGGAGGCTCTGTCGATTAAGAGCGTTGCGCAAGTGGTGGAGCCTTATGATAAAGAAGGAATAAAAAAGGGAATCTTTTACTTGGCTCCTTCAAACTATCATTTATCAATAGAGCTGGGGAATCATTTCGCTTTATCAACCGAAGATATGGTAAACAATTCAAGGCCGGCCATCGATATTACGTTAAGTACAGCGGCTTATGTGTATCGCGAAAAACTGGTAGGTATTTTATTATCGGGAGCTAACAGAGATGGAGGCTTGGGTATGAAGCATATAAAGGATAAAGGAGGCATTACTATTGTTCAAGAGCCTAGCGAGTGTATGATAGATGCCATGCCAAAGGCAGCATTGGCCGCCACTAAAATTGATCATATACTTAAAGTAGATCAGATAATAGAATTCTTGAAAGAACTAGATAAGCAATACCGATGAACAACAAGTTGATTCAATCTCTTAAAAGCGCTAGTCGAAAAACGATGGTGCTCATCATTGTTTTCTTTTTGGGAGTTCTCTATTCATCCTACAAAATTTTCACATTGCCAAGCGATTTATTGGTGTATGGCAGTGTGGCCAATGTATCGCTTGCCACAGGTGTTTTTATAAAACTTGGCGTATCAGTTATTCTAACTTTTTTGGTAGGCATGGCTGCTGTGGGTATTGCCATACAGGTAAAAAAAGAGACCATCGTTTATATCGAAAAGAAGAAAAAAATTACTGAAAATGTAGATGGCACTGCATCAAACGCTACCAACAGTGAATTACTCGATTTAGATCAGTTCAAAAAATCAATCGCCAATGAACCAGAATTCCTGCAAAAGGGACTGAACCAACTTTGCGAAAGCGTGCAAGCTGGTCAGGGTGCAATTTATCTCGTACAAACTGAGGGTGGCAAAAAAGAAGTTGAATTAAAAAACGGTTATGCTTTGGCTGTTGCCGAAACACCTCCGCGTTTTGAATTTGGTGAAGGATTGGTCGGCCAAGTGGCTGCTTCTAGCAAAAGTGTTTATATCGATGAAGTGCCCGAAGGCTACATCAATATTATTTCTGGCCTAGGCACTTCTTCACCACGTTATTTATTGATTGCTCCATTAACGAAGGGTGGAGAAATAAAAGGCGTATTGGAGGTGGCCACTTTTCAACCAATACCAGAGCGGAAACGAAAGCAATTGGAAGAGATGGCGAGTGTATTAGCGCAACGCTTAATTTAAAAGAACTAGCTATGTTAAAAAATATTACCATCAGCACCAAGATTACAGGTTTAATTGTGCTTATCTCTGCCATCACTTTATTAGCAGCCAGCTTCTTTACGTATAGATCAGCTGTTCAATCGGCTGAAGATAAATATTCTACTTCATTGGTTGTAATTGCCGACTCTCGTGCCGAGTTGTTAGCCAATTATTTTGAAAAGATAGTGGCATCCATAAAATTAGTTCAAGCCAATCCTGTGGCCGATCTCTCAACGCTTCCTTCTATTTATTCTTTCGATGCAGTGATTAAAACGGATACCAAAGGAGCTATTTTAATTTCTTCAGATACCCTTTACAAAAAAGGCAGCAACTTTATTCCCGATGGTTCATTTATCGAAAAAGCTTCGGCTAATATTCACTTTAGCCACATCAAAAAGCAAGACAGTGCGTATTTTATTTTTGTAGGCGCACCTCTCGATTCAAACATTTTTGTTGCCAAAATTAATTTGAAGCAGCCTTTCATTTTTCTTCAAGATCAACATGGCTTGGGCGAAACCGGAGAAGTATTTGTAGCCCAATTGGATCAAGAATTAAAGCAATACATTATTGGAAGCCCGTTGCGCAGCGATCCTGGAGCCTACTTAAAAACCATTGCCCAATCCGATAACGCAGCCAAACAATTAAACTTAGCTTACGAAGGAAAAGCTGGCTCGGGCTTAGGTTCAGACTATCGCCATAAAGAAGTACTGCAAGCATGGCGCAAAATTAAACTTGCCAACTTGGTATTGGTGGCAAAAATTGACGCTACCGAAGTGGGTGAAGTTGGAACCAAACTTATTCAATTTTATTTTTATTTAGGATTTACTGTGCTATTGATTGCTGCTGGCATTGCACTTGTGTTTTCAAAATCGCTCACCGCTCCATTAGATTCCATGCGCAATACATTGGAAATGGTATCAAAAGGTATTTTGCCCGAAAGCTCAGGTGAGCGCACCAGCGATGAACTTGGGCAAATGGCTAGCAAAGTTGATGACCTTGTCAATACTATAAAGAGCAATGCGGATTTTGCGCAAAAAGTAGGTGAAGGCAAATTTGATACGGCTTTTAATCCAGCCAGTGAAAATGATATTTTGGGATTGGCGCTGCTAGACATGCGCGACAATCTCATCGAAAATGAGAAAAAAGAAACTGAGCGCAACTGGATTATTCGCGGATTGGCGGAAGCAGGTGAGATTTTGCGTTCGCATGATAATATCGATGCGCTAGGTGAAGAGATGATCAAATTCATTCATGCGAAAATTGGTGCGGTTCAGGGTGCTTTTTATAATATTAATGATGACAAAACAATTGAACTGCGAGTAACCTATGCTTTCAATCGCAAAAAATATTTAAAAAAGACATTTCGCTTTGCAGAAGGTTTGGTGGGGCAGGCTGTGGCCGAACAAGATACCATCATGCGAACTGAAATTCCTGATGATTACATAAGCATTACTTCTGGCCTAATTGGAGATAACAAGCCAACGTGTATTTTGATTTCTCCACAAATTGCCAATGAAGAAGTATATGGTGTAATGGAGTTTGCAGGCTTCAAACGCTTCGATCCATCGCATATCAAATTTGTTCAAGAGCTTAGTATGATAATGGCTCGCACCATTTTCAACATAAAAGTAAATGAACGGACGCGTAGGTTATTGGGAGAATCACAAGAATTAAGTAATGAGCTAAGCGAAAAAACAGAAGTGCTTCGGCAGAATGCAGAAGAAATGCAGGCCACTCAAGAAGAGCTTCGTAGGTCAAACCTTTTGTTGGAAGAACAAGTAGAGGAAGTAAATAAGAGTCAGAAAAGACAACAGCTACTGCTTGAAAATGCTTCAGAAGTAATCACTATTTATGAAGAAGATGGCACCATTCGCTATATAAGTCCTTCGGTTGAATCTATCTTGGGCTATAGCCAGCGCGAAATGCAAGGTTCAAAAGATATTCAATTGGTGAACCCAGAAATGCGAGAAATATATTCTTCTATGTTCGCGCAATTAGTAAGCGAGCCATCGCGCAAAGCAACTGTTCAATTTGAATACAAAACCAAAGAGGGCAATTATATTTGGTTGGAAGCAACGGGTACTAATTTTATGAGCAACCCTGTAATACATGGTTTCATCTTAAATTCACGTGATATTACTGAACGCAGAAGAGCAGAGCAAGAGCAGCGTATGCGAAGTAAAATGCAAGCATTGTCTGAAAACTCTCCCGATCTGATTGCACGCTTAGAACATGATTCCATCAGCTATATCAACCCTGTAATTGAAACATACACAGGCAAGCATCCAGTTAGTTTCTTAAACAGAAATGTGCGCGAAACAGAGTTAGATGTGTCCATTCTTGAATCTTGGTTGAATGTGGTGGAGCGTGTGAACCAGTCCAACGATACTGTGTCAACAGAAATGGATTTTCCATCCACCATGGGCGCGCGCGTGATGCAAGTAAACGCAATACCCGAATATGATGAAAACAAAAATATCGAATCGGTGCTTGTGGTTTCTCACGATATCACCGAAAGGAAATTGATTGAATTGGAAGTTCAGAACAAAAACAAAAAAATCAACGATTCCATCAACTATGCCAAGCGCATTCAAAACGCGATTCTGCCCAACTCAAGGCATATCAGTAAAGCATTGACGGATTCATTTATTCTTTATAAACCTCGCGATGTTGTGAGCGGGGATTTTCCATGGTTTGTTCAAATTAAAGATGATATTTTCATTGCAGCGGTTGATTGCACAGGTCACGGAGTACCAGGAGCGTTGCTGTCATTGATTGGATATTTCCTTTTGAATGATATTGTTCGTAGCCGAAAAATAAGTGACCCTGGAAAAATTTTGGATTTGTTGGACGAAGGCGTAACCCAAACGCTGAGACAAGATCAGGATGACTCTGCCACCAAGGATGGAATGGACATTGCCCTATGCCGAATCAATGCAAATGATAGACAAATTGAGTATTCAGGGGCGCACAGACCTCTGTATATTATGAAATCTGGGGTGTTGGAAGAAATAAAAGGAAATAAATTCCCGATAGGAGGTGGAATTTTCAAAAATCAGACGAACTTCACCACTACAAAAGTGCAGTTGGGAGAAGGAGATTCCGTTTACTTTAGTTCGGATGGTTTCCCAGATCAATTTGGTGGCCCAGATAATAGAAAATTTGGTCCTAAGAAAATCAGGGACATTGTTGAACGAGTACACACTAGTTCTATGGCAGAGGCTTCGAAAATATTTGATGAAGAGTGGGAAGCGTGGAGAGGAGAGACGAAACAGACAGACGATGTGCTGTTAATTGGACTTAAATTTTAAACGATTTTAAACAGTATCAAATAATTAACGATATTCTTCTAAATTAGGACTTTCAAACCACAAGCAAATGAATTACATCTACGACCTGCACCGCACTATGTTGGAGCAGAAACTAATTTTAGTTTACCAAGGCGATTTCACACAAGAAACCACTAAGTCGATATTGGCCATGGCCGAACGCAATCTTGACTCGGCTGCAGAAGAGTCTAGCACTAAGCGTAAAGTATTTAACGTGATGGTAGAAGCTCTTCAAAATATTGTGAAGCATAGCAGCGATGAGGGCTTGAAGGCAGGATCGCTCATTAGCAAAAGTGCTATTTTCATGATCTCAAAATCCGATTCTCATTATTGTGTAATGACAGGCAATCCGATTCCAAAAGTAAATAAAGAGGGACTTATTGGAGTTCTAAATTTATTGAACAGCAAGGATAAAGAGGGTTTGAAGGAGATGTACAAGGAGATTATCAAAAACTCACAGATCTCTGATAAAGGTGGTGCTGGCTTGGGCTTTGTTGACATGGCTAGAAAGTCAGGCGAAAAATTAGAATTCACCTTCCCTGAAATGAATGCAGAATATGATTTCTTCTGCCTAAGGGTCAACATACCAAGAGAAAATAATTAATTAAAAATTTTTAAATAGGATAGCACATGGATATTTTAAATTTAGAAGGAGCGGAGGATACACCAAAAATTATCCTCGATAAAAAAAATGGGATTTTCGAAATCTCAGGAAGATCATTACCTGAAGACTCAGCCGAATTTTATAGGCCTGTGTTGGAATGGATTCAAGCCTATCAAGGCTCTCCAAACGCCACAACTGAATTTGTCTTCAAACTAGAATATTTTAATACTGCATCATCAAAGCTAATTCTTGATGTACTATCTGCATTGGAAGATATTAAAGGTATTAAAGTGATTTGGTGTTTTCACGAAGATGATGAAGACATGGAGGAAGCTGGAGAAGAGTTCTCTGAGTTAGTGGAAATCCCATTTGAATTTAAAACGTATTAATATTTTAGATTTTAGAAGTAAGATTTTAGAATGTAGAGTTGTTATGTCGCGTGTACTTCTAAAATCTAAAATCAAATAAGGAATGAGCGAAGAGATACTCAAGGCGCTGACCCAACTTTTTGCGATTATTACCAAGCAAGATGGGGGTGTTACTGAAAACGAACGCCAATTTGTAATCAACTTTTTCCAGCAAGAATTAGATCAAGATACCATCAAAGAGTATCTGGAATTGTATGATAATTTTTCAGGCTACAACAAGCAAGGCACGGCAGATGAGGAAGAGAAAAACAAATTAACTTCCGTAAAAGACTCAGTAAAGACACTGGGCATCTGCAAAAAAATAAACAAAACCCTTACCCAAAAGCAAAAGGCAGTTGTATTAATTAAACTGCTTGAATTAATCGGTTCCGATAAGAATTTTACTAGCCAACGGGTTGAAATCATAAATACGGTTTCTACTGTATTCAATATCGTAAAAGAAGAGTATAAACTCATCGAAAGCTTTGTTACTGAACCCAAACCTGAAGGACTTAATTTCAGTGATATTCTAGTTGCCGATAAAGATGAGGCAAAAGCTGCCGACCTTCAAAAGCATATTCATGCGCATATCGAAGGTCATTTGATTTTCATGCGCGTTCGTAGCGTTGATTTATATTTCACAAAATATTTAGGAGACGAATCGAATGTGCTCAATGGGTTTATAATGCAGCCCAACAAAGTGTATTTATTTTCGCACGGCAGCACTATTAAAACGCAATCTGGAGATGCACATTACTATAGCGATCTGGTTTCAAATTTTAATGAAGAACTAAAAACTACTAAGCTTTCATTCAATGCCAATGTGGAAGAATTTAAATTCCCCAACGGTGCAATAGGATTACGAAATGTAAAAATTTCTGAAGGTCCTGGTAAATTGTTAGGTATAATGGGTGCAAGCGGAGCGGGTAAAACAACGTTGCTCAATGTATTGGCTGGACTTGAAAAACCAACAAAGGGTGAGATACTTATTAATGGTATTAACATCCATACAGAAAAGAAAAAAGTACAAGGCGTAATCGGGTATGTAGCGCAAGATGATTTGCTTATTGAAGAGCTTACCGTTTACGAAAACCTATACTACAACGCTAAACTTTGCTTTGCCAACTTTACAGAAGAACAGTTGAACAAACGCGTGCTTGAGGTGCTCGAAAATCTTGGCCTTGACCAACGAAAGGATTTAAAAGTTGGTAATCCGTTAGAGAAAACGATTAGTGGTGGTCAACGCAAGCGATTAAATATAGCGTTAGAATTGATTCGAGAACCTGCAGTGTTGTTTCTTGACGAGCCAACATCAGGTCTATCGTCTCGCGATTCAGAAAATGTAATAGACTTACTTAAAGAGCTTTCGCTGAAAGGCAAATTGATCTATGTAGTTATCCATCAACCATCATCCGACATCTACAAAATGTTCGATAAGATGATCATCATGGATACTGGCGGCTACCAAAGTTATTATGGCACTCCGGTAGAAGCTGTTTCTTACTTTAAAAAAGCAACACATCAAGTTGATAGTAATAGAGGCCAATGCGAAACCTGTGGTAACGTAAATCCTGAACAGATATTCAATATCATTGAAGCCAAGGTGGTGGATGAATATGGGCAACCCACCAATAAACGCAAGATTACTCCACCTCAGTGGTTTGAAATGTATTCAGAACGCTTCAAACCAAATAGAGTTGAAGATGTAAAAGAAGAGCCACCTAATAACCTTCGCATTCCAAATAAATTCAGGCAAACAATAATCTTTACTACCCGCGATTTTTTATCAAAGCTTAGTAATAAGCAATATCTATTGATCAATTTGCTGGAAGCTCCATTGCTTGCATTTATATTAACTTTCATTATAAAATACAAAAGCGCGCCAGGAGGTAAAGAATATATATTCAGGTTCAATGATAATTTCCCTGCTTTTTTACTAATGAGTATTATCGTGGCTTTGTTTATGGGGCTTACGGTAAGTGCAGAGGAAATTATTAGAGATAGAAAAATATTAAAACGCGAATCGTTTTTAAACCTAAGTTGGAATAGTTACCTCTTCTCTAAGTTAGCCATCCTGTTTTTGTTATCAGCAATTCAAACCCTATCATTTGTGTTGGTTGGTAATCTTATTCTAGAAATTCATGGAATGACTTTCGCCTTCTGGTTTGTTTTGTTCACTACTTCGTGTTTTGCTAATGTGCTCGGGTTGAATATCTCATCTGCTTTTAATTCAGCCGTAACAGTATATGTTATGATACCACTTTTGTTAATCCCTCAAATGATTTTAAGTGGTGTGTTATTTAATTTTGATAAGTTAAACAATCTAATTAGCACAAAGGGTAAAGTGCCTTTGATTGCTGATGTAATGGCTTCGCGCTGGGCTTATGAAGCTATGGCTGTTTATCAATTTACTAACAACAGCTTTGAAGCGCCTTATTATGACTATGAAAAGCAAGCAGCCATTGCAGATTTTAAAGCATCGCATTTAGCGGATAAACTAAAGTCAGTAAACAAGTTCGTTATCGATAATTTTGAGGTGAAAGAACCTGAATTAGTAAGTGAAGTTGAAAATGATTTAAAGATTTTAAGGAATAGTTTAAAGAGCGAAAAATTCAAAAACGGAATAGAGCAAATCAACATTGAAAGTCAGCTTGTTGTAGGAAAGTATACAAAGGAAATAGGAGATCAATTAGATACCTACTTTGAAGACTATCGTGCCAATTATCAGAAAGTATATAAATTGAATGAGTCTAAGATTGACAAGAGAATGACCAAGTTCGAGAAAAAGGGAAGAAATATAAATGATGAAAAAAATCGATACATGAACGAAAGTTTGTCCGATTTGGTAAGAAACGTTTCAGTAAAGGATCGGCTACTTGAATATAACGGTGAACTGATTCAACAAATTAATCCTATCTTTCAGAACCCAGGTTTTGAAAGTATCTTGGATTATAGAACTCAGTTTTTTGCACCTAAGAAAAATTTGCTTGGAGCTCAAATAAGTACTTTTTGGTTCAATGTGCTTGTCATTTGGTGTATGACAGCAATTTTTTATGGATTCTTGTATTTTGAATTATTGAAAAAAGGGATTGGTTCTTTTGGAAAAGTGAACCTTCCTAAAAAGAAGTGAACTACAGATTTTGGTAAGGATTACTTAATTTCTATTTTTGTAAACAAACACGCAGTTATGAGAGCACTAATAATAGGTTTTATGTCGGCATCAATGTTATGCTTTTTAGGTTGCGGTTCTAGCACCAAAGAAACAGCCGATACTGATGATAGTGACACAACTGAAGTTGCTCAAGGGCCATCAATTGATGATGCCACAATCGGTGCCATTCTGGAGTCAATACCAAGTCCATTGGAAATATCTGTTCTGTTGAAAGAATCGGGCACAAAATACAGTTCGTCCATTCTCAATTCTGCTGACAATATTTCTAAGTACAACAATAATTATAAAAAGGCACTCAACTTAGGTATTTATGGTACTGACTTAGGATACACGAATATCTATCAACAAAACCAGGACGGTATTAAGTATTTAACTTCCATTAAATCGTTAGCTGATGGTTTAAACATTGGACAGTTTTTTGATATCGAAACAATTGGCAGATTAGCCACTAACAGTAAAAATCTCGATTCACTTTTGTTGATCACTACTCAGAACTTCAACAGTATTAATAAGTATTTACAAACCCAAAGTAGAGCTAATTTAAGTGTGCTTCTTTTGACTGGCGGATGGCTCGAGGCAATGGAGATTACTTGTCAAGTTGCTTCCACTAATCCAAAAAATAAAGAACTTCAAGAAAAAATTGGGGAACAGAAGATAATATTAGAAAATATTATTTTGTTGTTGGGCTTTTATAAGGACACAGACGAAAACATGGCATCACTTTTGAAAGACATGGAAGAATTAAAGACTGCCTTTGACAAGATCAACATAGTTTACACCTACAAAGAATCAACCATGCAAGTTGTGGACGGTGTTGCCGTTATTAAAGACAACAGCACAACAACCATTCAGATTACCGCTGAAGATGTTGAGAACATTAAAAGAGTAACAGAGGCAGTGCGAACCAAAATTATTAGTTAAACATTTTTTAAACTTATGAAAAAAATAATCTTAGCACTTTTACTTATTGCAATGGTTGGTTTAGGATCAACTAGCAACTTGATTGGTCAATGTAATTCTGACAATTTCAGTAATGCTTGTATACCCAAACTCGCTGGCGGTTTTAATTTTTTGAAGAGCTATAAAATTGATGGCGATGGAGGCAAGGAGAAAGTCGAGTATTCCTATGTTTTTACAAAGGGAACCCAATATATGATAAACATCTGCTCGGATGGCCAAGCAACAGATGGTATCGTAGTTAGCTTGTTCGATTCTGGAAGAAATAAAGTGGCAACGAGTAAAATTAATGGACAATTTATAGCTGCTATTGCCTATCCATGCAATGCTACAGGTATCTACTATATTCAATATACATTTGACGGCTCTGCTGCTAAATGTGGTGGAAGCGCGTTAGGATTTAAGAGATAATTCAAAGAAATAAGTATTTTAAAAAAGCCTCTGATTTCAGAGGCTTTTTTTTTATTTAGGGTTACTTCATCAACTTCATTTGTATTATTTGCCTATTAGACTGAACAAATCAATATTGAAGTATAATTTATTTTGTTGTACAGCAATAGTTTCATCTCATTTTTAATCGCAGCACATACATATCGGATGTGATGAAGAGTATTTTTTCATCAGCGCTCAAAGCGCAATTGGCTGTTGCTTCTGGAATTTTTACTCTTCCAATTAATTTGCCATCTGCATTAAAAATAAATAATCCTCCAGGGCCAGATGCAAAGATGTTACCTTCTTTGTCGATCTTCATTCCATCGGGCAGCCCTTTTTCTGTAGCAGTTAATTTAGTCACGTCATAAAATATTTTGCCATTTGTGACCGAGCTATCCCCCAACTCATAACGATACCATATTGCTTTTGCAGGATCAGAATTGGCCACAAATAAGAACTTTTCATCAGGAGAAAGAGCAATGCCATTTGGTCGAGTTAACGAATCAACCAATAGAAAAACCTTGCCTTTTGTGTCGATTTTATAAACACCTTGGTACGGTGTTTCCTTAGCAGGATCGTCCACATTTTTTTCTAATCCGTAAGGCGGATCAGTAACGTAAAAATTCCCTTTTGAATCTGCGACAGCATCATTAGGACTGTTGAATCTTTTGCCATTGTAGCTTCCACCCACAGTTTTGAATTGAGGTGTTGGTTTGTCCAATGAAGATTCCATTATAGCCAAGCGTCTATCGCCATGTTGGCACAACAAGAGTTGATTGTTGAAAAGTAATAACCCATTGCTGCCTGGCTCGCCACCACGCGCTGTTGCCCCCGTATATCCCGAAGGCGTTAGATAAACTGATGAACCATTCTTTTCTGTCCATTGGTAGACTGTATTTTTAGGCACGTCCGAAAATAAAAGCATTTGCTGATCTTCAATCCAGAGCGGACCTTCGCTCCATTCAAAGCCTTCGGCAATTATCTCCAACTTGGCATCTGGGGAAATAAGTTGATCGAGAGAAGGGTCGATTCGCTCAATAGAACCGATAGTTTTGTATTGTTTTGATTGGCAAGAAGCGAGAAGAATTGATGCAATAAATAGATACTTTAAGTTGTTCATATATCAAAGATAATTGCAATTATCCTTATTCTTAACTACAATTGATAGTGCAATGCAAAACAATTTTATTCTTTTCACTCTTCGTTTTCTCATTTGCTGCATTTGGGCAAAGCGATTCGGTTACGAGAAAGAAAATTGTTAAGGGATTTTATGCAGGTAATACTCTTTTATATACTAATTATTCAAAGCTGAACAGTGTTATTGGCACTCTTGGTTATCCAATTTATAATCTGTCTTTTGCTGGTGTATCATATGGAATAACAAGAAGGCAGTTAGATAGGAAATCTTACTTAGTTACAAAGGTCAGTTATTTGTTTTCATCTCCACTTGCGGATAATCAATTTTTAACTAAAAACTCGAAAATTTCAATGTTTGAAGTTTCTTTAATGGGAAACTATGATCTAATAAATCATCCACAATGGATGCTCTATCCTTTTTTTGGAGAAGGAATCGGGTATAGCACGTTCACTCTTTACGATAATTTAGTTAAACAATCATTCGTGGCGAGTGCCGCAAATCTTTCAAGTCCAACTTCTAAAACTTGGTCTTCTGCATATTTATATTTTAATGCAGGCCTGGGCGTTGAGCGTAAGTTTAAAGTTTGGATCTATGATTTTTCGGTTGGTTTATCCAGTGGATATCGACTTACATTGTCAAAATTTTCAGAAAACAACCCATCCTATTCTGAAGATGCTCCTATTGGATTAAGCGGTGTTGAATGGAATTTTAGGATTCGCTTTGAAATCTGGAGATTGCCCCGAATCAAGTCTCAAAAACCATAAAAGTATCTGCCTGTCTTTGAAAAAGGTGTATGTTCGCCTCTTAAATTTAATTATGAATACACCTAAAATCCCTGTTCGTCCTACCCGTCATTTTATAAGTGAGGATTTTCATGTAACCACATGGGAGAATTTAAAACCTCTTTTTGATAGCTTGCTTTCGCGTGATATTAATTCAGCAAATGAGTTGAGGGGTTGGTTGCGCGATAGAAGCGAACTGGAATCTATTCTTTCAGAAGATATGGGTTGGCGCTATATTAAAATGACCTGCTTTACGGAGAATGAAGAGTATAGAAAAGCTTATCAATATTTTGTGGAAAGTATTCAACCCAATATTGCACCTCTTGCCGATCAGTTAAATAAAAAGTGTTTTACGAGTTCTTACTTAGAAGAGCTTTCAGAATTAGAAGGTTATAACATTCTAATTCGCAATCTGAAAAAAGAGATTGAGATTTTCAAAGAAGAGAATGTGCCACTCTTTACTGAGATAGCTACCGAAACTCAAAAGTATTCCCAATTGAGCGGAGCGATGATGGTGGAATGGGAAGGGAAAGAATTAACGCTTCAACAAGCTGCTGTCACGTTGATGTCAACTGATCGCGCCAAGCGGGAGCAAGTATATCATATAATTTCTCAGCGAAGGCTGAAAGATAAAGAAGTATTGGATGCTCTCTTTTCTAAACTCATTCAATTAAGAAATCTGGTTGCTACTAATGCTGGCTTTGATGATTTTAGAGATTACATGTTTAAAGCGTACGGTCGCTTTGATTATTCTCCAAAGGATTGTTTTGATTTTCATGAATCCATAGCATCAGAAGTCTTGCCATTGCTCAACAAAATTTCAATTGAAAGAAAGAAGAGTTTGAAAATTGCCCAACTGCGTCCGTGGGATAAAGCTGTTGATACTGAAGGCCGTGAACCACTGCACGCTTTCGCGGATGGCAATGATCTCACAGAAAAATCTATTGAATGTTTCAAAAGACTAGATCCATTTTTAGGCCAATGCTTATCCATAATGAAGGAGATGGGTCATTTGGATTTAGAATCCCGCAAAGGCAAAGCACCTGGTGGCTATAACTATCCTCTTGCGGAAATAGGAGTGCCTTTTATTTTTATGAATGCCACCAGCACCATGCGAGACATGACAACTATTATGCATGAAGGTGGTCATGCTATTCATAACTTCCTTACCAAAGATTTGGAATTGGGTGACTTTAAAAATACTCCCATGGAAGTTGCTGAGTTGGCTTCCATGAGTATGGAACTTATCTCGATGGATCATTGGGATATATTTTTCACCAATGAAGAAGAGTTGAAAAGAGCCAAGCGTGAGCAATTAGAAGATATAATTGAAACCCTGCCATGGGTTGCTACCATTGATAAATTTCAACATTGGTTGTATGAAAACCCAACACATAATTTAGAAGAACGGAAAATAAATTGGACCAGAATCTTCAACGAATTTGCGGATACAGTTACAGATTGGGAAGGCTTGCAAGAAGCGAAAGAATATATGTGGCAAAAGCAGCTACACTTATATGAAGTGCCGTTTTATTATATTGAATATGGAATGGCGCAATTGGGTGCAATAGCTGTGTGGCGCAATTTTAGGCGTGACCCAAAGATGGGATTGCAAGGTTATATTAACGCTTTGAAGAAGGGGAACTTGGCCACCATTCCTGAGATATATGAGGCAGCCAATATCAAATTTGATTTTAGCAAAGCTTATATAAAAGAGTTAATGGATTTTGTGAAAGAAGAGATGGAAAAGATATAAGTCGAATTTAATCAACAAGTTTTATTATTTCTTCTTCTACTTCATATAAGGAATCAAACAGCTGTTGATAGCTATCAATTACAAAGTACTGTGTTTGGAATTTATCTTTTATATACGGTGTATTTATAATTACTTTCACATTGTAAGGCAATCGGTTAGGTACTGAACTTTGCAATGCATAAACAGATTCGCCACCAGAAGAAAGAATACCCGCTCCATAAATCAGAAGCTTAGGATTCTTGATGAGCCCAAATTCTACTGTGTACCAATATATGCGAGAAATATTTTCTATGGCTTCTTCATTGTCAATCACTTTTAATGCGATCACGCTAAGGCCTTTTAGGAAACCACAAAAATTGTGATTGGTTAATAAAGGCACATGGCCAAATACATCATGAAACATATCGGGTTCTTCCAAATAGTCAAGGTGTTGTAAGTTTCTAAACCAAGTACTTGCCGGAAATTTTTTTTCAGCTAGCAATTCAAAAAAATCTTTGTTAGGAATAAGGCCTTCAACGGCTACTACTTGCCAGCCCGTTATTTTAAGCAATCGTTCATTCATCTCTGCAAAGTCAGGAATTTTATTCCTCACAAAGCCTGCCTTTTCTATTCCTTCCAAATAAGCAGGTGAAGCCAACTCGGGCAGAAGTTTGATTTGCCTATCGAATAATAATTGCCATACCTGTTGATCTTGATCTGTATAGTTTTCGTAAACCTGTTTCATTTTTAAATGTTTAAATCACTGATTTATAATCCATCTGCCTTTTCAACCATTGCGAGAGAACCAACTAAAAAGGGGGTTCTCTGGTGCAAAGCTTGAGGCTTAATATCCAATATTCTATTTTCTCCATCCGTGGCTTTGCCTCCCGCCTGCTCTATCACATAAGCCAACGCATTGCATTCATACATCAGTCGAAGTTTCCCTTTTGGGTGATCGGCAGTGGCAGGGTAAATATAAATTCCACCCTTCAATAAATTTCGATGAAAATCCGCTACCAGCGAACCAATATATCGTGCTGAATAATGATTGTCTTTGCAGTAAATAATGTACTTCTTAATTTTTTCCGAGAAATGGTTCGATTGGCCTTCGTTGATAGAATAAATTTTTCCATGCTCGGGTATTTTCATATCGGGGTGCGATAAAAAATATTCACCCAATGTTGGCTCATAAGTAAACCCATTAACGCCATGTCCTGTTGTATAAACGAGCATGGTAGAAGAGCCATATAACACATATCCAGCGGCCACTTGCTCCGATCCTTTTTGAAGAATGTCTTCTTCTGAAATTGGTTTGCCTACACTACTTTTTCTACGATAAACAGAAAAGATAGTACCAATTGAAACGTTCACATCAATGTTGGAAGATCCATCAAGTGGGTCGATAGCGATCACATATTTTCCATCGTTATTCAAATCAACATACGATTCTGTTTCTTCCGAAATCATCGCACATACTTCGCCACCTTTGGTAAGTGCTCGGGTAAAACGAATGTTGGCAAGCACATCCAATTTTTGTTGGTGCTCGCCTCCAGTATTAGAGGTGCCGATAGGTCCCATAATATCAATAAGGCCTGCTTTGTTTACTTCCCTATTCACCACTTTTGAAGCAAGAGCAATATCGCGCAGCAACTGCGATAGTTCGCCACTGGCAAATTGAAACTGATCTTGATTGTTTTTGATAAACCGATCTAAAGCAATACCGATCGACTGCGCTATACGCGAGGCTTCAATCATTATTTTAATTTCTTTTTATTCGCGCAAATATACGTTGCAATCGTTTGAAATGTATAAAATGCTTGAATCAAATTTTACGTCAACTGTATTTGCCCCAAACCATTTACTTTTGAAGATGATGGATATTTTCACCGATGATTACTTTATGCGCGAAGCTCTCAAAGAGGCACGAGTGGCCCTGCAAAATGGAGAAGTGCCGGTAGGTGCAGTGGTTGTTGCGGGTAATAAGATTATCGCGAAAGCACATAATCAAACCGAAATGCTTACCGATGCCACAGCGCATGCCGAGATGCTGGCTATTACTGCTGCTTCCAATTATTTGGGATCGAAATATCTTAGCGAATGCACTTTATATGTTACGCTTGAACCTTGTGTGATGTGTGCAGGAGCTATGCATTGGACGCAAATGCGCAAGTTGGTTTTTGGTGCGGAGGATAAGCAACGCGGATTTTCCTTGCTAAACAGTAATGTACTTCATGCTAAAACCGAAGTAGTGAGAAATGTGCAAGCTACCGCGAGTAAAGAATTAATTGATGAATTTTTTAAACGACTGCGTAGAGAATAGGGAGCAGTGATAGCTAACTAAAATTATTCACTACCAACTTAACTTACTACTTATGTCTATTGACAATGGACTACTGACCGACTATCTTTCGAGATAAAATAAAAGAATAATATATGAGCATGGAATTGAAAGGAAAGGTAATTCAACTATTGCCTTTAACAACAGGTGAGGGTAAGAAAGGCCCTTGGAAGAAACAAGATTTTATAGTTGAAACGCAGTCGCAATATCCTAAAAAAGTTTGCATGTCGGCTTGGGGCGATAAAGTTGATCAGTTCAATCTTGCTGTGGGCGATGATGTAAACGTATCTATAGAATTGGAGAGCCGAGAGTACAATGGCAAGTGGTACACCGATGCGCGTGCTTGGAAACTTGAGAAGAGCGGTAACTCTGGATCTGGATCATCGTCATCTTCAGCACCTATGGCTCCACCTGTTGGAGATGAACCGTACCAATCTTCTGCAAATGAGACTGACGATCTTCCTTTTTAGATCGAGCAAATCGATGAGTAAGCTTATTAAAGGAGTTTCAATTTGCTTACTATTATTAGGTTCGGTTGTCTGCAATGCTCAGCCTTCTTATATCATCGATATTTTTCCGAAGCAAACTCAGTTCATAAAAAATGTTCCTTATGCTAACGATACTATCAAGAAACATTTGCTTGATATTTATCTTCCTGCGCAGGGAGCAAATTTTCCTCTCGTCATTTGGATTCACGGTGGTGGATGGAGAACAGGCGACAAGTATGCAGACATGGGGTACATGAAAAGCACGCTCAAGAATTTGATTGATAACGGCTATGCTGTTGCTTCCATCGATTATAGCCAAAGCACTTCAAAGACTTTCCCAACACAAATTCAAGAATGTAATCAGGCTATCAATTTCTTAACCGAAAACATTGCAAAGTATAAATTAGATAAAAGCCGGTTTGCCTTAATGGGCTTTTCGGCTGGAGGCCACTTGGCATCTTTGCTTGCCTTAAGTTTAAATGATTCTGTAAAAGAATTTTTACCTAACGGAAAATCCATATCCTTTAAAATAAAAGCCGTTGTTGATTTTTATGGCCCTTCAGATTTATTGTCGTTGAGCTTAATTCGATATGAAACGGATAGCACCAAGTTAGAAGGAATATCAATTTTCTTAGGCGGATCTGTTATGACGCGCCCCGATGTAGCAAAAAGGGCCAGTCCAGTCGAATATATAGATAAGAACGATCCACCGTTTTTGATTATTCATGGAGAGAAAGATGATCAAGTACCAGTAACTCAATCAAAAATTCTTCATTCATTTTTAATAAGGGCAGGAGTTAAAAGTAAAATCAAAGTAGTGAAAGATGCTCCTCATTATGGAGTAATGTTTGATTCCGATTCAGTGCAGAACGAGGTGTTTAATTTCTTAAAAACTAATCTCCGTTGAGGTTAATATTTTTTAAGAAAAGATACAAACTCAAAATTATAGATGTATTGGCCTGTTGGCTGTAGCTGCTAAACAAGCTTCCTTAACTGCTTCCATATAGGTTGGGTGTGCGTGACTCATGCGAGCTACATCTTCAGCTGATGCTCTGTACTCCATAGCCACAACCCCAGCAGCAATCATATCAGCGGCACGAGCGCCAATAATGTGAACACCTAAAATCTCGTCCGTATTTTTATCGGCTAGAATTTTTACCAATCCATCCATGTCCATAGAGGCGCGTGCGCGACCCAATGCTTTGTACGGGAAGCTACCAATTTTATAAGCCTTGCCATCAGCCTTCAATTGTTCTTCGGTATAACCAACGCTGGCAACCTCAGGCCAGGTGTAAACCACGCCAGGTATTAATAAATAATTGATGTGTGGTTTTTGACCTGCAATTTCTTCAGCAACCAATACGCCTTCTTCTTCAGCTTTATGAGCGAGCATGGCACCACGCACTACATCGCCAATCGCATAGATGTTATCCACTTTAGTTTTTAAATGGTCATCAACAATCACTTTGCCTCGATCTAACTCAATACCTATTTTATCTAACCCGAGTCCATCAGTATAAGGCCTTCTTCCCACACTTACCAAGCAATAATCACCTTTCAATTCAATGAACGCTCCGCCATTTTTCGGTTCAGCTTTAAGCGTTACTTCATTACCGGTATTGATAACAGATGTTACTTTATGTCCGAGATAGAAATCCATTCCTAGCTTTTTGGTTGCTTTTTGCAACTCCTTACCCATCGTGCCATCCATGGTAGCAATTAAGCTATCCAAAAACTCAACCACCGATACTTTGGAACCCAATCGCGCATAGACAGACCCAAGCTCCATTCCTATAACACCACCACCAACAATAATCATGTGCTTAGGCACTTCCTTCAATTCAAGGGCTTCCGTGCTGGAGATAATTCTCTTTTTATCAAAAGGTGCAAAAGGAAGGGGTGTTGGCTTTGAGCCTGTAGCAATAATTATCTTCTCTCCAGTGATGGTTGTTTCCTTACCATCTTTCGCTGTTACCTTGATTGAGTTTTTATCTATAAATGATCCTATGCCTGAATGAACATCAATTTTATTTTTCTTCATCAGAAAAGCGATGCCCTCCACATTAGCTTTTACAACCCCTGCCTTACGGGAAATCATTTGAGTAAGATTCACTTTAGGCTCAGAGATATCGATGCCATGTTCTTTAAAAGTATGACCAGCATTATAAAAATGCTCTGATGAATCTAACAAAGCTTTGGAAGGAATACAACCCACATTGAGGCAAGTTCCTCCGAGCGTTGGATATTTTTCAATGATGGCAGTTTTAAAGCCAAGTTGTGCGCAACGAATGGCAGCAACATATCCACCAGGGCCAGAACCAATAACGATAACGTTGTAATCCATAATAAAAATTTCAAATCAAGATTTCAAATTATTAAACTCCTAAAATCAATCTTCCCGGATCTTCCAACATTTCTTTCACCCTTACTAGAAAGCTTACCGATTCTCTTCCATCAATTATGCGGTGATCGTAAGAAAGAGCCAAATACATAATCGGGCGTATCACAATTTCTCCTTTTACTACAATAGCGCGCTCAACAATATTATGCATTCCTAAAATGGCTGATTGTGGTGCGTTAATAATTGGTGTTGACAGCATGGAGCCGAATACACCACCGTTAGTTATTGTGAAAGTGCCTCCTGTCATTTCATCAATTGAAAGCTTGCCTTCGCGGCCTTTGCCTGCAAGCCGTGCAATCTCAGCTTCAACTTGGTTCATGCTAAGTGCTTCAGCGTTTCTTATCACGGGTACTACCAATCCTTTGGGTGTTGATACTGCAATTGAAACATCGCAATAATCGTGGTACACAATTTCATCGCCATCAATGGATGCATTCACGACAGGGAATTCTTTCAACGCAGCACACACAGCCTTTGTGAAGAAAGACATGAATCCCAACCCTATTCCATATTTTTCTTTGAATTGATCTTTATACTTCGAGCGCAATTCCATTACAGGCTTCATATCCACTTCATTAAAAGTGGTAAGCATGGCGGTTTCATTCTTCACAGCCACCAATCGCCTTGCAATGGTCTTGCGAATAGAACTCATCTTTTCTCTGCGCTGAGTTCTTAATCCACCTGCGGCAATTACAGGTGGAGCTGAAGGGGTAGCTGGTTTCGCTTCTGATGACTTTGAAGAAGGGGCAGTTTGTGCTTTCACCGCATCGTCTTTTGTAATTCTTCCACCTACACCACTACCGGCTACTTGAGTTGAGGCTATTCCCTTCTCATCTAATATTTTTGCTGCTGCTGGCGATGGTAGACCCGCGGCATATGATTTATCAGTGGTTGCTGAAACGCTTGGTGAAGATACTACAGAAGCTGCCGCTGTTGCAGATGCACCTTCTGTGATTTCGATTTTACAGATCAATCCGCCAATAGGCAAAGTAGTTTTTTCTTGTGCTACTATTCGCAAAATCCCATTGGCTTCAGCGGGTAGTTCAAATGTTGCCTTGTCCGATTCGACTTCAGCAATTATTTCGTCCAGCTTTACAAGGTCGCCTTCTTTTTTCAACCAAGTTGAGATAGTTACTTCTGTTATCGATTCGCCCACAGCGGGCACTTTCATTTCTTTTATTCCACCTGTTGGATTCATGGTTTTAATGGGTGTTGATGTTGGTTGCGTTGGTGTTGTTTCTGTTTTTGGTGCAACGCTTGGCGCAGCTACTGGCGCTGTTGCAGATGATGGTTCAATTTCACAAATCAGGCTACCGATGGCTAATACGTCACCTTTTTTGCCAACGACTTTTAAAACACCTGCTACTGGTGCAGTTAATTCAAACGTTGCTTTATCCGATTCTAATTCGGCAATCACTTCATCCATCTTTACCACATCGCCATCATTCTTGATCCAATTGGCGATGGTTACTTCGGTGATCGATTCGCCTACGGTAGGTACTTTTACTTGTTGTGCCATAGTTATTGACTAGATTTTTCCTTGGTATAAATGTTCTATTGGGAATATCATTTCGTAATCGTTCCAGTTGATGTTGCCATGTATAATTTTATATTTTTTCAAATTGTCTTCATCTAAATACTTACGCAATGAAGGATGGGCTGATTTCTTCAGAAAAGATTTTAGATCAATTGCTTTTTCCGTCCCATCTGAAAACTTAATCCTGAAAACATAGTCACCTAAGTAAATTGCTTTCTTTACTAGAATAGCTTCATCTGTATCGGTAGTGTAATCTATGATTTTCATTTCAATCGAACATTTATCTTTTCGAAGGTAACATCCCGCCTATGAACAAAAAATTCAATCCATTTATGAACAATAGCGTCTCCATAATTATCAATGAATACCTGAAAATTTTTCAAATCTTTTCTCTTTAAAGGTTTGTAACCTTTCACATTCCTTAGACTCACTGATATTATTTCCCCATCTCTTATTTCAAACTCAGCTTTCAATTCACATTTTCCGTGCCTCGCATGAACATGAATCGGTTCATGTTCGCGAGCGTAGAAAAATAGTATAATACCTAAATACTCATAGATCTTTGGCATGGTTCATCTCTAAACCTCCAATGCCTGACTAACAATTCTCTCCTGCTCCACTTTGTGCACTTTTGAGTAGCCAGTAGCTGGAGATGCACTTGCCTTGCGGGAAACTAATTCAAATTTCTGCGAAGGCATAACTCTTACCATATACGACCAGCAGCCCATGTTGCTTGGTTCTTCTTGTACCCATGCTAGTTTCGCTGTTTTATATTTCTTTACTATCGCATTGAATTGCTTTTCAGGGAATGGATGCAACTGTTCTATTCTCACAATAGCCACATCTTTTTGCTTCTTCTTTTGCTGACCTTCCAACAAATCGTAATACAATTTACCTGAGCAAAACACCACCTTCTTTACCTCTTTGGTAACAACCGTGGCATCGTCAATTATTTCTTGAAAATTCCCTTTAATAAATTCTTTTGCTGGCGATACTACTAGCGGGTGGCGCAACAATGATTTTGGTGAAAACACAATGCAAGGCTTGCGGAACTCCCAAGTAATTTGTCTGCGCAGCAAATGGAAAATGTTAGCTGGTGTAGTTGGGTTGGCCACAATCATATTATACTCAGCCGACATCTGCAAAAAGCGTTCTGGCCTGCAACTTGAATGCTCAGGACCTTGGCCTTCATATCCGTGCGGAAGCAGCATTACCAAGCCATTCATGCGCTGCCACTTCGATTCGGCACTGGATATAAATTGATCGATCATTACTTGCGCGCCATTTACAAAGTCGCCAAACTGTGCTTCCCAAATAACAAGTGCATTTGGGTTTGACATCGCGTATCCATATTCAAAACCCAATACACCAAATTCTGATAGCAACGAATTATAAATATGAAATTTGAGTTGATCTTTTTCAATATTATCTAACCCACAATAAGGTTCGTTAGTAACTGAGTCAAAGAAATAAGCATGACGGTGAGAGAACGTTCCGCGCTTCACATCTTGGCCTGACATACGCACAGGTACTTTCTCAACCAACAGTGATCCATAGGCGAGAAGCTCAGCTTCTGCCCAACCTAATATTTTAGTATCGAAGTAAGCTGCCTTTCTATCTTTTAATAATTTCTCAATTTGTTTCAAAGGCTTAAAGCCTTCAGGAATAGTAGTGATGGCTTTGGCGACTTTATCATAAGTCTCTTGCTTAATACCCGTTTCCGGGGATTGATCAAAATCTTCCGGCTTGGCGCGATGCATTTTCTCCCATTCCTCTTCTATTTTCTGAGGCTTGTAAGGCAACGGCTTTTGCTTCGCTTCTGTAAGCTTGTCTTGCAATTGGTTGCGGAAATTCTTATCCAACTCATCGGCCATAGCCGCATCAACATCTGCACGTTCTATTAATTTCTTAACATAAATTTCACGTGGGTTAGGGTGCTTCGCTATTAAGTTATACAAAACAGGTTGCGTAAACTTCGGCTCATCGCTTTCATTGTGGCCGTGTCTGCGGTAGCATAGCATATCAACAAATACATCCTTTCCAAATTTCTGGCGATACTCCACCGCTAGCTTAGAGCAGAACGTTACAGCCTCTGCGTCATCCCCATTTACGTGCAGCACGGGCGCATCTACAATTTTAGCCACATCTGTGCAGTAAATGGAAGTGCGCGCATCTTCATAATCGGTGGTAAAACCAATTTGGTTATTAATCACAAAGTGAATAGTGCCACCTGTTGTATAGCCTTCCAATCCTGACATTTGCACGCCTTCATACACTATACCTTGTCCAGCTACAGCAGCATCACCATGAATAAGAATGGCCATCGCTTTATTAAGATCGCCTTTATACTCATCGTCAATTTGGCCGCGGGTGTAACCAAGCACCAAAGGGTTCACCGCTTCTAAGTGCGATGGATTGGGAGTAAGCTTTAAATAAATTTTGTTGCCTGAAGGCGTTTCTATATGACTTGCATAGCCTAAATGATACTTCACATCGCCATCACCTTGACTAAGGTCGGGGTTGGCAATGCCTTCAAACTCAGTGAATATCTGCTCGTATGTTTTGCCCATAATGTTGGACAGCACATTCAAACGCCCGCGATGAGCCATACCGATTACAATTTCCTTTACACCCATTTCGGCAGTGGTGTTAATGATAGTTTGTAATGCTGGAATAGTGTTCTCACCACCTTCCAATGAAAATCTTTTTTGCCCTAAAAACTTGGTGTGCAAGAAATTTTCAAAGACAACGGCTTCATTCAACTTTGATAAGATATTCTTCTTCTCCGCAATGCTAGGTGTGTAATTGAAATACTCTTTTTCTATTTTTTGATAAAGCCAATTTCTTACCTCATCGTTGCGGATAAAATTATAATCAAAGCCTATTGAGCCTAAGTATAAAATCTTCAACCGTTCAATTATCTTTTTTAATGATGACTTGGGCATGCCAATCTCAGAAGCCACATCAAACTCTGTATCTAAGTCGGCATTAGTTAAGCCAAATGTTTTGTGATCGAGTTGCACACCATGATCTCTTCTTTCTCTTACGGGATTGGTGCTTGCTTTCAAATGACCGAAGGATCGGTAAGCAAAAATAAGAGTTCTAACATAGGTCTCTTTTATATTTCCACCCTCTGAAACTGTAGCGTGACCGTTTTCCCCGAACCGTTGGTTCGAGAAATCATAACCTTCAAAAAACTTCTGCCAAGCAATATCTACTGATGAAGGGTCTGTTTTGAATGATTTGTAAAGCTGATCGAGGTAGCCCACATCAGCATTAGAGATGTATGAATAATTGTCCATGATATTTTGAATGGAAACAAATGTAGAAAAGCGGGCTAAGATTAAAAAATCTAATAATCGCTTGTGCGAATGTTAAGGTAAAATTGATTATTGCTAGCTATTCTTGTTTAGGAAAGAGCTATTGATGTGAAGAGGGGAGAGGTCTACTAACAAATTAACGAGCTCTTTGTGTGAAGACGAACTCGTCTTGTTAGGAATCGAGTTCGTTAGGTAAGAAGAATAGCTCTTTTTTGCAAGACACGAGCTCGTGATAAGAACAGTTCGTCTTATTAAAGCACGAGCTTGTGAGGCGAAGGATCAAGCTCTCGATATAAGGATAACGAGTGGTTTGACAAATTCTAATTGAAACTTAATTCCCAGAGGTTGCCAGATGCGTAGTACAATTTACCGTTGAGATAGCTTGCAAATTGAAAACGCGCGGTAGTTCCGTTAGTGCCAGTACCTAAGCTTTGTCGGGTAATCCATAAATCTTTACTAGGATCATATTCATAGACATCATTCACTCCCTTGTTTACAGCAGAAGAAATAACAAGTCCATGGTCATTGATGGTTGTTGCCGCTTCTCCATATATATGGTTAGGAAAATCTGATTTCTTGCTCCAGGAATTATTTGAGGCATCAAATTTCCAAACCTCTACACGGGCCGAATTTTCAATGCCGATTAGGTAGCCACTATTCCCAAGCACAAAAGAAGTTGCATAAATTGGATTTGGTTTCGTAAATGGAGTTTGTATTTGTTTCCAGGTATTTGCAATCAAATCTAATTGCCAAAAATCTTTATAAGAAACATCTGAACGACCCCCACTCCAACCAAAGCCAATAAAAGCCTGATTGCCTATCAACATTGAAACCATTCTAGATCTAGCAGCAAGTGGTGAATTACCGATAAAACCCCATTGATTTTTTGCAATGTCATAATTCCTATTCAAGTTTGTTAAAACCACATAATGAAGCTAATAAGTTACATCATTTTATTTGTTTTGACCTCTCCTGCCTTTTCACAAAGCAACGATATTCCCAAAAGGGAGATTACAATAGTTGCTTATACAAATTCAGGTGCTCGATATTTGGACAAAATAGTTGACTTAAATCAAGCTTTAGCAGCTGCTAATACTTCTTTACCTTCATTCAATAATATATTGTATGTTTCTGAATCTGGCATAGGGACAGGTGTTAAAAAATGGTATTTTCTATTTCTTGATCGTAGGTACACTATAAGTCAATCATTAAAATATCCTTCCACTACAGGTAATGGAAATGGTCAAGAGTTAAGAATTCATTATAAGTTAGTTCGACATAAAGGCTTTAACTTATATCCATTTTTTGGAATCGGTGGACAAAATATTAATACCTACTTTGATACTTCAGTTCAACCATTTGCTATATCTATCCAAAATTCATTGAACAAATCGGGAACTAGTCAAAGTCTTAAATTAAGTACCAAACAGGTAACTTTATCCTTTGGATTTTTACTTGATTTCAAAATAGCTACTTTATATAAGAATCTTGATTTATTCATTGGGGGTAATGTATGTTATGTTGCAGTAATTAGAAATGATGAGTTTAGGGTTAATGATCAGCTTACCGATTATTCTAAGGGTAGCTTCGGAGGATTGGATATGAAATTAGCCGCAACATTATCTTATCGCTTGTTTTATTGATTAAAGAGGGATTCTTTAATCCCCCTTTCTGTTTTTCATATCAAGAACTATTCTCCAGTGACTCATTGCCCCTGCACTGGGGCTCAAATCCTTTAAACCCGGATTATGCATTAGAGTAATGAAATGGAGGACTAAGATTGCTTATCTGGGAGAAAATACCCTCTAACCAAGGGCTTCTTTTAGCTGGTAAAGATATTTTGAGCACCTTCTTATTGGCATGGTTTACTGTCCAAGCTCCTAATGCAAAGCAATAGGATTTTAAAGTTTTGAGAGTTGCTCTGTTGTGATGATTGAGGGCAAAATGACGGAATAGG
>JBBRBQ010000008.1:0-163055 GCA_038205685.1 Cytophagales bacterium | reverse complement strand
ACCTGAATGGTATGTGAACATTAAATCTGCGGACTGGAAGACACCTAAACCCTTGACGGTTGGTTCACAGGTTGCATTCGTTGCACATTTCCTCGGACGAAAACTTGCTTACACTTATGAGTTTATAGAGCTAATTCCACGACAAAAACTTGTGATGCAGACTGCGGAAGGTCCCTTTCCAATGCAAACAACATACATGTGGTCTGCTACTGATGATAAGACAACAAAAATGACTTTGCGAAACAAAGGTAATCCTACAGGTTTTTCAAAACTCTTTGCACCGCTTATGGCAACAATGATGAAAAAAGCCAACAAGAAAGACCTTTTATTATTAAAACAAATTCTTGAAAAACGAAATTAAAATTATCATACCAATGAAATATTTGAGGACTTTAATTTTCGGAGGAAATAAAATAATCTTATTTATAATATTAAGTTCTCTTTGTCTATATAGCTGTAATAATGAAAAGGATGAAAATCTGGAAGTAGCAAATGTTATTTATAAACTCATTGAAGCTGACAACAATTCAAATGTACAGGCAATATTAAATTCTTATACGGATAGCGTTGAATTTTTTCCGGCAGGAAAAGATTTTATCAAGGGGCTGAATAATGTAAAAAACAACTACGATAAATTATTTTTAGAAAATAAAATATCAATAACAACACAAATTATTGAAACTAAGGTTATAGGCAACGATGCAATTGTTATTGGTACAAACAAAGGAATCAAAAAGTCGGTTTTGGACTTCGTTGTAACAAAAATTAATGATAAGTACATTGCCATCTTAGTTAAAAACTCCAATGACGAGTGGAAAATTGACAAACTAATTTGGAGTATGAATAAATAGTTTTTTAATATTTTATATGCAAAGCCACATTACGGAGACTCTGTTTAAAATGAAAAGGAGAATTGTCATAATATAACAAGAACAAAAAGTTAGCTTATAAAGCAAGCTTATAGAACACTTCATTTATAAAAACCATGAAATATAAAATAAAATTACTCACCTCAAAAAGCTATTTATTCTTATCCATTTGTTTCATTTTCTTTTATACGCATCTTCTTGGACAGGAAGTTAATAATGATACCATTTCGTTTAAGATTGAAATGCCGGTTCCTTCGGGAAAATATAATATTGGAACAAAGACATTTTCAATTGTTGATTCAACACGATTTGACTCAACGTTAAATAAAAATGGCAGAGACGTTGCTTTTCAAATGTGGTATCCTTCCCTTTCTAAATCAAAAACAACTTCCAACTATATTCCTTCCATGCTGGCTGATGCTATGATAAAAGATGAGTATAATAATATTGATTCTTTAACAATCCGGCAATGGGAAAGACTACCCATTCATGCCTCGTTATCCAACCCCGCACTTCAATCCAAAAAGTTTCCGGTATTATTTTTCCTTCATGGTTTTGGTATGAGCCGATACAGCTATATAAGCATTATTGAAGATTTAGTTAGTCACGGTTATATAGTAATCTCAATAGACAGCCCTCACAGCGGCTTGTTAGTTTTGCTCAACGGAAAAGCTATCAATACACTTTATGATGGTAACCCAATAGCTAAATGTGAAGAGATGGCAAAAGATGTAACCTTTGTTTTTGACTGGTTACAAAAAACTAAAGAAAAGGGATTAACAGATTTAATAAATAGTATTGATTTTAATAAAGCAGGTGTACTTGGGCATTCTTTGGGTGGTGCAGCTGCACTTGAGACTTGCAGAACTGATAATCGGTTCGCAGCTTGCATTGATTTGGATGGCGACCCCTTTGGAAAAGTAGAACAAGAAGGATTAAATAAACCTACTCTTATTCTTTTGAATGCACCTTTATTTAAAGCAGAAAGGTTTAAAGAGGAAGGTTCAAAAGCAAAATGGGATTCTATGGGTATTGAACGCAAACAAACATGGCAGAATGTATTGATGAAAAATGAGCATACTAAATCTTATGCGATAACCATATCGGGAACTAATCATTTTACTTTCACTGATTTTCCGTTTGCAACTATACAATATTACCGCAATCCGAATGCAGGAGTTATTATTAATAAGAACAGAGGTTTATTAATTATATCAAGTTACATACAGGTATTTTTTAATTCCTCTTTTACACGCAATAATTTATTTGAGGTAAAAAAGATGACAGATAAATTTCCGGAAACTAATATTTATGTAACGACAATAAAATGAAAGAAAGCCAACTTTAAACGATACAGCTTCGTGGACGTAGCAGCACGAACGCACAACAAAAAGATAAATGCAAATTTTTAAAAGAAGGGCTTTGATAGGTAAACAAACAGTTGTGCATCTAACAAACATTGTAGGTTATCGAACAGTTGTGCTTCTAAACCCTTCTTTTAAAAACTTCATTTATCCCTTATGCGTTAGCGCTCATACTTTTTTGGACAGTTATGACTTTCAAACTTTTGACATACGTAAGCATGATGACTCTGCTGAGTTGCAGTCGACAACCCAGTAACGACCAAGTCAATACGGTCGACACTGTGACGACTAAGAATAGCTTCAGTTTCCCATTGACTAACCCTCGACTGATTACAAGTTCTTCTCATTCTGATATTTCGTTGGACAATGCAGAAAGAAAAATGTGGACTAACAAGATAGTACCAACTCCATATTACAACGCAACAGGTTTAGCTACCTTCAACAAAGTTAACGGGTTTGACTTGGTTGCTGTTGAGACTATGGCAGACGACTGGAGTAAATCGTTTCTATTGACGGTTGATGATAATCGTGGACTAGTCGATTTCATAGAAATTACAGATGACTTTGGTGACGCAACCCAAGACGAAAAAGGAAATGAAACGGTAGTTGCGACTAAAATGAGAACTGAATTTTTGACGAGTCCATTTGTTTTTGCGAGGACAAGAATTAATGAAACAATTTATAATTATCAAGAATCAAATGAATTGACAGACAAGGACTCGATTGTTGAGAAGTTTCAGATTGACAATCAAGGTAGATTCAAAAAGTTGACGCGGGACAGTATAAGGATTCGTGAATAAAAAGTACGAGCGCTAATCGAGTAGACGGCCTCACCGCAGTTAAGCGATGAGGTTCGCCTCTCACACCACTGTACGTACGGGTCTCGTATACAGCGGTTCATTAAGTTGTGGAGCTACTTTGTAGTAGTAGTTGAGTAAAGATTCGTACCCTCTTTTAGCCAGTCTTTCCAAGGTGATGGTAGTAACCAAAATAGGGCTTTGCCCTTGCTTCACAGCATACCACTCCCGCAAAAAAGCGGGACAGGCTTTGCCACTTACTAACAGGCTTCGCCAACTTGCCTGTAAGGGATTTACACCCTCTGGAATAATTCGGCATCTTTCAATACCTTGCGCTCATACTGGGCGCACACACTGGCTTGCTTCAAGCGGGCGGGATAGTGCGTTAGGAAAGTGTGTAGCTTTTCATTTATTTTATCACGTGGGAAAGGGCGAAGATTTTAATCGCCCGCCTGCAGCAAGCCTAACCTTTAGCGGTCAGGCTAAAAGCCGACATTATAGATAAAAAATCAGAGACAAAAAAAGTAATGGAAACGAAAGTAAAAATCTCAACAACATTTAATTGCTCATTGGAAAGAGCATTTAAGTCACCTATACTCTGTGACGTAACGAAAGTTCACACTGGTTATGGACCTATGCCAAGAGTAACGCATTGCACGGAAGACGAAAACTGGGGAAAGCCAGGTTCAAGTAAAAAAGTATTTGTTGCAAAATCTTTGACGCATAAAGGTGGTTTTGGCTCAGTTGACAACGTAGTCGAACGCATTGAAAACAAATACTGGCAAATCGAAATCAACAACTTTCAAGCGTGGATGTTGGGATTTTACAAGTTTATTGGAGAGTGGCAGACAACTGAACTTGAAAAGGACAAAATTTTAATTGAATATACATACACATTATATTCAAACAGTCCTTTACTTTATCCAATTAATTGGCTTTTTACAAAGACTTTTTGGAGAAAATATATGAAACAAGCATTAGAAAATGTTAGACAACTAACCATTGACAAAGAGCTATATCAATATGCGTAACAAGGCCCGAACCGCTAATCGAGTAGACGGCCTTACCGCTGTTAAGCGATGAGGTGCGCCTCTCACACCACCTTATTATTCATTCCACTAACGCCTATTACTATTACACCTTCATCGCAATGGGCGCTGCCAAACAACTCTCAGGAATGTTAAATACATCTACTAACGGTACGGCCTCTTGGCGGATATCCCAACAAAGTTGATTCACTAGCTTGCGGATGGCTTTGGTTTTGCTGCCTTCCATGTAACCGCTTTCCAAATACCAACCTTTATTTTTTTCTATCTGCGAAAGCGCAAAGAGTTGACAGAGTTTTGTTAGCACGGCCTTGCAACCTTCATCTTCCGTCTTGCTTACTTGATCTATAAAGCGTTCTAATATTACCCGCTCGATATGGGCAAGCCCTACTTCTACCAAATGATGCTGACTCACATTAAATGCATCAAATGAATCCATACCACTTTTAATATGCTTCTTCAATCGCTGCGCAGCAGATACTAGAATATCGCGCTCACGGTGTTTAAAAGCGTCTAACTGAAACTCAAAGCTTAGCAAATGATCTTCATCAGTATTGCGCGTGAAAAATGGATTTAGTTCTGTTAATGTGGATGCAGCTTGTTCGGCCACAAAACTTAATATCCCGAAAAGGTTCATGTTGTTAAACTCTTGCTTGAATTCGGTTAATCTGCTTTTCGCAACCAGTTGCAGCAACACCGTATTGTCGCCTTCAAACGTGGTGAAAATGTCGGTGTCATTTTTTAATCGTTCTATTCTGTTTTCAGATAGATAGCCCTTGCCTCCACATGCTTCGCGGCACTCTTGTAGGGTGTGGGTTGTGTTCCAAGTAGCAAAAGCTTTCATGCCCGCGGCCAATGCTTCAATCTCTTGCATATCGGCTTCGGTGCGCGCTATGAATCGTTCGGTTAAATAACGCAGCGAAAAATGAAGAGCATACGCATTCGCCAGCAATGGCATCAACCTGCGTTGATGAGTTCTATAATTTAAGATAGGCACTTCATCGCCACCTTCAGGCCCAAATTGTTTGCGTTTGTCGCCATAGCGAATAGCGATGGTCAATCCCGACTTGGCTGCACTTAAACCAGATCGTGGAATTCCTATCCTTCCTCCTACTAACGTACCCAGCATAGTGAAGAATCGCCTGTTATCGCTTGCTATCGGGCTTTCAAATTTTCCATCTTCATTTATGCTAGAGAATCGATCTAACAGGTTATCGTACGGAACAGTAACATTATTAAAATGAAGCTTGCCATTGTCTACTCCATTCAACCCCATCTTGTGGCCACAATCTTCGATGATAACGCCATCAAGTATGTTTCCACTCTTATCACGAATGGGAACTAACACTGCACTTACTCCAAAATCTTTTCCGTCCACCACTAATTTAACAAACACAGTTGCCATCTGCCCATGCAAAGCAGCATTACCAATGTATTCCTTCTTGGCGCGTTCATGTGGTGTGTTTACCACCAACGTTTTTGTAGCATGGTCGTACGTAGCGGTTGTTTCAATTCCTTTCACGTTTGAACCATGACCAGTCTCTGTCATCGCAAAGCAGCCGGGCAATTCCAGAGTCCCAATTTGTTTCAGGTATTTTTTGTGATGCTTCTCAGTGCCTAGAAAATTCACACTCATACCAAACAGACCAAACTGCACTCCAAATTTTATAACCAAGCTGATGTCATGGTAGCTCAATGTTTCTAGGATGGTGAAGTAGCTCGCCATATCGCCCTTGCCACCAAACTCTTTGGGGAAGGCAATTATTCCAAAGCCTTGATCGGCCAACAGCCTGCACCAATGCAACACCTTTTGCCGGTAAGCAAAAAGATTGTCGGTATCTAAGTAAGCAAATTGAGGATCGGCAATGATAGTCTTTACTTTCTTGATTATCTCCGCCTGATCGCCATCCAAAATTTTTGAAAGCGTATCGATATCAAAAGATTGTTGTGTGCTATGTTGTTCGGTAACTGTTGCGCGCCTTTCGGGATAAAAATGAAAAAGCACCTCGCCTTCAATTAAGCCAAGGGTTTTGTCCATGCCAGCCAGTGATTCTTTAGCCAACGACAAGATGCCAACCAAGGAGGCTGTGCCATGCAACTGTGCGAGTGCAATGCCGAGATCGACAAGTGTAGGGTTTATTGTGGGTGGAAGGCTTTCTGCCGCATGGCGAATTTCTTGTAGCCAATTTTTAAATTCATCGGGAGATGGTGGAGATTGAGGATTGATCTGATCCAACAAAAACCTTTTCTCCTCTTCTTCCAACCAATCTTGGTTGTTGATAGAATCTCCGATCACCTGAATTTCTGAAGGCGTAAGAACAGCATCGCTCCACACAATGTAAAAAATAGGCAGAAAAATATACAGATTGGAATTTGATTTTAGTTGACTGGATTGTAGCATGGTATCGATATTAATTATCTAAAATTAATAAATACCTGCGAGTGTCTCAATTCTAAAGATCATTAAAAAGAATTTCCTTGGCATTCTAGATTCGAGTTGAAACAATCCTTTCAAACGATTGTTTTAGCTATAATTTTTTTGTCTATTTGACAGTTATTCTTCTTAATCAGAATCTTGTATGAGCGCATTTCCGTGGGTTAATAGATATCCGTTAGGCACAGTGTCTGAAATTGGACCTTATGAATACTCTTCACTTGTAGAATTGTTTGAAGTAGCAAGCAAGAAATACTCTGATAAAATCGCATTTGAGAACCTTGGTGGGAAGTTGACTTTTGAGCAGGTTGATACTTTATCCACTCATTTTGCTGCCTATCTACAACAAGAATTAAAACTTACAAAAGGAGAGCGCATTGCCATCCAAATGCCTAATCTTTTACAGTTTCCGATTGCCTTTATTGGATCACTCAAAGCTGGTTTAATAGTGGTGAACACCAATCCACTCTATACACCACGGGAAATGGAGCATCAGTTTAAAGATGCAGGAGTTTCGGCCATTGTCATTGTTTCCAACTTTGCTTACAACTTGCAAACTATAGTAGATAAAGTACCAGCAAAGCATATCATAGTAACTGACATGGGCGACATGCTTGGTACTGTAAAAGGTGCAATCGTGAACCTTGTTGTTAAGTACATTAAAAAACTCGTGCCCAATTATTCATTGCCAAAAGCAATCAGTTTTAAATCAGTTCTTAAAAAAGGTGCAACTCTTAACTTTGTTAAACCTTCCATTGCCATTGAAGATGTAGCAGTTTTGCAATACACGGGCGGCACCACAGGCATCTCGAAAGGAGCACAACTATCGCATCGAAATATAATAGCACACAACCAAATGATCTCCTCTTGGTTCAAACCTTTTATGTCGGGCGATGGAGAAGACATTATGGTAACAGCACTTCCACTCTACCATATTTTCGCCCTTACGGTGAATGGAGTTTTAATGTATTATTCTGGCGTTAAAAATGTGTTGATCACCAATCCTCGTGATATTCCTGGATTTGTGAAAGAACTCGCTAAGTATAAGTTTACCATAATCACAGGAGTGAACACACTTTTCAATGGACTTCTTAATAATGACGATTTTCAAAAACTGGATTTCTCTAGATTGAAAGGTGGAGTAGGTGGAGGTATGGCAGTGCAAGATGTAGTGGCAAAAAAATGGAAAGAAGTTACCAAAACAGTTTTGGCTGAAGGATATGGATTGAGTGAAACTTCTCCGGTCTTATGCTGCAATCCTTTGAACGGAACTGAGAAAAGTGGCACTATCGGCATACCCATGCCCAGCACTGAAGTCTCCATTTTTGATGACAATGGAAATCAATTACAGCAAGGTGAAGTGGGTGAGATTTGCGCACGTGGGCCGCAAGTAATGCGAGGCTATTGGCAAAAGGATAACGAGGGCGTGTTCTATGAAGGCGGCTGGTTCAAGACAGGTGATATTGGATATATGGATGCTGATGGTTTTTTTAAAATTGTTGATCGAAAGAAAGACATGATCAAAGTCTCTGGCTTTAACGTGTTCCCCAACGAAATAGAAAATGTATTGGCTGGCCATCCTAAGGTGCTTGAAGTAGCAGCTATTGGTGTGCCTGATGCCAAATCGGGCGAAGTGATAAAAGTGTTCATCGTAAAAAAAGACCAATCGCTTACCGAAGATGAACTGAAGAAATTTTGTCACGAGAACCTAACCAACTACAAAGTACCCAAGCATTTTGAATTTAGAAATGATTTACCCAAATCAAATGTTGGCAAAATATTGAGAAGAGTTTTGAAAGAAGAAGAAGCCGCGAAAGCAGCATAGAAGCGGAAAAGTGATGTTTCCGAGGAATAATGACAAAACAAGAAATACAAACTTAGTTGCGACATATTGAATAGAATAAAATTCTTAATTTCGGAGCAGTAAAAAATTTAACTTTTAAATAACCATGATCGGCTTCTTCGAACACCAATTTCTTTCTTATAAAAAGAACCACATCAAAAATCTATTGGCATTGGCCAAAGCCGATGGTTTTGTGCATGAAAAAGAAATAGCTGTAATTCAAAAAATTGGTAAAAAATACGGCCTTAAAGAACGGCAGGTGAGCCTGCTTATTGAAAGCGATGAAAAGTTTGTGTTGAATGTGCCCAACAATCATTATGATAAGATGAATCTTCTCTACGATCTTATTTTAGTAGTATTGGCCGATGGTGTTATAGCTAAAAATGAAATTGCCTTTTGTGAAGATGTAGTAAAGAAATTTGGAATGAAAAAAGATGTAGTGAAGTGGCTACTCGATGAGGTATTTGATAAAGGCATAGCACCCACTCAAGAAATTTGGGAGGAGCTGAGAGATGAAGCAAAAGAAAAATTTGTAAAAAAATGAGGCCAAGTAGGCCTCATTTTTTTTGGTGTTAAATAAAAATTGAATTTTAAAAAGATCGCCTATTTCTGCTGATATTTACATCGGCAACAATTACTATGGAAGATTTATTTCAGAAGAAACTAAGCACGCAAGAGAAAGCATTGCGCATCAATCTTACCAAGGAAATTTATGGATCGTTTGCCGAAATTGGAGCAGGACAAGAGGTGGCTGCCAATTTTTTTAAAGTAGGCGGTGCTTCCGGCACTATTGCCAAAACTATCTCTGCTTATGACATGAAGTTTAGCGATGCGATTTATGGCATTGGTGATCGCTATGTTTCAGAAGGTCGGTTACAACGCATGTTAGATCATGAATATGTTTTGCTGCCCGAACGCCTTTCGCATCGAATTAACGACACCCGTTTTTTCGCTTTCGCGGATACCGTGGAGTCATTAAACTTTGATCGCACCAACCAAGGCCAAGGATGGATGGGTGTGCGCTTTCAATTAGGTCCAAATTGCGAACCTAATGAATGCGTAATCCACGTAAAAATGTTTGACACCGATTCGCTTCAACAGCAATATGCTTTAGGCACGCTTGGTGTTAACATGATTTACGGTTGCATGTTGCTGAGCGATCCTGAGGAGATATTAACCTCTCTGATGGATGGACTGACCACTCGCAGATTAGAGATTGATATGTTTAGAATCTCTGGTCCTGATTTTAAGAAGATCGACAATCGATTGATGGCTCTTAAGCTAGTAAAGAACGGCTTTACCAAGGCAGCCATGTTTGGCCCCGATGGAACTGTGATGCAACCTTCGGAAGCATTGTATAAAAAGAATGTGTTGGTGCTGCGCGGAAGGTTTCGTCCAGTCACGCATGTTAACGTGGATATGTTGCTGACTTCACTTAGGCACTTTAAAAAAGAACAAGATGTTGATCGTTCTAAGATTGTTGTGCTTACTGAGTTGACTTTAAATGATCTTAGCCCAGATGGTAAAATTGATGAGAGAGACTTCCTTCATCGGGCAGATATAATTTGTTCGTTGGGGCAAACAGTTTTGGTTTCCAATTACTTTGAATATTATCGATTGGTCGATTACTTATCCAAGATTACAAAAGGTAAGAAGACAGCCATCATTATGGGTATTTATGCACTTCAAAAAGTATTTGAAGAAAAGACTTACGAAAACATTCGTGGTGGCATATTAGAAAGCTTCGCTTCCCTTTTTGGCAATAATGTAAAACTTTATATTTACCCTGCCGCCATGAAGGATAGCAGCGAACTTTTTACTCTAAAGGATTTTGAAAAGCAACTTCCTGACAATTTGAAAAACTTATTCCGCTACTTGATGGATAACAACAAGATGGAAGATGTAAAAGGTGCGAACGTTAACAATCTTCATATCATTTCAGATAACGTATTGGCCATGATAAGGAAAGGCGAAGTAGGATGGGAAAAATTCGTACCCCATAAAGTAGGAGAAGCTATAAAAGAGCATTGCTTATTTGATTATGTACCGACACAATCAATTGAGCAAACCGCTGAACATGTCGGCCATTAATGACGATAAGTGTCAAACAGATATTAGGCATCGGCCTATTGTTATTCTCAATTACTGCTTATACAAGCGAAGGCTATCATCACAGCGATGAGCATTGGCAATTACTTGAGTTCGCTAATTTTAAATTAGGAAGATATCCTCAACAGAATTTAGTTTCAGAATATTCAAAAGAAATGCGCTCGGCCTTTCAGCCAGGTATTGCTTATGTTAGTATTCGATCATTAGAAGCAGTCGGAATAAACAATCCATTTCATATTGCGTTTGCTTTGCGCTTAGTCTCTTGTATGCTTGGTTGGTTGGTGTTGGCTATTATTGTAATCAATTGTAAGAAGCTTGGTGTGGCCGAAAAACATCAGAAACTATTGGCCATTGTATCAATGTTCCTTTGGTTTATTCCTTATTCGATTTGTCGATTTTCAAACGAGAATTGGTCGGGCATTTTCTTTTGCTTTGGATTACTTGCCATAGCATTAAACAGCTCAAACTCTTTCAAATATTATTTTTTGAGCGGAATATTAGTGGGCATTAGTTATCTCTGTCGGTTTCAAATTGCATTTGCATTAATAGGATTAGCAGCATGGTTGCTATTTATTCAGAGAGCCGCTTTTCTTAAGTTATTAAGTTTTACCATCGCCTTTACAGTGATGCTTGTTGTTGGTGCTCTTGTGGATCATTGGTTTTATGGTCATTATACATTTACTGCTTACAATTATTTCTACGCTAATATTATTGAAGGAGTAGCCGCAAGCTTCGGTGTTTCTCCTTGGCATCAATATTTTATTATGATTTTTGAAAGTGCTGCCGCACCTATTAGCATCGTTATTTTATTAGGTTACATCTATTCATTCTACAAATCGCCAAAGCATTTATTTCATTGGGTGGTAGCTTCCTTTCTTTTTTGCCATTGCCTAGTTGGCCACAAAGAGTTACGATTCTTATTCCCTTTGATTTATCTATTGCCATTTATTCTCGTTTCAGCAGTTAGGTCTATTAACCTGTGGACACAAACCACAATAATGAAATTCTTTCGGGGTGTAATTATTGTTGAGAATGTTGCTTTGCTAATCGCGATAGTCTTTTTCAAACCCGCAGAAGAGACTATCACATTTGATAGATTTGTTTACAATCAAGCTCAAAAGCGACCTGTTGTTATATTTTATAAAGAGCATGATCCTTATCAATTTGGAGATCAGCGTCAATATTTTTATGCACCCAATAATCTCACCTTAATAAAGTTGGAGAATGATTCAACAATAAAAGATTATAGGAAGTCGAAGGATGAGTTGCTATTAATTTTTGATGATCGATTCGATGTGTCAGATAATGTAAAGCCTTACATTGGAAAACAGGTTTTTAATACCTTCCCTTCATGGCTCAAAAATTTTAATGTCGGCAATTGGTTGAGTAGAGCCAAGGTGTGGGCATTGTATGAATCAAATAAATCTAAGCCTTAACTTTTTCCTTTTTGTTAGCTGATCGCGATTTTAGCTTTTTAGTTTCCAATTTAAGTTTAACCATCAATTTTCTGAAGTCATGAAGTTCTTCATCCGTCCATGATTTTGATTGAAAGGAGAAATCAACTTCTTTTGGTTCTCTTATTAGTCCCATTTTTTATTTTCAATTGAGTTAGTTAGCTTATCAACAACAAAATCGAGTGCCATAGACCTTGATTTTTTCATACCTTAAAGTTACAAAAAATCACTTCACCGAAGCTTCCCCTGCGAAACTGCCATCCAATTACACAACTCGAACAAAACCCTCGCGCCAACTTGCGCATCCCATTCAGTTTTTCCTGAGACTTCACACAAATCAAAACCAATAATTTTTTTACCGGATTGTACAAGAAGTTTTAACAAGTAAACCACTTTAGCCAACTCCAATCCACCAGGCACTGGCGTTCCCGTATTGGGGCAAAGTTTAGGATCGAGACCATCAATATCAAAACTGATGTAAACTAGATCGGGCAATTCATCAATAATACTTTTACAAGTTGCTTCCCAAGTTTTGCCTTTAAAACTATCTTCTTTTAAATCAACGTCAAAAAATATTTTGATTCTATCCGTTGATTGAATCAGCTCATATTCTTGTTCACAATAATCGCGAATGCCCACTTGCACAAGTTTAGTTACTGACTTTAACTTAAGTGCGTTGAACATGATGGAAGCATGTGAATAGGTAAAGTCTTCATACCCTTTTCTTAAATCTGCATGTGCATCGATTTGAAGAACGCCAAACTGATAATACTTCTCGCTAAGGGCTTTTAAAAAACCAAGAGGTACACTGTGGTCGCCACCTAAAACACCTACCATTTTTCCTTTCTTCAACAACTCTTGGGTAGTGTGCTTTACATAAACAATCAAGCTTTCACTGGCTTCATTTATTTTGGTTGGTATAATGTTATTGGTTTTCTTTCCACTAGCAAGTGCTTCAATATGTTGCCTTGAAAGTTTTCTTAGATTATCACTTTCTTCTTTAATGGCAATTGGTATATCTACCATGGCAACACCCAACTTCCATACATCCTTAATCTCTTTTGTAAATAAATCTATCTGAGATGAGACCTCAAGTATTTTCGTTGGTCCATTGCTTGTTCCTTCATTTTGTGAAACTGTTACTTCCCAAGGAATTGGTACGATTACTAATTCAGCTTCATGAGTTGTAAAAGGCAAGCCAAATAAGTGGCCTGCTATGCCTGGGCCGTTGGCATCAAACTGTCGAATGAGTTCTTCTTTGTTCGGCATCTTTAATCAAGCAACTCAGGAGAAATAAAATTGAGCAAGCTACCAGTTGACTTAGTTACTTGTGACCATTTGATATTAGCAAATTGAATTACAGCCAAGCCTCCAGTTGGCATCGAGCTAAGTTCAGATGACGATAAGTACTCAGCAAAATAAGACAAGTCTGGATTATGCCCTACTATGATTACCGATGTTAAATCTTCGTCAAGTTCGTTTATGATGGAGATAAGACTTCTCGTGGATGCGTTATAAATCTCATCCTTCTGCACAATATCAGCTGGATTGTAACCAATGGCATTGGCAATAATAGTAGCGGTGCCCATAGTTCTATTGGCAGTGCTAGAAATAATAGTTTCAATACCAAAAGATTGCTCTTTTATCCACGACCCGATTTTAATCGCGCCTCTAACACCTTCTCGCGAAAGCTCACGCTGTTTGTCGGTTTGCCCTTGCTGTTTGTCATTACTGTGGGCATGACGAAGAATGAGCAAAGTTTTATTCATTAAAGAATTTTATAGTTTACAAAGATGAATTCAAAAGTAATTATTTTAATTACACATTTGTTTCCTGATTATATATCTTCTTAACAGCGTGAACCTTATCTAGTTGAGTTAGTCAATGCGCTAAGCAAAACAGGGCGCAAAGTCGTTCAAATAGTTTCTAATCTTTTATTTTTAAAAAAATACTGATATTTGACCCCGTTGAACTAACCTGAACATGTCAAAAAACTTAGTTATAGTAGAGTCACCAGCCAAAGCGAAAACGATTGAAGGCTATCTAGGCAAGGATTTTAAAGTTACTTCAAGCATGGGGCATATCCGTGATTTGAAGAAAGGCAATGAGGCTATTGATGTTAACAATAACTACACACCTACCTACGAAGTAAGTCCCGATAAGAAAGAAATTATAAAAAATTTAAAAAAACTTGCTGAGGATGCCGAGATGGTTTATCTGGCGAGTGATGAGGACCGTGAAGGGGAAGCCATATCGTGGCATCTAAAAGAAGTGTTGGATCTTAATGATTCTAAAACAAGAAGGATTGTTTTTACTGAAATCACAAAAAACGCCATTCAGAATGCGTTAAAGAATCCTCGTGGAATTGATATCGATTTAGTGAACGCGCAACAAGCCCGAAGAGTGCTGGACCGCTTAGTGGGTTTTGAGTTATCTCCTATTCTTTGGAAAAAAATTAAAACAGGATTGTCAGCAGGCAGAGTTCAGTCCGTTGCCGTGAAATTGGTAGTAGAGCGTGAACGTGAAATTGAAAAGTTCAATACCAAATCAAGTTTTAAAGTATCAGCCATTTTTGATTTAGGAAAAGGCAAACAACTTGCAGCCGAGCTTCCTGAAAAATTCACAACAGAAGAAGAAGCACTTAAATTTTTAGAATCATGTAAAGGCGCGACATTCTCTATTGCCGACTTACAGAAAAAGCCAGCAAAGAAATCGCCAGCTCCTCCCTTTACAACATCCACTTTGCAACAAGAAGCAGGTAGAAAATTGAGTTTCTCAGTTTCTCAAACAATGACTGTCGCACAGAAGCTATATGAGTCTGGAAAGATATCCTATATGCGTACCGACTCCGTTAATTTATCTAATGAAGCGGTGCAAGGTGCCGTGCAACAAATTGGCAATGCCTTTGGTAAGGAATTTATTCATACACGCACCTACAAAACAAAATCATCTGGCGCACAAGAGGCTCACGAAGCCATCAGGCCAACTGACTTCTCAGTATTAGAGGCTGGTGCCGATAGAAATGCCCAACGTTTATATGAGTTGATTTGGAAGCGAGCCATTGCATCGCAAATGGCCGATGCAGAATTGGAAAGAACAACAGCTACTATTTCAATATCAACTAATAAAAGCAACCTAATAGCTTCAGGTGAAGTTATCAAATTTGAAGGCTTCTTAAAAGTATATCTTGAAAGCAAAGATGAAGATGAGGACGAAGAAAATAGTAAAGTGCTTCCTCCACTTACGGTAGGTCAAATGCTGGAGTTACAAGAGGTAGATGCAAGTCAAACGTTTACAAGGCATCCCGCTCGCTATACGGAACCAACGCTAGTAAAGAAATTAGAGGAGTTAGGTATTGGCCGACCATCAACGTACGCCCCCACCATCTCAACCATTCAAAAAAGAGAATATGTTGTAAAAGAAAGTAGAGAAGGTGTTGATCGCAACTACAGAGTATTGAAACTGGCTGCTGATAAAATTGTAGCGAAAACAGAGAAAGAAATTACAGGTGCTGAGAAGAACAAATTGTTTCCCACCAACACAGCTATGATTGTGAATGATTTTCTGGTGGAACATTTTCCCGAGATCACTAACTATTCATTCACTGCGGAAATAGAACAAGAGTTTGATGAGATTGCCAACGGCAAGCTGGGCTGGCAAAAGATGATAGATCAATTCTATAAGCCTTTTCACGAAACTGTTACCAAGACAGAGCTTGTAGAAAGATCAGCGGTATCCAATAAAAGTAGAGAGTTAGGTGTTGATCCTAAAACAGGGTTAAAAGTATATGCCAAACTAGGAAGGTTTGGCGCGTACGTTCAGATAGGTGAAAATCCCGAAGACGGCAAAGAAGGCAAACCAAAGTTTGCCAGCTTACGCAACGGTCAGTTTCTTGAAAGTCTATCAATGGAAGACGCCATGGAGTTGTTCAAACTACCCCGAGAGGTGGCAGCATTTGAAGAGAAACCTGTGGTAGTGAACATCGGAAGATTTGGACCCTACATAGCGCACGATAAGAAATTCGTATCGCTACCAAAGGGTGAAGACCCTTATACTGTGAGTGCCGAGCGTGCTATTGAATTGATTGAATTGAAGCGCGAGTCTGATGCCAACAAAACCATTAAACTTTTTGATACCAACCCCGATATCCAAATATTGAATGGCAGGTTTGGTCCTTACATCAAAGCAGGAAAGAAAAATGTAAAGATTCCCAAGGATAAAGTCCCTGCCGATCTTACCCTTGAAGAGTGCTTGGTGCTGGCCGAAAACACACCAGAGAAAAAAGGAGGCGGCAGATTCTTTAAGAAGAAAAAATAATCTTCCATTATTTTTTAATATACTAGAAATACCATCCTAAGGTTTTCTCAGCGCGAGCTGTTGATTATAAATTTATACTTAGTCTAAAGGCTTTCTCTAAAGCCTAAATACATTAAATCCTTTAATGTAAAACCGGTTTTTCTTTCGTGTTCAACAGATTTAAGTTTAGCCCTTTTACTTTGAGTTTGGGCAATTATTGATTTTAATAGTATTACTATTATATTTGTAAGTACTATTAATTAAAACAATGGCCTTACTTTCTTTCAAGCTTAATGAACATCTATTTTTGAGAGATCCTCAGCACACGCAGCTGGGTAAAAATATAATAGGCAAAAGTGTAGAGATGATTGATGAAATGGGCTTTGAACAATTCACATTTAAGAAACTTGCTGAACAAATTGAATCTACAGAAGCATCGGTATATCGCTACTTTGAAAACAAACATCATCTGCTTTTATATTTGATTTCATGGTATTGGCATTGGATGGAATTTCGCGTTGATCTGTATACAAGTGGTTTAAAAGATCCTTCCGAAAAATTAAAAGTTTGCCTTCGCCTTTTAGCTGAAGAAAAGAAGTATGATCCTACTTTTGAATTTGTAAATGAGGCGGCTTTAAGCAGAATAGTAATCTCAGAACTTGATAAAACATTTCTAACGAAAGAGGTAGATCAATTGAATAAAGAAGGTTTGTATGGAGGCTTCAAATCTTTTTGCAAAAAAATAGCGGCCATAGTAACAGAAGTAAACCCAACCTATGCGTTTGCCAATGCATTGGTTAGTAGCATTGCTCTTGCCGCCAATCACCAAGTCTTTTTCTCTGCACACTTGCCCTCGCTAACAAGTTTTTCTAAGGAAAATCCGAACGAGAAGCTCTACGAATTTTTGGAGATACTCGCTTTTGGAAGCTTAAACATATAATACAGAATGCTTATCAACGATCAGATAATTAGAACCTTGCGAGAAATAGCCATTGCAACGAAGCATGAGTTTGAGCTAGAAGAGATTCATCACGTTGAAATCAACCAACGAAGCTATGAGGTAGATGAACTGCCCGAATTTAAACGCGATTTGGTAGAGGCTGGCAATAAGATCAGAATCTTATTAATGGAGAATCAACAACCTGTTGAATCGTTCATCAATTTTTTAACAGATCAAGATCTTCCAGTATTTACGTTTGCTAAAGAGGGTGATGAACTTGTTCCTTCACTCATCATCAAAGAGAAAAAAAATAAGTACTCATTACTTCTTATCGGCAAGAAAGAAAACAAAAAGATATCGACTTCACTTGATGAGCTTTTGTGCTACATCACCAGCAGTTTCAATGAAATTTACTTTGCTGCTATTTTCTCTTACAAAAGTCCGTTGAGTGCTAAAGATCATGATGAACATCCAACGCCAGCAAGCAGACTTATGGGGTTGCTTGGCACTGAACGCAAAGAGATTATTTATATTCTTTTCTATGCCATTATTACGGGCTTGGTAAGTTTAATTCTTCCGTTAGGAATTCAAACTACCGTGGAGCTAATCTCAGGTGGTGTGGTGTTCAGTTCTGTTTACATCATGATCACGATAGTAATTATCGGCATCATACTTACTGGAGTATTGCAAATTGTTCAGCTAAGCTTGGTAGAGTTTCTACAGCGTAGAATTTTTACCAAAGCGGCATTGGAGTTTTCCTTCCGCATACCGCGCATCAAACTGGAAAGTATAATGAACAACTATGCTCCCGAGTTAGTCAATCGCTTTTTCGATGTGATGACCATTCAAAAAGGGCTTCCGAAATTATTGATTGATTTATCTTCTGCTTCTATACAGATTTTGTTCGGCTTACTATTGATTTCGTTGTATCATCCGTTCTTTGTTTTCTTTGGTTTGATATTGCTAACAATGCTCTTTCTTATATTCTACTTTACTGGAAGCAAAGGTCTCAGTTCATCCATCAAAGAATCTAAATACAAATATAAAGTAGCTCAATGGCTAGAGGAATTGGCACGCGCGATGCAATCATTTAAAATGGCTGGTAATTCCGATTTACCATTGCGGAAATTAGATCATTCGGTAAACAATTATCTCAAGAATAGAAAAATCCATTTCAATGTATTGGTAACTCAATTCTCTTTTATCGTATTATTTAAAGCGGCTATTACAGGTGGCTTGCTCATCATGGGTACATCGCTTGTCATTCAGCGGCAAATCACGCTTGGGCAATTAGTAGCCTCCGAAGTTGTCATTATTCTTATTCTTAACTCGGTTGAAAAAATAATAATGTACATGGACGTAGTGTATGATTTACTCACTGCTGTGGATAAAGTAGGTCATATTACCGACATAGCGATTGAAAAAACGGGGGGATTGGATTTTAAGAAAACGACTACGCCTGGCTTTCATGTTCGCTTGAAAGATGTGAGCTATAAATATGGTAACGGAAACAAAGCCCTTAATGGTTTGTCCTTCGAGGTGAAACCACAAAAATCTATTTGCATAACGGGTAAAGGAAATTCTGGTAGAACCACACTAGCCAATATATTAACGGGATTCTATACCAATTATGAAGGCATAGTTACGTTTAATAATTATTCGTTGCGCGATCTTGATCTTACCGCTTTGCGTGATAGAATAGCCAAGAACATTTCAAAAGAAGATATTTTTGATGGCACACTATTAGAAAATATTTCAGTTAGTCGCCCAGGCGTAGCCGCGTATGAAGTAATTGAAGCCATTGGAAAAGTAGGACTGGGCGACACTGTAAATGCCATGCCACAGGGGCTTGATACGCATGTGATCAGCGGTGGAAAGGGTTTATCCAATTCAGATATTCAAAAATTAATATTAGCACGATGCCTTGTTAAAAAACCGGACTTAATGATTCTTAACGATTTCTTCACAGGATTGACCAAGTCAAACAAACTATCGTTGATGAACTGTGTATTTGAAGATAAACATCCATGGACGATCATCGCCATTTCTAACGACCCAATGGTGATGAGTGCGTGCGATACCATAATCGTTATTGAGGAAGGCAAGATGCTGGAAGAAGGAACTTTTGAATCGTTATTAAAAAAAGGATCACTCAACGAATTTATTAATTAGAAATCAATATGCTCAATCTATCATCCAACAGGATTGAAAGTATGGTGCCAAAAGATCGGCTCTATTCTTTACGTTCGTTGCAAACACCCAAAGCAGGAAAATTATTAGCTAAGATTTTGTTTGGTTTAATACTAATTGGTGTTGCGAGTTTGTTTCTCCCTTGGCAACAAAACATAAGAGGAAAGGGCGCTGTAACAGCGCTTGCACCAGGCAACCGTCCGCAAACTATCGAGACAACAATAGCTGGAAGAATTCAGCAATGGAAGATACGCGAAGGCCAATTGGTGGCTAAAGGTGATACCATCGCCATACTTAGTGAGGTGAAAGAAAAATATTTCGATCCGCAAATGCTCCAGCGATTGCGCGAGGTCATTAATTCTAAAGAAAGTAGTTTAAGCTCAAAGAATGAAAAATCAAAAGCACTTAATAGACAGATCAATGCCTTGGAAGATGCCATGAAATCGAAGATAGATCAAAGCAAAGCAAAATTAGATGCTGAAAAATTTCGCTTCGAGAATGCGAAAAATCAATATGAACGAAACAAGAAACTCTTTGAAGCGGGCAATATTCCGTTAACCAAATTCCAAGACATTGAATATAAATACCAAGGCAGTGAAGCTGATTTTATTAATGCTGAAATTGAAATAGAACGTGTGCCCGCAGAATATCTCGATAAAATCAATAAAGCTGAATCTGATCTGAACAACACACTTGCCGAACAATTTGATACAGAAGCTGAGCTCTCCAAATTGCGCAATGAATATGTGAACATGGAAATACGCAGTCAGCAATATTTTATTCTTGCACCACAAGACGGGTTCGTTATAAAGGCGAGTCAAGGTGGCATTGGTGAAACCATAAAAGAAGGAGATCCATTGTGCACCATCCTTCCTAAATCGGATGACATTGCAGTTGAAATGTTTGTAGAGGCAATGGATGTGCCACTGATAAGCAAAGGCAGAAAAGTAAGGATAGAGTTTGACGGATTCCCTGCACTTCAATTCTCAGGTTGGCCAAGTGTATCAGTGGGTTCATTTGGAGGCTTGGTGGAAGTGATTGATTATACCAGTACAAAACCAGGACAATTCAGAATTCTTGTTGTGCCTGATAAAACTGACGAGCAATGGCCTAAACAATTGCGGGTGGGGTCGGGCACTAAAGGATGGGTAATGCTCAATGATGTACCTATTTGGTGGGAATTGTGGCGGCAGCTAAACGGATTCCCTACCAGTCTTTATAAAGAGCCTGAGGCCGATAAACACGATACAGGCGAAAAAAAAAATAAGTGATGGTTAAACGATTCGTCTTCCTACTGCTGATTGTAAAAGCAGGATTTTCAAATGCACAGCATTCCATCGATTCGCTGTTTATTCTTCCAGATACGGCAGTAGTCTTTACCATAGATGACTTCTATACGTCTATTTTAGAATTTCATCCTATCGTAAAACAAACCAAGCTTCTTAATGAAACTGCGAAGCAAGAGATACGCATGGCACGAGGGGCGTTCGATCCTAAAATAAGTTCTTCACTTAACATTAAAGAGTTTAACGATAAAAACTATTACAACAAATGGACTAGTTCATTTTCGATCCCTACTTGGTTTCCCATCGATCCCAAAATTGGCTTTGAGCGGAACACGGGTTTATACATTGACCCAGAAAGTTCTTTTCCAGACTCCGATAACAATCAACAATTATATACTGGCTTTTCACTGCCAATTGGGAAAGGTTTATTTATCGATGATAGAAGAGCCGCTTTAAAGCAAGCCAAGCTTTTTACCACCATGGCACAAGCCGAGCAAGTAAAGTTGGTAAACAAAATCTTATTAGAGGGCGCAAAAGACTACTGGCATTGGTACTATTCGTTTTATAATTATCGGCTACTCACTAAAAGTACGGCTATTGCACACGAAATATTTGACCGTGTAAAACTCAACGCTCGCTTTGGTGAGGCCGCCTCCATTGATACCGTTCAAGCCAAAATCATTCTTCAACAACGGCAAGTAGAAATGCAAGAAGCGTTGTTGGATTTCAAAAATTCAGGATTAGAAATATCCAACTATTTGTGGGATGAGGATGGCAAACCGGTTCTGCTGGGGTTACATGCTACGCCTGTTCTAAATCAAATTGATAATGAATTGCTGAGTTCACAATCCGTGGAGTACTTGAGTAATCTTGCAAGACAAAATCATCCCGAACTTGTAAAGCTTTCAGTTAAAATAGATCAGCTAACGGTAGAGAGAAAGTTAGCGAGTGAATATTTAAAGCCGCGATTGGATTTGAATTATAATTTCATCAACCAACCATTACGCCCAAATGGCAATATTAATTTCTTCACCTCTCCTAATAATTATAAATTCGGATTAGATTTTTCGGTTCCCATTCTTTTGCGAAAAGAGCGAGCAAAATTAGCGCAAACAAAAATCAAAATTGAAAGCACACAATACGAACAAAAACAAACAGAAAGAGAAATAATCAATCAAATTAATATTCTTCATAATCGATTATTAACTACCAGTAAGATTTTGATACAACAATATAGCATCGCCAATAACTATGAACGCTTACTTAAAGCTGAGTTATTAAATTTGGAAAATGGCGAAAGTGATTTGTTCAAAATCAATGTGCAGCAGGAAAAATTAATTTTATCGCAAACTAAGTTATTGAAACTAAAAGCAGAATATGAAAAGATGAAAGCTACTATCTATTGGTCGGCTGGTGTAAGGAATCTGAATTTTGAGGAATAAAAAAAGCCCGAATCGCTTCGGGCTTTCACTTCAATATTTTATTAAGAGTTAATCACCTGTTGCATCATTTTTAGCAGTGATTGTTTTAGTCACTCCACCAACGGTTACTGTGAATGTTGCATTGCAAACGCCATCTCCATAATCAATCGCATAGGTTTTTCCACCTGTAACAACCAATTGTTTAGTGCCACTAACAGGAATAAATGTTTTGTTATATTTAATACAAGTACCCAAATAAACAAGTGGCTTGGTAATGCTCATTGTCCAAGATTTTTTATTGCGGTTAGTTCCAGAGGCAGCATTAGGGCTTACAGATGAAGGACCATTACTAACAGTATAAGTATCTTCAAGAGCAGTATGATCCCACTTTCTTGTTTTGTTTTCAGAGCGTTGAGAAGTTGCTGCTGAAGTAGTTGAGGAAGAAGAAGCCCATGTAAAAGTATGATCGGCCTGAATAGTTGAAGTTATACTGAAATTAACAGAACCAGACGTTGGTGGTGTATAAGCAGTTACAGTATGAGTTCTTGTACCTGAAATAGCCAATCCATTAACGGTATAGTTGTTAAAAGTAACTGTCCATGTTGAACCAACAGTATACCATTTACCTCCCGACCAAGTTATAGTAAAACCACCTGTTCTATTATTACCTTTTTTATCCTTACAACCGTCAGCTGGAAAAGTTACAACTAAGGTTCCAGTAGAACCTGTAACCCCAGAAGCAGAATACTGTGTTCCTGCACAAGCTAAACGATCGTCATTAATACCTTCAGTTCTTCCACCAGCAGAACCTGATTGTGAGCTTCCATTGAGAACATTAGATGCCATATCAGAAACTTCTGAAGTTGTATTCTCAGTAGTCGACTCATTGCTTGCATTGGCGGTATCTTCAGAAGAGAAAGACTCTTCAGAGCTTTTGTTACATGAAGATATTACGAATGCCATTACTGCAACCATAATAATACTGGCTGCTAACTTTAACGATTTCCTTTTTTTGTTTTCCATTTTGTTAATTTTAATTTGGTTTGTTCTTTGACTGTTTGATTTGATGAAAGTTTAAAACGACTATAAACTATTTTTAATTTGAGATCTAAAAGAGTTAGATATCAGATTTTAATTCAACTAGTTTTGATTTGCCCTTGATGGTAATAGTAACCTCTCTATCGCAAGTGCCATCGCCATAGTCGGCAGTTATTTTTTTATTGCCAACCAACAATTCTTTTATTCCTTTTACGGGTACAGTGCCTTTGGAAGTGATTATACATTCTCTTTTATAAATTAGAGGTTCAGTAATTCTCATTTCATACACCAATCCTTTTCTATTAATACCAGCAGCAGTATATTTAGTGCCATCAGTAAATATTTTCCATTGATCCAATACAGGATTTAAGTTGCGAGTCCACTCGATCGTTTTTTCTTCCGTACGTACAGCCGTTGTGCCATCCGGCCATGTTACTTTAGCATCGGTAAGTTTTTCAGTAAAAATAACTTTATCGCCAGTGCTTAAACTACTATAAGAAACGCTGAGTGTACCTTCAATTTTAATTCCATTAACTTGATAACCGTCAAAAGCGGTTGTTATTGTTGAGTTCGGATTATATCTTCTTCCAACATAAGTAACAATCATTTTACCTTTCCTCATATTTCCCTTTGCATCCTTGCATCCAGCATTTCCAAAATCAATAGAGATAGTTCCTTTTGGTTTAAAAATAGTATTGTCAAGGGCTGTTTCTAAAGATATGGTGGCGCAATCAAAACGTTTTAGTGCATCAGAAATACTAAAAACTATTTTGCGTCCACTGGCTTCACGGCCACTAAAAGTTGCGTCACTAGAGCCTACAGCCAAATGTGAAATATCGTGTACATCGCCAGAATAAGCATCGGAAGACACTTCATTTTGAAGATTTACTGTATCGTCATTCGTAAAGTCAATAGGCTCGCTTTGGCAACCAACCAAATAGATCAATAATAAAACAATAGAGATTTTACTCAAATGGTTGCCTTTACCGCTTGGGCGGGATTGCAATAACAGTTGCTGTAAGATGCTTGTATACATTTGAGCAAATTTCGCTTTTTTCACGATCTTTAGAGTTCGCAAAGTAAAAAAGGTTTAATCATCTCCTATCAAATTAATGATTTTTACAAATATCTCAATGCCCAATAAATCAAGCGTGTTAGCCTTATTCCTCTTGGGGATCTCATTTTCCACTCATGGCCAACTTAAAATAGCCAAGTTGAAATACAATGGCGGTGGCGATTGGTATGCAAATAAAACCGCTCTGCCCAATCTAATAGGCTTCTGCAATAAGGAATTGGGCACAAACATCAACACAGAAGATGATGCAGTAGAAGTTTCAAGTCCCGCTCTATTTACCTATCCATTTATCTACATGACAGGCCATGGTAATGTCGTTTTCTCCACTTCTGAGGCACTTAACCTGCGGAAATATTTGGTCGGTGGAGGCTTTCTTCATATTGACGATAACTATGGATTGGATAAATTTATTCGTATCGAATTGAAAAAAGTATTCCCAGAGCTTGAATTGATTGAACTACCTTTCAATCATCCTGTCTATCATCAAAAATATAATTTTGAAAAAGGGTTGCCGAAAATACATGAACATGATGGTAAGCCAGCGCAAGGTTTTGGACTAATTTACGAAGGACGGTTAGTTGTTTTTTATTCCTACGAATGCGATCTAGGCAATGGTTGGGAAGACCCACGTATTCATAACGATCCAGAAGCCAAACGACAAGATGCGCTGCGGATGGGAGCTAATTTAATTGCTTATTCATTTACTACACAATAAAAGAAGTTAGCTAGTTGATATACCACGGCTGAATCTTTAGGCTATTTCATCATTTTATCAATTTAATAATTACAGTAGAGCTAAGCGTAGCCATAAACTTTCGTTTGACTTAGTTCTTGATGATTTTTGAAGTGAAAATTTTTGATCCGCTTTTTAGTTTCATAATGTAAAATCCGGATGTCAAGGCTGACATATCCCATGAGTTATTTCCAGTTTGATTTAATGTAATAGATTGACCTATTAAATTAAAAGCTGTTAGCTCTAAAGCTTCATTATTATTTGATAGCGGGCTAACAAAAACATAACCAGTAGTTGGGTTGGGATAAATATTAAAAGGCTGTTCAATTTCGTCTTCAATAGCAGTTACTGTTACAGGTGCATCCAGTTTAACATCTGTGTATAAATGGAACTCACCCGGCTGAAGTGTGATAGAAAAAGGAATTACTGCTACATTGATTGCAGCACCACTACCAAAATAATCATACCATGTGCCAGTATGAGAAAAATTAATAGCTGCTGCTTGTTGTGTTACCTCAAAGTTGGCGATAGCATGTGCATTCATCTCCGCTGCTGATGCTGGCGCTATTTTGAATGGCGAGTTCTTCAAGCTGATTTGCTTTACCAATGCATCGCCCGAGGTAATAGTAAAATCGGTGGACTGAAAAACAGAATATTGCTTTCTCAATTTCAAAAGTGACGCAACATGATTCCACAAAGAAAGTCTATTAGCATCTGCTAAATAGCTCCACTTTACTGGCTTGGCCGTAACGCGGCAATCATTATTAATAGATCCATCCGTACATCGATTAATGCTTTGATCGTAACCCAACTCACCAAACTGCCATAACATCTTGGGCCCAGGTATAGTGTAGAACATGGCTGTCACTGCTTTTATCCTGTTAAAGCCAGTTGTTATATTTTTTGTACTATAGGAACCAGCACCATTTCCAAATTGCAGGTTCTTGTACATTATCCGTTCTTCATCGTGGCTTTCCATGTACCCTATCAAATTGGGCGAAGCCCATCCCCTATTGATGTAAGAGAGATTGCTGATATCGGCATTTGAGCCATAGCCCATCGAGGCTTGCGCGTAGGCATTGTTCGCATTACCCCAAGGCATCATACCATACGATGACAATTCTGTTTCTTCTGAATTAGCGGCAAAATGTTCTAAAATCAGGTAGGCATCTGCCGAGTAGCTTTTGATTTTATCATTCATGCGCTTTAAGATGGCCACACGTGAGGCATCATAATTGCCCCATGCACCTACGTTAGTTGGATTGTTGGTTTGTGTGAAACCTTTTGATAGATCAAATCGTAATCCATCAATTTTATATTGGTTTATCCAATAGTTATTTACTGTATCCAAATATTTTTTTGTGTAGGCACTTTCGTGATTCATATCATAAAAAACATTGTATGGATGTGTGGCATCGCGATTGAACCAAGGATTATCGGAAGTGGGTTTGTTGGTTGCGAAATCATAATACATCAATACATACGGATTCGGTAAGTCTTGATGATTCATAACAATGTCTAAAATAACTGCAATGCCATTTTGATGACACTTATCCACAAACTCTTTTAACTTATTTTTTGTGCCATAATATTTATCGACTGCAAACATGAATGTTGGATTGTATCCCCAACTATCATTGCCATTAAATTCAGTGATAGGCATTAGCTCAATAGCATTTACGCCCAAGCGTTTGAAATAATTAACGGTATCAATTAAATTTTGATAATTACGACCTGAGCTTTCAAAGAAATCACGGATGTGTAGTTCGTAGATCAACAAATCTTTAGATGCAGGTTTGGTAAAAGTTGTAGTCTTCCAAGCATATGGAGTTTGCCCAGTTTGCAAAATCGATACTCTGTTATAATACCACTCTGTGTTCAATGCTTTTGCAGGAAATGTTTTTAAAGATGGATAGCTGGTGGCTGGAATATATTGATCATCAGGATCTAAAATCTTATCCGAATAAGGATCGGCTATTTTTTGTTTTTCATCTACCACATATTGAAAACCATATTCTTGATTGGCTGCTAAGCCTGTTAATTCCAACCAAAAGTGTTCACCATCTTTTTTCATTTGATAGTTGGAGCTAATCTGCCAATCGTTGAAGTCTCCAATCACATAAACCGATGATTTTTTCGGTGCCCACAAACTAAGTGTTGCCTTCGTTGGATCGGAAGAGTAATTGATACCATCAATAATACCAGAAGGGCGACCTGCGTTGATAGTTGCTGTGCGAACCGTATAAGTAAAAGTTACCGTTTGATTATCTGTTGCCGTTTTTGCGTTTCCTGAAACAACAACCGAGCCTTGGGTTTCACTCACAGTGTGCATGTAACTAAGTGTTGTGTTTTGATTTACGCTTGATTTTACATTACCGCCTATTGTGAGTGATAGATCAGATGTTGAAGATGCCGTTAATGTGATTGGAATTTGATCTCCTGAATTAACAAAAAAAGAGTTAGCAGTAGGCGAAGAAAACTTGACTGCAAAATTAGACGATAGGGTAATAAACTTATCTACATCTGTTTGTTTGTTATCGTTCCAAGCTCTTGTTTTTAACTTTAAGCCAATCATAGGAAGGTCAGCCACCGTTTTATTAAAAAATGTTGTGGGTGTAAATGTGATTTGATATTTATCAGGATTGGTACCTACACGTGTACACTTGGCAGCATCTTGAGCAGCCGTTGCAGGATTTACATTGGTTGGTGCATCGATAGATGTGCCACCTTTTGGTATCCATGTCCATATCCAAACAGGGTTAGTTGTGTTGTCCCACGCAAGCTTATCAAGGCTAGTGCCAGTAACATCAACTGTAATTGTAATAGGTTTGTCGGCTGACGGGAAGGCTGGATCAGTGGTAATTATTTGAGCTTGGCATTGAAATGCTGCAGAAACTAGAAGAAAACTGAAAAGCTGGAGTTTATAAATCATATAAATTTTACGATCTTATTCAAACGAAATCGTTTGCAATATACTGTTTGCAGGCCTTCATAGCCGTAGATTTGATCTTTATTCAACAAAATAAATAACGAAATCACTTTGTGTATTTGTAATGGGATTAAACTTACAGAAATAGATTATTTTATATTTACGAATAAATCAATTTGAGTTATGAATGTATCAACACCCGCTTCAATCCTACACTATTTAAATGAAGAGTATACACTCACTCAAGAGCAAATCGATTACTATCAAAAGCATCGGTACATCAAACTGAAAAATGTTTTATCCCCAGAAGCGATTAATTATTTTAATAAAGTTATTACACAAGAAGTAGATCTCTTAAATAAAGAAGATAAGACTCTTGAAGACAGGACAACCTACGGAAAGGCGTTTTTACAACTCTTTAATCTTTGGAATGAAAATGAAAATGTAAAAGCACTTATTTTAAGTAGGCGTTTAGGCAGAATTGCCTCTCAGTTAATGCAATGTAATGGTGTGAGATTATATCACGATCAAGCCTTATTTAAAGAAGCTGGCGGAGGCATTACACCTTGGCATGCCGATCAATACTATTGGCCTTTGGACACTGATAAAACAGTTACCGCTTGGATACCTTTGCAAGAAACCCCACTGGAAATGGGACCACTCGAATTTAGTGCTGGCAGTCATAAAGTTGTTGAGGGTAGAGAATTATCTATTGGAGATGAAAGCGAAGTGATAATTCAAAAAAGATTGCGCGTTACTGATTTCAAGCATATTATAGAACCGTTTGATTTAGGTGAAATTAGTTTCCACTCTGGGTGGGTGTTTCACCGTGCTGGTGCCAATATTTCAGGTAAGATGAGAAAAGTGATGACCATCATTTACATGGATAAAGACATGAAGTTAAAATCTCCAGAAAACACAAATCAAGAAAAAGATTGGAAAACATGGTGCCCTGGAGCAAAGGTTGGCGAGATTATAAATTCTCCTATCAATCCTGTTATTTATTCTAATTGATGTGCAAATTGGAATTGCTCAAATTGAAATCCTGTCTCAGCTGAGGCAGGATTTGGTAAAGTGATATTATCGTAACTTATTATTACCCTCTTTATCAAATATCGCCCAACTGTGGCCTGATCAAAATCTCCTCCACTACACTTCGCGATGAAAGCGAATAAGCTGCAAAAACCGTGTCGGCAATATCTTCCACCTTCATAAAGCGATCATCAGGTAAATCAACCCCATCCCAACTAGCAGTTTTAGTTGCACCGGGCAAGATAGCAGTAACCCTAACCCCAAATGGCTTTAGCTCTTCTCTCAGCACTTTCGAGAATCCAAGTAAAGCAAATTTTGATATGGCATAGGAGCCGCCATTGGGATACGCCTTGATGCTGGCTATTGAACACATATTAAAAATATGACCCTTTTTATTTTGCTTCATGCTTGGCGCCAAACCACGTGTGGTATAATAGGCGCTAAAGACATTCCCGTTGATCATATCCTCGAGAGCGCCTTCAGGTTCTTCCAACACTTCACCAGGTGTAAAGTACCCGGCATTATTTACAAGTACATCAACAGAGCAATTAAGATCATTCACAAAAGTGGTAAAGCCTTTCACTTGATTTTTATCAGCCATATCAGCTTTAAAAGTAAATACAGAAACCCCGTACTTAATTGATAACTCTGTTTTTAGCGCATCTAAATCATTTTGGTTTCTGGCACAGGTAGCAATATCAAAACTCTCGCTAGCAAACTTTTCTAAGACAGCCCTGCCAATGCCTTTGGTTCCACCCGTTAACACGATCAACTTATTCATATAGAATTTATTTTATCTTTGGGCAAGATAGCGTTTAAAGGATTTTTGATGAAAGAATTTGGAAAATATGTAATGTTCTTAGGCTCGTTGTTTGTGCGCAGAGAAACTTTCGCCACGTATTATAAACTTACACTTGAAGAGTGCATGCAAATAGGTGTGAAATCTGCGGCTCTCATAGTGCTAGTTTCCTTTTTTATGGGAGCTGTAACAACTGTGCAAACGGCCTACAATATGGTAAGTCCTTTCATTCCGCGCTTTATAATAGCCCAAGTGGTGAGAGAAATGATGCTGCTAGAACTTGCCCCCACTATTATGGCTGTAATTTTTGCTGGCAAAGTTGGCTCCAGCATGGCCAGTGGATTAGGAACTATGAGGATTACAGAACAAATAGACGCACTTGAAGTAATGGGTATCAACTCAACATCCTACCTCGTGCTTCCTAAAATTGTATCTTCGGTTTTAATGTATCCTTTGCTTGTTATCTTGGCAGGAGTTTGCGGTTTAATTGGCGGCTATTTAGTAGGTACACTTAGCGGTGCTATTTCACCTACCGATTTCGTTTACGGACTTCGCTTCAATTACAATCCCTATGTTATAAGTTTTGCACTCACTAAATCATTTGTGTTTGCTTTTTTGATTTCCTCAATATCTTGTTTCAAAGGCTACTACACACATGGTGGTGCGTTGGAGGTCGGAATTTCCAGTACTGCGGCTGTAACTACGAGCGTGATAGCTGTACTTATTTCTAATTACTTGCTGGCACAACTACTCTTATAATTTCGAATTAGTTTGTAGCACAATTGAATTAACAAATTGATTTCATGATAAAAATAAATCATATCTCTAAAGCATTCGGTGGCAAGCCAGTACTAAATAGCATTAGTGGTGAGTTTGAAAAAGGCAAGACCAATCTTATCATAGGTTCCAGTGGAACTGGTAAAAGCGTATTGTTAAAATGTATTGTAGGATTACTTCAACCCGATACTGGAAATGTATTTTTTGATTTGCGAAACTTTACTGAAGCTGATAAAGAAATGAAGGCCGAGGTACGAAGGGAAATCGGTATGCTCTTTCAAGGTGGTGCCTTGTTTGATTCTAAAAATGTAGAGCAAAATGTAATGTTCCCACTAGACATACTCACTAAAATGCCGCAAGGCGAGAAAGAAGAGCGAGTTAATTTTTGCCTAAAACGAGTGGGCCTAGAAAATGTAAATAAAAAAATGCCTTCTGAAATAAGTGGGGGCATGAAAAAGAGAGTTGGCATTGCCCGCGCTATTGTCAATAACCCCAACTATCTTTTTTGTGATGAACCCAACTCAGGCCTCGACCCACAAACATCTATTGTGATTGATGACCTCATCCATGAGATCACACATGAGTTTGATATTACCACTGTGGTAGTAACACACGATATGAACTCAGTAATGGGTATTGGTGAGAAAATCATGTTCCTATATAAAGGAGATAAACTTTGGGAAGGCTCAAAAGATGACATCATGCATTCTGGCATGAAAGAATTTGATGACTTTGTGTTTACCAATAAGGCCATGCAAAATTTACGGGAACGGGCTGTTTAGTTTTATAAGATCTTTCTTCTCTATTATATATAGTATTAAACTACTGCCTCCTCCTTGTTAGAAATGTTAATGCAACCGTTGTAGAAAATCAAACTCTCTAAACTTGTAGTTAGTGTTCCATTATTGAGCAACTATGGCACAATGCAACCGGAATTTTAATGCAAAAGAACCGCAAACGTTTTTTTAGATTAATAATGATGTTTTCTTACAACTTTCGACCTCGCCTTGGAGACCACCGTATATTTGCATCATAACAAAACGAGAAAAATTTATGAAAACGAAAAATGTATTCCTTACTGTTCTAGTAGCAATGTTTGTATCGGTACTGGCTCTTGCTAAAGATCCGGGTAGTCCTAAGATTGTTGTAGTAAACCAAAAGGCTGGTGTATTTAAAGTTATCTACGAAGGCTCTAAAGCAAGTAGAGTAACAATGAGGATTGTAAGCGAAAATGGTACTGAAGTATTCTCTGAAAACTTAGGTATTGTAAATGGCTTTGTTCGTCCTGTTAATTTTAATGGCATGACTCCAGGCGAATACACTATTGAAATTGCTGATAATGCTGGAAAGCAAATCCAAAAAGTGAGCTATACTACTGAAGTTGAGGCTTCCTCAAATGCCGTGCACATTGCTCGCATCGCTGAAAGCAACAAATATTTGCTAGCCATAGCCAACAAGGGTTCTGAAGAAATCAATGTGAAAATATTTGATGGCTCAAACAACCTTGTGCACAATGAAAACATGACAGTGAAAGGAAACTTTGGTTTAGTATACAACTTGAATCAAATAGCTGGTACACCAACCTTTGAAGTAACTGATAAGACTGGAAATGTAAAAACGATTAAGTACTAAGTAGAATAATCTTAACTAAAAAAACCTCTTGTTACGAGCAAGAGGTTTTTTTTATTCCCAAGAAGTTAAGTCACATATTTCTTCTATACTGCCCACCAACTTCAAATAGGGCTTTTGTGATTTGTCCCAACGAGCAGACTTTCGTTACTTCCATTAACTCAATAAAAATATTTTTATTTTGAATAGCCGTGTTTTGCATTTTGGCTAAAGCTATTTCAGATTCATGAGCATGGAGTTTATTAAGACTATTAACAACTTCAATTTGATATTTTTTCTCCTCTTCTGTTGCCCGAATAACTTCACCTGGTAAAACAGTTGGCGATCCTTTAGAACTTAAAAAAGTATTCACACCGATAATCGGAAATTCTCCCGTGTGTTTCAACGTTTCATAATACAAACTTTCTTCTTGAATTTTACCGCGCTGGTACATTGTCTCCATTGCACCCAATACTCCTCCACGTTCTGTTATCCGATCAAATTCAACAAGCACAGCTTCTTCAACTAGATTTGTAAGTTCTTCAATAATAAAGGATCCCTGTAAAGTATTTTCATTCTTTGCCAAACCAAGTTCCTTATTGATAATTAATTGAATAGCCATAGCTCTTCTTACGGATTCCTCTGTTGGCGTAGTTATAGCTTCATCATAAGCATTAGTATGAAGTGAATTGCAATTATCATAAATAGCATATAAAGCTTGAAGCGTGGTGCGGATATCATTGAAATCAATTTCCTGCGCGTGTAATGATCGGCCTGAAGTTTGAATGTGATACTTCATCATCTGGCTGCGTTCATTAGCACCGTATTTCAATTTCATTGCCTTTGCCCACAGTCTTCTTGCGACTCGCCCAATCACAGAGTATTCAGGATCAATGCCGTTAGAAAAGAAGAAAGACAAATTGGGAGCAAACTCGTTGATGTCCATTCCCCGACTCAAATAATATTCCACGTAAGTGAAACCATTCGCCAAAGTAAAAGCAAGTTGGGATATAGGATTTGCTCCGGCTTCCGCGATATGATAGCCCGAAATGGATACGGAATAAAAATTACGGATAGAATTATCAATAAAATATTGTTGCACATCGCCCATTAAGCGAAGGGCAAATTCAGTGGAGAAGATACAGGTGTTTTGTGCTTGATCTTCTTTCAAAATATCTGCTTGAACAGTGCCTCGCACTTGAGACATTGTCTCTACTTTTATCTTTTCGTAAACATCTTTTTGTAGAACCTGATCACCCGTTACGCCAAGTAATAATAATCCTAACCCGGTATTTCCTTTCGGGAGATCACCTTGATAAAATGGCCTTACATTTTCTCTTCCTTTAAAGATTAAGTTGATTTTATTTTTTACCTCCTTCTCTAATCCATTTGCCGTGATATATTTCTCACATTGCTGATCAATGGCTGCATTAAGAAAGTAAGCCATCAGCATCGGTGCAGGCCCATTGATTGTCATGGATACAGATGTCTTTGGATCGGCTAAGTCGAAGCCACTATACAATTTCTTGGCATCATCCAGACAGCAAACAGAAACACCAGAGTTGCCAATCTTCCCATAAATATCCGGACGGAAGCCGGGATCATTGCCATATAAAGTAACGGAGTCAAATGCTGTCGATAAACGCTTTGCTGGCATGGCTTGGCTTACATAATGAAACCGCCTGTTGGTTCGTTCTGGCCCGCCTTCACCTGCGAACATACGAGTAGGATCTTCACCTTCCCTCTTAAAAGGATAGATGCCACCTGTGTAGGGGAACTCTCCAGGCACATTTTCTTGCAACATCCACTTTAACAAATCGCCCCATGCTTCATAAGTAGGCAACGAAATTTTTGGAATGGCCAAATGAGACAGGGACTGTGTGTGTGTTTGGATGCCAATTTTCTTGTTGCGGACTTGGTACGTGAAAACCGGATCTTTATACTGTTTTACTTTGCCACTCCACTCATCTAGCAACTTTTTGTTTTTTGGATCAAGTTCTAACAACGTTTTTTGATACAATTCATTCAGCCCTTGAATGATTCTATCTTTATCTTCAATTATAGATTTTTGAATTGTGGATATGGATTTATCGATGGCAAAAAGTTGCTGTGCAGTTTCTTTTTGTTGAAGAGACCACGCATCATATTTCCGATTGTTCTCGGAGATTTCACTAAGGTAGCGGGTACGATGTGGAGGAATCACAAAAATTTTCTCAGACATTTCCCTCGTTATCTCGAAAGAAGATTTTAAATCAGCTCCCGTCTTCAATACAATCTTCTCAATGATGTGTTTGTATAACTGATTAGTGCCAGGATCATTAAACTGAGAAGCAATTGTGCCAAACACAGGCATGTCTTCGGGCTTTTCATTCCATAAGTTATTATTGCGTTGGTATTGTTTTTTAACATCACGTAAAGCATCAAGTGCACCACGCTTGTCAAATTTGTTCAGTGCAATCACATCTGCAAAGTCGAGCATATCAATTTTTTCCAATTGAGTTGCAGCTCCGTATTCAGGAGTCATCACATATAATGAAACATCGCTATGGTCAAGAATTTCTGTATCCGATTGACCAATACCCGATGTTTCTAAAATAATCAAATCATAGCCGGCCGCTTTTAATATTTGCACTGCTTCTTTCACGTAGGCAGAAAGTGCCAAGTTTGATTGCCGTGTTGCCAACGAACGCATAAAAACACGCGAGTTATTGATGGCATTCATACGAATGCGATCACCCAGCAAAGCCCCGCCAGTCTTGCGTTTAGAAGGATCAACTGAAATTAAACCAATAGTTTTATCTTTAAAATCAATAAGAAATCTTCTTACAATTTCATCCACCATTGAAGATTTTCCAGAACCACCCGTACCTGTTATGCCAAGTACAGGCGCTTTTGATGAAGCAGCCTTTTTATTGATGTCATCAAAAATGCTTTTATGCCTTTCATAATAGTTTTCAGCACCTGAAATAAGCTGAGCAACTTTTACATGATTGTCAACTATTAATTGTCCATTGTCAATTTTATCGCCTGTGGGGAAATCGCTTTTCTGAACCAGATCGTTAATCATACCTTGCAAGCCCATCGATCGTCCATCATCGGGAGAATAAATTTTTGTTATGCCATAAGCCATCAACTCTTTTATTTCTTCGGGTAAGATCACCCCACCACCTCCGGCAAAAATTTTAATGTGACTAGCTCCTTTTTCTTGAAGGAAATCAAACATGTATTTAAAATATTCTATGTGACCACCTTGATAGGAAGTCATGGCGATAGCTTGAGCATCTTCCTGAATAGCAGTGTTAACAACTTCTTCTACGCTTCGATCATGCCCCAAATGAATTACCTCGCAACCCGTTGCCTGAATAATTCTGCGCATGATATTGATAGCGGCATCGTGGCCATCAAACAAGCTTGCCGCGGTTACTATGCGGACTTTATTTTTCGGCTTGTAAACTTCCTGATTCATATTCTGGATTGTATTCTTTGTCTTTTCCTTGGCGGTAACTTCGGCACTCATAAATTCATCAGTTTGGGATAAAATTAATGATTATGAAGAGACTAAGCTAACGAATGATAGGGCATAGAACAGGAGATTTGACTCTTTCTTTTTAAAAAAGATTTTGGAAAGTATCATGGGATTTTAACATTGATCTAATCGCTTCTGCTAAAGTCATTAAATGATTTAAACCGCAAATAATCCTTCCATCAAATCATACCTTGATTTATTGGTTGCTTCAATTATATTCACCACTGTTAAGAAGGCCACTATTCTTGCTTTGGGATATCGACAATAGACTGACAATTTCAACTATGAAAAATAAACTACTCATTTTCGCTCTATTTATTTCAATTGTAACCCTTGCTCAACCCACGCAAAAGCCCGTGCTTCATGGCAAACATTGGATGGCGATTACGGGCAAGCCTTTGGCCGCTACTGCGGGATCGATGATGTTTCAAAAAGGTGGCAATGCCGTGGATGCTGCTTGTGCAATGCTCGCCTCTACTTGCACTATGTGGGATGTACTTAGTTGGGGAGGTGAAACGCAAGCACTCATTTACAATCCTAAAACAAAAAAAGTAATTGGTATTAATGCTTTAGGTGTTGCCCCTACTGGTGCTACTGTCGATTTCTTTAAGGGCAAGGGAATGAACTATCCTCCACAATATGGACCGCTTGCAGCTGTTACTCCTGGTACCGTTGGCGGACTTTGCACCATGCTGGCAGAGTATGGAAAGTTAAGTCTGAAAGAAGTGCTCGCTCCCGCCATGCAGCAAGCAGAAGGCTATCCGATAGAAGCGCAAACTGCCAACTCAATAGAGAACAATAAAGAACGTATTAAAGAATGGCCTTATTCTAAAGCTGTATTTCTTCCACACTTGGGTGAGAAGCGGGAAGCACCTGAGGCTGGTGAAATATTTAAGCAACTTGATTTGTTAGAGACACTTAAGAAACTTGTAGAAGCTGAGCAAACCGCATTGAAGAAAGGCAAAACTAGAAAAGAGGCAATCTATGCAGCCAACGATCGTTTCTACAAAGGCGACATCGCGAAAGAATTTGTGCGGGGGGTGAAAGAGCAAGGCGGATTAATCACCGAAAATGATTTAGCCACTTGGAAAGTGAAAACAGAAGAACCATTAATGACTAATTACAGAGGCGTTGATGTATACAAGCTATCGCAATGGACTCAAGGGCCGATGATGTTGCAAGCCCTGAACATTCTTGAGAATTTCGATTTGAAAAGTATGGGATATAATTCAGCCAACTACATTCACACTGTTTATCAAGCGATGAACTTGTCTTTTGCTGATCGTGATTTTTATTATGGCGATCCTGCTTTTGCACCCGAAGAACCTATCAAGGGTTTGCTTTCAAAAGAGTATGCAAAGCAACGAGCGAAATCGATAAACCCATTGAAGAACGATGCCAAAGCTGCACCTGGCGATCCATATCCTTTTGAAGGAAAACAAAATCCATACACCAATATTCTTACTAATTGGGGTCAAGCAAATTCATTCATAAAAGAATCTCCGTTGAGTGAAGAATACATGTATCAATTGCGATTGGGGACCACTTCAATTGAAGCAACGGATGAAGAGGGTTGGGTTGTATCTGTTACCCCCAGTGGCGGGTGGATACCAGCGTGTATCGCAGGAAAGACGGGCGTTGGCATGAGCCAGCGTATGCAAAGTTTTGTGCTCGATGCAAAACAAAATCCGTTCAATGTGGTGGAGCCCGGCAAGCAACCTCGGGTTACGTTAACGCCAACTTTGGCAATGAAAGATGGCAAGCCTTTTCTTGCTTTTGCTGTACAAGCTGGCGATACGCAAGATCAAAATCTACTTCAATTTTTTCTTAATGTTGTTGAATTTGGCATGAATGTTCAAGAGTCAACTGAAGCGCCAAATTTTAATACAGATCAGTTGTATCTCTCACTGGGTGGTGAAGATCGTAAACCAAAACCGGGATCTATTCTGCTCAACAACAGCATACCTGTTTGGGTACGGAAAGAACTTATTACCATGGGATACAAGCCCTACTACAGAGATCGTACTTCAGGTCCATTAAATGCAATCTATTTTGATTGGAAACATGGAAGCTTCTGGGGTGGTTCCAGTAATTATGAAGAGGATTATGGTATCGGTTGGTAAATTATTTAAAATACATTTTTAAAAGAAAAGATTGTCGTCTTTCCTATCATCTGTGGTAATTCTATTCTTGAGGAGATTTTAGTTACCTTACTTGCAAGGATAGTAAAACCGATATGTCAAGTTTAAAGCAGAACACTACCATATTTGATCTCTCTAAGATTCTAAATCTCAGTACATCTACTATTTCGCGAGCACTAAAAGATCATCCGGATATTGCTGCCGAAACCAAAAGGCGCGTAAAGGAATTAGCGAAGAAATTGGATTACGAACCTAATCTTACTGCAGCAGGCCTCAGAACCAACAACACAAAAGAACTTGCCGTAATCGTTCCTAGTTTATCTGGTTTCTTTTACGATTCTGTAATATCATCCATTGAAGCAGAATCTCGCAAACACGGCTATAGCTTGATGATACTTGTTTCGAGTGACGATGTGAACACCGAAATTGATAATCTTAAAATATGTAAACAGCGGCATGTGGCTGGGGTATTGATCTGCCTCTCCACACACACAAAAGATTTACTTCCATTTATAAAACTTCAGGAGCTAGAAATACCAATAATATTTTTTGATAAGGTTCCCAATTCCAACCTGTTTCCTCGTGTTAGTTTTAATGATGAGCGTGCCGCCACGTTGGCAGCGGAAGCACTTATCCATAGAAATAAAAAAAATATTCTTGCTCTTTTTGGTGATATCGATTTTTCTATAACTCAAAGAAGGCTTACTGCGTTTTCGGCCGCATTCAATAATCTTTTTTTTTCGACCGAAGGAGATAAAAATCCAAGACTGTTGATTGAGCATTCATCCTCTAGCGAAGAAACAAGCGATATCATTTATAAATATTTTTCTGCTGAACAAAAGCCGGATGCTATTTTTTGCATGACAGATGAAGTGCTTATCGGAACGATGAAGGCAGTTCAAGTGCTGCAACTAAAAGTGCCTGAAACCGTTGGTATCATTGCGATTAGCAACGGTTTGTTTCCTAAGTTTTACCATCCAGAAATAACCTATATCGAAACAAGTGGACATCGATTAGGGCAACTTGTTTTTAGCCGAATGCTAAACTACCTACAAGGCAATAAAGAAAATTTAGAAATCACTGTAGATGCCATACTTATGCAAGGAGGTTCATTGTAAAGATTTTCCTGAATTCAAGCCTAGGAAATTTTTATACGAAACTACTAACCTACCTTTTCCGTACACGCTCACATGCTTGAACTCACCAACATTAAAAAAGAATTTAGCGGTCAGTTGATTTTATCGATACAGAATTTAGCATTCAACCCCGGCTTGTATTGGATTAAAGGCGGTAACGGTTCGGGTAAAACTACCCTATTGAAAATGATTGCTGGCTTGCTCCCTTTTGAAGGAGTTATAAAGCTAAACCAATCAATAGACAGTAAGAAGAACCCAGTAGACTATAGAAAATTTGTAAACTACGCAGAGGCAGAACCACTTTTCCCTTCATTCTTATCAGGCTATGATTTAGTTCATCTCTTTGAAAAAACAAAGCAAGCCAAAACATCAGATGTAAAAGAATTAATTCAAGCGTTTAACATTGATTCATTCCTTAATAATCCTATAGGAACCTATTCAAGTGGAATGGTTAAAAAGCTATCGTTGGTATTAGCATTCATTGGAAATCCAAAATTAATTCTACTCGATGAACCTCTGGTTACCCTAGAAGATCATTCCATTCCGATTTTAATAAAGCTAATCAATCAGTATCATTCCGAAAGAGACGTTACTTTTATTTTAACGTCTCATCAATTGTTGGAACATGAAGATTTCCTTTCGATGGAAACTATCTTAGTAAAAGATAAAACTGCATGTTTTCAATAAGCAAGGTTTTAAATCGAGTTATCGTTGCGCAATTCTATCAACAGAATGCTGGCCTATTCTTGTTCATCTTCTTTGCGATGTTCGGCATGGTTGAAGGCTCTCAACTTATCAACTACCATGTATCGTTAATAACAGGCATTATACAATCAACCGCCTTTTTACTAATTGTTTTTTGTGTTTGGATTTTATATACAGCTAAGGGGGTTCAGTTTGTTATATCAACCTTGGGCAAGCCTCAAAATTCATTTCTTTATACAATCACTTCGCTCACGCGAATCAAGCAGTTTTCATATTTATTTCTTACTCACACATTAGTTCATATTCCAGTTGGCCTCTACTCACTCGCAATTGTATGGGTTGCACTCAAGCAAGGGCAGCCAATGATTGCAATGATAATCTTGGTTTTCAATTTCCTTCTTTGCTTGCTAGCAAGTTTAGTTTCAGTATATAAGCTGAACAATCCTTCTTCATTTCACATTTCTTTCTTTGCCAAGATTAAGTTTCCTAGAAAAAAAACATTGACTTGGTTTTACTTTACCTATATCCTTAATGATGCCAAGCTTACTTTCACAATCACAAAACTATTTAGCTACTTTGCTTTATTCGGTTTTTTTCAAATACCTCTAGATCATTATGAAAATAGAATTCCTTTAATGGGTTTATTGATTGGCGCAGCTTCTCATGCCGTGCTTATTTTTGAAATTAGAAAATGGGAAGACAGTTATTTAAGCTTCACAAAAAATCTGCCTTTATCTTTCGCGAAACGATATTTTACAATTGCCATTGTTTATCTAGTTCTGTTAGTGCCCGAACTACTCTTAATGATTGTCAACCACGTTCACATGACTGATCTGATTGGGGTAATTATGTTTGGCGTAGGATTTTTACTTTTTCTTCACAGCTTGTTGTATCACCTCAATATGGATATGGATAAATACATTCAATACGTGCTGATTGTCTTCCTACTTTCATTCGCAATGTTATTATTCAAACTGTATTTCATACTCATTCTTGTTTACCTTATCATTTCATTTCAATGGTATAAGAGATACCTTTATTCTTTTGAATCGCTCAGGCTTTAGCAATCACAGCCAATATTATCTTCTATCTTTGAATAATTTTTATCGTTATGCGCTATAGAATATTGTTTCCTGTTTTATTGATATTGTTTTTAATTTCTTGCGATCGTCCCTTGCCAACGCTTGATGGCGTTGATCAAACCAAGTGGAAGAACGATAAAAACGGCTGTGATGGAAGCCGCTCATCCATGCTTACATCCTTGAAGGAACAACAAACAAAACTTCAAGGATTAAGCGAAATGCAAATCATAAATATCTTTGGCCGCCCTGATCAAAACGAATTGTATAAACGCAATCAAAAGTTTTTCTTCTATTGGATATCTGGACCAAACTGCGCAAAAGATTCAGTTCAAGTTCGATTGGGTATTCGCTTTACCGCGATGGGCATTGCCAAAGAAATTTCATTTGAATGAATTTAACATTGCGATTCCTATTTACCTTCCTCCTTCTCAGTCAATATAGTTGGGCACAGAAAATCACTTTCACATCAATTAATACTGGCACTCAGGCAAGCTTTCGTGGCTTATCTGTAGTTAATAACTTAGCGGCTTGGGTAAGTGGAAGTAAAGGAACTTATGGCTTTACTCTTGATGGTGGCAAAACTTGGAGCTTCCAACAAATTAAAGGATATGAGCAATATGATTTCAGATCATTGTTTGCCTTCAATGCTACCACTGCAGTGATAGCAAATGCCGGTTCGCCAGCTTACATTCTAAAAACTAACGATGGCGGCAAATCGTGGAAAGAGGTTTATAAGAATGAAAACAAAGATGCCTTTATTGACGGCATTGATTTTTGGAACACTAAAGAAGGAATTATTTATGGAGATCCTATTCAAAATAAAATGCTCCTGCTTCATACGAGTGATGGTGGCGACAACTGGACGGAGCAATCTCTTGAAAGTAGACCACAATTAAAAGATGGAGAGGCTTCATTCGCTGCCAGCGGAACAACAATAAGATGCATTGATAAACAGAACACAATAATAGCAACTGGTGGAAAAACCTCGCGTTTATGGATTTCAAATGATAAAGGATTATCATGGAAAGCTCAATCAACACCCATTATACAAGGTGAGTCATCGCAGGGAATATTTTCTGTTACATTTAAAAATGATATAAAGTCGGGAGTAATTGTTGGAGGTGATTTTCAACAAGATACATTGAAAGAAAACCATGTATTTTATACTGAAGATGGCGGAGCAAATTGGAACCGACCAGTCTCTCCTACTCGCGGCTACCGCGAATGTGTTGAATACATTTCGAAGAATACGCTAATTGCAACGGGACCTAGCGGAACAGACATTTCTTACGATGATGGTAAAAACTGGTCAGCAGTTTCAGATGAAAAGTCTTTTCATCTTATAAGAAAAACGCGCAAAGGTTCGCTAGTTATTATGGCTGGAGGCCAAGGGAAAGTGAGTATTGTAAAAGTTGAAAAATAATCAACTCATCAACGCGTTTCTTTGCAAGACGTGTACTTTCTTTTTAGCGAGATCAATATTGTGCCTGAGCACATCAACCAATTTATCTTTCGTTTTAAAGTTGAAAGGATACAAAAGTGAAGGCTTGAAATAGATCAAATCTCCTACTTGATCTTTGGCATATAAAGTGACCTTGTAAACGCCACCCAACGAAACTATTTCAACATCCTTAATATTTTCCAGAGGTATAAGCACGTCTTGTTGTTTTTGAATGACGTATAGAAATTCATCATCAAACTCCACATGATATACTTTTTGGTTTACTCTAATCCAAATATAAATAAACTGACTCCATATCAGTGGCATAAGGAAGCTATCAATCCGTTTGCTTTCTTGATAGCTCATGTAGCTACCATAAATAACAAAACATACTATAGAAATTATTAACATCAATACTCCATACTTATAAAGCATTAGATATCGCGTAGATAAATTCTTAATCCTAGACTTCGGTTTTTCTGTTGCCATTGAAGCATTATCTTTACCCAACAAAGAAACATTTTTTTATGCACAATATAGCGGTGATTGGTTCGGGAACAATGGGAAACGGAATAGCGCATCTGTTTGCTCAATTTGGATATTCGGTAACGTTGATAGATATTAATGAAGCTGCCCTTGCAAAAGGATTAGCAACCATCGAAAAGAATTTAAATCGTCAGGTAGAGAAAGGCACGATCTCTATCGAAACCAAATCAAAAGCAATTTCAAGTATTAAAACAATCACATCCGTAAAGGAAGGAGTTCAACAAGCTGATCTTATAATTGAAGCTGCCACTGAAACTGAAACAATAAAATTAAATTTATTCAAAGAGATAGATGAATTTGCACCAGCCTCTGCCCTGCTTGCCTCCAACACATCATCCATTTCTATCACTAAAATTGCGGCAACAACTAAACGACCTGAGAAAGTAATAGGTATGCATTTTATGAATCCTGTTCCGCTGATGAAGTTGGTGGAGGTGATTCGTGGCTACTCGACAAGCGATGAAACAACCAATCAAATACTATCGCTTTCGCGAAAGCTTGAGAAAACGCCAGTAGAGGTAAATGATTATCCAGGCTTTATTGCCAATCGCATTTTAATGCCTATGATTAATGAAGCCATCTATTCATTGTATGAAAATGTTGCAGGTGTTTATGAAATTGATACGGTTATGAAATTAGGTATGGCTCATCCCATGGGGCCACTGCAATTAGCCGATTTCATTGGCCTAGATGTGTGTCTGTCCATTCTTAACGTGTTGCACACAGGGTTTGGAAATCCTAAATATGCACCTTGCCCTTTGCTCGTTAATATGGTGCAAGCTGGAAACAAAGGCATAAAAAGCGGACAAGGATTTTATAAATACACATCTGGAATTAAGGACTTGGAAGTGGCTGATAGGTTTAAAAAAAATTGAAATTATTTTTTGCTTCTAGTGCACTCATCAGCTATTTTCTTTTGCTCTTCAGCACGCTTAAACTGTAGTGTAGCTTCCTTCTGAGCTTCAATATGTTGAACAATTCCATAAAAGAATAATGAAATTGTTAAGAAGACCAGCATACCAATAATAATAATGTCTTTTATCATAATTATAATTTAGCATAAGGTAGAAGGAAATTAGAAATTTAGAATCCGATATCTACAGCATTTAAGGGTGCGCACTCACCCACTCTTCACCATCTTCAAAAATCTCTTTCTTCCAAATGGGCACCCTTGCTTTGAGTTGGTCAATAATAAACTGACATGCCTCAAATGAAGCTTTGCGATGTGCGGTGGAGACAGCTATCACTACGGCTATCTCACTAGGCAATAATTTCGCGACACTATGGCTGATCGCCCATGCTTTTATATCCCATCGCGCAATAGCATCATTCATTATCTTTTGGATCTCGGCAACGGCCATTGGTTCATACGCTTCATAGTCAAGTCGAACAACACGCTTGTTTTTCTTCGCATGAAAATCTCGTACAGTTCCTATAAACACATTCAATCCTCCTGCTGAGGGATGCTTAGCGGCTTCAATAATTTTAGAAACATCAATAAACTTATCTGTAAGTTCTATCATTAGTTAAATTCAAAAATTTAAATTTCATACTCAGCACTTGAGTTGTGATCTGCAATAATCAGCCTCCGCTAACGGGCGGTATCAAGGCGATCTCATCGGTCTCTTTCAATTCCATTTCATCTTCTGAATAATTTCGGTTGACTGCAATGAATAACGAATTCAGTTTATCCAATGAAGGATATTTTCGAGATAATTCTCTTCTTAAATCAGCCACCGAATTTCCAGAGATTTCCATCACCACTTCTTTGCCACTCATAATCTCAGAAGCAATGCCAAACGTTTTTACTTTTATTTGCATTCTCAAAGCTAGCCAGTCGGTAGCCCATAGTCAACAGTCAATAGACTTAGTTTTTAAGAATTGAGTGGTTCGCCTCATTGCTTAGAACTATTGACCGTCAACTTTTACGTATATTTAAGGCTGAATTAATCTATGAATAGTCCTCTCCTTTTCGATAACCATGGCAGGCCTATCTCCTACTTGCGTTTGGCGGTGACCGATCGTTGCAATCTGCGCTGCTTCTATTGCATGCCCGAAGAAGGGATTAAATATTTGCCTAAAAAAGATCTATTGACCTTTGAAGAGATAGAACGTTTGGTAAAAATTATGTCTAGCCTTGGAGTTTCTAAAATAAGATTAACAGGGGGCGAACCTTTTGTTCGAACTGATCTAATGGATTTAATCAAAAAGATAAAATCTATCGAAGGGATACAAGAGCTTCACATAACTACTAATGGAATTTTAACTACCCCTCATATTGCTGAATTGAAATTACTAGGTGTTGCCTCAATCAATTTAAGCTTAGATACGCTGGATAGAGAACGATTTAAATCAATCGCTAGGCGAGATGAATTTATCAATACTTGGAAGACGTTTGAATCTTTAATTCAACATAAAATCCCAGTAAAGATTAACACAGTGGTGATGGAAGGCAAAAACATTGACGACCTAATACCAATGGTTGAGTTAACAAAAAATTATCCAATCTCAATAAGGTTTATTGAAGAAATGCCCTTCAATGGTGAAGGCAATCATTATCCAGTTTTGAATTGGACTTACAAAAAAATATTAGCTCACCTTGAAAGTCACTTTGGTTTGCTTGAAAAAATAGTTGACCCAATTCATTCAACAGCGTATCATTATAAGGTGCCAGGTTATTTGGGTAATATAGGAATAATAGCTGCTTTTAGTCGCACGTTTTGTGGATCGTGCAACCGCATTCGGGTAACGGCTCAAGGAGTTTTAAAAACTTGTTTGTATGATGATGGAGTATTAAATATTAAAACCCTTTTCAGGGATGGAGCTTCAGATGAAGAAGTTATCTTTGCTTTAAAAAAGGATTTCACTAAGAGGCCCAAAGATGGATTTGAAGCAGAAGAAAAAAGAAAGGCTAATCCAGTTATTGAATCAATGTCAACCATAGGTGGCTAATTAGAATGAACTGTTCAACACAGTAGTTGGTGCGCTGTTTTTATTATCACAGAAAAAGATGGAAAAACTATTGAACAAAAGAGCGAATTGATATGGAGTTATTTTTTTTAGGGTTTGCTTTTTTTATCATCGCCTTAGTTTACTCATCTGTTGGTTTTGGTGGCGGCTCAAGCTATTTAGCTCTGCTAGCATTGGGTGTTTTCTCTTTAGCGTTTCCTGTCATTCGATCTACAGCACTTTTCTGCAATATTGTTGTGGTTTCTGGTGGGTGTTTTATTTTCTATAAAGAAGGTAAACTCCATTGGAAAGAAATTTGGCCTTATCTAATAAGTAGTGTTCCTTCTGCTTACATAGGCGGCTTCTGGCCTATAAAACAACAAACCTTTTTTATCTTGTTAGGATTTACGTTAATCATTGTTCCCTTCTTGCTTTGGTTTCAGCCTGAGAAAATAGACAATGCAAAACCCAGTAAAATCCCAGAAAATAATTCTTTAAAAATAGCCATTGGAACTTGCATCGGTTTACTATCGGGGCTTGTTGGTATTGGTGGTGGCATTTTCCTTTCCCCTATTTTACATTTTTTTAAATGGTCGGATGCAAGAAGAATTTCAGCTTTAGCGAGTGTGTTTATATTAGTTAATTCAATTAGTGGTTTGGCTGGCCAATTCTACAGAGGTGTGCCTGATATGAGCCTTTCTTTCTTACTTCCTTTATTAGCAGCCGTTTTTATAGGAGGCCAAATTGGCTCTCGATTGGGTGCCCGAAAATTTAATCCGATTTACATCAAAAGAATTACAGCAATACTTATCTTAGTTGCTGGACTGAATATTTTAAAAGATCATCTTTAGCCTATTGTTCACTACTAGTTATTAATTAACAAACCAACAACTGCATGAAACTCCCAAGATTACTCTTTATCCTAGTGCTTGTAACTTTTTATCATTCTGTAAATGCTCAAGCTCCAACAAGAGTTAACCCTGTAGTTAAAAACTTTGGAGGTGCTTTTGAAATACCTTATGCTATTGAAAAGCCTGATCCATCATTGTTCTACAAAATCATAGTTGAAGTGCAAGAAGTACGCAACGAACCTAGTGAGGTTAATTGGGCGTTGAATAATGCCGCTCGATTGATTAACCTACACGTTATTGGCGGTGTTCCATTTGATCATTTAGATGCGGTGGTGGTGGTTCATGGAGAGGCTACTTATTCTGCCATGAATAATGAAGCTTACAAAGCAAAGTACAAAACCAATAATCCCAATCTTAATCTCTATAAAGAACTTGAAGGAGCGAGAATTAAAATATTTATTTGCGGGCAATCGCTTATCAATCGTGATGTTGATCGCACCAAGTTAGTTCCTGAGATTAAGATAGCAACCTCTATGATCACCACAATGACTACCTATATGACGAAGGGTTATGTGCCTATGAAGTTTTGAAATAGTTATGACTTATTATTTTATCAGTTAACAAAAATCATAGCGGATTATCTATTGCTACCAGTGCATTAACAAAAGCATCATCCAATTTAACAAGTCGTGTAGGAGCAAAATAGTCAAGCTCTATAGCTTTAATCCTAGGGATAACAGATAGTATTTTCTTTTCTTTGTCATGTTTGGATTCGCTTGTTGCAATTTTCAGCATCTTCAAAAAGAGCAATACGTTTTCGCAATCATCCTTACCTAACAATCTCAATTGACGTTGGATACTGCCACTCACTTGAGCAAACAACTCAAAATCTTTCATTAAACAATACTGAAGCGATAGCAATGTTTTAATCTCGATAAGCACGTAGGGAAACTTCTTAAGCCCCATATCATTGAGTAAACTGTTGAGTTGCTTAGCCGCCAAATCGTGCCTGCCTATATAGTAATATGAAAGTGAGCGATACACTATGTAAACCACATTGATTGGAAGGCTCAGTGGATCTTGTTCGAAATCTTCAAACAAACCTTCATTCTCTTGCTGCATTTCACCTTCAGAATTGAGCCTTATGTGTCGCTCAATCTTAGAGATTAAGAACTGTGACGTAAATGCATATTGTGTATAGTTAACCAGCAAGTTGGAAGCCGCATCGTTAACTTCTTCGTAAAATTTCTCGGCTTGCCTATATACTTTGTAATGATTGTAGTACTCTAATTTTAAAAACTCAAACACCAAATTGATATGATAGTAAAGTGGATCAAGTTTATAGGTATCAAAGATCTTTTGCACGCGATCGAAAATATCTTCCATCGACTCGCCTTCTTGCTGAAGGTTATCTTCTTTCTCTACAAACAATCGATGAAACACTATCATAATGCTTTGATACACATACAAACGATGCGATTCATAAAGCCTGGCCACGTTTTGCATTTCCTTTACCATAAGCGTAAGCCCAAGTTTTTCACTTGCATCGGCTGACAAAAAGTATATTCCGTATTTCTTGGAATACTCAGCTAATAAATCCTCCGCTTTATCTACTGCCAGCATATAAGCAACATGCCTATTATATAGTTGCGAGTAATGGAAATACTCATGCGAATTAACATGCAGCTTTTTCAGCGATTTATAAACAATGGTAAGTTCATTGGCTAGATCTGATTCCGTTAATTCCTTCTCCAGTTTTTTAAGCGTAGCAATTGATATGGTACGATTTTGTGAAAACAGAACTTCATTAAGATTTGCCACCTTCCTAAGTAAATCGGTGCGAGGACTCTCCATCTGCAATAGCAAATGTTCTTCAATTTTTTGGTTTAGTCTAGATCGCAACGTATAGTAAGCATTGGGATTTACACCCAATTCTACCATTATTTTACTGTCCGATAATTGCCTATCGCGGAGTGATTTCAATAAATAAGCAGATTTTTCAGCATTACTGTCTACCAGCGAATCATGAATTATCTTAAAATCTTTTTCGGAAAGCTGTTTAATTATGTTTTTGAGTTTTGCCATAATAATTCAAAGGAGTTGAAAAGTACGAAATAAATAAACATTCATGCACATTACTGGCATTAAGTCAATAAATTGATTGCTTCATTTTGGCTTAGCTTGCCCTATTGACCCAGTTTTTCTAACTTCCTTGGATAACTATTGTTTTTCGGCAATTATTTCGGTTGGCTCGGGTTCCTCAGGTACTTCGTCCCATTTTTCAGGTTCCTCTTTATGCAGGTATTCTAAAATCTTTTGTTCCACTTGTTTCAGCTTCAAGCCGCGCAAAAACTTGCCATTGCGCGCCAATATCAAACGACCTGTTTCTTCCGAAATCACCAAGACTAGTGTATCCGTAGTCTCACTCATGCCTATGGCAGAGCGGTGGCGCAGTCCAAACGTAGTAGGAAGATGATCGTTTTCACTAACTGGCAACACACAGCGCGCAGCTTTAATGCGACCTTTATAAATGATTACCGCTCCATCGTGCAACGGACTGTTTTTATTGAAGATAGCAATGAGTAACCGCTTGGTAACTTCTGCATTCAGTGGGTCTCCTGTCTCCACATAAAATTTCAATTCTGTATCTCGAGTAAAGACAATAAGCGCACCAGTCTTAGTAGCTTTTAGATTTTTAGCAGCTTCTGTTAATTGCGATATATCAAAGTCATCATGATAATCGTTTCTCCAGCTTGAAAAAGCCTTAAAGAAATTGCCCCGAAACTCTGTACCCCGGCCAATCACCAACAAAAATTTTCGTATCTCTGGCTGAAACACGATAATCATGGCCAGCACACCCACACCCATAAACTGTCCAAGTATAGTTGCCAGCAATTCCATCTGGGCAGCGCGCACAATTAAGTACATGAGGTAGAGGGCAAGCGTGCCAAGAAAAATATTTACCGCTATGCTTCCGCGAATGAGTTTATAAACCTGATACAATAGAATAGCCACCAGGGCAATGTCAATCAGATTAACCCAGTGTATTTCCAAAAAACCAATTTTGAAAATAAAATCCATTGAATAAAGGTAAGCAATTCTTATGTTTTGCGAATTAACTTTTTGTTAATGCAGCGACTAACTGCACACACTCAGCAGCTTCCTTTACATCGTGCACTCTTAAAATAGTAGCACCTTTAAGCAATGCAATGGTGTTAAGTGACGTGGTTCCATTCAAAGCTTCTTCAGGTGTTACTCCTAGTGTTTTCCAAATCATTGATTTGCGTGAAACACCTACCAATATTGGTTTATCAAGTATTCTTAGATAATCAAGATGGTCTAATAATTTAAAATTTTGTTCAATCGTTTTCGCGAAACCAAATCCAGGATCGACAATAATATCTTTGACACCCAACGAATGAAGTTGATCTATTTTTTTACTTAAATCCGTAACAATCTCTTTTACCAAATTTTCATATTGAGAAAGAGATTTCATGGTTTGAGGTGTGCCTCGCGAGTGCATCAAAATATAGGGCACTTTGAGCAAAGCCATTGTTTCAAACATATTGTCATCTAAGTTTCCACCTGAAATATCGTTAATTAAGGAAGCTCCATTTTCAACTGCTTCCTTCGCAACTGCTGATCGAAAAGTATCAATCGAAATTATTGTTTCAGGAAATCTTTTAACAATACCTTGAATAACTGGCAGCACTCTATCAAGTTCTTCATTCTCTGAAATTTCATCTGCGCCTGGCCTTGTCGAATAGCCACCAACATCAATAAAATCAGCACCTTCGAGCAATAATTTTTCGCATTGTAACATGGCATCCTCAACAGACTTTAATCGTCCACCATCATAAAAGCTATTTGGGGTAACGTTAAGTATAGCCATTACCTTAGGCATTGACATATCCAATAGCTTACCTCGTATGTTGAGTGTTTTGTTGGTTGAAAATACGTTACTTTGCATCCACTTATGATCGATAAAACCGCCTCCGAATATAGGCATGTTATTGCCACTTGCAAAAGTCTTTTTGTCAAAAAAACCAACGACTATGGCACAGCTTGGCGTGTATTGCGGCTCCCCTCTATTACAGATCAACTCTACATTAAAGCGCAACGCATCCGCACCATTCAGGAGAAAGGCACGCAAAAAGTTGAAGATCCTATAAAGGACGAATTTATCGGTATTGTAAACTACTGCATTATTGCTTTGATGCAGATAAAATTACAAGAGTCGTCTGAGTTAGATATGTCATTGGAAGAGTTAGAGCCCTTGTATGACGAAGCTGTGAATGAAACCATGGCATTGCTTCAAAATAAAAATCATGACTATGGTGAAGCATGGCGCGAGATGAGAGTAAGCTCTATCACTGATATAATTTTAATGAAACTATTGCGCGTAAAACAAATTGAAGATAATCAAGGCAAAACGTTAGCAAGCGAAGGAGTGAAAGCTAATTATCAAGATATGATTAACTATGCGGTTTTTGTATTGATAAAATTAAACTAACAATCAGCATTGAGTTGTTTCACAAACAACCATCAACTAACAACTATTTAAGAAATGAAATTAATTCACCAATTCTCTCGCTTCTTTGTTGGCGGCCTTTTTATTTTTTCTGGATTAATCAAGATTAACGACCCGATAGGAACAGAAATAAAAATGGAAGAATACTTTGATGTGTTCGCTCAAGATTTCGGCTCCTTCTTTAAAATCTTTATTCCTTGGTCGCTAGAGATCGGCATGATTATGATAGTGCTCGAACTTGCATTGGGCATTGCCATTTTAATTTACTGGCGCATGGAGTTAACAACATGGGTGTTGCTTGCCTTAATGGTGTTTTTTACTTTCTTAACTTTTTACTCTGCTTATTTTAACAAAGTAACTGACTGTGGTTGCTTTGGAGATGCTATAAAACTTACGCCTTGGCAATCGTTCTGGAAGGATATAATTCTTATGGTCTTTGTACTGCATTTATTTTGGTATAGACGAGGATATGAAAAAGCCCTTCGTACGAGAGAAGGCGATTCGGTTGTAATTGCGACTATCGCGATAAGCACTTTCATCGGAGTTTATGCACTCAATCACTTACCGTTTATTGATTTCAGAGCTTATAAAATTGGAAACAATATTCCTCAACAGATGATTGCGCCTGAGCAACCAATTATCGAGTATACTTTTGAAAAGAAGGGCGAACAAGTAAAGTCTCTCAAATTTTTAACTGCAGAAGAAGGTTATAAATATCTTTCATCAGCCGTATTAAATGAAGACAAAATCAAACCGAAAATTACTGACTATTCGGTTAGTAGCCCAGAAGGAGAAGACTTAACCCAAGCTACATTTCAAGGCGCTAAATTGTTGATTGTTGCTTATGATATCAAAAAGACCTCCACCATAACAATCCAACAACTTGCAACACTCATTAAAGCACTGGATGGAAAAGTGGAGAGCCTTATACTTACATCATCACCCGAAGAGCAAGTGGATGCGTTTCGTCACGAAAATCAATTGGCAGTTCCTTTCGCTTTCGCGGATGCTACGGTGCTGAAGACAATCATTCGATCTAATCCGGGCATTGCTTTGTGGAAAGATGGAACAGTGCTGGGCAACTGGCACTATAACGATATTCCGAGCAAGGATGAGATCTTAGATTTGATAAAGTAAGATAGAGTACTATAAACTGTTATGGACAATCGGCTGTCTACCATCCCCCATCTACCAGTTAAAATTTTCCTTATCGGTCTTCCCGGTTCTGGCAAAACAACATTGGGCAAAGAGCTGGCAAAAAAACTTTTAGTTCCATTTTTAGATTTGGATGCAGAGATAGAAAAGCAAGCACAGAAAACTGTTCAAGCAATATTTAAAGAAAATAGCGAGCCCTACTTCCGCAAATTAGAATCAAAAATATTAAAGGAATTTTGTGCGTCAAATCAACAGTTTGTGATGGCAACTGGTGGAGGTACGCCCTGCTTTTTCGATAACATGAAAGTAATTAACGAATCGGGCAAAAGTATTTTTATAGATGTATCTACAAAAGAAATTGCCGAGCGTGTGAAACAATCATCACTAAATAAACGCCCCCTTTTTGAAAACCTCCACAAGGAAGAATTAAAAGATAAAATTGAATTTCTGCGTTCACAGCGAATGCCCTTTTACTTACTAGCTCATGTACATTTAAAAGGTGAGAAGATTTACATTGACGATATACTTCCTACGTTAAATTCCTAGAAAGGAAAACCAACAGTTACCATTATCAGTGTATTATTTCTTTTACTTGTAACCAGCGGAGAATTAGCATCGCTGACTACATACGGCCTATAAGAAAAATTACCTTGTGAAAGTACAACCGTAGCATCGATGTAAAACTTGGAAGTTCTATACCCCAACCCACCAGAAATTGATTGGATAGAATTGTTAACTCCATTTTGAATGCTTTTGTAAGGATCGGGCATAAAACTATAACCACCTCTCGCCCTAAACGTTTTTAACCTAAATTCTGCTCCAAGTCTGTAATTAACAGTAGAGGTGTATAAAGATTTAATTTGTTTATTATCAAAATCAAATGAAACCCCTTGGGTAGAGGATGTATAACTATTGCTTCCATAATCAGTCAACTCAACATCGGCAGTAATAAAACCATATTTCTTGATTAAGAAGGTTCCTCCTGCACTAAACTTCCAAGGGGTGGCTAATGAGTAATCTGTTAAAATTGTGCTAGTAGAAACTGGTCCTATTTTTTTTGGGATTAAGGGTTGATTAGCAGCTACGTAAGGAAATAGTTTCCAATCGCTTGACATGGAAGCTTGATAACTGTCAGATATTGAATAGGCTGTTGGTGTTGCAATTGATGCGCCCAATTGAAAGAAATCCATGGGTTTGTAAATCAAACCAAGCGTGGCATTTATACCAGATCCTTTGGTTGTAATATTTTCAATCAAACTGAAATTATTAAGAACAACATCATTGGTATAAGTCTCCGTATAGGTCTTTTTACTTTGATAGTTTAACGAAGCTAAGCCGATGCCAAACCCAACAAAGATTTTATCCGCAAAGTTGGCACCATAGGAAAGATTGACTTGACTTTGAGAGCCTTGTGTTAGTACCTGTTCGCGCTGTGTAGGAAAGTATTGAAAATCTCCAGTAAGAGGGTCTCCACCAACATCTGTATAGTATCGAGTTTTACTGCCATCCTTGTAAAGGTTATTCTGTGAATCAATTAGATAATTAAAATAGGCTAACCCTGTTGGCGAATCATACTGAGATCCATTTGAATCAAATTGTGTAACGTCAGAACCCGTAGCGTCTTCAATAAAGGAATCAATCAATGAATTCTTTGTGTTCAGTCCCTCATAGGTAAATGATTGATTGAAATTGTTAATTCTATTGTAGCTAATGCCAAAAGAACCTCCCAAAAATTTACCCGCATTATCTTGAGCATTGTAAAAAACCAAACTCATGCCCGGCACTATTATTTTAGAATTAGAGTCTTTTACAGTATTGCCTAGATAATCAGAAGAAATGTTGGATGAGTTGTAGCCAGGGGTAATTGTGAACTCAGATCGGTGAAACATGCCTAACCCTGCTGGGTTTGAGAAAGCTGAACTGTAATCACCACCTAAACTGACTTGTGCACCACCCAAAGCCTGAATTCTTGCGCTTCCTCCAGGATTTATCCTACTAAAATTTAAAGCCAATTCTTTATAAGTTGTAAGAGATTGACTTCGCAATTCGAAACTTAAAAGCAATATCAATCCCATGAGCAAAAGCCCTTCAATTTTTTTCATAAGTACTTGTGTTTAATTGAGCAGAGAGAAGCAATTAATGTCTGCTGCGACCACCACCTCCACCGCCTGAAGATGATCCACCACCACCACTTCCGCCTCCACCAGAAAATCCTCCTGATGAACGGTTGCCTCCGCCAAAGCCGCCATTGGAATTTCCATAGTTGTATGAACTTCTTGAATTATTATTATTACCAAATGAATCAGAAGAAGATTGTCGACCATTGCCTCCATCCCAAGATGAACGAGAAGCTCCGCCATTGTTATAATAACTTCTAGTTTGTGTTTCTGATGATTGAGGAATACTGTTTCTCCAACTTCTGTCATAGTATTGACTTGATGAAGCTACTCTGCCGCCTGTGCTACCACCGCCATTATTACCTCCAGTAATTGAACCACGGCTTCTAGCAGCATCATAGTAGGTATCAGAACCACCCCTTACGCCTCTTTTGCCATGCACAAATCCGCTGTTTCCATCATTATTATTAATTACTATAATGCTAGATGGGTAATATCCAGATCCATAACCATATCCGTAATTACTAAAGCCGTTTCCATAGAAATTTGAATAAGGTGAATATCCATATCCCATTCCATAAGAACTATATCCACCATAGCCAAAGGCACTTCCTAAACCGAATGATAAGCCTGAACCATAATAAGGTGAATAGAAATTGCTGTAAGGACTTCCGAAGCGGCTATATCCATAATTATTGTAGCCATTATATCCATAATTGTTATTATAGTTATTGTAACCACTATTGTAATTGTACATATTATTCAAGCCTGTAGGCTGATAAGCCAAGTTTTGGTTTACCGACTTAGGTTGATAAGTAGAAGAAAAATAAGATGGATTTGCCTGAGTTGATTTATTGCTCACAGCATTTTGCGCTGTATAATCTGGGTTTGTACCTCTACCAGAATAACTATCTGTTGGATTGATTGTAGCAGCCTGAGTTGGTATATCTTCCGACTCATCTACATTTTTTATGGTAGGCAAAGGCTTCGTTGCGTTCAATGCCGCTCTATCCTTTGAGGTGAAATACATATCGTCAATTTCAACCTGCTGAGCATAAGCAGCAGATGCACTTACAAATAAGGCAGCAATTAAAAGTGATTTTGTTTTCATGGTATTAGTGGGCATTGCCCTTTGGTTATCAACGTATTCTGTTATTCAAAATATATCTTACAACAATATTAATTTAAAAAAAGATCAATGTCTAGCTATTATCTGCATCATTTTGAAGGCTAGCTTCGATTTATCTCTCACTCCATTCAAAAGCAACCTTTATATTTGCTCGAATAAATTATTACAATAACTATACCAGTATTTTAAAAATGGCGAAAGAGATAACCAGTAGAAGCGAAGATTACTCACAATGGTACATTGATTTAGTAAAAAAGGCTGACTTGGCCGAGAATTCGGATGTGCGGGGTTGTATGGTGATAAAGCCTTACGGATATAGCATCTGGGAGAAGATGCAACAAGCGTTGGATAAGATGTTTAAGGAAACGGGGCATGTGAATGCGTACTTCCCATTGTTCGTGCCCAAAAGCATGTTTGAAGCAGAAGAGAAAAATGCTGAAGGCTTTGCTAAGGAGTGCGCCATTGTTACTCACTATCGATTAAAAACTGATCCGAACAATAAAGGAAAGTTGATAGTTGATCCTGATGCCAAATTGGAAGAGGAGCTGGTGGTACGCCCCACCAGCGAAGCTATTATCTGGAGTAGCTATAAGAAATGGATTCAATCGTATCGTGATTTGCCGATCTTAATCAATCAATGGGCAAATGTTGTTCGGTGGGAAATGAGAACTCGATTATTTCTAAGAACGGCAGAATTTCTTTGGCAGGAAGGCCACACTGCTCACGCAACTGCCAAAGAAGCCGTGGATGAGACCGTGCAGATGTTAAATGTATATGCTGAGTTTGCGGAGACGTTTATGGCGATGCCCGTGATAAAGGGAGTGAAATCGGAAGGCGAGCGTTTTCCTGGAGCGGTAGATACTTATTGCATTGAAGCCATGATGCAAGATGGCAAGGCATTGCAAGCAGGCACTTCACATTTTCTTGGTCAAAATTTCGCGAAAGCATTTGATGTAAAGTTTACCAATAAAGAAGGCAAACTGGATTATGTTTGGGGTACCTCGTGGGGTGTAAGCACACGCTTGATGGGCGCGTTAATAATGGCTCATTCAGATGATGAAGGTTTGGTACTTCCGCCAAAGCTGGCTCCGATTCATGTGGTGATAATCCCGATTTTTAGAAACGAAGATGAGCTAACTAAAATCACCGAAAGGATACAACCTGTTATTGCTGACTTGAGAAAAGCAGGCTATTCAGTTAAGTTTGATAATAGAGATACCCAAAAGCCAGGTTTTAAATTCGCTGAATATGAGTTGAAAGGTGTTCCCGTAAGGATTGCCATTGGGCCACGCGATTTGGAAAGTGGAACGGTTGAAGTAGCCAGAAGAGACACGAAAGAAAAGAAGGTGTATCAACTAGCAACAGTAGCAGAAGAGATTCCTGCACTGTTAGATTCCATACAAGAAAATATATACCAGAAGGCACTGAAATTTAAAAGTGAGGCAACTTCAGTTGTTGATTCATACGAGGAATTCAAAAGCATTTTGGATGGAAAAGGTGGATTTATTTTAGCGCATTGGGATGGTACTGCCGAAACGGAAGCTGCTATAAAAGAGGAGACAAAAGCAACAATACGGTGCATACCTTTAGATGCAAAAGAAGAAGCTGGTACTTGTATTTATTCTGGGAAACCTTCTAGCAAAAGAGTGGTTTTTGCGAGGGCGTATTAGTGGCCTCACACCCCAGCCCCCTCTCCTCTGGAGAGGGGGTGACTGTTCTAATGTTAAATGGGTACTATTTTCTCCTTTCAATAAAATTTTCACTCGCCTGACGCAGTCGGAGACTACGGTAATCGCTTTTAATGATCTAGGCCTATTTTAAGTATAACTTCGCATTGGCCAACATTATATCCGCTTAATAGACAGCTAGAAAAGTCTTTTGAAAAATATATCTCAGCAGTAGTCTCGGCTATGCTGATAATAGTAGCACTGCCCTTGGGTTGTTCATTTATAATAGACCAGATTACAGTTGAAGTAATTTCTCTATTTAATGTATAACTATATCTACCATAACTGTCAGGGGTTGCATAATCTAGGCCTGTAATTTCGCAAGTTGTACACTGAGAAACTGGGTTAGAAGTAAATGAAGGTTTTTTTGTTGGACTTTGTTTTAGGTTTAACAATATGTCACCCTCGTTAGAGCAGTTAAAGAATATCGAGCTTACTAACAAAATAGTTGTAGCCAGCGCAAATTTATATGTCTGTCTTTTTCTCATAGCATGTGTTTTTAAAAGCCCAGTTTAGTCGGGTTGTTTTTAAAACGCTATAACATCCAAAAGATACACTTAGCTGTGATTTTTTAGGTTAGATATGTACTACATCTAAAGTATGATACTAAGTCTGGACGCTTTTGATTTTGTACTGCCTTTATACAATTTTTAACACTATTTTTGAGAAACAAAAAATCAACCCTTCACCCCATGAAAAAGGTACTATTTAGCCTAACCTTCATTCTATTTAGTATGTTGTTTCTCTCCTGTCAACGTAAAGAAAGCTCAGAAAACACAAGCCACAGTGATTCGCTGAAAAATGTCACCCTGGGCGATATCACAGATGGTGAAGTGGATATAATTGGTGATTTCGATGGAGACAATATAACGGAAACAGGCTTTGCACTCGTCTATTTAGAAGGGGCCGAACAAATACAAAACTCTATTGTAGCACTTAGCTTTCCTGATTCAAAGATTGATACTTTATTTTTTGAAGTGGCACCTCAAGGGTATTATGAATTCGTTCGCGAAGGTGATTTAGATGGGTTTGCAGGAGATGAAATAACAGTATACGCTCAAGCTTCTTTAGGTGATGGAAATACAGCCGTAGTAACAACTTATACATCCCGAGAAGGGAAATGGCAAATGCTAATTGATGGTTTTAACACTCAGAATTTACCTGAAACTATTTCTAAAAATGATTTAATCTTTGCTGAAAATGGCGAGATAATTTATTATTCATACCAAACTAATGAAGCCTCTGGGAGTGAGCCTGCTTTAAAAAGTGAAAGAACAAAAGCGAATGTAATCAAAGCTGATGCTCAAGGTGATTTTGATGGCGATAAACTTATTGAAACAGCAAAGATTAAGTTGAAAATAAAAGGAGATGAACAATCATCATGGACATACACAATTACCTTTTCCAACCCAAAAATCAAGCCCTTTGATGTGGTCTCAGCATCGGATAAAATTGAATTGATAAACGAAGGTCAGCTTGACAACACTAAAGGAGATGAACTAAGTATTAAAAAAGCAACCTTTAATGGAGGAATGCTAAATCCAATTTTAGCGCTTTTCTCCTATCACAATGGCAATTGGATAACTGCCACAGAATCCATTTTTGTTGGAGGTCATCTACCTGATAGTTTGAATTTAAGTAAAATGATTTTTAAAAAAGGCCATCAGGTTTTTTACCATGTCTATAATCCTAGTTGGACGCTACAAGTAATGGAACAAGCAGAAGCCGATAGTGTAGAGAAGACAAATTATTCTGTGCAACCCCTCAAGGTTAATTAATAAGAGAGAGATAAGGTCTCACTCCCCTACTCGCTCTCCACAGGAGAAGGGGTGACTTTAGCTATTGGGTTTACGGCTTCTAAAGTTTTTAAAACTCGTCTACAGGGTTACTACAAAAGAGAGGGGCGAAAACAAAACCCATTTTTTTAAAATGTAAAATAACGGTACCAGGGAGGAGTGGTAAAATATAAGGGCGTTATTTTATTGTTAATTTTTAGAAGAAATAGGTTGCAGTTCAAGTGGCAAAGGGTACATTCGATCAATAAATTAAAAGCTGCTATGAAAAAAGTTTATTTGTTAATTTCCTGTCAATTTTAAAAGTTTCAATAATAGAAGTCTATATGAACATTACTGAAGAGAATAATTTAATAGCTACTTGTGCTTGGTATGCATTGTACAGTATTGATAGACCTTTTGTTAAAGTCCGTTCACAACTTATTTTTATTTCGCTGTTGGTATTCGCGCCAAGCTTGGTTTCAGCACAAAAAATCGAGAAGGATAATTTTGAGGCAATCGTTAAATTCATTCCGAGTTCATTATTAACACCAGAAACGCCAACCCTGCGATTAGGGGTCGAGTTATTGTTTCCAAAATTTATCAAACATGGGATGAGTGTTGAATTTGACTATGGATTTCGTTGCAACGTTGGCATACTTTATCCCGATGTGACGTGGGGCTATGGCGCCTATGTACTTGATCCCAGAAATATAGATGAAAAACACTATAGCAAGTACCACTTGGAAGTTCGTAAATATTTTAAACCAATAAGAAGAAGCACTTTGTACTTGGCCGCGGAGGGATTTTACATTCCCTATACCTTCCTTCTAGAAGGTGGTTTGACGTCTAATGGATATAGTTTTTCTTCTGCGCAAGGCTCTAAAGACATAAGAGGTGGCGCAGTGAAATTCGGTATAGTTATAAGATTAAAGTCTATTCCTAAACTTAGTATTGATTACTTTGTTGGCCTTGGCTTACGAAAAGTTAACTTAACTTATTCCGATCTGGTAAATAAAATAAGATACTACCATAGCCAAAGTTATGAGGATTATCATATTCATGAGGGAACTGAAACTTATTTTAGGCCTCATATTGCAATGGGTGTAAGAATTGGTTATCGGATACTTTAATTAATCTCTAATTCAAAAAATATCTACTCTAGTTGAGAGAGTCGAAGAGTAGGCAATAATTGCTGCCTATTTACTACCTACTTCTTCTATTCCTGTCAGCATTTATACCCCCTTTCTCAAAAAACAGAGTAGATTTGCACTACGATGGAATGGATGATTGTAATAAGTCTTGTTGCTTTTGGCCTGTTTTTATTAGTGGCGGAAATCATTTTCATTCCGGGCACAACGCTGGTGGGTTTGTTAGGCTTTGTATTTCTGGCCGTTGGCATTGGGCTAAGCTTTAACTATTTCGGAAACAACATTGGGTGGATCACACTCGGGCTATCAACAATAGCTTCCATAGTAGCCTTGTATTTCTCTTTTAATTCAAAAATGTGGGCTCGGTTTTCGTTGAAGTCGACCAATCACACGAAAGTGAATGAAGGCTTATTGAAAGGATTAATTTTAGGTCAAGAAGGAATTACAGTTTCGGCACTCAGACCAATAGGCAAGGCTGAACTCGGCTCACAACAATTTGAAGTAAAAACTCAAGGAGAATACCTTAACAGTGGAACAAAAATTAGAATCGTAAAAATTGAATTAAACCAAATAACTGTAGCACCTACAACTTAAAATTATGGAAGGATTATTTTTTATCTTCATTGTATTCATTTGTATTATCGGCTTTTTCTTGTTCATGTATTTTGTGCCAGTCGGCCTGTGGATTACGGCCATCTTCGCGGGTGTAAAAGTTACCATTGGCGAATTGATTGGTATGCGCATTCGTAAAGTGCCACCAAGTATTATTGTGAACTCGTTGATCACCGCCACCAAAGCTGGGTTGGATATTACCACTCGTGAGCTTGAAACCCACTTCCTTGCGGGAGGTGATGTGCCTAACGTTATTCGTGCGCTTATATCTGCCGATAAGGCCAACATCAGTTTAAGTTTTAAACAAGCCACTGCAATCAACCTTGCTGGTCGCGATGTGTTTGAAGCGGTTCAAATCTCAGTAAATCCTAAAGTAATTAACACACCTCGTGTGGCGGCTGTAGCTGCCGATGGTATTCAGTTGATAGCCATTGCAAGAGTAACAGTTCGTGCAAGTATTGCACAACTTGTGGGTGGTGCTGGTGAAGAAACCATTCTTGCTCGCGTAGGTGAAGGTATTGTTACTTCAATTGGTTCGGCAAAGTCGCACAAGGAAGTATTGGAGAATCCTGATAAGATTTCAAAACTTGTACTATCAAGAGGGTTAGATGCAGGAACAGCGTTCGAAATTCTTTCCATTGATATTGCTGATGTGGATGTAGGAGCTAACATTGGCGCGAAGCTTCAAATTGATCAGGCTACAGCCGATTTAAAAGTAGCTGAAGCGCGCGCTGAAGAACGAAGAGCAATGGCTGTTGCACTAGAGCAAGAGATGAAAGCAAAAGCACAAGAAGCACGTGCCAAAGTAATTGAAGCCGAAGCAGAAATTCCTCGCGCCATAGCTGCAGCATTTATGAGTGGCAATTTAGGTGTGATGGATTATTATAAAATGCAAAACGTTCAGTCTGATACAGAGATGAGAAATTCTATTTCCGGATCGGGTAAATCTGGGCAATCGCCAAATCCTACTAAGTAGTTTTATATATACTTTAAGTTACGAGCTTTGGGTTTCGAATTATAGTTCGCGACCCAAAGCTCGCGGCTTTTTAGGCTACACTCAATACTTCAATCTCTTGCTTGTTAAAGTTGAGTTTAGCTCCAGCTTCTAATCCAATCAAGTGCTTAGCAATTGGAGAAGCCGATGATATGGCATAATAGACTTCACTTCCAATCAATAGTTTGCCAGCAGGAATGGAAATGAAATAATTTTCTTTATTGGTTTTCACGATGCTACCGAGTTGCACACTAATTGAGCTTACTTCGGGTCTGATTTGTAAAAGAGACTGCATCAGTTTTTTTGCTTCTGCTAATTGACTAGAGTTTTTTTCTATCTCAAGTTGAGCCATAGCTCTACCCGTTTCATATTTATCGCCAGAGCTACTTTTGGTTTCTTCATTGGCGGAAGCTTGTGCGCCTTTAATGGCAGCTTGCGCGGTTGCTATTCGCTGCTCAATGTACTCGCGGCAACAAGATAGCAGTTCGGTTTTGAGTACGTGTAGTTGTTCCAAATTTCAGATTTCAATTTATTAACATCAAATTTGATCTTTTAAAAAATATAAAGTGCAAAACGCTGCTATCATCTTCAAGTATTTCCCAGAGCTCACGCAAAAGCAACACGATCAATTCGAAAAATTAGATCTTCTTTATCGTGAGTGGAACGAAAAGATCAATGTCATTTCCCGAAAGGATATTGACAATTTGTTTACCAACCATGTTTTGCATTCATTGGCAATAGCAAAAATAATTTCCTTTAAACCCGGAGCTAGTATTTTAGACGTTGGCACCGGTGGTGGCTTTCCAGGAATTCCGTTGGCAATACTTTTTCCCGAAACAAAGTTTCATTTGGTAGATTCCATCGGCAAAAAAATTACGGTAGTGAAAAACATTGTCGAAGGTCTTGGCCTAACCAATATTATTGCTGAGCAGATTCGAGCAGAGGAGATCAAATCTAAGTATGATTTTATTGTGAGCCGCGCGGTTACCCGAATGAAAGAATTTCACGGATGGGTTAGGAATAAGATTAAAGACAAGTCGATTCATTCGCTTGATAACGGAATTTTATACCTCAAAGGTGGCGACTTGGATGAAGAGCTTGACGAATTGAAAACGATGTACGCACTCTATACATTGACCGATTATTTTGAAGAAGATTTTTTTCAAACCAAGAAAATCGTTTTTATTCCGCTCTAGCGGATTTTTTTGATTTAGAATTTTTTCTTCTTACCTATGCACCCAATGAAACGAGCGGTCTCCACCCTAATGCTTGCAATCTTCTTACTTAACATGGTAGGATATTATGGTGTTTTCGTTGGAATGCAAGCTTTGCAGAATGAAGCTACTTCAAAACAATTAGATGAAGATGAGTTCACTGGATCGGATGCCATCACATTCAGAATTCCCTTGTCAGTGCCTTACCACACAGATGATAATCAATACGAGCGTGTTCAAGGTCAATTTGAAAAAGAGGGAGAAGTTTTTCATTTGGTAAAACAAAAATTACTTCGCGACACGCTCTATATAGTTTGCGTTAAAGACACTGAAGGGAAGAAAATAGACCAAGAGTTGACGGATTATGTAAAAACCTTTAGCGACAATCACGATAACACAAAGCACTCTAATACCAAAAAGATTTCAACCTCCTCAAATGAATATACAGTTACATCAATTTCTCTTAACCCTCAAACAGATGGTTGGATTAAGTCTTTAGAATTCAATGATTTTAAACTATTAGTTTCAGAAACTGCTTACGCAGATATTGTTTATCCACCTAGGATTATTTCCTTCTCTTAATTTCTGCTGATCAGCTTTAGCGGAATCATTCCTTTTATCTTTTTGTAGATAATGTGCTAACCACAAGAAGCACGTTTTACAAATTATTATCCCTTACTACCATTTACTATTTAACCATGAAAAAACTTTTACTAGCAAGCGTATGCTTTCTTGCTGCAGCACAGTTGCGAGCTCAAACAATAACCGATGGCTTGATGATGCCAAAAAATACATTTTGTACCGGAATACTTGTTGGCAATGACCAATGGAAGAACTATTGGGAAGGCCCATTGAAACGCGACAATCAAAATATAGGAACTATCAGAACACAAAGTGCAACTTGGATGGGCACATTTGGACTTACTAATAAAATAAATTTGATTGCCATGCTACCTTTTATTAGCACCCATGCTAGCGGAGGCACCTTGGCTGGGTTATCGGGAATACAAGATTTAACAGTGGCCGCTAAATATAATCTTCTCACAAATGAGATAGGGAAAGATAAATTCAAAGTGTTTGCAACAGGAACATTTTCAACACCACTCACCAACTACTCACCTGATTACCTTCCTTTATCTATCGGATTGCACAGCACCAACTTAGCGGGTCGTGTAACAACTAATTATAACTTCAATCACAAATGGTATGTGAATGCCTCTGGCGCATACACCTACAGAAGCAATGTATCTCTTGACAGGCCTTCTTATTATACAGATGGTCAGATATTCTATACTAACCAGGTACAGATGCATGATGTATTTGATTTTATTGTTGACTTCGGCTATCATAAAAATGCTTTACAAACAGAAATATTCTTCACTCAGCAAAACACCCTAGGCGGTGACGATATTCGCAAACAAGACATGCCTTTTGTATCCAACCAAATGAACGCATCGAAAGTTGGGGCTCTCGTATTTTACTACTTGCCTTGGCCTGCCAACTTAGCGTTTAGAGCAACAGGCAGCTATGTGGTAGCGGGGCGCAACGTAGGTCAGTCAACGTCTCTAATGGCTGGATTTATGTACACGTTATATTTTAATAAAAGCGCAGATCATTCCCTTGAGAGGTAAATCATTCTTGCATTTTCTATCTACTAATATCGATCAACTAACATTTAAAGAATACAAAAATGAAATCAATAAAATTTTATATATCCCTAACACTGGTGGCCGTTGCATCAGTCATTGCTAGTTGCAATAAAGAGGTTGCCTCCACTGAAATACTTACTCCCTTAAAACCCACTAATCTGGATGAAAATGCAGGCACTTGGAAAATGATATTCATGACCAGTGCAACACAATTTCCGATAGCTGCCCCAAGTGCAATTACCAGTGCAGCCTATTTAACTGAACTAGCAGACATAAAGGTAAGGCAAGCCAACATCACCAAGGAACAGCAAGATATTGTTGATTACTGGAGCGCGGGAGGAGTACTTCGCTGGAACCAGATCTTTAGAGGCCTAGTGGCCAAATATAATCTGCCCCCCTCTCCCAGGGCTGATGGCTCTTATGCTATTCCGGATGCCGATTTTCCATTTACTGATCCTCAATTCCCGTTTGCCAATCCACCGTATGCGGCACGAGCCTACAGCTACGTTAGCGTTGTGCTTGCCGATGCGCTCAAGGCAGCTTGGTACTACAAATATTTATACAATAGAGCTGCACCCTACACAGTGGATGCGGGTGTACAAGCCTTAGCTCCCAAAACAAGTTTACCTGCTTATCCATCAGAAGACGCTGTGATATCAGGTGCTGCAGCCGAGATGTTGAAGCTCTTGTTTCCAGCAGCTGTGGAGGAGATTACGATGAGAGCAAGCGAACAAGTTACGGCCACCTTACTATCGGGCAAAGCTGCGAAGAGTGATATTTCTGCTGGTCTTACTCTAGGCAAAGCGGTTGTGGCAAGTATAAGTTCTACAACCAGTGTACCAGCAGGGAGGTTTAGATCTGATGGTATGGGAGCATCCGTTGGCAACGTAGCACAATGGCAAGCGCTAGCCGATAAAAGAACAGCTTTAGGGGAAATTCCTTGGATAAGTTTAGATGCTCCTGCTCGGCCTCCCATGCTTCCAAACTTTGGTGCCGTAAAAGCATGGAACATGACACCTGCTAACATTGTTGCCGAGCGCCCTGTTGCTCCACCAACAACATCTTCTACCGAAATGCAAAACCAATTGGCCGAGGTTAAATCTTTTGCAGATAATGTAACACGTGAGCAAATGGCCATTGTACATAAATGGGCTGATGGTGCTGGAACGTATACACCGCCTGGTCATTGGAATGATATTGCTGAAGAATACATTCGCGATGCCAACTTTAGTGAGGTGAGAACAGCCCGTGCGTTTGCGCTGCTTAACATGGCCATGCACGATGCAGCTGTGGGGTGTTGGGAGACAAAGTTTTTCTATTTTAACCCAAGACCAACTCAATTAAATCCTGCCATTAAAACAACAACAGGTATTCCCAACTTTCCTGCCTACACATCGGGTCATTCAACCTTTTCAGCAGCTGCTTCATCGGTATTAGGGTTTTTGTTCCCTTCGGCTGCAGCCGATTTTAATGCTCAAGCTAACGAAGCTTCAATCTCAAGATTATACGGTGCCATTCATTATAGAATTGATACTGAGATGGGCTTAGTCCACGGAAAAAGAATTGCTACCTACACCTTGAGTTGGGCTGCTCAAGATGGAGCTAATTAAGATAAGGTTTTAAGTTTGGTTAATTGTTGAACGCTCGGAGACTTCATACACCTCCGAGTTATTTTTTTTATAAGTAATTGACGATAAGTAATCCAACGAAAGTTGCACCCGCACATAGCGTTAGACTCAATAAAATATAGGCTAACATAGAAAAATGCATACCTGATTGCACCAATACTAAACTCTCGTGACTGAACGTAGAGAATGTGCTAAAGCCTCCGCAAAATCCTACTGTCCAGAATAAGCGAGAGCTGGCGGATAATAATTGTTTATGATCGGCCAAGCCGATTACAAAGCCTAAAACAAGACAAGCAATGATATTAATTACTAAGGTAGCGATTGGGAAAGTGATGGAAGCAAATGCGTTGATCCACTTACCAAGAAGATAACGAACAACACTACCAAGTCCACCACCTAAAAAAACCAGAAATGCAAAGCGAATCATTTTTTCATAAACCGCAGACTTTGCCCGTCAGTGGTTTTGATGATGTAAATTCCAGCAGGCCATTGGTTAGTTGAAACTTCGAAGGGCTCTAAACTAATTTCAGTGCTGTAGATTTTTTGACCCAATACATTATAAATAGTAAAAGCAGAGGTTGATTGAATAGAAAGCTTTTCGTCTACTGGATTTGGAAAAACTTGAAGAGTTGGCAATTCTTCAATTGATAAACCAGTGATTGCATCTGACTGAACTTGACTTGCAGGAATTACTTGCTTAGGTAATAAGGTAGAACTCCACGCCAACTTTGCTACAGCATTACCTCCTTCTTCATAGTAATCTACTTGTATAGGATAGCTTTTGCCCACTTCCAAATTTATGGTTGCAGATGATTCAACGGCATCTTGAGCTATCCATTTATTAATAATTAAATTTCCATTGATGGTTAATCTTACGCCATCATCGCCTGTTAAATAAAAAGTATATGTATCTGTAAATTGTGGTGTTATAGATCCAAACCATTTGGCTGTAAAATTATCATTTGAAATACTCGGATCGGGAGAGCCTCCTCCCCAATTAAAGTCAATTTTCGCATCTCTTCGCACCAGCGTTACAGGGCCATCAAAAACTTTCTTTCGTTGTGTAAAGTAATAAGCCAGAAAACCATTGCCGTTTCCTTGAGGCACAATGACGTAGTTAGCTTTAAACGTTTTATTTGATGCTGGGGTATCAAAAGTAAATTGGCGAGAAATCCCTGTTTCAGTCCACGCATTGAATGCATATAATTTTGAATTGAGCGTCTGGCTTAAAGGGCCTTCAACCGTTCTTGTTATACCCACTATAGCATCTACCACCGCTGGAGTTTGTATAGACTGACCATCTAGTGTAAGAGTTAATCCAGCCGGCTCTGATTGTAATGTAAACTGAATGATCTGTGGAAAGATATCTTTGTAAATGGATTTAGTCAATCCATCCTTATCAGTAGCAGTAAGAATAACACGGTACCAAACATCAAAATCGGTTTCACCAATTCTTGGAATAACATATGTGCCAGAGGATATGCCAGCAGTGCTTGCCATTGCTGGATGTGTATGGTCTTCGTGATGAAAATCAATTTTCCACGATAGATTAGCTACAGCCAATGTTCCATCTTCTGCATCAATAGCGCTTCCACTAAACGAAATAATCTGCCCTGCTTGATAGAGTTCTACATTATTAGGAAGCGCAGTTGTCAATGAAGGTACTGGCCTCGTATTGTTTGTAACTGTCAATACGACTTCATTGGTAGTGGCTGATCCTAGTGAATTAGAAACCACACATTTCAGTTTAACTCCAGAGTCTGTTAATTGAACATTTTTAAAAATGTAAGAGGCTTGTGTTGCGCCTACAATAGCTACTCCATTCTTTTGCCACTGATACGTAAGTGGTTGATTGCCCGAAGCTGTAAAAATAAATTCAACATCATCGCCAATAGGCGCAATTGCATTGGCTGGTTGGCTAGCAATTGTAGGAATGCCGGAACCAGTATAATTCACTTTCCATAATGTACCGCTAGTTGTGCTTGTATTATCAGCTTCAGAGCCACCCCCAATACCCGATCTTGCTAAATAATACATAGTACCATCGGGTGCAACAATCATGGCAAGTGGTCTGGTTACGCCTGTTGAAAAAGTTTTTACAACTGCTGTCGCAGGATCAATGTAGGCGATGTATCCATTGCAATAATCGGCAAAGAAATATTTTCCAACATACTCACTTGGAAACTGATTTTGTCTTGGGTTATAAAACATGGCACCTACTACGGCACATCCTTGATTGGCAGCCGTGCCGTGGTGATAGGCATAAATAGGATCTTTGTAGTTAGCAGGTGCTACTTGCGTTGTTAGCAGACCTTCTACCAAAGGCCATCCATAATTTTTGCCTGCCTGCACTTCATTTACTTCCTCCCATGTTTCTTGACCCACTTCCGAAACAAATATTTTTCCTGTGCTTGATTGAATATCCATCGAGAACGGATTTCTAAAACCAAGTGCCCAAATGGCTTGGTACTTTCCTGTGGTAGTAGATACAAATGGATTATCAGCAGGAATGAGATTAGCGGGATCAGGATTAATGCGGAGAACTTTGCCAAGTAGCGTAGTGAATGATTGAGCATTGGCAGGATTTGCACCCTCACCAACAGAGATATACAACTTCCCATCCGCACCAAATACCATATCGCCAGCATTGTGTATTGTTCCTGATAGAGCATCCAACTCTAACAATATCTTTTCGCTTGTTGGTAAAAAATAATCGCCATTCGCAGTGAACCGACTCACCCGATTATGATTTTGTTCCTTTACAGTATAATAGACATAGAAGTAATGGTTGGTATCAAAGTTAGGATCTAGTGCCATGTGGCCCAAGCCGCGCTCATTGTAATTATCCACTTCGATACTGAAGAACGGATCAGTGCGCAATACACCCTTTTCGAATACTCTGATCTGCCCACTTTTAAATGTGATGAAAATTCTTCCATCGGGGGCAATCACCATATCAGTTGGATCAAGATTACTGGCAATCAATTGTTCTGCAAAGCCTGGTGGCAACTGACTTGCTTTGGAAGAAAGGTGACACATTAATATCGACAACAACACAATTATGATTCTCTTCATTTCGACTTTATTAAGAATGTAGTTTAATCATTTCCTTCATCAATTCAAATGTACTTTCTTTCAGTTGCTTTGTATCGGCTAGAGTTAACATATCAGTCGGTATTTCTTTTTCAATTACAATTTTTATAGTGCCCGGCTTCAAACTAAGCCGGCCTGGAGGCATCAATTTACCTGCATTGATAATCACCATAGGCAAAATGGGCTGCTGAGTTTCAATGGCAATCCTAAATGCTCCATCATAAAATGGTTGTAGCAATTCGTTACTTCTATTTTGCGTGCCTTCTGGGTAAATCAAAATTGAAATCTTTCGCGATAAAACGCTCTTTAAATGATCCATGCTTTTTTTTCTACTTTCATTGCTTGAGCGATCTACAATTACACAAGCTAAACTGGCAATCCAACCAAAAACAGGCAGCTTAGATAATTCCTTTTTTGCCAATGGTCGTATTTGAGTTGGCACAGTTAAACACATGCCCGGAATATCTAAAGGAGAAGTATGGTTGCATGTGTAGATGTAAGATGTGTTAGGTTTGATGTTTTCCTTGCCAATGATCTTGTACGGAATAAAATTCAATTTACTGAACGTCCATGACCAAAGTTTTAAGAATTGATAACTGATGTTACCATATTTCTCGCCAAATAAAAATGGAAGAATGATTCCCGGAAGGTAGAGGATCATAAATACTAAGAACACAACTACTACCCAAGCGGTGTAGAGTTTTTGAGCGATTAACCTAACGAGATTCACAAATAGAAAATTAACTCGCAAGTTCTAAAAACTTCGGGCAGATGCAATAACCAAATTTTTGAAGTGCTCTATTTTAGAAAGAATGACAAAGGTATTTCTTGTCTTGAACTATTGATGCCCGTCATCAAAACACGGCCTTTGTAGTTGGTAAAAAACTCAATTACATCTTGCGGATTTTTCACTCGTTGGCGATTGATATACACAATGGTATAATTTTCGGGAATACCCAATTGCCTGAATAGACCATCTTTAATTTTAAATGCCTTCACACCATAATCAACTTCCTCAAGGGTAGCACCAATTACTCCGCCATCATAAAACTTACGTTTGATCAGATTGGTTTCTCCGTTTTTATTGAGAAGTGTTAACGATGTTGTGTTTGATTTGCCGTCACGTAAATAAGTAATGTTTATTTTATCGCCAGGCGAGTGATAGCTTATCTCTTCTTCAAAAGCGCTTTTAGAATTTATCTCATCGTTATCTATTTTGGTGATTATATCCAACGATTTCAATCCAGCATTAGCTGCAGCACTTGTTTTATAAAGATCTTCTAATAACACGCCCTTAAAATCTTTCACCTTAGTATCCATATCATACTTGGTAGCATTTTGATAATCGTATTCTGCTATATCTCCACCAAAAAAAGATTTCTGAACAACGCCATACTTAATCAGATCACCTACTATTTTTTTTGCAATATCTACGGGCACTGCAAAGGCATAGCCAGTATAGGAACCAGTGCGCGAAAGTATGGCAGTATTAATGCCAACCAACTCTCCATTTTTATTTACAAGTGCGCCACCGCTATTGCCCGGATTGATAGCTGCATCTGTTTGGATAAAGGACTCTATCGGAAATTTATCTTCCACAATATTTATTCTTCGCCCTTTGGCACTCACTATTCCAACCGTCACAGTCGATGAAAGCGAGAAGGGATTACCAACCGCTACTACCCACTCTCCTACCGATAAATTTCTAGAGCTACCGATGGCAATGGCAGGAAGGTTGGTTTCCTTAATTTTCAATACAGCTAAATCGGTGGATGGATCAGTGCCGATCAACTCAGCATCGTATGATTTTTTGTTGAAAATAACTTGTATTTTCTCAGCCGACTCCACCACGTGGTTATTGGTTACTATGTATCCATCTTGAGTGAAGATAACACCCGAACCAGAGCTGACTTGAGTTTGTTGCTGCCCTCCATTGTTAAACATTAAATCCCAATAAGAAAAAGAAACCCCGCTTTGCGAAATGCTGTTGATGTAAACCACACTGGGCGTGGTTTTGGATGCTGCTGAACTAAAATCAACATTTTCGATTGGATTTGCATTGCTCGGGGCAATTGCTGCTGACTTAAAATCGAGAGAAGGCTCATAATTGGTAATGTTATAGTTTGAAGCATTTTCAGGCTGGGCTTGTTGGCGGTTCTGATAATTAAAAAAAGCGTAAGCTCCTGCCAAGCCAGCTAAAAATCCGATTACAATAGTTTGAAGTGTTTTCATTTCGCAGTAATTTAATCTTTAAACAACGATAATTTATTCTGTTTGTTGGATGCTCTCGAATAACAAAAATCAGCCCAAACTCTGAATCTGAAAAAATGACAGTTTAAATAAAATTGATGGAATTGAAATTTTCTACCCTAATTTAAATGTTCCCAACCGATATTTTAGAGTCCTGCATGATTGCATAAAACAGAAAGCCAAACATCATATATTAGTATCAAATACTGTTATCTTTACGCTATGGAAAAGATGGAATTTAAAACAGAGTTAGCACGGCACAAGAACCAGATTGATGCAAGTATTAAATTTCTACAGCAAGGGTTCGAGGATCTCAATAAACGTAATTATGAGTTTTATGAGTTCATTGAATCAAACTATTTTGATTTGGAGGAACGGGTAACCAAGCTTGAAAGAAAAATTCAGGAGCTATCGTAGTCTGCTGTATCTTGAATTAAGCTTTACCTTTGTCCTCTATGGGAATCCGATCTGTCCTCGCAAAACCATTTGCTGCCTACATAGCCAATCAAACAAAACAATGGTCGCTCAACCCGTTAGCTCATCAACAGAAAATATTTTCCGAGTTGATAGAAAACGCAAAGGCCACAGCCTTTGGCAAGGATCATGATTTTGCGAACATAAAAAACTATAATGACTTTAAGGAACGCGTACCCGTTCGCGATTATGAATCACTAAAAGGATATATAGAGAAAGTTTTGCATGGCGATGAGAACATTTTATGGCCAGGCAAACCCGAGTATTTCGCCAAAACCTCTGGCACTACTTCGGGTACAAAATATATTCCCATCACCAAAGATTCTATACCCAATCACATCAACAGCGCGCGCAATGCCTTGCTAAGTTATGTGCATGAAACGGGCAATGGTAGTTTCTTAGATGGAGGTTTAATTTTTTTATCGGGCAGCCCTGAGCTTACAGAAAAAGCCGGCATTAAGACAGGTCGCCTTTCGGGGATTGTAAACCACCACGTACCACAATATTTACGCACTAATCAAAAACCAACTTATACTACCAATTGCATTGAAGATTGGGAACAAAAGCTGGACAAGATAATTGATGAAACCATCGATCAAGATATGACCTTGATCTCGGGCATACCCCCGTGGGTACAAATGTATTTTGATCGTATACAAGCGCGCACAGGCAAGAAGATCAAAGATGTGTTTCCTAACTTTTCAATGTTTGTGTATGGCGGTGTAAACTTTGAACCTTATCGCGCCAAGTTGTTCGATACCATTGGTAAGAAAGTGGATTCTATTGAGACCTATCCTGCATCGGAAGGATTTCTTGCGTATCAAGATTCTCAGAATGAAGAGGGACTTTTACTGCTGTTGAACTCAGGAATCTTCTTTGAGTTTATTCCTTCCGAAGAATACTTTAATAAAAAGCCAACTCGCCTCGCCATTGAGGAAGTTGAGTTAGGAAAAAACTATGCAGTAGTAATCAACAACAACGCAGGTTTGTGGGGCTACTCCATTGGTGACACTGTGAAGTTTGTTTCTAAAAATCCATATCGGATAATTGTAAGCGGCCGCATCAAACATTTTATTTCCGCCTTTGGTGAGCATGTGATTGGAGAAGAAGTTGAGAACGCTATGAAGCGTGCTATGCAAAAATTCACCGAAGTGGAGTTGGTGGAGTTCACTGTAGCACCCAATGTAGCACCAGCAGAAGGAATGCCGCATCATGAATGGTTGATTGAATTTGCTAATCCTCCGCAAGACGTGAGTGCCTTTGCATTGGAGCTTGATAACCAATTGCGCGGGTTGAATGTTTATTACGATGACTTAATCACTGGAAGTATTTTACGCACCCTTAAAATCTCATCATTAAAGAAAAACGCTTTCATAGATTATATGCGCTCACTCGGAAAACTAGGCGGGCAAAACAAAGTACCACGATTGAGTAATGACAGAAAGATTGCAGAGGAATTAGTTACGTTTGTAGTATGATACAATTAATATGAAAACAGATTGGAAAAAATACATAAGTTTTGACCCAAAAGTAATGTTAGGGAAGCCTGTTATTAAAGGAACTAGGATTACAGTAGAATTAATTTTGGAAAAATTAGCAGAAGGCGAAGAGTTGAAACAGATTTTAGAATCCCATCCTTCACTTTCACGTAAAGACGTTTTTGCATGTATGTCTTTTGCTGTTGATTCAGTAAAAAATGAAACTGCCTATTCCTTGGCATGATGAAAATCTTAGCTGACGAATGCGTTGATATTCCCGTATTTGAATACCTAAAAGAATATGGCTATGATATTGAACATATTTACTTTTTAAACAAAGGTTCATCGGATATTGATGTTTTGGATAGCTTATAAAAAGAATCGTGTGCTTCTTACGGTTGACAAAGATTTTGGTGAATTGGCATTTAGAACAAAGAAACGGTCGCGAGGAATTGTTTTATACAGATTGGCGGGATTAAGCAACCAAGAGAAATCAATTATACTATTAAAGGTATTTGATGAAAGGAATGGAGAGTTGGCAAACAATTTCACAGTGGTAACAAAAAATCAAGTGCGCATCAAAAAACTAACTATTTAGACTATCGTTTCTGGTTTCAAATTAGATTAGGATTGGGGGTGAATAAGTTAAACTTATTATTATTTATGGAATTCCAAGAGTTGTTGCCTTTGCTTAACATCAATTATTAATTCTTGAACTCAAAAAAACACATCGCCATTCTTGGCTCCACTGGTTCCATTGGCACACAAGCCCTAGAGGTTATAAAACAGCATCCCAAAAACTTTGTAGTGGAGGTGCTCACGGCACAGAACAACGCTGAATTGCTGATTCAACAGGCAAAGGAGTTTTCGCCCAACGCGGTGGTTATTGGCAATGAAGATTACTACCAGCAAGTAAAAGAAGCATTGATTCCATTAGGCATTAAAGTTTTTGCAGGAGAAAATTCATTGGCTTCCATTGTGGCGATGGATACAATTGATCTAGTTCTTACTGCTCTTGTTGGTTATGCCGGCCTTAAACCAACTATCAAAGCAATTGAAGCTGGAAAAACAATCGCGCTAGCAAATAAGGAAACGCTTGTTGTGGCAGGAGAACTAATCACCGATCTAGCGAAAGCGAAAGGAGTAAATATTTATCCTGTGGATTCTGAGCATTCTGCCATCTTTCAATGTTTGGTGGGCGAGTTTCAAAATCCGATAGAAAAAATAATTCTTACAGCATCAGGTGGTCCCTTTCGGGGAATGAAAAGGGAAGAGTTGCTTTCAATCACCAAAGCACAGGCACTTAAACATCCCAACTGGACAATGGGAGCAAAAGTCACTATTGACTCTGCTTCGCTAATGAACAAAGGGCTAGAGGTGATTGAGGCTAAATGGCTTTTCGGATTGAAAACAGAGCAGATTGAAGTGATAGTTCATCCCCAGTCGATTGTCCATTCACTTGTACAATTTCAAGATGGCTCCATCAAAGCACAACTTGGCTTGCCTGATATGCGTTTGCCCATACAATTTGCCATGAGTTACCCCGAGCGATTGCCAAGCAACTTTAAGCGATTTGATTTTGTTAGCTATCCGAACCTCACATTCGAGCCGCCCGATACAAAAACTTTTCGTAATCTTGCACTCGCTTTTGAAGCCTTGCACCGTGGTGGCAACATGCCCTGCGTATTGAATGCAGCTAATGAAGTAGTGGTGGCAGCATTTTTAAAAGATAAGATCGGGTTTCTAAACATGTCAGATTTAGTAGAGAAGTGCTTGCAGAAAGTTTCATTTGTTGCAAAGCCTCTTTACAGCGATTATGTGGAAACAGATAGAGAGACTAGACAATTAGCTGATTCGTTGATTCGATAATTAATCAACGCTAAATCCAACAAATTAAATTAACTCATCAACGAATCAATAAATTAACGAAATAACGAATTAACTCATCAACGAATTAAGTATGGAAGGAATGATTATGACGGCTCAACTATTATTGAGCTTATCAATTTTAATAGCAGTACATGAAGGTGGCCATTACTTAGCCGCTAGGGCATTCAACATTAAGGTAGAGAAGTTTTATCTCTTCTTCGATTTCCTTTTCCCTATGGCCAATGTAATGAACTTCTCGCTCTTCAAATATAAAAAAGGAGATACTGAATTTGGCATCGGCTGGTTTCCATTGGGCGGTTATGTAAAAATTGCTGGTATGGTGGACGAGAGCATGGACAAGGAAGCTATGAAGTTGCCTGCCCAACCGTGGGAGTTTCGCGCAAAGCCAGCTTGGCAGCGATTAATTGTGATGCTAGGCGGTATTATTGTAAACGTAATTGTAGGTGTTATCATTTTCGCTAGCATGATATACGTATTGGGCGATACTTACATACCTAAGAACTATGTGAACTCGCATGGCGGCATCCAAGCATTGGAGCTTGGCGAAAAACTAGGGCTTAAAACTGGCGACCAAATTATTAATATCAACGGAAAGGATTTCGAAGATCTGCAAGACATTACAAAACCAGATGTTTTGCTTTCGCAGAATTCTTATTACACAGTGCTGCGCGATGGCAAAGAAGTAGTGATCAATATTCCAGGCGACTTCATTGAGAATTTTAACAGAAAAGAAGCTGCAAGCACGTTTATTTTCTATAGAATACCAGCTATTGTTGGTCAAGTTTCAAAAGGCACGTTGGCCGAGAAAGTAGGACTTCAACCGGGAGATCAATTTATAGAGATAGAATCAACACCTGTTAACTACCAAGATGAATTGAGTAAAATAGTGAAGGGTGAAAAGCACGACTCTATTTCTTTCAAAATAAAAAGAGGAGAACAAACATTGGCTTTCAAAGAAACTTTTAAAGATCAATCTACTATTGGCTTTTTCGCAAAAGGAATTGATGAAAAGAATCTTGCCAAAGTGGATTATAATGTCGGTCAATCAATAAGCACAGGCACAAAGCGCGCCTTTACCGTGATTTTCGTCCAGATGAAGGCATTCAAAAAAATGTTTAGCGGCCAACTCTCGGTGCGCAACCTATCTAGCCCTATAGGCATGGCTCAGATTTATGGTGGTGCTTGGGATTGGGAACGTTTTTGGCGAATTACTGGCACTATCTCAATGGTGCTTGCCTTTGGTAATTTATTGCCAATACCTGGCTTAGATGGCGGTTATGTTGTGTTCTTATTATACGAGATGATCAGTGGAAGAGAACCTTCCGAAAAGTTTACAGAGAATGCTCTAAAAATAGGAATGGGATTTCTCTTGTTGATTATGGTATTTGCCTTCTCAAACGATATCCTTAAATTGATTTCAGGTTGATTGATTTGAAAATTTGAAGATGAAAATCCGACACATCATTTTTGCAATAGCACTTTTATCAGCTTTCGTTGCAACGGCTCAAGAAGAAAGTTGTACACCATCAACTCCCCCCGAAATTGATGGCAAAGTAAATGAATGGCCTAGTGAGTGGAAAAAAGATGACTACAAGATATTTTATTACAACATCTGTAACGATAACGAAAATCTGTATATCAGGCTCAAGATAACTGATGGCCTTACCCAAGCAAAAGTAGGGCGCAACGGTCTTACTGTTTGGCTTGATCCTAATGGCAAACGAAAGAAAAAGCTAGGGCTAAAATATCCAACCCCGACTGGAAGGGATTTTACAATAATGGATAAAGGCGAAGAGCAACCCTATGATAAGCGTACCAATGAGCAAAAGAAACTCGACTTGAAGAGCGACTTAATTAAGGACACCGAAGTACTTGAACTAATTGGCTTGGCCGATGACAACATTGTTTCGCTGCGCGAAGGCTTAATGAATGGTATAAAAGTGATTATTGTAATGGACGATAAAGGCGATTATATCTACGAAGCAAAAATTCCTTTTAAAGCCTATCACATTACTAAATCAGCCATTACTAAGTTGGGCATTGGCTTTGAAACGGGCAATTTTATAATGAAGCAACCACCAGGTAGTACGGCTTCTCAAGCACCTGCTGGTAGCAGAGGGCCAAGCTATTATTCGCCCCTATCGTCAGTAGCTAGGCATTGGGTTGTGGTGAAATTAAATTGAAGATAACCTGTGGCTACCTTCCCACTTATTAGCTAAGTCTTTACCACCTATTACCAAACAAATTATCTAAGGGGTCTTGAGAAAAGAGAGCCGAAAAATATTCTTTATCTTCATGTGGAAAAACTATTTCAAAACACCAAGATGAAAAATAAATTCAATTTACTCGCGCTGCTATTGATCTGTTTTATTGATAGCAACGCCCAAAAAACAGTACAACTCAAATCGCCTAATGGCCAGATTGCAACTGCTATTCTCATTGGCAAAGAAGGTATTCAATATCAAGTTGCCTTTGAAAAGAACATTTTAATCAATTGGTCTAAACTGGCATTAACGTTCGATGGAAAGGAGTTTTCACCTAGCGTTACTATTTCTAAACCAATGGTGAAAGATTCTATTGAGAAGTATGATTTGATAATTGGGAAGACAAGCCATGTTGAACATCATTATAAAGAAGTAACTATTCCCTTGCGGGAAAATGAAGCACCTCATACGCAGATCAACATAGTGTTTCGTGCATTCGATGATGGCATTGCGTTTCGTTATGAAATGATAAGCCGAGACAAATCGACTTCCTTTTTATTGACAGATGAAGTGAATGAATTTAGAGTTGTTGGTAATCCTATCGCCAAAGTTCTTGAGCTGCCAAGCTTCACTAGTTCACACGAAGGCTTTTATACCACGCTTCCGTTAAGTGATTTACCAGCCAATAAATTAATGGATATGCCTGCTTTGTTCCAGTTTCCTGGCAATACATACTTGGCTATAACTGAAGCAGCTTTGCTCGACTATGCAGGTATGTATTTAATGAAAGAAAATGGTGTGTTGATAAGCAAGCTATCGCCATTGCCTTCCAATCCTACTATAAAAGTGAAAGCTACATTTCCTCATAAAAGTCCGTGGCGCCTGTTGATGATAAGTCATAGTGTGGGCGATTTTATTTCGTCCAACATACTAACTACACTATCGCCACCCAGTAGAATAAAAGATGTAAGTTGGATAAAGCCAGGCAAGACAACTTTCCCTTGGTGGAATGGTAACGTAATGCCTGATACAATCAACGCCCCTGGCAATAATTTTATCACACAAAAATATTATATCGACTTCTGCCATCGCAACGGCATTGAATACCATTCGGTAGTGGAATATGGATTGCATCAGTGGTACATGGATGATGGTGTTGGGTTTCAACCTGGGCCACATAGCGATGTAACAACGCCCGTGCCTGGCCTCAACATGAAAGAGGTGTGCGACTATGCGCATTCACAAGGTGTTGGCGTTCGCGTATGGGTTCAATGGGCTGCCCTTTATCCAAAACTAGATGCAGCTTTCGCCAACTTTGAAAAGTGGGGATTGAGTGGAATGATGATTGACTTTATGGATAGGGATGACCAAGAGATGGTGAACATACAAACTGAAATGTTGGAGAAGGCAGCCAAGCATCATTTGCACATTCAATTTCACGGAGCTTACAAACCAACAGGATTAAGTCGAACTTACCCTAACGAATTTACGCGCGAAGGCACGCTTAACTATGAAGTGAATAAATGGGGCAAAGGCATTACTGCTGAGCATGACCTTGACATTGCATTTACCCGAATGCTCGCAGGCTCTACCGATTATCACTTGGGTGGATTTAGAGCCATTCCCGATTCACTATATAGAACACAATATACACGGCCTTTAATGCTTAGCACTCGCGCTCATATGCTGGGTATGTATGTGGTTTTTGAAAATGCACTCGGCATGGCGTGCGATTATCCTGAAGCCTATGAAGGACAAGATGGGTTTGATTTTTTGCGGAAAGTACCCACCACTTGGGACGAGACAAAGGTACTTGATGCCAAGGTTAATGAATATATAATCATAGCTAGAAGAAAAGGGAAGGAATGGTTTTTAGGTTCCATCAACAATAGCACCGAGCGCGATATTAAAATTCCGTTATCTTTTTTATCAAGCGATAATTATAAAGCTGCCATTTATGCCGATGGTGCCGATGCCAATCAATTTCCCAACAAGTTGAAGAGAGAAAATAAAGCAATAAAAAGAACTGATACTTTGACCGTGCATCTTGCCCACAATGGCGGGGCTGTTATTCATTTTACCGAATAGTAGTAATGTTTTGATTTTGGCAAACTAACACTTTGAATTGAATCGGAACGGATGATAATAACCCGAACACGATTATTGTAGATAGCGGTAATCAGCATGATTATAAACAAACGGAGAGCCTTTGTAATTAAATTTGACTTTCTTTTCGATACGCACAAGCTCCACTGACTTTGTTATACCTAGATTGATTACAGTCCGCCCGTTAGCAAAGTTGCACCTCACAGATTTGCAAGTCAAATCGCTAAGGTCAAGGGTGCAATCTCCTTCTATACTTTGAATGATCAACTCTTTACAAATGCCTTTGAATTTAGCAATTCCACCACCAGCAACTGTAAATTCAACCTTGCTCTGTCGGCAAAAAATTAATCCGGCAAGGTCGAAAGTCCCGATGGCAGTAATTTTAACATCTCCATAGTTTCCGATAAGGATAGAGTCATTCTTGGTATCGCCTATAAAATTAAAATTCTGATCGACAGTTGCTTTTGCCATGTGGATTTTTTTGAAAATGTTTATAGAAAACATGTCAAAGTAACCAGCATGAAAAGGCACGATCAATTTATATCCATAGAATATAGAATTATTAATGAGTAGGTTTTATCAATCAATTGAGCATCAATTTTTTGACCGCTAGATCAACCTGAAAAAATATGAACAAAATATGGGGTAATTGAAGGCTAAACCGTCTGAATTTCCATGATTTTCTTCTCGAATTCATCATTTGGAAGCAAAGATTTACTCCTCACTTTTGTTTTGTAGGTGTAAATTGTATTGACTGAATAGTTCAAAATCTTGGCAATCTTTTCGGTATCATGAATGCCCATTCTGATAAGGGCAAATATCCGAAGCTCAGTATTTAACAGTTGGTCTTCTTTAAGTACAATCCTATCCTCCTCTTTGAAATACGAATTGAAAATGGTTACAAAATCAGGGAAGAGTTTTAAAAAGACTTTATCAAAATTCACAAAAAGCTCTTCGCGCTCGCGCTTTAGATTTATGTTAGAAACAATATACCGGATGTCATCATACTTCTTTGTTGTTAGCTTTTGATCGATCGCTTTAACAACGGTCTCAATCTTACCAATGTAATTTGAATTGATGTTAAAATAGTATCCGATATATTCCTCTTTGATTTTATCCCCTTCGCGCAATGTGTTATTAATCTGCTGCAGGTTAAGGTTGGCTTTTGTAATTACCAATTCAGCCTCTCTTAGTTTTTTAACTTGCCGTACAATTATAAAAACGAATAGCAGCAATAAAATACCTAACGCTGTGAGGGCTGTGGCGTAGATAAGCCAGGCTCTGCGCTCATTCTCCACTGTTCTAAGCTCTTCTTCAGCAATAATGGGAAGAATAGAACCTATTTCAATTTTTCGTTGATGTGCTCCATAGTAAAGCGCATCCTTCATGGCCTCCTCTATTAATGCATAAGCCATTTTAACCTCCCCTTTTTTGTAAAGAATATCGGCCACACTGTTAAGCGCTGCGTTTTCTTTAACAGCTGAGCGGATATCGTAAATGGAAGCCGTTAAAAATGCAGATAATGCTTTTTCTTCCTCTCCAATTTCCAAGTACATATCTCCCAAATGATGATTATTTATTGCCCGCTGATGGGAGTTTAATGGCAAATTTTTTAATAAGTAATTTACTTGAGTGAGTGCATTATTAATATCGCCTCTCATCAGGTATTTATAATTGGCAACATAATAATAATGGTAGCTGCCCGGTACACATAGTTTTAATGCCGAATCTAAATAAACAAGACCTCTTTTAAGATAAATCTGATTGTAATAAGTATCTCCATCATAAATACCTAAGTCAAAATTCGCACGTCCCACAAGAGAATAATAATCAAGTCTTGTGCTGTCTAAAAGGGCGTGGGCATTGATTGTTTTGATTGAATCAAATGCTTCCTTATTCATACCTGATGATATCAAAACAAAACACAATTTCACTTTCGCGTAATTTATTCTCGTTCCGTCATTGAGTTGGTAGGCCGTTTCAGAAAGCTTTACAGAATATTTAAAAGCCGAATCATAAATAAACACTTTGTATTCGTGAAAGAGCTTGTTGTAAAGATCGAACCGTGATTCAAGATTAGAGGCTGGAACAGCTTTCAATTGATTCTGCAGTAGTCTAATTCTATCAACTTTTGCCTGCACGTACTTCTCCTTATTTGAAATGGAACTATTGAGCTGATCAATAAGACTATCGATGGTTGTCGATTGAGCAAATACGCTTGCTGTTGAGAGCAAAAATATGAGTATGCAAATTGTTCTTGTCCGGAAGTTCACAAAGTTAAATGCAAGATTTTTCAAAGATATAACATAACCTTTTGCGATTAAAATCTTTTCATTTCAATTCCTTACCGCAACTTACCTTTGGCAGTCACTTCTTCACGCAAATAAGGGTAAGCTTCTTGGCTCCGTGATGCAGTTAGTATTATGTCGTATCCTTGTGCGTTGTAAGTTCTTCATTGATGTAAAATTCTAGTTTATGACGTACTGTTTAGGAATAAAAGTAAAGCAGGGCCTTGTTGGAATATCGGATACACGAATATCTTCGGGAACTAGTACAAGTATCAAAAAAAAGGTTTTTGTCGTTCAAAAAGAGAAGAGCAGTTTTTTTATAATGACTAGCGGGTTGCGCTCCATCCGCGATAAAGCCGTGCATTATTTTGAAGAATCAGTTGAAGACGGCATTCATTACGATAAACTGTACAAAGCCGTGAATGCATTTGGGGAGCAGATTAAGCGAGTGGCAAACGAAGATAATGATGCCCTTGCTAAAGCAGGATATCGATTTAATCTTAACGCCATTGTGGGCGGGCAACTTAAAAATGATGAAGAGCATAAATTATTTTTACTGTATTCGGAAGGTAACTGGGTAGAGCTCGATGAAGGAAGTCCGTACGCCATCATCGGCAACACAGGGCAGGGCAAAGCAATATTGAATAGAGTAATAACGCCTGATACTTCTTTAAAACAGGCCTTGAAGGCGGGCTTTCTTTCCTTTGATTCAACGCGGGTAAGTTCTAATGATGTTGAATTTCCTATTGATGCTGTCATGTATAAAAAAGACAGCTTTCAAATGGTTGAAAGCAGGTATGAAGCCGCAGAACTGCAACACATCACTACGTTGTGGAATCAGAAGCTAAAAAAATCGTTGGATGAAGTGCCTGAAGAATGGATGGAGAAAGTTTTTAAAACTCCTTAGTATTTTGATTCATTAGGAAATAAAAATAAAATGAAATTTAAAGTATATAGTGAAATTCAGTATGAGGTATTAATGCCTACTACTTTTATATTCAATATTCACGTATCACGAACCTCGAGCCAGGCAATCTTAGAAGAGAAGCTTATTGTGAATCCCTTCTTTCAACTTCAGGAATTCACTTCCAACAATGCTGAAGCAAGATTTTTAAGACTGCATGTAAATGAACCTATAACCTTTACAATAAGCTATGAAGCCGTTGTCGATCTTCACTATAACATCATTGATAGGCAGCATTTACTGAATGCCATACCTATGAGTAAATTGGAAGCAGATGTTATACCGTATCTTTTTCCAAGTCGCTATTGCCAGTCCGATAAGTTGCAACAACTAGCCAACAACGAGTTTGGTAAAATCGATAATACGTATGCAAAAGTATCCGCCATCTCCGATTGGATTTTTAATAATGTAAGTTATATAAGCGGAGTAACCACATCTTCCACCTCCGCCATTGATACGCTAACGGAGCGAGCAGGAGTGTGCCGTGACTTTGCTCATTTAGGTATAGCCTTGTGCCGCGCATTATCAATACCAGCGCGATATTTTACGGGCTATGCCTACAATTTGAATCCACCTGATTTTCATGCCTGCTTCGAAGCCTATATTGGTGGCGAGTGGATATTCTTTGACCCGACAAAGCTGGTGCCTTTAAACGGCCTTGTAAAAATTGCCAATGGGCGCGATGCGGCTGATGCAGCCGTAGCTAGTATTTTTGGAAACACCCGATGCACGTATATGCAGGTAGGCTGCGAATCACTTGATGTGAATTTTCAACCGTATTATAACGAAATCAAGAAAGCCTGATTTGATTTAATTCACCTTGTTCCAGCGGCCTCTTGGACACATAACCGTTAAGCATCCGCTTAATTTATTACCTAAAGGCAAAACAATATTATTGCAGCGGGTGCTGCATTGTTGTAAGTCCACGAGGACGCTTGAACTAGCGTGGCTCGTGCGTCATGGCGAGGTACGAAGCCATCCTCTCTCATCTTGGTTTAGACCAACTGTTAAAACTTGAGACTGATTCGCCCGCTTGGGCACACTTCGTACCTCACAGTAACTGGGAAAGATTGCTTCGGGCGAGACGCCACTCGCAAAGACGCTTGAACTAGTGTGGCTCGTGCGTCATGGCGAGGTACGAAGCCATCCTTCTCATCTTGGTTTAGACCAACTGCTAAAACTTGAGACTGATTTGCCCGCTTGGGCACACTTCGTACCTCACTAACTGGGAAAGATTGCTTCGGGCGAGACGCCACTCGCAAAGACGCTTGAACTAGTGTGGCTCGTGCGTCATGGCGAGGCACGAAGCCATCCTTCTCATCTGGTTTAGACCAACTGTTAAAACTTGAGACTGATTCCCCCGCTTGGGCACACTTCGTACCTCACTAACTGGGAAAGATTGCTTCGGGCGAGACGCCAACTCGCAAAGACGCTTAAATTTTGGCTCGTGCGTCATGGCGAGGCACGAAGCCATCCTTTCTCATTTGGTTTAGACCAACTGTTAAAACTACTGATTCGGCACACTTCGTACCTCACAGTAACTGGGAAAGATTGCTTCGGGCGAGACGCCACTCGCAAAGACGCTTGAACTAGTGTGGCTCGTGCGTCATGGCGAGGCACGAAGCCATCCTTTCTCATCTGGTTTAGACCAACTGCTAAAACTTGAGACTGATTCGCCCGCTTGGGCACACTTCGTACCTCACTAACTGGGAAAGATTGCTTCGGGCGAGACGCCACTCGCAAAGACGCTTGAACTAGAGTGGCTCGTGCGTCATGGCGAGGCACGAAGCCATCCCAAGGTCAATTTATTCGTGCATTCGTGGCTAAACTGTGCTAAAATCTTAAAAAATACCCCTAAAGGGGTATACGAATCCCCCCAAAGGGGTATTGTGGGTGCATAAAAAGCCTTCGAGATTTGTATCACAATACATGAAAACGCCAAAACACTTATGAAAACTCCCTACAATTTGCAGCAGCCTTGTCTAATGATTAGGAACCCTTCCTACAAATTGCAGCAGGCTAGTATAACCTATAGGAAGCCTTGCCCAAAATTGCAGCGACCTAGCATAACCTATAGAAATGCCTCCCCAAAATTGCAGCGAGCCTTCCTAGTACCTATACTACCTCGCAGCAAATTTGAGCCAGGCTTTCCTAATCCAAAAACCTCCAAATTTCAATTATTTCGACTATAAACAACCAAAACACAAACTACTATGATTAATGGAATAACCCTGCAAAGCTTGCGCAACCCCGAGTTTTTGCAATTTATGAGCGACACGTTAACAATTGTGTCCAAAAACGACCCTCAAGCGTTGCTGGTACTCAACCAGTACAATGCCCTTAAAGCCATCACCACAGAGGTAGATGCATTGTTTAAAAAGGAAGCGGGCAGCGCCATTACCGATGAACTGACCGCGTTGGATGATGTACGCGATGGTATTCTCAACGGTATTTCTACTATGATTTTGGGCAGCACCTTCCATTTTAACCCCGCGTTGAAAAAGAGCGCCTTGCTGTTGCAAGCCAACATTGTTAACTATGGAACCAGCGGAAATAGCATATCGCGCGAAAACTACCTAAGTGAAACAGCTATAATTACCAGTTTGATTGCCGATTGGACCAACAAACCCGAGTTGGCGGCTGCCATTACAGCCCTTGGGCTGGACGAATGGAAAACGCAACTGGACACTGCCAATATAAACTTTAATGCTAGGCATGTAGACCGCACCCAAGCAATAGGCGCAATAAACCCCAACACCACGAAGGAAAAAAGACAAGAGACTGTGGCCATCTACTATAAACTGCGCGACCGCCTTACATCCTATTGGGATATTAACGAGAAAGCCGACCCGTGGAACAAAACTACCAACGAGCTTAACGCCCTAATAGACATCTACAACAAACTGATAAACGGCCGCAAAGGAGGCGACACACCAACACCAACGCCTCCACCCGCGCCCGCGCCAGTCAAGTAATACTTCTATAAAAGAATGCTATTGGAGGGTAGCATTCTTTTATAAAAACTTTAAAGTTGCGGGGTATTTGTTATTTTTGGAGGGGTAGGCGTGATAGAGTTGAGGCCATACAAATGTTGTATGTAATGCCGCTGGACAGAGTAGCATCCAAGGTGACAGCAAAGCAAGCAAAAGGATAAATTAAATTTTTACAATTAGAATATGGATTTCACCAAGAAAAGAGATGGTAAAGGCATTCAATGAATATCTTTCATCAATGTACAATTGAAAGTTTGAAGACAAGATTATTTAATAATAAAAGACAAAATTGATTATGACAAAAATGATACGATTTCTAATTTCATCCCTGTTTTTAATATCTGGATGCGTGAGTGTAAATACAAAAATGAACAATTCTTTAGATGAGGTTTATACTGGAATGACAATTTTTGAATTCAAAAGCAAAGTAAAAAATACTACTTTAGTTCAAATGATGGACAATTTTAGTTGTTATAAATTAAGCCTTCAAAGTGCGAAATTTGGTGAACCAGGTGGCTATGTCTACCAAACTAGGTTCTTTTATTTCAAAGAAAATAAGTTATATAGAATTGATGAAGGCGTAAGGGCAACTGACCTGAAAATTGAAATAGATAAAGACGTTCACGTTCATTAAAAATTGAAAATCACATTGGTCTAAGCATATAAATATTCAGCTTGTTCAAGCGTCTGCTTGGCCTATAATGTATTACTTAAGAAAAGCTCACAGACTGCAGCTATTACATTAATTACACCCAAAATCACCGTTCATTTTTTTTGAACTGTCTTTCCCTTCATTAGTCATCACAATATCTTTAAAGGTGGCGTGGTATTTACCCCCCGTATTGGTAACAAGAATGGCCTGTCCTTTTTTAGCAACCAAGTTGCCATCAAATTCACTGCCCGATATGCCCATCACAACTTCTCCCTGCTTCAAGGCATCGCCATCTTCGCCAGTAACATAGGTTCCACTTGCAGGAGTGAGCGATGAAAATTGAATAATACAAGCACTTGAAGTGGCGGAGTTAATAGCAGCAATAGCTCTGCTTTTTCCATCTGAACTATTATCTGTAGAGCAGTCTATCAAGTCAATGGCAATGCTTTTTCCACCAAAGGTCAGGGTGTTTGCCGCACTTACCATATCGGTGTCAGCTTTGAATGAGAAGGATACGATACAAAATAGTAAGAGAAGAGTGCTTATCGGGTTGATCTTTTTCATTTGTAAATAATTGTGTGTTTGATCAGTTAAAGGTAATCATAATTAGATTCTTCAATAGCCGGCCTTTTACTGTAATAATTCAACTATAATTGCGTTTAAAACAACATGATTTTGTCATGAATAATTATAGATTCATAAAGCTTGTTTTTCAACTAATTCTAATGTTAGGTGTTTGCTTTAATAGCCATGCAACTCATCTTCGGGCGGGCGAAATAAAAGTCGAAAAACTAGATTGCTCATCTAATGGGTTTAAGATTACTTTAATTATTTATACCAATAGTGGTTCTTCGACTTCAGTAGAGGGTAAGCTTTTTTTTGGGGATGGCCAGTCGGTGGTAAATGCAGCAGGAGTGGGCAAACCAATTGCTGGCTTGGGTTCAGGGGTTGGTGTATACACGTTTGTAACCACCCACCTCTATTCGTCTAATGGCACATTTACGGTTAGTTATTTAGAAGAGAATAGGAATAGCGGAATATTGAACCTAGCAAATTCTGTAAACACACCATTTTATATTCAAACTAAAGTTTTGGTAGACATCACCATTTGCAATTCTTCTCCTAGCCTTACTATTCCTCCGATTGATCAGGCCTGCGCAAACCGAATATTTTATCATTCTTCAGGAGCCTATGATGCCGAAGGAGATAGCTTGGCGTATCGCTTAGCTATTCCATTATCTAATAACAATCAAACAGTTTCTTATAAATCGCCTATCGACCCCTCCTTTTATCCCTTGGGGTTTTTAAATGAAAACAAAACGGGTATACCTACATTTCTAATTGATGCGCAGAGCGGAATAATAACTTGGGATGCGCCCGGGCTGATTGGCAGCTATGTAATCTCATTTGTGGTGGAAGAATGGCGAATGGTGAACGATAAATTGGTGCTGTTAAGCGAGACCACACGCGATATGCAAATAGCCGTGGAAGACTGTATCAATAATAGACCAGATTTAGTGATTCCATCAACTCTGTGTGTAGTTGCAGGGCAATCCATTTCTAAAGTAATAGTAGGTTTCGACCCTGACGGAAACGATGTATTAATTGAGCCCTATTCTGGAGTTTTTAAACTTGCTGACAGTCCAGCAATTTTTTCACCATATCCATCGCAGCTCCAACCTTCCTCAAATGCTAAAGTCAATTTTAAATGGAACACAAATTGTTCGCACGTGCGCGAACAACCCTACTCTATCACCTTCAAGATAACCGATAATCCTGCAAAAGGTCCAAGGCTCGTGAATTTTAAAACATGGCTAATAAAGGTAATGGCACCACAACCAATTTTCTCAAAAGCATCGCTTGATGTCGTTAAAAGGTCAGTTAATTTAGGATGGAATCCTTATCCATGCGGCAATGCAATTAAGATGAAGATATATCGCAGAGTGAGTAAGGTAAAGTATGAACAATCTCTATGTGATATTGGACTGCCCAAATCAAAGGGATATTCATTAATAGCTGAAGTTCCTTTGAAAGATGCTAACGGAAATTCGGTTAATGAATACTTGGATGATAATCAAGGCAAAGGGCTTGATCCTGGAGCTGTGTATTGTTATCGTTTGCTTGCTTATATCCCTACTTCTGGTGGCGTGCTAAGTAAAGTTTCACTAGACACTTGTATTGCCCCAATTCTAGCAAAAGCTCCGGTTATTACCAACGTTTCTGTAACCAAGACTGATGCAATCAATGGAAGTATTATTGTCAATTGGAGTAAACCATTCGACTTAAATAAAGCTAGTTACCTGAGTCCGTATAAGTATGAAATATTACGTGCGAATGGATTAGCAGGTAACACCGGTTTGACTCAAGTACAAAAAGGTTTATTGACAGACACAACATTTTCGGATCATAATTTTAATACCGTTGGCCAAGCTTACAATTATCGAATTGTGCTTCTAGCGTCCACACCAACCAACCCAATTGCTCAAGCAATAGATACATCGGCAATTGCTTCTTCCGTTTTATTAAGTGCCAAACCATTGCCAAATAAAATCGAGATCAAGTGGATTGCCAATACCCCTTGGTCAAATCAAATTGATAAGAATAGGTTTCATTTAATTTATCGGGGTGATGAAGGGGTTGATGAAAATAATCTCGTATTAATTGATAGCGTCAATGTTGTTGATAAGGAGGATGGATTTACTTATTTAGATAATGGCAATTTTAATAATAGCCCGCTTTCGGAATATAAATTATATCAGTATAAAATTAAAACCCGTGGATCTTATGGGAATCCCAAAATAAAGTCTCCTCAAGAAAACTATTCTCAAACTGTAATTGCAGGTATACTGGATAATACGCCACCCTGCCAACCTAATCTATCATTGATTTCAATTGATTGTGATGAGTTTAAGACAAAGACACCTTGCAATCAGGTAACGTTTGAAAATACTATCGAATGGACTTCGCCCACGGATTTGAATTGCAAGAACGACACCTATAGCTACAATGTATATGCAGCAGACTTTGTTGAAGATAGATTTGTATTGATTGGAAACATTAAGTCTAACCAGTTTTCGGAAAGAGATTTGAACACCTTAAAACGCTGCTATCAAATAAGGGCAGTAGATCGTGCTGGTAATCTTAGCGAACCAAGTCCTACTGTTTGCAATGACAATTGCCCCTCATTGGATTTTCCCAATGTACTTACTCCTAATGGTGATGGTTTTAATGACTCTTTTAAGATAAAATGTTCCTTCTTCGCAAAGTCATTTTCAATCGAAATTTTCAATCGATGGGGTCAAAAAATCTATTCTTCCAATTCGGATTCACCCTCCACATGGAGTTGGAGCGGCACCAATAAGGACGGTGCTCCGCTTGAGGCATCAATTTTCTATTATGTTGCCAATGTTACTTTCGACACATCCGACAAAAGTAAACGGCAACAAGTCATGAAAGGATGGATTCATTTAATTCGATAAGAAAAGAGTAACAGGTCTTTAACCAGTTTTACTTCCTTGCTTTCCCCCCTTGGTCTAAGCATATTACTTGTTCAAGCAACTGCTTGTTTAGAGGAAGTATTGAGAATTTAGGGTTTATACAATACAGCGAATGCTGCACTACAAGGCCTAACTAAATGTTGATCTTGCTTAGGATTACAACTCTTTAAACAGCAAAAAGAGAATCCGAACAATATTATTATCTTTGAAATACATTGTAGTAAAAAGAAAACTCATGAATATACAAGCGGAAAAAAAGAGCACTGATAGAACAGCTTCTGAGAATTACTGACATAAAGGTTTTAGATCAAATTTCTGAGTTGTTGAAAAAGGAAAATAACCCTATAGTAGGCTTTGAGGCAAGTGGTAGGCCTATCACCCATCGCGAGTTCGTCCAACAAATTGAGCAAGCGGAAGCACAGCATACTTCAGGGAATTACCAAACAATAGACGAATTAGAAAAAGAAGCAGAACTCTGGTAAATGAAAAAGATGTATAGCGAGGTGATACCCCCAATCGCCAAAGAATCGCTTCACGATATTATCAATTACATTAAGAAAGACTCACCAGCAGCAGCCATAAAAGTCAGCAAGAAACTTATTCAATTGGCACAGAGCTTAAAGGAAATGCCTGAGCGGTTTTCTAAAGAAGAATACTTGATGCACCTGCCCGGAAAGGCATTCAATTTGATTTCTTAAAAACCAATATTTATAACGTTAATTACTGTGGCAACATACTTTGACTTGTCTATAAAACCTTGATAGCGTGAATCTAAAGAGTTAGACCTGTTATCACCGAGTAAAAAGTATTTTCCTTGGGGTACAACAATAGGCCCAAAATTATCCAGGTTCCATTCTTTGTCAGGAAATTGTTTAGAAATATATTCATCCCAATAGCTTATTGGTAGAATTTGTCTAATTGCTTTTATGGAATTATTCCGAACCGCCTTATCACTTAAGTTTGCAATAATGGAGTCAGTTGAAACAGCTGGAATGAACTTTTCATCTGGAATTCCAAATTTTCTAACTTTTTCGAATTCGGGTTCAGTTAACATATAGTTGTGAGCCAGAGAAAGTTTTTCGTCTGAATTTTTATCATTTACAAATAGAACACCATCTTTAATTTCGATTTTGTCGCCCTCTAATCCGCATAATCGATGTATCCAAATTCCGCGGCCATACTCTTGAGCTGTGTAATAACATATAAAATTAAATCTTTCTGGCTTTACTAAATTTGAAGCAAGAATTCTATTACCAACCTGAATTGTAGGATAATTTGATATGGTTGGGATAGAAAAAAGCTGTAGCATGTTGGTTAACCTAGCTGTAACCCACAGTCCAATAATAGCAACCGCTAAAACTACTATCAATTTTAACCCAGAGTCCATTTTCATAGTAAGCTCGTTTTAATTATTTCCAAAGCCTTGGTTCGTTCTCCACGAACTAGGTTTTTTAAATTCTATCACCTCTTAAACTTATCTCTCAACATCGCCAGCTTGGCCTCCATGCTTTCTTCGGGCTGTGGTTGCGCTTTCTTGGGTTGCTGTTGCTGAGGTTTGTTGTAAGGCTGATTGCTCCTTGGTTTCGGTTGCTCTGGTGCTGCCTGTTGTGCAGGTGCGTTGCCAAACGGATCGCTTTTCATGGACAGGGCAATGCGCTTGCGCGGAACATCAACTTCTACTACCGTTACTTTTACTTTCTGTTGCACTGCCACAACTTGCGCAGGGTCTTTCACAAACTTATCCGAAAGGTGACTGATGTGTACCAATCCGTCTTGATGAACGCCTACATCCACAAAAGCACCGAAGTTGGTTACGTTGGTAACTATGCCTGGTAATATCATTCCTACTTTTAAATCTTTTATTTCGTGCACGCCCTCTTCAAAGCTAAACACTTCAAATTTTTCACGTGGGTCGCGACCGGGTTTCTCTAATTCAGAAAGTATATCTGTAAGTGTTGGCAACCCAACAGTATCAGATACATATTTTTTTAAGTCGAGTTTCTTTCTCAACTCCGCACTCGTCATCAAATCTTTCACGGTGCAGCCAAGGTCTTTGGCAAATTTTTCTACTAAGTCATACCGCTCCGGGTGCACAGCACTTGCGTCAAGCGGATTGTGTGCATCGCGTATGCGCATAAAACCTGCGCACTGTTCAAAGGCTTTGTCGCCAAGGCGCGGCACTTTGTTCAACTCCTTTCTATCTTTAAATGCACCATGTTGGTTGCGATACTCCACAATACTCTTGGCCAAGTTAGGGCCGAGGCCAGACACATAACTAAGCAACTCTTTGCTTGCCGTATTCACTTCAACGCCCACAGAGTTTACGCAACTCATCACCACATCATCCAAACCTGCTTTTAATTTATATTGATCAACATCGTGTTGATATTGCCCCACTCCTATCGACTTGGCATCAATCTTCACCAACTCCGCCAAGGGATCAGTCAGTCGTCTGCCAATAGACACCGCACCGCGCACCGTTACATCATGGTTGGGAAACTCCTCGCGCGCCACTTCGGAAGCCGAATAAACAGAGGCTCCACTCTCATTCACCATTACAATTAAAATCTCTTTGGGCAAGCCTAACGCTTTCACAAATGCTTCTGTCTCGCGGCCAGCCGTTCCATTGCCAATGGCAATTGCTTCAATGTTAAACCGATCGCACAATCCCATGACAATGGCCGATGACTTGGCAGTCTCGCGCTGAGGCTCTAGCGGATAGATCACAGTATCGAACAACAGTTCGCCTTGTGCTCCTAAGCAAACCGTTTTAATTCCACTTCTAAAACCAGGATCAAGTGCCAGCACTTTCTTTTGGCCTAACGGAGAAGCGAGTAGTAGCTTTTTTAAATTGGAAGCAAATACTTTTATCGCCTCGGCATCGGCTTGCAGTTTTGTTTCTACACGTATCTCCGTTTCGAGTGAAGGCTTTAATAGTCGCTTGTAGCTATCTTTAATAGCAAGGCCAACTTGTTCCGCGGAAGCGGACGTAGTTTTAATAAACTGTTGTTCTAATTTTTGAAACACCAACTCCTCGGTTGGCGATATATCCAAAAAAATAAAACCTTCCTTCTCAGCTCTTCTCATAGCCAACAACCGATGCGAGGGAGTTTTTTTAATGGGTTCTTTCCAATCAAAATAGTCTTTAAACTTTTGTGCTTCTTCGCTTTCGATTTTAGATTTCACGGCAGTGGTTTGTATCACTCCATCTTGCCAAAATAATTCGCGAATAGTTTTACGTGCTTCTTGATTTTCACTTATCCATTCTGCCATAATATCACGCGCGCCATCCAATGCTTCTTGCGAGGTGGCAACGCCTAATTCAGTATTGATAAAAGTGGAAGCAGTTTCATCGAGATTGATCTTGCTTTGTTCAAAGATGGCAAGTGCCAGCGGTTCAAGTCCTTTCTCTTTCGCAATGCTTGCCCGTGTTTTGCGCTTGGGTTTATAAGGCAAGTAAATATCTTCCAGCTCGGCAACGGTGGTAGCATTGTCAATGGCTTTCTTTAATTCTGGTGTAAGCTTCTCTTGTTTTTCAATAGACTTTAAAATAGCCTCTCTTCTGTTATCAAGTTCTATCAACTGCTCTTGCCTATCGCGAATGGCCGCCAATACCACTTCATCCAAACTACCGGTAACTTCTTTGCGATAACGCGCCATAAAGGGAATAGTAGCGCCTTCGGCAAGTAAGGCCACCACCACTTCAACTTGATGAGGGGTAATGTTTAATTCGGAAGCAATGCGAAGAATATTTTTTTCCATGAATAAAATTAATGAGGCGCAAAAATACAGGTTGAAGGCAGTAGAAAAAGAGAAAGTGAAAATATATTATCTATCTACCTTGGCCAGCTATCTTTACACGGTGAATTGGGACTTGCACATTAAGCATTTTAAGAATTATCTCAAACTGGAGCGCTCCCTTTCAGATAATTCCATTGAAGCCTATACGCACGATGTCGTTCTTCTCAAGCAGTTTCTGGAAATTTCTAAACTTGAAGCTTCACCCATAACACTTACCACAAAGCAGATTCAATTATTTCTACAGCACATTAATGAATTGGGCATGAGTGCCTACAGTCAAGCTAGGATTTTATCGGGACTCAAGGCATTTTACAAATACCTAATGTTTGAGGATGTGGTGACCAAAGATCCGACTGAACTGATTGAAGGCCCGCGCATAGGTAGAAAATTGCCTGATACACTTAGCTACTTAGAAATTGAAGCACTGTTTTCGGCAATCGATCTTTCTAAATCGGATGGTGCCCGCAACCGAGCCATGCTGGAAACAGTATACAGTTCTGGCTTGCGAGTGTCAGAGCTAGTTGACTTAAAAATCGACCACGTGTATTTTGATATAGGATTTGTGCGAGTAATAGGCAAGGGTAATAGAGAAAGACTAGTTCCAATTGGAAGATCGGCATTAAAATTCTTAAAAATATATTTAGAAGAAGTACGAGTTCATTCAAAAATTCAACAAGGCTTTGAAAGTTTTTTCTTTCTCAGCAGCCGCGGCAAAAATCTTTCGAGAGTAATTGTATTTCTAATAATCAAAGAGTTGGCATCTAAGATAGGGCTCAAGAAAACAATCAGTCCACATACTTTCCGGCATTCGTTTGCTACCCATTTAATTGAAGGCGGTGCTGACTTGCGCGCAGTGCAGGAAATGCTAGGCCATCAATCGATTACCACCACTGAAATTTATACACACCTTGATCGTGATTATTTGAGGCAGGTTATTCAAGAATTTCATCCACGGAGCTAAACTTTGATTTACATGATACTTATGATTAATCATTGAACACTAACTTTGCATCATGTACAAATCTATCATCCGTCCTATTCTTTTTCAATTCGATGCCGAAAAGGTTCATTACTTTACCTTTTCACTTTTAAAAATAGGATATAAAATTCCAGGTATAGCTGCTCTACTGAAATCATGTTTCGGACTAGAAAATCCAATACTTGAAAAAGAAATTTTAGGTTTGAAATTTAAAAATCGAGTGGGTCTAGCTGCTGGTTTTGATAAAGATGCCAACTTGATAAATGAACTTGCCTGCTTTGGTTTTGGATTTATCGAGATAGGAACTTTGACACCCAAGCCACAAAGTGGTAATGATAAGCCCCGCTTGTTTCGCTTGCCAGCGGATGCTGCAATAATCAACCGAATGGGCTTCAACAACAAAGGCGTGAATGCTGCAATTGAAAAATTGAAGCATCGAAAATCAAACGTAATTATTGGTGGCAACATAGGCAAGAATAAAACTACGCCCAACGAAAATGCTGCGGATGATTATGAGATTTGCTTTGAGGCGTTATACCCTTACGTGGATTATTTTGTGGTAAATGTAAGCTCGCCCAACACACCCAACTTACGTGAACTACAAGAGAAAGAACCTCTCCGAAAATTATTAGAGCATGTTAAAAATCTTAATTCAAAGAAAGAGAAACCAAAACCCATTCTGTTAAAGATTTCGCCTGATCTTAGTCAAAGTCAATTGGACGATGTGATCGAAATTTTAAAATCAACCCAAACCGATGGCGTGATTGCCACCAACACAACGCTTTCGCGTGAAGGATTAACAACTTCATCACAAGCAGTAAAATCAATGGGTGCAGGCGGATTAAGCGGCAGACCTCTAGCTAAAAAATCAACAGAAGTAATTGCCTATCTAAGAAAAAATCTTGGATCCGCTTATCCTATCATTGGCGTGGGCGGAATAATGACAGTGCAAGACGCGCTTGACAACCTTGCCGCTGGTGCCGATCTTATTCAACTCTACACAGGCTTTATTTATGAAGGCCCCGCATTTGTGAAGGAGATAAATAAGGCGATATTGAAGAGTTGAAAATAATATTTTTTATCTTTATAAGGTTTAAAAACTAAAGGCATGTATTTCCACTTATCATCTAACCTCTGCAGAAGAAATAAACACCGATCTTCTTGATGCTATAAAAGCTGCCTACAAAAGCAGACCCATCACCATAATTGTAGAAGAGGATGGGGGTACGGATTTTGAGTTTAGCGCGGAAATGAAAACTATTTTAGAAGAGCGCTTACAGGAAGAAAAGAGCAGCTACATTACTGCCGAAGAGTCAATTGAAAGGCTCAATAAGAAATATGGTTTATAAAATTATTATTTCACGCGCTCAGCTTGAAATAGAGAACTCCATAGATTTTTATACTCTTTACAGTATTGCTGCACCCAAACATTTTACTGAATCTCTTTCGGAATGTTATAGTTACCTTTCTATCAATCCTTATTCTCAAAGGGTACGCTATAAAAACATAAGAGCACTGAAATTAAAAAGATTACCATATTCACTTTACTACACAATTGAAGAAGAAACTGTTCGCATACTTTCGTGCTTTCATAACAAACGAAATCCCATTACAAAACCAGAACTTTAATTATAAACTTTGGCTCATTAATCAAACCGTATAGCCTTTATCGGGTTTATCTTAGCTATCAACTTGGTGGGCAATACAAGAATTATTGATACCACCACAAACACTAAAAGATTGAGCCCCACTACTACTTGCCAATCCCAGGCAATGGGCACATAGCTCATATAATAATCGTGAGCATTGAGTTTGAAAAATTGGAATTGATATTGCAAATAGCAAAGACCAAGCCCAACAACATTTCCCCAGATCAGCCCTTTCACAGTTAAGCTCATTCCATTATAAATAAAAATAGATTGTATTAAGTTATCTTTTCCGCCTAAGGCTTTTAGTAAGCCAATCATTGAAGTGCGTTCCATTACTAAAATCAAAATCACGGAGATCATGTTCACACAAACCACCACCAAAATTATTACCAACAAAATATCTACCTGACGGCTTATCAAGCCCAACCACTCGAACACTTGAATGTATTTATCTTGCACCTTTTCAATGTATAGATCGTAGTCCATACTTTCGCCAATGGTAGTTGCAGCATATTCAATATTAACGGTAGGTTTTAAATAAATTTGTAATCCACCAGCAGTGCTATCGCTCCAATTGTTGAGGCGTTGCAACATTTTAATATCCCCAATAATAATTCGGTTGTCGAAATAATCAGACAGGTTGGTTTCATAAATGCCTACCAATTTTAGTTTGCGAAAGCGAGGAGGGTTTTGAAAGAAGTGAACGATCACATCATCACCCAAATTAATGCTCAGTTTGTCAGCAATTATTTTGCTTATTACTACTTCGCGCGCATACGATGAATCTTGAAAATTGATAAACCTGCCTTCAATAATATTAGCCTTAAATTGATTTACATCGAAACTCTTGCCCACACCTTTCAGCACAATGCCTAAAATTTCGTTGTCGGTTTTAATCAACCCTGGTTTGTGAATATATTCTTGAATGTGATCTATAAATTTGAATTGTTTCGGATTGTTATAGAGATCGACATTAAAGTCAAAGGGTTGCTCTTCAGTTGAATTGTTGAGTGTGTACTTAGTTACAAGCAAGTGCGCACTGAAACTATAAATTCTATTTTTAACAGTTTCCTGAAACCCCTTCATTATCATAAACGAAACAATGGCTGCCGCCAACCCAATGGCAATGCTAGCAATCGCGATTTTATGAATTACAGACGAGAACCCGCCACTGTTTGCTTGCCTTATTCGTTGAGAAATAAAATAGGAGAGATTCAACTGTGATAATTATGATTTATATGATTAGTCCGCTTCTAGGCTTTATCTTTGCCAAGATATTACCAATTATCAATTAAATGAAAATTATTGTTTGCTTACTTTTACTCCTCACTTCTGCCGGTGGAAATTCGCAACCTAACAAAAACCAAATCACGCTTGGTGCGGATCAATTGGAATTATTAAAAACGGAGATTGGCAATAACCGAGTTGCATTGCTTGTCAACCAAACATCTGTTGTTGGCAAAAAACATTTGGCCGACACTATGAAGAGTTTAGGTTTTAATCTTGTAAAGATATTTTCACCTGAACATGGCTTTCGCGGCACCGCTGATGCTGGCGAAGAAGTTAATAATAGCGTTGATAAAGCAACCGGACTTCCCGTAACTTCATTGTATGGAAACAATAAAAAACCAACTGCTGAAGATCTTGCCAATGTTGATATTGTGATTTTCGATATTCAAGATGTGGGAGTACGTTTCTTTACTTATATAAGTTCACTTCATTACCTTATGGAAGCTTGCGCTGAACAAGGAAAGAAAGTGATTGTGTTAGATCGCCCCAATCCCAACGGAAGTTATATTGATGGCCCCGTACTTCAAGAAAAATTCAAATCGTTTGTGGGTATGCATCCCATCCCCATTGTACACGGATTGACCGTAGGTGAATTGGCAATGATGATTAATGGAGAAGGTTGGTTGGCTGGCAAACTGAAATCTGATCTCATCATTATTAAAATGAGAAACTACGATCACAATATGGCTTATTCATTGGCGATCCATCCTTCACCAAACTTACCAAACGACCATGCCATTGCCTTGTATCCATCCACGTGTTTGTTTGAAGGCACAGTGTTGAGTTTAGGTAGAGGAACACAAAATCCATTTGAAGTGATTGGTCATCCCGATTTAAAAAATATGCCTTATCAATTTACACCTGTTAGCATTCAAGGCATGTCAAAAACTCCACCACTCGAAAACAAAATCTGTTATGGCTTTGATCTTAGAAAGGAAAAAGTGAAGAAAGGAATTAATCTACAGTACTTAATCGATATGTATAAAGCATTTCCTGAAAAGGACAAGTTTTTTATAAGCTATATCGATAAGCTTGCAGGCACTGCTGAATTAAAGGAGCAAATCAAAAAAGGGTTTACCGAAAAACAAATCAAAGCAACATGGAAAAAAGAATTGGACAACTATAAAATCAAAAGGAAGAGATACCTGTTGTACAACTAATTCGATAATTCATTAGTTAGATAATTTATTGACCGACTAATCGAAACCTTAAATTTATAAATCGTAATTTCTATTTCGTAATTGTTCGATGCAGCCAAAAGTAAAATTCATTCTCGATACATTAACCAAGTTATATCCTAGCCCAGAAGTACCGCTGCAACACAAGGATGCGTATACGTTGCTGATCTCCGTTTTACTTTCAGCTCAGTGTACAGATGAGCGTGTAAATAAAATAACTCCTCTCCTATTCAAACAAGCAGACAATCCTTATGATATGGTAAAGCTTTCTGTTGAAGAGATAAGAGAGATTATAAAACCCTGTGGCTTATCTCCTATGAAATCGAAAGGAATATATGGGCTTTCTAAAATATTAATTGATAAGTACAAAGGCAAAGTACCCAACACATTTGAAGCATTAGAAGAACTTCCAGCCGTGGGTCATAAAACCGCATCAGTTGTGATGACACAATGGTTTGGCATTGCTGCGTTTCCGGTAGATACACATATTCATCGACTTGCTTACCGTTGGGGATTAACTACTGGTAAGAGTGTAGAACAAACAGAGCGCGATTTGAAGCGATTGATTCCTGAAGAGAGTTGGAATAAAGCACATTTACAGATTATTTATTTTGGAAGAGAATATTGCCCAGCTCGCGGCCATGTGTGGCAAGAGTGCCCTATTTGTAAAAAATACTTGAGAAAGAGTTTGCGTAATTAAATATAAACAACCCCGTAAATTGAAACCTTGCCTTTCAGATTACGGGATTAGTTTGTAGCTTTACTAAATGATTACCCGTACAAAAGAAGCTGTTATTCAAACTTACCTAAGCTATTTTCCTGCCGTTGGTGTAGTTGGGCCTCGTCAATGCGGAAAATCTACTGTAGCTAATTTGATTTCTAAAAATAAAAAGGGATCTATTTATCTAGACCTTGAAAATCCAGCCGATCGCGCAAAGCTTTCAGACGCAACGCTTTTTCTTTCACAATATAAAAATAAACTTGTGTGCCTAGATGAGGTGCAATTTATGCCCGAAATATTCAATGTAATAAGGGGCCTCATTGATGAGAATAAAAAGAATGGCCAGTTTCTTTTACTCGGATCGGCCTCACCGAATTTATTGAGGCAATCTTCTGAAACACTAGCAGGCCGAATATCATACATTGAACTTGCTCCATTTTCGCTTGAGGAATTGAATGACACTGCAAAAAAATCAGTATATCATAAGCTTTGGTTGCGGGGTGGTTTTCCTCGAAGCTATCTCGCGCCCAAAGAAGAGATAAGCATGATCTGGCGCAAAAATTTTATCCGTACCTTTCTTGAAAGGGATCTTTCAAATTTGGGTATTGGCATTGCACCAGAAAACATGCGCAAGTTCTGGATGATGTGCGCGCACTTGCATGGGCAAATGCTCAACTTATCGAATCTTGGTCATTCACTTGGCTTGAGCCATACAAGTGTAAAAAGTTATTTCGATATAATGGCAAGCACCTTCATGGTACGAAGATTAGAACCCTATTATACAAACATAAATAAGCGACTTAAGAAAACGCCTAAAGTTTATCTTTCTGACTCAGGGATACTGCACGCACTTCTCAACATTCATTCGTTTGATGAACTACTCTCTCATCCAGTGGCAGGGTTTTCATGGGAAGGTTTTGTTTTAACCCAATTGATAGAGTCGTTACCTGATTGGGAATTTTATTATGCAGCCACTGCCGATCAAGCTGAGATTGACTTTATCTTAAAAAGAGGAAAACATTTGATAGCCGTAGAAAGCAAACTTTCAAAATCACCTGTGGTACAACGTGGATTTTATTCTCTCTTGAAAGATTTAAAAATAACCGAAGCATACGTGGCAGCTCCTATCGATGATAGTTTTCCATTAGCACCAACCACAACGGCTATTGGCTTAGATGCACTTATAAAAAAACTCAAGAAATATAAATGAATAACCTTAGAATAATTTTTATGGGCACGCCAGAATTTGCGGTGGCTAGTTTAGACATATTAGTGGAGCATAAATTCAATATTGTGGCCGTAATTACTGCACCCGATAAGCCACAGGGAAGAGGACAAAAGCTTACGGCATCACCTGTAAAGGAGGCAGCCTTGAAGCACAACATTCCTCTTCTACAACCTACCAATTTAAAGTCGCCAGAATTTATTGAAGAACTTAAATCATACAACGCCAACTTACAAATAGTAGTTGCTTTTCGTATGCTTCCCGAAATAGTTTGGTCTATGCCAATACTTGGCACTTTCAATTTGCATGGTTCACTCTTACCAAATTATAGAGGTGCAGCTCCTATCAATTGGGCAATCATTAACGGAGAAAAGGAAACGGGTGTAACAACTTTTTTTCTAAAACATTCTATTGATACTGGAAGCATTATCTATCAAGAAAAAGAAATAATTAATGATGATGATAATGTTGGCTCGCTATACGAAAGATTGATGCACAAGGGAGCAGCGTTAGTTTTAAAAACAGTTAAATCCATTGAGACTGGAGACTATCCAACTGTCCCACAAGATGAAAGCCCGGCAACAAAGAGCGCACCCAAAATATCAAAAGAAACGTGTGAAATAAATTGGAACCAAACGAGCGAACAGATTAAAAATTTTGTTAGAGGGCTTTCGCCTTATCCCGCAGCGTGGACAATTTTAAGTGGTAGAGTGTGTAAGGTATTTAAGTGTGCGTTAGTTGATAGTCCACAGGCGATGGTTGATGTCAAAACAGGCGAGATAAAAACAGACAATAAAACTTATCTTCATATTAAAACTTTGGATGGTTACGTTTCAATTGAAGAATTTCAACCCGAAGGAAAGAAGCGAATGAAAGTAGAGGATTTTTTTAAAGGCAACCAATTGTCAATCCTAAATTAGCCGATGTTCAATTAGCCAATCTGTGTCAACAAAATAGCCAACAACTATCAACTTTTTAAAATGATCATCTCACTTATAGCTGCCCTATCAACTAACAGAGTTATTGGAAAGAATAACGATTTGCCTTGGACTTTGCCTGACGATATGAAATATTTTATGCAAACTACCAAAGGTCATTGTGTTATTTTAGGCCGAAAGAATTATGATTCCATCCCAGAAAAATATCGGCCACTTCCCAACCGAACTAATATTGTTGTTACGCGACAGAAAACATTTTCTGCGCCAGGCTGCTTGATTGTAAATTCATTTGAAGAGGCTATCGCCAAAGCTAAAGAAGCCAATGAAGCGGAAGCATTTGTGATTGGTGGAGCTGAGATTTACAAGCAAGCATTGCCAAATGCCGATCGATTGTATCTTACTGAAATCAAAGCCGCAATTGAAGGCGATGTTCATTTCCCCGAAATAAAAGTTGATGATTGGAAAGAAACCTCTCGCATACAACATCAAATAGACGCAAAGCATATTTTCGCTTTTGATTTTGTGATCTACAACCGACTTGGGTAATTCAATTGTTTTTTAACTTGCTTGACTAATCAGGAGCGTTTTATATGACAGCACTTACAGGTAAGGTAATTTGGATCACAGGAGCATCGTCAGGCATTGGTGAAGCATTGGCTTATGAACTTTCTAAAAGAGGAGCAAAACTCATTATCTCTGCGCGCAGAAAAGAAGTTCTCGAACACGTGAAAGGTAATTGCATAACAAAAGCACAGCCTAATATTCGCATTCTTCCATTAGATTTATCAGAAGCATCTACATTGAAATTAAGCACTGAAGCGGCCATACAACTATTTGGTGATATAGATATACTTATTAATAACGGAGGCATAAGTCAACGCAGTCTGGTAAAAGAAACATCACTTGAAGTGGATAGAAGAGTGATGGAGGTAGATTATTTCGGCACAATTGCATTAACAAAATATCTATTGCCTCATTTCATCAAAAGAAAATCAGGTCACTTTGTAACCGTGAGCAGCGTGATGGGAATTATCGGTACACCTTATCGCTCTGGTTATGCGGCAGCCAAGCATGCGCTGCATGGCTTCTTTGATTCGCTGCGAGCTGAACTCTGGAAAGAAAGCAAAAACATTTATGTAACTCTTATCTGCCCGGGTTGGATACGAACTAACGTTACCTTAAATGCCCTTACGGGAGATGGCAGTGCATTGAATGAAATGGATGCAACAACAGCACAAGGTTTATCGCCAACTGAATGCGCAGCTCGCATTATCAAAGCCATCGAACAAAGAAAAAATGAAGTTTACATTGGAGGAATGAAGGAAGTGGGTGGCGTCTATTTGAAACGCTTCTTCCCATCTTTATTTGCAAAGATGGTGCGTAAACTAAAAGTGCGGTAATGTCAGTTTGGATTGAGTACACACTCATTATTCTTGTCGGATTTTTAGCTGCGTTTCTTAACACCGTTGGTGGTGGAGGTTCGCTTTTCTCTGTTCCCATCTTAACGTTTATGGGCTTACCTATTACAGTAGCCAACGCCACTAGTCGCGTAGCGTTAGTGGCACAGAATGTATTTGCGGTAGTTGGTTTTAAAAGTAAAGGTGTAGAACTTCCTTGGCCTTACAGTTTATATTTGGGCATATCTTCTTTGTGTGGCGGATTGTTGGGCTCGCTCTTAGCATCAAAGATTGCAGATGCTGTTTTCAACAAGGTATTTGTAGTGATAATGATCTTAGCAGTGGGTCTAATTATTTATGATCCCTTCAAATCTAAAGGCGAAGAAAAACTTACGATAAGAAGTCAAGTAACGGGAACATTCTTTTTTTTCTTCATTGGAATGTATGGCGGATTTGTGCAAGCAGGTGTTGGCTTCCTGGTGATTGCTGTGCTAAGTTTAGTAAATAATTTGAGCCTCGTAAAAAGCAATTATGTAAAAGTATTTGCTGCCATTATTTACACAAGTATATCGGTAGTTGTATTTGCTTTTCAGGATAAAATACTTTGGAAAACCGGATTGATACTGGCAATTGGGCATGCACTAGGTGGCTGGTATGCAAGCCGCTGGTCAGTAAAAGCAGGAGAAGTTTGGATTAAAAGAATCATGATTGTTTCAATAATTGGAATGGCTATTAAACTTTGGTTCTTTTAATTTTGTTAGAAAGCAAGTTCTCGTTGTCAATAAAAAATAACTAACTAAAAATATGACTGTATTAAAATGGACTGATGTTATCCGCTTTGCGGAAAAAGGAAACCCGACACCACCAACTAGAGTTGAGAAAACAGAAGAAGAATGGAAAAAGTTATTGAGCTCAGAGCAATTTGCCGTTGCTCGTAAAAAGGGCACAGAACGCGCCTTTACTGGCGAATACTGTGAAGCTCACGACCCAGGATTATATGGCTGCATCTGTTGTGGGGCGCTGCTATTCGACTCGCGCGTAAAGTTTGAATCAGGTACTGGTTGGCCAAGTTTTACTCAACCTGTAGAAGAGAATGCCATTGCCTATCATAAAGACGTAACTTACGGCATGACTCGCGTAGAGGTACTTTGCAATACCTGCGATGCACATTTGGGTCATGTATTCCCTGACGGCCCCAAGCCTAGTGGACTGCGTTATTGCATCAATTCAGCTTCATTAAAAATGAAAGTGGAGAAGCCAGCTTAAACACTTCTTTCAAAATCGAGCAAGTTTCGGGTTGAGTTGTACTATTCTTCATGCAAGTTTTGTAATAACAAAAAAAGATAAAACTTATGAAGACATTCATCTTAATTCACGGCTCATGGCATAGTGCTTGGAACTGGCACAAAGTACTTCCACTTTTAAAAGATCAAGGGCATAAGGCTATCGCAATTGATCTCCCCGGAATGGGAAGAGATAAAACTCCGATAAGCGAAGTGAAAATGGAAACCACTGTTGCTAAAATTTGTGATATTATTGATGATGTTGAAGGCAAGGTAATTCTGGTAGGCCACAGCAAAAATGGAATCATGATTTCGCAAGCAGCAGAATATCGACCATATAAAATTGAGAAGTTGGTTTACCTCGCTGCCTATTTAATTCCCAACGGAAAAACACAGCGCGAATATTCTGCTCAAGATGTTGGAGGCATACTTAAGCCATTTGTTACTTTACATGAGGAATTAAAAGCCACATCATTACAACAAGAAATTTATAAAGAAGGACTTTATCACGATTGCGATGACTCAGTTACCGAGCTAGCCAAGCTCTTGCTCAGTTACGAGCCGATAGAATCAGGGTTAACACCCCTTCAATTAACTGAAGAAAATTATGGAAGAGTACCCCGTGTGTATATCGAATGCACTGAAGATAGAGCCGTAACGCCCTTCATCCAGAAAAAAATGTATACCGAAACACCTTGTGAAAAAGTCTATAGTTTGCCCACTAGCCACTCACCATTTTTTAGTAAACCCAAAGAACTAGCGGACATCTTGTGTAGTCTTTGAAAAATTAGAAGGTTAATTTTTCTCTCCATCTGCCAAGTGTATTCGGTGCAAAAACCGATGCACTATTGGGGATAGAAATACGGCAACCGTGCTAAGAAAGGCCACCCCACTGAATATTGCATACATGGAAGCGAACCATTTTGCTCCATCGTTTATCATTGGGTCAACTGGCCCCATGCCCGTTAATATCATAGACGAATTTAGCAAGGAATCTAACCAAGAAAGCTGATTGAAATAGCGATAGCCAACAACGCCAATACCTAGCGATATGCCCAACAATAAACAAGCAAAGCCAGTATAACGAAGCACACGGCTGTAATACTGCTTGCGCGGGAGCAACGGTTTGGCACGATGTTCAAAAGGCATGGCTAAAGGTAACGAGTTTACAATGAAGTTAGTAGATATTATAAAGATGATTGAATGGTGATTGCTAAGACTTAGAAATTCCCTTATTTTGTAATACGCTTTAAAACTTCATGATTCAATTTCATAGGCCTACACAAAATTTTTTAGTTGGTAAAAATCAGCCAGTACTTGCTTTTGCTGACTATAAACTGGTTGTATTAACCGCTCAATTAAGTATTCTTTGCGCTTTTATATGTTTACTATACCTCGTAATAGATCTATATAATGGCGTGAATGATTCCTGGCCATTTCAATTATCTTGTACTTTTCTCTCTTCTTTAAGTTTCTTCTTAAACCGAAAAGGGCAGCACTATTGGGCAAAAGTACTCTTGATTTTTTCATCCAACATCACGGTATTTATTTTCACCATTTTTGAACCAGTTGAAATTGGCGTTGCCTTTCTCTTTATTGCTTGCTATACAGTATCTATAGCAATCTTTGGTTTTGAGGACAGAAAAACCACTTTCGTGTTTCTTTTAATAACAACTCTACTCATTATTTTTTCTACAGTGATTGATCTTCACCTTTTTTCAAGAAGAATCTACACACCTCAGTATATCAAACTCAATCTAAATATCAACTTATTGATCACTTCACTGACAAGCACTTTAATTGTTTATTTTCTGATATCCCTTAACTACTTCTCGGAGACTTCACTTCGTGCCAGTGAAAAAATCCTGCAAGAAAAAAACGAAGAGCTTAATAAAGTAAATAAAGAATTAGACAGATTTGTTTATAGTACCTCTCATGATTTGCGATCCCCGATAAGTTCTGTTCGTGGCCTGATCAACATTTTACAATCATCGGGTGATGCCTCCGAGATAAAATCGTACTTAAAGATGATGGATGAACGAATGATTCACTTAGATAAATTTATAAGTGATATTTCAAGCTATTCGCGCAATTCAAGGGTAGATCTTAAATTAAAACCTGTTCTGTTAAGAGAAGTAATAAAACAATGTGTTACCGGACTGATGTACTCCCCTGAGGCAGAAAGAATGGAAGTTAACATCAACATTCACGATGAATTAACATTACTGAGCGATCAGACCCGGCTTGAAATTGTACTAGGAAACATCATCACGAATGCGTTTAAATATCAAGATCGAGCAAAAGAAAATTCTACGATAGAAATTAGTGCTAACCTACTTCCTTCAACAATCGAGATTACTATTTCTGACAATGGGATTGGCATACCCAGTGAACACGTAACCAAAATATTTGATATGTTTTTTCAAGCTCACGATAGGGCAAAAGGTAGCGGATTGGGCCTATACATAGTAAAAGAAACATTAGAAAAATTAAAGGGTTCAATTACGGTAAGCACAGAGATTGCGAAGGGTAGCACTTTCACAATAATATTGCCACGAGAATATGATTTAAAATCCTGATTATACTATTTTATAATCTTAGTTGCCAACCTTGAAACTAATAACCAATTACCCTTTTCTTTGATGTAGCCCTCATTATAAACTAAGTCTACCGAAAATGGAGTGCCGTTTACTTCGCCAATAAATTTGCCTTGTCCATTTACAATGGCAGTTTGATTGAATATTCTAACGTTAGACATTTGCACATCCACGCTTTTTAAGATTGATTTTCCAGAACGAAAATCATTCATGATTTCATTTTTGTTTTGACTCCATCCATTGGAGTGAATATAAGTCACATTATCGTGAAGCATGAATGCCAATGAATCATACGTGTGATTGATCATCCATTGAAACTTTTTCGCTGATAAGTCAGTCACTCTTTTTTCCTCATTTACAGTTTGACTATAGGCAACCGAACTGAAGGCAATCGCAAGGAATATAAGACTAGAAAGTTTCATGAGTAGTTGTTTAATAAATAGAATTAAAATGCAAAAAGTCAAATTCAAACTTTAAATTAAAATATGTAAACGAGCATTAATGTCTTAAGTAAGGTTTTGATGATTATTTAATATTTATTAAGTAAACAACAATGATTCCTTTAGTGTTAGTTTAATAATAAGTGTAATTTATAAGATTAAAGTTAATTAATAATTTTTGAAAATGCCCCGTAGTTTTTAATAACTTAGTTGCAAATACTCACCCTTTTTAAAGGCTTATTTTGAATAAAACCCTATCATTATGCCAAGACTAATTTTACTAATAGCGAGCATTTCTATAATCCTTACTTCATGTAAATCAAAAAAAGATACTGAGTCTATATCAATGGGCTCCACTTATTATCAAGAGAAATATAGGCCAACCTATCATTTTACACCAGAAAAAAATTGGATGAACGATCCTAACGGGTTGGTTTTTTATGAAGGCGAGTATCATCTATTCTATCAGCATAATCCTTACGGGAATACCTGGGGCCACATGAGCTGGGGTCATGCAGTTAGTATGGATCTACTGCATTGGAAACACTTGCCTTTGGCGCTCGATGAATATATTGATAAAGCTACAAGCGATAGTACCATGATCTTTTCTGGAACAGTGGCAATAGATAAAAATAATTCATCTGGACTTTGCTCAAATGGATCGTGCATGATTGCTATCTATACATCTCAAGTTTTTAAAAATAATGAAGGCGTAATACAGCACCAAAGCTTGGCGTACAGCAACGACAAGGGAAGAACGTGGAGCCGATATGATAAAAATCCGATACTAAACATTCAACGCAAAGACTTTCGTGATCCTAAAGTATTTTGGTATGAACCAGAACAAAAATGGGTGATGGCATTAGTAGTCCCTGATCTTTTTACTGTTCAGTTTTACGAATCAAAAAATCTTACAGAGTGGAAAATGACTGGCAGCTTTGGAAAAATTGGCGACACTACTCGCATTTGGGAATGTCCTGATATATATGAATTACCTATTGAAGATTCTACTGAAAAGCGTTGGATATTATCCTTATCAGGCAGCCATCCACAAGGGTCAGCTTTTGTAGGTATGCAATATTTTGTGGGTACGTTTGATGGCAAAACTTTTAAAGCCAATGAAGCCAATCAAAAACCGTTGTATGTAAATTATGGTAAAGATTTTTATGCAGGGATTGTGTTCAACAATTTGCCAAAAGAAGAGAATCGCACGGTAATGATTGGCTGGATCAACAATTGGACATATGCTACCAAATTGCCCACAGAACCTTGGCGAAGTGCGATGTCTATTCCAAGAGAGCTTTCTTTGCGAAAAACCGATGAAGGTTTGCGACTCGTTCAAAAGCCAGTAAAGGAAATGATTGCTTTACAGGATTCAGAATTAAACAATTTAGTTGATTTGAAAGAACGCTCACTTGAAATTGAATTAGATATTACACTCAACGATGCAAAAGAAGCGGGTATAAAAATTTATCAAAACAAAACAGAGGAAACAATTCTTGGCTATAACAAAGAAAGTGGTATGCTCTTTCTTGATCGAACGCATTCTGGTATGGTTGATTTCCATAAAGAGTTTGCCTCTGTTGAAAAGGTAGCAATGAACAAAGGCATAGACAAAATCAAATTTCGTATTTTTATCGACAATGGGATTATTGAAGTTTTTGCAAATGGCGGTCAGCAAACGTTGAGCGAAAACACATTCCCAACTTCCGAGAAGTATTCTGTTGTAACGTACTCGAAGGATGGCACTGCCAATATTGATTTGAAAGCTTGGAAATTAAAATCAGTTTGGAAGTAATCTTTTATTTCTGTCCAAATACTTTTCTCAACAAATCGGTAGCTCTTGCGCTAGGATTGTCGCGGATATTTTTCTCTTCCTTGGCGATCATGGTGAATAACCCTTGAATGGCCATTTCAGTAGCATAAGCATTCAAATCAGGATTAACTTTATCCACTAACGGAATTCTATTGTACGTGCCAACCAAGCTTCCATAATATTTTGTGGCTTCTACCTTGTCAAGCGATTTCTGCACAATAGGGCTGAACTTAGCTTTTAAATCATTGCTGGTAGTACGTTTCAAGAATTGTGTTGCCGCATCGGGGTTTCCTTTTAAGATAGACCATGCATCATCGATCGACATTTGTTTGATGGCATTTACAAAAATGGGTTTCGCTTCTTTGGCTGCATCCTCCGCGCCTCGGTTGAGAGTTGTTATAAATTTATCAACATCATTGCCCATACCCAATTGACGCAGCCTATCTTCCACTCGCTTCGCATCAGCCGGAAAAGGAATTTTAATCTCAAGGTTTTTATTGTAGCCATCTACCATCGAAACCAAATCAGCACCTTTTGAAATGCCTTGCGTCAAGGCTTCTTTCAAGCCGTTGGCCACATCCTCATTGGAAAGCTTCCCTCCTCCAATGGCACTCTTCGCTTTGCCAATCAATTTATCAAACTGGGCAAAAGTTGAGTTAGTTAAAAGAAGAATTAATAAAAAGCTAAATACAAATTTCATAAAGCAGATTTAAGATTGTAAAAGTAACGATTTTATGGCCATAGAATTGTGAAGTGTACGTGAATGAATTTACATCAATCATTTAGCTTTCTCTGACTGATCTAATATCAACTTCTTTTCTACATAATTCAATTTTTAGTGGCTCGAAGGGCTGCCACCAGTTCTTAAAAACTAGCAAATGTTTTGGCGCATATACACCGCTTTATTTTGAAAAAGTAACCGTTTGCAGTCTATCATAAAAAAACCCTAATTTGTGGTTTGATAGACCCATTTAAGTATCTAAAACCATGTCAATTAAGATTAGAAAACAAGATGCTCTTGATTACCACACACAAGGGCAGCCGGGCAAAATTGAGGTGGTACCCACCAAACAACTCAGCACTCAACATGATTTGGCATTGGCCTATTCACCAGGCGTAGCTGAACCTTGCAAAGAAATAGCAGCCAACAAAGAAGATGTTTATAAATACACAGCAAAAGGAAATTTAGTAGCAGTTATATCTAATGGAACAGCAGTGCTAGGCCTTGGTAACATTGGCCCCGAAGCATCTAAGCCTGTAATGGAAGGCAAAGGTGTGTTGTTTAAAAAATTTGCAGGCATTGATGTATTTGATATTGAAATAGACCAGGAAGACCCGGATGAATTTATCAAAATAGTAAAAGCATTAGAGCCAACATTTGGTGGCGTAAACCTTGAAGACATCAAAGCACCTGAGTGTTTCAAAATTGAAACCGAGCTTCGAGAGTTGATGAACATACCCATCATGCATGATGATCAGCATGGCACAGCTATTATCTCTAGTGCCGCGTTATTAAATGCAGTTGAGTTGGTGGGTAAAAAACTTGACTCCATTAAGTTAGTTGTTAATGGCGCAGGAGCTGCTGCAATTTCATGTTCACGATTATACATCGCATTGGGTCTTAAGCGAGAGAACTTGATTATGTGCGATAGTAAAGGAGTAATCAAAAAAGGAAGAGCTGATCTTGATGAGACCAAAAAAGAATTCGCGACAAGCTTAAATGTATCGACACTTCAAGAGGCCATCGTGGGTGCCGATGTTTTTGTTGGGTTATCAAAAGCAGATGTGCTTGTGCCAGCCGATATTTTAGCCATGGCTAAAGATCCTATTGTATTTGCGTTGGCAAATCCCAACCCTGAAATAGCATATGATGTGGCGAAGAAAACTCGGCTTGATTTAATTATGGCAACGGGTAGATCTGATCATCCTAATCAAGTTAACAACGTATTAGGTTTCCCCTATATTTTTAGAGGAGCATTGGATGTACGTGCAACAGAGATTAATGAAGAGATGAAGTTGGCTGCTGTGAAAGCGTTGGCAGAGCTAGCCAAAGAACCAGTGCCCGATGCGGTTGCCAAGGCTTACGAAGTAAATAAAATAGAATTCGGCAGAGAATATCTAATCCCTAAGCCGCTTGATCCGCGATTGATAACAACCGTTTCGCCCGCAGTGGCAAAGGCCGCGATGGATTCTGGCATTGCAAAAACGCACATTACCGACTGGGGGCAGTATCGTCAAGATTTATTGAAGCGAATCGGCATTGACGAAAAGTTAACCTCACGTTTAATTGAGCAAGCCAAGCAGAACCCTAAGCGAGTTGTATTTGCAGAAGCAGATAATATTAAAATATTGAAAGCTGCTCAGGTAATTCAAGATGAAGCCATAGCGAAACCAATTTTGTTGGGCAGCAGAAAAGAAATCGAACGCTTGATTGCCGAATACACGCTTGAACTTACCGATTGCAAGATTGTAGATCCATCGGAGGAGAACGCGCTTTGCAAAAAATTCACGCAAGCGTATTATGACAAACGCCAACGCAAAGGTGTAACGTGGGCCGATGCAGAAAAGCAAATGCAAGATAGAAACGCTTTTGGCGCGATGATGGTAGAATTTGGTGAAGCCGATGCAATGATATCAGGGCTTACCCGCGATTATTCAGAAACAATTATTCCTTCACTGCAAATCATAGGTCTTGCACCAGGTGTGAAACGCGTGGCTGGCATGTACATCATTCTTAGCAAGAAAGGCAATTTCTTTGTGGGCGATTGCACAGTGAACGTAAACCCTACTGCTGAAGAATTAGTTGGTATTATTGGTTTGATTTCACGGGGTGTTAAAGTGTTTGATGTAGAACCACGCGTGGCAGTTTTATCGTATTCAAACTTCGGTTCTAGTAATGGAGAAATTCCATCAAAGACAAGAGAAGCAGTACGGCTGGCAAAAGAAAAATATCCAAACCTAACTATTGAAGGCGAAATACAAGCCAACGTGGCATTGGATGTTGAATTACAAAGAGAAATCTATCCATTCAGTTCGTTGGCAAAAGAGGGAGCTAATACGCTTATCTTCCCCACACTAGAATCTGGTAATATTGCTTATAAACTATTAATGGAAATAGGGGGAGCAGAAGCCATCGGCCCGATTCTGCTAGGCATGAAGAAGCCCGTTCATATTTTACAGTTGGGAAGTTCTATTCGTGAGATTGTAAACATGACAGCCATTGCCGTGGTGGATGCACAACTTCGTGATTGATTTTAAGATTCATTAATTATCTATTATGATTGACTTCCTGCGAGGAAAATTAGCATTTAAAGAGCCGACATTTGTTATCATTGATGTGAATGGAGTTGGCTACCACGTGCACATTTCCTTAAATACGTTCTCTGAAATAAAGGACAAAGAAGACATCAAACTACTCACCTATTTTCATGTGAGAGAAGATGCTCAAGTGCTGTTTGGTTTTTCATCAGGCGCGGAGAAGCTAATGTTTCAATATTTGATTTCAGTAAATGGTGTCGGGCCAAATACAGCTTTAGTTGTGTTGTCGTATCTTCCGCCTGAAGAACTCCGTTCGGCTATTATTCGCGAAGACGCAGCGGCCTTGCAAGCAGTGAAAGGAATAGGTGGAAAAACCGCCCAACGTATTATCTTGGAGCTGCGCGATAAAGTGAAGAAAGATGGTGGAGATCAAACCCCAGGAATTCCTGGTTTTGTGGGCAATACGGTGCGCAATGAAGCGTTATCTGCCCTGATAACTTTAGGTATTGCAAAACCAGCCGCTGAAAAAAGTATCGATACGGTGCTTAAAAGAGCTGGGAATACTATTAGTTTGGAAGATTTGGTAAAACAAGCACTTAAAAACGCCTGACATACGTTTGACGATTACACATTCCACCAAACAGTTCATCTACGGACTGAGCATAGTTCTAGCCCTATGCTTCAGTAATTCGTTTGCGCAAACAAGTCCAAAAAAAATAGATACCACCACTGTTGCTATCGATACCACAAAGCGACCAACGTTTCGATTACGCGATCGCTATGGCGATCCATTTTCAAATTATATAACTAATTCTCCCCTGTTTTTGAAAAACCCGAAATCATTGAGCTTGGGCGTTCAAATTGATACGGGCATGAACTATAGCATCTACGAGAAAATAGGCAATGTAAATTTCAGGCCAACCTCCTCCATGTCCTTCAAGGAATTTAGTTTGCAACAAGATCGGGTGAACCGAAAAGACTATTGGCGAAGCCGAAGCCAGGCATTGGATGGCGAAAGCGCTGTAAGTGGACGAAACTTGATTCCTAAAATTTATGTCAGTCCCTTATTGGATAGAATTTTTGGTGGGAGCTTTGTTGAGATCATACCCCGCGGAAGCGTGGCTCTTGATTTTGGTGCATCTTTTCAAACGATAAAAAATCCTGCCATACCCATCCGTCAGCAAAGCAACGGTGGGTTTGAATTTGATCAACAGATAAATTTAAGCGTGGCTGGCAAGATCGGTGAGAAGCTAAAAGTATCAACCAATTTTGATAACAACAATTCATTTGATTTTCAGAACAGCATGAAAATTGAATATACTGGCTTTAAAGAAGACATTCTGCGCAAGCTTGAGATAGGAAACGTAAGCTTGCCGCTTAATAATAGTTTAATTACAGGAGCCTCTAATTTGTTTGGTATAAAAGCCCAGATGCAGTTTGGTAAATTATCGGTAACAACCATCGCGAGCACACAACGAGGTAAGCAAACGTCCATTGAGATTCCAGGCAGCACCAGTGGCACTTCGCAAGGCAGGCAATTTGAAATAGTGGGTTCCAATTATGATGACAATCGACATTTCTTCTTAGCCCAATTTTTTAGAGATAATTATGAAGGTTGGATCAGCAATCTGCAACAGATCAATTCAGGTGTGAACATCACACGTGTAGAAGTTTACTTACTAAACCGCAACAATGATACACAAACCTTGCGGGATGTTGTGGGGCTAATGGACATGGGTGAATCAAATAAAATTTATCGCACTACTGCAAAAGATGGAATAAGCATAGTTAAAACAACATCAGCGCTTCCAGCTTATAACAATGCGAACAACCTATTCGCAGAGGGGGTATTCTTAAAAAGAATATCGGCTGTATCTGATGGTGTAAACGCATCATTAGAATCGCTTGGGTTTGTTAATGGTACCGACTTTGAGAAAATAACCAGTGCAAGAAAACTGTCTGCCACCGAATTTAGCTATCACAAAGAACTTGGCTACATAACACTTCAACGCAAGCTGCAAAACGATGAAGCTCTTGCTGTGGCGTATGAGTATACTTATAACGGTCAGGCGTATAAAGTAGGTGAGCTTACTGAAGATTATTCTAATAAGCCACCCAACAATGTGGTGTACTTAAAATTACTTCGACCTCGCAAAGTAAGTGTTAAGGATCAGTTTGATGTAATTCTACCTACGTGGAATTTGATGATGAAAAATATTTATAACCTTAATATCAGTCAGGTAGCAAAAGAAGGATTTCAATTAAAAATAATTTATCGGGATGATGCTACTGGAAAAGATAATCCGCAACTGCAGACGGGAAGTGGGGATGTGCGAACGAAGCAATTGATTTCTGTGGTGGGGCTTGATAAGTTAAATCCTTATAACGATCCATCGCCAGATGGCAATTTCGATTTCGTAGATAACGTTACCATAAATGCAGCCAACGGGCTCGTTATTTTTCCATACCTCGAGCCTTTCAATACGGCCTTGAGCAACCTCTTTAAAACAGATCCGCCAAATCAGGCAACATTGAATGATAAATATCTCTATACTTCGCTCTACACAGATACAAAGGCTGCAGCCGAATTGCTCGCCACAAAAAACAAATTTTATATCGTGGGTTCTTCTAAAACTGGATCAGGTAAGGAGATAAGCCTTCAAGGTTTTAACGTAGCTCCAGGTTCAGTAAAAGTATATGCCGGTGGCACACCGTTGCGAGAAGGCTCAGACTACCAAGTGGATTATACTTTTGGAAAAGTTACCATCTTGAACGAAGGCATTTTAAGTTCTGGGAAAAATATAAGTGTTACCTATGAACAACAAGATCCTTTTGCATTCCAAACCCGATCGTTGATCGGCACTCGCTTGGATTACAAATTATCGGATGACATCAATATAGGTTCAACGCTTTTGTATTATAACGAACGGCCTTTGATAAGTCGCAATGCCATTGGCACAGAGCCTGCGAGAAATATTCAATATGGCTTGGATATTAACATGAAGAAAGATTCACGCTTACTTACTAAGATGGTAGATGCACTTCCCTTTCTTCAAACAAAAGAAAAATCTTCTATTACACTCAATGCTGAGTTTGCTCAATTGATACCTGGTACATCTAACAGCATCAATGGTGACGGCACATCTTTTATCGATGACTTTGAAAACACTGCTACACCTTATAGTTTATTGAATCCTACGAGTTGGAAACTAGCTACTGTTCCTACAAAAAATTTACAATATGATTTGGCAGGTGGTCTATCTGATAACGTTGCCGCAGGATACCGAAGAGCTAAGCTAGCTTGGTATCAAGTGGATAACCTATTCTATCGAACAGGTGGTACATACAAGCCAACTAATATTACTGATAAAGATTTAGAGAATCATTATACACGGCCTGTAAAACCTCAAGAGATTTTTCCATATAGAGATGTATCCATTGGGAATTTTAACGAGCAAATATTTGATATCGCTTATTTTCCTAGAGAGCGTGGACCCTACAACTACAATCCCGATCTCAATGCTGATGGCACACTCAAGAACCCAGAGCAAAATTGGGCAGGTATTACTACGGCCATCCGCACTGAGGTCGACTTTGATAAAGCCAATGTAGAGTATATTGAATTTTGGTTGATGGATCCCTTCATCAATTCAGCCAATGGAAAAATATTAGACGGTAGTGCTAATCCCCAATCAAATCAATCGGGTGGCAAACTAATTTTTCAATTGGGAAGTATTTCAGAAGATTTGATGCGCGATGGAAAGCACGCCTTTGAAAACGGCCTACCACCCGATGGCAATCTTTCAAAAGCCACACCAAACAATTGGGGTTATGTTACCTCACAACAATACTTGAACAATGCGTTTGATAACTCAGCTACCTCAAGAGGCAATCAAGATGTAGGGCTGGATGGCATTAGCAATATCAATGAGGCAACTAAGTTTAAAGATTTTGTAACTGCGCTTCCCAGTAGTGCTCAAAATGTGGTAAAGCAAGACCCAAGTGCCGATGACTTTAAATACTTTTTGGGTGATGATTTAGATGCTAGAGATGCCAAAGTGTTGGAGCGTTATAAAAACATTAATGGTATGGAGAACAATACACCTATCGCCAATACAGGCGATGCTTTCGCTCGATCAGGCACTACCATTCCTGATAATGAAGATTTAAACCAAGACAATACCCTCAGCGATTTAGAGGAATACTATGGATACAATATCAATCTCCTTCCTTCCAATGTAAAAGGTGGTCTCGCGGTTGGCAATAAATTCATAGTAGACAAAATAGAAAATAAGATCAATGAAGATGCTGTTACCTGGTACTTATTCCGAATTCCCATCAAACAATTTGATGATCAAGTAGGGGCTATCAACGGCTTTAAATCAATTCGTTATGCGCGTATGTTACTTACTGGTTTTAATCAACCCATTGTGCTGCGTATGGCCAACTTCCGTACAGTGGGCAACCGATGGAGACAATATGCAGGTAATCTTCAACAGCCTGGATTAACTAAGCCACCCGAACCCAATGCAGATAATTTTTCGGTGTCGGTAGTAAATGTAGAAGATAATGGGCAAGGCAATGAATACAAGCCACCCTATGTGCCACCCATTGCGCGCGATAGAGATAACACTTCCGTAATTGCGAGGCGATTAAATGAGCAATCTGTTCAACTATGTATAACTGATTTGCCAGATGGCGATGCTCGCGCTGTCTATAAAAATGTAAGTATGGATTTTTATAATTACGGAAGAGTAAAAATGTTTGTGAATGCGCATGGTAATAATTTACAGGATAATCAGCTGAATGCTTTCATGCGTTTTGGCACTGACCAAGATCAAAATTACTATGAAGTAGAAATACCGTTAACCATTACTCGAAATGGAAAGGATGTAGGTGATAATGAGATCTGGCCTGAACAAAACCAATTTGATTTTGATTTGAATGATCTTTACGCTTTGAAAGCAAGGCGCGATAGAGAAGGAGCTTCATTAAATCAACTCTATCCGTTGACGAGTCCACTACAAAGCGGCAAACACGGGCTGCGAATTTTTGGTAGGCCCGATCTGAGTGCTGTAAAGTTAATAATGATCGGGGTGCGCAACCCAAAGACAGCCGATGCCCGACCGTTGAGTGTGTGTATATGGGCGGATGAACTTCGTCTAACTGACTTTGATAGAACTGCAGGTTGGGCTGTGAATGCTGTGATGAACGCGAAACTGGCCGACCTTGGAAACATTACTGCTTCAGTTAGGCACTCAACACCAGGCTATGGAAATGTGCAATCAAAAATTTCGGAGCGCACACGTGCCGATGCTACCACCTTTGATATTTCAGGAACAATCAATATTGATAAACTTTTACCCCGTCAGTTGGGCTTAAAGATTCCGATGTTCGCCAGTTATGAAAGCGTTATCAGCAATCCTAACTTTGACCCTGCCAATCCTGACTTACGATTGACGGCCGCATTATCTTCCTTCAACACAGATGCAGAACGAGAATCGTATCTGAAAATAATTCAGGACAGAACCATAAGGCGAAGTTTAAATTTTACAAACGTAAAAAAAGTAAAGCTTGACCCGAAGGCCAAAAGCAATATTTATGACATTGAGAATTTCGCTTTTAGTTATGCATACAGCGGATCGGAGCAAACCAATTTTAATTTAAGTGAGAACTCAAAACAAAGTACGAAGGGATCAGTTGCTTGGCAGTATGCATCCACCTTTAAAGGTGTAGAGCCTTTCAAAAATGTGAAATGGCTTTCATCGCCTTTTCTTCAACTCATTAATGATTTCAATTTCAATCCAATGCCAACCAGCATATCAGTGCGCGGTGATCTTGATCGGTCATTAAGTAAAATTGTTAATCGCAATAGCCAAATAGATGCGGCAAGCTCGCAGCCCAACTTTTCAAAATATTTTGTTTTCAACCGATCGTATAACATTCGATGGGCCTTTACTAAATCTCTTTCGCTCGACTATAGTTCGCGTGTCAATGCAATTATTGACGAGCCCAATGGCGATATAGACACAAAACAAAAACAAGATTCGATTATTAAAAATTTAAAAAGGTTTGGACGAACAAAAGCATTCGATCAAACCATTACCGCCAATTATAAATTGCCATTAGATAAATTTCCAATCACCAATTGGGTTGATGCCGACTACCGTTACAATGTTGGCTATTCCTATAAAGCTGGGCCACTTGAAAAAGTAGATAGCTTAAATCTTGGCAACATTATTCAAAACACACGCGACCAAGCTATTAACGGAAAAGTGGATTTGATAAAGCTGTATAATAAAGTTGGTTTCTTAAAAGGAATTAATAGCCCCAAGCCAAAGCCCACCGTGGCAGAGTTAACTAAAAACAAAAGCAATCGACCGGATACAATAAAAAGACCACCTGAATTAGGCGGTATTAAACGCTTGCTACGATTGATTATGACTGTGCGAAGTGTTACAGGCACTTATTCAGTAACACAAGGCACATCGCTACCAGGATTTACTCAAACGCCATATCTATTTGGCAACAGTAAAGGATGGCAAGCACCGGGCTGGGATTTTATTTTAGGTGGGCAAGATGCTGACTTGCGATTTAAAGCGGCTGAAAATGGATGGCTATCTCACAGTAAAAAATTAACAACCCCATTCACTCAAAATCAAACCAAAGACTTGAGTTTAAAGACAAGCCTTGAGCCATTCCCCGATTTTAAAATTCAATTGGATGCCAAGAAAACTTCCACTACAGCGTTTCAAGAAATTTTCCGAGATACAACAGGATTGGGCAACTATGGTGAGCTTAGTCCAAGCCGAACAGGTTCTTATAAAATTTCGATGGTCACTTTTGCCACAGCATTCAGCAACAATGGAAGTTTGACATCAACTGTGTATGAAGACTTCAAGAAAAATATCACTACCATTTCTGACCGTTTCAATCTAGCCACTGGCCAATCATACGAAAAGCAATCGCAAGACGTACTAATACCTGCATTCATTGCTGCCTACACGGGCAAGCCGGCAGATAATGTAAGCCTATCTCCTTTCCCTAATATACCTATCCCAAATTGGAGGGTTGATTACAGTGGATTAACTAAAATTGCTGTCTTGAAAGAAATCTTTGAATCCGTTTCTCTCAATCATGCTTATAACTCATCTTATTCTGTATTGAATTTTTCCAACTCCCTTCAATATAAGGATGTTCCAATTTCTGAATCTGTAGAGAACTATAACGTGCGAACGTTTGGCGGAGCAAAGAACTCAAGTGGAACATTGGTACCAGTCTATATTATTCAAAATGTAATTATCTCTGAGCAGTTTGCTCCGTTGATCGGGATTAACGTGCGCACTAAAAGTAAAATGACTATGAAGTTCGAATACAAAACCAAACGCGATTTATCGTTAAATGTATCCAACGCTCAAATCACTGAAATGCTCGGTACTGATTGGTCGTTTGATATAGGTTTTAGCAAAAGTAATTTGCGTTTACCTTTTAAAGACAACGGCAGAATTATCACCTTGAAGAACGATGTTACTTTTAAATTAACTATGAGCGTTACTGATACACGAACCATCTTACGAAAGATCGAGGAAAGCACTATAACCAATGGTAATGTCAATTTTCAATTGCGCCCCAATGTTAGTTATGTGGCCAATAAAAAACTTACTCTTCAAGCCTACTTTGATTATAACACCAATGAGCCTTTGGTAAGCAATTCATTTCCGCGAGCCACTACCAAAGCGGGAGTAAAAATTCTGTATAATTTGGCGCAGTAGCTTATAAAGAGATAAGATTGCTTCTGCCGTCATTGCGAGGCATGAAGCAATCTTATTTAGACATTCCTAAAATTATTTAACTGGTGTAACCACAATGTTGCGATATTCAATTGGTCCATGGTCACCTTGAATCATAAACGGACCTGGCTCGCCTTCTTTGCTATCGATAGCACCTCCAGTAACTCCAGGGATCACTTGATTGCTGATAACGGTTACATCATTTGCAACCACCGTAACAGTTCTACCTACAAGCGTTATATCATAAGTTTGCCACTCGCCAGCCTCTTTAGCAACCATTTCATTGGGTGCAACAAGACCGTATACACCACTGAATTGATCATCCCATGGTTCTAATCCCTTACTGTCTGCAACTTGTACTTCATAACGGCCACGAAGATAGATACCACTGTTACTTCCTTTAGGATAACGGAACTCGATATGCAGTTTGAAATCTGTAAATGTCTTATCCGAAAAAAGATTTGAACCCGACTTAGGGCTTTTCAACACACCGGCTTCAGCAACCCATTGATTCTCTCCATTGGTATGCCACCCTGATAAATCTTTACCACTGAACAGCGTTATTGGTGCAGCCCATTCAGGTGGCTTCGATCTTTTTAGTGAAGGAGCACGAACACCATTAAATGTGTAGAATTTACCATCAAAATTTATAAAGACACCTTTAAGCTTATCATCTACTAGTGTTCCTTCTATCTTAACATCAACATCACTTTTATCCCACTGTGGTGGAATAGTAAAATTGAATTTACCTTCGCTGAAATTTATCTTGGAGATAGGCCGCGCACTTCCACTCACAATCATAACTCTACCCACCAATTTATCTACACCCGAATGGCGAACTTCGAGCCAAGCAGGTTGCGGCTTGCCAGCCCAATCAATCGTAATGTCCCATCGGCCTTCAAAAGGTGGAGGCCCCTGATGCTCTTGTGCAAGAGTGAAAAAAGAAACAAGCATTAACAATGCTATAGCGGTAGTGTGTTTGGTTTGCATAGGTTTTGGTTTGATCGTATTTTCTATTGTAGAAATATACAAGAAAAAAGTTACCTCTCTAATTGTTTTAGTTGAGTGGCTTTAAAAATATTCAAAAGCTTTTATCCAAACCATCATTTTTTTCTCATCGTAAAAAAGCCCACCTTACTTACTTAACGCGCACCATGCACGAAAGCGAAGAAAAAATAATCGTATTCGATTCGTATGAAAATACCATCAAGGCAAATTTGGTAAAGACTAAATTAGATGCTTATGGTATTCCATGCTTTCTTTCAGGGGAGAACTTCGTAAATCTTTATCCTTTTAAAAATGAACTCTTCAGTGGCGTAAGCCTGCACGTGTTTGAGACAGATATTGGTAGGATAAAGGAAATTTTAGAAGAAGAAGTTTGACACGGCAGTGAGGCAAATTAATCAAGTGCTATCAGCCCATCGTTTTAAATCTCAACTATGCTGCGTCTCTTAGCACTCTTCATTTTATCGGGTATTACTTTGAGGATTTCTTCTTTCAAAGATTCTATCACTTTCTTCTTTAGATAATTTCGGTGCATAACTAAACTTACTTGCCTTACGGGAGCTGGGGGTTTAAAGTAGTGAATCATCTTCCATTGTTTGGGCGAGAGGTCGTTCAAGGCCAACTCTGGCAAAATGGTGATCCCGTGGTTCAATTCAACCATTTTCTTCAGCGTCTCAATACTTCCCGCTTCATATTCTAAGTTGGAGCTCTCTTTGTTTTTGTATTTCAATTCGCAAAGGTTAATTATCTGCGACCGCATACAATGCCCTTCTTCCAACAACAATAATTCTTTTGGATCAATATCCTCTGCCAATACAAATTGCTTCTTAGCGAGTGTGCTGTTCTTAGATACATACACAAAGAATTCCTCATAGAACAGAGGTGCTTCAAATAGTCGTTCTTCTTCTAGAGGTGTTACTAGAATACCTACATCAAGTTCCTCCGATTTAAGTTTGGCAATAATGTTTTTGGTAGTTAGTTCAGTAAGTTTAATTTTAATGGAGGGATGCTTCTTAATGAAATTATCTAAGAACAAAGGCAACAGATAGGGTGCAAGTGTAGGGATGATGCCTAATCTAATCTCGCCTGAAAGTTCATGTTTTTTATCGGCTATAATTTCTTTGATCCGTTGAGCTTCCTTAATCACAATTCTTGCTTGTCGAATAATTTCGATTCCGGTTTCAGTGGGAACTACAGGCTGTTTGCTTCTATCGAAAATCTTTACGCCAAGTTCTTCTTCCAGCTTTTGTATTTGCATACTTAGCGTTGGCTGTGTTACAAAGCAAGTCTCGGCAGCAGCAGCAAAATGTCTACAGGTATCAACAGCTACTACGTATTCTAATTGAGTGGTGGTCATTTACCCTTAAGCACTATTAATGCCTCGACTACTTCTTCACAATTGTAAACTCAACCCTTCTGTTGTTAGCTTTGCCTGCTTCAGTTTCGTTGGTATCAATCGGTTTGCTTTCGCCAAAACCTTTGGCCGTCAATCGGTTTTTTGAAATGCTTTGGCTGGCAATGTAATCTACCACCGACTGCGCTCTGCCTTGCGATAAGTCCGCATTGTATTGATCCGAGCCTTGACTATCGGTGTGGCCTTCAATCTCAATTTCAAGTGAAGGGTTCTGCTTGAGCAGTTCAACTACTTTATTCAACTCAACAAATGATTCGGCCTTCAGCGTTGTTTTATCGTAATCAAAATAAATATTCTTCAGGCGCACAGTAACTCCAATTTCTATTGGTGCCAGTGTTAAATTTTTGATAGTAGGTGTAACTTCTCCATTATCAATTTTAACGCTATCAATAGTGGTAAGGTATCCGTCCGCGGAAGCGGTGAGAACATACCAACCTAGCTTGCCAATCTCGTAAGAGTAATTTCCATTTTCTGTAGTTAAAGTGGTCGACTCTTGCGTTTGTTTATAATTGATTAACAATTTTGAAGTGATAGCGCGTTGTGTCTTTCTATCGCTCACAGTTCCTTCCAAAAATAATTTCTTAGTGATTGGTGTAAGATTAACTATGATATGAAGGGTAGTATCGTTGTTCAGTTTAGGAATTTTCGCTTCAATGTCTTTTGGTAAAAAACCAGATGCACTTGCGTGGATTGTATACGCATCCACTTCTGGCAGGTGAGTTTCAAATTTTCCGTTTTCTTTGGTGGTAAGATGAACGGGGCTTTGCTCTTTCACCACCAGTTCAATAGCAGAAGCAATAGGCTGTTGATTCTTTTCATTATACACCATACCGCTCAAGGTAATCTTTACATTTTTTGGTTTTAAAATGAAAATATCAAAGTTGCCACCGTCCACTCTGTTGCTAGAGCGAGCGGTGAATACATGCCCATTAGCATCTATTGAGAAGTAAGCATCACCACCTGTAGTGTTAATGGCCTTACCTAGATTTTGTGGCTCCGACCATTTCAACCAAGTGTCATCAAGTCGAGTTACTTTATACACATCAGTGCCACCAATTCTGCCAGGGGCAATGCGATCGCTGGCAAAGAAAAGTGTTTTTTGATCAGGCCCAATAAAAGGGCCATACTCATCGGAGGTAGTGCTAGCACTGATCTTTACAGGCTTAGACCAGCTTCCATCGGGTTGCATATTGGTTACATATAAATCGCTACGGTTGCTACCTTTCATCTCCGAAAAATAAAGAATGGCGTGTTTGGCATCATCCGAAATAGTGCCCCCATCAAATGTACCTTTACGCATGTCTTCGTAGTCTTTTATTCGAAGCTCGTTCCACCCACCGCCAGGGCCTACCACTGAAAATCCTTTTGAATTCTTAGACCGGCCGCCACGCACAAACAGTGAGCCATCAGATAGTGCTGTAAACACTTGATTGTATCGACTTTCGTTTAAAGGCGAAGTAAGCCGCTTAGCTTGACTCCACTCTCCTTTGTCATCCAAGGTTGAAACCCAAATATCTTCACTGTTATCCTTTCCATACGTGTTATCAGGATGGTTCAGGACAAAATAGTAGAGCTTCTTGCCATCGGCTGAGATAACGGGAGCCATCTCATCGTAGGCATTGGAGTTTACATTTTTGCCCATTTTTACCAGCTCGTAGCGGGGACTAAACTGTTGTGAAAATACCTTCAGTGTGATTAGACCAACAACGACAGTGAAAATCATTTTTCTTTTCATACAAACCAATTTCATATTACTTTCTTAGGGGCTAAAGATAATTCAATTATCAATTTATCAATTGTCAAATTCTATTTAAAAGTTAGAGATCGTAGTGAGTTTATCAAAATTACTTGCGCTAATCCTGGCTGGCTGTTCCTTAAATTCCTCGATCTGACAAGGCTCAGATCTTATATATCCAACACTTCACTTCCAATCAGCGGGTGGGCTCAACGATGAAAATGGAAAGGCAAGTCTACAATCTTTTCCCATGGCACCTTCTCTTCCTGCGCAATCAACTGGCTTTCGGATGTCAAACTTATCTTCATCCCTTTTAATGTACAACTGCTTTTTAGTAATTGCCGATGCATAAAAGATTCCCATTACCTCACTTGTTCCGTTTACATCCTTAATATTGGTATGGATCTTTCCTGAGATAGGTTGAAACAAACTTCCGGAAGATTCCTTTTGTGTTTGAATTGCTCGCCAATAGTCGAATGCAAAGCGAGACAAACTCATTTGCATCACTTCTACCCGATACTTCTCAAAAAATGTGTAAAAGCTAACGGGCACAAAACCCATCTCAATGTTTCTGAATTTTCCTTGCGCTACAAATTGATTGTCGCTTACATGTGGCTTCTCTTCATACTTGGTTACCCAGCAGCGGCAGCAACTGCAATCCAACCCTATAACAAATTCTGTTTTTTTTGTTTTGGGGTCATAGGCATAGCCTCTTTTTAATTCCCCATCCACCCATGCATAGCCACTACATAATGCAGGGCAGTAGTTACAACCAAGCAGACATAACGTATATTGAGGCAATGTCTCAATCACATAAGTACCTGTAAGTTTCCAGCGGATAAAATTGTTGCCATCAGGTGTATCATGGGCATCAATAAAAATGCGATAGCCATATTCTGTTGGCGAAGTATCTGGTTGAAAAGACTCAAATCGGTGGTAGATACTGTCCACTTCCCCGACAGGGTTCATCCTATCAGGCAATGATTCATAGACAGTGCCATCCAAGGCTTCAATAGTAATGTGATACGCTCGACCAACAACACCCTTTATACCAGTAGCTTTTGTTTGATACACTCCTTGTTCACTTTCAACCATCTCTTCTTTGTTGCCAACATCGTCAAAAAGAGTAATTTTATTGACAGACACAGGGTAGCCGCCTCTTGTCAGGCCTCCATCGGTTCTTATAGCAGAAGTAAGTTTTACGGTATAAGGTCCAGGTTCATTAGTGATAAGTCCATCCACAGTAAATAGCGTTGATGGTACTACAGGCACTTTAATTGTAATCCTGTCAATACAGGAAACTATTGTAATAAGGCTAACAAAAAGAATACAACTTTTTAATATTTTCACGGAACTAAAATAACTTAGACCTTTCAAAGTGATCGATGGCTCAATTCTTCACAGTTACTTTCGTGAATTTACTTCTTCCCCTTACAATACTGATCAATCGAAAACTTGGCTTTAGCATCGCCTAATGAAAAGGCCTTCTGCCAATCATCGCAAGCATTTTGTTTTTGATCTACTGCATAGAAATGATTACCACGTTGTTTGTAATAAGCTGCATTCTTGTCATCAATATGTATGGCTTGGTCAAGTGCTTCAATTGCTGCTGAGTAGTCTTCTAGTTGAGCTTTGCAATTAGCTTTTCCTGCAAAGGCATTGGCATCTTTCGGATTAAGGCTGATCGCTTTATCATAATCTGCTACAGCCGCTTCAAACTCCTCCGACTCTTCATGTATCACAGCCGAATTGAAAAATATATCTGCATTGGTTGGCTCCAGCACACTGGCTTTGCCCAATGCCTCGAGCGCACCAACTTTATTTTGTAAGCCAACATAAGCTCGGGCTTTATCCAACCACAACTGAACGGTGTTGATACCGCCTTTAAAGGCGTCTTCAAAATCGCGCACAGCGGATGTATAATCTTTCGCTTCCACAAAACATTCGGCACGTTTAAAATAAACGCTTCCGTCTTTTATTCCACCTTGAATTGTTTTGTTGAGATACTCTTGTGCGGCAGTATAATTTTTTATTTCAAAATAACCTTCGCCAATTCGTTGATAAAGTTCAGCCCCTGGTTTATCCGTTAATTTCTCTACCGTACGTAAATCCTTGATTCCTGCTTCTATCTTTTCTTGTTTATAATAAGCTTGCGCACGATTGTCGAACGCACGAGCATAATCTTGCTTGATAGCGATTGCAGCGGTGAAATCTTCAATGGCGGCATCTAACTTATCTAGGTTTAATTGAGCCTTGCCACGATTGTTAAATAGCAACGGATCTTTTACACCTAATTGGGTGGCCTTGGAGTAATCGGAAACGGCTCCTGCATAATTATTGTTCTTAAACTTTGCATCTCCCCTATGAAAATAGGCACTTGCCAATGATGCATCTTTAATAATGGCTGTATTGTAATCATCTAATGCGGCCTCTACTTCTTTGTTATCAAATTTGCAAAACCCGCGCATATCAAATGCTATAGCTTGTGTGTAGCCCGATGAAATTGCTTTGTCCAAATCAGGCAATGCACCTTTATAATCTTGCAAGTAAAATTTAGATGCTCCGCGATCAAATACAATCTCAGCGTTAGTTTCACCAAGGTCGATAGCGGTTTTCAAATCTGGTATTGCCTTCTGATACTCTTGCAGCGCAAAATAGCTTGCGCCTCGAGCGCTAAAGGTGCTCTTATCTTTATTGCCTCCTTCAATGGCTTTAGTTAATTCTGGCAATGCAGCTTTATACTCTTTCAAGTTATAATTTGAAATACCAGAGTAAGCGTACTCATCAGCTGCCGCTTGATTGACGGCAATGAGGGCGGCAACATCTGCTTTCACTTTTGCCCACTCTTTCAATTGATAGTTGGCAATGGTTCTATTTTTTAACGCTTGCACATAACCAGGTTTTAGTTGCAATGCTTTATCAAAATCGTCAATAGATTCTTTTACTTGCGTTGAATTCAATTTTGCTTTTCCTCGATTGTTATAAATCAATTCGTCATTGGCACCTAATGCAATTGCTTTATCATAGGCTTGAATAGCACCTGCATAATTGTTGTCTTTAAATCGTCCGTTACCCAATTGAAAATAAATTTCTTTGCTCTTGGTGTCCATCTTAGCTGCCTGTTCCAAATACACCAATGCTTCCTTATTTTTTTGTTGTTGAATATATCCCAAGCCTAAATACTCAACAGTTGCTAAGTCAGGCGAACCTTTTAACACCACTTTTTCAAGATCAATTGCCGATGCCGCAAAGTCTTTTAACTGATAGGAAGCCTTACCTCGCTTCTCGTAAATCTCAGTTCCCTTTTCACCCAACACTTCGGCTGCGGTTAACGCTTCAACAGCCGATTTATATTCTTCTTTTTTATAGCGCAACAAGCCCAAGTACAAATTGACTTTGGCATCTTTCACACCAACTTTTAATGCACTTTCCAAAATTGATTTTGCTTCATCTTCGCTTTTCAACTGATACTTGCTGAGACCGAGCATTCTTAACAATTCAGGTTGATCGCCTTCTGCCTTGCGCACAATTTCTAAATCCGCGGCAGCGCCTTCAAAGTTATTGAGTGTAAAGCGTGCTGAACCGCGATTGTTAAATGCTTTTATATAATCGGGCTTTAACGAAATCGCTTTATCAAAATCAGGAAGCGCCCCTTGCAAATTATTCAAACTCACTTTTGCTTTACCGCGATTATTAAAAACAACGGCATCGGCAGATGGAAAGCCAATGGCTTTATCATAACTAGCAACAGCACCAGCGAAATCACTTTTTATAAATTTTATATCACCTAAATTTTTAAAACCATCATAATCTGAAATACCAAGCGACACGGCTTTCTCTAAATCTTTAACAGCATTGTCATTATCTTTTTGAATAAACTCGGCATTACCCTTTAACAAGTAAAGATCAGGAGCGGTTGCTCCAGCAGTGATAGCTCTGCCAATCGAAATAATTGAGTTGGCATAGTCTTTTGTTTTATATTGACTGCGACCCAAGGCTTCAAACATTTCCTTATCGGTAATTCCCAAATTAATGGCGGAAGTTAAAGCGGCTATTGATCCTGCATCATCGCCAGTTTTAAAAAGGCTTAATCCTAACAAACGAAAAACATCTTTGTCCTTAACTCCTTTCGCAATTAATTTATTGAACGGATCTGCCACCAGAGCAAAGTCGCCAGCATTATATTTGGCTGTGCCTGATTTTTTATAAAACTCGTCCTCCGTTTTTCCTTTGCTTATCAACTTATCATAATCTGCAGCAGCGCCTTTCCAATCTTCTAGTTTATATTTTGCTTCCGCACGATTTTCAACGGCCTTGTCATAATCCGCTTTAAGCGAAATAGCTTGGTCATAATCAGCAACAGCACCCTTCAAATCATTCGTATTGAATTTTGCTTTGCCGCGGTTGTTAAAAGTAATGGCATCTGTTGCGTTGAGGGCTATTGCTTTGTCATAGTTTTTAATGGCTTCAGCAAAATTGCTTTTCAGAAATTTTATATCACCCAAATTTTTAAACGCATCGTAATCGGAAACACCCAGTAGTATTGCTTTGTCCAAATCTTTCTCCGCACCTTCCATACTTTTTTGAGCAAACCCTGCATTGCCTTTGTAGAGAAAAATTTCTTTAGCCGTAGAGCCAAGACCTACAGCTCGTGCCAAAGCTTCAATTGCTGCGGCATATTCTTTCTGGCGATACTGACTTGTGCCCAATGCTTCCCACACTTCTTTGTCGCTAGCACCTAATTGAGTGGCGGCAGTTAACGTAGCAATTGCAGCTTTGTCATCATTGGCTTTGAATGAACACAAGCCCGACATTTTCAACAGCTCTTTATCTTTCGCGCCCATGGCAATGGCTTTGTTCAACAAATCCGCAGCAAGCGAAAAGTCATTCAAGTTGTAGCGCGCTGTTCCCGCTTTTTGAAATTGATCTGCATTGGCTTTGCCATTGGCAATTAGCTTATCATAATCTTGTGCAGCAGCTTTCCACTCCTTCAATTTATAGTTTGCTTCCGCACGATTCTCCAATGCTTTATCATAATCTGGTTTTAGCGAAAGCGCATTGTCAAAATCAGGAATGGCATTTTTAAAGTCACCTAAATTAAATTTTGCTTTACCTCTGTTATTGAAAATAATGGCGTCTGTTTTTACAAGTGCCAATGCTTTGTCGTAGTTAGTAATAGCGTCTTTATAATTCTCTAACCGAAACTTTGCGTTGCCAAGATTCGCGAAGGCATCATAGTTGGCGGTGCCCATCAATATGGCTTTGTCAAGATCGGTGGCTGCACCGGCATAGTCATTAAGTTTATAGCGTGTATTACCGCGGTACTCAAACAATTCGTTGGTGTTAATGCGTGCTGCAACAGCAGCATCCAAATCGGCCTTGGCTTGCTCAAACTCATTGAGTTTATAATTGGCAATGCCTCTTTTTAAATACACCTCTTTGTTGGCAAAGCCTGCAGTTATCAATTGAGCAAATTGAGTTTCAGCTTCTTTGTATGCGCCTTTAGCTAGTTGATCTATTGCGAGTTGATAGGTTGCTTTTTGAATAGAGTCGGTCTTCTGGCAAAACGAAACATGTGTGGAGAAGGCTAAAGCAACTAGAAGTAGGCAAGAATTAAATCGCATGGCATTCAAAAGAGTTGATACTTTGTAAAAGTACGAAATCGCTGAAATGTATCACAGGGTAACAGAGGTTGGCTTTTTATAAGCCCTTTTGAAAGCTTTTTGAATTAATTAGCAATCTTAAAACACTTCTCCGAGATTTACGAAGATGCCTTGCGAGCCGCCTTTTCCAAATCCATAATCAAGTGCAATGTTGGTTTTGGAATGCTTGTTGAGTTTTATCCTTAAGCCACCACCTGCTGCAGGTAGAACCGTCTCAAATGAATTATTATCAATCTCACTTACCGATTCTACATTCGCGAATAGCACTGCACCTAACAATCCATTATGGGTTAATTTGAAGCGATATTCTGCTTCGGCATAGAGCATATTTTTTCCTCGGAAGCGACCAATAATAAAACCCCTACCCGAATTTCCATATGTATCAACACCCGTAAAAGGTAATGATAAATAAGGGGGCGAACCTGCAAGCGTAAGGTAGGTGTAACTCCAAAGCGCAAGTGTATTTTTAGTTTTCGAGTTGAGGTGAACGTATTTACGGTAATCAAGTTGTAGTGTTTGAAAAGCTACGCTGCTTCCTAGAAAAGTAAAGTTGGGTCGATAAATTATGTTGGCGTAAGAACCACTATGGGGATTGATCGAATTTCTTCTGAGATCGTAAAGTATGTTGAAAGCCAACCCAGAAGTGGTTACATCTTTTGTAATTCCATATTTTTGAAAATCAGTTGGCTTATCTGTTGGCGGATTTAATTCACTGATGTTCCATAAGTAGTCTAAGTTATAACCGACACCCAAATAAAAATCTGGTGCTACCGATTTTAAAATACTCTGAAACAATCGAATTTGTGAATAATCAATTTTATAAGCATCGCTTAGTTGAGTATGACCGCCCAAGCCATACGTATTTTGAGGAAATTTTTTATAGCTCCAATCAAACTGAATATTGAACTTGTTTCCTTTCGTCCAAATGTTTCCGAATAAAGGGATTATTGTCTGCTTGTATTCTGTGTAGGTAGGGTAAGAAACTATGCTCGAAAGATTAGCGTTTTTTTCCTTACTTAAATAAAATGCTGCATTTGCACCGATTGTGAAAGCATAGCCCGTAATTAGTGTGTAACCAAACCCAGGCACGGCACTGGCATACACCTTACCCGGCTTTATTTCGCTTGTGTCTTTCCTTAGAAAATCCTTTTTGACGATCATCTTGGCCACATCAAAAAGATCGATTTCGTGTTTTAGACCTTCGTTAGCTTCAATGATAGCATCTTGATCTACCGACTTCACAAGAATACTGTCTTTGTCTTGCGCTTTTACGATTCTCGTAAAAGTAAGAGTGAGAATCAAAACAAAAATAAAATTGGTTGCTTTCAAGATGGTGCTTTGACGTAGCCTTATACACGTAGGTTTAACGCATTGAGTGGGTTAACAGCAGAATTATTTTTTTGGTTTCTCCATCCAAAAAAATAAAGGGGGAATAATCAACGGAGCAAATAGCAACGTACTTGTTAACCCCCCTATGATTACCGTAGCCAGCGGTCGTTGAACATCCGAACCAATACCCGTTGAAATAGCAGCAGGTATTAAGCCAATAATAGCCACTACTAAGATCGAAAGTATAGGCCTCAATTGTTGAATGGAAGTTTTTAATACCATTGTTTTGAAATCATCTTCTGAAAAGCTTTTGGCGCGATTTAGAGCCGATACCAATAATACTCCCGCCATTACTGAGATGCCAAAAATGGAGACAAAACCAACTCCGCCAGATACGTTGAAGTGATAGCCTCGCAAGAGCAAAGCAATAATACCACCCGCTAGAGCAAAAGTGATGCACGACATGGTAATCATGGTACTTTTCAAACTTTTGAACAGCAAGAAGAGAAATGCAAATACCATAACAACTGTGAGTGGAATAGTTATCATCAATTGCTTGCCTGCACGTTCTAGGTTTTCATACTGGCCGCCATAAATTACTTGGTACCCTTTCGGAACGTGGATTTGCTTTTCTATTTCTTTGCTTACTTCGGCCACAAATCCGCCTTGGTCGCGCCCACGAATGTTGGTTCGCACCGTAACCATGCGCTTGCTATTGTATCGGTAAATATTGGTTTGGCCATCTACAAAACGGATATCAGCAAGTTCACTCATCGGTATAAGTGCACCGTTAGCTGATGGTACTTGAAGTTTCTGTATGGCATCTATTGTGTTACGTGTTTCTGGTAAAAATCTAACTATTATGTCATACCGTTTAGCTCCATCGTACACTGTGCTGATGGCTTTTCCGCCAATGGCAGCTTCAATCATCGATTGAATATCATTTACATTGATACCAAAACGAGCGGCACTTTCACGGTTGATGTTTATGGCTAGCTGTGCCTGCATGCCTTCTTGTTCGATATTGACAGAGGCAGAGCCTGTAGTATTTTTTACAATCCTCGCGATTGTATCTGCTTTGGCTCGCATAAAAGGAATGTCATCGCCAACAATGGAGATAGCTAAGTCGGCAGCACTTCCCGTTACAATTTCCATAACTTGATCAATAATGGGTTGGCCCGATGAAAAGAATACGCCTGGGAAATGATTCTTTAAATCAGTTTGAATAAGCGAAACAAGCTCCTTCTTTTTAATTGTATCAGCCCACAGGTGATAGTCTTTTAGCCCAACGAGAATTTCTGTTCGATTGGCTGGGAATGGATCAGTGCCATCATCGTTTCTTCCATTTTGAGTAATTACATAAGCAACTGGACTATAGCTGGCGACAATCTTCCGTATCTCAGGCGCGAGCTTTGCATTTTCTTGAATAGTTACGCCTGAAGGAAGAAAAGCGCGCATGAAGATAGATCCCTCATCCAATTCAGGTAAAAATTCAGAACCCAATCCACCTCCAAATGAAATCAATCCAATAACGATGGCTCCGCCTAAAAGCACTACCGATCTTGGAAACTGAAGAATAAAAGTTATCAAGCGTTGATAGCCCTTTGTGATAAGATCCAATACCATATTTTTTCGCTCACGAATGGGTTTGGTGGTGGATATCAATGACTTTTTATATGCGAAAGAAATCAATACTGGAATAAGGGTTAGCGCACAGAGCATGGAACCAACAACAGCAAAAGCTAGGGTTAGAGCCATAGGGGAAAAGAGTTTACCTTCAACACGCGTCATTAACAAAATTGGCATGTAGGCAAGTATAATAATGGTGACAGAAAAGAATATTTCTCTTCCCACTTCTTGCGCTGAGTGTAACGTGATTTTGATAATACCTTGTTTCTTTTCATCCTCTGAGGCCTCACGATATTGCCGCACCAAGTGCTCAGCCATCACGCAAGCACCATCTACAATAATTCCAAAATCGATGGCTCCCAACGAAAGCAAATTAGCAGGAATGCCTGTGATCTTCATCAAAATAAAAGCAAACAATAACGAGAAGGGAATAGTGAGTGTAACTACAAGTGCAGAACGTATACTACCAAGTAAAAAGATAAGCACAATAACTACAATAGAAACACCTTCAAATAAAGTTTTCCCTACTGTTTCCAATGAATGGTTGATGAGGAAACTACGGTCGTAAAGTACACGTAGCGTTACGCCTTCAGGCAATTCACTAGAATGCAACTCTTCTATTTTGGCTTTCAATAATTTTAATACTTCGCTTGGATTCTCACCACGTCTCAATAATATAATTCCTTCAGGCGACCCCACCTTATCAATGTTTTGGATTGGCACTGTGTACCCTAATACGCCTGATGGAGATGGGGGTGCAATCTCTACGCTAGCTACATTTTTGACAAAAACAGGCACTCCATTTACAGAAGTGAGAACAATATTCTCAATATCTTTTTCAGATTTAATAGCCCCCAATCCGCGCACAGCGAAGCCTTGACCTCCCCTATCTATTACTGAACCTCCAGTATTTTGATTGTTGCGATCAATGGCATCCATTACACTTGCAAGAGTGAGATCGTACTTTCTTAATTTGTCGGGAGATATTAAAACATGGAATTGCTTCATGGGGCCTCCAAACGTAGTGATGTCAGCAATACCAGGCACTTGCAATAGAAAAGGACGTATTACCCAATCCTGTAAATCGCGCAACTGCATAGGCGTAAAGGTAGGTGGAGCCTCAACTACATACCGATAGATTTCACCTACTGCAGTGGTAAGTGGAGCAAGCTCAGGAACAACACCTGGTGGAAGAGTTAAAGATGATAATCGCTCGATTACCTGCTGCCTCGCAAAATAATCGTTAGTGCCATCTTGAAATGTTAATTGAACTACTGCTAAGCCAAAGATGGTTCTAGATCTTCTATCAAGAACTTTTGGCACATTATTCAAAGCTCTCTCTATAGGTATTGTTACTTGCTGCTCAACTTCTTCAGCAGCTCGGCCGTTGTACTTGGCCACCACAATTACATTGGCATCAGCAATATCTGGATAAGCTTCAATTTTTAAGAGTGTGAAGCATCCGTAACCAACGCCTGATAAAATAATAGCCAGCGCAATTACTGTCCATCGGTTAGTAAGTGAAAAAATTAATATGTTGCGAATCATAAGGCTACCATTCTTCTACAGGATTCGTAATTATCAAACCACCTTTAAATTCTTTTCTTAGTTCCTTTATAACATGCTTTACTTTTTCTTCCTTATCAACAAAGGTGATCATCATCGGTGGTTCATCGAACGAAAATAAGCGATTGGGCTTTTGCATTTTTCTATCGCCTGGGCCAAAGCCAGTAACACCTTCAAAGGCGGTAGCACCTTCTACTTTGGCAGCGAACAAAAAATCCATTACAAATTCATACAATTTTTTTTCGTTATGAAGTTCGTCTTTGTCTATAAAAATTTGGGCTTGAAGCATGTGTGTCATAGCAAGAGCGGTTTATATATTAATAGCCAAAACTCAATCCTTTTAATTGCATTACTCCCGTTACTGCCACGTAATCATTATCTTTTAAGCCGCTGAAAACAAGAATCTGATTGTTGATTTGGTCTCCCGTTGAAACCTCTCTCCTTTCAAATTTATTTCCGTCACCTTTGATGAATACAAAGTTTTTGCCTTGCACTGTTACTAGTGCCTCTTTGGGAACTGCAATGTAGCGTCCTTCTTTTATACCGAATTGAACTGTTGCAAACATGCCCGCTTTCAACTGACTGTTGGGGTTGGCAATACTGATGCGCAACTTCACCATCCGAGTTACGCGGTCAACAACATCTCCAAAATCATCGATGTTTCCAGTGAAAACTGTTTCAGGGAATGAACTAAACTGCACTTTAGTTCTTCCGCCAGTTTTGATATTGTCGATTTGGGTTTCGGGTATGTCGCAGATAAGCCAAATTGAGTTTACTTTTCCCTTGATAAGTGTTTCAGGATCTAAACCCGCCAACTTCAATTTAGCCTCATCTTCAATAATAGCAGTACGTTCATTGGCTAACAACGTTCGTGCTTCAATTACTTCCTTACCCGTAGCAGCACCATTTAAAGATAAATCAATTACCCGATCCAGATTTACTTTGTAGGTATTGATGTTGGTGAGGTGTTGAAGAATAGCAGTATAGTTAGCCGTTAGGTCGGGATTATCAAACAACACTAAGTTTTGATCTGTATTTTCAACTGACCTAATAATGGTAGCCACAACACGTGCTGGAGCGTTAAATTCCGCCTGCACTGAGGAGATGTGAACGGGTGCTGTTTTAAAATAATCTTTTAACGATTCATCTGTAAACTCAATGCCTATTCCCCCATCCGTAACAATCGGTTTTTTTTCTTGGGGCGGCTCGGCCTTGTGCTCCTTTGTATTGCACGAGAATAGAATAGAAAGAAGGCATCCTGTCAAAATGCTATGCACCCATTCTCTATAAAATTTTAGTTTTGGTAACCTCTTCATCATTCTTATAGTTGAGTGATTACTCCCGTGGAGTACAATAATTGAATATAACTTTTACGGTAGGAAAGTAGCGCGTCAAAATAGATTTGTCGTGTATCAAACCAAGTGCGTTGAGCTTCTAAGAAATCGATGATGGTAGTTCCACCTTTTAAGTAAGCATATCTCACTGAATTTAAAACAGCCTCCGACTGGGTTAAAATACTTTCATACTTAGCTAAGGTCTCTCGTTGCGTTCTATAGCTTTGAAAAGCCACTTGAATTTCAGTATTAATTTTCAGTTGAAGTGCTTGGAAGCTCTGTTGCGCTTGTGACTTTAGGATTTCAGATTTGGCTACCTCACCTTGATTTTTAGAAAAGATAGGAATTTGAACTGTGCCAAAGAACCCAAGATATGGAATTGTGTTTTGAGGATTCCAGATCATACCTAACTCAGGCATAGGCCAAGCCATTGCCTTTTGTAAGTTTATATTTGTTTTAGAAACTTCTATGGCTGTCTTAGAAGTACGAACATCAGTTCGGTTTTCTTGACTTACCACTATCAAACTATCCAACGAAAATCCATTCGCTGCCAATGGCTCTATTTCATCTTTAATGTCGATAGATAAACTATCAGAAGTACCCAATAAAAGTTTTAATTTTTTAAGCTCATTCAAGTACGATTGTTTGATGCTTCTGATCTGGAGATTGTACTGTTCGGCAATGAGTTTAGTACGCACCAAATCAGTTTTAGTGATCACTAAATTTTTTAATCGCAGCTCATTAATCTTTACCAAGCTATCAATGTTCTTTTGTGCTTGCAGGTATAATTCAAGTTTAGTTTGAAGGAACCAAGTATCAAGCCATTGATTGGCTACATCAAAAGATAAATTCCGCTCCAGATCAGCATAGCTATTTTGTTCGAGTAGCACATTTTGCTGAGCCAGTTCAATTTTATATTTACGTTGGTTCGGCAAGCGTATTGGCTTTGTAAGCTGCCACCAAACTTGCCTATTATAAGGACTAAAAAAATCCGTATTTGCAGGATGGTTTTGCCCATTAATTGACTGAAGAGTTTGATTATTAATTATTGGATTAGGCCTTAACTTAGCCGTGGTTATATCGGTTTCCACGATACCAATGTTAAAAAAAGCAGTTTTGAGAACCGGATTGTTTGACTTGGCTTGATACAACGCACTCCTTAAAGAAAGCACTGTCTGCGCTGAAGAATGGGTGGAAAGGATGGTAAAAATAGCTACCCAAACAAAAACTCTATAACTCATTGACGAAAGCTCTTTTTTTACAAATCCAAAAATCGAGTAAATGTAATGATTTTTATTACCTTTTGATTTAGAATCCTGATACCAGAATTACAGTAATGCAAGACTCCCGAAACTATTTTTTGCAGTTTAGCCGAGTATATAAAATGAACTTCATCGGTACACAAAATTTATTATCTTTAAAATTAGATTGCAGTGCAAAAGGCAGTAACTCTAAACCTTGAAAATCAAACTTAAAAACTCTCAACTTAACCTTAACTTTTAAACTAATGAAAAGAAGAAAATTTATTCAACAGTCATCTGCTGCTGCTTTAGGAGCTTTGGCATTTAGCGCAAAAAGTTATGCTAACATTCTTGGCGCAAATGATAAGGTACGAGTTGGTGTTGTTGGGTTCTCTGATCGGTTTAGGCAATCTCTATTCCCTGCTTTTGAATTCCACTACAAGGAATTGAATTTTGATATTATTGCGGTGTCCGATATTTGGAAGAAAAGAAGAGAAGAAGGTCAGGCTTTTTTGAAAGAAAAAATGGGTCATGATATTCAAGCATGTGTCAATAACGATGAACTATATAAGATAAAAGACTTAGATGCAGTATTCATAAGCACACCCGATTTTCAACACGCACTTCACGCAATAGATGCGGTAAAGGCTGGCTGCAATGTGTATTGCGAAAAACCTTTTGCCGAAACCATGGAAGATAATCGCGCGGCTTTAAGAACGGTGAAAGAAAGCGATCGCATCTTGCAGATTGGCTCGCAGCGAAGAAGTGGACAAAATTATAAAACAGCTTCTGAATTTATACAGCAAGGAAAATTTGGCGCTATCACTATGGTTGAACTTACCTGGAATGTTAACCAACCTGGTAGATGGAGAAGACCATCACTAGTTGCCCAAATGCGAGAAGAAGATACCGACTGGAAACGTTTTTTGTTGAACAGACCTTTCGAAGCATTTGATGCACGCAAGCATTTGGAATACCGTCTATTCTGGCCTTATTCTTCGGGCATGCCTGGCCAATGGATGAGTCATCAAATTGATACCGTGCATTGGTTCTCACAACTAAAGCATCCACGTAGTGTGGTAGCCAATGGTGGTGTTTATGCATGGAAAGATGGTCGCAAAAATTGGGATACTACCACGGCCGTTTTTGAATATGGCCCCGCGAATGATTCAACCTCTGGCTTTCAGGTTACATTTAGTTCCCGCATGCACAATGGAGATGAAAACCCAGCTGAGATTTATTATTCTAATGGAGGTGAATTGAACCTGATAACTAATAAAATTTCTTCTCGTGGCGGCCTTACCGAAAGGTTTGCTAAAGACATGAAAATGACGGCTAACCTATTACCTGATTTTGATTTGAAGGCATCAGAGAAAGTAGTGGCTTCTGCGAATACAGGTGGTGATGTACTAACGTCTAATCATGTGCGTAATTGGATGGAGTGCATTAGAAGTCGCAAGCAGCCCAATGCGCCCGTTGAAGCCGGCTACGCTCATTCCATTGCCAACATCATGACCACCGCTGCATCGCATACAGGCATGAAAGCTACTTTTGATGAGGTTACTCAGGAGGTGATGGTGGGCGGGAAAGTTTTTAAGTTTTAAGGTCGGGCGACTAAACTTGGCAATTCCATTTATGAGTTTTAGCTTAACTAAGTTGGAACAAGAATCCATCAACATTAGCCGAGAAAAATTTTTAAAACTAGCTGCCGCTTCAATTGGCAGCTTAGCTCTTTCTTCTTTTTACACTAAAGAATATCTTCCACCGATTGGTATGTGTGGTTCGTGGGAGGATAGCGCAGTTGCCAAGCAATGCGGATGCGAATACATTGAAGAAGGCGTGAGCAAAATACTGATGCCTACAAAACCTGAACGGGAGTTTAAGCAGCAATTAGAAAAGATGTTAAATGCAAAATCCTTGGATGTACGGTGCTTTAATCTTTTTATACCAGGTGAATTAAAATCGGTAGGTGAAAATGCTAACCATGAAGGCATTATAAATCATGCGAGCATTGTATTTGAGAGAGCAAAAATGATGGGCGCAAAGGTCATTACTTTTGGAAGCAGTGGGTCACGTTCCATTCCGGATGGGTTTGAAAAGACAAAAGCCAAAGAACAATTTATTTCTCTTTGCACTCAGCTAGCCCCTTTGGCTGGTAGTCAAAACATAACCATCGCAATTGAACAACTCAATCGTGGAGAAACAAATTTTCTTAATACGATGCAAGAGGTATCTGAGATAGTTGACGCGGTAAACTATCCTCATCTTAAAATGACTTGCGATGTTTATCATGCGATTAAAGAAAATGATTCAGCCTCTGAGATAATTAAATTTAAAGAACATATTGTCCATTGTCATTTAGCTGAGAAAGAAGGACGCACTCCTCCAGGCGTTAAAGGAGATGATTTCACTCCTTATTTTAGAGCATTAAAAAAGATAAAATACAGAGGACGAATTTCATTGGAGTGCAAATGGCTAAGTTTAATGGAAGAACTTCCCATAGCTATTCGTGTGGTTAAAGAACAGTATGCGAAAGCTTGAATAACTTAGGTCAAGTTGATAATGTTAGTTTAACATTCTTAATTCAAGAATAATATCTTCTTAATCTTAAGGAGGCATTGGCGAGATACATTTGCAGAAAATAATGTGAATGATTAAACCTTTACTCTGCTTTCTACTTCTATTGCTTTTTTCTTTTTATACAAAAGCTGCTACAGTCAAAGGATTCATTTTCGACTCTAAGACGGGAGAACCACTTGTTGGTGCAACTATATTACTGAAGAACACGCAATACGGCACTTCTGCTGGCTTGGATGGAAGCTATGAAATTAAAAATATCCCAGTTGGAAACTATACTATTGTTGGTCAGCTTGTTGGATACATTGCATTAGAGAAAACCATTTCTATAAAAAATGATAGTGATGTTATAATAGATAATCTCCTTATATCTGAAAATATTAGCCAGCTTAATGAAGTAATTGTTACGGGCATTGGCGAACAAGAATCGGAACAAAGCACTCGCAGATCAGAGCAACGAGCGGATAACGTGCTTAATATTATCGGAGCGAAAGCTATTCAATTACTACCTGATATAACCGTGGGGAATATTCTTCAACGCGTATCAGGTGTATCTATTGTTCGCAATAGCAGTGGTGATGGACAGTATGCAATCATTCGAGGAATGGATAAGCGCTATAACTACACGTTGGTGAATGGTATCAAAATACCAAGCCCTGATAATAAGAATCGTTATGTTCCTTTAGATATTTTCCCTGCGGATTTATTGGAAAGACTTGAAGTTGTTAAAGCACTAACGCCAAGTATGGAAGGCGATGCTATTGGAGGCGCTATGAATATGATAATGAAATCTGCACCGTCTACACTAACTATCTCTGCTACCTTGGCTGGGGGATATAGCAACATCCTTACCTCAAGTAGACCTTTCGCTGGTTTCAGCACTTCCACTATTGCCACTAAAAGTCCGGAGGCGTTGTATGGTCCTAGCTATGCAGCTAAAGTCAATGATTTTGGTGTGAGTCAATTACAATACAAAAATAGCAACATGCCTATTAACTCAATTATGAGTTTTTCTATTGGCAATCGGTTGTTGGCGGATAAGTTGGGCTTTATTGTAGCAGGTTCTTACCAGAATATATACAGAGGCACCAATAGCATTTTCTGGACATTAAGCCAACCTCGCCCCGACCCTGAACCTAATACTTTTGCATTTGGCGAATTACAGATAAGAAAGTTTGACACCCAGCAAAATAGATTGGGGCTGCACGCTAAGTTAGATTATAACTTTAACAGAAATAATAAACTTAGTCTCTATAATCTATTTGTAAAGCTTGACGAGTTGCAACATAGAAATTACTATAACCCAGCTACCATTGTGCTGGATATTCATGATCGATCAAGATTCACATCTCAAAATATTTACACAACATCACTTAGAGGAGATCATAACATAACTACCAAATTAAAGCTTGACTGGACGTTTGCTTATTCAAATGCCACAAGCAGTACACCAGCTTGGTCTGACCTGAATATACGATACACTTATAATAACGGAAATCTCGTAAGTACAGAGCTTGCCGATTTCAGTCAGCAATGGAATAAGAATACGGACAATGATAAAACGGGATATCTTAATTTTAACTATCAGGTAAAAAGCAACTTTGATATTGCCATCGGGGGCTTTGCTCGATTTAAGAATAGAGACAATACAAGAGCTAGTTACACATTAGATCCTATAGCTGGAAATAAATATACTACCATAGACAAGGCTTCTTATTATTTAAGTTACCCTTATACAAATCAATCAGATGCCAATAACTATACTGCCAAAGAAAATGTGTATGCCTTCTATGCTCAAGGAAAATATACTTTAGCTGAACGCCTTCAACTTATAGGAGGGCTTCGAAGTGAGAACACTAATTTAGAATGGCATTCTCAATTATCGATTTATAAGTCAGGTCGTGATGGAAGTAAAATCTATTCCAATCCATTGCCAAGTCTGAATGTTAAGTACACTCTAAGTCCAAAAGAAAATCTAAGACTCTCTTACTATAAAGCCTTGTCAAGACCTAGCTTCTTTGAGGTTATACCAATCGAATTAGCTGGAGATAATTGGACGGATTCTGGAAATCCTAACTTGAATGCTGCCACAGCCGATAACTACGATGCTCGTTACGAGTTTTTTGATAAAGGCAATGACCAATTATTGGCGGGAGTATTCTATAAAAAAATATATAATGCAATAGAATATACCTTTTCTAACACATCGGTAAGCTCTGGTAATGTTTCGCCAAATAATACTGGCACAGCAACCAATTTTGGATTTGAATTAGTAGTTGCTAAGTATGTCAAAAACTTTGGAGTTAATGCCAACTATACATATACCAATTCATCAATAACTACTCAAAAACTTGTTTTTTATAGGGTAGATGCTAACACAACTACTAACCGAAATGAAGATCAAAACAGACCGCTTCAAGGCCAATCCAATCACATCGGTAACGTATCATTTGTTTATAAAAACTCTAAGTTGGGTTTTGATGCTCAGTTATCTTTTGTTTACACAGGAAGGCGGATCAATTTTGTTTCTCCATACAAAGACTTAGACTACTGGCAAAGAGATTTTTCGCAGCTTGATTTCTCTTGCGAAAAAAAGATATTTAAGAAGTTTAACTATTTCCTAAAGATTACCAACTTATTAGATTCACCTCTCATAATAGAGATCGTTCATACCAATACTATCGATGCCGATCAACCAGGACAGGATAGTCGCAAGAGTATAGTTATCCAAAAGGACGACTTTCATCAAACATTCCTTACGGGGCTTCGCTTTAAACTGTAACCACTTAACTCTTAACTAATAATCAACTAAACCCAACCAACAAAAATGAAAATGAAAATGAAATTTGTACTTCTAAAACAACTGATTGTGGCAGCTATTACTCTATCACTAATGATAGAACTTTCTTCTTGCGGCAGCAAAACGGAAGTTAGTGTCGCTTACTATCAGTCAGGCAAACCGATTGATGCTACCACTACAGGTGGGGCCGTGAAAGGAACAATGTTAACAAATACAACCTACCGCATAACTACTGACTTAATTGTAAATGCTGGCGATACACTTGTAATTCAACCAGGAGTAAAGATTTATATGGGAGCGGCCGATCCTGCTAAAAATGCTGGAAATGCTGTTACTAATTTGATAGTGCACGGAACACTGCTTTCGCTAGGAACTAAAGAAAGTCCAATTTATTTTACAGTAGAAAACCAAGCAAAGACCGATGTTCCCGCTGCGAAAGTATCTGACCTGACTGGTGTTATAGACCCAGCTTATAAAGGTATTTGGGGCGGAATACTTGGAGATACAGATACTAAGTTGATGGTTATCAAATGGACACATGTTGAGTTTGGCTGTGGTAAGCTAGCAACTGCCCCTGTTACTGGGATTACAAACGGAAATCCAGCTTATATGATTTCTTTTATCAACCCCAATGGTGTTTTTGTACTAGAAGATTCATGGGTGTATGGCGGAGTGGATGACCCAATTCGACTTCAAGGTGGTAAATTCAATGTGATGAGAAATACCTTTGAAAAAGGAGGTTTGTTAGGCGGTGAATCATTAAATGTAAAAGCTGGCTGTGTTGGAAATTATGCTTATAATTTAACAATTGGTGCAGCAACTAATGGCCCTAAGGCATCTAATAAAGGTACAAACACACCTACAGCAAATGTCTACATGTACAACAATACAATAGTAAACAGTGGATTTAGAAGAGATAAACCAGGCAGGGGCGGTTGTTTGAATTTTGAAGAAGGTGCTACAGGAGTTGCCTTTAACAACATAGTCGTTAATTGTAAATATGGATTAAGAATTTTGACAGCCGATAAAGGAGGTGCAGGTCAATATAGCAGTAATCCCTTGTTACCTGCAGGATTTTCTAACATCGCTTATGGTAATAACTTATATTATGCAGATAATGTTGATATAGCGAATCAAATTTATCCAGTTGAGTCAGGCACTGGAAACCCTGGAACAGATATTCCAAATTTTTCAACGTTGGGTATCACCCTCACTTCAACTTTCCCAATGACAAAAGCTACAGTGGTTGCTTATGAAGGTAACAAGGCAGTAAAAGCTGCTGGTACTGATCCTTTGTTTAAAATATTTACTTTGGCTGGAGCTACTGGCAAGCCTTCTGATATCTCTTATGCAACTGGCTTTGATTTTAACTTACAATCAGGTTCACCTGCTATTGGCAAAGGAGCTACGAGCTTTGGGGCTAATTTTCCATTACTTTCAGTAGTACCTATTAGCGATAACTTTGGCTCAAGTGGTGTAACACCTCCAAACAAAGACTTAGGTGCTTACCCAACGGATGGTTCTGGTAACAAGCATTAATTAGGATAATTTATAAATAGAAGGGTGGGTAGTTAGCTATCCACCTTTTTATTTTAATAGTTTTAATTTTTTATTTTAATCTTATGAAAACACGTTTACTGCTTTTTGCTTTTTATATTTCATCAATCGCCTGTTTGGCCCAGGACAAGAGTTTCAGCATTATTGCCTTTGGCGATATGCCTTATTTTCTTCCAGAAGATTATGCGCGGTTTGATAATGTGATCAAAGCTGTGAACGAGCAGAACCAAGTGTTTACGGTGCATGTGGGTGATATTAAATCGAGCAACACTCCTTGCAGTGAAGAGGCGTACCAGAAGACGTTAGGCTACTTTCAGCAATTTAATAAGCCTTTAATTTATACACCCGGTGATAACGAATGGACAGATTGTAGCAAGAAGGACGCTGGTAGTTATGATCCTGAAGAGCGATTGGGTGTCATCAGAAAGATGTTCTTTCCAGATACTAAAAGCTTTGGCAAGGAAAAGATACAGTTAACATCGCAATCAAAAACACAAGGCTTTGCAAAGTATGTAGAAAATAATCGCTGGAAGCATAATGGTATTAGCTTCGCCACGGTGCATCTGGTAGGTAGCAACAATAACTTCTTGCCTTCTGATAAGAAGCTAACGGATGAATTCTTTGATCGCGATAAAGCTAATATTGCTTGGCTGAATGAAGTCTTCACCGATGCCAAAGCAAGCAATAGCCCAGGAGTAGTTCTGTTCACACAAGCTGACATGTTCAATCCCGATAAGGAAAGTGCTGGCTTTGAAAATTTCTTGAAAGAACTAAAGCGATTAACTATTGATTTTGGAAAACAGGTTGTACTAGTTAATGGCGACTCGCATAAATACATTGTCGATAAGCCCATCCTACGCGATACTAAAACCAAAAAGGTGTTAGAGAATTTCACGCGAGTGCAAGTGTTTGGCGAGCAAGATATGCACGCAGTGAAGATTACATTTAACCCTTCTTCACCGAGTTTCTTTTATACAGAACAGCTGATTGTAAAAGGAAATTAATCAATTACGAATTATGAAAGCTATGATTAACCTCTTCGCACTTCGTAATTTGACGTTCGTAATTGGCTTACTCTTTCTAGTTGCTATCTCATCTTGCAAAAAGAACTCTACTGATCCAACGCCAGTAACTCCAATCGTTCCCGTTGATACTTCCTTTAACGTTTATTATAGTGCTACCGAATTACCCAAAAGCATTGCATTCAATAACGGAATTAATCTAGGCGCGCTGTCCGACAACACACTCTATGAAATTTCAGGAATTGGTGCAAGCTATATAACACCAGGTGCTTTCTGGACAGAGCAAGATTCAGGTAACGAAAACAGAATTTACTTATTCGACAAGGCTGGCGCAAAGCTAGGCAGCCTTAAATTAAATGTCGGCAATCGCGATTGGGAAGACTTATCAACAGGGCCTGGACCAATAGCAGGAATCACCTACATTTATCTTGCTGAGATAGGCGATAACAAATCGCAATACCCTATCAAATATATCTATCGTTTTCCAGAACCAACGTTTCCAACAGGTACTACTTCTATTACTTTATCAACGGTGGATGTTATTACGTTTCACTTTCCCGATGGCACCAAAAATGCCGAGACAGTAATGATAGATCCCTTAACAAAGGATATTTATGTAGTATCTAAAGAAGATTCAGGAGCTACTATATACGTTGCGAAATATCCGCAAGAGTTAAACAAAGATTTTGCTATGATTAAGGTGGGCAAGCTGCCTATCTCCACAATAACTGCCGGAGATATATCGCCTGATGGTACAGAGGTTGTGCTGAAAGATTACGGACAGATATTCTATTGGAAGAAAACAGGTAATGAAACTATTTCTCAACTACTAAAGAAGACTCCAGTAAAGTTGCCCTACAATGGCGAGCCCAAAGGAGAAGCTATTTGCTTTGGAACAGATGGAAGCGGTTACTACACAACAAGTGAAGTTGTGGACAGCACACCAGATGCGATTACATTTTATAAGAGGAAGTAGTTATAAAGTCTATTTAACAACAGCTTTCCCCGCATCCTTCCAGCTAGTTATGCCACCTTTAAGATCATAGACTTCCTTAAAGCCCAAGCCTTTGAGTATCTCGCATGAAGAATTGCTGCGGCCTCCTCCCTTACAGTAAACAAAGATGGGTTTAGTTTTATCTAATTTCTCCACTTGCTTTTTAAAATCGTCTTTGTAATAATCCAATTGTGAAGCATTTGCTAAGTGGCCTTCTTTATATTCTGCATCAGTGCGAACATCAAGAATTATCTTCTCTTTTGTAGCCGCCATCTTCTTTTCAAACTCATCGGCATTAAGCTTGATTGCGCTCTGTGCTTTTGATAGTGTAAAACCTGCCAGTAGAACAATGATTGAGAGTGTATATTTCATAACGACAATTTAAGATTTCAAATTCAAAATTTAAGCTACTCCATCAAAGGGTTACTAGCTTTGAATATTCAATAGAAAGTATGGAATTTTGCATCTTACCTAAATGCTGAATATCATTTTGCTTTTCTATTGTTACTACACCATTTGAATAATCGAGTAGATATAAACATAGGTTTTGATGCTCAAACATATCCATGCTTTTCAGTGGGTATTTCATCAGGTTGCACAAAAGTATTCGTATGGCGCGGCCGTGCATACAAATCAAAATATTTTCTTCATTAGGTTGGCCGAGAATATATTCGATCACTGGCGTCTGTCGGGCAATTACATCTTCGGGACTTTCGCCACCATCTATCCGCTGACTTGTATTCCCGCTCTGCCATTGTTCCAGCATCCAATGATAGTACTTATCTTCCTCGGGTGTTATTCTGCGCCCCTCGTTAGTACCCCAGCTAATTTCATTCAGTCCAACAAACGCTTCCTGAGTTATGCCTAAATCAGAAAAAGGCTTTACCGTTTCAATAGTTCTTTTGAGCGCAGAGGTATAAATTTTATCGAACTTGACACCACGGTACATATCAAAGAAAGCGGCTGCTTGGGCGCGTCCTTTATCATTAAGCGAAATATCTACACCACTCCCCTGCACAATACCCTGGAGATTAAAATCGGTCTGACCGTGGCGAATAATGTAAATTTTTTTGCTGCTCAATTTCAGTTAATTTGGCGCAAAAGTAAGTATTTCATTCCTATTCATAACTCAGGACTTCAATCTATGTCAATATTTAACGGTGAGTTAACACTTGAGTGGCTAAACAAAATGAGTCTTAACACAATGGTCTCGCACCTGGGCATTGAGTTCATCGGCATTGGCGATGATTTTATTGAAGCAAAAATGCCTGTAGATAACAGAACTCAACAGCCACTTGGGTTGTTACATGGCGGTGCATCTGTAACATTAGCAGAAACATTGGGCAGTATTGCTGCTACTTTTTGTGTGGATATGAAAACACAATATTGTGTTGGTTTAGATATCAATGCGAATCATGTTAAAGCGGTGAAGAGTGGCTTTGTTTATGGTGTAACAAAACCCTTGCATATCGGTAAGAAAACGCAGGTGTGGGAGATTAAAATTACGAACGAAGAAAAAGAGCTTGTGTGTGTAAGCCGCATTACTATGGCTGTGATAGACAAGCGATAAAGATTTAAAAGCGAATGCAAGTAACTGATACGGTATCTTCAAAACTTCTTTCTGAGAATGAAATACTGCCGAAATTAATCAACTATTATATTAATGATGGGGCTGCCATTACCCTTTGGCGGATGCCCAACTCAACCGAAAAACATTTACTGGTAAGCACCAATGGCACAATTGAATTGGATGAGCTTTCGCTGGAAGAAAGTGAAACCGGATTTGTGTTTGCACCCTTCGATACCAACAAAAAAAAGGTATTTTTCAAAGGCGATTTGATTTACACTTTTAAAGATGGAGAATTAAAAGAAGGCAATATTCCCGAAAGCATTCATACAAAAAGAAAAGTAGCGAGTGAAATTGGTGAGTTACCTATTGAACGAAATCAAAAAGCATTGATTGATAATTCATCAAATAATCACTTTACTGAATTGGTGAAGAAGAGTATTGTCTTTATTGAAACGGGGGCTGTTGAAAAAATTGTTCCTTCCCGATCAAAAGAAGTTGCTCTTACTGCTGGTTTTGATAGTGTTAAAACATTTCAAAAACTATGTGCAGCCTATCCCAATGCAATGGTATCAGTGGTTTCCTCAGATGCAACAGGTACATGGATAGGTGCTTCACCTGAACTATTGGTAAGTCTAGATGATAAAGCACATTTCAAAACAGTAGCTTTGGCAGGCACCAAGCGAGTAGAAGAAGGCGTGAATATAAAATCAGTCGCTTGGAATGAAAAGGAGATAGAAGAGCAAGCTTTGGTATGCCGATACATTATCAGTTGCTTTAAAAAAATACGCTTGCGCGAATATGAAGAGCGTGGGCCACGCACTGTTTTAGCTGGAAATCTTTTACATTTAAAAACAGAATTTGAAGTGGATACGGTTGCCACTAATTTTCCTTTGCTAGCATCTGTTATGCTAAAGCTCCTTCATCCTACTTCGGCCGTATGCGGAATGCCTCTTGAAAACGCACAACAATTTTTGAAGACCAATGAAGGCTATGACCGTGAATTTTATAGTGGCTTTTTAGGCCCAGTCAACTTTAAAAATGAAAGCCATCTCTTTGTAAATTTGCGCTGTATGCAAGTACTAAACAAAACAGCCTTATTGTATGCTGGCGCTGGCGTTACGATTGACTCTGATCCGGAAAATGAGTTTTTAGAGACCGAACTTAAAATGGAAGCTCTTATCAAAATTATAAGTGAGACATGATGCGACTCCAACCTATTTACGATATCGCTCAACTGTGTTCAATAAAAGGGCTGAGCCAAGCAATTCTTTGTCCGGGTTCGCGCTGTGCCCCGTTAACTTTGGCATTCGTCAATCATCCAAACTTTACTACTAGAACGATTAGTGACGAGCGCAGCGCAGCATTTATAGCCACTGGCATTGCACACCAAACCTCAACACCAGTCGTTTTGGTTTGCACATCAGGATCGGCAGCTTACAATTTTGCTCCCGCAATTGCAGAAGCATTTTATCAACAACTACCTCTCATAATATTTACTGCCGATCGTCCAACAGAATGGATTGATCAATGGGATGGGCAAACTATTCAGCAAGAAAATATTTATGGTAAACATGTGAAAAAATCATTTCAGTTACCAGAAGGTTATGATCATGCTGATTCAAGTTGGCATATCAACCGATTGGTAAATGAAGCTATCAACTTGGCAAATGAATTCCCGAAAGGGCCTGTTCATATTAACATTCCATTGCGTGAACCCTTGTATCCCCAAAAGGAAGAATCAATTATTTATAGTGACAATGTTCGGGTTATTGTTAATCATGGGAATAAGAATTCTATTGCCGAAGAGGAGTTGACTAAGCTAACATCTCTTTGGAATAGTCATTCTAAAATTTTATTGGTGGCAGGGCAAGATGATTATAACGATCATTTAATCAAAACTGCTGAGCGCTTTGTTCGCCATCAGAAGGTAGCACTAGTGGGCGATATTATTTCAAATTTTCATAGCATTGACGATACCATAAAACTTGCCGATTCATTTTTAGGTCAATGCTCGGAAGTAGTAAAGAAATTATTACAACCAGAATTATTGGTTACGTTTGGCAAATCTATTATCTCGAAAAATCTAAAGCTGTTTTTGCGAAACAATAAACAAGTAGAGCATTGGCATATTCAACCGAGTGGCTATACCCCTGATACATTTCAATCACTAACCAAAGTAATACACACAACACCGGATGAGTTTTTTGAGAAACTCATGACTTCGAAAAGCGAATCGGAATTCGAAATTCAAAAGCGTCAAAATTTCCATACTCTTTGGCAAGCAGAAGAGCATAAAACACAACGATCAGTTCAAGCCTTTTTCGAGAAGAGTGAACTTAGTGAACTGCATTTAGTGAAAGAAATTATAAAAGCGTTGCCAGCACGGTGCAACTTGCACCTTGCCAACAGTATGTCTGTGCGTTATTCAAATTTTGTAGGAATAGAAGCAGGCAAAAAAGGCATTCATGTTTTTGCCAATCGGGGCACTAGTGGAATAGATGGATGCACCAGCAGTGCTGTTGGTCATGCCTTATCAAGTGAAGTGCCTAATTTTCTAATCACTGGCGACATGGCTTTCTTTTATGATCGCAATGCTTTCTGGCATAATTACGCATTGCCCAACTTGAGAGTGATAGTGCTTAACAACCATGGTGGCATCATCTTCAACATGATTGATGGTCCCGATAATTCCGCTGATCACCAAGAGTATTTTGTTACAAATCAAAAGTTAACAGCTAAAAACCTAGCCGAAGAGTATGCCTTCGATTTTATAAAACTAGATGGGGTAAAGAAAATTAAAAATGCGTTCACTGACTTCTTCACGTTCGATGGTAAAACAAAAATCCTTGAATTGGAAACATCACAAGAAATCAATAAAAAAGTCTTTGAAAACTATAAACTTAAAATCAAATCTATTTATCAATAATTGCTATGAATTTAAAATACGATTGGAAGCCCGTTAAAGAATACAAGGAGATACTGTTTCATCAATATAATGGCATTGCTCGCATTAGCATCAACCGTCCCGAAGTGCATAATGCGTTTACTCCGCTCACTGTTTCTGAAATGATCGATGCTTTCTTGATTTGTCGAGAAAGTACAGATTTCGGTGTTATCATTTTAACGGGAGAAGGTGGTAAAGCTTTTTGTAGCGGTGGCGATCAAAGTGTACGCGGTCATGGTGGCTATGTTGGCGTTGATACTGTACCTCGTTTAAACGTGCTCGACTTACAAAAAATAATTCGATCGATACCTAAACCTGTTATCGCTGCTGTAGCTGGTTGGGCTATTGGAGGAGGTCATGTGCTGCACGTAGTTTGTGATCTTACCATCGCTGCTGAGAATGCTCGTTTCGGCCAGACAGGTCCGAAAGTTGGTAGTTTTGATGGAGGGTTTGGTGCTTCTTATTTGGCTAGGATAGTTGGGCAAAAGAAAGCGCGCGAAATATGGTATTTATGCGATCAATACGATGCGAAGGAAGCCATTGACATGGGATTGGTAAACAAGGTGGTGCCTCTTGAACAGTTGGAAGAAACGTATGTGGAGTGGGCAAATAAAATCCTAAAGAAGAGTCCTCTCGCAATACGGATGCTGAAGAGTTCTTTCAATGCAGAGTTGGATGGACAAGCTGGCATACAAGAACTTGCTGGTAACGCTACCCTGTTGTACTATTTAAGCGAAGAAGCCAAAGAAGGCAAAAATGCTTTCATTGAGAAACGTGATCCTGACTTTAGTAAGTACCCGAAGTTTCCTTAGTCTTTATTTTATCACTTCGATAGTTAAGAATTTATCTCTAGCAAAAGTTAGTAACAGAATTATTGAAAAGATAACACCAAGTAGCATTCCTTCTATGAAGTTCGTGGCACCAGCAGGAGCATTGGTAAATCTAAAATAAACATTTATCGAAATTAGTAGAGCTAAGAAAATAGGAACGATTGAATTAGTCCATGTATTAGCTTTAATTCTGATTTTATGAATGATATCGGAATTCTGTAAATCAAATTTATTCGACTTTGCCAATCCCAGCTTTGCTTCAATGGTAGAAGGCTCTGCGAATGATATTATCTTCTCCTCACCATTGATAATTTGTGTTACTTCTTTTCCATTCAAAAGAACTTTATAGGCGAATCTCCAATTAGTCCATTGCTTTGGTCTGGATATTATTAATTGTGTCACCACTTAAAATTTACTAATCAATCTAAAGACCTTTACCCGTAGCAGCCCAATAGATGCCTCCATAAATATGATCAAGAAAAGTTTGATCAGAATATGTTAAAGGGATATGCCCAAGTGCCGTGTAAAAGGAACGACCTCCATCATAATTATGATACCAAGAGATGGGATGGAAGCCCATACCTTTGCCTTCTTTCTCTCCCCACTTGGCATAGGGATTATAAGTCTTTTCATCTACAGAGACAAGAAAATGCAAGTCATCTGCTTTCTTATCACTAAACTCATACCACTCATCAGTCCATAAAAATTTCTTTGGGAATCGTTCCATTCCAGGAAAGTTTGCGTCTTCCAATTTTAGATAAGCGGTTTGTTGTTGAGGATGGATCTTGAACATCATACCCACCATTTTTGTATACCAGGCCCAATCATATTCAGTATCAGATGCGCTATGAATACCAACAAAACCCTTTCCACTTTTAATGAATTTCTCAAAAGCCGCTTGTTGCTCATCAGTTAAAATATTTCCGGTAGTATTAAGAAAAATAATGACAGAGTAGCTTTCCAGGTCTTTGTTATTAAAAACGGAAGCGTTCTCTTGCCAGTCAACAGTAAAATTATTCCTGCTGGCAAGCATTTTTATTGCAGTTACACCCTCGTGGATTGACTCATGATGAAAGCCATCTGTTTTGGTAAATAGAAGTGCTTTAAATTGCTGAGAGAATGATTGAGTGAATAGAAATAAAAATACAGAAAGTGTTACAAAGTGTTTTATGTGAGATGATTTCATAATGATACTTTTATGTTTGAATAAGTAATGTACCAAAAGATAATCAATCGCGGAAGCCCTTTTTTATAATCTCATTTTTTTTAAAAGTATTTTTTATAAAAACCCTTCTGGCTTCTTTGTTTATTACCTTTGGCTCGTTTCCTATTTTAGCTCAGTCCAAGCCAATGCAATCAAGTTTATGAATTTGTCCGCGAAAGAGATAGCACGTATGGATATGATGAACTAGTAGTGAACCAGAAAGAGAAATAGAAACGCTATAAGTCCAAACTTTAGGAGAGTTGTAAACATAGTAAATAGCCAAAGCCTGTGTTGTTTGATTCTTTTTCACCCTATATTGTGGTAACATCAAGAAGTGAAACTATATGAGTATAATTAATCCACAGAAGAATGATTGGTTTTCTGAAACAGTTGCTTTCCGAAAAGCCAATTTAAGAGAAGTTTTACACGAAAATCAAAAGACTTCTCAAGCACTCTATAGCATTTACCAAGCCATACAGCCTGTAGGTTTAATCAATGGTCAGCTTTTTGGTGAGATGCAATATCCTAATTCTGAAACGTGGAGCAGCCTCGATAAAACCAAAGTTTTGTTTGCTGACTGTTTACTTACAAGTGCCCTCCTTCTTCTTGATAATAAAAAATTGCAGGACACAGAAGCTGTTGATAAATCGCTTGCTAATACCGTAGCCAACATTAGTAAGTTCTATTTTTCTGTCTATCCCGAACAAAAAGTATCAACCCGAACTTTCTTTGGACAAAAGAAATCGGATTTACGTCTAGCAGGAATAATTATTGAGAATCGCATTAAAAATGTAGTGGAAGGGGAGAATAAATTTGTTGAGCAATTTTTTCACAATGGCATGCTCTTTCTCGATATCTATATTTTTAGCCGATGGATAAATACGAGAGGCGATGAGGTAGCCTCTGGGCTCTTTAAAACTCTACTTGAAGAGCTGCGCTTTTCAATTGTAAAAATCATTGCTGCCGCAGCACATGCTAATCAGAAAATAGCAACTGCCGAGAGAGACTTTTTAGAATACTTCTTGGCGAACGCATGGCTGCCATCTGGCAAAATAGTGGAGGCTCGTGCTATTTTTAAAAAAGGCATTGAGATTAACGAGTTAAACCTGCACCCTGATACTACTTGGGTAGTGAAAAAGTATTTTTTAGAAATGGCCATAGTTACTATTTGGGCTGACAAAATTATTGATGATGATGAAATGTACTTTTTAGAAAGATTTTGTGTGTACCTAGAACTATCTACAAGAGACCTTGAGAATAGTTTGTTGTCGATAAAAGAAATTGTACCCAACAAGCAGTTGCAATGGAAGGAAATATAATCTGAAAATAGGTATCCATGAGCTCTCAGATTTCTATCAATAATCATCCCTTCAACTTAACCAGCTTTCAACACTTAGCAACTACCTATTCAACAGATTTTGAAAAATCAATCGCAGATTTAATTCTTCGCTGGCAAGGCGGTGAGCAAAATTTTTCGCTTACCACATCGGGCTCTACAGGCTCGCCAAAACCAATTCAATTTACAAGAAGTCAATTGCAAGCGAGTGCCAAGTTAACCATTGAAGCACTCAACCTAAAACCAAATGAGACCTCCTTAATTTGTCTTGATACGCGCTACATTGCTGGGCAGATGATGGTGATCCGCAGTTTAGAAAACAACATGAACATAGTGGCCGTTGAGCCAAGTGCTGATCCCCTTGAATCAATACCAGCCTCGCAAAGCATTGATTTTGCTGCGTTTGTACCGTATCAATTGCAAGCCATTCTTCAATCTTCTAAATCAATTCAAAAATTAAATTCAATTAGAAACGTAATTATTGGTGGAGCAGCCTTAGACGATACAGCCAAATTAAAACTACAGTTGCTCAGCTGTAATATCTATGCGACATACGGAATGACTGAAACCATTACTCATATTGCGTTGCAGAAATTGAATGGAGAAGATAAACAAAATTACTTTCAAACTTTAAGAGGAATTTCAATTACTCAAGATGAGAGACAATGTTTGGTAATAGAAGCAGCACATCTTACAGGCAAAATAATTACCAATGATATTGTGCAATTGATTGATCAAAATAAATTCATCTGGCTGGGTAGATATGATAACGTGATCAACTCTGGCGGCATTAAAATCATGCCTGAAAAGAAAGAGCCAATTATTGCTAGAGTGTTTGAAGAGTTAAATTTAAATCTTCGATTTTTTGTGACTGCTCTTCCCGATGAGAAGTTAGGTAACAAAGTGGTGTTGGTTGTGGAAGGCAAAAGAATATTAGACGCTAACAAAATACTAAAAATGCTTGAAAGGGATTTATCAAAATATGAAGTGCCTAAAGAAATTTATTTTATTAATCAATTCGTGGAGACAGATACTCAGAAGATTAATCGCATTGCTACCATGAATTCTTTTAGTAATACACCTCAATCAATTATTTAAAATCAATTGGGAGATTGATTCTTGTATTTACGGCTTTTCCATCTTGAATTCCTGGCTTCCACTTTGGAAAGGAAGCGACAACCCGAAGAGCTTCTTCATCCATTTCTTTTGAAACGCTTTTTAAGATATTGGGGCGAATTACATTACCCTCTTTGGTTACTATGAAAGCAACGAGTACCCTGAGATTGGTCTTTTTCATTTGCGCTGCTTTAGAGTAATCGATATTTTTTGATAAATAGACTTTAAGTGAGTCTTTTCCACCAATGAATTCGGGCATTTTTTCAACAAAGACATAAACCTCTTCATACTCTTGAATAGACTGATTGGTTTGAGCACTTGATAAGCTGGTAATGCCCACCAAGGTTATCATTGATATTAGAAAAAGAGATGTTCTTGAATTCATTGTTATTTCAATTTAAGAATAAATACTCATTCCGAAAAAAAAATCTAGCAATCAAACCACCAATACAATCATTCAGCCATTGCTTTAATTATTTTAGCTGTGTGCAGCAATTTGGTTAACCTTGCAAACCTTAAATTCAACTCTGATATGAACGTTCGCCTTTTACTTCTGTTGCTTTGTCTAGCTACTGGTGCATTTGCTCAGCCTGACTTATCGTATTATTTACCTAGTAAGGTTAGTTACAATCCAGCTATACCTACTCCAAAATCTATTATTGGTCATGAAGTTGGCGAGTGGCATGTTAGCCACGATCGCCTGGTGAGTTATATGTATGCACTAGATAAAGCTTCTGATAGAATCACGATTGAGCAAACTGGTTCAACACATGAAGGCAGACCACTGTTACTACTTACTATCACGTCACCAAAAAATCAAAGTAATATTGAAGCTATTCGCACTCAACACTTAAAGTTGAGCGATCCTAATCAATCATCTAATGTAGATGTGAAAGCAATGCCTGTGGTGTTTTATTTAGGATGCAGCATACATGGCAATGAACCCAGCGGGAGTAATGCAGGATTGGTTATGGCGTATCATCTGGCCGCAGCTCAAGGTGCTGAAATTGAAAAATATTTAGAGAACACTGTTATCCTTTTTGATCCAAGTTTTAATCCTGATGGCTTGCACCGCTTTTCAAGTTGGGCTAATTCAAGAAAGAGCAAACTTATCTCTACTGATCCTAATGATATGGAGCATAATGAAGCTTGGCCTGGCGGACGCACCAATCATTATTGGTTCGATCTGAATCGCGATTGGCTAGTGGCTCAGATGCCTGAGAGTCAAGCTAGAATTAAGAAATTCCATGAGTGGAAACCGAATTTATTGACCGATCATCACGAGCAAGGCACTAATGCAACATTCTTCTTTATGCCCGGTGAACCAACACGTGTAAACCCAATCACACCACAGAAAAACCAAGACATCACTAGAAAGATGGGTGAGTATCATGCGAAAGCGTTAGATGAAATCGGGTCGCTTTATTTTAGTCAAGAAGGGTACGATGATTTCTATTATGGAAAGGGATCAACTTTTCCGGATGCGAATGGTGCGGTCGGCATTCTGTTTGAACAAGCAAGCTCTCGTGGCCACGCTCAAGAAAGTGTAAATGGCGTACTCCGCTTTCCATTCACAATACGCAATCATTTTACAACAATGTTAAGTTCGCTTAAAGCAGTCAATGATCTACGCGAAGACTTCTTAAACTACCAGCGCGACTTTTATAAAAACGCTGTCGCGGAGGCAGCCAAAGATCCAATCAAAGCTTACATATTCGGCAGTAAAGACAAAGCAAGAACGTTTCATTTGGCCGAGATAATGAATCGCCAAAAGATTGATCTTTATAAACCATCTGCATCACAAACCATTAATGGAAAAAGCTTTGAAGCTGAATCAAGTTTTGTTGTGCCTATGAATCAAACACAATACAAATTGATCCGTGGCATGTTCGATAAGCAATTGAAATTTACCGATAGCCTCTTTTATGACATCTCAAGTTGGGTTCTTCCAATGGCAACAGGTGTTGATTATGAAGAGTTGAAAGCAACACCAACATTAGGCGAAAAGATAGTGCCTTCATTCCCGCAAGGAAAAATTATTGGCAAAGGTGATTATGCATATGTGATTGAACCTTACGGATTCTATACACCAAGGGCGATTTATAGATTGCTTAAAAGTGGTGTGCGCTTAAAAGTAGCAACAGAATCTTTCTACAACACCGAAGGAAAAAAGTTTGAGCGTGGTTCGATTCTTATTTCTATAGATAATCAAGAAGTTGCTCAGCAAACATTAGAAGTAATGATGAAAGACCTTACAGAAAAAGATGGCCTTGATGTATACGCCTTTGGCACCGGCCTCGATTATAAAGGCGTGAGCCTCGGCAGTAGTTCGTTCATTACCTTGAAGAAACCTGAGATAGCAATATTAGTAGATGCTGGTGTTTCGGCCAACGATGCTGGAGAGCTTTGGCATTTGCTTGATACTCGTTACGAGATTCCAGTTACTATGCTTCCAATAAACAATTTTAATTCGGCCAATCTTAATCGCTACACTACTCTCATTTTCCCGACTGGAAGTTATGCTGCCATCAGCGAAAGCGCGAAAGAAAAACTAAAAACATGGTTGCAAAACGGTGGCGTTGCCATTGGCTTTGAAACTGCCTTGAGTTGGTTTAACACAGCTGGCCTCGGCAAGTTTGATATGAAGAAAGAAGACGATAAAAAAGAAGCTTCTAAACCAAAACCTTACGGGGATATTCAAAAAAGTGTTGGTGCGCAAGAGACTAGTGGTTTAATAATTGAAGCCGATGTTGATCTAACCAATCCATTGCTGTACGGATATTACACTTCAAAAATCCCGATGTTTAAATCAAACAATCTCTTTATGGAAAAAGGAAAAGGTGCTTATTCAAATCCATTAACGTATGGAAGTAATACTCTTATCAGTGGCTACATTTCAACAGCCAATTATCCTAAGCTAAAACAGACTTCGGGCATTGGTATTTCCGTTCAAGGCAAAGGCAGGGTGATTGGCTTTACAGAGAATCTCGCGTTCCGCGCTTTCTGGTTTGGCACCAATAAGATGGCAATGAACGCTATCTTTTATGGAGGATTGATTAGCAGCGAAGCAGGGAGATAATTGATTCGGTTATTTAATGATCCATTAATGGGGTCGGTGGTCAATGATAACGACCGCAAGGGTGGAGAGAGAATAAGGGAAAACTATTTACGAAAGGACAATTATTGTTTTGAAACCCTCCAACCCATTATTAATGTTCTAGAGCACATGTTGGTGAAGAAGATCGCATTACTGCATACAACGTTGAATGTATACTGAAGGTGGCGATTTTCAGCACAAAAGCTCAATTGAAAAACTGAACTTGAACCTTGCACTAAACTGACTTAGAAGCACTGAACCCGCCATTTTGCAAAACCGCTGTTATATGCCGTTTTTCCTTTCAGTTATTTGTTTTTTTAGTTGTTTTGTCAATGATTTTAAAAATTCGTTTTTATCTTTTTTCGCTTCTTTAATTGTCGCCTTTATTTCTGTTGGAATTTCAAAGTGTTTGTCTGTCCATAAATATATTTCTACAATTATGGGAAGTAAATCTATTGCTTTTTCAGATAATGTATATAAGAATTTCGCTTTGCTATTTGGGTGTTCTAACTTTTCTATAAGTTTATTGTCTTCTAATCCTTGAAGTCTTGAAGCTAAAATGTTTGTCGCTATTCCTTCTGAAGATTTTAAAAAATCTCCATATGTTGATTTCTGAAAAAATATCATATCTCTTATTATCAATAAAGACCATTTGTCGCCAAAAATGTCAAGTGAACAACTTATAGGACATTCAGAGCGTTTTTTATTTCTTTCCATTATTTTTTAATTGCACTTGTTTTTTGCAAGTTATTGTATATATTTGCACTTGCAATTCGCAAGCAAATTTAGCAATTAATAAATTAGAATAGAAAGAAATGGAATTAAAAAACAAAACAATTTTGATAACAGGTGGTGGTTCTGGAATTGGACTTGAAGCCGTTAAACAATTTTTAGCAAATGGTTCAAAGGTTATAATTACGGGAAGAAACCAAGCGAAATTAAATGAAGCTAAAAAGTTATTTCCTACAATAACTGCTTTCAATAGTGATGTTGCAAATGCCGAAGATGCAAAAAAATTATTTTTGCAAATTGAAGCTATGGGTGGAATTGATATTTTATACAATAATGCTGGTGTAATTAGTAAACCACAAAATTTAGGAATTTCAAGCGATAAACATTTTGAAACAGCAGAATATGAAATGAGTATCAATTATTTAGGTGTAATTCGTATGAACAATTTGTTTATGGAAATGCTCAAAGCAAAAAAGGAAAGTGCAATAATAAATACAGCTTCTATTTTAAGTTATGTGCCAATAAATACTGCCCCGACTTATTCTGCTTCAAAAGTTGCGGTTCGCTTTTATACCGATGAACTTCGAAATCATTTACAGATTTTGAAAAGTAATGTCAAAGTTTTTGAACTTTCTCCGCCTGTTGTAGCAACTGCTATGGCAGATGGAATTGAAGCAAAATCAATTACTCCTGAAAAATTAGTAAAAGGGTTAATAAAAGGCCTAAAAAACGATACTTATAAGATCCGAGTAGGCGATACTAAAATTATTTATTTTTTGAGTAGATTTTTACCAAATGTCGCTTGGGGTTTAATAAATGGGAAAGCAAATTCTAAACTTTTACAAGGTTAATTTTAGACGGTGAATTTTTTTTTCAAAATAGTTTACCGTCTCTTTCTCGTTCTGTCATTTGTTTGTTGTGTGTCGTTCTAAAATGGCATATAACGGTCGAGTATTTGCGAAGGCAGGGAATTCATTGAACGTCCAACCCGGAACAAATGCTGATTGAAAAACTGAATTTGAAGATAACAACTAAAAGCCAAATTATTAACGTCCAGCCGAAACTGAAGCTGATAAAAAACTACAGCCGAAGGCAACAACGTCCAGCCCTGCTTTTGCAAATACTTTTGTTGGCTGTAGTGCTCTCTTGTTGTTAAATATGGTTTACAAATATGTGCTTTAGAAAGTTCTTGAATCAACATCCTTAATAAACCCAATAACACCATTCATAAAAATCTGCTGGTCATCCCACATCGATAAATGGCTTCCGTTTGGACAATAAAGATATCGTCCTTTCTTAACCATTTTACTTTGTGCTTCCATTGCGTTCGGGTCCATCGTGTCATGTTTGGCACCAACCATCAAAGTAGGAACTGTTATTTCTTTCAAACGATTTTTAATATCCCATTTTGCAAGACGGCCACTGATACCAAACTCACTCGGACCCTGCATCATTGTATAAATTTCACCGTTAACATGTTTTAAAGAACGGTTCCAGCTATCAGGCCATTCTTTCAAACGACATAGATGTTCCTGGTAAAAATTGGGAATAAGCAATTCCATATAACGCGGGTTGTCAAAATTTTTTTTCGCTTCCAAGGCTTTAATTTCAGAAAGCACTTCTGGTTTCATTTGTTTGGCAAGTACTTCATCAGCATATTTCCCGTACTCTGGTGCACTTGCTACCATATTCGCAATCAACAAACCCTTTAAATTACTTTGGTATTTTAAAGCATACTCCATTGCTAAAATGCCGCCCCATGAATTTCCAAGCAAATAGAAATTCGTACCGTTTGCACCAATAGCCTGTCGAACTTGTTCAACTTCTTCAACAAAACGTGCAGTTGTCCACAGACTGCTGTCTTTTGGTTGGTCGCTGTAGTATGAGCCTAATTGGTCATATTCATAAAATTCAAAGCCTTGTCTTAGAAAAAAGGTTTCAAAACACTCCATATACTCATGCGTAAGTGCAGGGCCTCCGTGTAATAACAATATTTTAATTGTTGGATTATTTCCAAAACGTTTCGTCCATACTTTGAAATTACCTACAGGTGTCGAAATTGGAATCATTTTCACACCTCCGGATTCAATTGAATCGCTATAATTAAAATAGTCAACAACTGAAATAGATGTTTCTGATGGTTTTTGTTTGCAGGAGGTAGTATAGCAAATAACTAAATAGAGGATGAATAAACGCATGATTGTTTTTTAATTAAGTTGTTCAATTTTTTATAGTCTGTCCGCATTACAGCCAGTCGAGTCACCCAAGGGAATTTCACCCTTAGGTTCTCACGGAACCGTGCTTGAAAGTCTCCCTTCACACGGCTCTTCCTGTTCAATCACAAATGTATTTCTACATCCCGGATATACCAACTTGCATTGGCTGTGATCTCGTTTCAGAGTAACCGATCTTCCCAGATTCTGGTTGTCAGTAATACATGAAACAAAACAGGCTAAGTCCTTTGCTCCATTACCTTTCACTAACTTCATCACTACTACAACTCAGTCCGTCACTGCTACCTCATGTTATCCCTACATGCTTGATGGTTTAAAAACTCATCAGGGCGATAGCAATTTCTCTTGTTCCCTACAAAAGCCTGTTGTTGATGTCTTGTCAGCTTTACCCCGGATGTTATGCAATCAGAAATCAGATCACCCATTGCACTTGCTCACAGATACAAACGTAACTACCTGTTTTTAACATCGTCTCATTTAGCTTACGAGGCTTCAGTCGCTGATTCAATCTATTCAACTCATCAACACCCATCTACAGGAATCTTCGTTCCCGTTTTTCCTTATCGTTCACCACAAAGTATGTTTCCACCTATGCAGCATAAGGTGATTTGCAAACTATCTCTGACCATCGTCTGCGGAAGGCCTATTCTCTTTTCGTTTCCTTTAACGTTGGCCAGTTCGGTTCACTCGACTTCCACACGTTTATACCCTTGATCAGAGTCTTCCATCTTTTGTACAGCATCTCCATTCTTACAACTGAACGAAGTTCAAGACACACACGTTTAGCTATGAAACGTATGCGTTTAAATACATACATCTTTGTCCCACGTTGCTGACGAAATTTAATAGCACACACTTTAAGAACCTACAATACAGCATATGTTTTATAGCTTTTGTTAGCAGCTGTAATTCAAATGTCCAATCTGTCTATCAGTACCTTTTTTCTGTAACTCGGTAAATAAATTGAGCCCTCCATTTCTATGTTCTCAACATTAAATGGAAGATATTCTCTTAAAAATTCATCCATAGTCTTTTCAGTGTTTTCAATTATTGCGTTAAGCTGATTTGTTGTCAAGCCTACTTTATTGTCGATCGTGGCTCTCAAGGTGGATAACCTGTCGAGTGGTTCAGGATGACTAGAATTGGTTCTACCTGGAAACATGTAATTCACAACTTTGTCATACATACTTAGAAATATGAAAAACATAAATGCTCCGTTTATCAATTCAGATTTATCCACATCATCATATGTCGATTCTGTTATCGAATGAAGGTCGGCATCGAATTCATTTTTCTGCTTGTAAGTGTAAAACTGAACTTTGTCACCAACGTATTTAACCCTATCATTAGATTTTAATACAAAACTATTTTCCAAATGTCCTAAATAATGATGAGCATACTCATGACCTATTATGAACTTCATCTGCCAATCCGTTAAATAGTCAATCTGCTTTCTTATCGATTTTGGCAATTTACCTCTAGGATCTATTTCAAAATCTAAACTCTCTGTTCCTATCATTATCCTGATTCCCAGTAGGAAGGAGTATGATAAATCGATGTCCTGTATCCCTAAATTTTTTCCAAATTGAAAGACGTTCATGTAAAACAAGAAATGTCTCAATGCATAGGAGAGAACAATGATGTTACCGAATGGCGTCCTTAGACACATGCCATTAGCTTCATTAAAATGAATAGTCCCATGTGGAATATCCTGACAAGTCGTTCTTCTATTCTGTTTTAAATTCTTAATATATCCCTTGTACTGTTTCGAATCAAAGT
>JBBRBQ010000007.1:0-196560 GCA_038205685.1 Cytophagales bacterium | reverse complement strand
ATTTGATGTGGAAATGATGGACAACTCCCCAACTAAATTTTATACCTTGTACCCAAGATCAATTATGGGGAGTTGACCACATTCCAACATCAGATATGATTATTACAATGAGTAACTGACACAGTTTATTTTACAGACCCGCTATCCCTGAAAATTGTTTGCCCTGTTTAGTTGATAATTTTTTATTACCCTCAATCGTCTTTCAGCGTTTCTACTGGATTGATGCTGGCGGCTCTATACACTTTCACTAAAATTGTTCCTCCGGCAATGACCAATAGCGAGCAGCCAGCAGCAACAAAAGTGGTGAGTGTTGTAGGTTGATAATATTTCCATATCGCACCCATCAACCCGTTGGCTAAATAAAAACTAGCTACACATCCACCGATGAATGATATAATCAAAATCACAAAAAACTCTTTGTTGATTAACATCGTGATTTGTGCGATGGAAGCACCTAACACTTTGCGCACACCAATTTCTTTCATTCGCTTGGTAATATTCAAGGCTACTAAAGCAAACAGCCCTGTAGAAGAGAGTAGAATAGAGACGATACCGATGAAGGAGAACATCAACACAAGGTTATTATTTACAACCGCTGTTTGAGTTAGTATTTCCATTTCACCCATTGCTACGATTGAGGAGAGTCGATCGGGGAATAACCGCTTCCATTTATTTTCCATATCGGCTTTTATCTGCTGAATTTTTTCACTTGGCACTTTCGCCACAAAAAAAACCTCGCTTTCCTTAGCACCAAGGCGCAACATCATCGGTTCAATTTTTCGCCACAGTCCGCTAGTGTAAACATCTTTTAGCACTCCAATTACTGTAAGCTGTGTAGTATCATTCAAAATGATTTGTTTGCCTATGGCATTATCCCAATGAAATTCGTTAGCCAAGGTTTGAGTAATCAAAATAGATTCATTCCGATCTGTTTCCGAGTCTTCCACAAAATCGCGACCCTGTAACAGCGTAAAACCCACAGCATTTCTATAGCCCGCCCCTACTTCAAGCAAATCAATTTCTATTTGTTTACTTTGATATTTGATGGGCTGGTGACCGCGAGAGGAGTAAAGCAAATGATGTTTGGAACCGGCCATTGAAAGAATGTCCTTATTTTGCTCTAGCGCATCCCGATACGTTTTGTAATCACCGTAGGTGCTCATTCTGGCGAAAAGAACTTCGGACTGATGAAAGCCTAAGTCGTACGATTGTTGATACTTAGCGTTTTGAACAAAGGCCACCGCAAACACAATTCCAATTACGGCAATGCAAAACTGTAATACCAGCAGGGAACGCATAAAATAATTAGTACCACCAAACTTTACCTTTCCCTTCAGCACATGGGCCGTTTGAAAGCGCGATATATAAAAGGCAGGGTAACTTCCCGCTAATAATGTTGCGAGTGCCGCCAGCAGCACAGAAAAGGCAATGAAGTAAGGATCTAAAAAATGAACTTCAAGTTTCACCCATGGCCATAGTGAATTCCATCCTTTGGTAAAAAATTCGGTGAGCGGAAGGCTTAATATCACAGCCATGCATACAATGAAAAAAGTTTCGCCAAGGAACTGGCCAATCAAGTGTTTTCGTTCGCTACCCATCACTTTTCTGATTCCGATTTCTTTCAATCGTGTGGAAGAAATAGCAATAGAAGTGATGGTTAAGTTGAGGCACGCGAGCAATAATATCAGCACGGCACTGATTGTATTGCCTAGCACAGCCGAGCGTGGGCCTGCTGGCCGTGTCATAATCTGTTGGGTGTCCTTCGCACTGTCGTGAAGAGCCATTGAAGAGAATGGGTCTAGCACAAATTGCTTGATCTGAAAATCACTTCGCACGCTGTTGTTGCTTACGCGAAAACGTTGGAGTTGATCTTCAACCTGTTTTACTTTATATGGTTCATTGATTTGCACAAACACAGAGTTGCGGTATTTCCAATTGTCTTCTTTCTCCGAAAATTCATCGATATGATTTTTATAGTTGAGATATGCCGTTGCCTGAAAGCTTGAGAACAAAGGCGAGCGCTTGATTACAGCACTCACCACGAGCTCTTTCTTTTTGTCTCCAACCAACAGGGTTACAGGCATCCCTATCGATTTCACGGTGTTGAACAGTTTCAAGGACATGTCATCCGTGAGCACCACGTTTCCTTTTTCTTGTTCAGTCGTTAGACTTCCACCAATCATCTCGAAAGTGAACATAGAGAAAAAAGAAGGATCGACATAAGCCAGCCCCGCGTTGAAAATAGTATTGTCTACTTTGAAAAAGGAATTTGAAGGAGCGTACCGAGTGGAGTTATTTATTTCTGAAATATTTTGAGCGATCACCTCTCGCAAGGGCGCAGGCACAATAGCGAAATGTGTTTCGGATCCTTCAAATTCGCGGACAGAAGAAATTCGGTAAATAGACTTTCTGTTAGCATGATTACTATCATACCCTGTATCGGTTGTATAGTTAAAGTAGGATAACGTAGCTAAAGCCAGCGCAACGGCCAAGCCGATAACGTTGAACCCGATGAAAAGTGCATTCCGCTGAATGTTGCGTAGCAGGATGGCGGTATAATGTTTCAGCATAGTTGTAGTGTATGCTCTGCGCTTTTCAATAATAATGCCGCTAAATATGCAGCTTTTAACGTGCTATGGCCGCATTAAAAATAATACCTTGTCCGAATTTGCCAAGTATTGTCCGAATTCGGATGGGAATTTTAAGGTTGTTCCAATAAGTTGGACGATATTAGCATTGATAACATAGAGATAGCTTGAGATAAATTTTGTTAGAAAGATATTTCCCCTTCTCTTCGAGATGTTCCTAAGGCATCTCAAAGTTTAGATAGAGGGGATTAAAATCCTTACAAATCCCGAATGGCTTCATCATCTAAAACAATTCGAGTATGACGAAAGAAGAAACACAATACCTTGCTATTGGACAAAAAATTAAAAATGCTGAACAAAGTCAAATGTTTGGAAAGCCTTGTTTTAAAATTAACGGAAAAGCATTTGTCTGTTTTTTTCAGAACGAAATGGTTTTTAAGTTAACGGATGACATGCACGAAGAGGCATTGAGTTTAGATGGTTCTAAACTATTTGACCCGTCAGGAAAGAAAAGACCAATGAAAGAGTGGGTTCAGGTCTCATTTGATTATAAAGATAAATGGGAGAAATTCGCAAAAGCAGCGATGAGTTATGTGAAATCGAATACTTAAATATTTTCGCAAGTAAAACTGGACAAAGCTCTACTCGAGGAGTGGGATTGCTCCCATTTTTTAGTAACTTTAATTTAGCAGGTATTTAATTCTAAGATAACTGAATATGAACGATGGCGTATGATGAAAAAGATTACGGACTAGCATACTAAGTAATATTGCTATTGAAGATGGCATTATTAAACAGGGAAAATATCCTTTTGGCAGACGCAAATACAACATACCTACTTCCGAAAGATAGTATCATGCAGTGTTGAAACTCATTCTTCAAACATGTTAAAGCATGCGTTCCATAACAACTCAAAAACCGTAAGCGATATGAATATGAAATATTTTAAAAAATATTTTACCACGTTAATTATTACTATGATGTGCTTCAGCAGTTTTGCCCAAAATCCTGACACATCGGTTTTAGCCCTCTGGAATAAAAACGACCTCAGTTTTAACAGCCCTAAAACAAGAAACCCTGTATTGCCTGGTTATTATGCAGACCCTACTATCATTGAAGATAAAGGCACATTTTATATCTATGCAACAAGTGACCTTACTTCATGGGACGCCATTACTAAAATGGGCGTTTGGAGTTCTACCGATCTTAAAAACTGGAAATGCTCCTATTTGAACTGGCCAACAAAAGAGCAATGTGTTAGTAAAACCGGCAGAAAGGATGGTGTTTGGGCACCAAGTGTGGTAAAAGCAAAAAATGGAAAATTTTATATGTACGTCACGGTGGGTAGAGAAATTTGGGTAGGTGTTGCAGATGCTCCAATGGGCCCATGGAAAAATGCCCGTGCAGATAACGGACCCTTGATAAGGCACAAGGAATATTATTATGTAGAAACCATAGATGCAGAATGTTTCATTGATGAAGATGGGCAAGTTTATCTTTATTGGGGATCCAGCGATTCTGGTTTCGATATTGAGGGCAGGTGTCTCGTTGTTAAACTAAATCCCGACATGGCTTCTTTCACCGATACTCCTATCGATGTTACCCCACCTCATTATTTTGAGGCACCTTACATGTTAAAGCATAATGAGCTTTATTATTTTATGTACTCATGGGGAAAAACATGGGATAAGACTTACCAGGTTCGTTATGTAACGGGTAAAACTCCTTTTGGTCCATGGCAGGAAGGTTTGGTACGTCCCCTGTTGGTGGGCAACGAAATAGGCGATCGCATTACATCTACCGGCCACCATTCTATGCTGCGTTACCAGGACAAATACTATATTGTTTACCACCGGTTTAATACTATGGGCAATTATAATATTGCCGGAAACCTACGGCAGGTTGCTATTGATGAACTTATATTTAATTCAAACGGGGGCATTCAACACGTAGTTACAACACATAAGGGAACATTGCCTACAGTTGAACGGGAAAGAATAAATGTAGCTTTTGGCGCCAAAGTAAAAAGCAGTTCCGATTTAGATTCGGTAACAAAGGCCAGTTATATCAATGATGAAAACAATGGTACACTTTGGATTGGAGGTAAAACGGATGAGGCTTGGGTGTCCATTGATTTGGGCAGCGTAATGCCCGTTCAACGTATAGAAATTTTTGTGGAATACCCTATATATGCGTACGCTTATAAATTAGAGATTTCGGATAATGGCAAAGATTGGAAAACGGTAGATGATCAAAATGAAAATAAAAAGATTGGGTCGCCAATGGTTCTTGATAAAAAATTGAATGCACGATTTGTGAGAGTAATCATGCCAAATAAAAAAGGCACGCCACGTCAGGGAATTTGGGAGCTGAAAGTATATTAGAAAACTTTAATTTAGCAGGTATTTAATTCTAAGATAACTGAATATGAACGATGGCGTATGATGAAAAACTAGCCGACCGAGTACGAGAAGCATTGGCCGATGTACCCCAAGTAGTTGAAAAAAAGATGTTTCGAGGAATCACTTTTATGGTGAATGGCAAAATGTGCGTTAGCGTGGGAGACGATGAACTTATGTGTCGGGTAGACCCCGAGCTATTTGAAGTTGTAGCTGAGCGAAATGGATGCCGACCGATGATTCACAACAAGCGAGTAATGAAGAGCTTTATATTTGTGAGCGAAGATGGCTATAGCAAAAAGAAAGACTTCGATTACTGGATTGGCCTTGCCCTTGATTTTAATAAACGAGCGAAGGCCTCTAAGAAGAAATAGCCTTTGCTGTTCCACCCATGTTGGTGTTCTTCACCAACATGAGTTCTAACCTATCTCTAACATAGTAAGCCAAAAAATCCCACTCACTTACATTGTTTCATAAAACCGGACGCTAGAATATTTGTAGTTTACTATATGATAGGCTTGTTGGTGAAGAACACCACCAAGGGCGAGAGCAGCTCTTTACAAACACCGTTGGAAAATTGAATTGTTCTTCAAATGGATTAAGCAGCACCTGAATATAAAATCCTTTTGGAGAACTTTTGCTAACGCAGTGAAAACACAAATCCGTATTGCGATCTGCGCTTACGTTATCGTGGCAATAGCCAAAAAAAGGTTCGGCCTCAAGCAAACGCTATACGAAATATTACAGGTGTTCAGCATCAATGTGTTCGATAAATCGCCCATCGAAAATCTGTTTGACAAACCAATACAACAAAACGTCAATGAACTATTTCCTGCTAACCAATTGAGTATCTTTGAGTAATATCAAAACGCTAGTGATTTTCTTTATAAATTTAAAAACTAAGTATATGCTACTATATTAGTAATGTATACTGAGGGATGGCAGTGAAAATCCTAGGAGAAAAGATTGGAACGGAAATCCTGACCCTTTTGGTAAGGCCCATTAAAGAGAATTAAATGTAGTTGCCGACTATAAACAATAAACGATTGAAACGAAACTTAATACTGCTTTTTCTTTTGACAAGTATTTTGTCAAATGCTCAGACACAGATTAATAATTACCATGTAGTATGGACTTCCCAAAGTAAAAACGCATCAGAATCTATGCCTTGCGGAGGTGGAGATATTGGCTTAAATGTATGGGTTGAAAATGGTGATATTCTTTTTTACGTGGCTAAGAGCGGCACCTTTGACGAGAATAATACGCTGCTGAAACTTGGTAGAGTACGGTTAAGACTTTCGCCAAATCCGTTTAAAAACGGAACTTCTTTTAAACAGGAATTGGTTTTGAAAGATGGCTATATTAAGATTAATAACGCCAGCAAAGATTTATCTTCAGAGATAAAGCTTTGGGTAGATGTGTTTAATCCGGTTGTGCACGTGGAAATTAAAAGCAATAACCCCGTTGTTACAACTGCTTATTTCGAGAGCTGGAGGTACCAAGACAGAATTACGGAAGGCAAAGAGAATAACCAAAATTCGTACAAGTTTGCGCCTCAAGGAGAAATAAAAACTTATAAAGATCAAATTAATTTTAATAGAAATTCAGTAGAATTTTATCATAGAAATCCACCTCAAACAGTTTTTGATATAACTGTTAAACAGCAGGGATTGGATGGGATAAAAGATCAACTATTTAATCCGCTTAAGGACTTAACGTTCGGAGGAATTCTGAAAGGTGATAATATGGTAGCTGCTGGTAACTCCGTTGGTAAATATCTAGATACTGATTTTAAAAGCTGGAATTTACAAAGCAAAAAAGCGAGCCGATTCCAACAACTCACTTTAACACTTTATACAGAACAAGCAGAATCTGTAGAAAGCTGGAAAGCAGGACTTCAAAAAGTTATGGCGATAGCCCATAAAAAGGAGAAAGAGAATTTTAAAAATACACAGCAATGGTGGAATGCCTTTTGGGAAAAGAGCTTTGTTTTCATTGATGAAAACAAAGCTGATAGCGAGGCTTGGAAAATCGGTAAAAATTATCAACTGTTCCGTTACATGCTGGGCTGCAATGCTTTTGGAAAATATCCGACCAAATTTAACGGTGGTCTCTTTACTTTCGATCCTATTTTTACAGATTCAACCTTAACTTTTACACCGGATTTCAGAAATTGGGGAGGGGGCACGCACACAGCTCAAAATCAACGGTTAGTTTATTGGCCGATGCTTAAAAGCGGTGATTTTGACATGATGAAACCTCAGCTTGATTTCTACTTAAAGCTTCAACGAAATGCAGAATTGAGAAGTGAAATTTACTGGCAACACAAAGGCGCCAGCTTCACCGAACAATTGGAAAACTTCGGCCTGCCAAACTTTGCTGAATACAATTGGGAACGTCATGCCGACTTTGATAAAGGTATAGAACGCAATCCATGGTTAGAATACGAATGGGATACCGTTTTTGAGTTTTGCCAAATGATGCTTGAAAGCGAAAGATATACCGGAAAAGATATCAAAGAATATGTTCCTTTTATAGAAAGCTGTCTCACTTTCTATAATGAGCATTATCAATATTTAGCGAAGCAGCGTGGAAGTAAAACATTTGATGCAAACGGATATTTAGTCTTGTACCCAGGTTCAGCAGCGGAAACTTATAAGATGGCCTATAATTCTACCTCGACTATTGCTGCTTTAAAAACTGTTTTAACGCGTCTATTAGCGCTGCCGGAGCCGTATCTTTCTGAATCAAAACGTAATGAGTGGCAGTTAATGCTTAGTCGAATTCCTCCGATTAGTTTTCGTGAGTTTAACGATAAACCTACTATATCACCAGCTAAGCTTTGGGAGCGCATCAACAATACAGAAAGTCCTCAATTATATCCTGTTTTCCCATGGGGAATTTATGGAATAGGTAAACCAGGATTAGACACTGCTATTAATACCTATAAATACGATACTGATGTATTAAAATTCAGGAGTCATGTAGGTTGGAAACAAGATAATATTTTCGCAGCCAGGCTGGGTTTAACGGCAGAAGCTTTTGAGCTGAACAGTTTGAAATTGAAAGATTCGGGAAGACGTTTCCCCGCTTTCTGGGGGCCAGGTTTTGATTGGACTCCCGACCATAATTGGGGCGGTGCCGGCATGATTGGCATTCAGGAAATGTTAATGCAAGTAGATGGGGAGAAAATTTACCTTTTACCTGCATGGCCTAAAGAAAAAGATGTGCATTTTAAGCTTCATGCCCCTTATAAAACAACGGTAGAAGCAATATTTAAAAACGGAAAATTGGAGATGCTAAAGGTAATTCCTGAATCCAGAAGAAAGGATATAATAATTCAGTAATAGAATAAATCTTTGCACTAACCGTGACGGTTGTCTAGTGCAGATACTGATTGGTACTGCTCAACTGTAACAAGCGTCTCGCTTGTGACCTGTGTCGCAGTTTGAAGTAATGGATGTGATCAATAATAACGAATTGTATTGATTGAAATAAGGGTACCTCTAAAAACTCATGGTTGATTAAATTTTGTTTGGTCCATTGATGAGAAGGGAATTAAAACGCACATCTTTGGTTTATGAAAAATAAAAATGAGCGTGGTTTTTTTGCTTGTGTTTTCACCGCACCACAAATTCTGATAATGTCCGCCCATGTTGGTGTTCTTCACCAACAATGAGTTCTAACCTAGCTCTATCATAGTAAGCCAAAAAATCCCACTCACTTACATTGTTTTCATAAAACCGGACGCTAGAATATTTGTAGTTTACTATATGATAGGCTTGTTGGTGAAGAACACCACCAAGGGCGGGAGAGTTTTTAGAAATACCCTCAATTGTTTATTGCTTGTCATAGCATTGATTTTAATGAGTCTCATACAATGAATTTATAACCATAAGTAAATCCTGCAAATCATAAGTAGGTTTTTGTAAATAGTCAATGAACTTCTATGGCGAGCTTTACTAATAATAAAATAAATCACAAAATGAAAGATCAATCTAATAATGATAAATCCGTCTGGGATATTCAAAAGGATAAACTGAGAATTGAATTCCCATTGTTAACTGATGATGATTTAAATTTTGATGAAAGTCAACGAAACGAAATGTTCAGTCATCTGCAAGACAAGCTTGGCATGACACCCAATGAAATTGAAGTGATAGCGCTCGCATGAGATGAGCGATTTATATAAATGTCCAACCTTTAAAGTGTAAGATTTTATTTTGGTTGCCATTAACTTTGCAAGTCAATAAAAATTAAATTTATGAAAACAATAAAATTTTTTCCTATCATAGCAATGGCTATTATAGCTATTACCTTTTCTAATTGTAAAAAGGACACACCGTCAACAACTGTTGTGGAAGTTCGCTTGATTGATGCTCCTGGAGATTATCAGGAAGTTAATATTGATATTCAGGGAGTGGAAGTAAATTCGAGTACTTCTTCTTCTGATGGATGGAAAGCAGTACCTGTAACTGCAGGTGTATACAATCTTCTTAAGCTTACTAATGGATTAGATATGTTGTTAGGCAAGATAGAATTGCCTTCTGGTAGGCTGTCGCAAGTCAGGCTTATTTTGGGTGCTAACAATTCCGTAAAAATAGCTGATCAATCAATTTTGCTTTCTACGCCAAGTGCTCAGCAGTCGGGTTTAAAACTGCAAGTCAATGCTGACCTTGTTGCTGGTGTTACTTATAGATTGATATTAGATTTTGATGCAGCTCGTTCCATCGTTTCTACTGGCAGCGGAAAATATAATCTAAAACCAGTAATTAAAACAGTTGCAGAAGCCTTGACTGGTTCGATAAAGGGAATTGCCTTGCCTCTAGACGCAAACCCTGCTATTTATGCGATTATCGGAACAGATACAGTTAGTACAACATTTCCTGATGCTACTGGAAATTATTTATTAAATGGTTTAAATGCGGAACATATAAAGTTACTTTTCAACCAAAGTCAGGATACTTATTAGCACAAAAAGAAAATGTTTCAGTAACTGTTGGCAATGTTACAAACATGGGTACTATTACCATTACTAAATAGTCTTAAAGATCATATGAGTGGGCAGTGTAGTTGAGTATAGATCCAAAGGCGTTGCTGTTAAAGGCATCGCTTTTTTTTTGCTCAATAATTAGTTAAAATTATAAGTTACTAAACTTTCAGTTTCTGAAAGTTTAGTAACTTATAAATACATGAATAGTTTACAATCAATCTATATACTTTGCGCTTCAACATTTGTAATGTCGAACCCAGATAGTAAGGATTTGCAATCCATTTTCCTTAGCAAGGTTCCAGCTCCAAAAGCCCTTTCTTAGTCCATAGAAATAACAACAGCTACTCAGTAAATATTCTTCTTCTTTATCTACAATACCTGCTCTCGCGGCATTCAAATGGATGTAGTAGGTCTAATCAAATCGTTTTTATCTGAGTTAGACATTAGTCTCCGACTACATCAAAGAATAAAGATATCCGATCTGTATTAGTCAAATACAATAAATAATGCAGGGTTTGGAAATTTATATCTTGGTTGGAAATCAGAGAAGTGTATTCATATAAATTACTTGTACGTTATGCTTGAGTGAAAACAATTTTTTTTTGTAACTTCACTTTATAAAAATTAAGAGCGTATGAAAACAAAAAATCTATCCCATCCACTTCGCCCCGTAACCATTCAATATGACGAAGCCATTACTTGGACAGCCGAGGACGAACAACTTGTGCAAGCGTATCTAAAAGTTCACCAACATGAATGGGAGATGCAAGAAGCCAATCGTAACTTGGTGCAGGCTTTTTCTAATGCAAGAGCAAAGATGAAAGTGGTAAGGACTGAATTGATTGCCTTGACAGAAAAATTGAAACAGTTTCGAACCGAGGCGGATGAAGCATTTGATAAGCTGGTACTTCACAATTTTCAGATTGAAGATATCTTTATCCCGATGGCAGAAAAAATGATGAAGGAAATAAAAGCTTATCAGGCTTTAATAGAAGATGCACGCAACGAATTCGATGTTGCCCATACACCATTCCAACATTATCTTGAGCAATATTATGACAACCAAGTTTGGTCAGAATTTTCAACAATAAACTCTAAGCATATTCAAAACTATGCTATCAATTCAATTGATATTTGCCTCTTCGACAAGGAGTCAGAAAAGTTTAAAGGATGGAATTCTATGAATAAAGGAGTTCAAGAAAGACAAGTGGATATTATTAATAAGACAATAGACGAATTGAATACCCTACAACTAGAAACTACAATTCAATACACAGTGTGGGGTGAAATATTGAAACGATTTGAGTGGGCTCGATTAATGCAAAGCAAAGAAAAACAGTTTACGCTATTGAACTCTAATTAGCCTTACATTCGACATTAATCCTGACTTGTTTCCACAAGTTCAACCAGTGTACTTTTCGCGAAAACTTGAAATAAGTAGTAAACGAAAATCACTTTTAAATCCTAGCCTGATAAGTGTATAGTTCGAAATAGCGACCTTTCTTTTCGATCAGATCTTCATGCTTTCCTCTTTCTACAATTTCGCCTTGCTCCACTACTAAAATCTGATCTGCTTGGCGGATGGTACTTAATCTATGAGCAATTACAAACGTGGTTCTGCCTTGTAATAATTTACGCAAGCTCTCTTGAATATAAGCTTCGCTTTCAGTATCTAGATTTGAAGTCGCTTCATCTAAAATCAAAATTCGTGGATTCGCTAAAATTGCTCTTGCTATTGCGATTCGCTGACGTTGGCCACCTGAAAGTTTTACACCGCGTTCACCGATCAAGGTATCCAACCCTTTTTCAAATCGATTGGTAAATTCATCAACGTGGGCAGCTCGCACAGCACTTTGCAATTCATCGGCAGAGGAGTTGGGGCGAGGGAATAAAATATTTTCGCGAATAGTGCCTTCAAACAAAAAATCATCTTGAAGCACAACGCCTAGTTGTCCACGGTAATTATCTAAACTTATTTTTGAAAGATCGATACCATCAATGGTGATCTTACCAGTTTCAGCATTTAAAAAAGAAGCGGCCAAACCCGCAATGGTTGATTTACCTGAACCTGAAGTTCCAACCAGCGCAGTCACTGATCCTGCAGGTGCTTTAAAATTTATGTTCTTCAATACCTCTTTACCTTCTTCATACGCAAATGAAACATTGTTAAACTCAATATCACCTTTTATGGATTGAATCTTCTCCGTGCGTACAGAGCCATCATCTTCAATCTCCATGTTCATTATTTCTTCAGTGCGATCGAGGCCTGCAAATGCTTCCGTTAACTGGCTGCCAATGTTACTCATCTGCACAATGGGTGCAATCATAAATCCTAAATACAAAGTGAAAGAAAGAAATTCGCCAAATGTTAATTGATGATTAATGATAAGGTAGCCACCCATACCCATGATGCCTGTTGAGGCAAGCCCCAACAAAAAACTACCTGAGCTAGTGATTATACTCGTAGAGATAAGGCTGGCCTTTACATTCAAGAATAGTTTTTCAACACCTAATTCGAATGATTTTATTTCTTGTTGTTCGGCATTAAAGCCTTTGATAACACGAACGCCATTCAACGTCTCAGTCAATCGCCCTGTAACTTCCGCATTGATTACGCCACGCTCACGAAAGATGGGTCTGATCTTTGCGAACGCTTTCAATGAAATGAATCCAAAAATCAAAACAGGAACCAGTACATACAACGTCATCAACGGACTAATGCGAATAAGCAAAACCAGACAGATAACGGACGTAAGCACACCACCTACTAACTGAACTAAACCAGTGCCCACCAGATTGCGCACGCCTTCTACATCATTCATTATGCGAGAGACCAACGCGCCAGATTTTGTATTGTCGAAGAAGCGAGTGGGAAGTCTCAAGATTTGTTTTTGCACTTTCACACGAAGCACTGAAATTAAATGCTGAGCTTCAACACTCAAAATCTGAGTAAGCAAAAAGGAAGTTACAGATTGTATGAGAATTGCCCCAGCAACTGCTCCCAACAATACTTTGAGCATGTATAGATCGCCTTTTACAATCACATCGTCCATCAAATATTTTGTTGCACCAGGCAACACCAATCCCGAAAGGCGACTGATTACAATCAAAACCAGGCCAACGAATAAGATATTTCTTCTTGGCCAGATAATGGTTTTAAAAACGTGACCGATGGTGACTTTTGGTTTGGGTTTGCTCATTGTATAAGGTTGAAAATAAATGTAAAAATCAGAATATTAATCGACTCTATTGACAGACGATGGCGTGAAAGAATTATTCTTTTTGGTGATGAAACAAAAAACCGCACCCGTGTTGATTGTACAACCGAGTGCGGCTTACTTAGGCTATTTAAAATTAAAGTGAGTTGTATATCGCTTTGAAAGTATGTGAAAATTCTTCTACCGAAGTGGGTGTGGCGTACTCAGGCTTACGAACGGCATCAGCAAGTAGATAACCTTCATTCATTCCTTTTACCAACTCAAGAAGTTTATCAACATAACTTTCGCCCATGCCCATTCCCATCATCGCGCCTTTGGCATCGGCAAATGGAAACTGAATGTATTTCAAATCGGGTTTACCAATAGCATTTCCGTAAATAGTTGCAATTTCATTGAAGGTATAATCGCGATCGCCCAATAAATAAGTGTGCGACTTTCCAGCGAAATCAAGAGCCAACAATCGCTGCAAAGCAACGGCTGCAATATCTTTTGTGGCAATTACCGAAAAGGTTAGGTCGCCTTTTTGCGCTCCACCAATCATGCCCATGTTTTTGGCCATGGCTGGCATACCCAGCGTGTTTTCCATAAAATAAGCAGCACGTAAATGCAAGAAGTTAATGCCCTCAATGGCATTGAATTTTTCTTCCATTTTTTGAAGACCTTGCACAATGCCTGCGCCTTCCTTTAAGTGTGCACCAACGCTACTCAAAGTAACCACATTTTTAATTGAGGAGCCTTTTAGTGCGGCAGCAATTGAATCCACAATTTTTACTTGTTCGGCAAACACATCTGCTGCTTTTATATCGCCAGCTACAAGCACATAGGCCGCATCGGCACCAGCAAAAGCTTTTGATAATAATGCAGTGTCGTTGGCATTGCCAGCAAAATGCTGCGCTCCTTTGGCGATTAAGTCAGTGGCTTTGCTCGCATCGCGACTAATTATTCTTACTGCGTTGCCTTTTTCAAGAAGGCCAAGAGAAATGAGTTTTCCAGTGTTTCCGGTTGCTCCTAGAATTACGTATGTTTTCATTTTATGAGGTTTGGTTGTTTTGTGCAGGTAATACAATTCCCTTATAAAAAAGATTCCAATCGCGAATTAAATAATTGTTACGCTTTGCAGAAACATCTGGATTTAATGAAAATCTTAAGCCTCAACTCAATCTCGCCAAACTTTCTTCCAATGCTTTGATCTTGGTTTCTGCATCGGCTTTTTTCTTGCGCTCCATTTCAATTACTTGAGGAGGTGCGCTGTTCACAAATTTTTCGTTGCTAAGTTTTTTGCTTACTGAATCGCGAAAGCCAACGTTGTATTCTAATTCCTTTTGCAATGTTTCTCTTTCTTTCGCAGCGTCAATTTTCCCTTCCAGAGGAATCCAGTATTCAATTGCTCTCACCAAAAGTGATATACCGTTGCCCGAGGTTTCTTTTACTTTCTCTATCGACTTTAAGTTGGCTAACTTGGTAACAACCGCATTGAAAGAATTCAAATTTGATGTTTCTGATTTTTGAATCAGTGCCAATGCTTCTTTTGGTGAAAGCCCTTTTGCATTGCGTGTATTTCTAATCTCAGTAACCAATTCAAAAGCAAATTCCGCTTCGTTAATTATGGATTGGTTAAATGCAATCGCCTTTGGCCACGATGCCACGATAATACAATCTTTCTCTTCGCGCGAACTAAACTCATGCCACAGCTCTTCAGTAATGAACGGCATAAATGGATGAAGTATTTTCAATAGCGTTTCAAAGAATGAAATGGTTTTGTTATAAGTGGTTTCATCAATTGGTTTGCCGAATTCAGGTTTTATAATCTCAAGATACCACGCGCAGAAATCTGTCCACACCAATTTGTAAACGGTGTGCAACGCATCCGATATTCTGAACTTCGTGAAGTGATCATCCAACTCAATCAATGTTTGATTTAGTTTTGAATCAAACCATTCAATGGTAATTTTATTTTCTTCTGGCTGTTGAATGGATTCAACACTAAAACCTTTCACTAATCTAAATGCATTCCATATTTTGTTTGAGAAGTTTCTTCCTTGTTCTACTAGCTTCTCATCGTACAACAAATCGTTGCCAGCAGGTGAACTAAACAACATACCTGTCCGCACGGCATCAGCTCCAAAGTTGGCAATCAAGTCGAGTGGGTTGGGAGAGTTACCCAAACTCTTCGACATCTTTCTGCCTTGCTTGTCGCGAACAATGCCCGTTAAATATACATTCTTAAATGGTTGCTCACCGCGATATTCATAACCTGAAATGATCATACGCGCTACCCAGAAGAATAAGATTTCGGGAGCAGTAACGAGATCGTTAGTAGGATAGAAATAATTCAAATCGGCATTGCCCTTGTTGCCGTCTTTAAAGATGGTAGTATCGAACACAGCAATCGGCCACAGCCAACTGGAGAACCAGGTATCGAGCACATCTTCATCTTCTTTCAAATCTTCTAATTTGAGATTCGGGATTTGAGATTTGAGATTTGTAAATGCTTCCTCTCTCGTTCTGGCAACACTTATTGTTCCATTGGGAGCATACCATGCCGGTATTCTATGACCCCACCACAACTGACGTGAAATACACCAATCGCGCACGTTAGCCATCCAATGATGATAGGTATTTTTAAATTTCGGTGGCAATAGTTGAATAGTATCGTCCATCACATTTTTCAACGCAGGTTGCGTGATAATATCCATCTTTAAAAACCATTGCATCGACAAGCGTGGTTCAATCACTGCGTCCGTTCTTTCCGAGAAACCAACGTTGCTTTTATAATCTTCAACTTTTAATAATTGCCCTGCAACTTCCAAGTCTTTCGCTATTTCCTTTCGCACTGCAAAGCGATCTTTGCCTACATATAAAATTGCTTTTGCATTTAGCGAACCATCGTCATTCAAAATATCGATCAGTTCTAACTGGTGCTTCTTGCCCAATTCATAGTCGTTCAAATCATGTGCAGGTGTTACCTTCAAACAGCCCGTACCGAAGTCCATCGTAACATATTCGTCCTCAATAATCGGTATCGACTTATTGAGCAATGGAATCAAAACACGCTTGCCTTTCAAATGCTGGTAGCGTATGTCGTTCGGGTTTATACACACTGCGGCATCTGCCAATATGGTTTCTGGACGAGTGGTGGCAATCGTAGCAAAGCCTTCTTCACCTTCAATTTTATAGTTAATGTAATAGAGCTTCGAGTTAACTTCTCTATGAATTACTTCATCATCCGAGAGTGCCGTTTTTCCGGCTGGGTCCCAGTTCACCATTCGTGTGCCACGGTAGATGTAGCCTTTTTTATGGAGATCAATAAACACATCAATCACAGCTTCGTAGTAGGCAGGATCCATGGTGAATGCAGTGCGATCCCAATCGCAACTAGCACCTAGCTTCTTTAGTTGCTCCAGAATAATGCCTCCATATTTCTCCTTCCACTCCCACGCATATTTCAAAAACTCATCGCGTGTTAAGTCTGTTTTTTTTATGCCCTTCTCGCGTAGCATGGCCACCACCTTGGCTTCGGTAGCGATCGAGGCGTGGTCAGTGCCAGGCACCCAACAAGCTTCCTTGCCTTCCATGCGCGCCTTGCGCACAAGTATGTCTTGTATAGTGTTGTTGAGCATGTGCCCCATGTGCAGCACCCCCGTTACATTGGGCGGAGGTATTACCACCGTGTAGGCTTCCTTGGCGGGATTGGGCGTGGCATGAAAAAAGCCGTTGGCCATCCAATAGGCGTACCATTTATCTTCTACTTCTGCGGGATTGTACTTGGTTGAAAGCGACATAACTATTTAAAAAGGAGGTCAAAAATAGGGATTTTTTGAAGAGTGAATCGACTAGTTATGAAATCTACTTTTTCACTACTTTTGAGTAGGTAAATTTTTGAAATGGAAAACTATGTTGAGTATATAAATTCTACCCTAAAACCAAGAACAGCAGAGAAAGAAATCGTATTGGACTTGTTTGCAGGTTGTGGCGGGTTATCATTGGGTTTTGAGGCGGCTGGTTACAAGACAATCGGCTATGAAATGGATACAGCAGCCGCAGAGACCTATCGAAAGAATTTGAACGGTGATTGCTTTGCTGTAAAACTTGACCTTGACTTTGAATATCCGAATGCAGAAATAATCATTGGCGGACCGCCTTGTCAACCATTTAGCGTTGGCGGGCATCAAAAGGGAATTGAAGACGCAAGAGACGGTTTCCCGATTTTTATTGATGCCGTGAAAAAACTGCGCCCAAAAGTCTTCATGTTTGAAAATGTTCGTGGCCTCCTCTATACAAACAAATGGTATTTTGATCTTGTGATTAAAGAACTTCAAAATTTAGGTTACATAATTGACTACAAACTTTTGAACGCTGTTAATTTTGGAGTACCACAAAACAGGGAGCGACTTTTCGTTTTTGGACACAGAGCAAAATTTAATTTCCCGAAACCTCATCGCAAAAAAGTAACGGTTGTCGATGCCATTGGTGACACTATGTTGACAGAACCCGAAGGGAGCAAGTTTTTGAACGCTTCCATGGACACGTATGTGGCGAAATATGAGAAGGCATCTTCATGCATTAATCCAAGAGATCTTTATCCAAGCAAACCCGCACGAACTTTAACATGCAGAAATCTTGCTGGAGCAACAGGTGATATGCAACGCGTTCGTCTTTTAGACGGCAGACGAAGAAGGATACTTCACACAGAAGCGGCACGCCTTCAAAGTTTCCCTGACTGGTTTGAGTTCAGGGGAAATGAAACCCAACGATTTAATCAGATAGGCAATGCAGTTCCACCTCTTTTAGCTTATCAGCTTGCATTGTCTTTGAAGGAGTGTTATAAGTTAAATGAAATGTATTCAGTTGAATTGGTGTTAGAAAATAATCTACAAGCCGATCAATTGTTGAGCCTTTTTTAATCTATGAAAAACTATATTCCGAAAAACGCCAAGTCAAAGCCAGTTCAAAAAATAATTAATGAAGCACTTGAAATTTTAGAGTGTGTTGGAATTCCCATGACATCCAAAACCGAAAGAGGTTTGGAAAGAATGGCTGTTTGTCTTTTAGCAGTTGCAGGTGTTACAAAAGATTGGAGCAAGGCAAAAGAAAATGCAAATCTAAAATCACGAGACATCATCAACATCGTAAATAAAAACTTTGAAGAAAAAATTTCTTCGGGTTCTTATGATGATATCAGAAGAAAAGATTTAAAACTACTGGTACTTGCTGACATTGTTGTAAACAGTGGAGTTAATAAAGGCTCTGCAACCAATGATCCAACAAGAGGTTATGCTTTGCACCCTGACTTCAAATCATTAATTATTACTTATAATACTGCCAGCTGGAATAAATCTTTGAAAGCATTCAACAAAAACAAACCAAATCTTGCTGAAATTCTTTCTCGAAAAAGAAATATTGAAAAAATTCCAGTGAAACTTCCAAGCGGTAAGCCTCTCGAACTGTCTCTTGGTGAACACAATGTTTTGCAGAAAGCAATCATTGAAGAATTTTTACCGCGATTTGGCAAAGATTGTTCAGTTCTTTATATCGGTGATACTTCAAACAAATCCCTGCACATTGAAACTGATGATTTGAAGAAGCTGAATTTTTTTGAACTTTCTCATGATGAATTACCCGACATCATTGCTTATAGCAATAAAAATAATTGGCTTTATTTAATCGAAGCGGTTTATACCTCTGGACCCATGAGTGAGACTAGAGTTATGGAATTGCGAAAATTGTTAAAGCACTGCAAAGCTGAATTGATTTTTGTAACCGCGTTCTTAACACGGGGTGAATTTAGAAAATGGCAAATGGAAATTGCTTGGGAAACCGAAGTCTGGACGGCTGACCATCCTGATCATTTAGTTCATTTCAATGGACATAAATTTTTGGGAGCATATTAATTTTCAACTTGATATTGCCATAATTTAAACCACATTTGAAATCCATAATTTTATTCATCTTAGAGGTCACATATAATTACTATCTGAAATGAATAAACTAAAAGTCGCCCTGGCACAGATTTCTCCTGTTTGGCTAAACAAAGCGAAGACGATAGAAAAGATACATCATTCCATAAACGAAGCAGGCCAACAAGGGTGCGAGCTTATTGTTTTTGGAGAAGGTTTACTTCCTGGATACCCCTTTTGGATTTCTTTAACCAACGGGGCTGAGTGGGACTCAATCATTCAGAAACAATTGCATGCGCACTATATCCGCAACGCGGTTCAAATTGAAAAAGGTGATCTTAATTCTATTTGTCAGTTGGCTAAAAAATATAACATCGCCATCTATTTGGGAATAATTGAACGCGCGGAAAATAGGGGAGGGCACAGTTTATACTGCTCTTTGGTTTACATCAATGCCGATGGAGAAATAAAATCAATTCACAGAAAACTTCAACCAACCTATGAAGAACGATTGACTTGGGCACCAGGCGATGGCAATGGCCTTAGAGTACATCCTTTAAAATCATTTACAGTGGGTGGATTGAATTGTTGGGAGAATTGGATGCCACTATCAAGAACGGCCTTGTATGGTTTAGGAGAGAACCTTCACGTGGCCGTTTGGCCAGGCAGTGAACGAAATACAAAAGATATCACCCGATTTATTGCTTTAGAAGCAAGGTCGTTTGTTTTGTCTGTATCAAGCTTGATGAAAGTAACTGACTTCCCAAAGGATACCCCACACTTAGATGAAATATTAAAAACCTCGCCCGAAATATTGGCCGATGGTGGCTCATGTATTGCCGGCCCTAATGGCGAGTGGATAGTGCCACCTGTAATAAATACCGAGGGCTTAATTATTGAAACGTTGGATTTTAATAAGGTATTGGAAGAGCGTCAAAACTTTGATCCTGTTGGTCATTATTCTAGACCTGATGTAACAAAACTTATAGTTAACAGGCAACGCCAATCTATTATTGAGTTGAGTAATGAGTGATTTAATAACACTATGGAGTAGTTGTGTTCATAATCAAACTTGAAACTTTCTTTACAATGACCTACTCAATCAAACACAAAATCTTGACTTACCTAATTGCAATCGTGCGGATAGCAAACGGTCTTTTCTGTAAAGTGCTGAATTTAGTGCCACGACATGAAAGAATTGTTGCCAGAATTTTAGGCAATGATTATTCCCGACCTATCACATTTTTAATTGGTCTTTCGGAGTGTGCCATAGCTGTGTGGCTTTTAAGTGGTATTAAATCACGACTCAATGCTATAGCTCAAATAGTAATTGTGGCCGCAATGAATACGTTAGAATTTATTCTTGTGCCCGATCTTTTGCTTTGGGGAAAGCTTAATTCTTTCTTTGCTTTTATCTTTATTTTGGTGGTTTGCTTCAACGAATTTCATCTCAATAAAAAATCAACTCAACAGATTTAGCATGCTTTCATTTCTAAAAAATCACCCGTTTGCTGTTGAAGCATTTTTTGAAAGCTCACTAGTTTTAACATTCGCAGTGCCGAAGGAACAATTGCAGCACCTTATTCCTGAATGTTTGAAGTTGGATACGTTTAACGACAAATGGGCTTTCATTGCCATTGCCATGGTTCAAACGAAAGGTCTACGGCCTAAAGGTTTCCCTGAATTTATGGGAAATGACTTTTTCTTAATTGGCTATCGTGTTTTTGTTAGATACAGGAACAATGCAGGCAAGAATCTGAGAGGCCTATACATCTTAAAATCAGAAACAGATAAAAAGAAAATGGAAGTGATGGGCAATATTTTTACCCATTACAATTATACCACCACCGATATTTCGCAAGAGAACCAAAATAACCTGCTGGAAATAAAGTCCATTAAGTCAAAATTTAAGGTCGCAATTGAAATATCTGAAGATGAGATATCCTTGCCACAACATTCGCCTTTTGCCGACTGGAAGGAAGCAAGACGGTTTGCTGGGCCTCTACCCTTTACGTTCACCTATAACAAGGACACACAAGAGGTACTCGTGATTGAAGGTGTAAGAGAAAACTGGACGCCCAATCCTGTAAAAGTTATTGCCTATGATTTTTCTTTTTTAAACTCGCTCGAACTTACTAACGCTGTTTTAGCAAATGCCTTTATAATCGACAATATTCCCTATTATTGGAAGAAAGGAAAAGTAGAAAAGTGGGCTAAATGAGAAAACCATTTCAAGGAGTTGTAAATATTATCCGCTTCAATTGGCATTTTTATGCCATTGCCTTTATGTTGCTTTTGGTGATAGTGTTAACCGGCAATCAATTCAGCGAATCAAAACACACAATCATTTTCGCTGTCGCTTTGTTAGCTATGTTTTCAGTTCTTACTTCATTGGCAGTTTCCTTTTATGTGTATGATCTGTCAGGTTTTTATAAGATGGATTGGATAAAGGCAATTCCTACCGAAAGTATTATTGTAAACATCAATGCAGGCTTTGATGAGACAAGTAATTTGCTGAAAGAAAAATTCAAAGATGCTGAACTTGTTGTTTTTGATTTTTATTATCCTGCAAAACATACTGAAGTTTCAATTAAACGGGCAAGGCTTGCTTATCCACCTTTTTACAATACAAAGCAAATACTCACTAATCACTTGCCATTGACAAATGATTCTATAGATAACATATTTGTAACAATGGCAGCGCATGAAATAAGAAATGAAGAGGAGCGGACTCTATTTTTTAATGAACTGAAAAGGGCAGTAAAACCCTCGGGCTGTATTTACATAACAGAACATTTAAGAGACCTTCCTAATTTCCTTGCCTACACGATAGGATTCTTTCATTTCTATTCCAAAGAAAACTGGATGACTGTATTTGGAAACGCTGGACTAACTATTAATCAGGAAATTAAATACATCCCTTTATCTCAATATTTATTCTAACAAAAAATGGAAATACATTTTAGAATAATTGGAGTGCTGTTAATCCTCTTGTCTTTAATTCATGTCACCTTTCCTAAATATTTCAATTGGGATACAGAGTTAAAATCATTGAGCCTTATCAATCGACAGATGATGACTATTCATACTTTCTTTATTGCGCTTGTTGTTTTTCTTATGGGTTTGTTATGCCTCACTTCTGCCACTCACCTTATTAATACAACACTTGGTAAAAGAATATCACTTGGCCTTGGTGTATTTTGGACTGTTCGGCTTTTTATGCAATTCTTTGGTTACTCACCCGAACTCTGGAAAGGAAAGAAATTTGAAACTACTGTCCATATTTTATTTTCGTTGTTCTGGGCATATATAAGTTACATTTTTTTGTCGACCTCATTGACCTAAAAATTGGTATCTATACCTAAAAATAATTTCACCGAAACAGAAAGTAGCCTAAAAGTCTTTACTTTTATTTTACAGTTAAAAACTTTAGAAACACAAACAAATTATAAATAAGTATGAAGAATCAACGGAGAAATTTTTTGAAAAAATTGGGTGGCTCAATAGCATTGGCCGGTTTGGGCATGAGTGTAGAAAGTCAAGCTGCCGATCAATCATTTTTATTGAAGTCAACTGCTAAAGTAAGTACTAATGATAAGATTAGAATAGGTCTAATAGGTACTGGTATTATCGGCCATTATGATACCGATACTGCACTGAAAATAGAGGGAGTTGAATTAGTGGCTGCTTGTGATTTGTACACAGGTCGTTTGGAAGGAGCGAAAGAAAAGTGGGGCAAGAATCTTTTTACTACGCGCGATTATCGTGAATTGTTAAATAGACCAGACATAGATGCGGTGCTGATTTGCACACCCGATCATTGGCATCAGAAGATTGCAATTGATTCAATGAAGGCAGGCAAGCATGTGTATTGCGAAAAGCCAATGGTTCAAAAGATAGAACAAGGGCAGGCTATTATTGATACACAAAAAGCTACAAAAAAGGTTTTTCAAGTAGGAAGTCAGCGCGCAAGTTCTGTTGCTATTTTGGAAGCAAAAAAACTTTTGAAGAATGGTGCGATAGGCGAGCTTACTTATGTTCAAGCTTTTTGCGATCGCTCTGATGCGAAAGGAGCTTGGCAATATTCCATTCCACGCGATGCTTCTCCCGCCACGGTTGACTTCGATACGTTCTTGGGTTATGCACCTAAAGTTCCGTTTGATGTAGATCGCTTTTTCAGATGGAGAAACTACAAAGACTATGGCACGGGCGCAGCGGGTGATTTGATCGTTCATTTATTGACGGGCATTCATACCGTAACCGATTCATACGGTCCAAATAAAATTTTCAGTTTGGCCGATTTGAAATATTGGAAAGATGGTCGTGATGCTTATGATATTATAAATGCCCTGATGAGTTATTCTAAAACTGAACGTCATGGGTCGTTTCAAGTTAGTACGCGTATCAATCTATGTGATGGTGAGGGCAAAGGTGGTTTTGGAATAAAATTTATTGGTACTGATGGTGTGATTGACATTGGCTGGAACGATTTTAAACTTACTACGCTGAAACGCCACGTAGAGCCAGGCTTTGGTGGCTATGATTCTTTTGAAAGCTTTTCTAACAAGCAGAAGGAAGAATTCAAGAAATGGTATAGCGATAAGTATGGCAGTGCGCAAGGCGGCTTTGACATGGGCAAAGTAGAAAACTTTAAAGCACCCGAAGGCTATGACGATCGTCTTGATCACATGATCACTTTCTTTAATGGGGTTAGAACTGGCAGTGCCATTCCTGAAGATGCTTCTTTTGGATTGAGGGCGGCAGCACCTTCATTAGCCTGTAACATAAGTGCAGAATTACAAAAGCCAATTGCTTGGGATCCTATCGCCATGAAGTTGATTTGATTTTTTCGCGACCGACTTTATTAATTATGATTGTGTGAGCAGGGTTATTCTGGAAGTAGCCCTGCTCACTTAAATCATACACTAATTCACTTTTTTGTCGACCGTTTTAAAAATATAGGAATCTGTTTTTACACCTTGTTTGTTATCGGTACTCATACACGGCATAACCCCAAGGGGCCATTGTCCATTCCTTAAATGGAGTTTCTTTGGCTGCTGTAAATACATTCATTGATTCTTTTAGTAAGCTCTCGTCTTTCAAAATAATTTTCTGAGCAGTTGCTGATAAATTCAGAATTACCAATACTTTATTTTCACCTTGTTCTCTCACGTAGGCATACACTGCCTTATCATCCCCGGCATTTATTTTTTTGAAGGATGCATTAGCGGCCAAAGCCGGATTGTTTTTCCGTAGGGTCAACAATATTTTATAGAAAGCCGCACGTTCAAACTTTTTAAACTCAATGGAATCTTTTTCAAAGAAGGATAGGGCTCGCAATACTGGTTCTTCTTGCCCACTGTAAACAAGGGGCACACTGCCTGCCATAGTCTGGCTAAACACTGCAAACGGTGCATGCACAGGGCCAGGGAAAGTAGCAAAATCTGATTTGTTCCAACTATTTTCATCATGATTGCTGGTAAAGAATAAATGAATGGTGTTGGATGTGAAGATAGTATCAGTACTCATTTTCACACTGTCCAATGCGGTAGCTTCTTTTTCTCCAGCAGCTACTTTTTTCATTACATTAAACATGTGCCATGGATAGATGGCATCGAATCCACATCGCGCCAAATATCCTTTATCACCTTCAGCCAACATAAAAACATTTTTAATTTTCTTTAATTCAGGTATGCACTTGTTCCAAAAAGTGGCGGGTACATTCCACGCTACATCCACGCGAAATCCATCAATATCAGAATTAAGCCAATACTTCATAGAAGCGATCATGCTGTCTTGCATTACAGCGTTGGTATAATCAAGTTGGCGGGTATCAGTCCAATCCATCATTACCGCAGGTTTACCATCTTTGTCCTTGAAATAAAAATCAGGATGTTGCGTAAGCCAACGATGATCAGCGCCTGTATGATTTGGCACCCAATCAATCAGCACCTTCATCCCTTTTTCATGAATGGCAGTTACCATGTTTTTCCAATCTTCCATCGTTCCAAATTCAGGATTAAGTGCCGTATAATCTGACACGGCATAGTAGCTGCCAAGGGTGCCTTTACGATCGACTTTACTAATTGGATTCAGAGGCATAAACCAAACCGTTTGAACTCCCATTTCTTTAATGCGGTCCAAGTGTTTGGCAAAGGCATCTAGAGTTCCTTCGGGTGTATATTGGCGAACATTTACTTCATAAATATTGCCTTGCATAATCCAGGCTGGATGGCCATCAATATTTTCTTCAACAACGATGTCTTTTTTTGGAGTTGAACACGCCAGCACAGCTAGTGATGCCAAGAAAATGAAAATTCTTTTCATTCGAGTTAATGGTTTGTTATTAGGATGAATTATTTTTAGAATGGAAACTTAATGAATAATTGATCTCTATCAAAGTGTGAAAAGGTTTAACCATCTCCAACTATCACTAGTTCCCAAACTTATATCAATTAAAGATATAGTCGTTCTAGTTTGTGGTTGATAAAATGTGCTGCTGTTACTACCTTGCAACATGCGAATTAAGTTATCGATCATTTTACTTGTTGTTCTACTTCCTTTCGGGATGCAGGCACAACCTGATACCGTGAAAATTGGAACGTATTTGATCGGTGTGCACGACATCAATTTCCATGACAATGAATATACCGCCCGCTTCTGGTTATGGTTGCTTTACAATAATTCTAAATTTGATTTTAAAAATCAACTCGATATACCCAATGCCAAAGCGTATGATGAGCCTGAAGAAATAAAAGACAGCATTGAGGGGCGAGCTTGGATGATGTTAAAAATGAAAAGTACGGTGAAAGAGAATTTTAAAGTACACAATTTCCCCTTCGACAAACAACACCTGAGCATTCATATTGAAAATTCGTTGTACGATAACAAGTCGTTGGTTTTCAAACCGGATATAGAAGGAAGTACCTATGATAAAAATTTAAGTGTAGATGGCTGGGCGATTAAAAATTTTAAAGTAAGCACTGGTGTAAATGATTATGAAACTTCTTTTGGGGACTCGCGAGTGAAGAAACAGTTTTCTGAGTTTGCAACGTTTACAATTGAACTAGACTTAGAGCGCCATGCCATTGGCCTATTTATGAAAATTTTCAGCGGTATGTATATTGCTTTCCTTATTGCAATTATCAGCTTCGCACCCAAGCCCGAAGAATTTGAGCCGCGCTTTGGCTTACCTGTAGGTGGCTTGTTTGCAGCCGTGGGCAATAAATATATTATTGATTCAATGCTGCCTGTATCTTCTTCATTCACCTTGGTCGATACCCTTCACACGGTCACATTCTTAGGTATTTTTTCAGCCATTTTACTTTCAGCCATTTGTTTAAAACTTCATGATGCGGGCAGAAATGACTTCAGTAAAAAAGTTAATCGCCTCGGCTCGCTTATGATAATTGGCGCCTACATCTTACTAAACCTATTATTTATTCTATTGGCAATTTATTAGTAGTCACTCTGTTATTTTGAGCGGTAAAACTGACTAGATAAAGTGATATAAGAAGACAAGAGTGGCTGTAAATGCGGGCTTTTTTTGATCTTTTATTTCCATTTCAATATTCATTTCCGTTTTGGCAATGCCACGCAAATTGGTAATGGATTGAAGTGAAACTCTTAGTCTAACTTCATTGTCAACTAACACTGGCTGGTTAAATTTTAGCTTTTCGATGCCGTAGTTTACCAGCAATTTATAGTTATTAATTTGCGCAATTTGTTCCCATAAAAATGGAACTAACGACAAACCCAAGTAACCATGTGCAATAGTTGTTTTAAACGGACTTTCAATGGCCGCTCGGGCGGGATCGGTGTGTATCCATTGCCGATCTAAAGTGGCATCGGCAAATTGGTTGATTTGGGGCTGCGTTACTTTCACGTACTCAGACACACCCATTTCTTTACCAACAAACATTTCAAATTCCTTAAAATTATTGATGATTATTTTGCCCATTGTTCAGATAATTAAAATTAATTGGTAGACCAATTATGTGTTGAAATTACAGTCCTTTGGCGCTCATACCACCATCCACCATGATGTTTTGCCCTGTTATGTAACTAGATAGATCCATCGCGAGAAAGGCGGCTAAATTGGCTACCTCCTCAGGCTGACCAACACGGTTCATAGGTGTTCTATCAAGAATCTTCTGAAGTCTTTCGGGTTGCGATAAAACAGTTTCAGTAAGAGGCGTTTCAATATACCAAGGAGAAATAGAATTGACACGTATGCCTGCTGAAGCCCACTCTACCGCCAAATGTTTTGTAAGTTGAATAATGGCTGCCTTGGTCATCCCGTAAGGTGGGCCGCTTTGCACATCGAAAGTGCCAGCCACAGAGGCCATGTTGATAACACTTGCAGAGCCAGCGTTCTTTAAAACCTGATAAGAAAGACGAGTAATTTCCGTTAAACTAAACAGATTGGTTTCAAATAGTTTTCGGTATTCTTCCTCCGAATAGTCAATAAACTTCTTTCTAATGTTGGTGCCAACATTATTAACAAGAATATCGAGTTTACCCCAATTGCTATTTACTTTTTGTATTAACTGGCTACGGAAGATGGGATCAGAGACATCGCCATCCATAATAAATAGATTAGCGGAGTTCTTAAGTTTGCCCTGAATACTTTTGGTATCGCGAGCAACCACTAAGACCTCCGCTCCTAAGTCTAAAAATTCTTTGACTATGGCTAATCCTATTCCTTTTGTACCACCCGTGACTAATGCCTTTTTACTTCTCAGTGTCCAATCAGCCATACTAGCGCTAAGTCAAAGATTTAATCAATAGTAATGTGCGACCAGTTCTCGCCCGATTTAATACGGTACATCTGCATTTCTGATACGCCATACTTTTTTGCTAGAATGCTCATGTGCGTTTTTCCTTCCTTAATTTTTTGTTTGATCACCCTAACATTAGCTGGTGAAAGCTTATGTAATGGATTCTTTTTTGTAAGCCAAACAGGGTCTTTCTTTGCGTGATCTATTTGTTGCTCTTGGGTTACCCACTTTAGATTTTTAACATGATTATTGTTTTTCACATGATCTAAGTGAATCACAAAATTGTGTTTAGGGCTTGGCTGGCGAAGGAAGTAAGTTGCTACCAAACGGTGGATGGTTAAAGTCTTTCTTCCGCTAATTACGCGGCCAATTACAACAGCAGGAAATTTAGATACCAATCCTGGCTTCAATAATGTACCCTGCTTCAGATTGTCATAATAGCTTATTACTCTACCATAGTTTGATACAGCATAATGCTTAGAAACTTTAACGGTGGGCAACACTAATTCAGCCCATTTTTCATTAGCGTTAAATTTTAAACTCTCAGGCGTTTTAGTAGATTTAACTACTACTGTTTTTTTGTCTTTTTTCTTTACTATTAATTTGGTGCTCATAACGTTTTTATTTTTTGTTTACTAAAAGGTAAAAATTATTTTCGATTTCCAAAAATCCTTGTTCATAGCAAAAGTAGTAAATAGATCCGTCTTTTGTAGTATAGGTGCTAGTATGGTGGTTAAAATCAAACCCTTTTCGCACTAATTTTTCACGAGCCACCTTAGTTTTGCCAGTAATATTTAGCTCCTCCAGCACCCTTCTGTTCTTGCGCAAAACATTGTTAGTATTCCGGATAAAATTAGTGGTGTTGCCGTTCAGTTTGTTATTGTAAGATACTCGACATTGGTCTGAACAAAACTTCTTGTCCATCCTTCCTATCAGTTTTCCACCACACTCTAAACATGTTTTTTCGGCTGATTTCAGCATTTTAGTCGTAAATAAACGTTTACAAACGAATATAAACGAAAGTATTCAAATAACAAACAACTATCAAGTTTTCCTCACCTCACCTTTGCATCGTCAATCAGAAAAAAATCGATTGGCACTAAAATAAATCTTCAAAAAAACTAAAAAACACAACTATGAAAAGCTTACGAAATTCCGTTCAACTCATTGGCAGGTTAGGTAAAGATCCTGAAGTAAAAATGTTTAACAAAAATAAGAAAGCCACCTTTTCAATGGCCACTACCGATTCTTATAAAAATCAGAAAGGTGAGCGTGTAGAGGATACACAATGGCATAATGTGGTGATTTGGGGTGCCTTGGCCGATGTGGCCGAAAAGTTCTTAAAGAAGGGACAAGAGGTAGCTATAGAGGGTAAGTTGGTGCATCGCAATTACGAAACTGATAAGGGAGAAAAGAAATTTATTACCGAAATAAATGCGAACGATCTTCTTATGCTTGGCTCTAAATAATCAAGCTGAATTGGTTTCCTTAAAAGAGTCCTTCTCATCGAAAGGACTCTTTTGCTTTTTCTAATTGGTAGCTCTAATTTTAGCATATGGAAATGAAGCAGCTACTTAATCAATATGCGCAGAGCGGAACTGTATCCGCTATTTCTATAAGACCAGAAAGAATTTTGCCAGTTAAAATTCTTGGCTCCGTTCTGGCTATCGAAAAGAAGGGTCTTGATGGAGATAGAAGTAAGGGTGGTAATAGGCAAGTCACCTTTATTCAGCAAGAGCATATATTTGTGGTTGCCTCATTTTTAGGTGAACATGATTTGGACTTTACGCTTACGCGAAGAAATATCTTAGTAAAAGGCATAAATCTGCTAGCCTTGAAGGGCAAACAATTTACTATTGGCGAAGCTATTTTTGAATACACTGGCGAATGTCATCCTTGTTCAAGAATGGAAGAAGCTCTTGGCAAGGGTGGTTACAACGCCATGCGAGGCCATGGAGGTATTACGGCCAAGGTAATAATAGGTGGACTGATAAAACAAAACGATTCGGTAACGGTTTTAAAGGAAATCGAGTCAAAAATCTAATTGCATATCTTTTGTACATCAGCCAACAATAAAAAATAATCTTTTAAAAGTGTGTTAAAAATAGCTTGGAGCGAATTGTATATTTTATCGCTGCCACTCAATCATCGCTTCGCGCAACGGTTGTTTTTTTAACTGTTTATTTATACGCCTCAAACCATTCAAATTTTTCTTTGATAATTTTTCCCTTTTCGGATTTGATGTACTCAAGAAAGGATTTTGCTACAGGCGAAAATCGTTTATTCTTAATCCATATCAAATGCCACGTGGATTTGATGGGAAATCCTTTTACAGGAATAATTTGCAAATCGCCATTGTGCAACTCATTCTTGATGCCTATCAACGGCATGATAGAATAGCCAAGGCCTGCTATCACTGCTTGTTTTACTGCTTCATTGGTAGTAAGCTCCATTTTCTTTTTCATTGGTAATTGATTTCGCTCTATAAATCGTTCTATCACATAGCGCGTACCAGAGCCTTGTTCGCGATAAATAAAAGGCAACTCACTTAAAATGCTTTTATCATAGGGTTTGTTTTTAAATTTCCGTTCCTGGTTACCAACTAAATAAAGTTTATTGGTAATTAATTCCACTTTTTCAATCGCTAATTTATTGGGCAATACGGAGACCAACGAAAAATCAATTTCATTTTTCTCTAAGCTCTCCAACACTTTAGCTTTATTAGTAACATCCAATACCAGTTCTACCTCGTGATGTTTTTTTAGAAAGCCCGCCAAGAAATAGGGAATTACATACTTGGCAGTTGATACAACAGATAATTTTAATCGGCCACCCAAATGGCCTTTAAATGCTACTGATTTATGATCGATTGCTTTCACTTCGTTGATGATGGCTTCAGCTGCCTCGGCAATCTCCTTACCAAAATCGGTAACGTATAGCTTCCGGCCAATCACTTCAGTTAAAGGAATATCAAATTGATTTTGGAAATTCTTGAGTTGAATAGAAACGGCTGGCTGTGTTAGATGAAGTTCTTCCGCAGCCTTGGTAATACTTTTGGTTTGTGAGACTTTAAGAAAAACCTGCAATTGATTGAGTGTATAATTCATAAATAAATTTAATTGATTCTATAATATAAATAAATAAAAACTTATCAATCAAGCATTTTAGTTTTGCAGCATAAAATTAAATTATGAGCGCAAAAATTAAGATTGTTATTTCCCTTCTGTTGGTTCACTCAACTTATTTATTTGCCCAACAGAAAGTTATCCCTTCCGAAGCACTTCACAAATTAAAAGAAGGCAACCAACGCTTTGTTTCAGGTAACTCAATCAAGCCAAGGCAGGATTTTAATCGAATAAAGGAAGTTTCAACAGGTCAAAACCCCTTTGCCATTATTGTCGGATGTTCCGATTCGCGTGTGCCAAACGAAATTATTTTTGATCAAGGGTTAGGCGATTTATTTATTGTAAGAACCGCTGGTCAGGTTTCTACTTATGCCTCGTGGGGAAGTATTGAATTTGCCGAAGAGTTGCTTGGCTCAAAACTGATTGTAGTTTTAGGGCACACCAAGTGTGGCGCAGTGAATGCAGCTGTTACGCTGCCTGAAGTACCAGGCCATATCATTACACTTATCAACGCTATTAAGCCAGCTGTTGAGCGAGCAAAACAAAAAGATGCAACACATTTGCTTGATACCTCTATTCGTGAAAACATAATTATGCAAGTAGAACAATTAAAAGCGCTAGAACCGGTGCTTGCTAAACGAGTTCGCGAAAAATCAATCATGATTGTAGGCGCACTGTATGATTTGGATTCTGGCAAAGTAGAATTTTTTGAGTAACCCAAACTAAAATAACAACTATGTTAACGAGTATTTTATCACCCATGGTAATGGCTTTTCTGCTAGGTATTATTGCTTCACGTGTAAAAAGCGATCTTAAATTCCCAGATTCTTTATATCAATCACTCACCATTTATTTATTGATCGCAATAGGCATGAAAGGCGGCTACAAACTTTCATTGGCTACCTTTTCGGAAGTCTACAAACCTGCTTTGGTAGCGATAGGATTATGCTGCGCTATACCATTATGGACTTATTGGATCATGCGAAAGTTAGGTAAGTTTGATACGATTAACGCAGCCGCATTAGCTGCCCATTATGGATCGGTCTCAGCTGTTACCTTCAGTGCTGCCCTTGCCTTTCATGAAACGCTAGGTATTTCGTTTGAAGGTTTTATGCCTAGCATGTTAGCCATGATGGAGATACCCGCCATTTTAATCGGTTTATCGCTGGCAAGGATGAATTCAATCAATGTAAACTCAGAACAAGTTCCCGTAAAAGAAATAGCGAGAGAGTTGCTCGCAGGCAAGAGTAGTTTATTATTAATTGGCTTTTTGATTATAGGTTTTTTAGTTGGCAAATCAGGTTGGGAACAAGTCTCACCTCTTTTTGATGTGCCTTTTAAAGGAGTGCTTACTTTGTTTTTATTAGAGGCTGGTCTGATGGCTGGTAAAAAATTATCTGATCTAAAAAAAGGGGGAGCATTTCTTATTGGCTTTGGAATTGTATTTCCTATTCTTCATGCGGTCTTGGCCATTTACTTAGGGAGCTTAGCTGGATTAAGTTTAGGAGGTGCTACTATCTTAGGAATATTAGCCGCTAGTGCCTCTTATATTGCCGCACCTGCTGCTTGCAGGGTAGCCTTGCCGGAGGCCAATCCTTCTTACTATCTAACAGCCGCGTTAGCCATTACCTTTCCATTCAATATAATGTTTGGTATTCCTCTTTATCATGAAATCGCAACTTATATTTTTTCGATTTAATTTATCTACAACCATATGAATCAACTACAATTATTAACCATTATTGCCGAAGAATCATTAGCTAGTTTGTTGGAAAAAGAAATTAGTTTGATGGGTGCAAAAGGATACACTGCCTCAAAAGTTACAGGCAAAGGCTTGCATAGCTTGCGTGACAATCCGTGGGAAGGTGAGAATATAAAAATTGAAACCATTACCTCAGAAGAGAACTGTAAAAAGATACTCGATCATCTTCAACAAAAATATTTTGAGAAATACGCATTGATCGCTTTTTATCATGCTGTTAACGTTGTGCGTACAAGTCATTTCTGATTATATTTGTTAGCTATGAAGATCCACTAGCATAACAAAATCTTATGCCACGCAAAATACTACTTGCCCTATTCGCACTTATTACAACTTTCGTTAACGCGCAAATCAAGATAAGCGACAATCAAAAATTCTTAACTACCAAAGATGGCAAGCCCTTCTTTTGGCTAGCTGATACGGATTGGGAGTTGTTTCATCGACTTATAAGAGAAGAAGCTGAGGAGTTTATTAACATCCGCAGCGAGCAAGGTTTTAATATACTCCAGGCAGTTGCTTTGGCAGAGTTCAACGGAATCAGGCAACCCAATCGTTATGGAGATTACCCATTAAACAACGAAGACCCAACACAACTATTGATCACACCCGGTAACAATCCGAAAGATGCTTACGAATACGATTATTGGGATCATGTTGATTTCATCATCAATAAAGCTGCGGAGAAAGGAATGTATATTGGATTGCTTCCTACCTGGGGAGACAAAGTAACACTCAATTGGGGCGATGGACCTGTTATTTTTAACGCTGTAAATGCAGAAACGTATGGATCTATTTTAGCAAAGCGCTACGCAAAACAGTGGAATATTATCTGGATTTTAGGTGGCGATCGTCCTGCTGTTTATAAAAAGCGCACAACGGGAGATGGTGTAGAACAAAATGATATACCTCTTTGGCGAGCCATGGCCAAAGGCATTGAAAGTGTATTGGGTAAAGATGCATTCATTACTTACCATCCATCAGGTGGTGAATATCGCACATCTAATTATATTCACAGTGAACCATGGTTGGATATGAATGCCTTTCAGTCAGGACATGGTTCGCGCGAGTCTGAACCCTGGCGTTGGGTTGCCGAAGATCTTGCGATGAAGCCATCAAAGCCCACCCTCGATATGGAACCTTGTTATGAAGATCATCCTGTTAATCCTTGGGATGGTAAATGGACAAAGCAGCGCGGGTACTTTTCTGCTTATGATGTGCGAGCGAGAATCTATCGAGCAATATTTGCTGGTGCTTGCGGTGTAACGTACGGGCATCATCAAGTTTGGCAATTTTTGAATACAGAATTGTATCCATCTATTAATGTGGGTGACACAATAATAGGTTGGAAAAAAGCAGCTGTGGCTGAAGGCGCTAATGAAATGAAGCACCTAAAAAATCTTTTATTATCAAGACCCTTTACTTCACGCATTCCCGATCAAAGTATTATAAAATCAAGTATAGGTAAGTCGTATGTTGATATTGTTTATGCTACTCGCGATGCCGATGGATCGTATGCCATGATTTATTTGCCTCAAAACAAATCCGTAAAAATTGATCTTGGTAAACTATCAGGCAGTACTAAAAATGTATGCTGGTATGATGTGCGAACAGGAAAGGCAATTGCTTCAATAGCCGTGAAAGGAAAAAATATCAGCGAATTCACGCCACCAAAAGAGGGAAAAGATTGGGTATTGGTAATTGATGATGCTTCTAAAAAATTTAGTCAACCTGGTTCTTTAGAGTAACACACTCCAAATAATCAATCAATTGAGGATACATCAATGTCATCACTTTATAATCAATCAATTCAGGCGGGGTTGTTTTTAAAAAGGAAAGCATCATTTTTGATCGTTCAGAATTACTAGCTTCTTCTCTTAAAGAACTGTTGTAGGTATGAATAGTAAACATTACAAACCCAGATTGTGGTAAGCGCGTGAGTGTTTGATGTTCAACTCTCAAAAAAATACTTTCACCAAAAGCAGTATTGGTAAGTTGCGGTAATTGTTTATTTAGCTTCTCGCGATAAATTGTTGAATGCTTCGAAGATAAATCTAGCTGATCACCCAAGCGGAATCCCCAATTGTTGCGCGATACTGGTTTGTTTAACGGCAATCGTTCAATAAGTTTATTGGCTGCTTGAATCATTGGATTAGTAACGCTTGGCAGTGGTGCATGGACTTCCATAAATTGTTTGCCCAACTTTTCATTCAACGCCCACCCACTGGGGAAACAAAGCTGACCTGCCACTACTTCGCCAGCCGCATTTAAAATTATTAGGTCTTCTTGTATTTGCCTTCCTATCCAATCTAATGGAGCTTGTGGCAGTGAAGAGCTATCACCAAAAGTAAATGTGAATTCTTGAGTTAATTTTTTATTTATGAATGTCCAATGTGAGTTGTCTTTATTAATTTTGAAATTAATATGATCATGCTTTACGAGATCAGTTAGTATTTTTTCAACGGCCTCCCATTGGGCAGCTTCAGTTTCTTGGAGTGAGTTGAAATAATAGTGATGATCCTCTTCGAGAAGCTGTTGTTTAAGTTTTATTTCATTGGAATAATGTTGATCGGTTTCTACAACAGTATCGTTGTCAGTCATGAGAGATGTCCCCATTTTTAAATCGAAGGCAGCAGTAAACGGAAAGTATTTTAGCATAATTATACTTCTACAGCTCTGCCGTTCTCCCAGATCAAACCAAACTGATAACCGTGCTTTTTCACCCAATCTTTGTTAATAGCGTAATCGAAAAGATCAATTAATCCTTGAGAGGCGAGTTCTTTTAATTGGGAATCAGGCAATCCATTGACGCTTATAAATCCACCATCACTAAAACGAAATTGAGCAGATGAAAAACCGTTTTTATTTTTAAGCCATTCAATAATTTTCTTCAGTTTGGTGTTGACTGTAAAATTGAATTGGATGGCCTGATCAAATGTTGCCATTACGTCTTCAATAAGGCCGTCATTGTTGAAATCGCCATTGCGCAAAGCGGCAATGGGATTGATGTGAATCTCTCCAGAATATCGATTAGTCATTCTTATTTTAAAAGTAAATCTAGGTAAACCAATAATTATATTTTTATAGGAGCCCTATCTTTTGAATGGAAAAATAGAACACTCAAAAGTATCAACGACCCAATAGTGTAAACCGAAATAGACATAAGGTAGCTGCTCAGTTCACTTCCTAGTAGATCATAAACATTCACTCCAATGAGAGCGCATCCAATTATTACTAATCCTCTTTGTAGAAGGGTCATTGATTTGAAATAGTAGAGTAAAAGGAGGATTACTGGCAATTCAAAAATGAAAGCGTTTTCACTGGTGAAGGCAAGTAATGGAATCAGTGCAATCAAAAAAGAAAACTCATTTATAGTTTTGCCTTGTTGACTTTGTTTGGTACTGAATTTTAGGAAAGCGAATCCTAAACCCAAAAGAATGAACAATTGATAAACCTTTTGAACGACCTCATTCACCAGAACAAACTTCAAAGGGGTGAATCTTGCAAGCACAGAAAAGATAGTATGATTACTGCTAACCAACAGATTTTGTTTAGTATTTAATTCAATTGCTAATTCATTCCACCAACTTAAATACAAATGCGAAAGCTGATCGAAGGAAGGATAAAAAATTAATGGTGATAGAGTAAACACAGCGGTAAAAATGAACGTGTACGAGATTGTTTTGAATTCCTTTTTAAGGAATAGGTAGGGAAGAAAAATTAAGCCAAAGGGTTTAATAAAAAAACTAGTGCTTAAAAGAATTGCAAATAAAAGCTCTTGCTTTTTGGAATGCGCTCTTAACATAAAAATGTAAATCATTAACAGTAGCATGTTTACTTGACCCAAATGCAACTCGCGATGGATATGAACCAATACTGGGAGGGTCGATAAAATTAATATAGTTGAGATGGTTGGCTTTTGTGAAGAAGGGTTTGCTTTGTCTATCAAATCAAACAAAATCTTCAAGCCTAAAATTAACAAGCCAGTTAAAAATGACCAGTAGAGAAGTGCAGCAATTTGATAATCTAGTAAAGCGAACGGAATAAAAAATAATCCCGCTACAGGCGAATATTTATACACATAATGCCCATCTTCAATAATGCTGTACAACTCTGAATGATGAATTATTCGATTTGCTGTTTTATAGTACACTTCGAAATCAAGCATCTCAAATTTATGATTGGCAAATTCTCCAGCTATTGAAGCTGCACTAAACAACAGTATATAAATGATCCATGTTTTAGTTGAACGCATTTCGTTACTCTGTGCTTACAAATTTTATGTTCCGTTTCAAGCCACCCAACTTTGTTCTCTTCACAGCTGATTTTTTGAAGAGCTTTTCAAACACATCATTTGTTATTTCGAGCCAATCGCTATTGGTCATTTCTGCAAGTTGTGGGTGCGGCTCAAACTTACTTTCATGATGTGGCTTTGCAAAACGATTCCACGGGCAAACATCTTGACAGATATCGCAACCGAAAATCCAATTTTCAAATTTGCCTTTCACCGATGATGGAATTTCTTCTTTCAACTCGATGGTAAAATAAGAAATGCATTTGCTGCCGTCAACTACATACGGTTGAGGAATAGCATCAGTTGGGCAAGCATCCATGCAGGCTGTGCAAGTGCCGCAGTAGTCTTTCACTGGGCCATCATATTCCAATTCGAGATCAAGAATAATTTCGGCTAAGAAAAAGAAGCTGCCCATATTTCGATTGAGTAACAAACTATTTTTCCCAATCCAACCAATACCACTGCGTTTAGCCCATTCACGTTCCATCACTGGAGCAGAGTCAACAAATACACGTCCGTTCACTTCACCTATTTCATGTTGAATGCGTTCAAAGAATATTTTTAATTTTTCTTTTACTACGAGATGATAATCTTCGCCATACGCGTACTTGGCAATCTTAAAACTACTTTCTTGTGCAATGTCTTTTTTTGGGAAATAATTATAGATAAGACTGACCACTGATTTTGCTCCAGGTACAAGCAAGGTGGGATCAAGTCTTTTATCGAAATGATTTTCTAGGTAGCTCATCTTGCCTTGATAACCTCTCTTGAGCCACTCTTCTAACCGAGGTGCTTCTTCTTTGAGAAACGCTGCTTTGGCAATACCGCAAAAGGAAAAGCCAAGTTGATGGGCTATGGCTTTAATAAGTATTGTGTGTTCGGATAGGGATGAAGGCTTCAGATATTCAAGTTAATAAGGTCTGAGCTTGAAGGTTTCCAAAAGACAATCTTTTATAGCTTCAATTTCGTTAGGTTTAATCCTACCCAAACTTTCTTTACTTAACCTACTTTCATTGACTGCGCGTATCTGATCTATACATACTTCACAAAATTTAGAATTGAATCGTAATTCAACTCTTGAAGGATAACCACGCAATGTGCTAGTCATTGGTGCCACAATTATTGTTCCCAGGTGAGAGTTCATTTCAGTATTTGAAAGAACTACGCAAGGGCGAGTCTTTTTCATTTCTAAACCAATTGTGGGGTCTAGATTAACCCAATAAACATTAAACTCTCTTACCATGTCCACTCAGTTTCATCGAAGGTAGTTGGAATGTAATCTATGTTTTGCTTTACCTTTTTAAAGTCAGACCACTTCTTTTTCTTGGTTAGTTCTACTGCAGAAAGTAAAATGGTCTTATCTTTCATTTCTACTCTTACAGTCTCTTTTATTCCACTCTTCTCTAAAAGAGATTTTGTAAAAAGAATGCCTTTAGAGTTTCCAATCTTCCTTACCTTGATGGTGATTGTCCCCATAAAATTTCTATTTAGTTATAACACAAAGTTATAACATTACTGTTTTGAAACAAATTCATTCAATCAAACAACCCCAATGCTTTTGATGCGGGCGGAACAATCTTCAAATGTTTGTATGCCATTTCGGTAGCTTCTCTTCCGCGTGAAGTGCGTTTCAAATAGCCTTCTTGAATAAGGAAAGGCTCATATACTTCTTCGATTGTTTCGGCCTCTTCACCTACGGCTGTGGCAATGGTGGTAAGGCCTACAGGCCCCCCTTTAAATTTTTCGATAATAGCACTGAGAATGCGATTGTCCATATCATCCAATCCGTTTTCATCCACGTCAAGTGCCTTCAAGGCAATTTTTGCAATTTCCTTCGTGATAGTGCCATCGCCTTTTATTTGGGCAAAGTCGCGCGTGCGCCTCAGCAAGTTGTTGGCAATGCGTGGTGTGCCTCTGCTGCGTCTGGCTATTTCAAAAGCGGCATCATCAACTATAGGACAAGCAAGTATAGACGAAGATCTTTTGATTATTTTTGAGAGGAGTGCCGAATCGTAATATTCTAATCTCGCATTAATGCCAAAGCGAGCACGTAATGGTGACGTTAGTAAGCCAGCCCGTGTGGTAGCACCGATTAATGTAAACGGGTTTAAACTGATTTGTACCGATCTAGCATTCGGTCCCGAATCAAGCATAATGTCGATACGGAAATCTTCCATAGCAGAATACAAATATTCTTCTACTATGGGATTAAGCCGATGTATCTCATCGATAAACAACACATCGTTTGTCTCAAGATTAGTAAGTAGGCCGGCTAAATCACCAGGCTTATCTAACACAGGACCTGAGGTGATTTTTATGTTTGAACCAAGCTCGTTGGCAATAATGAAAGACAAAGTGGTTTTACCCAAACCAGGAGGGCCATGCAACAATACATGGTCTAGCGATTCAGTCCGTTGTTTGGCGGCCTGCACAAACACTTTTATATTATCAACAATTTTTTGTTGCCCAGTGAAATCAGAAAATGCCAATGGACGCAGTGCCTTTTCGACTTCTTTTTCTTCTATTGGCAAATCTTCGCCCTCTGCTTTTAAATAATCTTCACGCATAGTTTCAAATGTGCTGAAAGGTAGGAAAATGTAGCCATTGAACTGTTCATGAGTTTGAATAACACTGACCGCTGTATTCAATATTTGAAATTGATCAGTACGAGAATAGCTATTGGGAGTTTAATGAATGCTATCTAAACGATCTGCCCATGCTGCAGGGGCTTTGTTAGTATGAAAAACTCCAAAAACCCTTACTGAGGTGTGTTCCACCAAGTAATGAATTCCATATGGAAACCTGTTGATGTAATAAATCCTTACTGAATCTTATCGTTCTTGAAAAAGGCGAGGACTTGATTGTATTTGGTTCATCCCAGCCTCAAGGCATAATTCAAAATCAAGGCCTAAACCATCACGCTGTTTTTCATACCAAAGAAAGGCTTCAAAGACATCAAGCCTGGCTTCGTCTGAAAGCAGTAAATCAAATTTCACTTTTTATGCATTTCAGACTTTACTTCTTCCCATGTGAAAAATTTTGTCTTTCCTTCTCGGTATCGAGCAAGCCTGCGACTCATTTCATCTTTCTGAGGCTGGCTAGTAGTTAAGTCTTCCGGTGTTATACTTTCCCAAATTTTTTCGACCGCTAATATTCGTTCGGCCACACTTAGTTTTATAATTTGATCCACTTCTGTCATATTCAAAAATAAGCAATAACACCTGTAACTGGAAATCGTGTTTCAAACTTGGGGCTGGGCAAATAGATCACTCCATTTTCGGACACCTATTTTCAAAGATGGACGGTATTTATTGAAACTTTGACCAAATTAGCCTCGTCTAAGCCTAAAACTTCATTGGCATACAATTAGCCTACTAATCGAAAAGTATATGGAACAAAATAACGAACCGATGATAAAGCTCCAAAACGTGGACAAGTATATTGACTCCCGTTTTCAGCGAACCTTCATTTTAAAAAGCATTGACTTGGAGGTGCGTCAAGGCGAATTTCTAACTCTTGTGGGGCCGAGCGGTGCTGGCAAGTCATCGCTGATGAACATTATTGGTATGCTTGATGAGCCATCAGCAGGAGAATATTATTTCTTCGACAACCCTGTGCACAAGATGAAGGAGAAGCAAAAAAGTGAGATGCACAAAAACTATATTGGTTTCATTTTTCAAGCGTATCATTTAATAGATGAGCTGACCGTTTATGAAAACATTGAAACTCCGCTTTTATACAAAGGTGTGAGCGGTAGCCAACGCAAAAGCATGGTGGCTGAAATGCTGGATCGCTTCAATATGGTGGCCAAGAAAGATCTTTTCCCTGAACAGCTTTCAGGTGGACAGCAGCAGTTGGTGGGTATTGCGCGCGCCATAGTGGGAGAACCGAAATTGATTTTGGCGGATGAACCTACGGGCAACTTACATTCCGACCAAGGAAAAAACATCATGGATATTTTTCAAAAACTGAATGAAGAAGGCATCACCATTATACAAGTAACGCACTCGGAAGAAAACGCAAAGCGCGGTAAGCGAATTGTTACCGTGGTAGATGGCACAATCGAGTCAGATCAATTAGTTAAATAAAAATGGGAATAAATATGAATAAATTTATTGTTTGCCTTTTGCTGTGGAGTTCGTTTGGAATCAACAATCTGAATGCACAAAGCAAGGTGTTGACATTCGAAGAGGCTGTAAAGATTGGATTGAAGAACGGTATACTTTTAAATCAGCAACGGAATAATCTTCAATACAATGAGATGCAACGCATGTCGAATTGGGCTGGTCTTGGCCCAACTCTTTCTGTAAATGGTCAGGCCGTACGCATAGATGGAAATACATTCAATCAAAATGAAGCAAAAGTAGTGAACGGACTTTTTGATCAGGTGAGTGGATCGTTAAATGCTAACATCAATATCTTTAATGGCTTTGCTCAGGTAAGCAAGGTTCGCCAATCAACTAGCTTGGTCGAAGCGCAAGCCTTTTATATCAATAGAGCATCCCAAGATATTATTAATACCATATCAGGTCAATACCTTCAAGTGCTTTTGGATGTAGAGCTACTTACCATCGCAAAAGAAAATGCATTGGCTCAGCAAAAGCAACTTTCACAAGTAAAGGAACAAGTAAATGTGGGTGCAAAATCGCCTGTTGATGAATACAATCAGGATTCGCAGACTAAGGCTGCGGAGATCAAAGCACTACAAGCCGAAATCAATTTAATCAACGATAAATCGTTGTTAAGTTTAACTTTATTGTTAGAACCAACTCAAGAATTAGAAGTTGTAAAACCTGAGTGGGATTTAAATAAAACAAACGAAGGCATTGATTTGAATTCGTTGATAAGTTCATCTTTGACTAGAAGAGGAGATTATTTGCGGGCTGTAAAAAATGAAGAAGCTGCTAAATACGGTATGCGCTCTACCAGGGCCGCTCTCACACCTACACTAAGTGCCTTTGGTTCTTTATATTCTGCTTACAACCATGCGCATGGCGACCCAACTGTGCGGCCTTTTAGCACTCAATTTTCTGCCGATAACTTAAAGAAATACGTGGGTCTTCAACTGTCTATACCAATTTTAGGCGGTCAGCAAACATTACAAAACAGAGCTAATTATGTGCAGCAAAGAGTTGCGTATGAAAACAGTATGCTCACCAAAAAGAATACGGAGATTCAGGTAAAAACGGATATCGTGCGCGCCTATCAAAACTATAACTTGTACGCAAAAACCTATTCTGTTTCCTTAGATCAACTAAAGGCTGCAGACCTTGCTCTGCAATTTGAGACTGAGCGATACAATTTGGGTATTACTAATTTTGTAGATTATGCAAATGCCAACAAAGTATATGTTCAATCGCAAACTGATAAAGCCCAAGCCGAATACAAATTACTTTTCCAGAAAGTGGCTTTGGATTATGCTGCTGGCACGCTGAAGGTAGAAGATGTACAGTAGGAATTTCAGAGAGGCAGGTGAATGTTGGTTTCAGTTAAAGCTCTAACCTTATAACATAGAGAAGGAAAGAAGTGTACCATCCCAATTAAAAAATAAAATATAGAATGATGAATAAGCTAGTGGTGTCTTTGTTAGCGTTTATTATTACTCTCAATACAAATGCACAGACTGAAGATTCCAAATACAATAAAGCCTTGGCAGATTCATTAGAGGCTGATGCTTATGGAATGAAAATGTATGTTCTGGTTATCTTAAAACAGGGTGTAAACTTGATTAATAATAAAGTGAAAGAAGATAGTTTATTCATGAACCACCTGCAAAATATCGGTCACTTAGCTAAGATAGGCAAATTGGTAGCCGCTGGCCCTTTAAAACAAAATAAGAACAGTTATCAAGGAATTTTTATTCTGAACGCAAGAACCATTGAAGAAGCCAAACTATTATTAGACTCCGACTCCGCAATCAAAGCAAAGTTGCTAGACATAGAATTATATCAGTGGTATGGCTCAGCAGCATTGCCGCTATACTTAAAGTTTCATGATAGAATCAAAAAGAAGAATTTCTAAATAAGACTTCCTCTAAGATTCATATGATATAACTGATTTAACTCTACCTCGCGCCAGCTCTTTCTTTGCGCTTGTAATATTCCTCAAATACAAAACGGATAGAGCGGTAGGAGTTTTCTAGTGCGTGATACACTTCCTTCTGCGTCATCCAACGGATGTCTTCAATGTCTTCTTCAAGTTGCGGCTTTAGGCGAGTATCATCTTCCAAATCCATCACAAACCAACGTGTTTTTTTCAACATGCTATTTTTGTTCATGGTGTAGGTATGCCACGTGGTGCAAATCTTTTTGCCAACTCTCACTTCCACATTGCACTCCTCGTTTATCTCACGTTCGGCTGTTCGTCTGTAGTCCTCGCCAGTTTCTTTTTTACCTTTCGGGAGGTCCCATTTTTTCATCCGATAAATCATGAGAAATTTATCTTTCTTACGGATCAAACCACCAGCGGCTTTCACCACTTTATATTTTTTTCTGAAATATAGTTTTATCGATTCGTAATCGTTGATGGTAATGGTGAGGGATAGTAAATGGCTCGGTACTTTTGAACCGATCAGTTCAAGCACTTCATCAAGATTGATAATGGCCGCATTGTAAATCCAAACATGATTAATGAGTTTGGCCTTGGTTATCACCTCACTTCTCGCATCCATCGAAAAGTTAAAATCGCCACTATTGGGCTTTTCATCAGGTTTTAAAATTTTTACTGGAATATCATTGATGAAAAGATTCATGCGCGATTGTAAAGCCAAACGATTAGGTGTGCAAAAACATAAATTATTCGGTAGCAGACAAATCGAATTGTTGATTTTTGGAATTAATTTGTGCCTTTGCCAGAATTAATTTCAAACCCGATTATAAACAAGCCAGTAATGAGCCTATTGAAAGTAAAAGAGAGCACAGGCCCACAGGTGGCAGCCAAGCTTCTACAAATTGAAGCCATCAAATTGAACAGCGAAAATCCTTTTACCTGGAGTTCAGGCTGGAAATCGCCCATTTATTGCGACAATCGTCTTTCATTGTCTTATCCCGAAATCCGCACTTACATAAAAGAGAGTTTGGCTTTGGCCATTAAAGAAAATTTCGCTTCCGCGGAATGCATTGCAGGCGTAGCAACCGCAGGCGTGCCACAAGGTGCATTGGTAGCAGATGCGTTGACACTGCCATACATTTATGTGCGACCCAAACCGAAAGACCATGGCATGGGCAATTTGATTGAAGGCAAGATTGAAAAAGGACAAAAGGTGGTGTTGATAGAAGACTTGATTTCTACCGGTGGAAGTTCGCTGAAAGCAGCGCAGGCTCTGCAAGAAGCAGGCTTTGAAGTGCTTGGTATGGTGGCCATTTTTACTTACGGATTTTCTTTGGCAGAGAAAAATTTTGAAGAAGCCAAAGTGCCATTGGTTTGCCTTAGCGATTTTAATTATTTGGTAAAAGAAGCTGTGGCCAAAAATTATTTGAGTGCCGATCAATTAACTTATGTGCAATCGTGGCGGACGAACCCCGAGACTTGGGGGAAGTCAATTAGTAATTAATAATTATGGATTAGCCATCTACTTCCAAGTAGCAAAAAGCCGCTTTATTCTATCTCGTAGTAATTTTTTCTTGCTTACTTTATCAGGAACAAATTCAGGGGTAGCTCCACTGAAAGGCTGCCCCATCTTTAAATAAAAATCGAAGAAAGTAGATTTTGATAAACCCCACTTTAACAAGAACTGCTTGTTGCCATCATTCTTCTTCACGCGCGAAGTGCTGCGTGAGGTAAAATGATAAACTCGTGAATTGCTCACACCTTTATAATAGCGAACTCCCAAATGCCAAAGCTTCATCATCATGTCAGGATCTGAGCCCATGCCTGGCGTAAATTCCGTACTCAATCCACCAATAAGGTTCCATACATTTTTATGAAGAATTAATGGATACCAATTGCTGCCCATCCAATCCCCGAAAGGAATAGATTTGTATTCATTGAGAAACTTAGCTTCATCAAATTCTTTTACAGTCTTTCCGAAATCGTAAGGGGCAATAATGCAGTTATAGTTAGTCGCGCTGTGTTCAATCATGGTAGATGAAATGCAGAAATAGTTGTGGCCGACTTGCTTCACCGCTTCCCACAAATGAAGATCCCATTCTGGCGCGAAATAAAAATCATCATCGCTAAACACCAGGTAATCGGCATCAGCCAATGTTGCTGGCGCATTGAAGCCATAGCATACACCCACGTTTTCTAGTGAGTGGGTATAACTCAATTTTTGCTCTTTGATCCACGCCAATGTTTCGTCTTTCCCTTCATTTACATGCACAATGATTTGATGCTTGTAGGTAGAGTTTTTTAAGATGCTGGTAACGCAACACTTTAAATAGTCAATATTATTCCACGATGGAATAAGTATGGAAAAATGTGGTTTCTCTTTTACTTCTATTTTATGAAAGGAAATTTTGGAGGTCATTGCTTTTGATTATGCTGAAAGAATCATGAAGTTATTTTCTTTCGTTGATAGCCTCGATTGACAATGTAAATGCCAACCACCGTAATTGCAATGGCGATGCCAATCTTCGAATTTAATTTTTCATCCAAGATAAGCCAGCCGAGCACTACTGCCACTAATGGATTGACATATGAAAATAGTGAAGCAATAGTAAGAGGCAGTTTCATGATTACGTAAGCATACATGGCAAAGGCCGCCAGTGAGCCAACTAAGCTTAAGTAAATAAGTGGAATGTAGGGCACGGTTGCCCAACTTAAATTAGCATAGCTGTCTACAAAAAAGCTGATTACAAAACACCCTAAGCCACCGAATAACATTTGCAAGCCCGCATTTAGAAATGGATTGCTGCCATCGGCCAATCGCTTCATATTTATACTACCCAACGCCCACGTTAATGACGCAATGATGGTGAATAGAATGCCAACGCGATAATTGGAATTGGTTAATTCCGCTAGGTGCTCGCTAAACACCACCAGAATGCCAGCAAGCCCGATGACTACACCGAGTATTATTAACGCATTGGGTCGTTCAGCTTTATTGATAGTTAAGTTGATAATAATAACCCATACAGGCATGAATGAGCAAATGATGGCGGCCAAACTGCTGGGTATATAAACCTCGGCCCATGATACTAGTCCGTTACCCATCGTGATCATTAAAAATCCTGCAAAGGCTTGTTTACCCATTTGTGATAGAGTTGGTAATTTTACCTTTTTGAAGATGATAAGGAACAACGCCAGTAACAAGCCACCACTAGACTGGCGAATGCCAGCAAACAGAAAAGGTGGAAAGCCTTCCACACCAATTCGCATCATCAAAAAGGTAGTACCCCAGATAATGCAAATCCCAGCAAGGCAAATGTATGCCAATAAAATATCCTTTTTAATAATCTGAAATTTTGAAATTAACTAAGCATCTAATGAATCGTAGACAATCACCTTCTCCCATAAGTGTGAATAATTCTCTACGAATTTTTTGTGAATTGGATGGTCTTGATAGATACTTTGGCCTGCGAGATCATCAAAGTATATAAGTTCAGACACGGCATAACTAGAATCTACTACAGGCCTTTTTTCTGTGGAGGCTGGCACGCCAACACGAAGCATGCGGATGCTTTCAATTTTAGAAAGGGATTTTACACCCTCTATTAATTTAGTACGATCTTCAAGTGATGAAGGGTTCTTCAACCAAAAAAAGACATGATGAACGAGTACTGGTTTTTCTGTTTCCATAGCGAATGAAGTAGCTGTTGCTCCTAATGTAATTGCTGAGCTGGCAATGAATGTTCTTCGGTTCAATTTACTCATAATTAGTGGTGATAAAATTATTCAGTGCCCTTAAGCCACGATTGTGGATCTAATGCTTCAATATTTTTTCTTATTTGAAATCTCAATTCAGAGAAGCCATCAATGTTTACAAATACTTGGCCTATCTCTTGATTAGTTTTTACTTTTTGTCCACGTTTTACCAGCACCTCTTTTAATCCCGAATATACAGTGAAATAATCGCCATGGCTCACGATAATACAATTGCCAATGCGCGGTATAAATCCAATCTGCCTCACATCACCATCAAAAATAACTTTTACTTTTTCATCTTTTTTTGTTTGGATGTTGATGCCATCATTCTGTAAAATAATTCCTTTTAACAAGGGATGATCTTGCCTTCCGAATTTTTGAGAAACAAACCCACTTACTGGCCATGAAAACTTCGCTTTGTTTTCTTCAAAGGATGCAGATAGCGTAACATCTTCATCTTTTACTACTGCCTCATTTTTTTTATTGGCCTTGGCTTTGGCAAGTCGCTCACGTGCTTCTTTAGCAGCCCGCTCCAGTTCTTCTTTTATAATATCGCTAATCAACCGATCAAGTTTGGCGATGTCTTTCTTTGTGTCTTCTAATTCCGCTCGCAAACGCTTTTCTTCCTTCTCCAATGACTTCACCACAGTCTTTTGTTTTTGCTTGAGATTAGTGAGTTCACCTTGCTCATTAACTTCATCATTGAGCAATTGATTTTTTTCTGCTTTTATTTTTTCTGTCTGACTTACTTGGTAGCTCAATACCGTTTGTACTTTTTCTATAGCTTTTGCTTGCTCTTGGCGAACTGCAGAATATTGTTCCATGTATTTCAATCGCATCAAAAACTGATCGAAGGAAGCTGCCGAGAAAAGGAACAATAATTTATCAGCTTGGCCACTTACCTTTTGTGCAGAGAAAAGCATAGCTGTATATTCTTCTTTCAACTTGGTTACATCCAACTCCAGCGCGTTGATTATTTCATTGTTTTCAGAAATGTCATTTTCAAGCAATACAATTTCGCTATTGATAGCTGCAATAAGTCCCTCTTGTTGCCTAATGCGTTGATTAACTGCAGAGAGTTCGCCTAGTGATGTTTTCTTTTGTTCGGCAGTTTCTGTAATTATTTTCTCAGTCTCCTTAATCTTTTCTAAGCTTTTTAGCTTTTCTTGCTGCAAGCGAAGTTTACGCTGAGCAGGGAGTGTAATTGAAATACTTAAGAATAAAATAAACAAGCCAACTACAAAGCCAACTCTCACGTATTTTATTTGTATGTCTCGATGCGACATGGCTTATCGTCTATCATAGCGTTTGGGTATCTTGAACGGAAATCGCAGTTCGCGATCTCCCAACTCTGCGTTACTGTACTCTAATGTGATGGTATTATTTACTATTGTTGAAATAGTTTTATAAATAATGTTGATAGAGTTATTAAACGCAAACGACTTATCATGCACTGGTTGAAAGTTGCTATAATCAATTTTCATTGAATTTCCAGTGGTTGATTCTGAAAGTTCTACCTTCTCCAGTTTTTTACTGGTATTATTAATAAAATTTTTGATCGAGACGGTGCCTTGCTTCTGACTGAGTAGATCAAAGTTGTTAACGGTGATCAAATTTTCACGCTCAAACTTGGGCATAATTAAGTTGCCTAGAATAGCGGCTTGCATTACTTGGTAGTCAATTGTAAAGTTGAAGCGTTTTGATAATTCCGGATAGGTAAAAACATAATATTCTTTATCAACATTGCTTAATATCGTGATGGAGTCTTTGTTGATAAGAGCTCTTCCGCCCTGCACACCAATTACCGAAAAGCTCATCCAGATTACGCTGTCTTTTCTGATGCGGATATTTGCCTTTACTTCGCGTTCACGTTTTTCATCCTTGAAATTAAGTCGTGCCTTACCGTGAAAATATTCAAAATCTATTTCTTGGATAGCCAATGTTTTTTCAGGAACAGCAATTGGAGCTAGTATTTTTTTAGCGCACCCTTGCAAGAATATTACTGCAATTAAAATAAAGATCAAAACTCTAATACGCATTTATAAAATCGGTTAGTGCAGTTTTCTGTTCGCTATTTTCCTATCGAGTTGGTCAGTATGGTTGGTCAGTGCACGAGCCTTCTGCCATTGCACCACTGCTTCATTCACATCGTTTAACTGAAAAAGTATATCGCCATAATGTTCAAAGTGAGTGGCTGTCCCTTCGCCACTGGCAATGGCTTTTTCCATCACCTTTTTTGCTTCGCGATAATTGGATTTCATGAACAACACCCACGCATAGGTATCTAAAAAGGAAGCATTGGTTGGATTGTTTTTAATCAACAGAGCAGACATTTTTTCAGCCTTGTCCAAGTTTTCTTTACGAATAGCCAAGTAATAACTGTAATTATTTAGAATAAGACTGATGTTTGGATCGGTCGTCAGGGCTTCTTCGTACGCTTTATCAGAAAGGCTGTATTGCTTTAATCCATTGTAGGCATCGCCTAACATACCATTAATCTCTGCTTTAAAAGTCGGGTTCTCCGTTGAAAGTTTCTTGGCCTGTTCCAATGAATTTACCGCTTCCTGAAAATGATTTTTTCTAAACTGGCCATAGCCATTAAAATAATGCAACATGGCTTGGTTGGGAAACAGCTCTAACGCACTCTCGGTATGCACAATCAAACTATCAAATTGATTGAGTTGCGAATCAATAAATAATAGATTCTGCCACGCCTCAAACCCATTGACACCATTTTTGGTTGCCAAGATGTATTCGTGTTGCGCATCTTTTTCTTGCTTTAGAGCCATAAATAAATCGCCTGCTATTAAATGCACCGAGCCATCCTTAGGGTTCGACCTTAATAACTTTTTCACTATCGAGGAAGCGAAATTTTCTAAGTCTGGGTCAGCAATTTTTTTGTTCCTATTCTGAATTACATTTTCGCAATACGGGCCAGCAAGCATCACTTTTCCACTTACGTCTACACTCGTATCATCAAACAGATCGCTGGTAAAGTCGCGCGATTTTTTTTCTTGTCCGCTTTCGCGATACAAAACAGCCAACACCACTTTCGCATTGCTTGAAGCGGGAGTTGATTTTAAATAATTCTCGACTACACTGATCCCTTTGGCAGATTGCTTAAAACTTGAAAGCGTTTCCGCGAAAGCAAGCACATAACGCTCTTCATCGGGAAAAGCATTCATTAATTTCTCTCCCTCTTTAACAGCCTCTTCAGTCTTACTCTGCTCCAAAAATAATCGCTGCTTTTGTATGGAAGAGAGTTCGTTCACGCCAAGTAGTTGCTCAGCCTTATCGTAAATCCGAATGGCTTCGTTGGGCTTTTTATCAAACACATACAATGCGGCCAGCTCATACAAGTATTCGTCTTCGCCCTTTACTTCTTGCATCAAGGTTTCGAGAGCAGCTTCGGCTTTCGCGAAATTGCTAAGGCCTGCATAAATAGACGAAGCCAATGCATAGAAATATTTATTTTTCTTTTCAAGCTTCAATGCTTTTTCGATGCTGGTGACGGCACGCACCAAGTCCTCTTCCTTAGTGCCTTTTGCAAGCACTTCAGCAATTTTGTAATGAATGGTTGCATTGTCAGGATTAAACTCCAACGCACGTTGAAAGTAGAGTAATGCTTTGGTGTAATCTTCAAGAATAAAATATTTTTCGGCCTCAATAAAATGAAACTCAGATTCGCGCAAAGCAGCCTGTGCCAGATTGGTTTCGGCTATTTTCTTAGGACTATTCCGTTGCGCCCAGGAGGTTGAACATGAAAGAAGAACTGCCGCCAACACAAGGGAGACGAGCGTGTAACTATTATTTTTCAATACTGTAAAGCGAGTCAATTGGCCTAGTTAGGAAATATAATTTTGAATTCTTCAAAATTAACCAAAAATCATGTTCCATATCTCGAAATTTTATCCGACTTGGAGATAAAGGCACTTTATCTAAAACTAATGAGGCTTACGCTCAATTAAATTCATGATGTCTCTAAAAACACTTAGTTTAATTGCCTCAACTCGTTACTTTTCTCAGAAGGAAGGATAAATGGGAGTCTTTTGGTGATACTCTTCATCAAAATAATGGATATAACTAAGAAGGAAGTTACTGCTTTCACATTTAATAATAAATAACTAGTCCTGAAACATTAGGCTAACTCAATTTAATTTACGAGACTAAGTTTTGTACTATCAAAGGCACTACTTTATTTTTGGATAGCTAGTTTAAAACTAAATGTGATACACATTGAAGTTACATTATCGAATTTTATAGTTTTAGAAGCGATTATTTAATATTGGGAGGCGAGAACATAAAAAACTCCTGCCTACTTTATAAATTAGGTCAGGAGCATTGCACTTTAGGTTATCAATTCTGAAAATCTTCTAACCATTAGTAAACTTTATTCCACTTACTTGTCTGTATTGGGGGCTAATAGCGTCATATAGGGACTTAACATATTTCTTTACGGCTTGTGCTATATCATATAAACCAGTATCGGCTGCATATAAAATCTCGTCTCTTGAAATACGAGCGTTGCTCAAGGCGGTAGTTGCACTATTTACCGCAGAATTTTTAGCTCTAAGATCAACAAGTAGCGCAGTTAAGGAAGCTACTTGCAAATCAACTTCGTTGGGAAGGTAAAGAGGCTCGGCTTTTAACGTTTCGATAAGTTTTTCAAAATTGTCTACCTGGCTATCGTAGCTTTGTTGAGAAGTTGAATTAGTATTAGGTTCAACAGGTGTTACTCCTTCTTTTGCTGGTATGGCGGCTTTTATAACACCTGCCCTTCTTCCTTGTATTTTAAAATGTGCCGTGTTGGCATCATCAATGGTTTGCTGCACGGCATCCGTTGCCGATAAAGCATTGATAATGCGTGTAGTTAGTTTTTTGAGTGGATCAAAAGCAATCTCCCGCGCGTTGGTTGCATTGTCAAACCCTGTTTTTGCAGTTTTTAAACTAGACAATACAGATTGTGAATCGGTTAGCTTTGTATTTAAAGCTGCAAGCTTGATAGCAGTCTTGCTAGGATTGTAGTCCGCTCCATACCCAAGGCAAAAGCCTATAATCTCCTCAAAGTTGGCCACATTTTTTGCGTGGCCTGTTTCAGATGTTGATGCCATACTTGTTTGGTTTTTTGGTTTAGTAAATTGAAAATTTCAGATGTAACTTGAAGCATTGAATTAAGTATAACTGCAATGCCACCTGTTTTCGATTTTCTGACTCGGTTACTTTTTATAAGATTGCCACTGGCTGTAATATTAGTGATCTGTTGCCTAGAAAAAGTCTATTCGTATGACTCACTAAAGACTGCCACTACATTGCATCAAACCTCACAATTTGAAAAGGCACTGCCTATTTTTATTGCACTGGCAAAGAAGTATAAAGCAACTGATGATATGGCAAGCTATACGCTATGCCAATTAAAAATTGCAGATATTATTAGAAACTATGGAGGACCCAACTCTGCTATTCTATTGCTTACAGAAAACGAAAGGCTATTAAAAAAACAGCCGGCTCTATACCTCCATTTGGCACACAACTACATGGCCAAAGCAGAGGCGTATTACTCAGCTTCTAATCCAACTGAATTTAAGCTAGCTATTTTAAAATCGATGGCCATAAAAAAAGAACATGCGCTACCCGAAAAATATTTAGCTGAAAATTATTTGCATTTGGCGAGGTACTACAAAGATTTTCATGACCAAGATGACAGTGTGTACTATTGGGTAAAAAAATCAATTAAGTGGGCCAAGACTGATAAAGACTTGCATCAATATATCTTACCCAGAATTTATAATTTATTGGGTTATCATTATCACCCGAGCACATTTGCAGGCTTTGTAAATAGGCGTGATTTATTCTTCCAGCGTTTACGAATCTCCCGGCAATATTATGATTCAGCGTTGCACGCAGTAGAGAAACAGCCAATTGCTGATGAATTGATGGTTGGTAAAATTGACCATAATCTTGGAAATTCTTACAATAATCAATATAGCGCGGATGAGAACAAAGAAACGATGGACAAAGCTATGAGTTACTATAAAAAAAGTATGGTAATCTATGAGCGGCTGGGTTCACCTTCTGACTTGGCCATGAAAGATTGGGTAATGGGCAAAGGTAAAGGTTATGAGCGATTGCGATTGAATGATTCTGCGGTTCTCCAATTTCAACAAGGACTAACACGGCTTGTGCCTGGCTACAATCAAGCAAATGGTGGCGCGCTTCCTTCTTTGCAGCCCACATTAAATGATCAACGATTTATCTCTTTGATTGTAATAAAAGCGAATAATTTATACTTCATTGGTCGTGATAAAAAGAATGTTTCAGCTTTAAAATCAGCGTATGAACATTATTCCTATTTGCTAAAATTCCATCGCTATTTGTTGGGCCGTTCGGTGAATGAAAAAGACGCACTTAACTGGAGTTTTTTGTATGGATCGAATGCTTATACTCAATTATTGACTTGCGCCTTTGAACTAACCAAGTTGACTGGAGAAAATAAGTACATAGAAGAATCTTTCAGTTTATTGGCTTCTGCAAAATACGCATGGCTCAATAGGGCAGATATTGAACCAGCCGTTCAAACTTCAATTAACAGTTCCATTCTTAAAGAAGAAATTAAATTGGTAAAGAGAAACATTTTAAAGAAAATACCTGCACTAACTGAAGAGCAATTAAATTCAATATTGCCACCAATTGATAGCAAGATTGTAACCCCTGCATTATCCAATTTTAATTTGGCCAAGCAGGTGTTGGATAGTGTTTCTCTGAAAAGTTTACAGCAGCAACTTGGCAAAGAGAACTCAGTATTGATTGACTATTACCTAAATAATCAGGTGCTATATAGTTTGATAATTACGAAAAATTCATTTGACTGTATTAAACAAATAGTGCCTAAGGATTTTTTACCAGGTGTTTCAAAATTGCAAAAGAAATCGAATACGCTCAGCCCGAAAGAATATGCGAAACTATCCAATTTTATTTATCGTGAAGCACTGGATTCGGTGCTGATGAAAATACCTGTTGACTCAAAACGATTGATTATTTGCCCCGATTATCTTATGCTGAATATAGCTTGGGATGCGTTGGCAACGGATACGATAAATAGTACCTCCTTTAAAGGACTACCGTATTTATTGAAGCGGTTTACCATACGAACAATCTTATCGCCACGGCATTTGATTACAAAAAAGGAGAGCAGGAAAAATCAGTTTTATGGAATTGCGCCTAGCTTCATAAAATCAAACCGATTTAGTGCAATTCCATTTTCTACCTTGCTGGTAAAGTTAAAATCGAAAGAATATAAAGGAAATATTAATGCAAATCTTACGCAAACTGCTTTGGATACAGAGATATTGCATATTGCAGCCCACGTGGTGAACGATTCTGTGAGAGCATACAACTCATCGCTTTATTTTTCGGATGCCGATAGCCTCACTATTTCTCAACTAACCCAATCATTAATAAACCCGCGGTTGGTTATATTGAACGGATGCCAAACGGCTGCTGGAAAGTTCTATGGATCAGAAGGCACAATGTCTTTCTGTCGAAGCTTCTACCGAATTGGTGCAGAGAGTGTGCTGATGACATTATGGAATGTTGACGACAAAACATCGGCAGATATTCTTGCCGGATTTTATAAAGAGATTGACAGAGGCAACAGTTTAGATGTTGCTTTGAGCAGGGCAAAAACAAACTTCCTTAATACCGCTGCAATAGATGAACTCGCAAACCCCTACTATTGGGCGGGTCTTCAAATAAGTGGAAAGGCAGAGGCTATTCATTCCAAAGAAAATTATTGGATATTCGTTTCAATAGCCATGGCGAGTGCGCTCTTCATTGCTGTTTTCTTTTGGCTAAGAAGGAAAGATTGGCTTGCCGCCTTGCCTAATTAAGCCGTGCTAAATTGAATTTTATTCTAAAATTTTTAATGCTTCTTCTGACTTTCTTTTCAAAAGATCATCTTGACCAGAAAGGCACTGTTTTAATAATTCAAGGCAGTTCTTTTTATCATTTATAGCCCAGTAAGCAATGGCCAATCTAAAGCGCGATTTTTCAAAAAAGTAACTGTTTATTTGCACGCTGCCCCATTTTTTAATAGCAGCATCTAGCCGGTTGGTTCTATAATTGCATAAGGCTGAAAAATAAAGTAGGGTATCGTTTGTAGTATTTTCGCTCAGCAAATCTTCAAATTGCTTTCCTGCTTCTTCATAATTTTCCAGTTTAAAAATGCTCATGGCATTATTAAGTTGAACGGTTGATGATGCACCCATTTCATTGGGCAAGCCAATTTCAACAATATCAAAATCGGCAGGTTTTGGCTTAGGGGTTGAAACTATTGACCAAGTGCCCCCAGCAATAAGAAGCACGACTGCTGCAATTTTCCAATTAAATTGAAATCTGCTTTTAGCATCAAGCTGTTTATCAAAACGAATAAGTTTATCTTTTAATTCGTGTTCATACGCTCGGTGTATGCCGTTAATTATAAGTTTACGCAATTCAACTTTTTCTTGAAGTTGTTTATCAGCGAGGAGCTGCGTGGCAAAGCGATTATGCTGCTCTGCATCTAGCTGGTTGTTTAAGTAATTATCTATTAGTTCTGATTCTTCCATACCCTCCATATTGCTTTTCAAGTAAATTGATAAAATGAAACCTCACCCCTTCTTACCTCATCCGGCCTTTGGCCACCTTTTCCATAGGGAGAAGGAAATGGCTCTCTTTCTTTTTTGGAGAGGGGTGCCTGTGCTGCCTGATTTATTTCATAGTAGCCCTTTCCATTTTTAAACCCTTTATGCTGCACTTATTACTTAAACTTAGAATTTGATGTAATGAGAATTGGATATTTCAATTTCTACTATTGTTTAATTTATTCATTCCCACCCTTTCTTCTAATGCTTTAAGGCATTCGTATTTCTTTTTCTTTGCCACATCCGCATTTTTGTAACCCGTGCGCAGGGCTATTGATTCCATGTCGAACCCTTTTTCGTAATACATTTCCAAAATCTCTTTGCATGGCGAACCCATAGCGAGGTAGAGCCTCTTTACTAAATTGACCAAATGCTCTTGTTCATAGTGCTCGTTTATTGCATTATCATTTATTTTTGTAAAATTTTCATACGCTTTTGCTTCAATCCCTTTTCTCTTAATGGCATTGAGAATAACATTTTTACCAATGCCAAATAGATATGTTTTTATAGATACTTCTAACCTATCTGCATTTCCTGCCTTCACACTTTTGTAAAGGCCAAGTATGGATTCTTGAAATACATCTTTCGCTTCTTCTGTTGATACCTGATGATTGCGTATAGCCCAACTGACGAACTCATCGCGGTAGGTTTCATAAATTTGAAACAGTATTTTTTCACTGCCTGCCTTGATGGCCTCAATAATAGCGGAGGATTCTAAATTCAAGATTGTGTTGTTGATCTTCAAAGGCTTAGTAAGGTGGGGAAGGGGAATGTAACTTTATGGATGTTAAAAGTGATACTACTGTTTATTTTTAATAAGCAATTTAGAATATTTTCTCTAGCGAAGTAAAAAGGAGAAAATCAGTTACCTCTGGCTAGCTCACTTTACTTAGTAACTAAAACGCCCTAACCCAGCTATGCAAACCCACTGCAAATTTAAGCTTAAAGATGTAGTCTGTATCAGTGAAGAAAGAAATAGAACCATACGCTACACTGTTGAAAGCTGCAAAGATAACACCGCCAAAATATTCCCCACTCCAGCGCGCACTTCTTGCATTTACACTTTAAAGAGAATCTCCAATGGCACTTTGGTTGAGGTGCAAGAAGATTTTATTGAGATGGTTAGTTGACCATTTAAACGAGGCAATAAAAATATTCTTGAAAGTGAGTTACTTGTTGGGTTGGGGGTTTACAAAAGGGAAAATCAAATATGGCTCACCCTAAAAAGAAAGTCGCGAAGGCAAAAATAAGCTTTAAAGATTCTGTAAGGTTTAAAGAATTAATATGCTTGGTTAAGCACTGCATAAAGAATTCAATTGATGATTTGCTGAGAAAGCTAGAATCAGATAGTGAGGAAGAGTTTTTTAAAAAACTTGAGAAACTCTTAAAAGCAGATGATGGGATTACTCATAACTCAATTTTAGAATGTGTTAAGTCTCTTTCTAAAAACAATTCTAACCCTTGTAATCCCTATGATAGCAGCAAAGTATAAAGAAAATCATCTTTTGTTGATCTATTTTTTAGCACTGAATTGTTTTGCATTCGTTGGAAATGATCATGCTTTTTCCATTGAGTGCATTTCTGTTGAGAGTGACGGATACATCACATTGAAGATTTGGGACACTAAGCAGGGTAAAAATTATAAATCAGACCAAGCGCGAAAGGATGCTGTGAACGCCATCTTGTTCTCCGGTGTCCCTCCCACTAATTTCTGTATTACTCAAAAACCAATTCTGGTAGATATGGAAGCACAAAAGAATTTTGATAAAATCGAAAAGGATTTCTTTGGCAAAAATGGTGCTTGGTCGAAATATACAAGGATGTCGGAAACTCAAAATGCCCTCCCTGAAACGATAGGCCAGAAGAATTGGAAAGTATATCAGGTATCAGTTTCGAAAAGTCTTCTCCGAAAAGACCTAGAAGACCAGAAAATAATTAAACCGCTAAACTCAGGATTCTAAATGAGAAAAGTTATTTCAATTATAGGATTGTTTGCTCTTTGCTTAAATGTTGCACCGTCATTTAGTCAAGCAAAAAAACCAACATTAATGATATTGCCAAGCGACAACTGGTGTAATCAAAGGTACTTTATGACTGAATTTGATAATCAGGGTACAAAAGTAAAAGTACCTGACTATAAGATGGCATTTCAGGAGGATACGGAGATTGGCCAAGTAATTAGCAAGATTGGTTCGCTAATGATTGACAGGGGATTCCCTCTTAAAGATGTTGAGCAGGAATTGAAAAACATCGAAGCCAGAAACGCTGAAGATGCTATGACTTTAAGCACTGCCACTGGAGCGGATATTGCTGAAAGCCCGTTGGACAAACTTAAAAATACCGCCAAGGCAGATATACTTATTCAAATATGGTGGAAGGTAAATAAAACAGATCAAGGTAAATCTGTATCATTTATTCTTGAGGCGATTGATGCGTATTCTAGCAAGCGTATCGCTTCTTCTACGGGCAACGGAAAGCTGGATAATAAAGAAATAGTTCCTGTTCTTTTGCAGCAAGCCGTATTGGCCAATATTGATCCCTTTGTGGCTCAACTTCAAGCACACTTTACTGATATGTTCGAAAATGGCAGAGAAATTATTCTTACCGTAAAGCGATGGAACAATTGGGACAAAACATTTGAGGACGAAATTAACGGGACAGAGATAACAGATACTATTAATAAATGGATGAAGGAGAATACTGTTAAGGGAAGATTTAACATGTCGTCCGCAACTGAAAACCGGATCACTTTTGAACAAGTGCGAATCCCGCTTTTCAATAAGGATAAGCAGGCAATTGATGCACGGCAATTTGCAAGAGGTCTTCAGAAATACTTAAAAGACCAAGTCGACTCTGGCATTAAGTTGATGACAAGAGGACTGGGGGAAGCCATTTTAGTTGTTGGCGAAAAATAACAACATAATAATGAAAGCAATGAATAAAGTATTTCTTTTCGTGGTGTTTTGTGGAATTAGCTCTGCGGTTCATGCGCAGCAAAAACAGGCTAGTGAACTGGGCAATATTGCTCTAAGTGTTTTCATATCAGAAAAAATAGAACTTACAGAAGATGCGAGAAATTCGCTCAAGACTAAGTTATTGCAAACCATAATTAACAATGGGTTGGCCGAGAGTTCATTCAATTCTAGGTTTATTATTACTGTATCCGTAAGTGTTGGAAGCAAAGATATTGTAGCCGGACCTCCCCAAATGATTGCTCAAAATCTAGGCTTAACTTTCTTCATCGGAGATGCATTTGATAACAAGATTTACAGTTCGGTTGAAATTGCAGTGAAGGGTGTTGGAACAAACGAAAACAAATCCTTTATTGATGCAATCAAAAACATAAATCCGAAGCGGAAAGAGTTGGTCACTCTCGTAGAACAAGGAAAGAATAAAATCATTTCATACTACAATAATCAATGTGAGCAAATTCTTTCCGATGCCGTTAGCCTTGCACAGAAAGAGAAGTATGATGAAGCCATTTATAATCTTTCATTAGTTCCCTCGGCATGCACTTCCTGTTATGCTAAATGCTCTGATAAAATTAATGAATTATACCTTGCTCGTTTGAATCAGAATGGAAAAAAGAACCTGAGTGAAGCAAACGCAATTTGGGCTGCCTCGGGTAATTTGGATGGGGCGGGGAGAGCAATTGACCTTCTTTCCAAAATTCATATTGACGCAAGCTCAAAAAAGGAGGCGGAAAACTTAATAGCCCAAATCAGTGCTAAACTTCAAGCAGACGAGAAACGTGATTGGGAGTTAAAACTAAAACAATATGAAGATGCCCAGAAGATGGAGCAACAAAGAATGAAAATGATGGAAGAAAGTGACATTAGAAATTCTCAGCTTGAAAACGAACGATTGAATGCAGCAAGGCAAGTAGCTCTTGAGTATGCAAGAAACCAACCTAAGACAATTACTTATAATAACATCTACTGGCGTTAAATAAAACATTTAAGTTATGGGAAACAGCAAAGAAGGAAAAGAAATAATAAGCAGTCAAGAAATAATGAAGGGACATACAACCAAAGCAGATAAGCATGATGTGATGATCTCTTATGACATAAGCGAGATCGATGAGTCATTTTACGATGAGATTTATAATCTGATTAATGATAAGCGATCGGCAGAGCGAATAACAAAATCCAATTATAAGTTCAACGAAAAGTTGAAATCTGATGAGATTGAAAATTTAAAAACTGAACTTTACAAAATTTTCAAATCCAAAATTAACGAAAGCCTTAAAAAGAAGCAAACCAAAGTATCATTACTCTTTGCAGATGACAATTTACTGAAAGAGGAAATAATTATTGACGAAATAATCAACTAAATCAATATGAAGCTTTTCCAATCAATAGTGTGTGTTCTCCTATTTACAGGAACATGTCTTGCTCAAGAAAGCAGTGACAAAGTAATCTCTTTAAATGTATCAGGTGAAGGGAAAACGAAAGAAGAGGCATTACAAGTGGCATTACGTGGTGCTATTGAACAAGCCTTTGGGACTTTTATTTCATCAAATACACAGGTTTTAAATGACGAGTTGACTAAAGATGAAATTCTTTCAATTTCAAATGGAAATATTCAGAAATATGAAACATTATCTGAAGTGCAGCTACCCAGTGGACAATATGCTACTACTGTTAAGGCAATTGTTTCTGTCTCGAAACTAACATCTTTTTGCGAAAACAAAGGGATTGAAGTTGAATTTAAAGGAGCACTATTTGCGATAAATGTAAAACAGCAAATAATTAATGAACAAAATGAAATCAAAGCAATAGGAAACATGTGCAAAGTACTAAATCAAATAAGTGACCATTCATTTGATTTTGCAATCAGAGCAATTGAACCCACTAAAAATGTCAAATCCACTGACAAGTGGGAGATTCCAATAGTAGTTGAGATCAAGGCCAATAATAATTTAAAGAAAATGTCAGATTATTTATCGGCCACCTTGAATGGTTTAAAATTAACCAAAGGCGATGTGGAGAATTATGTTAAGCTAAAAAAAGATGTGTTTGTAGTTGCTTATTGCCCTATGGATTATTCTTACACTTCAGATAAAAAAAAGAAATCGAAAAATGTTAAGGATATTGATATTTTATACAATAATAGTCTCTTCTATTTTAGACGAAATGAGTCTATTGAACTTATAGCAAATGCGTTTTTTTATTTTCAAAAATCAATTTTAAAATTTGTAATAAAAAATGGACTAGAAAATATCCATGGGACTAATGTTGCGAAACGAGATTATAAAAACGGCAGATTTCCTGAGTTCTCTGACAAAACAGCATTTTTCTTACCAATGCTTGTAGATTATGATGATAGGGGGCCGACTCCATTTCTAGTAAAAAGTAATCTCGGGTGGGAGTGGAGATTAGATGAATATAGTCCTCACGACCCACGGAGTTTTGATGAGAAAATTGGATTTATCAATGCTATTCGTTCGGGCGTACCTGAACCTGGATTACAACGCAAACAAAACATGTTAAAATATTTTTCCTTTTTAAATGATATTTCACAGGATTATCCTTTGTTTGAGGATCTAATAATTTCATTTCAAAATATTAAAGTTGGCCAAACCGTTGCTGAAATATCATTTAAAGACATAAAAACAGTTGATGAACTTTCAAAGATTTCAGAATATACAATCTCGCCAAATCATGAAAGTTCCACTAAGTAGATTACTAGTAATTCCTCTAATAGTGTTCTCATTTCAATACAGCTATTGTCAAGGTTTCAACGATAGTAAAACTTCCGTCAGTAACTTTTTGAAACGTATGTATTCAACTTCACCATTTGAAGGTGTCAAAGTTATTGAGGACTATGATAACAATTACCTAATCTCCGTGCTAAGCCTAGATAAATCAAAATATACAAGTCAAGCAACCATGAATAGAGTAGCGCAGGTAAAAGCGCAACAACAGGCCAATACTTTTTTCAATGGGTCATTCATTGCTTCAGAGATGATAATACAGACTAACGAAGTTAAAAATGGGGAATCAACCAATAGTATAGTTCAAACCTTTGAGACCATAAAGGAGAACTCTCTTGGGTTTGTTAAGGGGATGGAGTTATTAACAACCTTCGATATTGAAGAAGGTAAACGAATGTTGTTCATCTTCTTTAAGGAAATGAAAGAAGCCAAAAAAATAGAAAACAGATATGAATAAAATACTTATTGTTTTGGTGGTTTGCATTGTAGCAAGTTGTAAGAATGAATCTAGGCCAGATTATCAGGGGCATCCGGATTCAGGCTCTAGATTGGAAGTAATGGCCTTTCTCATTTATAAAGATGGCTCAATATCAAAAGAGAATGTTTTAACCCAAGGAGATTCAGTGATTTTAAATGAAAAGCTTAACGACATTCAATATGAACGTGATGGATTTAAGACTTCTAATCAAACGCGTATTGTTATAATTGGAAATCTATCGAATGCAATAGTAAATGTGCTTCAAGGTTCTACTTTCACCTTTGCGATTTCTAAATTATCTATTAAGGGTCATTACGAAATTACAGTTGATAATAATTCTTGTTTGCCTGCAAAACTTACCATTACTGATGGGGTTTCTCTGCTATATGAAGGCTCAATTAATTTTTGGTGCAATCAAGAATAGTTTTAGAATATATAAAGTTACCAATGCTATTTGTAAGTTCAGTTTAGCAGACAAAATTTGAACCGGTAATTCTTCAACTGACCAATGAAACAACATTCTGCATTCTTATTACTAACTTACTTATTGTTATCCACTTCACTTTATGCTCAGGAAAGCGTTGTTCCATCGTATAGAGTTGATAAGGCTTTTGAACGCATTGGCATTAATGACAAATTAGCCTATCAAAAAGTAATCTGCGCCCAGCAATACAATGCTGAAAGCTGGGAGTCAGTTTATGTAAAGTATTACGACATCATAGATAAAAGCACTGGCAAAAGAATAAGTCGTACTGATGTGCAGCAAATTTTTAAAAGTCTCGGGTTAGAAAATTCAATAGCAAACGGTAGGCACAATGCCGAAGGACACGGAGCAATGGCTTCAGATTCAATTCTTATAATTGATCCCTTTATTATCATTAATAGCAAAACAGGGAAAGTAATTCGCTATTTCCCCGAATATAAGTTGAATGGACTTAGACCCATATTTGCCACAGAAAAATATTTCTCATTCAGAGGAAATGAAAATTCGAAGGGTTTTTTGAGTGTATTTGATAGGAGAAATTTTAAAGAAGTAGTAAGAATTTTATTTGATTATGACGAGACAAAGGGTGGTGAATTTAAGGAAGCATCACCAGGGCTATATCGAATTGAATTTAATACAGGTTATCTCGAATTGAATGCTAAAAATTTAATTGATTCAAATGTTAAGAATATAATTTCGGATACAACCATAAACTCAAGAGCCGTTACCATAGGTAAAAATGTGATTAAAATAGTTGATACTGGGGCTTTTAACGTAGAGCTGTGTCCATGGTATAGTTATTCCAAGGTATTTACGGTGAATACCAAAACCTCTACGGTACAAGATTTCTCTCTTCCTGACGATGAATATTACATTGACGAAATAGTAGGTTTTAATAAAAGACCTTTCAGCTCTTTTATTTTTGAGAATAACAAATTAAAAGCTTTTTCTTACGCTCTTGATGAACATAAGACTTTTCGTTACTATTTCGATTCATTGGAAACTATTAGCTTTCGAGCTCACCCAAAGACAAGTTATAAATTGACGATTGATAAATGGGATGGTTCAATTAAAAATGGTGATGCCATTGAGGATGGCAACTATTTTCTACGATCTTCAAATTACTTGGAGGAAGGTAAAATGATAACTATTAAAGATCAAAAAATAGATGTTCAAAAACCTTATCTAAAAAGGATAAGCAATGATTCATTTTACCTATTTAAATATCAAGGCTTTAATGCAGGTGGTTCATTTGCTATGGATGCTAATTGCCTAAAAATCAAGTTTTTTAGGAATTGAATCCCTAGGCTTTAAATTTTGTTTTTCAGCCATGAGAGCCGAGAATGAATAATTGGATTATCTAAAACTAATGAGGCTTTTCCTCTCTATTAAATAAATAATTCCTACAAAAAGAACTACAACAAAGAGATGGAATGTTGTTGCCAGCCATTGGTTAGAGATGGAGATATAAGAAACAGAGTAGACAAGAATCATGGTGGCTGCTATCAATGCTAATTCTGATTTAATCTTATAGGGTATAGGATAATACTTCTGCCCGAGCAGATAGCAACTTGCTGCCATTAAAAAGAACACAATCAATGTAACCCAGCTGCTGCCCTCATATCCCGCCAAGGGAATAATAATATAATTTAAACCAATTGTTAAAACTGCGCCACAGGCGGTAATGATGGTGCCGTAATACGTTTTGTCGGTTACTTTAAACCACACGGTGAAGTTGTAATAGATGCCGATGCACAAATAAGCCAAGAGCAACACAGGCACTACCTGCAAGCCCGCCCAATAGTTTTGCGGAATATAATATTTTAATAAATCCATATTAATTGCTGTGGTAAGTAATAAAATACAGCAGAAGATGGTGAAGAAGTGATTGACCTGAGCAAATAATTGAGGCGAATTTTTATCTGCTGCATTGGAAAAAAAGAACGGTTCGGCTGCAAAGCGAAAGGCTTGAATAGCAAGGCTCATGATAACAGAAAATTTATAACACGCTCCGAAAATACCGAGGGCATCTTTAGTAGATTGACCTGGATAGAAGTTGCTAGGCAGCCACCACTCAAGTGTAATGCGCGAGAACATTTCGTTGGTCATGCCGGCCAAGCCTGTAAGCATAACAGGATAAGAGTAGGTAAGCATTTTCTTGAAGATGACAGCATCGAAGCTCGGCCGCCAAGCAATCAAGGGTTTAAACAAATACAAAAGATAAAACGCGTTGGCGATTAAGTTGATGAGAAAGACGTAGCCCACACCAATACTTGGGTCGTAATTTAACTTTAAGAAATAATAGCTCAGTAGCAGCACGATCAATACATTAATAATTTTAGCAGCCGCAAAACGCAGCGGTTTTTTCTCTACACGCAAGCGGGCAAAGGGTATTGCAACGCTGGCATCAATCAACATTATAATGGCAAGCCAACTAATAAACTCTGGATGATTGCCAACATGAAGTGCCTGTGCAATAGGAGAGGAGAAGACTATTAAGATAATGGATATAATAATGCTGATAGATACAACTATGGTTTGGGCTTGGTTGAATATCTTTTTTGTGTCAGCCCCCGGTTGTGTTACAAAACGAAAGTAAGCAGTCTCCATACCGAACATGTAAACAATATTGAGAATAGCTACATAGCCAAGCAAGTTGGTGATCACGCCATATTCTTCCGGAACGAAAATACGTGTGTGCAAAGCCACTAGCAAAAAGTTGAGTGCTCGGGGCACAATGGTGCCAAGTCCATAGAACACTGTTTCTCCCGCTAGTTTTTTTAGTTTATTCATTCAAATCAATTACGAATTACCGATTACGAATTACGAAGAAAACAATTTGAAATTTTTTGGATTTAAAATCTGGAACTAATTAAAGATAGGGTTCGATATTTTTCAAAATATCTTCCGTCATTTCTTCAAGGCCAAATTTATGTTGCCAGCCCCAATCGGCACGGGCTTGTGAATCATCAAGCGACTTAGGCCAACTATCAGCAATAGCTTGACGGAAATCAGGCTTATAAGTAATGCTAAATTCTGGAATATGCTTTTTGATAGCCGCAGCCACTTGTGCAGGGCAAAAACACATGGATGAAACATTATAGCTGGTTCTCACTTTCACTTTTTCGGCAGGTGCTTCCATCAAATCTAATGTTGCTTTCACAGCATCGTCCATATACATCATGGGCAAGTAGGTATCGGCCGCAAGAAAGCATTCGTATTTATTTTCCTTCGCAGCTTTGAAATAAATATCCACCGCATAATCGGTAGTGCCTCCACCTGGAGGAGTTTTATAGCCAATCAATCCAGGATAACGCAAGCTTCGCACGTCTACACCATATCGCCTAAAATAATAGTCGCACCAGAGTTCGCCTGCTAATTTTGTAATTCCATACACTGTGGTGGGATCCATAATTGTTTCTTGCGGTGTATTTTGCTTGGGAGTTGTTGGCCCAAATGCTGCAATGGAGCTAGGCCAATACACTTTGGCAAGTTTTAATTCTTGAGCTGCTTCTAATACAAACAGCAGACTTTCCATGTTCAAGTCCCAAGCCAGTCTAGGATTTTTCTCGCCTGTGGCCGATAACACTGCAGCTAAATGATATACTTGTGTGATGTCGTTTTTCTTCAGCAACTCGAACAATTTACCGCGTTGCATTACATCAAACTTTTCGTAACGACCTTCTTTTAAAATGCCTTGGGCATCTTTAATGTCAGAGGCTATTACATTATCCTTTCCATAAATATTCCAAAGCCCTTGTGCGAGTTCAGAGCCAAGCTGACCGCCAGCGCCTATGAGTAAAATCTTGTCTTGCTTCATTAATCAATTTGAAATGAAGAGGCTAAGGTAAGGGAAAAATTAGGAAGCTGCAGAAAGAGGGATACCCTAAAATCAGATTGCCACACATCAAACCAACACAACCAACCATCCAAATTAAATTATAACTTGCACGGATAGATTTACATTAAAATAACAATGACGCAACAATCGAGGCCGAACGATAAACCCCGTATAGGCATAACATTAGGAGACATCAATGGAATAGGGCCAGAAGTAGTGATTAAGGCCTTGGCAGATACAAGACTTCTTAACTTAATAACGCCTATAATTTACGGATCTTCACGGGCTATCTCATTTTATAGAAAGCATTTTAACTTGGAAGAATTCAACTACAGTCAAGTAAAAGCCAAAGGCCAGATTTTAACCAAGTCAGTCAATATTGTTAATTGTTGGGAGGAAGTAATTGAAATAAACCCAGGCCTACCATCAAAAGAAACAGGACGTGCTGCTTTGCTTAGTTTGAAAAAAGCTGTAGAAGAATTGAAAGAGGGTTTTTTAGATGCCATAGTCACTGCACCTATTGATAAAAATACAATCCACGGAAGTGAATTTCCTTTCAAGGGTCATACCGAATATCTAACCCAAGAATTTAACGCTACCGAAAGTTTGATGCTGATGGTGGGTGAGGATTTAAAGGTAGGGTTGGTTACAGAACATATCGCTTTAAAAGATGTGGCCAATCACATTACCAAAGAAAGGCTTGAGCTTAAAATCCGATTGCTTGAATATTCACTCAAAAAAGATTTCGGAATCATAAAACCAAAAATAGCGGTACTTGGCCTCAACCCACACGCCAGCGACAATGGGTTGATTGGAGGTGAAGAAAATAATTTGATTAAGCCTGTAATAGAAGATTTAAAAACCAAAGGCAAATTGATTTTCGGGCCTTACCCTGCTGATGGTTTCTTTGGCTCTGGGCAACACAAAAAGTTTGACGCAACACTTGCTATGTATCACGACCAAGGCCTGGTACCTTTCAAATACATTGCATTTTCAACAGGTGTAAATTATACAGCGGGGTTGCCAATAGTGCGCACTTCGCCCGACCATGGCACAGCTTATTCTATTGCTGGAAAAAACGTGGCCGATGAAAATTCTATGCGCCAAGCCATTTATTTGGCTGCCGAAATTGTGAAGAACCGTGAAGTGGCGTAGCTTTAATTGGTAATGGAAACAGACATCAGAAAACAGCTTAACATACTAATTCAACTAGCTGAAGCCGACAAGCATTTTGCCAGTAGCGAAAAGGAAATGATTTATAAAATTGCTGAAAATAATGGCGAAACAAAGGAAACAGTTAACGAACTTATTCGCCATCCTTTCCCTATCGGGGATTTGAAAGAACTTTCAGAAAACGAGCAGTTTGATTACTTATGGACTTGCGCCAGGCTAATTTTTGTTGATCAGAAGATATTTGATGTTGAGTTGGCTTTCGCGAAAAACATAGCAAGCAAACTCGGATTTGATGAGAATATAATTGATTTTATGGTGAAAGTGTACGATAAGATTTCATTTGAGAACGTGAAAATCAAAAAAACATAGAGGTCTGCTACTCAATAAAACTCGAAATAAGCATAAAAAAAGGGTTTTGCTAGATTGGGAATAAGGAAGCTTGCAAATTTCAAGGTCAAATTGGTCGAAATCTGCCAAAACCTAATAAATTTGCACCCTGATTTTAAAATCCCTTTATCGGGATTGAAAATTTGAAAGATTATAGTGTAAATATCATCGGCCTAAGCCAAAAGACACATCACTTCTCGTTTCGACTAGAAGATGCGTTTTTCAAAGCTCAAGAAATCCAACTTTTTGAAAAAGGAAATTTTGATGCTGAGGTGGTGCTAGATAAACACGAAACGTTCATTAATGCTGAATTTAAAATCAGTGGTACGGCAGCTTTAATTTGTGATCGCAGCTTGGAGCCTTTCGATCTGGTGCTTAATTTAAAGGAAAAGATTGTCTTTAAATATGGTGAAGAAGAGGGCGAGTTGAGCGAGGAGATTGTAGTTATTAAGCACGACAAGGTAAGCATTGATATCGGTCAATACTTGTTTGAGTTTATTGCGTTGGCAATGCCAATGAAGCGGCTTCACCCGCGATTTGAAGAAACCGATGAAGATGAAGACGATAGCGAAGGCAAGTTGGTTTATACCTCCAAGTCTTCAGTTGATCAAGATCCAGAACAGCCAATGGATCCAAGATGGGAACAATTGAAAAAAGTAACTATAAAAAAGTAAGTCCATGCCAAATCCTAAAAGAAAAACCTCGAAAACCAGAAGAGATAAAAGAAGAACTCACTACAAAGCAGTAGCGAAGCAATTTTCTGTAGATCCAACAACAGGCGAGCATCATTTGCCACACCGTGCTTTTTGGCATGAAGGCAAACTATATTTCAAAGGAAATGTAGTGATGGAAAAAGAAGTGTTGGCGTAAATTCTTCAAATGAATTTAGTTGATACGATCTGTCAGGCAGCCGATTTTACTTGTTTAAAAGGTGGTAAACAGGATAGATACGTGTAATTTAAGATGCCCGGTACTTCAACCGGGCATTTTTTATTTATAGAAATCACACTTTGCATAAAAAATTAAATGAGCAAAATAAACGCAGCAATTACAGGAGTTGGAGGGTACGTTCCAGACTATATTTTAACCAATCAGGAATTGGAAAAAATGGTGGATACCACGGATGAATGGATAACCTCTCGAACTGGTATTAAAGAAAGGAGAATCCTGAAAGGCGAAAATCAAGGAGTATCTGTATTAGGAATCAATGCAGTGAAAGATCTTATTGCAAAAACGAAGATCGATCCTAAGGAAATTGACTTGTTGATTTTCGCAACGGTAACTGCTGATATGACCTTTCCGGCCACGGCCAATATTGTTGCCTCAGCTGTTGGCGCAACCAATGCCTTTAGTTATGATATGAGTGCCGCCTGTTCGGGTTTTATTTATGCCTTAACCACCGGTGCTAGCTTTATTAAATCGGGCATGTACAAAAAAGTAGTTGTTGTGGGTGGCGATAAAATGTCGGCCATTATGGATTACTCTGATCGAAGTACGTGCATTATTTTTGGTGATGGAGCAGGCTGCGTTTTGCTTGAACCAACAACTGAAGAAGTTGGAGTAATGGATTCAATCTTAAAAAGCGATGGCGGTGGCGAAAGCTACTTGCATATGAAAGCAGGCGGAAGCAGAATTCCAGCTTCGCATGAAACGGTGGATAAGCGACAACATTTTGTATATCAAGAAGGATCGGCTGTTTTTAAATTTGCCGTTACTAATATGGCAGAAGTTGCAGCGCAATTGGCAGAACGAAATAACTTAACTCCCGATACAATTGATTGGCTGGTGCCACATCAAGCTAACAAGCGAATTATCGATGCTACTGCTAATCGTGTAGGCATTACAGAAGACAAAGTGATGATGAACATTGCTAAGTATGGCAACACTACAGCGGGCACAATACCGTTGCTTTTATGGGATTATGAAAAACAGTTAAAAAAAGGTGATGACCTCATATTGGCGGCCTTTGGCGGAGGCTTTACGTGGGGAGCAGTATATGTAAAGTGGGCTTATAATTCTTAAATTTTAAAACCTAAAATTTTAATTCTAAAATCTTAAATTTCAAATGGCAACCGTCTCAGATCTAAGCAAAGGAAATTACATTCGCTACAATGGTGAAGTTGTTCAAATAGAAGAATTGCAACATCGCACCCCTGGCAACTTACGAGCCTTTTATCAGGTAAAGATGCGCAGTGTAAGAACTGGAAAAACAGTTGAAAATAGGTTTCGTCCGGGCGATAGCGTTGATCAACTTCGTGTAGAAACTAAAGAGTATAATTATTTATATGCCGATGGTGAAAGCTTAGTGATAATGGATAATGAAACCTTTGAACAAATTTATATTGATAAAGTGCTTCTTGGCGATTCTGTAAACTTCATCAAAGAAGGCGTTACATTATTAGTAGCGTTTGAAAATGGCACTAATCCTATCACAGCAGAACCACCCGCTCATGTTGAAGTAGATGTAACGTATACAGAACCGGGAGTGCAGGGCGATACAGCCACTCGTACTTTAAAGGCAGCTACTATTGAGACAGGTGCAGAAATAAAAGTGCCTTTATTTGTAAACACTGGCGACCGTATAAAAGTAAAAACAAGCACTGGCGAATATGTTGAACGTGTAAAATAATAATCATTATGGCGAAAAGTAAAAGAGAACTGATAAAGCCAACCAAGGTAACTGGCGCAAAGGCAAATAGTAATGAAACCTTTAATCAAACACAATCTGAAATGAAAACTAGCGAAATCAGAGACCTCATTGATTTTATTTCTCAATCAGGATTGAACGAAGTAAACATTGAGACTAAAGAATTGAAGCTGCACGTGAAGCGTGAACCAGATCAAAAGGTATTTAAGTCTACACCAACACCTGCTGCTGCAATTCCATCCATACCAGTAGCTGCCTTACCACCAGCGCAAGCAGCTGCATTAGCAGCTCCAAAAGTTGAAAAGCCTGTAGTTGAAAGCAAAAATACATTAGATGTAAAGTCGCCCATGATAGGCACATTCTATCGCACCTCCAATCCCGATTCGCCTCCATTCGTTGCTGTTGGCGACAAGATTTCTAAAGGACAAACCGTTTGCATAATAGAAGCCATGAAATTGTTCAATGAAATAGAGTCGGAAGTTTCCGGAACGATCATCAAAGTAATGGTTGAGAATGCTTCGCCAGTAGAATACGATCAGGTCTTGTTTGTTGTTGAGCCTGATTAATTACACGTTGCTGATTACACATTACTAATTAAAGATTAATGTGAAATATGAAATTTGTAATCTTAAATCTAATTTATGTTTAAAAAAATACTAATTGCCAACCGAGGTGAGATTGCTCTACGAGTTATCCGCACTTGTAAAGAAATGGGTATTAAAACGGTTGCTGTCTATTCTACTGCAGATCGTGAAAGTCTTCATGTAAAATTTGCTGATGAAGCGGTTTGTATTGGAGCCGCACCCAGCAAAGATTCTTATTTGAACATTCCTAGAATTATTTCGGCCGCGGAGATTACCAATGCAGATGCTATACATCCAGGTTATGGATTTCTTTCGGAGCGTGCTGAGTTCTCAGCTGTATGCCATGAGTATGGCATAAAGTTTATTGGGCCTACGCCAGAGATGATCAACTTGATGGGCGATAAAGCCACTGCAAAAGATACTATGCGAAAGGCCGGGGTGCCAGTAATTCCTGGCTCAGATGGATTAATATCTTCAGTAGAAGAAGGTATGAAGATCGCCAAAAAAATTAAATACCCAGTGATTGTGAAAGCAACTGCTGGTGGTGGAGGTAAAGGAATGCGTATTATTAACGATGAATCGGAATTTCAAAAAGCATGGGATGATGCCAGACGTGAATCTGCTGCTGCCTTTGGTAATGATGGTTTGTACTTAGAGAAATTTGTAGAAGAACCTCGCCACATTGAAATACAATTAGTGGGCGATCAATATGGAAAGGCGTGTCATTTATCAGAACGAGATTGTTCTATTCAACGGAGACATCAGAAGTTGGTGGAAGAAACTCCTTCGCCTATCGTTAGTCAAGAGCTGCGGGAGCGCATGGGTGAAGCTGCCATCAAAGGTGCGTTGGCCATTAACTACGAAGGTGTTGGTACCATTGAGTTTCTGGTAGATAAGCATGGTGATTTCTATTTCATGGAAATGAATACTCGTATTCAAGTGGAGCATCCGATTACAGAGGAAGTTACTGATTATGATTTGATCAAAGAACAAATCAAAGTAGCTGCAGGCGTGCCTATCTCAGGAAGAAATTACTTCCCTAATTTATTTGCAATGGAGTGCCGAATTAATGCGGAAGATCCTGCTAATGGATTCAGACCTTCACCAGGAAAAATTACTAATTTACATTTTCCAGGAGGTCATGGCGTTCGAATTGATAGTCACGTTTATGCTGGCTATACCATTCCACCCAATTACGATTCCATGATTGCTAAACTAATAATAACAGGCCAATCGCGGGAAGAGGTAATCACAAGAATGAAAAGAGCGTTGAGCGAATTTGTAATTGAAGGAATTAAAACTACCATCCCGTTCCATCTTAAACTCATGGACAATGCTATTTTTCGTTCAGGTAAATTCACTACTAAGTTTTTGGAAACTTCGTTTGATTTTAGTGAATTGAAATAAGCTAAGTAGTATTTCGTAGCTCTAGTTGCGCTACAAATAACTTCAAATAAAAGCCCTCCAAGTATCAACTTGGAGGGCTTTTTAATTGTAAACTAATTAAGCTTTGAGTCTAAAGTTATCCTATTGATACCCTCTTAAATTCAACAACGTGAAGGCCTTTGTTCACGCTATCCAAATATTGAGCAACTGTTTTAGAATTGTCTTTTACAAATAGTTGGTGAACCAACGTATTGTCTTTAAAGAACTTTTGAAGCTTACCAGTGGCAATTTTTTCTACCATGTTTTCAGGTTTGCCTTCTGCTAAGATAAGTGCTTTTGCAATTTCAAGTTCTTTATCGATAATAGCCTTGTCAATCGACTTTTCATCAACGGCCACTGGGTTCATAGCGGCAATCTGCATACCCACGTCTTTGCCAGCATCTGTCACATCTTTGCCATTAGCACCTTTAAGGGAAACCAATACTCCCAATTTGCTTCCTACGTGAATATAAGGAACAACCACTTCACCTTTCATGAGAATGTATTCGCTCACTTCAATCTTCTCACCAATTTTACCTACCAATTCTATGATTCTATCAGAAATAGTAAGGTCACCCACTTTTTCTGACATCAGCACTTCTTTTGATGCTGATTTCTTTTCAAAGGCCGTATCAGCAATTAATTTACCTAGTGCTTGAAACGCATCATTTTTTCCAACAAAGTCTGTTTCGCAATTCAAAGCAATTAACACCGCTTCGTTTTTAGCATCGCTAGTCTTGATAAACACTGAACCTTCTTTGGCGTCTCTATCTGAACGAGAAGCCGAAACTTTCTGGCCTTTCTTTCTCAATATTTCAATTGCTTTTTCAAAATCGCCTTCGGCTTCTGTCAATGCTTTTTTACAATCCATCATGCCTGCGCCCGTCATGGTGCGTAGCTTATTTACATCTTGTGCTGTTATTTCTGCCATGTTATTTTTAATAGTTATGATTTTTGATTTAATGAGTTGGAATTGCTCTAAAAAACCAAACACCGGCTTCGACCGATGTTTGGATGATAGTAAGCACTATGGTTTTTATATTTTAAGCTTCTTCAGCTACTTGGTCAATTTTCTTTTTTTCGTCTTCCTCTTTCTTCGATCCAGAATCTTCTTTGTCTTTCTTACGCTCCATCAAGGCTTCCTCAATTGCTTTTCCAATATGTTTCGTGATCAAAGCGATAGATTTGAAAGCATCATCATTGCCTGGGATCGGGAAATCAATATTAGAAGGATCTGAATTGGTATCCACCAAAGCATACACTGGAATGTTTAGCTTTTGTGCTTCAGCAACAGCAATGTGTTCTCTTTTTACATCAACAATAAACAACGCAGCTGGCAAACGGTTAAGATCAGTAATACCGCCCAACAATTTTTCCAATTTTGCCTTCTCACGTGTGATCATCAGACGCTCACGTTTCGCTAGGTTATTGAAAGCCTCATCTTTCATCAACTTATCGATTTGAGCTAGTTTCTTCAACGATTTGCGTATAGTAGCAAAGTTAGTAAGCATACCGCCTAACCATCGCTCCGTTACAAACGGCATGTTTAAGCGGGTTGCTTCTTCGTTTATAATGTCTTTAGCTTGCTTCTTAGTAGCTACGAACATGATCTTTCTACCTGAACGAACAATGTTCTTCAATGAAAAGATAGCTTCTTCCAAGCATTTCTGAGTTTTATTAAGATCAATGATATGAATACCATTGTTCTCCATAAAAATGAATTCAGCCATTTTAGGATTCCACTTGCGTGTAAGGTGACCAAAGTGCACCCCTGCATCCATCAAATCTTGTGTTGTTAATTTATCTGTCATGCTTCTGTTTTCTCTTAGATTAACGCTTGCTGAACTGGAATTTCCTTCTTGCTTTTCTACGACCTGGCTTCTTACGCTCAACCATACGCGAGTCGCGAGTCATAAGTCCTTCTTTTCTCAATGCTGGCTTATTCTCTGCATTGATTTCAACCAAGGCACGTGAAATGCCCAAACGAATTGCCTCTGCTTGGCCTTTTATTCCTCCACCTTCAACATTTACTGTAATGTCGTGGTTAGTTTCTGCTTTTAAGATAGTAAGCGGTTGCTTTACTGTTGTTTGATGTATATCTGATACAAAATAAACAGCCAATTCTTTACCGTTTATTACGATAGTACCTTTGCCTGGCTTAACATAAACACGGGCAATTGAGGTCTTTCTTCTTCCAGTTGTGGTAGTAATTTCCATTGATTAGAATTTAACTTCTTTAGGTTGTTGAGCTTCATGTGGATGCTCATTGCCTGTATAAATGTGAAGGCTTTTGAATATCGTACGGCCAATGCTGTTTTTTGGAAGCATACCACGAACGGCATGTTCAATCAAACGAGTTGGGTGCTTTGCCAAGATCATAGCAGGCGACAATTCGCGCTGACCTCCTGGATAACCAGAATAAGTAAACAACACGCGGTTGTTTAGCTTTTTGCCAGTGTAGCGAACTTTTTCGGCATTGATAACTACTACGTGATCTCCACAATCAACATTAGGAGTAAACCCTGGCTTATTTTTGCCACGGATTATTTTTGCGATTTCGCTGGCTACTCGTCCAAGTACTTGTCCGTTAGCATCTACCAGCACCCACGCCTTCTCGGCAGTGGCACTGTTGGTATTTAGAGTTTTATAACTGTTGTGATCCACACTTTTTGAGTTAAACGTAAACTATTATTATCCCCTTTTAAAAAGGGACACAAAAGTAGGCTTAGGAATCTAAAAATGCAAGCCTGAATCTTCAATAAGTTCTATTATTATGATTTTTGGTGATTGATTCATCGTAAATTCTCTGCCAATTGGCGGACTAACGCCTTGAAATCCTTTGGGTAAGGAGCTTCCACTTTCACCAATTCTCCACTTAGAAGAAAAAATTCAAGTGAAAACGCGTGCAAAGCCATTCTTTTCATCAAAGGCTCTTCTTCTGTAAGTTTTTTTAAATGAAATGATCTTTTTACTGACGAAACATAAAAAAGTTTGCCACCATATTCTTCATCGCCTGTAATAGGTGCCTCCAGCTTGCTAAGATGTACCCTAATTTGATGCATTCTTCCGGTAACTGGTTCGCAACGCAGCAAGGAGTGGAATTTATAAGTAGCTAGTGTTGTGAAATAAGTTTGAGCTTCTTTTCCAAGCTTTGAAATCTTTGCCGTGCCATCGTTTTGCTTTAAAATAGGCTCGTCCACTAGTTGATTTTCGAAGGAATGAAGACCATCAACAACAGCATGATAATTTTTCTTCACCTCTCGATTCTCAAATTGCATGCTCAGGTGCCGATAGGCTTCAGGATTTTTAGCAATGGCCAGCACCCCCGAAGTGTCTTTATCCAATCGGTGGCAAACTTGAGCATCAAAGGTATACTCCTTGGCCAGAATAAGTATATTTTGAGGATCGTTCCTATCTTCTAGGGTTGAAATAAAGGACGGCTTGTTGATAAGCACATAATCTTCATTTTCGTAAATAATAAGGTCTTTGAATTTTACTTTGGAAAGCATTATGATTTGAGAATTTGGTGATGAGGGTCTGAACCACTTAAAAGATGCAATTTCTCCTTAATTTTCAAATCCTCAAACTATTACTGTTCTCTGGCTGGTAGCAGTCACCAAACAAGGATGAACTGATTATTTAGACAACATGATTTCCTGCCTCGACACTTGGCTAAAACAGGCAATAGGTTACTCACGAAAGGGGTAAATATGCTACGGTTAGGGTATCAAGCTTAAATTCTTGACAAACTCTGGATGTTCCAAAATCATTCTAAACCAGCAACTGAATAGTTCGGGGTATTGTTGAATGGAAGCCTTAACGGAAGTGAAGCTTTCATAACGCCAGTCCATGGCTTCATCAGGGTTGAGAACTGGATCTCCGTCAAAGCAACCTGTGAATACATGATCGCATTCATGCTCTATCAACTCATTAATAAGTTCGGCTTTGTAAATAAATTTGAAGGCGAAAGTGGGTTGCAAATCGATGCCCATTTCCTGCCAAAGTTTTCGCTTGGTAGCAACTGTTAAATCTTCTCCCGGCAACGGATGGCTGCAACACGTGTTAGTCCACAAACCACCACTATGATATTTTTTGAGAGAACGTTTTTGAAGAAGTATTTCCCCTTTTGAGTTAAACAGAAGTATTGAAAATGCCCTATGCAACAACCCTTTTTGGTGAGCTTCCAATTTTTCCATAGTGCCTATTTCGGCATCCTGGTCATCAACAAGAATTACTTGCTCCACTATTAAATAAGTTTAAGCTGATGCTTTACGTAAGAGAAAGCCAAGATGGAAAGTTTTTGGCGATTGCGTATTCTTATTCTATTACTCATCACCTTTTCGGGAGGTGTGTTTTTTATCTTTTTAAAGAGCGCATAGTAGTAGACATAGGCCACATACATGCCCAATCGCACCGAGTGCGGAAGCTGTTTAATACCTTCAAAGCCAGCTTTAAAATCAATATCGATATTCTCTTCAATTTTCCGTTTGTTCTCTTCATCAAAGTGAGTAAGGTCAATACCTGGGAAGTAACTTCTTCCCATTCCTTTAAAATCGGCTTTTAAATCGCGTAGAAAATTTATCTTCTGAAAAGCGGCACCCAAGTGCATAGCATTGGGCTTTAAGCGTTGATACATATTGTTGTCGCGCTTACAAAATACACGCAGGCACATGAGCCCTACTACTTGTGCCGAGCCTAAAATATATTCATCAATACCTTGCTGGTCGTACTCAGTTTGAGTTAGATCCATTTCCATACTTTTTAGAAATTGATTGTACAGCTCAGGTTCAATATCATAACTATTTACTGCCTGTTGAAAGCTATTGAGAATGGGATTTAAACTTATTTTTTCGGCAACAGCCAAACGAGTATCTTCTTTAAAGCGAGTAAGCAACGCTTGTTTGTCATACTCATGAAAGGTGTCTACAATCTCATCGGCAAAGCGCACAAATCCATAAATGGAATAAATCGGTTCTTGTAATTCTTTATCCAAGCACCGGATACCCAATGAAAACGAAGTGCTGTACGATCGCGTCACCACTTTACTACAATTGATCGATACTTTGTTGAATAGGTTTTGATAATCCATTCCAGAGGCCTGTTCTTTTATTTCAAACTCGGTCACAAGTTATTTGATTTAGCTTTCTTTAACAATTCACCTGCCACAACCTGCCCAGAGATCAGGGATGGAGGCACACCTGGCCCTGGCACGGTTAACTGACCAGTATAAAACAGGTTCTTTACCTTTTTGTTTAAAATAGACGGTTTTAGATTGGCTGTTTGCATGATAGTATTTGCTAAACCATAGGCATTTCCTTTAAATGCGTGGTAATCGTTAATAAAATCTTGGTGAGCGTAACTTCTTTTAAAGTCGATAAAAGGCCTGATTGATTCACCAGTTAGGGCTTCTAACCGCTCCATCACCATAGTAAAGTATTTTTCGCGGGTAGCTTCATTGTCTTTTAAATCAGGCGCAACAGGTATCAAAATAAATATATTTTCATGCCCTTCCGGGGATACGGAAGCATCTGTTTTTGAAGTGCAGCTAACATAAAATAACGGATCGCTCGGCCACTGTTTGGTATCATAAATTTCCGTTGCATGAAGAGTAAAATCCTTATCAAAAAAAAGATTATGGTGCAAAAGATTATTGAGTTTTTTGTTTACACCCAAGTAGAAGATCAAACTTGAAGGTGCCATTACTCGCTTGCCCCAATAGCTTTCGGAATAGTGCCTATATTCTTTATCGAGAAGATGTTGCTCCACATGGTGATAATCGGCACCAGCCACAACTCCATCAACAGCATTTGCAACTCCATTTACTTTAATTGATTGAATGCGATTGTTAACCACATTTAATTTTTGAACTTCGGCATCGAACTGGAATTTCACTCCTTTTTCTTTTGCCAACGCTGTCATTGCTTCCGCAATTTTGAACATGCCACCTTGCGGATACCAAGTGCCAAGGGCCATATCCGCATAGTTCATTAAACTATACAAAGCAGGAGTTCGTTGGGCTGGGGCACCTAGAAATAAAACTGGAAACTCTAACAGTTGAACCAACTGTGGATTTTTGAAATAGCTTCTTACATGTGTTGAAATAGAGCGGAAGACATCCAACTTAAAAAGGCCAGTAAACAATTCGGCATCAAACAATTCAGTTATTGAAATACCTGGTTTATACACCAGCTTATTGATACCCACTTCGTATTTGTATTTGCCTTCATCAAGGAATTTTTTCAGGTAAACGCTGCTTCCTTTTTCACGGGTCTCAAATAGGGCATATAAACCATCCATACTGGCAGGTATATCCAACACATCGTTCTTTGAATAGAAAACACGATAGGAGGGGTCTAGCCGAGAAAGGTTGTAGTAATCGCTAGTGGTTTTGCCAAATCGGTTAAAATATTTCTCGAATACATCGGGCATCCAATACCAACTTGGCCCCATGTCAAATGAGTAGCCGTTGCTTTCAAACTTGCGCGCGCGCCCACCGCTACTGCTGTTCTTTTCATAAAGTGTTACATCCATGCCAGCATCTGCCAAACAAGTGGCGGCCGCAAGCCCGGAAAAACCTGCACCTATCACAGCAATTTTCTTCATTCAAATCTTAATTAATCGGTTTAGACAATATCGATAACACTATTTATTCCTCTAGCTCATCTGTAATTTTATGTAGTAAATATGGCTAATTGATTTCTTTTTTTTAAACCAAAAAGCCTTTCAGGAATTAACCCAAAAGGCTGAAAGAGTTCTTTTAATTCTACTTATTTTATTGCTAAAAGATCAACAGTTTCAATAACAGGTGGCTGCTCTAACAAGGCCTCTGCATTAGCCATAAGTGCTTTTGCTATCTCACCAGATAAATGGGCTGTGCGCCCAGCTTCAGAAGGAAAAGTATCAAAAATGCCAAAGGTGTTGTGGTTAAATTTTAAAGCGTACCACCGAATAGTATCTTGCTCAGCATTTGCGAGCGGCAAGGCACTTTTCAAAAAGTTTTCAACATCTTGTTCTTTCCCCTTTTTAGCAACAACGCGAGCTACAATTCCTTTTGTTTCCATAAGTGTAAGTTAGTTTAATTATTCTCTCAATATCCGGTCAACTTTTTTTGTATTTCTTTTCGGGCATGGAATATCCTGTTTTTTACTGTTCCGATTGGGATTTTAAGGTGGTCGGCAATCTCGTTGTATTTATATCCGGTGGTATGCATTTTAAATGGAATCAGCAATTCATCTTTCATATCGATCACGTTTTTCCATACTTCTTTAAATTCAAAGCTTCCTTCTGGTCTATTAAACGTATGTGTATCTTCTACATTCAAGAAGTATAAATTTTTGGTGGTGTCGTTGCTTGTTTTAGCACGCTGATTTTTGCGATAGTTGTTAATGTAGGTGTTGCGCATGATGGTAAAAAGCCATCCTTTCAAATTGGTGTCTTCACGAAATTTGTCTTTGTAAGTGAGAGCTTTCAACATAGTATCTTGAACAAGATCTTGAGAATCTTCAGAGTCGTTGGTGAATCTTCTTGAGAATGTTCGCAAAGTAGGACGAAGGCTTGCCACTTGTGCATTGAAATCCATTGTCTTCATTTTGTTTAATGTTTATGTTAAAAGATTAAACAAAACTAAACTGAAAAATTGGGAATCCAAGTTTTTTTTAATTTTTTTAAAGAAAGCGTTGTGAAAACAGACTAAATAGTGCTGATTATCTTTCGCAGATTACCTGCATCCCTGAAAGGAATCAGGTTTTTTGGCTTTTTAAGGTTCACTTTGGAAAGCGCAGAACCTGTTACAAGTATAGGTGTGTTGGGATGATCGTGACAGAGAGTGGTTAGATAGTCTTGGATTTCTTCTGGTTTTGGTGAAGTGGTAATGACAGTGATGATCACATCGGGTTTATGCAATTTGCAGATTGACTTTAAGTCGATATAAGGAACGGTCTGCCCCAAATAGTAAGTCCGCAATCCTATTTTTCTTGAAATGTAATGGTAGAACAGTAGGCCGATTTCGTGTAATTCATTTTCTGGAAGATACAAAACAGCTCTTTTATTTTTCTTGGGTGGTATTGGCAATTGATCGATGGCCACCATCATTTTCTGGCGAATGAGGTTAGTTATAAAATGTTCTTGGGCGGGGCTTATATTGCCCGTATGCCAGAGTATTCCAATTTTTTGGAGGAACGGATAAAATACTTCTACAACCACTCTCTCAAAACCTACTTTCTCAGTGAAATCGTGAAGTATTTTCTCAAACGACTCTTCTTCCAAATCAATCATGGACGTGATCAATTGATTCATGTGAAATTCGTTGGCGTGTTCATCAACATTCAATTCAATCACCTTACGGGATATCTCCTCTATTGATAAGTCAACAAGTTTTGAGATTTTTAACCCATTATTATTAAGAAGCGATATGTTGATTATTTTTTTTAAATCTTCGTCAGAATAAAAACGAATGTTGGTTGTGGTTCGCTTTGGCGAAATGAGTGAATACCGTTTTTCCCAAATCCTGATTGTGTGAGCTTTTATTCCTGTAAGTACTTCTAGCTCCTTTATTGAGTATTGCCCCATTTAAAAACGTAAGTTTGAAATTCAATTTTAAAACATAAAATCTTGCTGATTGTTCATCTGCACTTCCCATGCAAAGGAATCCAAAAATGAAACAACTAACAATGAGTGAGAGCGAGGCATGGTTTCAATCCATGAGTTGGCAGGTATTTCCATTTCAGCGCGAAGCGTGGCAAAAATATTTATCAGGGCTTAGTGGAATGGTGAATGCGCCAACCGGAAGTGGCAAAACTTACTCGTTGCTATTGCCCATCCTTCAAGAGTTTATCAATCAACATCCTGAAAATAAAACAAAAAAAAACAACGGCCTTCAAGCCATTTGGATCACGCCAATTCGAGCTTTGGGAAGGGAAATTGAATTGGCTTCAAAACGCGCTATTGAAGGCATGGGTTTGCAATGGAAGGTAGGAGTTCGATCTGGCGATACCTCAACGAAAGATCGCGCCAAGCAAAAAGAAAAACCGCCTGAATTTTTGATCACCACACCTGAAAGTTTACATCTATTGCTTGCGCAAAAAGGCTACAACGACTATTTCAAAAATTTAAAAACCATTGTGGTAGATGAGTGGCATGAGCTTATAGGCTCTAAACGTGGAGTTCAAATCGAATTGGCTATTTCTCGATTAAAGACACTTGCGCCAGCGTTAAAAGTATGGGGAATTTCGGCCACCATTGGTAATATGGAGCAAAGCATTCAAGTGCTGCTGGGAAGCTACCATCAACAAAAGAACGCAACGTTAGTAAAAGCTACTATTCAGAAAAAAGTTGAAGTGGTTTCTATCTTTCCTGATGATCTAGAGAAAATGAGTTGGGCGGGGCATTTGGGCATTCAATTGTTGGAAAAAATTATGCCCATTATAGATTCTAGTTCTGGCACTTTAATTTTTACCAATACCCGATCTTTTGCTGAAATATGGTATCAAAAAATGTTGGCTATTGCGCCAGAGTTATCAGGTCTTATTGCCATGCATCATGGCTCTATCAGTCAGAGCATACGCAACTGGGTGGAAGAGCAGTTGCACGAGGGCAAATTGAAGGCGGTAGTCTGCACCAGTAGTTTGGATTTGGGTGTTGATTTTAGGCCCGTTGAAAAAATCATTCAGATTGGTAGCCCGAAAGGTGTGGCACGGTTTCTACAGCGCGCTGGTAGGAGTGGGCATCAACCAGGTGCCGTAAGTCGTATTTATTTTTTACCAACGCATTCACTTGAACTAATTGAAGCCGCTGCTTTGCGAGAGGGCATTGCTAAAAATATTGTGGAAGATCGACTTCCCTATGTTCGGTCATTTGATGTGTTGATTCAATATTTAGTAACGCTCGCAGTATCCGATGGATTTAAACCCGATGAAATACTTCCGGAGATTCGTGGAACCGCTAGCTTTTCTTCCGTTACCGATGAAGAATGGAATTGGCTATTGAATTTTATTACCACTGGAGGTGCTACGCTTACGGCTTACGATGAACATAGAAAAGTAGAAATACAAAACGGTATTTATAAAGTGGTGAACCGTAAAATTGCCATGCGCCACCGCATGTCTATAGGCACAATTGTGGGCGATAACTCTCTATTTGTAAAATATGTTTCCGGGAAATACTTAGGCACAATTGAAGAGTATTTTATTTCGCGATTGAACACGGGTGATGTGTTTTGGTTTGCTGGCCAGAATTTAGAATTGGTTCGCATAAAGGAAATGGAAGTGCACGTGCGCAAAACTAAACGTAAGTCGGCCAAAGTGCCTTCGTGGCAAGGCGGACGAATGCCTTTGTCTAGTCAGATGAGTGAGATGATTCGATACAAAGTAGAGCAAGCGGCTAACGGAACAGAGACCGATGAAGAAATGATTTTCCTTCGGCCATTGATGGAGTTGCAACGATCACGCTCACATCTTCCCACCACCAAAGAATTTTTGATTGAACACATGGAAAGTAAAGAAGGATTTCATGTGTGGATGTATCCGTTTGAAGGCAGGTTGGTGCATGAAGGTATTGCTGCCTTGGTGGCCTACCGCTTGGCGCAGATAAAGCCAATTACGTTTTCCATTGCCATGAATGACTATGGATTTGAATTGCTGTCTGATCAAGAAATACCCTTGTTGGAAGCGTTAGAAATTGATTTATTGAGCGTAGATAATTTATTGAATGATATTCAGGCCAGCATTAACTCTACCGAAATGGCACGAAGAAAATTCCGAGATATTGCCGCTATTGCTGGATTAATCTTTAAAGGTTTTCCAGGCCAACCTATCAAAGAGAAACATTTGCAATCATCTTCACAATTGTTTTTCAATGTATTCAACGACTATGAATCCAATAATTTATTGTTGTTGCAAGCCTTCGAAGAGGTGATGGATTTTCAATTGGAAGAAGCCCGTATGCGAAGCGTATTGCAGCGGATTGCCCAGCAAAAAATTATTGTTAGAGAAGTAGAGCTACCAACACCTTTCGGCTTTCCGATAATGGTAGATAGATTAAGCCGCGATAAACTAACAACAGAAACAATGGAAGAAAGAATTAAGAAAATGGCGGTGGTGAGAAGGTAACCTTTACCCGTGCGTTGACATAAAAAAAGGAGTGATTGTGAAACCACTCCTTTTTGAATTTATAAAGAATGAAGATTACTTCAAGAATTTGTGAGCGCGGTCTACTAGCATTTTTCTATCGGCAGTAATAGATGGATCGCTATAGATGCGAGCCGATAATTCGGCAACAACACCTTTCTTATAACCAAGACGTTCAGCAATTTCTTCACAGAAATGGATTTCACTTTTAAATACTTGTCCATCACTTTTCATCAACTGAATAACATGGTATAGATATTCAAATTTTTGATCTTCAGTAAGGGTAGATAAGTCACCGATTTTTTTCGGGCTTTTCATCATCGCATCTACTTCATCTTTTGAAATGCCATTCGATTTTGCAATTAGGTATATAGTTTTAGCCTCGCTTTCTGCCACGGTGTTATCGCTGGCAGCAAGATTGATTAACATATTTAATTTTTCGTTATTCATAATAGTTGATTTTAAGACGGTTTTTCTGGTAATGCGAAAATAGAGAAAAAAAATGAATCGTAGAAAATAAAAAACCTTTTGCGCAGCGATATCTTGCGCAACCTTATTTTTTACTTCCAGTCTTTAGTGCAAATTTGAACTTATGAAAAAGGTAATAATCGTCTTAAGCATTGTTTTGATTCACTTTCAAGGAGTTGCCCAACAATCGGAAGATAGGCACATAGGTACTTTCAGAGGTATAAAGTCTTCTGAAGCCATTGATGTGTATTTGAAAAAAGGAGATAAGGAAAGTGTGCGGGTAGAAGTTACGGGCACTCAACTTAGCAATGTAATTACCGAAGTGTCGGGAAGCAACTTAAGAATTCACATGCAATCGGGCAATTATCGCGACCGCAAAAATGTAAAGGTTTATGTAACCTATGTTTCGCTCGATAAAATTTCGGCAAGTTCTGCCTCCAATGTTTTTTCTAATGGAACTATAAAGGCCAGCAACTTTGATATAAGCGTTTCCAGTGCGGCATCGGTGGAGGTTTCATTAGAGGCATCATCAGTATCTCTTTCTGGTTCAAGCGCAGGCGACATTGTATTATCAGGAAAAGCAAAATCGTTGGAAGTGGAATCAAGTAGTGCGGCCGATATCAATTGTTATGATTTTGAATGTGAAAGTGTAAATGCTCAGGCAAGTAGTGCAGGTGATATTAAAATAAATGTTACCAAAGAATTAGAAGCTCACGCGAGTAGCGGTGGCAGCGTTCGCTACCGTGGAAATCCAAGCAAGACCAATACTGGTTCTAGCAGTGGTGGCTCTGTAAAAAAATCAAATGGATAAATTTGAATCATGATATGCTAGAGCAAAACATACCTATCTCAACCAAAATCATTTACTTATTTTTAGTGATTTTTTTTAGGTACTTGGTAATTGCTTTAGTAGCCTTTGTTATTTTTTATCTCTTGCGAAAAGAAGAATGGAGGTTTAAGAAAATACAGAATGCTATCCCCTCGAATAAAGATTATTACAGAGAGATAGGTTTTTCTTTTTTTACTGCCGTGATATTCACTTGCGTGGGATGGCTCATATTCCTTTCACCTGTTAATCAATTTACTAAAGTGTATACAGATATAAACACCTATGGCACGACTTACTTTTTTGTTTCAGTTGTAATCATGCTTGTTTTACATGACACCTATTTTTATTGGACTCACCGAGCCATGCACCATCCTCAGCTATTCAAACTCTTTCATAAAGTACACCACCTTTCCATCAATCCATCACCTTGGGCAGCATTCGCCTTTCATCCACTTGAAGCTATTGTTGAAGCTGGAATATTAATTATCATTCCATTTATAATTCCTGTGCATCCATTTGCCATTGCGTTGTTCCTTATTAGTATGATGGTGTATAATGTATATGGCCATCTTGGTTTTGAATTGTATCCAAAAGATTTTTCAAAAAGTAGCATTGGCAAATGGATCAACACTTCTGTGAATCACAATCAACATCATGCTCACTTCAAAGGTAATTATGGCCTCTATTTTTTGTGGTGGGATAGATGGATGGGCACACTTCGCAAAGACTATGATCAAGAGTTTGATCGTGTGGTTAATTAAAGTGGATGCGTTGACTAATAAGCTAATGTAACCTGCTTCCCATATCTTCCAGCGCAACACCTTTTGTTTCAGGCATCATAAAACGAACGAAAATTAATTGAAGAAACATCATCGCTGTAAAGAATAAGAAAATAGGACCACTGCCAAATTGCCCAGCAAAGATGGGGAATACGTTGGCGAGTATGGCTGCAAATATCCAATGTGTAAAAGCACCCATCGACTGCCCCGTTGCACGCACTTCGTTCGGAAATATCTCACTGATAAATACCCAAATTACTGCACCCTGACTTACAGCATGTGATGCTATAAACAAGAATACGAACAAGGTTATGCCTTCAAACGAATCGGTATAAAAAGCTCTAGAAATTAATCCTAAGGAAAGTAAGTATCCTCCTGAACCCAAGTACATCAGGGCTTTGCGGCCGTATCGATCTATTAGCGATAAACCGATCATCGTAAAAACTAAATTAATAATACCAATACCAGCGGAAGAAAGTAATGCTGTCGATTTGCCTAATCCAGCCATTTCGAAAATGCGGGGTGCATAATAAATAATGGCGTTAATGCCCGATGCTTGATTGAAGAAGGCTAACAAAAAAGTAAGTAGAATTGGCCATGTATAAGCTTTAGAAAAGAATGAGTGTGCTGGCTTTCCCGCTGCATCATCTTTTGATTTTATGATCAACCGCAGAGTTTCATCGGCTGTGGCCGGATCAATTACTTGAAGGATAGATTTCGCTTGCGCGGAATCGTTCTTTTTAAGCACAAGCCATCTCGGACTTTCTGAAATTAGCGTTGTAAGAAATGTGAATATCAATGAAGGCAATCCTACTATGCCTAGCATCCATCTCCAAGAATTATCAGAGCCAAGTTCTTGAAAGAAATAGTTGGAGATGTAGGCTATCAAAATGCCAAACACAATATTGAATTGAAACAATGCCACTAGCATGCCTCTTCGTTTAGCGGGAGCTATCTCAGAAATATACATTGGTGATATCACTGAAGATGCTCCAATGCTAAAGCCGCCAATCAATCGAAAGATCATAAAGGTATAAACATCTTGAGCCAAAGCTGAACCCAACGCACTCACAAAAAATAATAATCCCACCCAAAACAAACTCTTTTTTCGTCCTAATGAATCCGCAAAGAAGCCACCCATCATTGCACCGAATACTGTTCCATATAAAGCAATAGATACGGCTAACCCGTGCATTACATTATCCAATTGCCACAGCTTTTGAATGGTTTGTTCTGCACCCGAGATCACGGCAGTGTCAAGGCCAAAAAGAAAGCCACTGAGTGCAACGGTTATACTCCAAAGAACGAGTTTGCTTTTCATGGGATTTGCATTGAGATGTGAGACTTGAAATTTTAGATATGCGATAGTACGAATTAAAGTCGATTATCCATAGATGAATAATGGGCACTAAGCAAAGCTTTCAAGAGGCAGTAACTGCTGATTGTGTTCTGCTTACTGCCAACTACTCATTCAACTCGTAAGCACTTTTATAATACCCTTTCGCCTGCACGTAATCCAACAGATCAAGGTAAAAAGGATCGGAGCCAAGTGTGGCACTGTCACCAATCATTATCAATTTCTTTTTCGCACGTGTCATGGCCACATTGGTTCTGCGGATGTCTGAAAGAAAACCAACTTCACCTTTATCATTGGAACGCACAAAGCTGATGGCAATAATGTCACGCTCTTGTCCTTGAAAAGCATCCACCGTATTGATGGAAATGAATTGATGTATCTCGTTGAGTATGTCGCTAGCTTCAGCAAGCTTATGAAGGTATTCAACTTGCGCGCTGTAAGGCGTGATAATGCCCACCGTATAATGCGCTTCCAACCAGGCATCGACAGTAATTTCCTCCACTAGCTTTTCTATTTCTTTTATGAGGATGGAAGCCTCTTCTTTATTCAGTCGACTGAGTGTTTCTGGATCTTGTTTTTCGGTGAAGCCACACCCTGCGGTATCAATAAAATCAATGGGTGGCGAAGAGGGCAATGTCGCTAGCCGCACCGACTCATCAGCAATCAATCCGTCTTTATAAAAATGATGCGATGAAAACGCCATGATGTCTTCATGCATTCTATATTGAATTTTCAACATTGTGCCTGTGGTCGGCTGCCGCTCAATACATTTCTCAAAGAGTGTTTTTGCCAATCCCGCTTTAGCGGCCTCATTTGATTTAATAGTAGGTGGAAGTTGACAATGATCTCCTGCGAACACAACGCGTTCAGCTTTTAAAATGGGTATCCAGCAAGCTGGCTCCAATGCCTGTGCAGCTTCATCTATAAAAACTGTTTTATATCGTCTACCTCGCAGCATATGGTTTGAGCTACCGATTAAGGTGCAGGCAATTACATCACTGTTTTGTAATAAATCGTTTACAATATAAAACTCCAACATATCTGCATCGGCTTTCAATGCCTTGGCCTCGTCCATCAGTAGGTTACGTTGTTTCTTTTCGGCATAGCCATAATTGCGCTTATATTTAAAGGCCATGTCGCGCAGTTGTTGCATACGCTTACGCATTACGCGCAGCTCTTTATAATTTCCATGAAGGGCAATTTTGGCATCCAGTGTTTTGCTCATGGATAGTTCTGTAACGCGAGCCGGATGCCCTATGCGTAGTACGCGTAGGCCTTCATCACTTAGTTTTTCAACCAATAGATCAACGGCTGCATTGCTAGGTGCACATACCAACGATTGACCTTCTGCTTCCACTGTAAGCTTAATTGCTTTTACCAAGGTGGTGGTTTTGCCAGTGCCTGGTGGACCGTGAATAATGCCGACATCTTGTGCGGATACAATTTTCTCCAATGCCAATGCCTGACTAGGATTTGGCAATTTTGTATACTTATTTTTTAATGATTGAAGATCAATTTTTTGGTCATTGAAGCTGGCCTTACGCTCGCCCAGCAAAATATTTCGTAGCTCAACTATTCTTCCTTCTTCGGCTTTCATTACCGCTTTAAGCGCACCTTCCATTTCCCGATAGGTCATTTCATCAAACATCACATCGATGCCAATCATGCCACTGTTAAGCCAATCGGGCAGGTCATCACCGTTTAACGTTATCACCATTAAGTTGTCGCGCACATAATTGATCACTCCTCCAATATTAGCTTTTTCAGGCGTGTTACCAGCGTTGGAAAACACACTCACTAACTTACCGCTGCCAAATACATGGGGTTCATTCAAATGATTGGTGCGTTCAATTTCAATTTGATAACGCTCGCCCGTACCAATATAACTCCTCTTGATGCGAACGGGATACCAGCATTTGCCTTCTCTTGTTTTGCGATGTAAGGGAAGGAGTAGAATTTTTTGGCGGTATTGCTCGAGATCCGCTTGACGCTCTATCTTTATAAGCTCTAAAGTGTGACTAAGTTCTTCGCTAATCGACATTGGATAAAACAGCAAAGATAGGAGTTACGCATCAAATGCCATCCATTATAATTGTTATAACTGGCATCAATAATTTTATAAAAACAATTGATAGATATTTAACCCAGCCTATAATAATTGCATACCAAGGTTATGGGTAAATCTTTACATCTTCGTCTTCAGCGCACTCAAGTACTCCACCAAATCAATTAAGTCACCTTCGCTCATAGACGATTGTAAGTTGGAGGGCATCAATGAGTTCTCCAATTTAAGTCGCGAAACAATTTCAGCTTTTACTACAGTCTGCTGGTTGTTCATGTACTGCATCACCACTTTATCTTCTGTTTCTGAAACAATTCTTCCGAAAGCAGAGGAGCCATCTTTTAATTGAATTCTATATCCTTCATAGCCAAAGCTGATGCCTTGGTCTGGATATAGTATGGAGCTATAAAGTGCGTCTTTAGGAAGCTTAGAACCAATCTCACTTAAAGCAGGACCAAAGTTAACGCCTTCACCATTTACTTGGTGGCATGTTGCGCATAACGTACTGAACACTACTTTACCTTTTATTGCATCACCCGATTTCTCTGCCAGAACTGAAATAGCGGGGAGTACACTTCCTTCTTTGTTGCCAGGCAGTTTTATATACTTAGCTCCTTCATCCCGCAAGGTAGATCGCCAAGCAGATTGAAAGACACCACCTACAACCGTGTATAAGTCTGTAGGAATTTTATTTTCTTTTGCTAATTCAAGAAGTCTATTTTCTGATTCCCATGGCCCACCAAATGTTTTAGCAGCAAGCTTTCGCAGCTCAATATCTTTTGTGGCATCCAACATTACACTTTCCATAAGTTCAATAGTCTTCGCTCTCCACATCCCTGGGCGAAGGGCTTTTACTAGTGATTGAGCTTCTGTTTTATTCGATCCGTTCAATACTTTTTGAAACAGATCACTTCTGTTCCAATCCAATAAAACTTTGATAGCATCTTTACCTACAGTGCTGTCGGGATAGTTTAACCCGAGTGATAATAGATCATTTGCACGAGTCTGTAGTTTAAATGTTGAAACCAGCTCCACAAATTCAATTTTCCCTTTTTGTTGATCCAATACTTTATTGAGTGCAGAAGTAATAGCGGGTGTCATTTTCACTTGCGATGCATTCATGTGTTTTAGGGCATAGAGCACCTTATCACCTTGAGTTTGCTGAACCAGTTGCGTTAATATTTGTTGTTTGGATGGATCGGTTTGAAAATCGAATGCACGATAGTAGCGCAGCATATCTTTTTCATTAGATGTTTTGATCAACTCGGCCATCAAGGGCATGGCTGCTTTACTTCTGCTTCTCCAAACAATATCACGGTTGGCAGGGGTATTCCAGTCCTTCCCTACTTTGGCTTTCCAAGCAGCGAAGAAATTGTCTTCATTGCCTTGGGCGCCAATGCCCAGTGCTTCTAAGTACCACCGGTCGTTGCCCTTATATTGCAAAGCAAGTTGTGCCCAAAGATCTGCAGCTTGTGCAGATTTATTTTCGCGCAAGGCAACGATTAGTTCTCTTCTTACTTGTGCGGATGAATCGTTTACTAACTTGTTGGCTATGGTAAGAATATCTTTGCCTAACTGCCGGGCCACGCGTATGCCAGTTATACGAATGTCTGAGTCTTTATCATCTAACGCATTTTGAATGTATTGATCACCTTTCGACAGCCGAGCCAACAGCCACAAGGCTCTAGCACGATTGCGCGAATTATCAGAATTCCAAATTTTTAATAATGGTTCTTCTGATTTTTCGCTGAAAGAGTTTAATGCAACCCAACCTAGATAGCGAGTGGCAGCATTCGCGCTAAGTAAAGCAGTGGCTGCGCCTTGGGGAGTGCTTACATCTACCGCAGGAATTTTGTACTCTGTCTTTGGAGGAGCTACTCTATAAATTCTTCCACGTTCTAAATCTCCCACTTGATGGCCACCTACTCCAGGATCATACCAATCAGCAATCATCAAAGAGCCATCTGGTGCAACGCATACATCTGATGGACGAAACCATTGATCTTTCTGGCCTTGTAATACGGGGACAATTTCAGCTTTATAACCCGCCCCATCTTTTTGAACAGGGTAGGAGCGAACCACATTAGGTCCAGCATCGCAATGAATCATTTGCCCACGAAACACTTCAGGTAATAACGTACCATCATACATCGTGATGCCAGTTGGAGAACCTGCGTATGTTTGCAATAGATTAGGCATCACACCTGGATCGTTCAAGTGCCAATGACGAAGTGGAATTTCTTTTTCCATGTTTGTTCTTCTATTAGGCCAACTCGCGCCAGTCATCTCATCTTTAAAACCATAATTTCCAAACTCCATTACGTAGTTGATGCGTGTCCCTTTATTGCCATCGTCATCATTATCCGATTGCCAGAGCGTCCCGAAAGGATCGATGGTTACCTCAAAATTATTTCTGAAATTATTGGCAAGTACTTCCACACGGCTTCCATCCAATTCACTGCGAAGAACCAGTCCATCCCGAAAAGGTTTGCCATTCGTGGAAACTTTGTGCCCATGAATGTCAATAACGGTATCGCCTGAGGCTGCTACTAAACTGCGGCCTTCGTTGCCCATGTTGAAGTAAAGCCTTCCATCTGGACCGAAGATGAATGCATGCATACCATGATCATGATCTACACCTTGAATGCCTTTAAAAAGTATTTCTTTTTTATCAGGTACATCATCTCCATTTTCATCTGTGAACACTAACACATTGGGGCTGCACGATACAATTACCTTGTTGCCCAACACCGAAATTCCTAATGCGGCATTTACATCCGTACCTTGATAAAACACTTTGCTGTTATCAGCTTTGCCATCTCCATCTGTATCTTCTAAAATCAATATTCTATCACCTTCTTTCTTTACAGGATTTTTAGAATTGTATTGGTTGCGATAGTTGTATGCCTCGCATACCCACACTCTGCCTTTGGCATCTACATCAATGTTGGTAGGGTTGGTAAGCATGGGCTCGGAGGCAAATAGGGTTACTTCTAGACCATCATAAACTTTGAGATCGGCTAGAGAGTTGGCAGTAGAATGTTCGTCTTTATTATTTTCAATTTGCTTGCAGCTATTGAAACAAAATAATAATGAGCCAACAAATAATGATTGGCATAGAAATTTCTTACTTCTCATAACTATAATTTGTGAGTTAAACATGATGTAATAAACAATTAATGATTTTTATTGTAGAAACTGATATGAAAATAATTTTTAAAAAATTAGGCTTAACTATCCCCCCACTACTTTTTTAAGATTTGCCATTAGGCTTTCCCATACATCTTGGAGTTCTTCCATATCATCAAAATCTGAATAATCGGAAATTTTGAGGTAAGTTGATTGTGTAAGGTCGTCTGTTTCGAGCTTCAATTCGAAATATGAACGGTCGGTTGTGTCTTCTTCACTTTCGGGCAAGTATTCAAACTTTACAAAATGGTTGAGTCTATACGAGGCAATAGTGGCCTTTCTTACTTCATTGTCCCATTCGAAGGTGAATATCTTTTCTGGGTTAATGTCGACATTATCGGCAAACCATTCTGACAAACCACTAGCAGTTTGCAAATAAGGATAGAGCATCTTGGGAGAAGCATGGATCTCAAAATCGGTAGTAAATAAATTTTTCTTGGCCATGGCTTTGTAATTGTGTGGAAGGTAAAATAATTTTTACCGAACAACAAGTATGAGGAAAACAAAATGAACTATCGGCCAACCGCCAGTTTTATTTGATGGTCGAAGAGCGCACCATCTTTTAAGAAAATAAGTTCGATAGGAATATAGAACCAGGACTCATTGGATATAAATTCTACAAATTGCGAGTCGATCAACTTTACCATATCTTTTTCGGTGGTTACTATCGATGATTCAGGATACTTATTGTGGTGTTCATTGATCATTCTCAAATCATTGACTGAATAGCGATGATGATCTATAAACTCATAATGCTTTATTACATCATAATTCTTTGTTACATATTCTTGAAACACATTGGAGTTGGCAATGCCAGTTACTAAAATCACTTTTGTGGAAATTTTGACGGAGGTCTTGCCAAAATTTACAGGTTTAGAATAGGTTAGTCCTGCAAAAAATACCGGCTTATCTCGGGCATATTTTCTGGATTCTGAAATGCGGACTTCAAAATCTTTTTGCTCAATAGCTTCGGGGCATTTGGTAAACACTATAAAATCAGCTCGTTCCGCTCCTTTTCTAGCTTCGCGCAATCTGCCGAAGGGCATCACAAAATCACTATAAAAAGGCCTATTAAATTCGCTTACTAAAATAGAAAGCTGTGGCTTCACAAACCTATGCTGAAACGCATCGTCCATTAAAATCACCTCCGTTTCCGGGAATTGCTGTAGAATATTGGGTATCGCGAAAGCACGATCTTCACCAACGGTTACGTTTACTTGATGGTTGAATTTTCTATACAATTGAAACGGCTCATCGCCAAGGGTTGTAGCTGTATCCTTATCCGATGCAAATCGAAATCCTTTGGTTCTTCTTCCATAGCCTCTGCTTAAGGTTGAAACTTTGAAATCTGTACGCAAAAGCCTGATCAAATATTCAGTCATGGGTGTTTTGCCAGTGCCGCCAACAGCCAAGTTGCCCACGCTAACCACCATTGTTTCAAACTCAAAGCTTGGCTTTAGCCCGCTATCAAATAAGTGATTGCGAAGTCTGGTAATGGCATCGTAAAGGATAGCCAACGGAAACAAAAAGATTTTGCCAAGCATACCTAAAGAACTAATACTGGTTTAAATTTGAAACAAAAGTAACCAAATGGAACAGCTAACGGTGGGCGGAGTAATCACTTTTCTAGAAACAATTGCTCCGAAGGCACTTCAGGAAAGCTATGATAACTGTGGATTGCTAACTGGCGACCCAAGTTGGACTGTAACTGGAATTTTAACCACGTTGGATTGCACCGAAGGCGTGATAGACGAAGCTATGGCAAGCAATTGCAATTTAATTGTGAGCCACCACCCGATTATTTTTAAAGGATTGAAAAAGTTGACTGGTCAAAATTATGTAGAGCGAACGGTAATAAAAGCTATCAAAAACAATGTTGCGATTTATGCTATTCATACTAATCTAGATAGCATTTTTGAAGGCGTAAACCACCGAATTGCAGACAAACTAAAACTTGTGAATAGGAGTATTTTGGTACCAAAGTTGGGTTGCGAAAATCTAAAAGTAGGCTCGGGAATGATTGGTGAGCTAACTGAGTCGATTGAACCAATGGACTTTCTTCTGCGTTTAAAAAAGTCAATGAACACGGATTGTATTCGCTATACCACTTTACGAACAACCCAAATAAAAAAAGTAGCTATTTGTGGTGGGAGTGGGAGCTTTTTATTGAACGAGGCCATTCGCGCTGGTGCTGATATTTTTATCTCAGCCGATTTTAAGTACCACGAATTTTTTGATGCTGATAACAACATTATAATTGCCGATATTGGGCATTACGAAAGCGAACAATTTACGAAAGAGCTTTTGAAGGAGGTTTTAACCAAAAAATTTCCTACTTTTGCGATCAATTTTTCAAAGACACCAACAAATCCTATAAGCTATCTCTAAATAAGTAATGGAAAATCAAACAGTTACACAGAAATTAGAAGCCTTAGTAAAATTACAGTACATCGACACAAAAATTGATGAATTAAAAAAGCTCAGAGGTGACCTACCTGACGAAGTTCAGGATTTGGAGGATGAAATGGAAGGCTACAAAACTCGGTTGGGCAAATTTGAGTCCGATTTGAAAGATCTAGAAGATTTGATCAAGAAAAACAAAGACGGCATTAAAGAAGCCGAAAAGCTGGTTAAAAAATACAACGAGCAGCAGAAAAACGTAAAGAACAATCGCGAATACGATGCCATCACCAAAGAGATTGAACTTCAAGAACTAGAAGTGCAGATCTGCGAAAAGCGCATCAAAGAATCGAAAGATAAAATTGATTCTAAAAAGAATGAGATAGTTACTATCGAGAATTTAATAAAAGAAAGAACAGAAGATTTGGACACCAAAAAAGGTGAACTCAATGATATTTTGGGCGAAAGCCAAGAAGAAGAGAAAAAGTTGTTGAATGATAGAGAAAAAGCCACTAAGAAAATTGACGATAAGTTATTGAAATACTATGAGCGTCTTCGTGCTAGCTTAACGAATGGATTGGCGGTAGTGCGTGTGGTGCGTGGTGCAGCAGAAGGTTGCAACATTATTATACCTCCTCAGAAAATAGCTGAGATTAGAGAGAAAAAGAAGATTGTGATTGATGAACACTCAGGGCGTATTTTAGCCGATGTTGACATGGGGCCAGTAGAGGAGGAACCCAAACCTAAAAAGGCTGCCCCAGTAAAAAGGACAAAAAAAGTTGAATAGCATACGATTTTCTAATCTAGTAAAAGCAGGCTTTGTGGCCTGTTTTTTTTTAGCGAGTTTTTTCAATACTCGAGCCGGCACTGATGGCTCGGATAATATGTGGGTATTTGATGAAGAACTTCAAAAAGCATATAATTTAATACTTACACTCCGAACGGAAGAGGCCAACCAGCTTTTGGCAAAGAACACGAAATCGAGTCAACTTCATAAAATTTACTTGCTGAGTTTTAGTGAAACGTTGGAAATACTTATCAGCGAAGACGAGAAGAAATTTGAGATCATTGATCAAAAGATAAAGGCACGAATAAGTTACTTAGAAGACCTGCCAGAAACGGCTGAGACTCTATTTTTACAGGCTGAATTAACCCTACAACGCGCATTTAATTATATCAATCTCAATCAAAATTTTAATGCAACGTTTGCCTTAAGGCATGCCTACAATGTTACTCAAGAATGTCTTAAAAAATATCCCAACTTTATTCCGATCAGAAAAACGAGTGGGGAAATTCAGATCATGATTGGTTCCATCCCCGACAAGTTCAATTGGATTGTGAGCTTTCTTGGTATGAGTGGATCGGTATCAGTCGGCCAAAAACAGTTGGAGGAGCTTCGTCTTTCTAAATCATCACTTAACATTGAAGCGACTATCCTTTTTTATACGATCAAAGGATTTCTTAATCTCAAGTTCGATGAGGCAGCAACGGGCATACAAGAATGTTTAAAGACTGACCCTGAAAACAGGCTATTGCTTTTTCTTGGCGTGAATATGTTTTTCAAAAGCTCGCAAAGTGAAGAGGCGTATAAATTGATTGAAGAAATCGATAAGAATAAGAAAGGGTTGCAAATAGTTTACCTCGAATATTTGAGAGCGGAGATTCTATTGCAACGAGGTGATTACGAAAAAGCAATTCCCGTTTATCAAAAGTTCATAAGTACTTTCAATAGTAAAAATTTGCAGAAAGATTCATATTATAAAATTGCCATTTGCAACTGGCTTTTGAACAGAGCCGAATTGGCAAGGCAATTTTATGAGAAAGCAAAAGTTACGGGTAGAGAGGTGGCCGATCCCGATAAATATGCAGCCAAACAATTGGAAGACCCACGGTTTCCAAATCAAAAGATATTGAAAGTAAGGTTTTATACAGATGGTGGTTATTACAAGGAAGCCAAGGAAGTATTACAAACTATTTCTCTTTCAGAGTTAACGGTATTTAAAGACCAAACAGAATATTATTACCGTAAGGCTAGGCTTAGCCACAAAATGGGAGACATTGAAGGAGCCAAATCGCAGTATCAAAAAACGATAGAGATGGCTGGCTCCAACGCTTGGTACTTGGCACCCAACTCAGCTTTACAATTGGGCTATATTGCGCAATCACAAAAAGATTTTATTGCCGCTAAAAAATATTTTGAGATGGCGCTTAGCTATAAAAAGCACGAGTACAAAAGCAGCATTGATTGGAAAGCCAAGGCTGGCTTGGAATCGTTGAAGAAATAGTTAAAGATTCCGACTTCAAATCAAGACTAGCATTTATAGAATTAATAAATCACCCTTTTAATCCTGCAAGGCAAGCTGTATTTTTGCACGTGTTTCAAAAAAGGTTACTTCTGTTTTTATTGCTGATTGCAGCTTACGCGGGCATAGCGCAACCTGCTGGGCCTCGCAGGGGCTCCAAAATTGTGGATGACTCTACTCACAATGTGTATGGGCCAGCTACTACACTCTGGACAACCGAGAAGAATATTTTCAACAACAACCCAACTTACTACACACTCGATACCACGATCAATAACTATCATCGTTGGACACACATTCAGAAATCGAACAATTTTTATAAAGATTTGGGAAACGTTGGTACTGCCATGAGTCCTATCTTCCCTCGCATATCATCTACTATTGGTATTACTTCTGGATTCAATTCTTATAACCTCTATTTTGAAAGTGAAGACATTCGCTATTTTAATACTAAGTCGCCTTATACACGCATGCGGATAATTTGGGGAGGCAATGGCAGGGCAACCACCAAAGTTGAGTTTAGTAGGAACATCAATTCGCGCTGGAACTTTGGCTTTAATTACAGGCCCATTTTAGTGGAGAAACAGATTGGTAGCAGAGGCCAAGGTGATAGACAAACGGTAAGTCAATACTATGATTTTAACACCAATTATACCTCGAAGGATAGTAGCTATTTTTTGTTGTTCAATTTTCAACGAATACGGCATAAAGTGAAAGAGAATGGAGGGATCATTATTAACTCAAAAGATCCTGCCATAATTTTCGACCCTACTGCTAAAACTAATTTAACAACAGCGTTGACGGAAGAATATCGCTGGAATTTCCACCTATTTCAACAGTATAAAATCGCCAAGCAATTGCAAGTGTATCATTTGGCTGATTATGGATCGCAGGTAAATAAATTCAATTCTGACCCTGCCGATACGCTTACGCTAGATCTTGTAAAAATTAAGGGAGAAATATTCGACCAAACGGAGTTGAGTATACTGCAAAACGAGGCAGGTGTGAAGGGTAATCTTGCTTTTCTATTCTATAATTTTTATGCGAAATCAAGGGAGTATAAATACACTAATTTCAGAAAGGGCGAAAGTGGCAATGCCAATGGGCTTGAAAACTATTTGGGTGCAAGGGCTTCGCTTAAAATCGGTTCTGCAACTTCTTTATCAGGGCAAGTTGAAAATTTAATTGGAAGCTCCAATTATTTAATTGTTGGTAATTTAAACAGTCCGTGGCTTGATGCTTCCTTGAAGAGTAGCTTATCTAAGCCTTCTTATTTGCAGCAATCGTACTTGGGCAGTCACGATTTGTGGAGCAACAATTTTAGTGCTATTTCTTCTTCCGAAATTAACGGATTCATTAAAGCTAACGTAGGGCCGTTGACAATTTCGCCAGGTGCAAGTTTTTATACATTTAGCAATTATGTTTTCTTTAAAAAGGATTCAACCAACAAAAAGCAAACAATAGCTCCCTTTCAGTCGGCTGGCACACAAGTTATTTTCGCACCCGAACTGAGAATGACATTGCGCATATTCAAAAATATCTATATAAGACCACAATTAATTTATACCAATCTTATTAAAAATGATGACCAAGCATTTCAGATACCGCAATTATTTTTTAACGGGCAATTTGCCTACGAAGGCTTTTGGTTCAAAAAACATTTACAAGTTCAATTGGGTGTGGATGTGCATTGGAAGTCTGATTACCATGCGTTGAGTTATGATCCATCAATTCAATCATACTATGTGCAAACCACAACTAATACACCTTCATTTCTATTGGCAGATGTTTTCCTTAATGGAAAAATAAAACGTGGGAGAGTATTTATCAAGTATCACAATCTGGTGAATATATTTCAGCCAACAGGCTATTTTCCAACGCCTACTTATCCTGGTAGATTTAATATTCTCGATTTTGGATTTGAGCTTCTTTTGTTTGATTAGGAGCGATTGGGCTACTCCAATTGAGGTCATATAAAAAACAAAAAAGCTCAGCAGTTACTGAGCTTTTTTCTAACCTAAACCTAAACTAAAAGAACGAATCAGGTTACTACTCCTGAACTCTTTTCTGCTGCTGCCAGCAGGATATCTTAAATATGAAAATGTTCTTTAATATTTTCAGTCACCACTTTGCCATCAAATAAGTTGATGATGCGATGTGCATAGTTGGCATCGTACGGTGAGTGAGTTACCATGATTACTGTGGTACCTTCTTCATTCAATTGTGATAAAAGTTTCATTACTTCTTCACCATTGGCAGAGTCCAAATTACCTGTTGGCTCATCGGCTAATATCACTCTTGGCTTAGCAACAATAGCGCGAGCAATAGCTACACGTTGTTGCTGTCCACCTGATAATTGTTGAGGGAAGTGATTTCTTCTGTGCATAATATTCATACGCTCAAGCACAGTCTCCACTTTAATTTTTCTTTCGGCTGCGGGCACTTTCAAGTAAAGTAATGGAAGCTCCACGTTTTCAAATACTGTAAGCTCATCAATCAAATTAAAGCTTTGGAACACGAAGCCGATTGACCCTTTGCGCAATTGCGCACGTTGACGTTCTGAATACTTAGCAACTTCACTTTCACCAAAATGATATTCTCCACCTGATGGATTATCTAACAATCCTAAAATATTTAACAACGTGGACTTACCACAACCAGATGGACCCATAATGGCAACAAACTCACCATCCTTAATTTCTAAGTTGATGCTGTTAAGGGCAGTGGTTTCAACTTCTTCTGTGGTGTACACTTTTTCGAGATTCTTTAATTTAATCATTGGTTGAGTGATTTAATGGTTAGATGATAGTTCGTTTATTTTAGTTGACTTGTATACTTTATTTTTTTGAAAAGGTTACTTAAAATTGCTTAGTCTTCGAAACTCATGCCCAGTAATACCGAACTGTTTATTAGACGCTTAACTTTATAAATGGTTGCATTAGTTTAGAATTAGCACCTCATTGTTTCCGAAATTCTCATAAGATGATGTTATTATTCTATCGCCTGGCTTTAAGCCTTCCAATACTTCAAAGTATTCTGGACTTTTGCGGCCTAACTTAATATCTCTCTTAACTGCCTTGTTTTCTCCATCCAAAACAAAAATCCAATTGCCACCTGTATCTTTATAAAATCCGCCAACAGGCAATAGCAATTCTTCAGAAGCTTTGCCAAGTACTATACGCATCCGTAGTGATTGCCCTCTGCGAATGCCCTGTGGTGTGTCGTTTACAAAGTTCATATCAACCTCAAATCTTCCGTTGGTGATATTTGGATAAATGTATGTAATGGAAAGCTCGTAGTCTTTTCCATCAAAGCTAGTGAACGCTGGCAAACCGGTGGAGATGCGGGGCAAGTACAATTCATCGATAGGCACGCGCACTTTATAACTTCCCACAATATCTACTTGACCTAATCGCTGACCTTGTGTTACACCTTGACCTATCTCCCAATGGGGTGTTGATAGTTGCCCATCAATAGGAGCTTTTATAATTAAGTTATCAAGAATTTTACCAACACCTTGGAGGCTTTGAAGTAACTTTCTTTCTGACTCATCAAGCTGTAATATATTTTGAACTCTGCTGATGGAATCAATTTTAAATGCTTTATACGTTATGTCTCTTCGCTTTATGTTGGCGATGTAATCGGCTTCTGTTTGCTCAAATTCTTGAGGCGCAATTAATTTCTTTTCTAATAGTTTCCTTTGTCTTTCATATTTTGGTTTTAAAGTAGCTAGCGCATTATCAATGGTAATCAAGCTTTCTTGCTGGCGCAATGCATTTTGAGTAATGGTAAGCCGCGTGTCTCTCGTTCTATTTATACTTTGTGTAAGATTAGATTCTTGGTCAAGAACGGTAATCTCTCTGTTTAGATTAGTCAATTCTAAAATCACATCTCCCTTCTTCAACATCGCACCGCTTTCGCTTACAATGCGTTTAATATTTCCTCCTTCAATTGCATCGAGATATACAGTACGGCTTGGCTCTACCGTTCCTGTTTGAGGAATAAATTCTTTAAACTCACCACGCTTTACTTCGGCAATGGTGATCTTATCTTTTTCAACTTTCAGTGTTGATCTGCGATCGGTAAAAGCAAATTGATAGACAATAAAAAAAACCAATAATGCAATGCCACCATAAGTTGAAAGGCGTTTGAGTGTCCAAAATTTCTTATCGATTTTACGATCCATAGTTTCTAATTTGATACTTCGTTGATTTAATAATTCGTTGATGCGGTGATCGACTATAAATTACTTTCGTGCTAATATGTCAAAATCATGCCAACTGAGTTTATGCTGGTATTCGTGCCGTTTGGAGGGAAAGAGACAAAAATCGAGTTCACGAATGAACGCGGCTGTCCGTATGCGGACAAAGAAATACTATCTTTGAAACACAATATTGATATACAGCCTGATTTCAACGATTTGGTATTTCGGTACTAATATTGATTCATTAATTAAGTAATTAGATGATTCGTTCATTAGTTAATTGGTTTTAATGCCTTCACTTTGATGTCTACACCAAATCTTTTAATGAATTAGTATCGAATTAACACATTACCGAATCAACGAATTAATAACTATGGACAAACAAGGAAAAATTCTCATCGTTGACGATAACGAAGATTTGCTGAAGGCAGCGAAGATGCATTTGAAGCGGCACTTTAGTCAGGTGGATATTGAGAAAAATCCAGAGGCTATTCCTAATCTTATGAATAATGAAGATTATGATGTGATTTTGCTCGACATGAATTTCACCAAAGATGTGAGCAGCGGCAAAGAAGGTTATTATTGGTTGGAGAAAATTCTTGGACTTGACCCAACGGCAGTGGTAGTTTTAATAACTGCCTATGGAGATGTTCAGATGGCCGTGAAAGCTATAAAAGCGGGAGCTACCGATTTTGTTTTGAAACCATGGGAAAACGAAAAGTTGTTGGCTACACTTTATTCAGCTATGAAGTTGCGCGAATCGCGTGATCAGGTGGAGACACTTAAAATAAAAAACCAAGAGATTAACGAGGCACTCAACGAAAAGTATAGCGACATACGAGGCCAGAGCCAAGCTATGCAGCGTATCTTTCAAACTATTGATCGCGTGGCGCATACCGATGCCAACGTTTTGATTTTGGGAGAAAACGGAACAGGGAAGGAGTTGATAGCGCGAGCCATACATCGCAACTCAAACAGAAAACAAGAATCGTTTGTAAGTGTGGATTTAGGAAGCATTACAGAAACGCTTTTTGAAAGCGAGTTGTTTGGCCATAAAAGAGGTTCGTTTACTGATGCCAAGGAAGACAGACCCGGTCGGTTTGAGTTGGCCAATGGGGGAACGTTATTTTTGGATGAGATCGGCAATTTATCTATGCCATTGCAAGCAAAGCTACTCTCGGTTTTACAAAACAGACGTGTGAGCCGAGTTGGTGCCAATAAGGATACCGCAGTTGATATTCGCTTAGTGTGTGCCACCAATATGCCGTTGTATGACATGGTGAAAGAAAATCGTTTTCGTCAAGATTTGTTATATCGCATCAATACCATTGAAGTAAGGATACCACCGCTGCGCGAGCGCTTTGAAGATATTCCTCTACTTGCTAATTTCTTCTTAAAACAATACGCTGAAAAGTACGGTAAGAAAATTTCTAAAATAAGTGATGGTGCTTTGGCACGATTAAACAAACACAATTGGCCGGGCAACATTCGTGAATTGCAACATGCAGTTGAGCGATCGGTTATATTAAGTAACGCTAGCGTGTTGCAACCCGATGATTTTAGTTTCAATGTATCGGCACCTGGTGACGGAGACCAACGACTCAACCTCGATCAATTTAATTTAGAAGAGGTAGAGAAAATATTGATCCGTAAAGTATTGAAAAAGTATAATGGCAACATTACCCACGCTGCTTCAGAACTTGGCTTAACACGTTCATCATTGTATCGAAGGTTGGAGAAGTATGGACTATAGTAATTTGAAGATTAACTAATTTGAACATTTGAAAATTATGTACACCCTAAAATAATTTCAAATTCACAAATCAATTAATTCACAAATTGTACTCTTCAAATTCTCAAATCACCAAATCTTCAAATTAATTTATGTTTAACGATTTCCGTTTTCGAGTTGCTTTTAGAGTAGTGTTGATTGGGTTAATCATGGCGTTGTTCACCTACACTGTTCACCAACCCAACATGATGTTCGCGGCAGCTTTGGCATTAGCCATCGTTATCGGACAGCTTTTTGAACTGTATCATTTCTGCTCGCAAACAAATCGAAAGCTCACACGCTTTTTAGAATCGGTGAAGTACTCAGATTTTATTTCTGGCTTTGCAGCCGATAATAAATTAGGCAAAAGCTTTCGCAACCTTAATACAGCTTTTGGCGAAGTCTTAGAAGCCTTCCGCAAGGCACGATCTGAAAAAGAAGAACATTGGCAATACCTCAACACGGTTGTGCAACAAGTGCGCACTGGTATTCTCTCGTTTGATGCCGAGGGAAAGATTCAACTCATCAATGCAAATGCGAGAAGATTTTTAGGTAGCAACATACTTCAAAATATTAATGAGTTAAGCTCCATCAACAAGCAATTGTATGAAGCCATTATGGAAGCAGAGCCAGGCAAAGGAACGCTTTATAAATCAAGTGTCGATTTTCAACTTACCATTCAGTCTACTGAACTTCGCGCAAGAGGTATCACACTCAAACTTGTTACTATGCAAAACATTCAAAGTGAATTGCAGCAGCAAGAGCTTGAGGCGTGGCAAAATTTAACTCGCGTGCTGCGTCATGAAATCATGAATAGCATTACACCCATCTCATCGCTCACTTCAACCTTACGGGAAATCTTAGATCAGGATTTGATTCTTTCAAAAGATCATTATGAAATGAATAGTGAAAGTGCTGACGACTTGCGCGAAGGCTTAAGCACGATTGAAAACAGAAGTAAAGGCCTTATCAAATTTGTGGATGCGTATCGCGAATACACTTCGCTGCCCGTACCTAAATTTAAGCCCGTTATCTTAAAAGAATTGATTGATAAGGTGGCGCAGCTTATGAAGCCCGACATAAAAAAAACCACAATCAAATTTACACATCATTCTGATTCTGAATATTTAACCATTCAGGCAGATGAAGAGATGATTGAGCAAGTGCTTATCAACTTAATTAAAAATGCAGTGGAAGCTATTGGCTCTCAAGAGAACGGAAAAATAGAACTCTACGGAAAATACAGCGACAACACTGTATTGATTGAAGTGCATGATAATGGCCCAGGCATTATTAAAGAAGCTATCGTGCGAGTGTTTGTTCCTTTCTTCACCACAAAAAAGACTGGCTCTGGTATAGGATTAAGTTTATCACGACAAATAATGCAGTTGCATAACGGCAACTTAACGGTTGAATCAGAGCCTAACGTTAGTACTATATTTACGTTGAGGTTTTGATCATTTTAATCAGTTTTTTAACGACTTCTATACATTCGTTTATTTCCGGCTCATTCTTCTATTTATTCGACAAAGTAGCTGAGTCAGATACTTTTTCTTCAAAAACACCCTCTTTTTACTAAAAAATACCCCTCGAGGGTTAGACGAATACCCCCAAAGGGGTATTGCACAGGTCATTTCCACCCTCCACTTTTGTCTCAGCAAGTGCAGAGCATGGCCTTGTTGGGTGGTTAAGGGTTAAAGAGGGGTTGGTAAAACAACCTCTCTTTTAAACAGAAATTAACTGAGGCAAGTAGTGTAAAATGAAAATGTAACAAAACTAAAATAGATATACGTATGGCACACAAAATTAAAAAGTACGGATGGCAGCCCGACCTACCCGATCATCGTGATCTAGTGTATGCAGCTACTCGCACTATGTTGCGCAAGCTGCCATCTAAGGTTGACTTAACAAAACAATGCCCCGAAGTTTACAATCAAGGTGCATTAGGTAGTTGCACTGCCAACGCCATTGGAGCGGCTATTCAATTTGGTATAATGAAGCAAGACAAGGCCAAGGCTTTTATGCCATCTCGCTTGTTCATTTATTACAACGAGCGTGATATCGAGAAAACGATAGATAGCGATGCTGGTGCTCAAATTCGTGATGGCATCAAAACAGTACACCATCAAGGTGTTTGTCCTGAAACGTTATGGCCTTATGATGCGAATCAATTTACAAAAAAGCCGAAAGAGGGTTGCTATACAGACGCACTCAACCACCAAGTGCTAAGCTACCATCGTGTGCCGCGCAATCTTAATCAAATGAAAAGTTGCTTGGCTGATGGCTTTCCTTTTGTGTTTGGCTTTAGCGTATATGCTGCTTTTGAAAGTGAAGCTGTAGCAAAAAGCGGTAAACTAGATATGCCTAAGAAAACGGAAGCCAACGAAGGCGGACATGCCGTAATGATAGTTGGCTATAATGATAGCAGCAAACGGTTTATAGTGCGCAACAGTTGGGGCAAGGAGTGGGGCAAGGCTGGCTATTTTACTATGCCTTATGATTATGTACTAAGTGAAAACCTAAGCGATGACTTCTGGACAATACGAATGGTAAAAGTATAGTCAATTACGAATTAGCAATTACGAATTACGAAATGCACTCATTATCAACAACTATCAATTTACTACTCTTATGAAAAAAACTGTAATCGCAATTTCAGGCGCTGGCAACCTAGGTAAATCGAACACTGTAAAACGCATTGCACACTTGCTCATGCAGCAACCAGGAGCAATGTGCACACCTTCTATCTTAGACTTTGATCAAGATGTAAAAGCGATTATTAGCCGTGGCACACTTACCATTGGCATCGAAAGTCAGGACGACCCAGGCTTGCGCCAAGCCGACAGCCTTAATGAGTTTTCCCGCAAAGGTTGCGACCTTATTATCTGCGCTTGCCGAGCCATGGGAAGTACGTACGATGCGGTAACGTTGCTAAAGAAAAATTATACCGTGATATGGGCAACCAACTACCGTGGCGATAGCCATCATGAGTTGCTCAACCAACGCTCAGCAGAAGATATTGTGAAGATGATGGAAATGATGGCGGCTCAGCCTGATGAGAAGGAAATGAAAGTTGCGGTAGGGTAATCAACAATTACGAATTAATAATTACGAATGAGCAAAATAGAATTGACTTTCAATAATCTAGCATTAACCATTAACAATTAAGACTATGGCATCTTTTGAAAACGCACTAACCAAAACGCTTCTTAGCGAAGGCGGCTATGGAAACGACCCCAATGATCCGGGAGGAGAAACCTACAAAGGCGTAGCCCGCAGCATGAACAGCAAGTGGGATGGATGGCCTTTGGTAGATGCACTCAAGCGTCAGTCGGGGTTTCCCGCTAGTCTTGATAAAAGCGTGGAGTTGCAAACTAAAGTACATGAGTTTTATCGCACTGCCTTTTGGGACCGTGTGCAAGGCGATGATATAACCGACCAAGATGTTGCACACACCGTTTTCGACTTTGCTGTAAATGCAGGCGTAGGTACTAGCGTGGTGTTAGCACAACACGTGGTAGAGGTAACGCCCGATGGTGTGTTGGGCAGTGGCACGCTTGCCAAGATAAACGCGGCTACGCCAGAATATTTTCTCGCAGCTTTTACGGTGGCCAAAATTGCACGCTATGTAAGCATCGTTAATAAACGGCCAGAGAGCCGCAAGTATTTTTTTGGTTGGGTATCCAGGGCGCTAAACAATTAATCTTATGGGATTTATACAAAATTTATTTTCAGGTGGGGCCAGCGAAGTTATCAACTCGGTTGGCAATGTGCTCGACAAAGTGATCACCACCAAAGGTGAGAAAATGCAACTCGAGCTAGAGATGAAAAAAGCTGAGCAGCAATACAATCTTGACCTGTTGCACCTTTCGCTAGACGAGCGCAAAGCGTTATTGGGAGATATAGACAGTGCGCGCAAGCGTGAGATGGAAGTGCAGAGCAGCCCGAATGCTTCCAAGCTTGCAAAGAACGTCTCGCCCTACCTAGCACTGGGTGGCACCCTGCTCACCTTTGGTATGTTTGCTTGGCTAATGTTTGGAGATTGGAACGCGGCAAACAAAGAAGCTCAAGACAAGAAAGAAATTGTATTGTATGTGTTAGGTGTGCTAAGCGGCATACTGAGCCAAGTATTCAGCTACTACTTTGGCTCCTCGCTGGGCAGTGCCGCTAAGTCGGATAGCATTCAGAACATGCACAAGGCGAGTATGGAAGCGAAGTAAAGTAGTTAATAACATTAACCCAAAAATTATGAACGAACAACACAGTATGAGTTTTCAATTCGGATTGCTTGATTTTGTTCACGTACTGATGATGGAGGATGGCTCAATTGATGAGCGTGAGATAGCCTATCTGAAATGCATTAAGGAGGAGGAAAAAATTACGAATGAAGTATTTCAGCAGTATGAAGAATCGCGAAAGCATAAAACCGTGCGCGATATTTATTTGGAAGGCATAGAGCTATTGAGCCAATGCGAAGAAGAAGAAAAGTTAAATGCTTTTGTTCATCTCTATCGCCTGATGGAATCGGATAGCCAGATACATGTAAGAGAAGTTCGCTTTCTGCTTTATTCGCTCAAGCAATCCAAACTAGAATTTGAAGATGTTGAAATGAGTGTGCGCATGTCGAAGGCACAGCCAAGTGAAACGAGTAAACCGGCAAGTGCAAGTGCCGAATACACGAATCTTCTTCAACACCTTTCGGTATGCGAAGAGGTGTATTTAAACCACGAGCGCGATGCTGAAAAGGGTTTTTTGAAAGCAGGGTAGGAGGAGTAAATAAGAATTAATAAAAATCAATAGCCATATACTCCAAAGAGCGTCTGAAGGAAATATTAGAAAATAAGGTTATCTATTTCATTACCATAACTTAGGAGGCGAATTCATTGAAGAGTCATAATGGATAATATGAATAACAGCTTAGTCATTTCATATCTCACCATGCGCAAAGCCATAGGCTGGTTGGGCATGGTGCTGCCGTTCGCGTTGCTTATCGGCAATTATGCCATCAACCAGCTTGATATACTTAACAATAATTTTTTTATTGATACAGCGTGTCAGCGTAGTTATCATGCGGATTCTTCATTCAAAAGTTCCATCAGCCACTATTACTACAGCACAGTGGGCGAGTTATTCACAGGTGTACTCAGTGCTGTAGCGTTATTTTTGTTTTGCTACAAAGGGCATGCGTTAAGGGTAGGAGAGAAGGGACTCTCAGATAACGCCATGGCAAACTTAGCAGGGCTGTTCGCTTTGGGTGTAGTAGTATTTCCCACGGCATCCGAGATGTGTATTAAAGATAGTATGCGCTCATTTTTAAGTAGTAGTAATACTGGCTACATCCATTTTGGTATGGCCACCTTGTTTTTTGTTTCGCTGGCAATCATGTCAATCGTTAATTTCAGACGTACAGAAATTGTTGGAATACAAGGAACGAATAAGGAAGATAACCTCTACCTTGTTTGTGGAATAGGCATGCTTGCTTGCCTAGCGTTAATCGCGATTTATTCTTTTTGGCTTCAGAATAAAATAGAGTGGCTTAATGGCATCCATCCTGTATTTTGTTTAGAGGCAATTGCGTTGATCTTCTTCGGCCTTTCGTGGCTCACTAAAGGCAAGTTTATGCAGAAGATTTTGTAGCTATTTTAAAATGATATAACAACAAAAAAGGGGAAGCCGAAAACCTTGAACAGAGTAGGTATTTTAATCTTAATTTTATAAAATTTATGTCAACCCCAAAACACGATGAAATCGGAGCCATGATTTCACTAGCAGAAGCAGGCAAAGGCCACAGCCATTGGCTAAAAGAAAAACACGGACACTTAGAGCCAGGAGACCATGATGTAGTTGCAGTTAGCTTTGGCAAAAAAAGACTGATGGAACTACTTGACAAACCAGGAGCTATGGGCATTCGCTTTTACTTTGTTAAGAGCACTAATGAGATCAATGGTAAGAAAATTACTCATGATGACATTGTGGGGATTGCATTTGATGAACATGGTAAGGATATTCATGCAGACAAAACTGACAGTATTAAAAAACATCGAACAGAAAACAGCAGCCCGCTTGACCATACTGTGCCAATGGCTGCTAGGCTTGCGGCTTCACCAGGTGGTGCCGAAGTGCTAGATACCTCGCTTCCATGTCCTAAATTTTGTAATGGATAACCAAAAATGTTCAAGATCTTTGCGCTCGCTTCCACATTCTCTATAGTTATTCCAGCTATCATGCTGTTACGCTTTAAAAAACGTTTCGATGGCTATGTTGGGTTATGTTTATTTGTAGGGAATTCCGTATTCTTTGAAGCTATTGGTCTTATTACCTCAAGGTTGGGAATACATAATTTACCAATGTTTCATGCATATACGTTAGTCGAGTTCTGCATAGTTTCTTATTTTTTGTTCTCTATCATAAACCTTAAAGAAGAGCAGGCTTTCCTTTTTGTGAGCCTGCTCTTTATTATTTATCTAATTATCAATCCCTTTGTGTGGGAGCCACTTAATACTTACAACTCCATATCACGTTCACTAGAATCAATCCTTTTAATTGGTTATAGTTCGTTGTATTTTTATAAAATCTATCAAGAAGAGAAAATAGAGCAATTGGAAAAACAACCTGAATTTTGGTGTGTAGCTGGCATTGTTATTTATTTGGCAATGGGTTTATTTACACACTTATTGGCCGATTTTATACTCAACGCAGATACTGAAATTGAAACCCTGATGACTTCCTATTCATTTGTTCACGCCTCCAATATTATAAAAAACTTGATGATAGCGACTGGTATATGGATAGCCAATCGCTGAACGGGTATGTTTTAGTGATCGGGTCGTTCAGCATGTTGGTGCTGATCTCCAGTTTTATATTCTTCATTTATCTCTACCAGCGGAAGATGCTTAGAAAGAAAAAAGCCTTTGAAGAGATTGAGAAGTTATTTAAAAACCAAGAGCTCCAATCGGCCTATATGGTAATACAAGGCCAAGATGAAGAACGAAGAAAAATTGCGGCTGATGTGCATGACAACTTAGGAAGTATGATTGCTACGCTTAAAATGCACAACGATAACATTGCCAGGTATACATCAGTGGATGATATTCATAGAGCGAACCAGTTGGGTAGATCCATTTTAGATAGTCTTGGTAGTGATGTGAGAAAGATTGTAAACAGTCTTGACTCCAGTTCGCTGCGCGATTTTGGGTTATCATCAGCGCTCAATCAATTATGCGAGACTATTACCAACACACAAAAAGTAAAGCTTACGTCTGTTGTTGATATCTCAAAACCAATAAGTGCAGAAGATTCTTTTCACCTCTATCGGATAACGCAAGAATTATTTACTAACACCTTGAAGCATGCCCAAGCTACAGAGGTGCGGTTTGAGATCACCCAGATCAACAACGAGCTTTCTATCATCTATGAGGACAACGGAGTGGGCTTTGATCCAATACTTAAGAGCGGTAAATCCATGGGTATGCAAAATATCCAGTCGCGCGTAAGTCGCCTTCAAGGCGAACTAAAAATTCAATCATCTTCAAACGGAAGTACCTTCATTATCGAAATACCATCTCCCCATGGAAATTGAAAAACCATTATCACTTTATATAGCCGATGATCACCCCATCGTGATTGAAGGGTTGAAGGAAGTACTAAAAGCAAAAATAAACTGGCAAGTTAAAGGCATTGCCCACAACGGCCAGCAACTTATTGAACTACTTCAACACGAGCTAGTGGATGTAGTTGTACTCGATATTAATATGCCTGTGATGAACGGTATCGAGGCCACCCGTTGGATACGTGCTAATGGTATTGCTACCAAAATAATTATACTTACCATGCACCCCGAGCGCACCTTTGCCGATCAGCTAATGAAGGCTGGTGCCAATGGTTGTTTAATGAAAGGCCGCAGTGGAAATGATTTGTTGGAAGCTATCGAGCGAGTAGTATCAGGCAAATCGTACTTCGATTGGATAGAGGACTTTAAATATTCGGATACACAAAGTACCAACGGCTATAAACTGAGCGATAGAGAAGTGCAAATAATTAAATTTATTGTGGAAGGAAAGAGCAACCCCGAAATGGCCACTGCCCTTCACATTGCTGAAGAGACTGTAAAAACACATCGCAAAAATATTTTCAAGAAACTCAAAATCCATCAATCTCAAGATCTGATTGCTTATGCCTTGAATAATGGGATAGTATAGGGATTAGTAAGGAGTTAGTCAATAGTCGATAGCATTATGCCATCGACCATCGATCAGGAAAATCATTATTCTTTAATAAACTGTTTCCGTTCAATTTGTTTCCCTTGAGTGGCCTGCAATACATACTTACCTGTTGCGTAGGTGCTTACATCCAGAATTAATTCTGCACCTCCTTTGGCAGTTAGTTGCTCCATATTTTTGCCGGTAAGATCAAATACATTGATTGATACAGATCTACCTAAATCAAACCCATTCAAGCGGATTATTAATTTATCTTTTGCAGGATTAGGGAAGAGAATCATTATAGCATCATCTTGTTTAGAAATGTCTCCTGTTATGATTACAGCTTGAGCTGCGGATACTTCACTAATACAATTATCAATAGCTACCTTAACCGTATAACTTCCAGAGATGGATGCTGTGAGTGTTGCCGCTGTAGCGTTAATAACAAGCGTTCCATTCAAGTACCATTGGTTGCCATTACTACTGCTTGAGTTTAACACCAATGAGGCTGGGTTGGTCGAGTTAAGGGTAATGATTGGCTTCGCAGGATTTATGCAAAAGGTTTGACTTACTTGAGTGGCCGAGTTGTAGTTGGTATTGCCTAATTGATTGGCATTAATAGTAACGCTTCCTGCTTTAAAAAGAGTAACCGTGTTTCCTGAAATTGTTACTTTATCGGAAGAGGTTGAGTATTGAACTGGCAGCGATGAGCTTGCATTGCCACCTAATGTAAAAGCTGCATCCCCCAAGGTCTTTGTTGGCAAAGTTCCGAGCGTAATAGTTTGGTCTGCTCTAGTTACAATAAGTGTTTGCTTTGCATCTGTTGCAGCATTGTAATTGCCGCTACCCGCCTGACTAGCGGTGATTGTGGATGAGCCAGTACCAATGATGGTGATGATATTCCCTGAAATAGTAGCTACGTTTTGGTCAGAACTGATAAACGAAACAGCATTGCCTGAAGCCCCACCTGAAACATCAGCAGAAGAAAGTAGATATGTGTTGGCATTTGGATTGAAGACCTTGAATGGTAAGGCAGCGAAAGTGATAATTTGATCGGCTTTATTGATAGTCAATGTCTGCTCCACACTTGTTGCCGCATTGTAACTTCCATCACCTGGTTGGCTGGCCGTGATGGTAGTTGAGCCAGCTCCGACTATTGTAACTGTGCTTCCTGTAACTGTAGCAACCGCGGTGTTGCTGCTTGCATAGCTTACCATTAGTGATGAACTAGATGTTGTAGATAATGCAAAGGCTGCATCGCTAAACTTCTTGGCTGGCAATGTTGCAAAGGTGATTGTTTGATCGGCTTTATTCACCGTTAATGTTTGTGGCACATCTGGCGCTGCATTGTAATTTCCATTTCCTGCTTGGCTTGCCGTGATGGTAGTTGAGCCAGCTCCGACTATTGTAACTGTGCTTCCAGAAACTGTAGCAACCGCGGTGTTGCTGCTTGCATAGCTTGCTGGTAATGACGAATTAGATATTGCGCTTAAAGTAAATGCAGAATCGCCAAACTTCTTGGTTGGCAACGTTGCAAAGGTGATTGCTTGATCGGCTTTGTTCACCGTTAATGTTTGTGGCACATCTGGCGCTACATTGTAACTTCCATCACCTGGTTGGCTGGCAGTAATAGTTGTTGAACCAGCTCCGACTATTGTAACTGTGCTTCCAAAAACTGTAGCAACCGCGGTGTTGCTGCTAATATAATTTACTGCTAATGGTGAACTTGAAGTTGCAGATAATGCGAATGCTGCATCGCCAAATTTCTTGACAGGTAATGTTGCAAAGGTGATTGTTTGATCGGCTTTGTTGACAGTAAATGTTTGCGGCACATCGACAGCAGCGTTGTAATTTGTGTTACCTGGTTGGCTAGCCGTGATAGTGGTTGTGCCTACGCCTACCATTGTAACGGTGCTTACTGAAATTGTCGCTACTGCCAAATTTGAACTAGAATAGGTTATTGGAAGAGATGAAGATGCAGTTGCTGTAAGTTGAAAAGGTGCTTCCCCAAATGATTTTGAAACCAAAGAAGTGAAAGTTATATTTTGGTTTCCTTTTATAGCATTTGAAACAAATAATAGACTAGAACAATATCTCTCTACGCTGCCAAATTTTAAAAAATTGCCAGTAATAGGATCAAATTGAAATATTTTTCCATCTGATGTTGTGCTGTAAAGTTTTCCATCTGAAGACTTAGTTAGTGAGCCCGCAAGGAGATATCCATTAAAATCAATTTTTTTTGTATAACTCAAAGTAATCGGGTCAAATTCAAACAGCACACCGTACCCACTAAAAAAGGAGGTAACCCCAAAAATGCCTCCTGTATAAGTAAATCCGTATAGTTTACCATTATCCGCTTGCGTTAAATCTTTCCTAGGCAAATATCCATTCTGATCACTTGTATTAAAGTTAAATTTTTTAGTGTAAGTGCTACTTTGTGGATCGTATTGAAATATTGTCCCATCATTTCCCGAAGTCATACCATAAAATTTACCTGAGGGAAGGAGTGTCAACCCCCCATCAGGATATCTACCAGTGCCATTTATATAATCGAAGTCTAATTTTTTCGTGTAGTTGTCAAGAACAGGATCGTATTCAAACAGAATCCCATCTGGGTAAATACCATTGCCACCATAGGGAAGCATTCCATACAATTTACCATTGTTAGCTTTAGCTAAATTGTATTTAAAAAAAACGGGGATGTCAATGAGTCATATTTTTTGGAATAGATATTGGTTGATGGATCGTATTCAAAAATTGCACCATTGCCGCAAGCATCGCATCTTTCTGGTTGGGTAGAAGGTGGACTTGTGGAGTAAGTAGTATTATTAGTCATTCCATATAATTTCCCATTGTCAGCCAATACTAAGCTACCAGTTGGGAATGTTCCCGCTGTTCCGTCCAAGTCAATTTTTTTTGTGTATGTGTTGGTTGATATGTCATATTCAAATATGGTACCTACCCCTACAGTTCCACCCAAGTCTGTAACACCATATAATTTTCCATTAGCTGCTAAAGTAAGACCATTGTAACCGTTGCCGTAACTCAGAAAACCATCATTAGCGGAGGAACCAAAATCATACATTATTGTGTATCCTGATCCGTCAAATGTGGTTTTAAAAATAATTCCTTTCCCATTTGCGCCTCCAATAGATGACAAACCCCAAAGATCACCTTGTGCCTTTAAAGTGCTACTTGCACATACCACCAAATACATCACCAAATATTTGCAAATGGTGATATTCAAATTTCCTCTTAAATAGTTGGTAGTCATAATCTTGGCAATTAGGGATCTAATTTATCAGTTAAAATATGAAGGTACTAAATTTTACATTAACATTGCTAAGGATTGACTGGCTCGGCTTACAGCAGCACATCGTCAAAATGCTGAAACAATGTATAGAAGGTTACTTTAATAACCGATAGGTTGTGGCTAGAGAGCGGCTTCGAATTAACGCTAGCTCAACAATGTTTGGTGATAAAAGATTATTAAACTATATTTTCTAAAAGAATATCCGCCAATGAAAAAGAACATCATCATCGCATTACTAACAGTTGCCACAATAGCTTCCCTAACTTATGCCTTCAACCAAAAAGAGGATGCAAGGTTGTCTCAATTGGAAGCACGCACTCTAAAGATTATGGCTGAACAAAATGCTCAAGAGGCTATCAAGCAACAGACATTGGCAAACGAGCAGCGTATAATGGCTGAAGAACAGCGAAGACAGACCGAGAAGGCTTTAATGAATGCAATAGAAGCTCAACGGAATCATCTTCCCTCTACAACCCTTCCATAAACCTCCATATCAATTTCATTTTCACTTTTTGCGATAATTACTGTTGCAACAGAGTTGCCGATTAAGTTAGTAATACTGCGGGCTTCACTCATAAACCGATCAACGCCTAAAAGCAAAGCCAGCCCTTCGATAGGAATAATGTTCATGGCTGATAACGTAGAGGCAAGAACAATAAAACCACCGCCAGTAACTGTAGCCGCACCTTTGCTGGTAACCATCAACACGCCAAGTATGGTGAGTTGTTGACCCAATGAAAGATCAACGTTAAAAACTTGGGCTAAGAAAATAACGGCCATGCTTAAATAAATAGTGGTGCCATCGAGATTAAAAGAATATCCTGTTGGTACTATCAAGCCCACCACACTTTTTTTAATACCCGCATTCTCAAGTCTTTCCATTAAGCTGGGCAGTGCGCTTTCGCTGGATGACGTGCCTAGCACCAACAGTATTTCGTTCTTTATATATTTTAATAGTTTCCATAAGCTAAAACCAAACCATTTGGCAATCAGTCCTAACACAACAAAAATGAAAAGTGCCATGGTGATATAGACGCAGATCATTAGTTTGCCTAAAGGCAATAATGCAGAAAGCCCAAACTTACCAACGGTATAGGCCATTCCCGCAAACGCACCCACCGGTGCGAGCTTCATAATAATTTTCATTACTTGAAACATCGCCTTCGATAAATAATCGAAGGTTCTTAACAACCCTTCACCCGTTTTTCCTAATCGAGTAATGCCAATGCCTAACAATACACTGAAAAATAGTATCTGCAGAATATCACCATCAGCAAAAGCCTTGAAAATATTGGCTGGCACCATGTGCGAGAAAAACTCACCCCACTTTAATTCCTTTGCTTTTTCAGTATACTGCGATATGGAAGAAGCATCTAGTTCGGGAAGTTGAAAGCCTACACCAGGTTTTAATACATTGGCAACAACAAGACCGATCACTAATGCGAGTGTTGTTACAATCTCAAAATAGAGCAAGCCTTTGCCACCCACTCTCCCTACTTTTTTAAGATCACCCACGCTAGCAATACCCAATACAATCGTAAGAAAAATGATAGGCGCAATCAACATTTTTATCATGTTGATGAAGGTGTCGCTCACCAACTTGGCTGTGGGTGTAAAGGATGGAAAGAAATAGCCGATCGCGACACCGAGAGCAATAGCGATGAGCACTTGGACATATAAAGTTTTGAGAAGTCGTGTCATCACATTAATCATTTAATCCTGATAAAGTCTTTTTTGCCTCCTGTCTTTTCCATCAACTTAATTTCTTCAATAACAATGCCGTGCGAAAGTGCTTTACACATATCATACACCGTAAGTGCCGCAATGGTAACGGCAGTAAGAGCCTCCATCTCTACACCTGTTTTAGAGGTAATTTTAACTTCACTTTGAATAATAGCTCTCTCGCCCTTTGTACTGATTTTAATTTGACAATCTTCTAATCCCAAAGGATGACAAAATGGAATAAGCTCAGAAGTTCGCTTGGCCCCCATCACACCAGCAATAATGGCGGTTTGAAATACGGGGCCTTTCTTGGTAATCAATTCGTTGTTCTTGATTTGATCCATAATTACTTTGCCCAAATGAACAATCGCTTGGGCTTTGGCAATACGCTTGGTTATTTTCTTATCGGATACATCCACCATTTGCGGATTGCCTTTATTGTCTATATGACTAAATTTGCTCATGCTAATTCGATAATTCGTTAGTTTGCTGATTCGTTGATTAGAAAGTTTAATCAACAATTATTTAATGTGAAAGTTGAGCAGAATCTTCAAATTATCAAATCATCAAATAAATTATGATTTCAGTTCAGGAAGCATCCGACATTATCTCATCAAATCTTTTCATTCCTGAAAAGGAAATTGTTGCTATTGAAAATTGTTTGGGTAGAGTACTTGCCGAAGCAATTGTTGCCGATCGCGACTTCCCTTCTTTTGATAGAGCCACGATGGACGGAATTGCACTAGATGCAGTTGGTTTTCATGCGGGCAATCTGAGTTTTAAGATTGAAGGAATACAAGCTGCTGGTCAACCCGCAGGTGAGTTGACAAGCAATTTAAATTGCTTTGAGATAATGACAGGTGCTATGCTTCCGGAAGGAACTAATACAGTTGTTCGCTATGAAGATGTGGAGATAAGCAATAACATTGCTTTTATAAAAAATAAAACTGTTAACGTTGGTGAGAATATTCACTTTCGTGGATTAGATGCCAAGCAAGATGCCGTGCTTCTTGAGCAGGGAACAAAACTTAAGGCTGCTGAAGTTGCACTGCTTGCTTCCGTTGGTAAAGCTGAGGTTCCAGTTAAAGCCCATCCACGCATTGCTATAATATCAACAGGCGATGAATTAATAAGCATAGATGAAAGTCCTTTGCCTTATCAAATAAGAATGAGCAACTCGTATGCACTGCAAGCGGCACTTACAGAAATGGGTTTTACTTCTTCTCGTTTTCACTTAGCAGATGATGAACAAATTTTAAAAGCAGAACTTCACGAATTACTTTTAGAGCACGATGTGTTAATTCTATCAGGTGGAGTTTCTAAAGGTAAGTTTGATTTTATACCAACTGTATTGCAATCGCTTGGCGTAGAAAAATTGTTTCATCAAGTGAGCCAGAAACCTGGCAAGCCAATGTGGTTTGGAAAATCAGAAGAAGCTTTCGTCTTCGCCTTACCGGGCAATCCCGTTTCCACCTTCATGTGTTTTCATCGGTATGTAAAGCCTTGGCTTCAAAAAAGTTTAGGTTTGAATACGTCATTTGCAAAATCTATACTGGCTAAAGATTTTTCTTTTAAACCTTCGCTCACTTATTTTTTGCAAGTGAAAATTGAAAACCAAAATGGAAAGTTGATGGCGTATCCACTAGCTGGCGGTGGCTCTGGTGATTTTATAAACCTAAAAGAAGTTGATGGTTTTTTAGAACTGCCAGCAGATAAAAATGAATTTAAAGAAGGCGAAGTTTATCCGCTAATTCAGTTTCGGTAACCTTGATAAAAAAATCAACCCATCCGTTTTCTCGAAAAGAGAAGCCGGATGGGTTGAGGGAAATTGTAAATGGAGTAGTAGGGAGATTAATTATTCCCCAATATCATTGGTAAGCCATCTTTTCCTGAGCCAATAATCACCACTTTTGAGTTGGGCGATTTAGAAAGTTCAAGCGTGGCTTCAATGCCCCTCATCTTCAAAAGCTTATCCGAAAGACTATTGTTAATAATATTATTCGCGCGCGATTCGCCTTCAGCAGCAATGCGTTTTCTTTCTGCTTCACTCTTCTCTTTGTCAAGCCTGTATTGATACGCCAGCGATTCTTGTTCTTGCTGTAATTTGTTTTCGATGGCTCCTTTTATTTGTTCTGGAAGTACGATGGATCGAATCAACACGGCAGTAGCTTTTACATTGTTAGCAATCAAAATCTTCTCGCTTTCGGTGGTGATTGCGTTTTCAACTTCTGCACGTTTAGTTGAATAAATTTCCTCTGCAGTAAACCTTCCCATTACTTGGCGCACCGTTGAACGTACCTCGGGTATCACCAACACATTGACATAACTCTTCGTAAATTTCTCATGAATGTATCCGATTTTTTCTGGGATTGGGAAGAAACGAACCGTAACATCTACGTGAATGGAAAGTCCACTTTTATCGAGTACGTCCATGTTCTCATCTGATGAAACCTCGTTTACAGTATAAGTGTAAACATCGTTCCAAGGTGCCTTCATGTGGAAACCTGGTTCAATCACATTGTTCTTATCAAGCCCTTTCCCGAAAGGGTAAAAAACAATGGCTCTTTCTGAAGCTTGAATGGTATAAAACAAGCTAGAGGAAATGGCTAGTAAAATAAAGAATGCAATCACGCCAAAAATGATCAAGGGAAGTCTTTTGTTGTTCATATAAGTGTTTAAGTCAGAAAGCTACACAATCCAGCAATTATACATTCCATTAATTAAATTTTAAGATCTTTATAAAAAAATTAATAACTATTGTATTTTTAATGAACACTGTTTATTAAATTCGCGTTGAAAATAAATTATGAGTGTAAAAGAAAGACGTGATCGTGAGAAAGGAGAGATGAAATCCATGATTTTGGATTCGGCTCACAAACTCTTTTTAAATAAGGGTTTTGAAGAAGTAAGCATCCGCAATATTGCCGAAGCTATTGAATACAGTCCGGCAACTATTTACCTATACTTTAAAGATAAGAACGAAATCTTTCATGCCCTTCACCAAGAGGCTTTCCGATTTTATAATCAATTCAATGCAGATTTATTTACAATAAAAGATCCCTATGATCGTCTGGTGAAAATGGGAGAGAAGTATATGGAATTTATGGAGCAGCATCCAAAGTATTACAACATAATGTTTTTGATGGAAGCACCCTTGCAAAATGAAGAATGCATTGATGAGTGGGAAGAAGGGGCTAAGGCGCATTCATTTTTAGAGCAAACCGTGTTGCAATGCATGGATACTGGTTATTTAAAACGTGCCGATCATCAAGTATTGGCTCTTACCATTTGGAGTTATATGCATGGAATTTGTTCGCTTATTATACGCAATAGAATGAAGATGTATCCTGAAGAAATCAGGATTAAAATGCAGCAACAATCTTTCGAATTATTCATTTCAATGATCAAAAAGCAATAAAAATTTTTCCCTTTTACTAAACACTGTTTAATTATTTAACAATGAAATCTAACGCAATCTGAAATTAACTTTTACCCTATGAAGTACACCAAACCCATCAAATTAACCCTTTTACTTTTAGCTGGAATATTTTCAGCGAAAGCTCAAAACACAATTCTTCAGCATTATATTGATGAAGGGCTCAAAAACAATCTCCAGCTAAAACAGGAAGTGCTCGGTTACGAGCGAAGTATCGAAGATTTAAAAATCGCCCATGCACTGTTTCTTCCTCAAGTTACAGCCAGTTCGGCTTACACATGGAGTAATGGAGGCCGAAAAATTAATTTCCCTGTCGGGGATTTATTAAACCCTGTTTACACAACGTTAAATCAACTTACGTCAAGCAAAAACTTTCCTCAGATTGACAATGTGAACACACAATTTCTACCCAACGATTTTCATGACACGAAGCTGCGAGTTATTCAACCTATCTTCAACTCCGATATTTATTACGCTTACAAAGCACAAAAGGAATTGATCTCTGTAAAAGATGCACAACGCAAAGCGTATGAAAATGAATTGAAGTTCTCCATCGCTTCTGCTTATTATCAGTTTCTCGAAAGTGAACAAGCCGTAAGAATATTTGAAAAGACTTCCACCGTATTGAAAGAATTATACGATGTAAATCAATCGTTGTTGAAGAATAACAAAGCCACTGCCGATGTTGTAAGCAATGCGCTGTTGGAATTAAGCAAAACCGATAAAGAGCTTGCCAATGCTGCTCGCAACTATCATTCATTAAAGGCATATTTCAACTTTTTACTTAATCGTGATAATGATGCTGATATTCAAATTGACTCAACGCTCACTTCGTATTTAAAGAAAGAGTATAATATTGATTCGCTTACCCAACAGGCATTCGCCAATCGTCAGGAGATTCAGCAAGTAAAGAGCGGCATCACTGCAAATGAATATCTGGTAAACCTGAGCAGAAAAAATGCAGCTCTCCCAAATTTATCGGTTGTGGGCGATTTAGGTGCTCAGGGTAATCAATATAAATTCAATTCCGATCAGCGTTACTGGCTTGTTCAGTTCAATCTTAGTTGGGATATTTTTACAGGCGGAAAGAAACAAGCTAAAACGCAACAAGCTAAAATCGATTATCAAATTGCTGACAATAAATATCAACAACTGAAAAGACAAATTGAGTTACAAGTAATTCAAAGTTACTATGATCTGGAGGCCGCACAAAAATCCTATACATCATCGCAAAGTGCAGTTAGAAATGCCGAGCGTTCATTTAAAATTATTAAAGCAAAATACAATGAAGGCCAGGCCATTTTGCTAGAATTTCTGCAAGCCCAAAATAACGCAACCAACGCACAGCTTTCTCTTTCCATCAGCACCTATGAATTGCTTCGCAAAGAAGCTGAACTACAAAAAACAATAGCCATTTTTTAAACCCCATTACAATGAAGAAATTAAGTTTAAGTAGTATCATTTTGCTCACCGTCATTCTCATCTCGTGCAAGAATGACCGCAAACCAGAAGTAACAACTAAAGAAGATGAAGCCGCCATTGCAGTAAAGCTTGAGCCTGTGCAACGGGGCGAGTACGTGCTACCCATTATTAGCTCAGGGTTAATATCCACTTCTACCGAAGCCAAGCTATCATTTAAAGTGGGCGGAATTATTTCGTCTATTTTAGTAGAAGAAGGTCAGTCAGTTACCAAAGGGCAGTTACTAGCTTCACTTGATTTAACGGAGATAAATGCACAAGTAGTTCAAGCAAAAAACAATTTTGAAAAAGCGAAGCGTGACCTCGAAAGAGCTAAGCGTTTGCAAGTAGATTCAGCGGCCACCTTAGAGCAAGTTCAAAACGCAACTACTGCTTACGATGTAGCGAAGGAATCATTCACCATCGCCAATTTCACTAGGCAGTATGCTGAGATCAGAGCAACAACAAGCGGTAAGGTGTTGAAGAAGTTTGTGAATGAGGGAGAGCAAATAAATGCTGGAGTCGCTGTGGTATTAATCAATTCAGCTGCACAAAATGAATGGATTGTGAAGACAGGATTAGCCGATGTGGATTGGGTTCGGGTAACAAAAGGTGACAAGGCAACGGTAACCTCGGATGCGTATCCAGGTGTTGTGTTTGATGCAACTGTAAGTCTTGTTAGCGAAGGCGCTGAGGTTGTAAATGGTTTGTATCTCACGGAAGTAAAAATTAAGACCAACGGTAGAAAATTCGCATCAGGATTATTCGCCAATGTCAAGATAATGCCATCGCAACAGCATAAACTTTCAACAGTACCCATCGAAGCCGTTATTGAGGGGCAAGGTAAAAATGCATTTGTGTTTGTTGTGAAGGAAGATGGAAAAACAGTAAAGAAGCAGCCTGTGGTAGTTGCTTACCTTGAAAATAACCAAGCAGTTATTTCTTCTGGATTAGAACAAATCACGGAAGTAATTACGGGTGGTTCTGCATTTCTTACCGAGTTTTCAACTATAAAAATCGCCCATTAATATGAAGATCGTAGAATTTTCAGTAAAGAATTATCAGTTTACGCTGATCATCTTTGTATTGCTTTTAGCTCTGGGCTTAAACTCATTGTTCAACATGCCTCGGGGTGAAGACCCAGAAACTATTTCACCATCGTTTGTGATTGTAGTGGTTTACCCTGGCACGAGCCCTTCTGATATGGAGAAGTTAATAGCGGATCCAATGGAGAAACGCATTAATGAATTAGACGACCTGAAAAAGGTAGTTACAGATATCAACGATGGGTTGGCTGTAATTAGAGTTGACTACAAACACAGTTCAAATGTTGATGACAAGTACCAAGAAATTGTCCGTGAAGTAAATGCACTTCGCGTTGAACTTCCATCCGATGTTTTCTCAATCAACATCAACAAGTTTTCTTCTACCGATGTTAATATTTTTCAATTGGCATTGATTTCTGAAACAGCACCTTACAAAGAGTTAGAGAGACAGGCTGAAAGATTAGAAGATAATTTAGAAAAGATTAAGGGGTTGAAGAAGATTGAAACATTTGGTTACCCAGAACAAAATGTGCGTGTGTCATTAAACATTGAAAAAATGGCACAAAATCGTATTCCAATAAATGCTGTATTAGGTGCTTTGCAAAGCGAAAACATCAACATACCAGGTGGCAGCATTACCATGAATACAAGAAATTTTAACGTGAAGACAAGTGGCGATTTTAAAAATGTAAATGAGATTAAAAACACGATTGTTTATTCAGCAGCAGGTAAGATTGTTTACTTAAAAGACATTGCCAGTGTTGAAGAGGGATATCAAAATGAATCGCACATTACTCGCCTCAATGGAAACCGAGCTGTATTGATTACGGCTAGTCAAAAAGACAAACAAAATATTTTTAACGTTTCAGACCAGGTTTATCCTGTGCTAGATAAATTTGAAAGCGAGCTCCCGATCAATATGAAACTGGTTCGAAGTTTCGATCAATCTAAAAGTGTATCCAAGCGATTGACTCGCTTTTCCAAAGATTTTGCCATCGCAATATTATTGGTATCGTTAACGCTTTTGCCTTTGGGTTTTAGATCGGCCATTGTCGTAATGATATCCATTCCACTTTCTATTTTCACAGGCTTGTTCATGTTGGATTTTCTTGGTTACACAATCAATCAATTGAGTATTGTAGGGTTGATTGTTGCGTTAGGAATTTTAGTGGATGATTCGATTGTGGTAATTGAAAATATTGAACGTTACATACGCGCAGGTAAAGGTAAGCGCGAGGCTGCTGTTGAAGCTACGAAGCAAATAGGTCTTGCGGTGTTAGGCTGTACAATCACGCTGATATTAGCATTTTTGCCATTAGTATTTTTACCAGAAACGGCAGGCGATTTCATTAGGAGCTTACCAATGGCTGTGATCACTACCATTATCGCTTCATTATTTGTTTCGTTAACTATCGTTCCGTTTTTGGCTAGCCGCATTTTAAAAAACCACGAATCATCAGAAGGTAATATTTTTATGCGCGCTTTGAAAAAAGGTATTCATGGTTCATATAGTATATTTCTTCATCGTGCGTTGGCGCACCCCGTTATTACGTTAGGCATTGCACTCCTTCTTTTTGCTGGTAGTTTGGCACTGTTTCCTTTAGTGGGATTTAGTTTGTTTCCGAAATCGGAGAAGCCTCAGTTTTTGATAAATATTGAAATGCCGAACGGTACTTCTATTTTTGAAACTGATAAGGCAGCTCGCTATGTTGATAGTGTTCTAAGGGAGGAAAAAATTGTTAAGTATTTTACTACGAATGTAGGTAAAGGCAATCCGCGAATTTACTACAACGTGATTCAGCGCAATGAATCTCCCAACTTTGCTCAATTCTTTGTCCAACTCAACGAGATTAGTACTGAAAAGAAAACAAAGCTGATTGATGCCATGCGCAAAAAATTTGCCTTTTATACCAATGCGAAAATTGAAGTCAAAGATTTTGAACAAGGGCCACCACTGGAAGCGCCTGTTGCTATTAGAGTTTTTGGAGAAAACCTTGATACGTTAAGAAGCCTTTCCTTGCAGCTCGAGCAAATTTTAAAGAATACAGAAGGAACAATTTATGTAAACAATCCTTTAGCCAATTTAAGGACAGATCTTCATGTGAAAATCAATAAAGAAAAGGCTGGTCAATTGGGTGTTCAGATTGGTGATATTGATAGAACGGTTCGGTTAGGTATAGCAGGATTAAATGTAGGGACCTTTTCACCAGCCGAGGGCGAAGATGAAATTAATATCAACGTAACATTGCCAAAAGGAAAGTATACCACTTATGATGTGTTCAACAACCTGTTTGTAAATAGCACAACAGGTAATGCCATCCCGCTGAAACAGCTTGCTACTGTTGAGTTTGAGACATCACCCAATTTAATAAGGCACTATGATAAATCGCGCTTTGCTACTGTTACTGCTTTTGTAAAAAGTGGCTACCTATATGAAAACATTAACAATCAAGTAGTAAAGAAATTAAACGAATTTAAATTTCCGAACGGCTATTATTTTGTAGCGGCTGGAGAAGTGGAGAATAAACAAGAATCATTTGGTGGAATAAGCACTGTTATTTTGATTACTGTGTTTGGTTTTATTGCCGTGTTAGTTTTAGAGTTCGGAACATTTAAGAGCACGTTAATTGTGCTATCAGTTATTCCGTTAGGCGTGATTGGTGCAGTAACTATGCTTTACCTCACGGGCAATCCGTTATCATTCGTTGCCGTAATAGGTTTGATTGCACTTGTTGGCATTGAAGTGAAGAACTCTATTCTTCTTGTTGACTTCACTAATCAATTGCGCGAAAGAGGAGTGGCGTTGGAGGAGGCGATTGAACGCGCTGGTGAAATTCGCTTTGTGCCGATTGTGCTTACCTCGCTTACTGCAATTGGTGGGTTGATGCCTTTGGCTTTAGAAGGTAATCCGCTGTATTCACCTTTGGCTTTAGTATTAATTGGTGGGTTGATAAGCTCTACCCTGCTTTCACGTTTGGTAACTCCTGTAATGTATAAATTGCTTCCTCCTCATGTTGAAGTGATTGGCCCGCAAGAAGGTGACATACCATTAGAATAAAAGCAGTTTCGATATGATTCAAATAAAAACGGCCTCCGATGGAGGCCTTTTATTAATGATTGAGGCTATTAATTTCAACTACTTCTTATTCTTCTTTTTAAAGTATCCTCTTAAAAATATATTGTGTTGGGCAGCTTCAAGGTCTTCATCTAATTTATGCGAACCGCTTTCTAAATTCTTAATGGTTTGTTTTATACTGGCTCCTGCTTCTTCATCGTGTAAAAGAACGCCCATCGTAGTTTTAGGATTGTTACTGGCAGCTTTTAGATTGTTGACAATTACTTTAGCAGAATCTGTCATTTGATGCAATTGAAATACAGATGATTTAAGAGAAGCGAAAATTAACGTATCAGAAGTAAGCTCATGGGCTAGCGTTCCTTTTTTATTCAATCCTTCACTGAAGGTAGTAAGTGAACCCATTAATTGCTCTGCTTTCGCAGATGCTTTTTGTAGAGAACTGGTGGCTGCATTTAGTTGGTTATAAATTCTATCGTCTGTCAACAATTTCCCAACAGTTCCATTTCCCTCCGAAAGATTTTTACTTATGACTTTAAAATCGGTTGTAATAGCGAGTATGTTTTTATTGTTCTCTTGTAAAGTGTTAATCATGTCATCTGAAGTAAATGTCTTTTCGACACCTAGTACATCACCTTCTACTACAGGCAAAGCATTTGTTGTTCCTCCATAAATAACTAGAATCTTATTACCAATCAGTCCGTCAGTACTTAGCCTTACAAAGGCATCTTTGTGAATGTTCGGTAGCACTTTGTCTTCAATTTTCAATACTACTCTTACTTTTCTTTTATCAGAAAACTCGAGGCCACTTACAGTTCCTATTTTTACTCCTGAGAACCAAATGTTGCCACCTACTTGCAGACCATTTACATCATCGAATAGAGCTATTACTCTTACTTTTCTTTTAAACGTTTCATGGATGTTACCGATGGTGAGTATGCCAATTACTAGAAAGAGTAATCCTACTAAGACAAAAATACCTACTATCACTTGACGTCTATTAGTTGAATCTTTCATGGCTTATTGAATAAAATTGTAGTGATAGAAATTTTTAATTTGTTCGTCTTCCGTCTTAAATACCTCATCAAACGTACCAACACTTGTAAACTTACCATCCAACAACATGGCTACTCTGTTGCTTGTTTCACGTGCACAAGTAAGGTCGTGGGTGATGATGATAGAAGTTGTATTGTATAGTTGTTGCACATCTTTAATGAGCTTATTAATTTCACTTGATGTGATTGGATCTAAACCCGAGGTGGGTTCATCGTATAGCATTATTTCCGGATGTAGGATAAGTGTACGTGCAATACCGATCCGCTTACGTTGTCCACCTGAAAGATCGCTAGGCATCTCATCAATCTTATCTCTTAAACCAACGGCATCAAGGGCTTCTTCAACGGCCTTAGTAATTTCGTTTTTATTTAATTTCGTTTTAGAATTCATTGTTAACGGAAAAGCAATGTTTTGTTTAATACTCATGCTGTCATACAATGCGCTGCTTTGAAACGAAAAGCCAATGCGCATTCTCAAGAGATTCAACTCTTTTTCATTTAAAGAAGTAATATCGTTGCCTAAAACAATCACATCACCATGATCTGGTTTGAGTAAGCCAACTAACATTTTAATTGTTACCGATTTGCCACTTCCTGATTTGCCGAGTACTGCAACATTCTCTCCTTTTGTTATTGTTAGATTTATTCCCTTTAATACATCCAATCCGTCAAACGATTTATAAACATCATTGATAACAATAACAGGTTCACTGTTAGAAACATTAGTTATGATTTTTGTTTCCATAGTTAAGCGAATCGCAGCCAGTTTGAGATTTGGACAATTATAATTTCTTCCACGAAAATCATGAAGATGGACATCACTACAGCTTCGTTGGCCGCTTTGCCAACACCTTGCGTTCCTTGTGTTGCGTTCCATCCTTTGTAACATCCAATAATACCAATGGTGAATCCATACATGACAGACTTAGTAACAGAAGTAAATAGATGAAGGAAGCTAATGGTGGAAAAAGCATTTTCAAAGAACACAATAAAACTCGTTGATTCTTCTGAATGAACATTAATGTATGAACCTAGCAAACCAACCGCTATGCAATAGAAAGATAATACAGGAATAGTAATGATTGTTGCCGTTACTCGTGTTACTACCAAATACTTGAAAGGATTGATGGCGGAGACTTCCATGGCATCAATCTGTTCGGTAACACGCATTGAGCCCAGCTCAGCACCAATGCCTGATCCTACTTTGCCTGCGCATATTATGGCTGTCACCAATGGGCCAAGTGCATTTACTATCGCAATACCCATTAAAGAGGGCAGCCAAGAGGTGGCACCAAAATCTTCCAATGATGGTCGCGATTCTTTGGTGAATACTATGCCAATAATAAAACCCGTAAGCGTAATTAGCGACAACGATTTGAATCCTATCTCATAACATTGATGTATGACTTCCTTAATGTGGAAAGGTGGCTTAATTGCTTGCCTAAAAAATTGAATTACAAATTGATAGGCTCTGTAAACATTGGTGAAGTAACTATCTAACCCTCTTGATAAAACGTTTGTTTTCTGCTCTGAATTGTTCACGATGCAATATCGGTAGTTAGATTGTTGAACAAATTGTATAAATAAAGTTGGAGGTTATATAATTCACAGGTTAATCTTGAAGTTCGAGTGAAGCTTCTTAGTTGAATGCTAATTCTTGGTTTAGAAAATTATAATCATTCTTGATTATTGCAGAAGGCTTTAGCTCCTGAATCGTTTTTATTAAATCTTGTTGCGTCTTCTTCTCAAACTCAATTTTTTGATCGGAATGTTCTTTTATAAATAGTTCTTGAATTTCGGATAATGTTTCGATTAAATCTTGGGCTGAATGAAAAACTGAAAGAGATGTTAACATGTATTCTTTCTCTATGCTTTCATTTAGTTCAATTTTTAATTCACTCAATTGCAGATAGAATTTATAAATAAGACTTATGGAATGATGCGATAAGTAATTCATATTAGTTGAGATATCGCTATGATACCTTGCTGCTGTTTCTTCAAATTTATCTATGGCTGTAAGTATCGATTTCTTGCATTGAAAGCTTGTACTAAGTGAGGCATAAAGCTCATGCGCTTCAAAAAGAATTTTTGAAAGCGAAACAAGTACAATCTCTTCAGAACTTCTTAACTTCATTTTCCAAATTTTGATTTGTAGATTGATGCACTACAAATTTTTTGTTCGGAAAGGTGCTAGTGTTTATAAAAAATAATATTATGCTTGTCGGTGAAAAGTTTACATACTTCACACTTTGTACACCTGAGGACGCCAATGGTTCTCGATACAAAACCAAAAGCTTCATTGATGGTGTAATTCTTTAAAATGGCACCAATATTTCTTTGATTCATCATAGGCCATAATTATATGCGGATTAGCGGTTTTAGAACCGCTGACAACGACCTCTTTATTTTTCTTCAGAAACAAATTCCATTTTCTACCGTCTACTTTCGTGGATAATTATTCTATTCTCTTTAGTATTATGGTATTTTTTCACCTTTTTTGGGTAAAAATGAAACTAATTGTCACCGAGTCAGTTCATAGACAAATAAACATTCAGTAAAAGCATCGCTATGGCCAAGATTATTGAGACAAAAGAAATTTCAAGAACTTATAAAATGGGCACCAACATTGTAAATGCTCTTCAATCCATTTCTATTTCCATAGATAGGGGTGAGTATGTAGCCTTCATGGGGCCATCTGGTTCTGGTAAGTCAACCTTGATGAATATTGTAGGTTGTTTGGATACACCATCAACTGGTACCTATAATTTGAACAATCAGGAGGTAAGTGAGATGACAGAAAACGAATTGGCCGAAGTGAGAAATAAGGAGATTGGCTTTGTGTTTCAGACTTTCAATTTGTTACCTCGTGCTTCTGCCCTTGATAATGTTGCTCTCCCATTGATTTATGCTGGCTACGGAAGAAGCGAGCGGAATGAAATGGCGATGGCGGCTCTTGAAAGTGTAAACTTGGCCGACCGCCATCATCATAAACCAAACGAATTATCAGGTGGACAACGGCAGCGGGTGGCAATTGCCAGAGCATTGGTAAATAATCCTTCCATTATCTTGGCCGATGAGCCAACGGGTAACTTAGACTCAAAAACATCGTACGGAATTATGGGGCTGTTTCAAGAGCTTCACGACAAGGGCAACACCATTATTATGGTAACTCACGAAGATGACATTGCCCATTATGCCCATCGCATTATTCGTTTGAAAGATGGCCTGATCGAATGGGATCGCAAAAATGAAAATGTAACAAGAAGTGAAGTAGAGGGAAGTCTTGCTGCTCACTAAGAAGCTAAAATCCTATAAAAACCCGAGGCCTATCGCTTCGGGTTTTTCTTTTTTAAAATATTAACTTTGAAGACAGAAATTTGACTTAGAGGTCCACTTATTCAATCCTATTCTCATGAAGATATATACAAAAACTGGAGATGAAGGAACTACTGCACTTTTCGGTGGCAAACGAGTTTCTAAAGCAGACTTGCGTATCAATACCTACGGCACAATTGATGAACTTAATTCTTATATCGGCTTGCTGCGCGATCAAGAAGTGAATAAAAATAAGTATGATGAGCTGATCGAAATACAAGATAGGCTTTTCACTATCGGATCGATATTAGCAACAGAGCCAGGTAATATAAAAGTTAAAATTCCTCCAATCATTGAAAATGATGTGACTTTTCTAGAAGACAGAATGGATGCAATGGATACCTTGCTTGATCCTATGAAATTTTTTGTACTGCCAGGTGGTCACCCTTCCGTTTCTTTTGGACATGTTGCTAGAACGGTTTGCCGTAGAGCCGAGCGATTGGTTATCGAGTTAAATGCTCACGAAAAAATTGAACCTCTCGTGATTAAATACATGAATCGTCTTTCAGATTATCTTTTTGTGCTATGCCGATTGATGACCAAAGAGCTTAATTTAGTTGAGACGCCTTGGAAACCGAGAATGTAATTAGTTAGGCATGTATTGCTCGTAACCTCACATTCTGATTAGCCTCCACCATCACAAGATAATTTTTTGGTATCATTGTCCATTCGTTTCCATCAGTTAGTTTTTCGGAAACAATCAACACAGCATGGTCATCGTCTTCAGGGGCTTCTAAGCGCGTAATGCCATCTTCCACAACATAACGGCTGCCTTCAGAATGATATAGCGTTAATGCCTCTTCATTGGGATCTGAAACATACCGTGTGCCCACGATAAATATTCCGTTAGTTACTACCATGTTTAAGTAAGCCGCATCTTTTATTCCTGCCGCTTTCATCAGTTGGTTGAGAAATGAAAAGGTGTGTTCCAAGGAATCGGCAACCGCATCGGAACTAATAAGAGTATGGTTCTTAAACAGATAATTTAAGAAGTAGGCGAAAATATGTTCTGAATCCGTTTGGCCTTTTATCCAATTATAAAGCTCATCCGAAAGCGGTTCGCGTAATTTCCTCTTGATCAACCCGAAATTCTCCACGCCACCGTTGTGAGCCATCAATAAATTTTTGTATTGAAATGGATGGCAATTGGATTCTGAAACTTCGCCAACGCTGGCAGCACGCACATGCGCCACCATGCATTCGGTACGGATTCTAGGCGCGAGGTTTCGTAAGTTTCTATTGCTCCAAGCGGGGCTTACCGAAACAAATGTTACAGGCTCTGCATTGAGCTCGGGGGCATACCAACCGATGCCAAACCCATCGCCATTTAAGGGTTCTTCAATCTCTTTGGCATTGATACTTTGGTTGATCAATGAATTTTTAGGTTGGTACAATAACTCGTCCATCACGATGGGCGTGCCCCTGTAAGCCATTAATCTGCACATAACTCAAAAGTTTTACAAAAGATACTAAAAACCCATCGGGTTATACAATGCGGAATCAGCAATCTTAACACAATCATTACATTTGATGCTTGCAAGACAACAAAATTCAGTAAAAACTACTACTTTAGGCACGTGAAAAGAATTTTTATTATCGTTTGCTTACTTATCTATGGAGGGTCTTTACAAGCCCAAGATGCAAAAATGCAAGGGGTGTTCATTTTTAGTTTCACTCGATATGTGCAATGGCCCGAAGAATACAATCAAGGAGATTTTATTATCAGCATAATTGGCGACTCACCAATGGTGCAAGAGCTTCAAAACCTTGCTGATAAAAAGAAAGTAGATGGGCGTACCATTAAGCTGGTGAAAGTTAATACCATAGCAGAGATAAAGAGGTGCAACATTTTGTTTTTACCCGATAACCAATCGAACCTGATGCCGGGTATTTTGACTCACATTAATAATTGGGCTACTTTGTTGGTAACTCAGCAAGAGGGACTAGGAAAAAAAGGAAGCAGTATTAATTTTGTAACCAAAGATGGCAAGCCTACTTTTGAGCTAAACATGAATGCCGTTACAAAACACCAATTGAAAATATTTACAGAACTAACGCGACATGCGATATTGATATAAAAGTTTTTTGATTTAAAAATGGAGATATGAAAAGGAAAATAAAACTGAGCGTAGGCAATAAAATATTCGGAGGTTTCTTAATATTAATTGTTCTCTTCATAATCAATGCATTAATTATTTTTCAACGAGGTAATAGCATTGACAGTGCCGTAACGTTTTCATCGGAAGTAGCCCGCCCATCAAAAGAATCTATAAGTGAACTTAGTTTGGTGGTTACCCAAGCCAAAATGCTTATCACCAATTGGGTTTATCTTCAAACCAATAAAGATGACCGTGAGTCGCTTCGCAACCTAAAAGATTTCTCCTATCCGCAACTCAAAGAAAAGCTTCAAAAGTTGGTGCTTAAGTGGGATGACAAAGAGCAACAGCTAAAGCTGGATACGGTATTTCAAAAATTTGAATTGATGATGAAGGCTGCCGATGAAAATATTTTGGAAAAACTAAACACCTTCGAAGACTATGAAAATCCGCTTACCAAATTATTAGCTGAAGACTTTATTGAAAGCCAGATCATTCCTCAGTCGGCAGAGCTTTTGGCAAGGCTTGATAAAATTGCAGCCAAGCAAACCGAAGCATCGAACAAAGTGGACGCCCAAATTATGGAAACTACTGTAGGGCTTAGGTTCTTTACAATAGTACTGGGCACTATTATAGTATTGGCTGGTTTGTTAATTGCTTATTTTATTGTGAGAACAATCAGGGGGCCTATTAATTATGTGAAAGGCGTTGTTTTGATGTTGGGCAAAGGAGAATTGGTGGAAGAGGATAAAAATAGGAAATACACTAATGATGAGATTGGCGAAATGGCCATTGCCACCAACATGTTGGTTAGTGGACTTAAAGCAACCTCTGGTTTTGCTGAAAATATTGGAAAAGGTCAATACGATTCTAACTTCAAGCCATTGAGTGAGCACGATGTATTAGGCAATGCGCTTATTACTATGAGGAATAATCTTTCTAAAGTAGCAGAAGAAGACAAAAAGAGAAGTTGGTCAACCGAAGGCTTGGCAAAATTTGGTGAGATTTTGCGCGTGAACAATACCGATGAACAAAAGTTAGCGGATGAAATTATTGGCAACCTAGTTAAATATCTAAGGGCCAACCAAGGTGCACTTTATTTAATTGATGATGAAGATGGCGATGAGCAAAGCATGTCGATGGTGGCTTGCTATGCATGGGATAAAAAGAAATTCCTAAATCATAAAATCCATAAGGGTGAAGGTTTGGCTGGTCAATGTTGGCAGGAAAAGGAAACTGTTTTTCTTACTGATGTGCCTCAAAATTATATTAAAATCACTTCTGGTTTAGGCGATTCAAATCCTACTTGTATTTTGATTGTACCATTGAAAGTGAATGATCAAATCTTTGGTGTAATCGAGTTAGCATCTTTCAATACCATGCAACAGAATGAGATCGAATTTATTGAAAAAATAGGGGAGAGCATTGCTTCAACTATTTCTTCGGTGAAGGTGAACGCACGCACTCAACGACTTTTGGGTGAGTCTCAACAGATGACAGAAGAGATGCGCGCCCAAGAAGAGGAGATGAGGCAAAACATGGAAGAACTGCAAGCCACCCAAGAAGAGATGGAACGCAACCAGCGTGAAACCGAAAGCACGATGGAGGCTATCAATTCTTCGTTGGCTTTAGTTGAGTTTGATACAGAAGGTAAAATCACAAAAGCAAACCCGCAGTTTTTAAGCATTGTTGGCTATACTGGCTCTGAGCTAGTAGGAGATTACCATCGGATGTTGGTAACAAAAGAGGAGCGAAGTTCCAATGAATACAAGCAATTCTGGAAAGACCTTGCAGCAGGAAAAACTATTCAGGGCGAGTTTAAGAGGATAGCTAAAAATGGTAAAACAATTTGGATTAGGGCAATCTACTCGCCTTTCCTCAATGCCTCTGGGCAGATTACGAAGATCATGAAAATAGCGTACGATATTACGGAATACAAGAATAGTTAATCAACGCTTTGTAAAATCACAATCAATAAAAAAGCTCCTCAAAAAATGAGGAGCTTTTTCTAACCTAACCTAAACCTTTTTAGTAGAACCTACCTACTGTAGCTAACCAACGGCTCTCTGGTTTTTTAGGTTACAAAAAAAATTAAATTACTTTTTCAGTTTTGCTTCAAATTGCTTTTTAAACTTTTCGATCTTAGGACGAATAACATATTGGCAATAGCCCTGATTGGGATTAAGTGCATAATAATCTTGATGATAGTCTTCGGCTTTATAAAAAACGGTGTATGGGCTGATTTCCGTTACTATTGAATTTTTATAAACATGAGAAGCTTCCAATTGTATTTTATATTGTTCCGCAAGTTTCTTTTGCTCTTCACTATGATAATAAACAACCGAGCGGTATTGAGTTCCCTCATCGGCTCCTTGACGGTTGAGCGTGGTAGGATCATGTGTGTTCCAGAATATCTCTAACAATTCTTCGTAACTAACTTTTTTAGGATCATAGGATAATTGAATTACCTCTGCATGACCAGTAGTTCCCGTACAAACTTCGCGGTAGGTAGGATTTTTCACCTTTCCACCTGAGTATCCTGATGCAACTGTTTCCACTCCTTTCACTTTTAAAAAGAAAGCTTCGGTACACCAAAAGCAGCCTGACCCAAATGTTGCGAGTTTTAATTCCATAGATTTAGAAGATTTGTTTTGACCTATTGCGCCAAGGCTACTGAATAGCGCAATGGCAAAGATTATATTTTTTATCATAGCACAATAACTGAAAAACCTAAAAAATGGTTTTGATGAATTGAAAGCATTGTCGCCCGAAATACAGTTTCTATGAGAATGCGTTTATGTTCTGGTTAGTCTTTTAGGAACGCTTATTACTCTTCGTAATGGGTTGGTTTGTCAATTGAGCTTTTGCTAGAGAAAGCTCTTCTTTTTGAGCTTTATTTAGCACTGGGTAACTTATTTCAAGTTTATTAAACTGTTGATGAATAATAGAAGCAATGGCTAGCCTTGCATACCATTTATCATCGGCTGGAATAATGAACCAAGGCGCTTCATCTGTAGAAGTAGCTTGAATGGCTTTCTCATAAGCTTGCTGATAGCTTTTCCAACACTCGCGTTCTTTTATATCGCCAGCTGAGAATTTCCAATTTTTGGAAGGTTCTTCTATTCGCTCAATGAAACGCTTTCTCTGTTCTTCTTTCGAGATATGAAGAAAAAATTTCAGGATCACCATTCCATTCTCAACAAGTGTTTTTTCAAATCGATTAATCTGTTTCAATCGAGTTTGCCAAAAGCCTTCATCAATCTTTGCGACCGAATCAATGCCAGGGAGTTTTTCGTTGAGGATCAATTCAGGGTGTACTCTTGTGATGAGCACGTTCTCATAATGAGATCGGTTATGGATCGCAATTTCTCCACGCGTAGGCAGGGCAATCTGATGCCTCCAAAGAAAGTCATGATCTAACTCCAAGGCGCTAGGGGCTTTGAAACTATGAACTTTTACTCCTTGAGGGTTTAACCCAGACATCACGTGCTTTACTGCCCCGTCTTTCCCTGCGGCATCCATTGCTTGAAAAATAATGAGAACACCAAATTTGTTGTGTGCGTAGAGTTTATCCTGAATAATGGCTAGTTGTTTAAGGCTTTCTTGAAGCAAAGCTTCTGAATCTTTTTTCGAGAGGCTACTTCCATTATATCCCGTGGGGTAATCTTTCAAACGAACTTTATCCTTCCCTTTTACTCTCAGGTTCTTGATGTTTACTATTTCTTTTTCTGAAGGCATAATGATACTAATCGTTAACTATTATTTTTATAAGTTATTAACTATTTCTCTACCCAGCATCCGATTCCAAATTCCACTTCTCTGGCGATCGCCACAAACTCGATAGCAGTAGCTCGCGCATGAAGATAAATTCTTTGGGCAGACGATCGTACATGCGTTCAAACAACTCGGCATGAGACAATAACTCTGCTTTCCACTCTTCACGATCAATGGCCATGATATGGTCAAAGTCTTGCTTGCTAAAGTTCATACCCGTCCAATCAAGATCTTCGTAGTGTGGCATCCAACCAATGGGGCTTTCTACAGCATTAGATTTGCCGCGTATCTTTAACACAATCCATTTCAGCACGCGCATGTTTTCACTAAAGCCAGGCCATAAATAATTTCCCTTATCATCTTTGCGAAACCAATTCACACCAAAAATGCGTGGCGGATTGGGGATGTCTCTTCCGAACTGCAACCAATGATTGAAATAATCGCCCATGTGATAGCCGCAGAAGGGCAGCATGGCGAACGGATCCCTCCGTACTTTCCCAATCTCACCAAAGGCCGCGGCAGTAGTTTCAGAACCCATAGTAGCGGCCAAGTAAACACCCGAGTTCCAGTTGTGAGCTTGATAAATTAACGGTATGGTGGTGCTTCTTCGTCCACCAAAAATAAAAGCACCGATTACTACCCCTTCAGGATTTTCCCACTCTGAATCTATTGCTGGGTTTTGATAACCAGGAGCTGTAAATCGAGAGTTGGGGTGCGCTGCGGGTTTGCCCAATGAAGGATCCCACTTCTTCCCATGCCAATCGATCAAGTCTTTTGGTGTTTCTTTAGTCATACCTTCCCACCAAACATCTCCATCGGGAGTAATGGCTACGTTTGTAAAGATGGTATTCTTAGAGATAGTTTTCATTGCATTTGGATTGCTCTTCTCATTTGTGCCAGGTGCAACACCAAAGTATCCTGCTTCAGGATTGATCGCATGAAGTTTTCCGTCTTTGCTTGGCTTTATCCAAGCAATGTCATCCCCTACGGTAGTTACCTTCCAGCCATCCAATTCTTTTGGTGGAATTAGCATTGCGAAGTTGGTTTTGCCACACGCACTAGGAAACGCTGCCGCGATATAGGTCTTTTCCTTATCCGGACTTTCAACTCCTAAAATCAACATGTGCTCAGCCAACCAATCTTCTTCTTGCGCCATGGCACTTGCTATGCGCAAAGCAAAACATTTCTTGCCCAACAAAGCATTGCCTCCATAGCCAGAACCATACGATACTATAGATCGATCTTCAGGATAATGCACAATGTATTTTACTGAAGGATTGCAAGGCCATTTCATATCCTGCTGACCTTGTTCTAGTGGCGCACCAGCTGTATGTAAACACTTAACGAAATCTCCATCGCTGCCCAACACGTCCATCACACGCTTGCCCACGCGTGTCATAATGTGCATGTTGGCTACCACATATTCCGAATCGGTAATCTCAATGCCTATCTGCGAAAGCGCAGAGCCAATCGGCCCCATGCAAAAAGGAATTACATACATGGTGCGGCCTGCCATACATCCTTCCATCAGCTTGCGGAGGGTTAGCTTCATTTCTCTGGGCTCTACCCAGTTGTTGGTAGGGCCAGCGTCTTCCTTCTTGCGGCTGCAGATAAAGGTTCTATCCTCGGCACGAGCCACATCACTTGGGTCGGAGAAGCAAGCGAAGCTGTTGGGTCTCTTTTGTTCATTTAGTCTAATGAACGTTCCTCTTTCAACAAGAAGATTGCACATTTCATCGTATTCGGCTTTCGAGCCATCGCACCAGCGAATATCTTTTGGTTTAAGCAGGTCGGCAGTTTGTGTTACCCACGCCTGAAGTTCGCTATGACTTATGGTATAGGAGCTTTTTAATTTTGTTGAATTTTCCATGTTCTTAGTTTCCTGATTTGATAATACAAAAGTAAGCTGAAATAGGGTAAAAGAAACGGTTCAAACGGTTGCAATTCATTTTTTATCTCAGCATATTCCGCCAAAATAAACGTAATTCTACTATCCTTTATATGCATTAAAGGTATTTCAAATACACTCATCCTAGTAGTTTATTCGTGAAGACACGAACCAAAGGCTTAAAAAGAAGGAACCGAACAGCATACAATTTAAGAACCTACAATACAACACATAGCTATTGCTGTGCCTATTTACTATTTTTGGATGGATAGGCGCAATGCAGTTGAGGCTACATTAATGTTGTGGGCCAGCCGCTTTTGGACAGATTTGTAAAAAGAATAAATGATACCAGACTACCAATCAATAATGTTACCACTGCTCCGATACATTTCGGACAGCAATGAACATAAAATGCGAGACGTGACAGACGGACTAGCTGAGCAATTGGGAGTTACTGAAAACGAGAGAAAAGAACTATTGCCAAGCGGAGCGGCACCAGTATTTTATAACAGGACAGCTTGGGCAAAGACATATTTAAAAAAAGCAGGACTGATTGACAGCCCGAAACAAGGAATAGTAGTTATATCAAAACGTGGCCTTGAAGTTTTAAAAAAGAAGCCAACCTTTATTGACGTTAAATTCTTGAAGCAGTTTTCTGAGTTTGTTGAATTTCAAACAACAAAAGGAGAAAATGAAACTGTTGGAATAGACAAGGTTGAAGAAATTTCAACGGAGACTCCAGAGGAAGCACTTGAGACGGCTTATCAGAAAATCAGAAAGTCTTTAGCTCAAGATCTTTTGAATAAGGTAATAACTCTTTCTCCTGCTTTTTTCGAGAGACTTGTAGTTGAATTATTAGTGAAAATGGGATATGGCGGTTCAATTAAAGACGCGGGACGTGCTATTGGAAAAAGTGGAGACGAAGGAATTGACGGAACAATAAAAGAGGACAAGCTTGGACTAGACATCATTTACATTCAAGCTAAGAGATGGCAACCAGGCAACACAGTTGGACGACCAGAACTGCAAAAGTTTGTTGGAGCTTTAGCGGGACAAGGAGCAAAAAAAGGAATCTTCATTACTACATCTTCATTTACTAGAGACGCTTTGGACTACACCCCTAGAAACGAAACCAAAATCGTTTTAATTGACGGACAACAACTCGCGCAGTATATGATTGACTACAATCTCGGTGTGACAAGTTTAAATAGTTATGAAGTTAAGAGAATGGACAGTGACTATTTTGGTGAAGAGTAACGCGGGCCGAACCCACAACAAAATGCATAATCAATGGCGGGGTTAGGTGTAAATTTGTAGTTTAGTTTTTAAATTACGTTTGGTTTCATGGGACAGTGAAGCACTTATGCTACTGAGGCGACAATCAACAACTAATAATTTAAAAAATGACATCAAATTTTAAGACGAGATTTTGGAAAACGAGCAGATGGTTCGCAGGACTTTTTATCATGCTTTTCGTTTTTAGGTTTATTTATGGTTACGTAGCGACAGACTTAAATAACAGCAATGATTATAGTGACAATTTTTTTAGCAGTATAGACAACTTACGGAAGAACTATGCTTCAGAAAAAATGGCGATGAAAGGTGACGTTCAAGTTTCATCAAACATTGCTTCGAATCAGAAATTTGAAAAGACGGCTTCAATCAAAACAAAAACATCTGAATTTGAGAAAGACGAGAAAACGCTTAAAGCCAAAGTGAAAAACTACACTTCAGTTATTCAATATGAACAGAACCTTGGACAAAAGGGGAACAGACAAATTCATTTACTAATAGGAGTTAATCCTTCGCTTTTTGACAGCTTATATAATGACCTTCAAAAAATAGGTGTTATCAAAGCCACAGAAATTACAAAGGTTGATAAAACCAACGAGTATAGACAACTTAATGCAAAGAAAACCTCAATCGAAAAGACACTTCAAAACTTAAATGACCTAAAATCAAAAGGTGGACAAATAGCAGACTTCGTAGCTCTCAACGATAAAATTTTAGAAATTGAAGCAAGAGCTCAAGAGCTTGGAGTTGAACTTGGAAACTTTGACACGGAAAATGAATTTTGCACCGTTAAACTCTCCATGTATGAAGGTGCAACAGAAAAAAACATCAGTTTCATTTATAGAATTAAAGTCGCCTTAGAGTGGACAATTAAATATTTTGCAATTATTGCTTTAACGACATTAATTATTGCACTGACAGTTTTTGTTCTATTATTAATTGTGGACAAACTGAAAATAATAAGTGCTGTAAGAAACAAATTGAATGAATAAATGCACTAATCACCACCTTCGCAAAGCCGTAAAACGTTAGCTGTAAACACACGTGAAATTATAACGTTTATTAAGAGATCTCTGACAACTGAACGAGCCTCAAACTTTAAGATTGGAAACATAAATGAGAGCGATAATAAATACAGAATACGGACCGCCAGAAGTTGTTAGTTTAATGGAGGTTAATAAACCTTTACCCAAAGACAACGAGGTGCTAATAAAGGTGTATGCTAGCACCGTAAATCGCACAGACTGTGGTTTTCGCAGTGCAGAATATTTTATAAGCAGATTTTTTAGTGGACTATTCAAACCCAAAAATAAAACGCTTGGAAACGAATTTGCTGGAGAAATTGAAGCAATTGGCCAAGAAGTAACATTATTTAAAATAGGGGATAAAGTGTTTGGATATAACGATACCACCTTTGGAGCGCATGCCGAGTACATGACAATGGCAGAGAAAGCAGCCATTACAATAATGCCAAGAAATTTAACATATGAGGAAGCAGCACCAATTACCGAAGGTGGACACTATGCACTGTGCGACCTGAGAGCGGCAAAAATAAAAAAAGGTCAAAAAATTTTGATTAACGGTGCAACAGGTGCGATTGGTTCAGCAGCTGTGCAGCTGGCGAAATACTTTGGCGCGGAGGTCACAGCGGTATGCAACACAAAAAATTTAGAACTAGTAAAATCATTGGGTGCAGATGTAGTAATCGATCATTCTAAAGAAGATTTTACAAAAATACCTCAAACATTTGACTTTGTATTTGATGCTGTTGGCAAAAGTTCGTTTAGAAAATGCAAACCATTACTCAACAGGAATGGGGTTTATATTTCAACAGAGCTTGGTGATAAATCTGAGAATATATTTTTAGCACTTACAACTCCGTTATTCAGCACTAAAAAAGTATTATTCCCTATTCCAGCAATTTGTAAAGAGGATGTAATTTTTTTAAAGGAACTTGCAGAAACTGGAAAGTATAAGCCTGTAATTGACAGACAATACACATTAGAACAAATTATTGAGGCCTATAAATATGTTGAATCAGGACAAAAAACAGGCAACGTGGTGATTAAAATTGTAGAATAATCAGAACATTTTCCATTAACCAACAAGCATTTATTCATTGACTGTTAAAAAATATATTTATCGAATAATAAGTAAATAATGGAAAATGAAATATTAAAATATGTTTCAAAATATGTTCCTATTACCAAAGAATTGGAAAATTCAATACTAGAAGGCGCATGTATCAAGAGTTTTTCAAAAGGAACTATTTTGCTTAAGGAAGGGGATTTTTCAAACGAGTGCTATTTTATTTTGAAAGGATGCGTAAGAGTTTTTTTTATAAAAGAAGGTGCTGAAAAAACCACAGAATTTTATACGGAAGGCCAAGCCGCAATTGCATCATGCTACGGAAAAAACACACCATCGGAACAATACCTAGAATGTATTGAAGAAACAGTTGCAAGTGTAGGCACGCCTGAATTTGAAGCTGCAATGTTTCAAAAATACCCTCAGTCAGAATCCGCTACTCGCGTGATGACAGAAATGATAATGGTTAATACTCAAGATCAATTAGCCCAATTTAAAATGTCGTCTCCAGAGGAACGATATTTGACTTTGCTAAAAAATAGACCTGAATTGATGCAAAGGGCACCTCTACATCAAATAGCAAGTTATTTGGGCATAACCCCAGAATCACTAAGCCGAATCCGCAAAAGGACAGCGAGCAAAATATAAATCTTAAACAAATTGCTTCCTTAAATCATTTCCTACCTTAAGTCAAGGAGTTAGGAATAATAGAGCTTTAGTTTTGGGGTAAATAATTTTTATTTCACTTCAAATCACAGAGCTATGAATTTTAAAAAAGTTACGCTGGTACTAATTTCGACCTTGTTCCTTACACAAGCTTTTTGTCAAAATGCAACTATGTCAGACACAAGTAATATCAAAAAAGAGAAGCCATTTCACAAATTTTTTATTAGAAGTACCTATCTAGCATTCACAAATTTCGGAGACGAAAAAACAAATACACACCATTACGAGTTTCATTTTGGATATACACTTACTGATAAAGACAAGATTGGTATCAAAGTGTCAACTTGGAAACTATTTGCACCTTTAGGAATACCATTATGGGATCCTCTTTTTCTAAAAGAAAGTGAATTTTATCCCGGAAAACTGCAAGAAAGTGGTATAGGAATTATATACCAACGTAAGCTCTGGAAAGGATTATACGCTTCAGTAGAGGTTATGCCATTGAAACAAGTATTTTTGGATTTAAATAATAGTAAAATAGGAGAAGGATTTCGGTTATATACTAGCTATCATTTAGGCTATCATATATCGATGTTTAAAAACAGGCTTTTCATTGAACCACAAATTCATTGTAATTATTGGCCAATTGAATCCAATGGACCGCAAAGCTTTAAAGCAAAGGATGGTAAATGGAATAATTATTTCTTGTTTGAACCTAATTTATACATTGGTTTCAATTTTTAAAAATATAATTAATAAGGCTAATATCACATCAAACTATCTCAGTACAATTGAATATCAGCAACTTTTGAAACGGCCGTTAGAAGTAGATAAGTAAAATTCTCGAAGCTAACTTTGATCAAATTCCCTACTGATATCTTATTGATTTCATTTTTTTTAAATCTAAAATTTGCAGATTTTCACTTATGTTGCATTTAGTTTTTGTTGAAGAATGAACCGTTTTTCGACAATAAATAGTTAATACTATTAGATGTTTTAAACGAACTAGTTTTAGCAACAACAATTACATAAAATGACTACTGATATTATAGAAATAAATAACTTCATCGTTTTAATTGAGCAATCGAATGCCGTAAAAACGATTATCCAGAAATGTGAAATCGATGGCGAGGCTCTTGGGTTTGCCTTCTACGGTTCGGGAAACGTTGAACTAGAAATAAAATATGAAAATAAGACTACGACTGTCAATAATACAACTGGTTTAGCTATCTCTTTTTTTGGCAATAGTAAAGTCGAATTCGCACACAAAATTTCTCCTGATAAACCCCTTCAATCAATTAGTATTTTTACCAAAATCAAAAATTTAAACGCATTGCCTGACGGAGAAAGTGAGATTTTCAAGGAATATTTGCCCCAGCTCCTTAACCCCAAAGCAAACTTTGTAGAGGGGCCCAGTTTTTATATGACGCCTGATATACAAAACGCAGTTCATAAAATTATGACTACGCCATATAAAGGCAATACAAGAACCTTGTTTTTGAAAAGTCAGGTAAATGAACTGCTTTCCCATTTCTTTGCATTTCTATCTTCAGGAAAAGTAGAGTGTATTAATGATAAAGAAAGAGATAAGCTTTTTCAGGCAAAGGAAATTATCATAAATAATATCTCGAAGCCTCCTTCTTTAAGCGAATTGTCAAAACTAATTGGGCTTAACAACAATAAATTAAAAAGGAACTTTAAGGAACTATTTGGAATTCCTGTTTTTAAATTTTTGCAGGAAGAACGATTAAACAAAGCTTACGAATTACTGAGAGATAACAATATGACCATTCAGGAAACTGCCTGGTTTGTTGGTTACGAAAGTCTGAGTTCGTTCTCAAATGCATTTCAAAAAAAATTTGGTGCCCGACCAAATGAAATCAAGCAACAATTCCTTTCAAACAAATCATAATTCTTTTAAGACAAATGATCTTATGATGATAGCCGCACCTTTGGCCTATCTAATAACACATTTAAAAAAAAGAATTAATCATGAAAGAACAAAAACTATTGGTACTTGGAGGCAAGGGCAAAACAGGCCGCAGGGTAGTCGAGAGACTAAACAAGTTAGGATATACGGATATCCGTATTGGTTCACGAAGTGAAAATCCAACATTTGATTGGAATAACTCAGCAACTTGGGATAAATCATTGGAAGGAAGGAATTCCGTTTATATTACATTTCAGCCTGATCTGGCAATACCTGGTTCCATAGAAATTATTCAAAAATTTACGGCAAAAGCTGTGGCCAGTGGGATACAAAAAATGGTATTGCTATCAGGTAGAGGTGAAAAGGAAGCTCGGATTTGTGAACAAATAGTAATGAGCACTTCTATTAACTATACTATTGTTAGAGCTAGTTGGTTTAATCAAAATTTTAGTGAAAGCGTCTTTTTAGACCCAATACTGGCAGGTTATGTCGCCCTTCCCAGAGCAGAAGCATTAGAGCCATTTACGGATGCTGACGATATTGCTGATGTAGTTGTAGCGGCTTTATTAGATGACAAACATAACGGTCAAATCTATGAGCTTACGGGGCCGCGATTATTAACATTTCCTCAAGCTATCGCTGAAATATCAAAAATTACTAACCGAAATATTCATTTCGAATCACTCAGTCTGGAAAAACATGCAGAAATGCTTCGGGAATTTCATCTGCCTGAAGATTACGTTTGGTTGGTTAATTATCTTTTCACAGAAGTGTTAGATGGCAGAAATTCAAGTATAACAAATGATATTGAAAAAGTACTGGGTAGAAAGGCAAAAGACTTTAATGATTATGTTATAGAAACTGCAAGAACTAAAGTATGGAATCCTCAAAATTAGAAAAATCTACTGGAGTATAAATGACTAAAAATTAGGTCAGAGAGTATCAATTAAAATAAAATGTAAATGCAGGATAGTAATAGAATAGTCGAAATTAAAACTGGGATTTTACTGATTCATACGCTCTTAACTGGCCTCTTAGCGGGAGTATTCTTTACCTGGACGAATGCAATAACCCCTGGCATAGGTAGACTGGAAGACATCTATTACTTACAAGCCTTTCAGCACATGAACAGAGCCATCTTAAACCCCTTGTTCTTTATTGTCATAGCAGGCCCATTATTCCTTTCTTTTGCCGCATTTTACTTTTATAAATCGAATCCTAAAATTATTTCACGATTAACTACAGCGGCAATAGTCATCTATTTTTTAGGCGTCTTTCTGATAACATTATTGGGAAATCTTCCTTTGAACGACCTGGTAGAAAAAACAGATTTGACAAATATAAGCTTGATAGATGCAAAAACTTTAAGAGGGAATTTTGAAACTAAGTGGAATTATCTACACTTGGTTAGAACAATTTCTTCAACAACATCCTTTCTATTACTAATCCTTTCGTGTTTGTTTAATAACATCAGCCAAAAAAAATAGTATGAAAATAATTAGAATAATTTTAGTTGCCACATTGGTGTGGCTAATGGTCTTAAGTACCTTCACTTTGTTAGGATTTATTCCGGGAGTAAAAGATTCAGATACTCAACAAGCTATTATCGTTGGCTTATTTATAATCCCTTTTGCTTATTTTGGGGCTCATTTATTTTACAAAAAAGGTGAGAAAACGAATGGCTTTATAATTGGTTTAGTTATGGCTATTATAGCCCTAATTTTAGATGCATTTATAACTGTCCCATTTGTAATAATACCTGGCAATGGTAGTTATTATACATTTTATACCAATCCCCTACTTTGGGTTCTGGTAATAGAAAACATATCTGTAATTTATTTCTATTGGAATACTAAAGTTAAAAAGCCTTTATCGTAACAAGGACCCCTTTATTGGCATCGGGACTCTTCATTGGCAGGCACTCGAAATTATATAAAATAATACAAATGATTTATTTCGATTGTTGGAGAAGAACACCAGCAAGTGCAGAGGCCAATCGGTTGGGATTGCTTGTGCTGGTATAGTCAGTTTAAATTTACTTCTAAAAGTAGTTTTATTTCGTTCAGCCGTTGTTCGGGGAATTCAAAATTTGGATTTGTCTGTATAAGTCCTGTTGCGGTTTCTACTTCTGTGATACTTGTGATAAGTTCTATTGAAGCAAAAAGTAAATGATTAGGATTTATTCTGTTTTTGGTAATTGCATCGTCCACTTTTTTATGACAGCGACAGGCATTATTTGGATTTACAAGTCCACAATTTCGTTTTGTAAATTCGTTTATTTTTGTTCTTGCTCTTGATAATCTTTTGCGAAAAGTTTCCGGTGTTATGTCTTGAATGTATGCTCCATCCGTTGAGTTATATTCCAAAATTTCGCCAACAACATAAGTAATTCTGCTTTCGCTATCGAGGCATTGAAGCATTCCTGTTGAGCAACCAATTTTCACCTCTTCAACTAATATTTTTTTTTCTGCTGTGTTGGCATTGTAATTATTATTTAGTCCTTCGGCTAAATCTTTGGAAAAAATTTCAAAATTAATTTGTTGCCGTTTTTCCTTGTCCAATTGATTTATTAGATAGTTTGTAGCAATGCGATAAGTCCAAGTAGTGAAATTGCTTTCAAAATTGAAGCTACTTAAATGTGTAACAATTTTAATTAAAATTTCCTGCGTTGCATCTTTTGCATTTTCTGGGTGGTACAAAATTTTAATTGAAATATTGTATAGGTATTTCTGTATGCTTTCAAGCAAAGAGTTGAGGGCGACTTTGTCGCCTTCAACTGCTTTTTTTACTAATATTTTAAATTCTTTATTTTGTTTCATTATTTCTGAACGTATAGGCAATTACAATTCCACCAATTATAGTTGCAAGGCTATCAACAATTCCTGCAAAAAGCATAGAAGGTCCATCAGCAATACTCCAACCTGCAGTTATTAAATGGCCTGCAACATATACTGCAAAGCCTGTCATTGCACCAACTAATAAGCCTTTTTGCAACCAAGTTTTGTTTTTAATTTGTAGTGTAAGCCAAACCATAAAAATGGTCAATACTAAATACCCAATTAAAATGGCTGGAAAATTTAAACCGTCTTTTTCGGGGTCTCTGCTAATTCCAATTTTTTCATTAAGAAATGGGCCAATAATTGTTATTGCCAAAACTGTGTTGGCAATGAATGTAGCTACAAATCCAAGCACTGTCGCCAAAATATTTTTCTTCATAATTGAAATTTGTTTTTCAGGATTCCTAATTCTTCTATTAATCCGACAATTCCTAGTTCCCAAACTTTGTCAGTCATTCCGTCAGCTTGAAAAAATGTAAACAAATAAGTTACGCCTTCTGCATTTCTTAAAAGTCTTGTAGGAATTGGAAAAGGTGTATCGCCAAAAAACAAGTCAATGTTTCCTGTTTGTTTCTGGCCTTTTACTACAAATTTTACTTTGCCCATTGGCGTTACCGCGTAGTGTTCACCATTTTCAAGCGTTACATCTGCAATAAAATTCGTTGACCACTCTTTATAAAAAAGTGGATTTGTCAGGTAATCAAATACCTTGTCGTATGAAGCACCAATGCTCACATACCTTGTTGTGGTGTTTTGTAATTTAACCATTGTCTAATTGTTTTAAATAACCAATTCTTTTGGTTACGATTGATTAGACCGAACTGGTTGTTAAGGAGTGACCGAAATTCAAAACTATTTTACTATTTTCCGTAAGTTTTAATTTATGAAGGGTGGTGTCTCACGGGGAAACGCATAAAGTTTTGTAGCTACAAGAAGTTGGCGATTTCGAAGCTCTAAACTTTTTACCATCACAAAACTTGATACGAAGCCCGTTAGCCATACTATTAGAAAGGGTATCGTTTTTATACATAATCCGTTACGTTACAAACAGCATCAAAGATCGAAAGGGAAGGCTGTTTCAATCGATTGTAATTCAATTTTCAGCTAAGTAATACTAATCCGAACCAATTATTTCGTCAAAACAATCTTCATCTGTTATTGATTACATCTACTTAAAACTTTATCTTGCCTTTAGAAAACCCAAAAAAGAGTACGTTTCACCCATTATTTGTTACAATGAAATCTTTTTCGATAGTCTTATTTCTATTCTTTGTTTGTTCTGTCTGCTTTTCGCAATCCAATGTATTGCAACTGCATCCAGAAAATCCTCATTATTTTTTATACAAGAATAAGCCCTTGTTAATCGTAAGTTCTGCCGAGCACTATGGATCGGCCATCAATAAAGCGTTTGATTATAAAAAATACTTTGAGACCTTATCAAAAGACGGGCTCAATTACACACGCTTGTTTGCTGGGAGTTATATCGAGAAGGTTGGTGATTTTGGAATACAACGAAATACGCTAGCAGCGGCAGCCGATAATTTGTTGCTGCCATGGAAAAGAAGTGCTGCTGAAGGTTTTTTCTTAGGAGGAAATAAGTTTGATCTTTCACAATGGGATGCTGAATACTTCGACCGCCTAAAGAGTATAGTTTCTTCAGCTAGAGAAAAGGATATCATTGTGGAGATAACTCTTTTTTCATCTTACTATGGCAACGGTTGGAAATACAGTCCCTTTAATTCGGCCAACAATATCAATGAAACAGACAATACAATGGCAACTTTAATTAATACCACTTATAATGGGGGTATAATAAAGGATCAAGAAAAGTATGTGAGGAAGATGGTTAGTGAATTGAATGAATTTGGCAACATCTATTTTGAGATACAAAACGAACCCTGGGCAGATCAATTAGATACTGCTTTTGTAAAAAACGAATATGACTTGGACAAAAAATGGACTTCCTCCATTCAAGTTGTTTCACAAATTTCGCTTGACTGGCAACGAAAGGTTTCTTCTTGGATAAAGGATGAAGAAAAAGCATTGAAAAACAAACATTTGATCTCACAAAACGTAAGCAATTTCCATTACCCTGTGGCAAACCCCGACCCTAACGTTAGTATTTTTAATTTCCATTATGCTATCGCTGAATCAGTAAATGAAAATTATTATTTAAACAAGCCAATAGGTTTTAACGAAACAGGGTTTGCCGGTAAACACGATATTACCTACCGGAGGCAGGCGTGGAGGTTTGTAATGGCCGGAGGTTCGTTATTCAATCATTTAGATTATTCATTTTCAGTGGGCAAAGAAAATGGAAGTGACACTACATATAAATCACCAGGTGGAGGAAGTGTTGCTTTAAGAGCGCAACTGGGTGTTATTAAAAAAACATTTGATAAGCTTGATTTGATTCATCTGCATCCTGATAAAATAGTTATCAAGGCTTCTCCGTCATACCATTCGATGGCGTTAGGTAATGGAAAGAATATATGGGTTATTTACCTTGAGTCCATGGGTACAAAACCTAACGAATTGCTCTTCAATCTTCCTTCTGGAAAATATGAAGCTGAATGGGTGGATGTAAAAACAGGTACTCTTATTTCTAATACCACCATGGATGGTACTTCTATTAAAGTGCCTTCTGGTAATAATGATAAACTACTAATCGTTAGATCAAAAAAAGGATAACTGTAATTCTTTGCTTGAAAATTTTTGATCAGCGACTGCAAATCCAGGTACTGATTTTTTAAGCTTGTTTAAATAATCACTTGCGTGGAAGAAATACTTCCGCCATCATGCAGCGAGCGCTTCCACCTCCATTTCGCTCAATGGTATCAAGCGATGAATGAATAATTGAATTATACTTTTCAATAGTTTTTATTTGCTCGCTTCTTAGGGATTTAAAAGCTTGCGATGACATCACCAAAAATTTATCTCCCTTTTCATTATTCACTTGAAGCATGTTGCCAGCAAAGTGATTCATTTGATCGAATGAAATTTCAATGAGCTCTTTTGAAGAGGTTTTGATTTTATCAATAACAGTTTGTCTTTCAGTTGTATTGATGATAGAGTCTAGACAGATAACAACAAACTTATCAGCCACACACATCATCACATTGGTGTGATAAATTTCTTTTCCATTCATATCCACGGAAGTGAATGCCTCAACCGAAAAGCCGCTTTCATCGCTGAATTTTTGCAGGGCAGCTTTTGTAGTGCGAGGCGATAGGCAAGCGTAGGCAATTTTGTTTTCTCGATCCAACACCATACTGCCAGTGCCTTCAAGAAATTCATTTTCATTTTCTAAATAGGAGATGTCTCTTATGTTGGTGATCACAAATTTTTCTTTCAACTGTTCAACAATGTGTGGTTTCCGTTCCTGTCTTCTGTTGAGTGCGAACATTGGATATAAAATGATAGAACCATCATCATGAAATGAAATCCAGTTGTTAGGAAAAATGGAATCAGGTGTATAGGGTGTTGGGGTGTCGTTAATCACAGTAACATCCACCCCTTTGCTTCTTAATATTGAAATAAAAGTATCAAATTCAGTCAATGCCTTTTCCTGTGCATCCAAATCTTTCACTGCCTGAAATGCATTATTCACTGCTGTTTCCGTATTGAAAGAAAAATTTACTGGGCGGATCATTAGTAAATGAGAAGTTGTCTGCATACTGTGATTCATATACTTAAGCTATGATTTATGTGATGCTTGTGATAGGCTGATTTCTATTCTAGACCTCCAAACTTTAAAACTTCAACTCATCTCTCAAAATTGGCATACTCATGCAATGAAAACCTCCACGCGCTCTTGATAATTCGGCTGAAGGCATTGTTATGATGGTGTCTCCCATTGCATCAATATTAATTGTACCGTTTTCAACTTGCTCAATAAAGTCGTGCGCATGAATCACGTTAAATCCGTTCTCACGGAAGGCATCAATCGTTTTGTCATTTCTATCGTAACCTAACACAATTCCTTCCTTCAGTGCCAACAGATTGCAAGAGTCAGTCCATTGCTCGCGGGCATCATAAGGAAAAATATTATTTCCAGAAAAAATGATTTTTACTTTGCCTTTTACCCCCAAATCAACTTGACTAATATTGATAAGTAAGTCTTCCAAGCTTTCAAAGAAGATAGGTTTTTCAATACTGCTTTTGTTGAATTGAATTATCCTCAATTCATCTTCTCGTTTACTGGGTTCTAAAATGCGCTGAACCTCATCCTCACCTTCGTGTTTTATAGCCTTGCGTGAGAAGTTGCCCAGCATCACCCATGTATCGCGTTTCACTTGCGTGAACACGGTATCGATGTGCATGTAATCACGTTTTTTTGGAATCTTAACTATCGTGATTTTCGAGACTATATTTTTTTCAAAAAGAGTGTTCACCACTTGATGCGCAGCTTCCATGCTGGTGCGCTCGCTTACACCTACCAACAAATGCTCTTTACTTACCATCATTACATCACCACCCTCTAGCGTTACTTTCTTTTCTTCGCCATTTGGCAAAAGGAAATGATGAGCAGTATCGCTTAGTTCAATAATATTTTTGCTGATCTCGCTAAAAAATGGATGCGAGTGAAAAATATACTTTACTAACAAGGCTTCGCGTGTACGAGCCTTCTTAGCTGGCTTGTTGAGCAGCACGTGATTGTTGATAACAACGCCAATATCGCGAGTAAAAATAAAGTTAGGAATAGGAGCGAAGATCATTTGCTCGTTGGGCAACATGCCGCTGATGAATACTTTAGTAAGCTCATGAGCTGATAAAGTCAACAAGTATTTTTGAGTTTCAAAAGTGCAGCCTTCTACGGCACTGGCTGAAGCAACTAGTGTTGACTTAATGGATTGGTCTTCCAATATTTCGCTCAGTAAAGTTTGTAGCTCAATTACTTTATCCGACTTAAAATAATTAGGCTTGCCTGGCTTGTAGAATTCTCGGTTGCTAGCTTCCGAATCAATGTCTTTTACTTTGCCTTTTACTTTTTCAGGATCTAGAAAAAATAAAAGAACTTTTAGATAATAGTCATATTCTTTTTTGCGAACAGTATCTAGGTGAACTATATCTTCAAACAACCAATCTTGTGCTTTGGATGGAACTACTTTGCCCAAACTGCTATCGGGACTGTGGATTAGCAAACGCTTCAGCGTACCCACTTCTGAGGTGACATTAAAATTTTGCATAGAGATTCAATTATGAATAGCAAGTTACAAATTACGGTGCATGGATCGCTTCGTAATTTGTAACTGACTTCTTGATTTAATTATAAATGATAATGATTGACTAATGATAAGATTATCGTTGTACGAAATTTATAATTGGTTAAATCTCAACTGCTAATTTGAAGCTACTTTCTTTGTTGATCTTACCCAGAAAAGCAGAACAGTAAATAGCACAATCAATATAGCTGGAAATATAATCATGGTTTGAAGAGTAGCTTGACCTGCGGCTAATTCCAATGCATCGCCCTCGAGTCCCATAGATGTTGCTTTTACACGCGCACTATCAATCCACCCACCAATAATGGGTTGCCAAATAGCTGAAGAAAACATACCAAATGCTCCTACTATTGACATACCAATTGCGCCACTCAATGGAATTTTTTCTGCAATAAATCCAATCATATTGGGCCAGAAATAACAAACGCCCATAGCAAAAACAATCGCAGCAACATACGTCATTGCGCCAGTTTGGGTACTAAATAAAAAAACCCCTGCAGTCGCTAAAATGGAAGAGCCTAGCAATACGCCAGTTTGATCAAATTTATGAACAAATGCACCACCGAAATATCTTCCAGTTGCCATCAGTCCAAAAGTAAGAGCCAAAATCATCATAGGCTCGGCTCCACTTTTTGCTAAAACCAATTGAGCCCATTGTGATGGGCCGAATTCTGAAATGGCAGTAAGTGTCATGCAAGCACACATAAAAATAAAGAGGGGTGTTGCCATTGCAGTAAGATTTCCTTTGAGTGAAGCTATTTCCTTTTTGGTTTCTGGGAATGCTTGTCCATAAAATAAATACGCATATATAATTGTAGGGATTAGGATCAACCATATCTGAGCCTCCCAACCTAAATTCATTTTTGTCATACCAAACGAAACTAGGCTTCCCAAGAACAAGCCGCCTGGAAACCACATATGGAATCTATTGAGTAACGTATTCATAGTTTTGCCTTGGTAAATGGTAGCAATCATGGGGTTACAAGCAGCTTCTGTGCAGCCATTACCAATACCGATAAATAAAGTAGAAATCAACAAACCAGTGTAGCCGCCTGAGAAAATAGTTAAGAGAATACCAATTGTATGAGAAACAAAAGCAAACATCATTATCTTTTTAGGGCCAAGTGTGCTATAAAATATTCCACCCAAAACCATGGCAATGGGGAATCCTAAAAACCACATTTGATTGATGAATCCAAGTTGTGTTGCCGAAAGATTGAATGTTCTTCCAAGCTCAGGGAGAATGCCAGCGCGTATGCTGAAAGAAAATGCAGTGGTGATTAAGGCAAAGCAACTGCCGTAAAAAAGTCTTTTATTGTTTTGCTCACTCATAGTTTTTAGGATTAGGTTTTCGGGGCTAAGTTGTGATGAAATAATTTCTTCTGCAAGCGTTTGCGAAAATTCTGCTCCTCTTATACGTAACTTCAATGGGCATAAAATCATAATTTGGTTCGTACCAATACCTTTTGCACTTTTAAATCCAGCTAAAAAAAACTGACACTCATCTAATGGATTATCAATCGATTCTAAGTAAACTATACCACCTCGTTATCAATGCCGATGGTCATGTATCTGAAAGTGAGATTGAAGTAGGAAAAAAGATATTCAAGATTGAAGGTTTGGATGAGGCCATGTTGACTGATGAACTTTTTAATCACATCATTGAAGATAAGAAAGCAGGCATTATGGAATGCATAGAAGAATTGAAGAAGTTGGATAGGGCTACTCAAATTCGGTGCATTGCTTGGATGTGCGTGGTGGCTGATACTGATTGGGAGATTGACAAAGATGAGTGGGAAATGATCTACGGCTTATATTCAACTTCGTTGAAGCTGCCTCTCAATGAAATTGTTTATGTGCAGGCCGAGTTAAATGCTAGTCTATTGTTATTGGATTAGCTTAATTTTTTGTGGTAGTCTATCTATCCAACCACTCTTTAAACTCCTGCACACGCTCGCGTGCTACAATCACATCGTTATCATCAGATGTTTTGATAATTAATTTTAAACGAGAGTTGGTATAACTTATCATATCTTGAATGGAAGCAATGCTTACTAAATATTTTCGGTTGATGCGAAAATAGGTTTGTGTGTCCAATAAAGTTTCTAATTGCTCTAAAGTATAATCCAAAATATATTTCCGCCCATCTTTGGCTTGGGCGAATGTTGTTTTTTCTAAGCTGTAAAAAAAAAGAATATCGGAAGTCTCAATTGACTTTAAATGCTCGCCCACTTTAATAACAAAACGTTCTTTATATTTTTTTGTGAGCATGTGCATTGCGCTGCTAATGCTCTCCATCATTTTATGGGGTGAAGAAGAAGAGGCTGTTAAGTTTTCATGTTTCAATAGTGCTGCTTTTAACTCGTCAGCATCTATTGGTTTTAATAAGTAATCAATACTGTTTACTTTAAAAGCTTTGAGTGCATATTCATTGTAAGCGGTTGTAAAAATAATAGGCGATTTTATTTCAGCCTGATCAAATATTTCAAAACTCAACCCATCGGCCAACTGGATATCCATGAACACCAAGTCTGGTTGAGGATTACTTTTAATCCATGCTATACTTCTCTTTACGGAATCAAGGCTAGCCAACAGGCGAGTGTCTGGCTTCAGCTGTTTTATTAGATTGCCTAGACGCTCGGCAGCTTGAGGTTCGTCTTCAATAATCAGAAAGTTCATTCGTTGTAATTATACCTTAGCAAAGTCTACCATTTTTATTTTGTTAATTATGGGTATCTCTACTTTAAAAATTGTATCCGTCTCTAGCACTTTTATTTTACTGCTCGATAAAAATTCATACCGCCTTTTTATATTCTCCAATCCCAATCCCGAAGAATCTTCAACTAAAATTGTCTTTTTCTGAAGATTATTTTCTACAACAATATAATTTTCATTTTTATAAACTCGAATTGTCAATGACTGACCTTGCGCAATAATGTTGTGCTTGATGGCATTCTCAATTAACAACTGCAAAGCCAACGGAGCAACTTGCTCTTGCGTGCTTTGTAAGTCAATAATCATGTTAAGGCTTTCGCCAAATCGAATTTGTTGCAAGAAGATATAGGATTCCAAAAATTCTAATTCCTCTTGCAGCGATACCAGTTCTTTATCTCTTGAATCCATTACATATCGATATACTTCTGAAAGCTGTTTGATAAACTTCGCTGCTTTATCTTGGTCTTTATAGACGAGATTGGTAAGAGCATTTAAACTGTTGAATAAAAAGTGAGGATTAACCTGATTCTTTAAGCTTTCATATTGCGCCTGCACACTTTCTTTCTTTAAACGCTCTGCATCCACGGCTGATTCTTTCCAACGATTTAAAAACTCTCGACTGTGCATAAATAATGAAATAAAGAAAGTGATAATCAATGAGGGAAGCACTATTTCATAATAATTATCGAACTGTGCGTTTAGAAAATACTCCCATGCCTTAATAAGTGATAGCACAGCAGAAACCGTGAAAATAATAGTACTGATAATGCCAACTACAAGCCTTCGCAAAGGATACTTGACCCATGATATTTTTCGGTTGATGAAGGTGTTAAGCTCATCGTTCCCTATCCAAAGTAATAGCCACAGCAACACTGAGAAGGAAGCTACCCAGGCATAGCGTACATAATGAGACTGGCAGTTGTGGCAGGTGAAATATGCGGTGAGTAACGATCCCGCCAAGGAAATTAAAATTAGGGTTGTATATTTTTTGAAAGGCACTTGATAACTTTTCGTGTTTGGCATTGCCATGCTTGTAAATATACTGTTTCGGTTTCTATGTGTTGTCTTTAATATACGAAGGCACTACGATTTTATATCACTCGTTGTGCCTTCGTATTATCCTAGCTAAAATAAATGGCCCTTACTTACACTGCGTTGCCATTCCTTCCACCATCATTTTGCCCCATCTTGGTGCGAGGGGATTCTCTGATTTGAATAACTCAAATTTCTCCAGTGCCTTTTTGTTGGTAGCGCACGCATCAGTAGTAGATGAGTTCATAAATTTGGCTGTGCCCATCTGCATTTGCGCTAAGAAGGCAAATGCTCTCGGGTTTTCAGGATTCATAGCTACTGCTTTGTTGTACGTTTGAAAAGCCATACCAGAATATTGCTGCCCGCGCGTTGCAGGATCTACCGTAACGCGGATCATGTGAACAAAACCTTCTAATGCCACCAGCTCCGATTCATTGGCGTTGATTGCCTTTCCACTTTCTATAGCTGCCAAAGCTTTGTCTAAGTAAGCATCTTTTTTAGTGCCATCCACTGCTTTGTTCGCCATCATTACAGAACCAAAGGCAGCATAATAATAAGGCTCCCACTTTGTTTTTTCGGCAGCGGCAATTCTGTCAAATGCATTCACGGCATCTTGATACTGCTCAATTGTTTCGGCTGCATACACTAATTGAATTTGTTTTCCCATTTGTTGAAAATACTTTTCGTCAGTTGCATTTGCATAGATGGAAATTACGAACGCGAGAATGATTGTGATTGTTTTCATAGTTGTTTTATTTAGTAGTTAGAAATTATTAGTTAGTAGTTAAAGATTTGGTAACTGACCTATGCTTTTATTTTTAGAGAGTGTGATAAAGATCCCCACAAATAAAAATCGATCGGCCGCTTGGCGTGTAGCACGGCTTGCGTAAATACCATCGGCATTGGGAGAACTGGCATATTGATAGCCGAAAACATTATCATGGCCTAGCACATTAGTGCATGAAAAATAGAAAATCAGATTGGGTTTTGGTAAGTATGCAATGTTCACACTCAAGTCCTGGTAAGAGGGAGTTCTGTCTGAATTAAATTTTTCATTGTTAGGGTTGTAGTAAGCCCTTCCACTACTATAGCTGTAGGTAAAACCAGTTTGCATTTTCAGTGCATTTATAAAATGCTTGTATACAAATGAGAAATTATGGGTGGAGGCAAAACTCGGCACTGCCGAAATTGGGAAGTTCAAATAATCTCGCTCTGTATCTAAGTAAGAATACGACACCCAATAGTCAACATTTTTTAATGTTTGGCTATCCCTCCAAAATATTTCGACACCCTTAGCATAGCCACTTCCCGTATTGTTCAATTGAGTCCCGTCTATACTCAGGTACTTCACCAAGCTGAAATATTTTTTGTAATAGGCTTCTACCCGAAAAGTTCTGCGGTCGGTAATGATCTGATAGTTTAAGATAAAATGCTCTGCTTTTTCAGGATCAAGCTGATTGTTGATTCGCACGTATTGGTTCTTGGCCGTCTGCCGAAACAATCCATAAGCAAAAGCAAACTGACCTTTTTTACCTGGCTTGTAGGCCATTGAATATCGTGGGTCAACACTCCATTGGTTCGTTAAACTATTTTGCTCACCGCGCACACCACCTTTGAATACAAAATATTGGTTGCTAAAAAACTCTGCCTCCACAAAGCTTGCAGCCAGCCCTTCGCGAAAAGAAGTTTTCTGTAATTGATTCGTGTCATTTATACGATGGGCATCGTAGTGGCGATCATAATATTCCGCACCAAAGCGCAGTTCCAATTTATCTGAAACTGATTTTTCAAAAATTGTCTTCGCGTGGATTCCTTTTTCTGTTTCACCCAATGGCACACCGTCTATCTCAATATTATTTTGGTTGAATGTATAGCTCAATCCACCCCGCGTACTCCATGTTTTATTAAGTGATTGCTGATAAGAAGCATTGCCATAATTATAATTGTTAGTCAACTCATATTTTTGTTTTATAGAGGCATCAGCTACATCATGATTGTTCAATGAAAAGTTAGAACGGTTTAAGTTTCCGAAAAATTTAAACATCCCATCTTTGCCAACCTGTTGGCGAAAGGCTCCGCTTCCTTCCATGGAGACAGGCGCAGCAATCCAATCGATGCGTTGATTAATGAGCCCTAAGTACGGTTGCAAATTGGTGTATTGTATTTTTCCCGTTGCCGAGCTGCGCTTCCAAACTTGCGTGTGAGCCACATCGCCCCCAACAGATAAAATTCCAATATCGGTTTGGTTCATCTCTGCTTTGTCGCGCGAGTTCAAAACCAATGCGCTTGAGAGAGCCTGCCCATATTCTGCCGAGTAGCCGCCCGTGCTAAAGCTCGTGCCTTTGAACATGAAGGGCAAAAACCGCCCGCGCGAAGGTGTGTTCGGTGCAGCGGCTCCGTATGCATCCAATACTGCGAGGCCATCTACAAACGTGCGCGTCTCGTTGCTATCGCCACCGCGCACAAACAAGCGGCCACTCTCGCCTACTTTTTGCGTGCCGGGTAGTGTGTTCAATGCACCGGCAATGTCCGCAGTTGCGCCCGCAGTGGTGGCAATGTCCAACGGTTTCAAAATAGTTCTGCGCTTTTCTTCTCCAGCTGTAAACGAGCCTGCCGAAATGGTTACACTTTCCAGTATGTTGGCTTCTTCTTGCAACCTAAAATTTAGTGATAGCTCCTTTCCGGTAAGTGTTAATAGTTGTGTGTAGCTTTTATATCCCACGAAAGTGGCAATCAATTTTTGTTGACCTGATTCTAAGGTGGTAAAAGAAAATGTTCCATCTAAGGCTGTGCTGATGCCATCGTAACTTCCTTCGATCAATACATTTACGCCTGGTATTGCCTCTCCTTTTTCATCTTTTACCAAGCCGCTTATTTTTGTTTGCGCCATTGCACTAATGCTGAATGCGGCTATCAAAAATAGGGTTGCTCTTCTTTTCATGGTGCAGGCTGTTGGCTGATTACACCGTAAATATTGGCAAGGATGATTCCTAACAATAATGAATGCTACTCAAGTGTTGTATTTGGTAGATGAATTGAGGTTTTTTATGCTAGGCCTGATTTAAAAACTCGCAGATAGCTGCTATATATAATTCCACTAATGAAATTGGCTTTATAAAAAGAGTACTTATCGATGCTCTAAATTTCTAAGGCATCACCTCAAACAATAAGAACTGATTTCTCTCGAAAGGTTGAAAGTTATTATCAGCAATGAAGATCAATGTTCTATGCCCGTTAGGTAAAGTAGGGCCAAAGGTTAAGCCCTCTATGTTGTCAATATAGATTCCCAGATCATCCATGTTGAGCAATAGCTTTTTAGAGGCAATTTTGGTTGGTGGCATTTTAAGTAATGATTCATTCGATTGAATATTTTCAGCTTTAGCGAGCTCTACCATAAAAACTTTAACGGTACACGGAAGCCTGCCATAAGAGAAGGAGCGTTCAACTACCAGTAGATTATCCGGTTCTAGAAACAAAATTTCAGAAACACCATTTACTTTAAAACCCGTTCCGGGTATTGCAGGGAAGGCAATCTTTTCTAGCTTGTAAGCATATTGCTCGGTATTGATTTTCTTCTTCGTATCAAACTTATAAATCCTAACAAGCGAGTTGGTCTCTTCGACTTCTGCCTTTGGCCCATCTTGATAAAGGGGTTCTTCCAAGCAAGTGTAAAGAGAATTATAATCGGTAGAAAATGTTAACCCTTCCAGCGTTCCGTTTTGGCGAGGGCCAGTCTCAGAGCGACTCATAGTAAGATTGGATGGAATTGTAAAAGAAGATTTATACACGCCATCTGTGCCAACAATAGTAATAGCAGGGTTTTGCAGAATCGTATCTTTATTGATTGTTCGCTCGCCTTCGCTAGACCAGACTAATTCGTCCGTTGCTTTATTGTAGCGAATGCTTTCGGGGTCGGGTGTGAGCTTAGCATTTTTCTTTGTGCTTGGATAAGGTTTTCCATCGGGTTGCATAAAAGACTTAACGTCAATCAACTGCACACTATCAATTCCTTTGTTGGCGATGTGAATCTTAGCTGTATAAAATCGTGCATCGTTCTTTGCTGAGCGATCGTCACTTATCAAATAATAGAGATCATGTGTGGCATCGTAATCAATTCCCGAAAGGCCACCTACTATAGTATTTTTAAAATTCTTATTGAACGGTATTTCGTATTGACCCAGCAATTGGAGTGAACTTATAGTTTGTTTGCCTTGAGAATATGCATTTGATACAGCAAGCAGATAAATAATTGGTAATAGGCTTTTAAACATGATATAATTGATTCGGGCGGAAAATTAGCAAAATATGGAGCAAGTTAATCGCCTTCTTGACGTGAGCTTATTTCTTCTTACTTTCACAACAATTTTTTAACATGATTAAATTCAACAAACCTTATTTCACTGGCTCTGAAACAACCTTCATTGCAGAGGCCATTCAATCGGGAAGGTTATCGGGCAATGGCCCTTTTACAGTAAAGTGCCAACAGTTTTTTGAGCAGCGTTATGGTTTCAAAAAGATACTTCTGACTCAATCGTGTACATCGGCATTAGAGATGGCTGCCTTGCTGATTGAGTGCGGCCCTGAAGATGAAATCATTATTCCTTCTTACACATTTGTATCAACAGCCAATGCATTTGCTTTGCGCGGATGCAAGCTCGTGTTTGCCGATAGTAGCTCAGCTAATCCTAACATTGATGCGGATAAACTAGAAGGTCTTATTACTAAAAAAACTAAAGCGATTGTAGTGGTTCATTATGCTGGCGTTGCTTGCGATATGGATAAGATTATGCAGGTAGCGAAAGCTCATAATTTATTTGTGATTGAAGATGCAGCACAAGGTGTAGATTCATTTCATAATGGAAAACCGCTTGGTTCTATTGGTCATCTGGCGGCTTTTTCTTTTCACGAAACAAAGAACATCATCTCAGGTGAAGGAGGAATGCTGGCCATAAATGATGACAAGTTCATTAAGCGAGCCGAGATATTGTGGGAGAAAGGCACGAATCGTTCGGCTTTCTTCCGTGGCGAAGTGGACAAATACAATTGGATTGATGTAGGTTCTTCCTTCTTGCCTTCCGAATTGACAGCAGCATTTCTATGGGCGCAGTTGCAAGCCTTAGATGCAATTCAAACTAGGCGCAAAGCGATATGGGAATTTTACTACAACCAACTTATCCAGTTGGAGAATGAAGGAAAACTAAAGCTGCCTTACTTGCCGCCTTATTCAACCAATAACGCGCACCTATTTTATGTGGCAACTCATAATCATGAGGAGTACACTGCACTAGCTGCGCACTTAAAAGCTAACGAGATACAAGCAGTGTTTCATTATATCTCGTTGCATAAAAGCCCTTACATAGAAAACAAGTTTGGCATTCAGCAAGAGCTGCCCATGTCCGATTATTATGGTTCTACTTTGTTGCGATTGCCTTTGTACCCTGATTTAACCCAAGCACAGATGGAGAAGATAGTTGGAGCGGTTAAGTCCTTTTATTAACCTTAGATTAAAGAATAGCGGGGATCCCTAATAAACTAGGTTGCGGTCTAAATGAAATTACCGCTAAATCAATTCGTTATCGTTTGTTTTAATAAATTTTACTACTTTTCATTCTTCAAATTTTAGCTAACCAACAACTTAAACTAGCAACAAACACTTTTACACTATGAAACGAAAATTACGCATGGGAATGGTAGGAGGAGGAATCACTTCTTTTATTGGTCCCGTTCATCGCAAAGCCATTGGTATTGATGGCGAAATCGAATTGGTCTGTGGTGCTTTCAGCATCATCCCTGAAGAATCAGTGGAAACAGGTGAATCCTTATATCTCGATCCTGCCAGAGTTTACAACACCTATCAGGAAATGTTCGAGAAGGAAAGCAAGATGCCAGCCGATAAGCGTATTGATTTTGTTTCGGTAGTTACACCCAATCACGTGCACTTTGCGCCTTCTAAGTTAGCGTTGGAGCATGGTTTCCATGTGATTGTTGAAAAGCCCATTGCGTTTTCGTTGGAAGAGGCTCTTACATTAAAAAAATTAGTGGATGAAACAGGATTGATCCTCGCCCTTACACACACGTATACAGGTTACCCGATGGTGAAAGAAGCTCGCCACATGGTGAGCACAGGCGAACTCGGCAAAATCAGAAAAGTATATGTGGAATATCCTCAAGGATGGCTATCAAAGCCATTAGAAAAATCGGGCAACATGCAAGCCTCGTGGAGAACTGACCCCAAGCAATCGGGTATGGGCGGAGCGATTGGCGATATTGGTACACACGCTGCTAATCTGGCTGAATACATTACGGGCAATCACATTACAGAAGTTTGCGCTCTCTTAAACACAGTTGTAGAAGGCCGCAGATTGGATGACGATTGCTCGATGTTAGTAAGATTTGATAACGGTGCATCGGGAGTTCTAATAGCCACCCAAGTGGCAGCTGGTGATGAAAATAATTTGAACATCCGCGTGTATGGCGAGAAAGGCGGTTTGGAATGGAGACAGGAAGAACCCAATACATTGATTGTAAAGTGGCTTGATAAACCCAAGGAGATAAGAAGAGCCGGTTGGACTTACCTTTCAGATGCAGCAAAAGCATTTATCCGCACACCAGCAGGTCATCCTGAAGGCTACTTAGAAGCTTTCGCGAATATCTACAGAGGCTTTACCAAAGCGGTGCGCGATTTCAAACCAGGTGTTAAAACAGATTATGCCAAATACGATTTCCCGGATGTGGAAGATGGAGTTCATGGTATGACGTTCGTAGAGACGGTTGTAAAGTCCGCGAACTCAGACCAGAAATGGGTAAAGATAAATTAGACATGAGATACTAAAATAGACGTGAGATGTGAGTAGTGAGAGATTTCTCACTCTCAAATCTCATATCTCAATTTAATACTAATTACTTCAATCTAGCAGGCTTTGGACCATCAAATTAAATAGGTGAAAGCATACAGGAAGCATGGAGGATTTGCTTTTAAAGCATGAGAACCTGAGGCCAGCTTCTGACCTAGTATCAGTGCTCAAAGAGGTGATTGCTAAATTGACAATTATTTAAAAAAGTATTGAAGAGATTTCTCGAAATATTGAATCTAAAGCTTTATTATTCTCTCCAAAAGTGAATGATTTCTAAAATAAATTTGATTGGATTACTGTTATGTCTAATTGCATCTGGATGTAAAGATCAGCCTGTTGCAGTAGACAGGATATCTATAATACATCAATGGAAGGTTATTTCTTTATCAATTAATGATATCTCTGTAGGAAAGCCGCAACGAACATATTTAATGGATTTCTATACTGATAAGAATATTTCACTAAAACTTGAGGCCAATGGATGTGGTGCTATCTACAATCTTTTGGAGAACGGTGAAATACGATTGCCTGAAGGATTAGGCTGTACAAAAGTTTGTTGTGATTCAAATTTCTCGGTGAATTTGACCCATGTGATTTCAGATTTAGATCACTACACTTTAAATGGAGACACACTAACACTTTGGAGTAAAGGTATTATTGGCGTAGGCAAAATAAAGTTAGTAAAGAATTGAAATTACAAGAATTAAAACGAAAGTTTTAGGGTAAAGTAAGTATGGTGGTGAAGAATATTGATGATGGAAAAGGTTATAATCTTTAATAGAGAATAATACGCCATTACTATAAAGTAGATTGTGACAAAGAGATAAATCAGTTAGTTTGCTTCCTAATTGCATCCTACAAATATTTAAATATGAAAACAATTCAAGGACCGGCTATATTTCTAGCACAGTTTATGGGCGATGAAGCGCCATTTAACAATTTAGATACTATTTGTAAATGGGTTGCTTCGTTAGGTTACAAGGGTATTCAGATACCTGCTTGGGATGCTCGCTGCATCGACTTGCAAAAAGCTGCTGAGAGCAGGGACTATTGCGAAGAGCTTACTGAAAAAGTAGCCAAGCATGGCCTTCGCATCACAGAACTATCCACTCACTTACAAGGTCAGTTAGTAGCGGTGAACCCTGCTTACGATGTAATGTTCGATGGCTTTGCACCGAAAGAGTTAAGAGGCAAACCAAAAGAACGTACCGCTTGGGCTGTTCAACAATTGAAGTATGCAGCACAAGCCAGTAAAAACTTAGGCTTACAGGCTCATGCTACTTTTTCAGGAGCATTGATGTGGCACACCGTTTATCCTTGGCCACAACGACCGGCCGGATTGGTAGAAGATGGCTTTAAAGAATTGGCTGCTCGTTGGTTGCCAATCCTTAATACCTTCGATGAAAATGGCATTGACCTTTGCTATGAAATCCATCCGGGTGAAGACTTGCATGATGGCATCACCTTCGAGCGATTCTGGGAGGCTACAGGCAAACACAAGCGAGCCAATATTCTGTACGATCCTAGCCACTTTGTATTGCAGCAATTGGATTATCTTCAATACATAGATTTCTATCACTCATTTATTAAGATGTTCCATGTGAAGGATGCTGAGTTCAATCCAACAGGAAAGAGCGGAGTGTACGGAGGTTATCAGGATTGGATCAACAGACCTGGGAGATTCAGATCGCTTGGCGATGGTCAGGTTGACTTTCAATCTATTTTCTCGAAACTAGCGCAATATAATTATGCTGGATGGGCGGTGCTTGAGTGGGAGTGTTGCATCAAACATCCCGAGCAAGGAGCAATGGAAGGTGCGCCTTTCATTAAGGATCACATTATACGAGTGACAGAAAAAGCTTTTGATGACTTTGCATCTACAGGTAAAGACACTGAATTCAATAAACGGATCTTAGGAATAAATTAATCTACTACGAATGACCAATTACGATTACCTACTCACAAGCGACTATGCCGAGATCGCTTCGTTACCTCGTGATGACGCTCAAGCTCAGTTCAGCGCGTCATTGCGAGTGGTGTCTCACCCGAAGCAATCCACAATAAATTAATTCATAAACAATTATAAACTACTTACAAATGAAAAAAATTATTTACTCATCCGCTCTTCTCGCAACATTACTCATCGCTGCATCTTGCGGAGGTTCTAAAACGGAATCAAAAAACAAAGAAGAATATGTTGCCACTGAATCAACTACTGAAGCGCCTGCATCAATGGATATAATTGCCCAAGGTGAGGCTTTAGTAAAAGCGAGCGATTGCAAAACGTGTCATCATAAAACCAATAAAATCATTGGCCCATCGCATACAGATGTGGCTAAGAAATATGAATTCACAAAAGCCAGTGTGGAATTGTTGGCTGGTAAAATTATTAAAGGAGGCTCTGGCGTTTGGGGCGAAATACCCATGACAGCTCATGCAGATTTAACACAAGCCGATGCCGAAAAGATGGCTCGCTATGTATTAAGTTTAGATGGAGAGAAAGAACATTAACATTCGATAGTATTCAGTCCATATCGAAAGATGATAATGCTTTAGATTATTGACCAAAACTAAACTAACAATTATGAAGAAAATACTTTTATCAGTTCTCGCTATTGTGGTTGTATTATCAACAGAAGCGCAGACTTTGAACATGTTAACAAAAGCTGAGAAGAAAGATGGTTGGAAATTGTTATTCGATGGAAAGACAACCACAGGTTGGCGAAACTTCAACAGCGATAAAATCGGATCTGCTTGGATTGTAAAAGAGGATGCACTCTATCTCGACAACACTCAAAAGACTGGAAGAGGAGATATTATCACTAATGATGAGTTTGAAAACTATGAGCTTTCATTGGAATGGAAAATTCAGCCTTGCGGCAATAGTGGTGTAATCTTTAACGTAGTTGAAGGGGCTCAATACGATCAGGTTTGGAAAACTGGTCCTGAGATGCAGGTGCTTGACAATGCCTGTCATCCAGACGCAAAGATTTTTAAACATCGTGCTGGTAATCTGTATGATCTTATTGAAAGCAAAATTGAAACAGTGAAGCCTGCTGGCGAATGGAACCAAGCACGACTTATCTCCAATAAAGGCCATTTAGAATTTTGGCTTAATGGCACTAAACAAATTGAAACTGAAATGTTTACGCCTACATGGGAAGCCATGATAAAAGGTAGTAAGTTTAAAGATATGGCCGACTTTGGTAAAGCTCACAAAGGGCATCTTGCACTGCAAGATCATGGCGATCTTGTTTGGTATCGCAATATTAAAATCAAACAGTTATAACCAAATCCAATTCCTTTAACTCAACTTTATCTTACCTCAATTATGCGCTCCTACCTTTTTATTCTCTTCGCTTCAGTTTTGCTGCTTCAATCTTGTTCAAAAGAAAAGCCCAAAGTGCTAGTCTTTTCTAAAACAAAGGGTTACAGGCATGAGTCCATAAAAGCAGGTAAAGAAGCACTACTAAAAATGGGAGTAGAGAAGGGATTTGCTGTTGATACTACAGAATCAGCTGACTATTTTGTAGAAGATAGTTTGAAAAAATACAAGGCTGTAATCTTTTTAAGTACTACAGGTGATGTGCTCAATCAGGCACAGCAAAATGAGTTCATGCGGTTCATTCAGGCAGGTGGAGGATATCTTGGTATTCACGCTGCTGCGGATACTGAATACGAGTGGTGGTGGTATGGAAAATTGGTAGGAGCTTATTTCAAAAGTCACCCAGAACAACAGGAGGCTAAGTTTAAAAAAGTGAAGGATTTCGGTAACGGAACAGTATTGCCTGCTGAATGGATTCGCAAAGATGAGTTGTACAATTATAAAAAGATTTCACCGGATATTAATGTGTTGTTCAACTTAGATGAGTCAACTTATAAAGGAGGCGAGAACGGAGATAATCACCCTATTGCATGGTATCATGATTTTGATGGAGGACGTTCTTTCTATACAGGTATGGGCCACACCAATGAATCATATCAAGATCCATTATATCTCGACCATGTGTATCAAGGATTGGTGTATGCAATGGGCGATAAGAAATTGGATTGGTCAAAAGCAAAAGCCAAACATGTGCCTGAAGAAAACAGATTTACTAAAGTAGTCTTAGGTTTCAACTTTGATGAGCCTACTGAAATGGATATTCTTCCCGATGGTCGAATTATGTTTTTGGAAAGAAAAGGAGGAATAAAAATGTACGATCCTAAAACTGATTCTATTAAGTTGATTAATAAATTCAATGTATGGACAAAGTTTGAGGATGGAATGTTAGGCCTTGCGCACGATCCTGATTTCGAAACAAATAAATTTATGTACATCTATTATTCACATCCCGAGAAATCGGCTAACGTGTTATCGCGTTTTATTTTTGATGGAACTAAAATCGATCAGGCTTCTGAGAAGATTATTTTGGAAGTTGGAACACAAAGAGAAACCTGCTGCCATACTGGAGGCTCTATTGTATTTGATGCCAACAAAAATCTGTATGTGTCTTCGGGAGATAACTCGAGTCCATTTGAATCGGATGGATTTAGTCCTTCCGATGAAGGTGCGGGTCGCTCTCCATTCGATGCGCAGAAGTCTTCAGGTAACACGAATGATTTGCGTGGAAAAATCTTACGAATTCACCCAGAGGCAGATGGTACATATACTATTCCAGAAGGAAATCTTTTCCCGAAAGGTGAAGCAAATACTCGCCCTGAGATTTACGTAATGGGTAATCGCAATCCGTACAGAATATCTGTGGATCAAAAGACAGGCTTTTTGTATTGGGGAGAGGTTGGCCCTGATGCTGGTGAGGATAAAGCAGACCGTGGTCCTCGTGGCTATGATGAAATCAATCAGGCACGCAAGGCTGGATATTTCGGTTGGCCTTATTTTGTTGGTGGCAACTATCCTTATCACGAATATGATTTTCAAAAGAAGAGTGCTGGCGAATTCCATGATCCATTAAAGCCGATAAACAATTCGCCCAATAATACTGGCAAGAAAGAACTTCCTGCCGTTGCTCCACCTTTCATTTGGTATCCGTATGCTGAGTCTCCTGATTTCCCACTTGTAAAGAAAGGTGGAAGAAATGCGATGGCCGGACCAGTTTATTATTCTGAGAATTATAAAGGTAAAGACGGTGCTTATCCTGATTACTTTGATGGAAAATTAATTGGCTACGATTGGATGCGTAACTGGATGCGCTTAATAACGATGGATGAGAAAGGTGATATTATGGACATTGAACCTTTTCTGGACAATACTACATTCAACAACATAAGCGATATGGCTTTTGGGCCTGATGGAAAATTGTACACACTTGAATATGGTACGGCTTGGTTTAAACAAAACGTAGATGCACGCTTATCGCGGATTGATTTTAATAGAGACAATCGGTTGCCTATTGCGAAATTAAAAGTTGATAAATCTTCGGGAGCAATTCCTTTGTCCGTTAAGTTTTCTGCAAAGGAAACAGTTGATCCAGATGGAGATAAGATAAGTTATGAATTAACGTATGGAGATAAAGTATTAAAATCTGACAATGGTGAGTTTGATGTTACGTTTGATAAGGCCGGTATTTATCGCACGAAGTTAAATGTTATTGATGCCAAAGGATCAAAGTCAAGTGATGAAGTGATCGTGATTGCAGGCAATGAACCCCCACAAGTAAATATTGAAGTAAAAGGAAATAGCATGTTCTATCTTTCTGGTTCGTCAGCTGAATATGCTGTGAACGTAACTGACAAAGAAGATGGAAGTACAGCGGATGGAAAGATTAAGGGCGATCGGGTAGTTGTTACAGTTGATTATTTAGCGCAAGGTTTCGATAAGACTAAAATAGCCCAGGGTCATCAACGTTCAGAACTGCCAGGTAAACTTTTGATTGCCGAAAGCGATTGTAAATCGTGCCACATGATCGATCAAAAATCAGCTGGCCCAGCGTATCGTGCCATCGCTCAAAAATATATAAAGGATACACGAGCTATTGATGTGCTTTCCGATAAAATTTTGAAAGGAGGAAGTGGCGTGTGGGGTGAAGTAGCGATGGCTGCGCATCCGCAACTCACAAAAGATCAGACTACCCAAATGGTTGAATACATTCTCACGCTAGCCAACGAAAAGAAAGCTAACAGCCTTCCGCTCCATGGCACAGCTAAATTTGTTGATGCACCAAAGGAGGGTGTGTCTGCACAAAGTGCCTACATTATTACCGCTACCTATGAAGACAATGGAGCAGGAGGGATTCCATCGTTAAACAATACAAGTAGTTACATTCTTAAATCGCCATCGATTCAGGCGGGAGATGCCACTGAATTGAAAGGCGGACCTCGCAAATTGAATGCTCCTACTGGAGGAATTGTTTTAGAGAACATTAAACATAACTCATCAGCAACTTACAGTGATTTAGATTTAACAAATGTGAGGAAGATTAACTTCTCAGCGGCTGAAGTAACGTTGATGACAAAGGGTGGTAAATTAGATGTGTACTTAGATTCACAAGACGGCAAAAAGTTAGGTACTGCTGATTTCACTACGGCACCCAAAATAAATGTTCAAGCGGGAGTTAATCTAAGGCCAGCCAGCATTTCAATCGAGGCTGTTACTGGCAAGCATAACTTAGTTTTTGTATTTATCAACCCTGATGCTGGAGACAGCAATCTATATTACTTTGCACAATTCACGCTATCTAAATAACTTAACACTATTAAACTAAATACTTAATCACATGAAAAGAAGAGAATTTATTTCCTACTCAGCTGCGGCTAGTGCGGCATTGTTGCTTCCCTCGTTTTCGTTTGCCGAAAAACGAAAAATGGGATTGCAGTTGTACTCCCTCCGTGATGTGATTATGAAAGATGTGGCTGGTATAATGAAGCAAGTGGCTGGTTTTGGCTACCAAGAGCTTGAGACCTATGGATATGGTGACGGCAAACTTTTTGGAATGCCAGTAAAAGAATTTGCCTCCTTAACGAAAGGCTTGGGTATGAAAATAGTTAGCGGCCACTATGGAACAGGACAAACTAACCCTACAGCAAAGGGTACATTGGTAAATGATTGGGAAAGAACTGTATCGGATGCAAAAGAAGCAGGCCAGGAATACATGATGCTTGCTTATCTGCAAGATTCTGAAAGAAAATCATTAGATGATTACAAGAAAGTTTGCGCTTTGATGAACAAGTCGGCAGAGGTTTGTAAAAAGTATGGCATTCGTTTAGGCTACCATAACCATGCATTTGAATTTGATAAGATCGACAATCAAGTACCCTATGATTTGATGTTAAAAGAATTGGATGCCAAATCTGTTACCATGGAAATGGATTTATATTGGATGGTAAATGCAGGACAAGACCCACTTCAATACTTTGCTAAGTATCCAGGTAGATTTGAACAATGGCATGTAAAGGATATGGACAAGACTGATCCTAAAATGCAAGTAAATGTGGGTACGGGTAGGATTGATTTTAAATCTATTTTCGCGAAAGCAAAGCAATCAGGACTTAAACATTTTTATGTAGAGCAAGAAGCCTATCCAATCGGTCCGGTTGAAAGTGTAAAAGCAAGTGCTGACTACGTAAAGACCATTATTTGAAAGTCAACTAACGTTATATCATCAAGTGCCACGATTGTTCGTGGCATTTTGTTATAGTTACTTTTTCGAAATTTGTTTCTAAACCACTTCTATGATGAAATACTTACTTTTCGTTCTTCTATTTGTCTCCGCACAAACCTTTGGTCAAACCCAAGTAACAATCAACACCGACCAAGGCAAGATTCAAATTAGTAAGCATATTTATGGACACTTCTCTGAGCATTTGGGGCATTGCATCTACGATGGTTTTTACGTAGGTGAAAACAACAAAAAAATTGCCAATACAAAGGGTGTGCGCTTAGATGTAGTAGAGGCGTTAAAGAAAATGAAGATTCCCAACTTGCGCTGGCCAGGGGGTTGCTTTGCAGATACGTATCATTGGAAAGATGGCGTTGGCCCGAAGGAAAAACGCCCGACTATTGTAAACACCTGGTGGGGTGGTGTAACTGAAGATAATAGCTTCGGAACGCATGACTTTTTGAATATGTGTGAACTATTAAATACTGAGCCATACATTTCTGGCAATGTGGGAAGCGGCACAGTACAGGAGCTTTCGGAGTGGGTACAATACACCACGTTTGATGGAGTAAGCCCCATGTCGAAATGGAGAAAAGAAAATGGAAGAGAGAATGCTTGGAAAGTAAAGTACTGGGGCATCGGCAATGAGGCGTGGGGTTGCGGTGGCAATATGCGGCCTGAACATTATGTAGATGTGTATAGAAAGTACGCCACCTTTATGACGGGCAATCAACTTTTCCGCATCGCTTCTGGTGCTAACTCTTCTGATTATAATTGGACTGAAGTATTGATGCGTGATATTCCTTTGAACATGTTGGAAGGAGTTGCCCTTCATCATTATTCGGTGATCGACTGGAATAAGAAAAGCGCAGCTACTGGATTTACAGAGCAAGAATATTTCACTACCATGAAGCGCGCCACTTTTATGGAAGAACTTATTCAGAAGCATACGGCTATAATGGATAAATATGATCCTACAAAAAAAGTAGCATTGGTGGTAGATGAATGGGGTGGTTGGTACGATGTTGAACCCACTACCAATCCTGGATTCTTATACCAACAAAACACCATGCGCGATGCCATGATTGCAGGCGTTACTCTCAATATTTTTCAAAACCATGCTGATAGGGTTCGGATGGCTAATCTTGCTCAAACCATTAATGTGTTGCAGGCTGTTATTTTAACAAAAGAAGAAAAGATTATACTCACGCCAACTTACCATGTATTAGAAATGTACAATGTGCATCAAGATGCGACACTACTGCCAATAGATATTTTGTCAGATGACTATATAGTGGGTACAGAAAAACTAAAAGCTGTATCAGCCTCTGCCTCCGTTGATTCCAAAGGGTTGGTTCATATTACTTTGGTAAATATCGATTCAAAAAATAATCAATCCATTGCAATCAATTTGAAAGGAATAAAAAGTTATAGCACAGTTACAGGAAGAATACTCACATCGGATAAACTTCAAAATCATAATACGTTTGAAACCCCCAATAAAATTATTCCTTCTGTTTTTTCGGGAGCTGGTTTAAACGCGAACGAGTTGAAAGTAAAGCTGCCTCCTTTCTCGGTGGTGGTATTAGAATTGAAATAAACAAGTTGTAATTATCCTTAAAGAGAAATAAGAATATTGAAGGAACAATTTTAGTGTGGCATTGAAATCTATAGAAAGACTAAGAATATTATCAGAAAAAACTTGCAGGATATAGATACAGTTGGTAATTAATCTGGCATAACGCTAAGCATTCAAAAAATGGATCAAAAGAAATATCAATATCACTTTAGACCAGGATATGGTTCAGATGATTTTCTTTTCGAGTTCTTTATCGACTTGAATGACATCAAGTTCTTTCGCGATGATTTGATGAATGCAATAGTGGAAATAAATCCCAATGTCCTTGAGCAGATCAACTTATACAATTTTGAATCAACGACTTTTGAGTTTAATTCAACTTTGGGTAAATTTTCTATAGCTGAAGATTGTTGGGGGTTTGTCTTTATAATCTCCGACAACAATCAAAAATGCTTACTCAAAATAAATGATTTACTAGAAAGTGATAAAAGATTTGAAAAAATTGAAATTGATAATTAAAACTATAAATAAATAGAAATCCCGTTGACGTATTTGTTCGTTAAAAAACAAAATGTAGTTAATTTGAGTCTTACTCATCTTCCGCTAAATTCTTTTTCTTTGATTCAATTATACGTCCTATCTTATAGCTAAAACTTACTTTTATTACAAAGTTCTTTAGTGTGCTGGTTGTTGTTTGATTCAAATAGGCTGAGTTCAATACAGAATTAATTTGATATGAAGGCGTAGCAAAGTTATCAAGACCTAGCGTAAGTGATCCGTTTTTGCCCCAGATGTTTTTCTTCACACTTACACTATGCGAGATAGGATTGGTTCTATATCCTTGAAGATTATAATTCTTTCCTTGAAACGCACTGAAGAATTGAACACTCCATAGTTTATTGAAATTATATGTTCCAAAAATTCTAAAATTGGGTGTAATACCGCTGTTGGTTGCATTCAATGTCGGGTCGCTAACGTTATTGCGTAAGATTCTATAAAATATATCGGTGCCGCCATTCAAGGTGAATTTATCACTTACGGGGATGCTCGCAAAGACAGATGTTCCATAGTTTTCTTCTGTGCCAATATTTTGAGCAATCGCAAAAATGGTATCGTTCCTTACAATTCTGACTGGTTGAATGTCATTGGAATTGTAGCGCACATAGGTTGATATATTCAATGTAACGTCTTTAATATTGGTTTTGTAAGACAGATCATAAGTATCAGCATATTCAGGCTTCAGATATGGATTACCTACTGATACATTTTTAGAATTTGATCCTTGAATGTTAGGGTTTAAATCGCGTAAGCCTGGCCGCTGAATTCTTCTTGTGTAGGAAGCTTTAATCATTTTTCCGTTATCAAGTTTACGTGAAAAGTTAATGCTTGGCACCAACGTACCGTACGATGGGATTGCAATATTTGGCTGACTGTTGAAGTGTGCATTTATGTCTGTGTATTCATATCTGCCTCCTGCTTTAAGCGTGTAGGCTTTTAATTTCACAGTGTAAGCAACGTAGGCTCCCGATATGGCTAGGTTATAATTAAATCCGTTTGGCTTTCTTGTAGCATCGATTGCATAAGCACCAGCATCGCCCGTTGCCACATAATAGGAATAATCGCTTAATACATTCCGAATAGTAGTCTTTGCACCAAACTCAAGCAACTGATCTTCTTTGATTGGCTCTTGATAGTCAGCCTGAAGAATAACTTCCTGTGTACTGCCTGGGTTATCGTTCTTGTTGCGGGTTAATACACTAAAGTCCGATGGCAGCAGGGAGTTTATCACATATCCATTCGTTTGATTGTTCCTGCTCACAATACCTAAAAAATTAAACTCACGTTCTTTTTTTTCGAATTTCTTAGTGTAAGCAAGAGAAGCATCGTAGTTCTCGCCTATGTTTGTTGACTTCACATTTTGAAGCGTCTGCTTTGTTATTACATTACCTTCTGTCGTGGTAGTAATCAATTGATCCTGATAAGAATTCTGATCTTGAACGCCCACTCTTGCACTGGCTGTAAGTGAATTATATTTGTTGATGTCATAATCCCAGCCAAAAGTATATGTGCTGTTTGTGCCATCGTTGTGATTATGCGCCTGCTGTGTGTTGTACTTTGCGTCAGGCGTGAACGTTGTTTGTTGATTAGAGTAATCGCTCATTATGTTATAGTTCTCTCTAAAAAAACTTCCAACAGTAAAGCCCATCTTGCCTTTTCGATAACTGGCATTCATACCCAAGTTCGATCCGCGAATCCCAGCCGTTGCATCAGTAGATAGAAACATTCCTTCCAATGTATTTTTCTTTAATACAATATTGATGATACCTCCCGAGCCTTCGGCATCGTATTTGGATGAAGGCGAAGTAATTACTTCCACTGCCTTCACCATATCAGCAGGAATTTGCTTGAGTGCGTCAGCTACACTGTTCGCAGAGATAGTCGAAGGCTTGTTGTTGATCAATACTTTTATATTTTGACTTCCTCGCAAGGAAACATTACCATCTGCATCCACGGATAGCATGGGTACACGCTTCAATACATCAGTGGCATCACCGCCTTTGGTAGTGGCATCTTGCTCTGCATTATAGATTGTGCGATCCACTTTTTCTTCTACCAATTCCTTTTGACCTTCTACCGTTACTTCGCGTAACAATTTAACTAAAGGCCCTAATGCAATAGATCCTAGCTTAATTTGATTTGCCTTATCGGTAAGTTTCAAGTCAATTTTCTTTGAGGTGTAACCAACAAAAGATATCACCAGCTGAAAATTACCTTCGTTCAATTGATTAACTAAGAATTTGCCATCGGCATCGCACATAGCGCCATTCACTGGCTTGTTGGTAATAGGATCAATAATGGATATACTGGCGAACTCGACAGGCTTTTGAGAAACCGAATCGACTACTATGCCTGATAATGATCCGTTCTTCGAGGATTTTTGAGCAAGTATTGAAAATGAGAATAAGATAAATACTAAAATAAGTGTTCTTTTCATCTGTTCAGAATATGATTTGTCGATTAGACAATTGAACTGCCAAGATAATTCCACAATGTTGTAGATTTTTTGGAGACCGTTCTGCAGTTGAATTAGATTTGCAAAATGATCTATTGATTTGCAGTGTTATTGGTTTGAATTAACTTAAAATAAGTTTAACCAATTATCTCTCTATAATCTTTTAGGTAAACTTTAAATATAGATCCTTCATTCACTTGGCTTTCAACTTCAATTTCGCCACCTAGAGCCGTTACCTGGCTTTTAACCAAATATAAACCAAGTCCATGCCCTTCTACATGGTTATGAAAACGATTATACAAACCGAATAATTTTTCGCCATACTTCGATAGATCTATACCCAAACCATTATCTTTTATACTTAAGCAAATATATCCATCACTATGCTCGGTTTTTATTTTTATGATTGGTGGAGAGTTTGGCTTTCTGTATTTGATGGCGTTGCCAATTAGGTTTATTAAAATGCTATCTAAGTAGGGACGCAGTGTAAAAACACCAGGGGCATCTTCAAAATTACAAATTAACTGCGCCTGTGTTTCTTGAATTTCTTTCTCTAAACTCAACGTAACCAATTTGATTTCTTCTTTAAAATCAATTTTTGTATTTACGCCTGAGCTGTTCTTTTTGATTTCTAGAATCGTGTTTAAATCTCTCACAACCCGATCAAGTTCTGTAGTGGTGTCAAACAAATGTTTGTGCACTGGGTGCTCTTCTTCTTTCCAAGTCTTATCCAACTTAAGCACATTGGACAACCCAAGTATTCTTGCTACCGGAGCTCTAAGGTTGTGTGACGAAATAAAGGCAAACTGCTCTAATTGTTGATTGTATTTTATCAATTCTTCTGTTCGTTTCTCCACTTCAATTTCAAGATCGAAATTTCGTTTGTTGATTTGTAAATTTTGATTATTAATGATCGTTCTAGCTTCCTCCAGTTTGGTATTCTGATTTATTAAAAGATCCCGCTGTGCCATTATCTGTTCGCTCTGTTGAGTTAGTTCCTCATTTTGAGCTTCCACTTCAGATTTGCTTTCGCCCAACTCTTTATTGCTTTGAACAACATCTTTATGAAGTGCTTGCACCTTTTTATAATTGAGCGCAAGAATCAAACTGCTTGCAATTATTACAACTGCCCCAATAATCGATATCCAAATGACCCACGATTGTTGCGTTATTTTTTCTTGTTGACTTTTTAATTTTTCTTTGTTCAATTCAATCTGTCGGTCTTTCTGGTCGAGCTCATAAAGGGCGTTAATGGTGGCCATCCGTGTATGCGAGTTCTGGTTAAACAATGAATCCTTTAAATGCTCAAAGAGCTTTGTGTATTTCAAAGTTGCAGAAAGGTTTTGTTTTACTGCGGCTAAGTCTCTTTTCAATTCGTAAATTCTAACAAGAGGGGAAGAAGCTTTTGTTAAATGAGCCAACTCCTCGGCAGCAGTTAAGTAATTTTCCGCCTGCTCATAGTTGTTAGTTTGTATGTAAACTTCGCCTAGCCGGATTAATACATATATCTTTTCTACCGGATCATTCAATTTCGTTTGAAGTGTCAAACTCTTCAATTGGTATTCAATGGCTTTGGCAAATTTACCCTCGTTGGATAGCACCCATCCAATATTTGACAGGGTGCTGGCAACTCCATTCTGATCATTTATTTTTTGCCTAATAACTAAAGCGCTTTCAAAGAAATTTGATGATTCCTTTAAATTACCCTGTTGCAAGGCTATCAAACCATTTAAGTTTAAGGTGGAGGCCTCTTCTGAAGAATGGTTGCCTTTGCTTGCAGCATGTAGAGCTTGGGCTGCAAACTTTTTTGATAGCTGTAGGTTGTTCAACTCAAAGTGTATCCACGCAATGCGCAACAATATTTTAGTTCTCTCATATCCGTAGTTATTTTTATCGGCAATTTGTAACGCCTCAAACGAATTTTTTAGGCTTGATTCGTAGCTCCCTAAATCCTCCAAAACCTCAGCGCTCTCCAAAAGAAGATTTACTAACTCTAGATTGAGCGATTGACTCTCGAAATACTTTTTTGATTGATTGAATAACCGAAGGGCTTCCACTAAATAACCTTGGTTGGCCAATATAGAAGCTCTTTGTTTATTAAGCATGCTTATTTCTTCATTGCTAATGGTATCACCAGCAAGGTTGGCCTGGGCTCTATCCAAATAGGTAAGTGCCTTTTTTGTATCTCCGTTTTTTAAATAGAAGGCAGCCAAGCGAACACCTGCATAAGGCAGGTATAATTTTTCGGGCAGTTTCAAACGAATCTCCCAACTTTTCTCTAAGTATTGAAGTTGCAACTCAGTTTTACCAATTACTCCATAATACTGCGCCATGACGATATACAAAAATGATAAGTAATAGGGCTGCTTTTCTTTTTCTAACAATGGAAGTGACTTGGAGTAAAAATAAATGGAGGAATCGGGTCGACTACTTTCATAATATAACCCCAGACACGCCAAGCTATATCCTTCAAGAGCCACCTCATTATTCTTATGACTAATAGTGATAGCTAATTTGTACTTATTTTTCGCCTCGTTGCCGACACTCATTCTCGCCTGGTTAATCAGGGCTTCTATTTTCCCTTTACTATAATTAATCTCCTCGCTGAGATGGTAAGCCTCCTTTGCCAACTCAATGGATGCCACTCTTGCAGCTTTGTCGTATCTGGATAATTGAAGCGAAAGCCCATTCATGGCGTCCACCTTCATTCCATTTTCTGAATTGAAAATAACCTTTTTTAAGCTATCAATAGACTGGTTTTGCGCAAAACAAAAGCAGTATGCTCCCATCAAAACCGAGAAAAGGAAAATGCCCTTACCAATCATTTAAGAGATGTTTTGTTTTTTAAAAGTAATAAAAATTATAGTATCTATTCTCCTTTTTCTACGGCTAGTGGTAGAAAATGAAATTTTTATTCCTTAAGGTATGAATTCTGAATTTTAAAATCCTGAGAGGCTACGATTTTAAATTAAATATGTAATGGATTTAATTACTGTCCAATCAGCACAAAAGGTGCCCAATAGTAAGGTGATGAATACATACCGCTGTTGATCATCGCTACTTTGGCTTTTCTAAGTGCTTCATTGAAATGGGGAGTAGGTTGTGCTAAGAGGTGCTTATAGAAGTCGGTCATAAGTTGTGAGGTCGACTGATCGTTTACGCGCCAAAAGGAAACGATAATGTTTTTAACGCCAGAGTATGTCAATGCTCGAGACAAGCCAATTACACCTTCGCCTTTAGAAACTTTGCCAAGTCCTGTCTGGCAAGCCGATAATACTGCTAGTTCGGAAGGTAGGCTTAGATTGTAGATCTCACCTGCAAACAAGTTGCCGTCTTCTGTTTTGTCAGAGTTTAAAAACAGGCGTGATAACTCAGGGGAAGTTTCATCAACAATACCATGCGTAGCGAAATGCAGGTAAGAGAACCGATTCATTTGCTTCGACTTAATTTGTTGTTCGTTTGCAGCCTCAAACTTTACGATCGAAGTTGCAGACGCATCAAAGAGTTTAGCGATGTTAGTCACTTCCTGCTCTGTACCGGGCAGTTCGTCCAATTCTTTAGCATCATCAAACTTGATTGGAGCGCAAAGAAAGATAGAAGGTTTTTTTTGCGAGGATGGAGTTTTACTTTTTTGTAAAAATAGAGAAGATGAAAACTCGTAACTGATTCCGTATCGCTTTATTAAAAATGGTTGAGTGTTAAATTCTGTATTGCTTGTTCTTTTTGTAAGTAACGCTTCGAATGGGGTTGAACTTAATTTTCCTGACGGAATAAAAATGATGTCATCAACAGATGTAGAAAGATCGGGTACTAATAATTTTGAAAGCTCTAGAGCTGTAGTGTGAAATGTTGTGGGGTCGTTAAATAACAAGCTATTGGAAAAGCCTGTAACAAATCGGGAGAAGTTTTCAGGTAAAGAAAGGGTATTGACCTTAAAACTTGAAGGTGTGATAATAAACTGATATAATTTATTCTTTTTCTCCGCAATAAAATAAGAAACCAAAGCCGTGTTTTTCTCAAGTCGTTGCTGAACATCTTCAATTGTTGGATTAGTATTCTTGAATTTCAAGTTAAAGTATTCTGGAAACTCTTTTTCAAGTTTTTTAGTGAACGATTCATATTGCTGATTAAGTAAATACAATACTTGACGTAATTCTTTCTCTTGCTCTACCGTGGGTTTCTGTGATAGTTTTTGATTAGTGATGGATAGATCGGCTTTCAGCTTTTTCTCTTGCTCAAGTAACTCTATCGGAATGCCCGCGAATGATTTGGCTTCCGCATCAGCAATGGATTCTTGCAATACTGCCGACTTGCTTTTTTCTGAAAAGAAGTATGCGATTTTCTTATAACGGTTGGAATATAAACTCATTTCGCTCATAGCTTGCGCAATGCTTACGCCATCTTCATAGATATCATTTGCGATAGCTCCAATCGCAATTTTATCATTTTCATCATCGCTAGAGTGACGTATTATATCAAGCAAAGAATCGGCTTTGTATAAAGTAGCGATTGCAAATTCTAAGTCTGTAAACTTTAGTGACCGTCCATAATACTTTGCTTCCAAAGCCTCAGCTTTTAGCTGCAACGAGTAAATGAATACTTTGCCGTTGTAGAATTCTGAAATAGGAGGATTGATAGTAATGTCTTCATTGTTGAAAGTAGGAACATTAGCAATGATAGCATTTTGCGCATATTGTAAAGCTTGTAGATATTTTTTTTGATCTAAGTAAAATAAACTGATTTGATTATTAACAGTAGCTACCGAAGGATGCTTTGCTCCAACTGTTTGCTTATAGATTGCAAGTGCTTTTTCGAAATAAGCAATGGCAGCTTTGTTATCTCCCATTTGGTTGTACGTGCGGCCAAGATTATAAACAGCGAAGGCTTGATTAGGATGACCGTTAGGATAAATCTGTTTCCATATCTTTTCGGATGTCTCAAAGTTATTTACTGCATCGCCATATAATTTTGATTTCAAATACATCATACCAATGTTGGTATTGGCAAACGCAATTTTTGGATGATTGCTTGAATGAAGCTTCTCGTAAATTGACAATGCTTTTTCGTAATAGTCTAGTGCTTTGTCAGGATCAGTTTGACTGTACACCAAACCTAGGTCATTGTAGGAAGCTGCGATGGGTTCTGAATTTTCATTAAATAATTGTTGTCTTAGTTGTAAGGCTAGTAATCCAGTTTCAAGTGATTGGTTTAATTTTCCTGTGGTGAGGTATAGTGAACTCAAATTTGCCAGGCACTGCGCAGCTTCCTTACTCGCTGATTTCTTGGCTTCTGAGAATTGCATCAACGCTTTCTTTAAGTGATCAGATGCTAAATCATTTCGGGCTTTGTTGAGATAAAGAAAACCCAGATTTGTATTGGTAATGGCTTCTATGAATAAATCTTTATTGAAATCTATTTTATTCAGAACACCTTCAGCTTCGTCAAACTTTCCTTGTGCAATAAGTATTTCGGCTTTTTTATTTTGAATGCGCGATTGAGCGTTATTATCTTTTGATTGATATCGATTGATTGCTTCTAGTGCTTTACTATAATTAGCATCTAAGATTAATGAATCAATCCGCTCAATAGTTTTTTCTTGCCCATAAGCTGAAATGACAACTGAAATTAATATGGTGAGTAAACCTATTCGTTTCATTAGAATTTGTAGGAATAAGTTATCGAACTAACTAATTCTCTTGTGAGCCCATCAGGACTGAATGTACGTTGAACGATCTTATGGCCAACTAAAAGTTTGATTCCGGATTTTACATTGAAACTATATCCCGCAGTTGTTATCCATGAAAGTGCCAAACCTTCCGCCACATTGCCAGCAGCGTCTTGCGAAGTTCTATCTCCTTTAAAGTTAGTAATCCTGTCGCTAGTAATGCGGTAAATTGGTAGCAAGCCCGCAGAGAAATTGAATCTAGAAAGGCGAAAGTTTCTTTCAACTCGCAACATCACATCGGTTCCTCGCCATAGATTTGTTGCATTTGCATAGTGTGTAACATAATCTAACTCTTCTGCATCAGGCTCCACCCATCGATGCCAATCGAAACTATTTTTATTCGCATTTAATGGAATTTGAATGCCAGTTGCAAACAACCATTTGCGATTGATCAAAGATAGGCCGGCAATAAAATCGTACGTGCCTAAACTTGTTTGGTAATACATGGGCAACACTTGGTTTTCATTGTTTCTTATGTCAGAATTATTGGTAGGTATTTTTCCGCCAACGGATACGTTCAGATCAAACTTATCAGAAGTATACACCGATCGCGTAAAGCAAACGGAGATATCACTTATCGAAGTTGTGCTGCCAAGTCTTCCTTCCACATGTTGGTAAGGTACTTTTAGTTGAAATGTATTTTTGCGGTTAAGACTAAAATTAAAATCGGCAGTGGTAACGTACACAATAGGGGTAAGAGTGGTGGTGCCTCTATAAAAACTAAGATCCATTGATCGGAGTTTTAATGATACTCTTTTGTTGAATGGTTGATCGGGCTTCATAGCACCCATAGTGCAAAAGCCAGCATCGCTACAGCCTTGGCCAAAACTTATTTTACTGCTGAGAAGAGCCAGAATAATGATTGTTATTCTTAATGACATTAAAATGCTTTTTGATTTGATATAAAATTTAAATGAAATGTAAACAAATTGACTTTGATTACAATCCCAGCGATTGATTTTCAACAGAGGCAAGTTCAATCAGCTTTTCGTATTCAGCAGGATTTAAATCATTGAAGAAGTAATGAATCGGATCTACATGCATTCCATTAATAAATACTTCATAATGCAAATGTGGAGAAGTTGAAAGTCCCGTGTTGCCTACATAACCAATCAATTCACCGCGTTTTACTTTTTGTCCTTGCCTAACGGCAAAGCCGTGCATGTGCGCATAACGGGTTTTATAACCGAAGCCATGATCGATTATGACTACTTTCCCATAACCACTAAAATTTACTTCCAGTTCCTGAACAACACCATCAGCAGTAGTGTAAATTGGTGTGCCTATTGCAGCAGCAAAGTCAATACCCGTATGCATTTTCTTTACTTTATAGATAGGATGAATCCGCATTCCATAACCAGAGGCAAGCGCAATCAATTCTTTATTAGCAACAGGTTGAATGGCAGGAATGGCAGCAAATAATTTTTCTTTTCGTTCTGCTAACTGCACTACCTCATCTTGCGATTTTGCTTCGATATAGATTTTGCGCTTTAGCTTATCAACCATTTCATGAAGTTGGACAATCACATTAGTGTGCACAATATCTTTGTCTTTGATTTCTGCATACCGATCAGCGCCACCAATGCCTGCAATTCGTATAGACTGTTCAATGGGTTCTGCCCCTAACACAACACGATAAATATTATCATCGCGCTTTTCCATTTGGGCAAGTTGTTGATTCAACTTTTTTACTTCAATTTCAAGAGTACTATAATAATACTCAAGCTCAGTGACTTCATTTTTTAAGATCAATTCTTTGGGCGATTCAAAATAATTATTCAATACCCATAATAGCACAAATGCCATTATTAAAACAGCTGAAAAAATACTAAGAATATTTACGATGATATCACTTGTTTTTGTGCGTACGCGCTCGTACTTGCAAGTCTCAGTGTCGTAATAATACTTTATGCGCGCCATACAATTTTGTACTTTAAGCTGGTCGAAACGGTTTTATAACAGATTCATTGCATTCCAAAAACGGACCGCCAATAAGATCAATGCAATAGGGGATGGCTGGAAATACTGCATCCAAGCACTGCCTAATGGCTTTTGGTTTACCAGGTAAATTTACAATTAATGTTTGATTTCTGATACCCGCTGTTTGCCTAGATAAAATGGCAGTTGGCACATACTTTAAACTTTCCATCCGCATCAGTTCCCCAAAGCCTGGCATCATTTTATTGCAGACCGCTTCAGTTGCTTCCGGAGTTACATCGCGAACTGACGGACCTGTGCCACCACTCGTTACAATCAAGCAGCAACCTTTCACATCAGCCATATCAATCATGGTCTGTTCAATTAACTCTTGCTCATCTGGAATTATAGCGTATTCTTGCTGCCATTCACTTTTAAGATATTCCTGTAAAGTAGAAACTATTGCCTTACCGGGAATGTCTTCATAGATACCTTTGCTAGCCCTGTCTGAGATATTGATGATGCCGATGCGAATCATTAAACAGGATTTAAAAGTTGAATTTAGCAGGGTCTTGTTTCTGATTCCAAAACAACAATATTTCTATTTGTCCCTTTTTAGGTTTATAATGATATACTAGTTTAGTTTGCTTACTAAGTATTGCAATTCTTACATTTTTTCTTCTTAGGGAAGGACTACACATCTCTGGGTAAGATTTTAACATAACCAAGATACGATTGGTCTTCATAATGAATTTTTCTACTTCTCTATCCGACCATTGCTTTTCAAGATAGAGAACAATAGAATCAAAAGATTTATAAGCTCGCGGAGTCCATTTTATTTCAGAGATTACTTGATCCATTTTTTATATTTTTTCATCACTTCATCGTGTGGAATTAGCTTGCCTGCTTTCATTTCGGCCAATGACTCATCAATTGCTTTTTGCTGATCAGTACTGATCTCATCCCACCAATCTTTTTTATCATCAACAAAATTTTTAATCACCATTAATACGGTTCTTTTTTGACGAGTATTTAGCAATGGCAAGCGATGCTTGATATCATTATCAATTGACTTTAAGGTTTCCATTTTATGAATAGATTTTTAAATAAATATAGCCGAAAATTTATTTTGATTAATATTAATTAGCAGGCGTATTCACCCCATTCTTAATTTTATCAATTCTCCCTTTCTTAAACACCTGCCTTCCTTTGTTAACGCCTTTGCGGATTTCTTTTTGTTGTTCGACAGGCAATTCGATTATCTCTTTGCATTCAATGCTGCAGCAGCCATTAAACTTTTCTTTGCATTCGTTACATTGAATAAATAATAAATGGCATCCATCATTTTTACAATTAGTATGCGTATCGCACAGTGTGCCACATTGATGACATACGCTGATCACCTCATCCGAAATTTTTTCGCCCAAGCGTTCGTCAAACACAAAATTCTTTCCAATAAATTTATTTTGTAATCCTTGTTCTTTCACCTGACGAGCATATTCTATTATACCTCCATTCAATTGAAATACATTTTTAAACCCAATATGTTTATAATAGGCACTTGCTTTTTCGCAACGAATGCCACCTGTGCAATACATAATGATAGGCACTTCTTTTTTGCTTGCAAGTATTTTCTCCACCACAGGCAATGCTTCTCTAAAAGTATCCACATCAGGAATGAGTGCATTTTTAAAATGACCGATCTCACTTTCGTAATGATTGCGCATATCAACTACAATAGTTTCTGGTTTATCCGCGAAAGCGTTAAACTCTGCAGCATTTAAGTGAATGCCACAATTAGATGAATCGAAAGTAGAATCATCTAATCCATCGGCCACAATTTTTTTACGGATAAGGATTTTAAGCTTGAAGAAGGATTTGCCATCGTCTTCAATGGCAATGTTTAATCGCACTCCATTTAGAAATGGAATCGAATACAAGTAGTTTTTAAGGTTCTCAAGATTTTCAGAAGGCAGACTCAATTGTGCATTTATGCCTTCGCTTGCCAAATAGATTCTTCCCCAGACTTTCAATTTATCAAGTTCGAGATAAAGCACATCCCGAAAGGTTTTAACGTCTTCAATAAAATGATAGCGATAAAAGGAAAGCGTGGTTCGCTTTTCAGTCAGCAATTGCAACTGACTTTTAAGGACTTTGCTGTCGATCTTATTGTGAAGTGGCATAGACGATAATCAACTATTAATCACAAAATTAAGACTAATAAATAGTCCGGCAACAAAAGAGTTTTATTGCTCCAGAGGTTTCAATTGCCCCCTTACCAATTTGTTGTAGTCTTCGCATGAAAGGTATCCATGTTTATTGCAATAAGCACAGGTTTTGTAGCTTTCGCCAAAGTAGCTCTTTTTTATTATTACTGTCTTGCCCATGCAAATGGGGCACGTTACTTTGCCAGCTGGGCCGCAGTCAATATCGAAATCGCGCGACAAAACTTCTTTCGCTTGCGCGGATTCTGTAGCTCGTTCTTTCAGCAGTTCTGCTTCCGATTTCTTTAGCCATTCTACGGCTTCTTCAGAATATTGACCTGACGTTCCTTTTAGTTGAATGTACTTATTTAACCAGTCAATGCTTTGTCTGTATTTCCTTAAGTAAAATGAATTCTTACCAAAGTGAAAAGTAAGATCTGAAGGTATGCTGCGAAGGTTTTTCATCACGTACACAAAGCGTTCATCGGCCTCAATATATCTTTCGTTATCGCTTAAATAAATGGCAGAATCAAGCTGTTGCATAATGGCCGTATTCTTACTTACTTCAACTTGAAGCTCTATCAACTTTAGTTTTTCTTTTTCACCCTCTTGGGCAAACGTTTTAGATACCAACGCAATCAGCACGATAATTAAAAATCTTACTCTATAAAGCTTCTTCACATCTATCATTATTAGTAAATCTATTTTCACCGAAGGATAAAATCTTTTTTATCAAGATGGAGCCACTCCATAGTTGAGTTACAAAATATATCGTCTTTCGTTTTTTTTGTAATATTCATCTCTTCAATAAACTTGCCTCCCGTAAGGTCTCCTAAAGGAAAAGGATAGTCCGTTCCAAAAGTAATTTTTTTTGAGCCTTGTAGTTTAATTACATAATCCAACATAAGCGGATCGTGCGTAATGCTATCTACCCAAAACTTGCCAATGTAGTCGCGCGGATTGATGGGATTATCAATGGCAACAAGGTCTGGCCGGCAGTCAAACCCATGCTCAATACGACCAATGGTAGCAAAGAATGAACCACCTGCATGAGCGAAGTTCACCCTTAATTTGGGTAAGCGTTCAAACAGTCCGCCAAATATCATAGAACACATTGCTCTTGCTGTTTCTGCAGGCATACCTACTAACCATGGCAGCCAATACCGCTGCATTTTTCGTTCGCCCATCATGTTCCAAGGGTGCACAAGAATAGCAAGATCGAGTTTTTCACAGGCTTCAAAAACAGGAAAGAATCTTTCTTCGTTAAGGTTCTCATCGTTTATGTTTGACCCGATCTGGATGCCGACTAAGCCCATTTTTTTGCAACGCTCCAATTCTTTTATTGCCAGTTCAGCGTCTTGCATAGGGATGGTGCCTAACCCGATATAGTTCTTAGGATACTTAGAAATTATGCCCGCGATGTGATCATTTAAGAATTGGGATAACTCAAGGCAATCCATCGGTTTTGCCCAGTACGAAAACATAACAGGGATAGTACAAACAACTTGAACTTGAGTTTTAAATAGTTGGTATTCTTCAATCCGAAGGTCAGCATTCCAGCAATTTTCTTTTATTTCGCGAAAGAACTGGTTGCCTCTCATCATTTTCGCAAACCCTTTTTTGTGATGCTGCAAATAGATAAAATCGCCATAGCCAAACTTCTCGCTCCAATTGGGCATTTTCTTGGGCAGAATGTGCGTGTGGCTGTCGATTTTTAGCATGAAGATTACACCAGATAGGGATCAATAATTTCAAGACCTTCAATGTTCTTAAAATCTTTCGTATTCCTTGAAATCAAAATAAGATTATAGGTTAGACATGTAGCTGCAATTATCGCATCTGGTAATTTGAACTTATTATTCTGTCGGATGCTAATTGTATTTTGAATGAGATATAAACTTACGAGATGCACAATTGAAACAGAAACAAATTTTTCTAATAAGGTATACTCTTCTTTAGGAATATCTTTTGATGCAAAGAGCTCAATACAGGTGATAATCGAGATTTCGGGGCTAATGCCAACCAATAGACTTTTGCCAGTTATAGGTAATTTTCCATTACAGAAATCAATAATAGCGTTGCTATCAATTAAATATCTCTTTCCCATTCGTTGCGCATGGTGTTCACATTATTGTGAAGTTTCTTAGCGGTCTCATCAGAAATAACATTCCATAAATCAGCCATTGAAATTGATACTTTTTCTTTTATTAAACCTTCTTGCTTCTTAAAAACAATGAGCTCTAGTTCTTCTCCCAAATAATCATCTGGAAGATTTAGCGTTAGATTATGACTGTTTTCAGTAGGAGTTATAAATGTTCGAATCATAGCCTTTTAAATCATTAACTGATACTCAAATATAAAAATTATTGCTGCTGTTGGCAAGCCATTAGGTCAACAAATGGTGCAACTCTGCATGATAGAGCAACATAATCGTTTTGCCATCCTTAATTTCGCCTGTTTCAATCATAGTCAATGCTTTGTCGAACGGAAGTTCTAGTACTTCGATATCTTCATCTTCCAACCCACCGCCTTCGTTTATTTTTTCATTGTGCGAATATTCGGCCACAAAAAAATGAAGCACTTCAGTTACCGAGCCGGGTGACATATACGCTTCAAATATTTTTGTGACGTTGGAGATTTTATACCCTGTCTCTTCCTCGGTTTCGCGCTTAATGGCAACTTCGGCATTATCAAGATCAAGCAAGCCTGCGCAAGTTTCAATTAGCATTCCGTCACCATTTCCATTAATGAAAGTGGGCAGCCTGAATTGCCGAGTAAGTATAACGGTGCTATCTTGTTTGTTGTACAAAAGAATGGTGGCTCCATTGCCGCGATCATACGCTTCGCGGCTCAACGTTTGAACTGTTCCGTTCTTCTTCTTAAAATCGTAGGTGATTTTCTTTAGTGTGTACCAGTTGTTGGACAGGATTTCTTCTTTGATTATGTTGATTTGATTATTCATGAGTTAAAAGCTTGTTGTTCAAAGTTGATACTTTTAGTTTGGTAAAATTAGTTTGAAGCTAATAAATTGATTCAATCAAATCTTACAAATCTCCATATAGATCAGCAAATAGCAAAAAGAAATCTACCCTCACACAATGGCATCACTTTTGCATATGTTAAAAATATGTTTAATAATTATTCACTAAAAAAAACAATTTTATGAACTACTCAATTGAAAAATTGCAAACCTCTGCCGATTGTAACTCAGTGCAGGCATTGGTAAACAAAGAAAAATCAGATTTACAGTACAAGAAGCTGAGCACCGAGCGCAGCTACGGCAACTACTCTAGCCGTTCCTCGCAAATCAGTAGCGACCTCGCACTTACCAGCAGCGAGTTATCGGCACTTGATACCATTATAACCACGCTGCCAGATGGCGCACCGCCAAAGACGATGCCCGCGTAAAGAAAACAAAAGCCGAGTATCATCTCTTCACGCTGAACGAGCATAACGACCAATATGGCGTGGTGGCCTTATTGCAAAAGGAATTGGAAATAACCTTAGTCGAAAAGCAATTAGCTGAAATTGACGACTTCTACCAAGCTGTGGAAACCAAGAAGACTACGCTACCTGCGTAAACTTCTTAATCCCTGCACAACACAGCAGGGATTTTTTAGGCGGATTCTGTGGTGATTTCAATTTTAAAATCCGAATCACCACAAAACTGTGGTGATTTAAAATTTACAATCTATTTCTCCACAAGTTTATGGAGATTAAAAATGCACTCGCTAAAACCAGGACTAAGCTCGGGTGGACCCAACCTGAAATGGCATCTTATCTCAAGGTGGGTGTATCGTTGCTTTCTATGGCTGAGCTTGGCCAGCGCGAATTGCCTATGCCCGCTTACTTGCAATTGATGGAATTGGCGGCAAGCTTGCCTGACGGCAGTGAATCAGTTGCAATGCTCTCGCCCGATTGGCAAGAGAATAAAGAGCTTGAGCGGCAATTAGAGAAAAGGATACAGAATAGAACATGGAAATTGAAGCAACTGCAAAATGAATATGCGGGCTTAACCGCCAAGCTGCAAAACATTACCAATAGGAAGAGTGCTAACCAATGTGCCTTAGAAAAAATTGCACCCAACGACCCCCGTAGGCAATGGAAGATTGACTTTTTGCGAAATCAAGCTGCGCGACTACGTACTCAATCTCTTACCGAACTTCAAGTTCAAATTATAGTTACTAAGAGTGTTTTAAAAGCAGTTGAGCTGGAATTGAATTTGCTATCTTGTAGACTATAGCTGTAGTGCCATCGACACGCAAGTAACTAGCAAGGCACAGGGTGGTATAAAAGCTACTAGACAGGTTGCACTTTTAAAAATAAGAAGCACCTCAACCTCCAAAATTATTAATGGGGGCTAAATGTGAAATAGGCGCAACTAGTTGCGTCTATTTACTATTTTTGGTGTATAGGCGCAAAGGGTGTTGCGTCTGTACGAATGTTATCGGTAACTCTAATTGCGACCGTGCTAACATCAACAGACTGACAAAAAATGAACAGACAAACAATTTTCGGACAAGCCGTTTTTGCTATCCTGCGCAAAATAAAAAGAGAAGCAACGCCACCCACAAGCCGACACTCAGTTGCCTCACATTTAATTTTGCCCAACCGCACCAAAAGCCCACCCACCACCCTACTAGTGGACGCTTGACACTTTGACGGTAACTTTTGACAATAACAGGGTTTAAAAACTTAACTTTACCCACTGAAAAACGAATTGAATTTAAAATATAATAATGGCTAAAACAGCAAAGACAGAACAGGAAGAATCACTAGAGAAAAAACTCTGGAAAGCAGCCGACAAGCTCCGTAAAAATATGGATGCTGCCGAATACAAACACGTTGCTTTAGGTTTGATATTCCTGAAATATATATCAGACGCGTTTGAAGAACAATACCAAAAATTGGTTGCTCAAAAAAGCGAAGGTGCAGACCCCGAAGATAAAAACGAATACTTAGCAGACAAAATATTTTTTGTTCCTGTTATGGCTCGTTGGACATACATACAAGGCAGAGCAACACAACCGACCATTGGAAAAGACATTGACGATGCAATGGATGCTATAGAAAAAGATAATCCTTCTTTGCGTGGTGTTTTACCTAAAGTATTTGCACAAGAAAAATTGGATAAAGCCAGTTTGGGCGGACTTGTAAATCTTGTTGGCTCAGCAACTTTGGGAACAAAAGAAGCACAAAGCAAAGATTTATTAGGACAGGTATTTGAATTTTTCTTGGGTGAATTTGCATTGGCAGAAGGGAAAAAAGGCGGTCAGTTTTACACACCGCAAAGCGTTGTGAAATTATTGGTTGAAATGCTTGAACCTTATGAAGGACGTGTATTTGACCCTTGTTGTGGTAGCGGTGGTATGTTTGTTCAAAGTGAAAAGTTCATCAAATCACATCAAGACAATTATAAGAAAAAAGGCAAAACGAGTTTAGCGTTAAATCCTGCCGACCGTATTTCTATTTATGGACAAGAGAGCAACCAAACCACTTGGCGTTTGGCAAAAATGAACTTATCTATTCGGGGAATAGACAGCAGCAATGTAAAATGGAATAACGAAGGTTCATTTTTAAACGATGCTCATAAAGATTTGAAAGCCGATTACATCATTGCCAATCCACCGTTTAACGACAGCGATTGGAGTGGCGAATTGTTGCGTGATGATGCAAGATGGAAAGTGTTGGGCGAAAAATTAACGCCTCCAACAGGCAACGCCAACTACGCTTGGATACAACATTTCTTATATCATTTAGCCCCAACAGGACAAGCAGGTTTTGTTTTGTCTAAAGGTGCTTTGACAAGCAACACAACAGGCGAAGGAGATATTAGAAAAGCATTGGTTGAAAAAGGGTTGGTTGAGTGCATTGTGAATTTGCCGACAAAACTTTTTCTCAACACACAAATACCTGCTTGTTTGTGGTTTCTTTCTCGCAGTAAGGGCGTATCGCAATACGCCCCAACAAGTGGTTTTAGAAAACGTGAAAATGAAATCTTGTTTATTGATGCCAGAAATATGGGCTTTTTAATAAACCGCAAAAACAGAGATTTAAGTGATGATGACATAAATTTAATAACAAGCACTTACCACAACTGGCGTAACCCAGATGGAGATTATGAAGATGTGGCTGGCTTTTGCAAAGTGGCAACTATTGAAGAAGTGGCAAAACTCAATTATGTGCTTACGCCTGGTAGATATGTTGGTTTAGCAAACGAAGATGACGATTTTGATTTTGTAGAACGCTTTACTTCATTGAAAACTGAATTAGAAAACCAAATTGCGGAAGAGGCAGAATTAAATAAAGCAATCACGGCTAACCTTGCAAAAATAAAATATTAAACAATGGCAAAAGAAATTACAAAACAAGCATTAACCATTTTCGAGCAAATAAAACAAACAGACGAGAACGATAACGAATATTGGATGGCAAGGCAATTAGCCAAAGCATTGGAATATACCGACTTTAGGAACTTTTCTTCTGTTATTGCCAAAGCTATTGAAGCTTGTAAAAACAGTGGACAACCTGTCGAAAACCATATCGTTGAGTTCAACGAGATGGTTGCTATTGGCTCGGGTGCTGAAAGAGAAATGCAAAGTTACAAACTTAGCCGTTACGCTTGTTACCTCATTGTGCAAAATGCCGACCCAAGCAAAGAAGTAGTGGCATTGGGGCAAACTTATTTTGCGGTACAAACCCGTTTACAGGAAATACGGCAAATGGATGAATACAACCGTTTGAGTACCGAGGATGAAAAACGATTATTTCTTCGTAATGAGATGGCTAAGCATAATACCCATTTGGCTGCTGCTGCTAAAGATGCAGGAGTAATAGAACCTTTGGATTACGCCATTTTTCAAAACCATGGCTATATGGGTTTATATGGTGGGCTAGATGCAAAAGGCATACACAAAAAGAAAGGGCTAAAAAAAAGCCAGCAAATACTCGACCACATGGGAAGTACAGAGCTTGCAGCCAACCTTTTTAGGGCTACACAAACCGAAGAAAAACTAAAGCGGGAACAGATAAAAGGCAAACAGAAAGCCAACCAAACCCATTACGAAGTAGGGAAAAAAGTACGCAAAACTATTGAAGAAATTGGTGGAGAAATGCCCGAAAATCTACCAGTGGAGGAAAGTATAAAGAAGATAGAACCAAAAGTTGCGAAGCCAAAATTAAAACCATGACCGCACAAGAACTCATAAAACACCTACAAACCCTGCCATCCGATACCAAAATAGTAGTGCGTGGCTATGAAGACGGCTACAATGATATTTTGAAATTGAAAGAAGTAAAAATAAAACTAAACCCCAATGCTTACAGATGGGTTGGCGAATATGAAGATAGTACGGATACCGATGCTATAGATGCAATTGATTTGTTTGGCGAAAACCCAAACCCAAAAGACGATTTGAAATGAAAGAAGAAATAGATACAGTTGATCGTTTGGAGATTGAGGTGTGTAGTGGGTGGAAGGAAATTTCACTTTCAGAAATGACTGAACCCGTAAAGGATACCTATAATCCTGATGGAAGCGATGAATTTATTTACATTGGCTTAGAACACATAGAACAAGAAACTTTAAGATTAAATTCTGTCGGTGTTTCTTCTGATGTAACAAGCAATAAATTTAAGTTTCACGCAAATGACATTTTGTTTGGGAAACTGCGACCATATTTTCGCAAAGTAGTTAAGCCCCAATTTGATGGAATTTGCTCAACTGATATTTGGGTATTCAGAGCTAAAAAGGACTTTGAACAAAACTTTCTATTTTATTTTTTAGCAAACAAAGAGTTTGTTGATACAGCTAATAGTGGCGAAAGTGGTTCTCGTATGCCAAGAGCAGATTGGAACCATTTAAAAGTTACAAGTTGGAATGTCCCCCCAATAAAAGAACAAACCGCCATTGCCTCTATCCTTAGTAGTTTAGATGATAAAATTGACCTGCTGCACCGCCAAAACAAAACCTTAGAGCAATTGGCCGAAACACTTTTTAGGCAGTGGTTTGTGGAGGAAGCGGAGGAGAGTTGGGAGGAGAAAAGTATTGGTGAAATTACTGAAATTAAAGCTGGTGGAGATAAACCCAAAATATATTCTGAGTTAAAAACAGAGCAATGTAATATACCTATTTACTCAAACGGGATTAGTAATGATGGTCTTTATGGTTATACAAACTCCGCCATAATCGCTTCTGAATGTATAACTATATCAGCAAGGGGAACAATTGGATTTGTCTGTTTAAGGCAAGAACCCTATGTACCCATTGTCAGACTTATTACAGTTATTCCAAATGAAAATTTCATCTCAAGTAAATACTTGTTTTTTTGGGCTAAATCACAAAATCTTTCGGGTACCGGAACAACACAAGAGCAACTAACTATCCCTGATTTTAGTAAAACTTCTATAATTTTGCCCCCTTTTAAGAAAATGAATGATTTTACGAATAATGTAAATACCTTATTTTTTAAAATAATAAATAACCAAACTCAAATCCGCACCTTAACTCAAACCCGAGATACTTTGTTACCTAAGTTGATGAGCGGTGAGGTGAGGGTAAAAATGTCTGAACACGATTAAATGAATTACAAGATGAACAAGAATAAAAAAAACACATTTGAAAATCTTGCCAATCTTGAAATCAATCCAATCTTGTTCAAGACAAAATGACCAATAAGCAAAACAATAATATGAATACGAATTTTAATGCTGAAACTGAAATAAATACCTTAGCCCACAGAATTATAGGTTGTGCAATGCAAGTGCATAAGGTATTAGGGAATGGTTTTCAGGAAGTCATTTATCAAAGAGCATTGGCAATTGAATTTTCATTTCAGGGTTTAACTTTTGAAAGAGAGAAGGAAATGGAATTATTTTATAGGGAAGAAAATATTGGTACACGAAGAGTAGATTTTTTTGTAGAAGGAAAGGTAATGGTTGAAATTAAAGCCATTGAGCAATTATTGGATGTACATAAAGCTCAAGCAATAAATTATTGTGAAGCATACAATATAGCTGATGGCTTACTCGTCAATTTTGGTTCAAAAAGTTTAGATTTTAAGCGGGTGTATAATAAAAATCTTGTCCATCCTGTAATCAATCAAAATCGTGTTCAAGACAAATAATAATTAAATGAAACCAATCACAGAAGATAAGATAGAAACCTTTGCAATAGAAGTGCTTCAATCTATGGGTTGGGAGTATGTTCACGGTTTGGCTATTGCTCCGGGTGCTGAAGAAATAGAAAGAGAAAGTTTTGAGCAAATTGTTTTGGTTGACCGTTTACGAAAATCGGTTTCGGTTCTTAATCCGAACATTCCATACGATGCACAGGAACAAGCCGTTCAAAAAGTATTGCGAATTTATTCGCCTGAAATGTTGCACAACAACGAAACCTTTCATCAACTATTAGTAGAGAAAGTAAAAATACCATATCAACAAGATGGCTTTGAACGTAGCTATGAAATAGCATTGATAGATTTTGAAAAACCATTAAACAATGAATTTTTATGTGTTAATCAATATACTATTGTAGAAAAAAATCAGAATAAGCGACCCGATGTTTTACTGTTTGTAAATGGCTTGCCATTAGTAGTAATTGAACTAAAAAATGCAGCAGACGAAAACGCCACAATGCGAAAAGCGTTCGACCAATTACAAACTTACAAAGCCACCATTCCAAGTTTATTTACCTACAACGCTATTTGCGTAATATCAGACGGAATGGAATGTAAAGCAGGAAGTGTTTCGGCAGGGTTCAGCCGTTTTATGACTTGGCCTGTCTGCGTGCAACGCACAGGCAGAAAAACAGCAGACGGAAAAAAAAGAAGCTTTTATGTATATGTAATTGAATGTGAAGATGGCACATTTTACAAAGGACAAACTGAAGATTTAGAAAAAAGATTTTTAGAACACTTAAATGGGAAAGGCGCAGATTGGACACGAACGCATAAAGCCAAAAGAATTATTCATTTTGAAACTTACGACACAAGGGAAGAAGCTGTAAAAAGAGAAAGTGATTTAAAAACTGGGTTTGGTAGAACTTGGTTAAAACGTGAAATAGATGCTGGGAGAAACAAAGAGTATAAATTGGGTGATGAAGAGCCGAGACTTGCTTCACGATTTATTCCTCAATTAGAAATATTGCTTAAAGGAATGTTGACCCCTTCTACCCTTTTAGATTTGGTTCGCAATTTCATTGTATTTGAAAAGAGTAAAAAAGAAGACCTGCCTGCGTCCAACGGGCAGGCAGGTGCAAAAACAGGAATTACTCAATAGAAACCGTAAAAAAATTAGCGGCTTATCATCAGTATTACGCAGTAAATAAAGCGGTTCAATCTTCCATAATTGCATCAGGAGCAAACGGAGATAAAAGAGGTGGTGTTGTTTGGCATACACAAGGTTCAGGCAAAAGTTTGAGTATGGTTTTTTATTCGGGCAAACTGATTACAGCACCCGAAATGCAAAACCCAACCATTTTAGTAATTACAGACAGGAATGATTTGGACGACCAATTATTTGACACCTTTGCCAACTCAAAACAATTATTAAGACAAGAACCTGTTCAAGCCAAAGACAGAGAGCATTTAAAGGAATTGCTAAAAGTGGCAAGCGGTGGAATTGTGTTTGCCACCATTCAAAAGTTTTTACCTGAAGACCAAAAATCAGTTTACGAGCAACTTTCGGAACGAAAAAATATTGTAGTAATAGCAGATGAAGCCCACAGAACACAATACGGTTTTGAAGCTTCTATCAAAGAAGTAAAAGACAAAGAAACCAAAGAAAAAATTGGAGAACGTATTGCGTATGGCTTCGCCAAATATATGCGGGATGCTTTGCCAAACGCCACATACATAGGCTTTACAGGCACACCGATTGAAGGCACAGATGTAAACACACCGCAAGTTTTCGGACAGTATGTAGACGTATATGATATTGCACAAGCCGTAAACGATGGTGCAACGGTTCGTATTTATTATGAAAGCCGTTTGGCAAAAGTGAATTTAGATGAAGAAGGTAAACGCTTGATTGAAGAGTTTGATAAAGAACTAGAAGAAGACGAAGAGATAACCGACCAACAAAAAGCCAAAGCTAAATACACAAAATTGGAGGCAATTGTAGGTAATGAAGAACGCATAAGAAATTTAGCCAAAGACATTGTAACCCATTCTGAAGAACGCCAAAAAGTATTTGATGGCAAGGGAATGATTGTAGCAATGAGCCGAAGAATTGCAGCCGATTTATATAAAGAAATTATTGGATTAAGACCCGAATGGCACAATGAAGATTTAAGCAAAGGAGCAATTAAAGTTGTAATGACTTCAACAAGTGCTGACGGTCCAGAAATGCAACGCCACAACTCCACAAAACAACAGCGTAAAAATTTAGCAGAGCGAATGAAAGACCCAGCCGACCCTTTACGTTTGGTTATAGTTCGTGATATGTGGCTTACTGGTTTTGATGCTCCTTGCTTACACACGTTATACATAGACAAACCAATGAAAGGGCATAACCTGATGCAGGCGATTGCAAGGGTTAATCGTGTTTTTAAAGATAAGCCGGGTGGTTTGATCGTTGATTACTTGGGAATAGCCAGCGACCTTAAAAATGCATTGTCGTTTTACTCAGCTGCTGGCGGACGAGGAGAACCAACTGTAGATTTGGACAAAGCCATTGAGTTGATGAATGAAAAATTTGAAGTTGTTCAACAATTTTTTAACGAACAGGCAAAAACTCAACATGATATTATTGTAGAAGAACCAGAAGCTTACTATGCAAACAGTTTTAAATTTAACTACCGGCGATTTTTTAAGGTAGACGCGAAAGAGAAATTATCAATTATTCTGCAGGCAGAGGAGCATATTTTAGGTTTACAAGACGGTAAAACACGGTTTGCAAGAGAAGTAACTTTATTGAGTCAGGCATTTGCATTGTCTATTCCTCATGAAAAGGCAATGGAAATTAAAGATGACATAGCTTTTTTTCAGGCAGTAAAAGCAAGGCTGGTAAAGTTTGAGGTAACTGGAACAGGTAAATCAGATATTGAAATAGAAACAGCCATCAAACAAATTGTTGATGAAGCATTGAGTTCAGACAAAGTAATTGACATATTTGAAGCAGCAGGTATTGACAAGCCCGAAATATCAGGTTTAGAAATACTTTCAGACGAATTTCTTTTGGAGGTAAAAGGTATGAAGCATCAAAATTTGGCTTTAGAACTTTTAAAGAAATTACTGAATGACGAAATAAAAACACGTTCCAAAACTAATTTAGTAAAGAGCAAAAAATTGTTGGAAATGTTGGAAGGTGCAATAAAACGCTATCAAAACAACTTGTTGACAACAGCAGAGGTTATTCAAGAACTCATCAACATTGCTAAGGAAATTAAAGAAGCCGACAAAGAGGGTGAACGACTTGGACTGACAAAAGACGAAGTTGCTTTTTACAACGCTTTAGAAGTAAACGACAGTGCAGTAATGGTTTTGGGTGACGACCAACTCAAAGAAATTGCAAGAGAAATTACGGACAAAGTAAGAGCCAACGCAACTATTGACTGGACAATAAGGGAAAGTGCAAGAGCAAGACTTATGGTGATTGTTAAGCGAACACTTACAAGGTGGGGTTATCCGCCTGATAAACAGCAGAAGGCTATTGATACCGTTTTAAAACAGGCGGAACTTATGGCAAATCTG
>JBBRBQ010000006.1:0-229011 GCA_038205685.1 Cytophagales bacterium | reverse complement strand
AGTACCTGTAATTGTTACTGTTGCACCCACTGACGCATTGGTTGGGGTGAAGCTTGTGATTGTAGGTGCGGCTGTTGCCACAGTAACCGTAAAGCTTGACGATGAAGTTGCTGTTTGACCACCTACCGTAACTGTAATTGTGCCTGTGGTTGCCCCTGTTGGGACTGTGGTGGTGATGCTGGTAGCAGTACTTGCCGTTGCTATAGTAGTTGTGCCATTGAACTTTACTGTATTGTTCGCTGCCATCACATCAAAGCCAGTGCCCGTAATGGTTACCGTTGCACCCACTGCTCCGCTCGTTGGCGTGAAGCTTGTGATGGTAGGTGCGGATGCAACTGTTGCTGCAGTTTGGATATTTGAACTCCCCGAAGTACCAGAAGCATTAGAGGCTCTTATTCTGTAGTAATAAGTTTTACCGCTGGTTAGTCCACCTATATTATAAGAATTCCCGCTACCTACAGAAAGATTATTATAGCCTGTTACCAAAGTTGAAAATCCGTTGTCAGTTGCCACATCTAAATAATAAGCAGTTGCAGATGGGGTTGCACTCCAATTAGCAGTAAAAGAAGTTTGAATAATAGAGGTGGCGGATGTAGCTACTGGATTAGCTGGAATCGTTAATGCCATGACAGCATTTGAACTGCCCGAAGTACCGGATGCATTTAACGCTCTTAATAGATAATAATAGTTTGTGCCGCCATTAAGGCCTGTAACAGCATAGGTTGTAGCATTACCAACAGAAAGATTATTGTATCCTGTTACTAAAGATAAAAATGCATTATCTGTTGCTACATCTAGATAATAAGCAGTAGCAGTTGTGCTAGCACTCCAGTTAGTAACGAAACTAGTTTGCGTAATAGATGTGGCTGCGTTGGCCATTGGTGCAGGTGGTGCGGTAACTAATGAAATCACGTTTGAATTTCCGGATGCACCCGAACCATTCGAAGCTCTCACCCTGAAATAATAGGTGACTCCACCTGTTAGGCCAGTGACAGAAGCCGTAGTGACGTTGCCTACAGAAAGGTTATTATAAGTACCAACAAATGATGAAAAGGTATTTGAGGTAGACACATCCAAAAAGTATCCTGTCGCAGTGGTGCTTGTGCTCCAGTTGGCACTAAAGGAAGTTTGCGCAGTTGAACTTGCACTAGCGATTGGTGCTGGTGGCACAGTAACCAATGAAATCACGTTTGAATTTCCTGATGTGCCTGAAGCATTGTATGCCCTAACCTGATAATAATAAGTCGTTCCTCCAGAAATGTTTGTGTTCACGTTGTAGTTGGTCACATTGCCCACACTAAAGTTATTGTAGCCAGTTACAAAAGTTGAGAAAGTGTTTGAAGTAGAAACATCTAGATAATATCCAGTGGCGGCAACGCTTGTATTCCAATTGGCGCTAAAGGAAGTTTCTGTGACACTGTTGGCGGTTGTAGCAACCAGAGCAGTTGGCGAAGAAATTGAAACGATCTCCAACGCATTGCTACCATAGCTTGCAACGTAGGCGTAATTGCCTGAAACATAAACGGAATAAGGACTACCCAACAAAGCCCCACCTGTGCCATCGGTCAAACTGCCCTTGTGCACGGGTGCCGCTGGGTTAGTAACGTCAACGATCTCCAACGCATTGCTATTATAGCTTGCCACGTAGGCGTAGTTACCTAAAACATAAACAGAACGAGGGGAGGTCAACTTAGCTCCACCAATGCCATCAGTCAAACTGCCCTTGTGCACAGGTGCCGCTGGGTTAGTAACGTCTACTATCTCCAACGCACTGCTACCATAGCTTACCACGTAGGCGTAGTTGCCTGAAACATAAACTGATTGAGGAGTAACCAACAAAGCTCCACCAGTGCCATCAACCAAACTGCCCTTGTGCACGGGTGCCGCTGGGTTAGTAACGTCCACGATCTCCAACGCATTGCTACCAAAGCTTGCCACGTAGGCGTAGTTGCCTGAAACGTAAATGGAAATAGGATTATTTAATAAAGCCCCGCCTGTGCCAGTTAAACTGCCAGCATGGACAGGATTAAAAGTTTGGGCAAAACTATCTGATACAAAAAATAGAAATGAACATACTAGCGTGAGGATATTAAAGAATCTATTCTTAAAGTAGACCATGGTCAGATTTTTATGATTACAAATCCCAAATAATTGATTGTAATTCATTGTTGCTTTTTTTATTTATCAAATTAAATCGGATGTCAATTCGGCTTTATGGTAAGGTCAGGGAGATTCTTCGCTTCAGGCGTAGGAGTAGTTCCTCCCCCCCCTCCTTTGGGCAGCACGGCAACAATAATACCCACCACTAAAAAAGGAAGTACTTTCACTATAAACGGCACGCGGGTTTTTATTTTAAATGCGGGTGTATTGTTGTTAGTGGCTTGCTTATCATCAGTAACGCGCAAAGTATAATCGCTGCCCGTTTTAAAGCCTTTAGGTATAGCCCATGTAAAGGTTTGATTGTTGTCTATCTTTTCGGCCAGTGGTTCCACCAATTGCTCGCCTTTGTAGAGAGCAATTGAAATCTTATCAGTTGGCCGCCCGCCTGTCCAGCCGAGGCTAAGTTCGCTACCTCTCTTGTAGGCACTCTTGTCGAGACCATTTAGCGCAAATTTCGGTGGTGCAACAACAATCTTTATGCCTACCAATTTCACTTTCACTTCGCCCTCAAAAGAAGAGGTTAAAGTGCTTTTGGCATCCCATACAAGGCGATGGTTAGTGCCCGCAGGTACATTGTCCAAGTCGCCCGTTATGGCTTCAATGGGTGCAGCGTAATTATCATGAGAACTATAAACGGTAAACTTGAATTTGTCTTGCGCATTAGCGTGAGCCAAATCGTAGGTAATGGTTACTTTATTGCCTTCGAGCGCAGTCTTTAAATTGCTTATAGATTGGCAGTAGCCTACGGTTGAGAATAACAGCAAACAGATAACTGTTATGTGCGGAAGGGAAGAAAGTTTGTATAAATTTTTCATTGGCTTTTAATTGAAAACCACAAGAACACCCCCACACACTACCAAAACACTTTGTAAAGATTTACAAAAAATAGGAGAATTCAAATTGAGGTAGAACTTTTAATCTCTTCATAAGTCTTTTTCTTTCACACACTACCTCTAAAGGAGTATTTTTTGGGAGAAAGTAGGAATGGGGAAGAATCGGTAACGTGCTTTTTTTGTATTTTTGTATTTTTGAAATAGGGTTATGAAATTCTTAGACGGATTCAATGGCAAAACTTCTAAATCATGAAAATGCTTTTATAGCTCTTGAAAAATTAACTGAGTATTGCTTAAACGAAAATCATCCATACGGAAAAGAGAAAGCAGCAGTCTTTAAATCTGCCTTAGGGATAGGTATTAAAGACGCAGAGCTTCTTAAAAAGGAGATTTTAAAAGAACTTGCTAGCTGCAATTGCATCGAAAAAGAAGCCGATCAACATGGTATCCGTTTTGGAGTGCTCATGCAGATTAGTATTTTTGGAAAAACGGCCATAGTTTCTACAGGTTGGATTTTTAAAAACGGAGAAGACTTTCCTCGATTGACGAGTTGTTACGTTAAAAAAATGAAAAATGAAAAATGAACCGATAAAGATATTTGATACCGTAGCTTTGTTAAAAGACCTGCCTCTTAAAATGGTAGTGTTTGGGCAAGTTGGTACTGTAGTAGAGATACTTGGAGATGGCATTTTTGAAGTCGAGTTTGCTGACAACTCTGGTGAAACTATCGCTGAATTTGCTGTAGATTCAAAAGACCTTATGCTTCTGCATCACAAACTAGAATTAGTTGAGAAGTAATTAAATTTTCTACCGGAATAATTCGCGCTTTAACAGCACGAGCTATTCTCCTTACACCACGAGCTCGATTCATCACAAGATGAGTTCGTGTCTTCATGCCACGAGTTCGATTCCTAACAATACGAACTCGTGCTTTACAATTTAGAGCTGTTCTCCTTACATCACGAGCTCTGCTCTACACAACACGAGTTCGTGTCTTCATGCCACGAGTTCGATTCCTAACAACACGAACTCGTGCTTTACATTTTAGAGCTGTTCTCCTCACATCACGAGATCTCCCCTTCACATCAATAGCTATTTCTTTAACAAGAACAGCTCTGCTCTTCACAACACGAGCTCGTTCTGTAAAAATGAGAGCTCTGCTTATAAAGCAACCAGTTCGTTTGATAAAATTTAGCCCTCTTGTTCTGCAGTGAATAATCAATTGATAAATATTGGCACGCTTTTGGCTTTTATCTCAATGTTGATTTATAACACTACCCCTTATGCACGTAAACTCTACTGCTGATTAACAAGTTGAACCAACGTCTGGCTACCTCATAAGGGCTTTCTTTGAGCGATCGCAAAGTAGTCCATCGGCAGTAGCCAGCATCACAATTAAACAAATAATAATATGAAAGCTCGAGTGAGTTTGGGGCTAGCGAAATTAACGCTACTCCAAAAAGTGGAGAAGGCTCGCCAGTTTGTGGCGATGATTGGCGGCAACGCCATTTTTGTGAACCCTCTGCCAGCGTTGGCATTGGTAACGGACGGGGCTGATGCTGCGGAAGCAGCCTACAATGCGGCTCAAAGCGGTGGCCCTGCGCTAACCTCAGTAATGAACGACAAAGAGGTGGAATTGGATAGCCTCTTGACCCGATTGGCCAATTATGTGGAGATAATTGCCAACGGCAACGAAACCATTATTCTGGCAGCTGGTATGGACGTGCGTGGCAAGGGCAATCGGGGTGCTTTTAGGTTTGAAGTAACCTATGGCGACCATGAAGGTGAGGCAATTTTACAATCGCCTGTTACCCCTAGAGCAGGTTATGTGTGGCAGAAAAGTGTTGACCCTCTTCCTGCCGAAGCTCCAGCACCCGCCAATGCAAGTGCGTGGGAGATTCTGGGGTTCACCACTATTGCTAGTATAACTGCCACGAACCTAAAACCTGGCACTTTGTATTGGTTTCGGGTAGCTCCTGTTACCAGCACGGGACAAGGGTTGTGGAGCGACCCTATTAGTTTGAGAGGTCAATAAGTGTTAAAAAAAGAAAACCCTGATGGTGTATTCCATCAGGGTTTTTCTTTTATAAATTGATGAGTGCTTTATTCCACCTTCTCCACTTGCATGTAATTCAATTCCACTGGAGTATTTCTTCCGAATATCTTTACCATTACATTTAACTTCTTCTTCTCTTCAAAGATCTCCTCCACTGTTCCCGTAAAGCCATTGAAAGGACCGTCCATTACTTTAATGGATTCTCCTTTAATAAATGGAGTTTCTAACTTCTCAACGGTTGTATCTACTTCTTCAACCTTTCCAAGTATTCTATTGATTTCAGACTGACGCAAAGCCACTGGCTCTTTATTCGTCATTCCTGAAACATTATTCCCCAAAAAGCCAATAACACCAGGAATATTATTTACTGTATGATAAGCCTCACCGTGAGTTAAATCAGCATACAGAATTACGTAGCCAGGAAAGAAATTTCTTTCTCTTACACGTTTCTTTCCATTTCTCATTTCATATACTTTCTCTGAAGGAATCAATATCTGAGGAACAAATTCCTGCAGTTTTGATCTTTCAATATCAGTTTCCAAGTAAGATTTTATCTTCTTTTCCTGTCCGCTGATAACACGGAGTACATACCATTTTAATTCGGCCATAGTTTTCTACTTATTTGAGTGTATAAAACCAGGTAAGCCCGTTTTTAAAACCAAAGTCGATAAACCCAATTACCATTGCGAAAATAAAAGATGCCACTAGCACCAATATTGCACTTGATTGAAGTTCGCTAAACTTAGGCCAAGAGACCTTGTTGCGAATTTCATCATAGGAATCAAGCACATAGCTTTTCAGTTTTTCCATTTGTTTTCTGTTTGCACGGGTGCCTGGATTCGAACCAAGATCAACGGTTTTGGAGACCGCTATTCTACCGTTGAACTACACCCGTATTTTACTCCCAATAATTACTACAATTTCAACGTCCCTTCAACTGTACTATTCTAAGCCAATTTAAAAGGATTGCAAAGGTAGGAGAAAGTAAAACATAAAAAAGTTTTTGTTGAAAATTGTTAAACGCGCTGACCTTGGTATAAACGATTCATTATTATGGCTTTAGCCAAATCATTAGCACAAACAAAAAAAAGGCTGGCTATTAAGCCAACCTTTTCAATTGTATCAATTCTTAAAAAAATTAATCCAAAATTTCAGTTACCTGACCAGAACCTACAGTACGGCCACCTTCGCGAATAGCGAAACGAAGACCTTTTTCCATAGCGATCTTATTGATCAATGTTACTTCGATAGAAATGTTATCACCAGGCATAATCATTTCAACACCTGCTGGCAACATAACTTCTCCTGTAACATCAGTAGTACGGAAATAAAACTGAGGACGGTATTTGTTAAAGAATGGAGTGTGACGACCACCTTCTTCTTTAGAAAGAACGTAAACTTCAGCTTTGAACTTAGCGTGAGGAGTTACTGAGTTTGGCTTACAAATAACCATACCACGGCAGATCTGCTCTTTTTCAATACCTCTCAAAAGCAATCCAACGTTATCGCCAGCTTCACCTCTGTCAAGAATTTTACGGAACATTTCAACACCTGTGATAGTTGAAGTCAAGTTTTCAGCACCCATTCCTAGGATTTGAACTGGATCACCAGTTTTAATGATACCACGCTCGATACGACCTGTTGCAACAGTTCCACGACCAGTGATCGAGAACACATCTTCTACAGGCATCAAGAAATCTTTGTCGATCAAACGAATTGGAATAGGAATGAAATTATCCACTGCGTCCATCAATTCTTCTACTTTTTCAACCCACTTTGGTTCGCCATTAAGCGCGCCAAGAGCCGATCCCTTAATAACAGGCATAGTATCGCCAGGGAAGCTGTAGTAAGACATCAATTCACGAACTTCCATTTCAACTAACTCAATCAACTCTTCATCATCAACCAAGTCAACTTTGTTCATGAATACAACAAGAGCAGGTACACCTACCTGACGAGCCAAAAGAATATGCTCACGAGTTTGTGGCATTGGGCCGTCAGTAGCAGCAACAACTAGAATAGCACCGTCCATCTGAGCAGCACCCGTAACCATGTTCTTTACATAGTCAGCGTGGCCTGGACAGTCAACGTGAGCGTAATGTCTTTTTGCTGTTGAATACTCAACGTGTGAAGTGTTGATTGTAATACCTCTTTCTTTTTCTTCTGGAGCGTTGTCAATAGAAGAGAAATCTCTCACTGCAGCTAGACCTTTAGAAGATAAAACTTTTGTGATTGCAGCGGTAAGAGTAGTCTTACCGTGGTCAACGTGACCAATAGTACCGATGTTTACGTGTGGTTTCGAGCGGTCGAATGTTTCCTTTGCCATATTTGAAAATCCTAGTTTAAGTTTAAAAGTGTATAAATAATTAAAAGTTACTTATTTAAGCTTCCGTGGAAGCATTTACACCCTAAACATCGTAAGCCTTTCGAATAAGGTAATTGTGTGAATTTTTGAATGCTTTTTGATGGTCGCTACGCATCAGCATCTAAAATTCAAGATTATAATTCAACATTTCAAGTCAATGACTACCACGTTTAGTAATCAAATTTTCAAGGATTCAAAACTTAAATTTTGAATCCTAATTATTAATCGGTAGAGCTGTTGAAGGGAATTGAACCCTCGACCTCTTCCTTACCAAGGAAGTGCTCTACCCCTGAGCTACAACAGCTTGTTTCAAGTTGTTGGTTATTAGTTGTTAGCTTTCAACAACAGATACCTACCAACTAACAACTTTGCCCAAGAGCGGGAGACGAGATTCGAACCCGCGACCTATAGCTTGGAAGGCTATCGCTCTACCAACTGAGCTACTCCCGCTTATTAAATTCATTATTTGAGATTCCAAATTTTAGATTGAGCTTCAATCTATTTAAAATCTTAAATTTTGAATTTGCAATCTAATTTGTGGGGAGAACAGGATTCGAACCTGTGAAGACCGAAGTCAACAGATTTACAGTCTGTTCTCGTTGGCCGCTTGAGTATCTCCCCAACTAAAATCAGAATCAAAATTTATAAGAACGATGATCTAATTGTTGCCTGCCAATTCGCTTCCGAAAAAAACAGGAGCGCAAAATTAATGGCTTTTTTGTGATAGGCAAGATAGCGAGTGCCTAATTATTAGTTATTCCAATATTTTCTTGATGAAAAGTGGCGAGTTAATGAGAAATCGTTGAAAAAGATTACATAATGATAATCTCACCTACTGAATCTTCACCAAATTCTTTTCTTAAAATTAAAAGAATCTGCGCTTTGTGCATATTTAGGTCATGCTTCATAGAGGGCGAATCGAGTTCTACAAACACCACTTTGTTTCTAACAAATACTTTTTTGGTTCGTTTGGCAATTGGTTTGCCCACCAAACGCTCCCACGATGCCACTAAATTGGCTTCATCGAATTTGGCTTTCAGGTGAAATTCCTTCAACATGTCCTGTATGGCCGAGCCAATGTGCTGCGTGTCGTGAGGATTATTCTTTTTGCTCATGGGTTGTTAATACAGCCGATAAGAAAGTCATTTTATGATTTCTATGCCTTCTTTTTTTACCTTTTGCACAAACTCGTCTGCCTCCAACAATCGGCTAGATGAAAGAGGGTGTGTTTCAATTATAGGGTAATTAATATTTATTTTAGAATAAAGCCGAAGGTTGGCGAGTACATCATCATTAAAAAGTGGTGAGACTAGCAATAGATCAATATCAGAATCTTTATGAGCTGTTCCATTGGCATACGAGCCAAATAAGAGAACTTTATCAAATAGCATCCCTCCCTTGGCGCAATCGCGCACAAATGCTTGAGCTGTTTCTATTGCACCTTGTTGAGTAACCATTGTTGTAATTGTTTTGCTTCATTCATAATCGTTCGCGCGATTGTCGCATTTGTCAGTTTAGCTAAGCTTGTTAATTGCTCTGGATACCGCCCTTCTATTTGGAAACGATTGATCTCCAATAGAAATTCCTTTTGTCGTGGGCTTATTTCTAAATTAGTTTGAGCTAAAATAAAAATTAGATTGTGTGTTTTGGGCGGAGTATTCTCTGCATGATCTTTCACCCAACAAGCTTTGCAAACTTTTTCCAAAGCAAGGTGCGAGAAGAATAAAGCTTGCAAATATTTCTTTCCAACATAAAGCACTTCAGATGCTTCCAAATCGTCAATAGATTGGGTTGCCCAATATTCAATATGTTCACCCTTTGTCTTCAACTTCACAAAAGTGGTTTGGCCAATAACAATTTCCTAATCCTGTATTTCTAGAACAGGGGTTAAGTGTTTAAACTCTTCTAATAACCGCATTCTCTATATTGTAAAGCTCGGCAATTACTCCCGCTTCTTTCAAAATAGTAGTGCTTCTTTCTTGCCGAGCATCGGTAATAAACAATTGGCCGAACGTGCCTTGTGAGATCAACACCATTAATTTATGAATGCGCTCATCATCGAGTTTATCGAAAATATCATCTAATAATAATAAGGGTTTCAGCTTTTTATAATCGCAAATGAGTTGAAATTCGGCCAGCTTAAGGGCAATTAAAAAAGATTTCTGTTGGCCTTGCGAGCCTGTGCGCTTCAACTCGCCATCGTTCATGGAAAAAATAAAATCATCGCGATGAATGCCAACGCTGGTTCGCTGCGCCAGAATATCACGCTCTAAATTCTTTTTCAACGCTTCCGCGAAAGCGATTTTCTCTAAGTCGGTGCGGTAAAAAATAGTGGTGGTTTCAATTGAATCGCCAATTAAAAATTCATAAAAAGTTCTAAACAATGGATAGAAAGAAGTAAGGAAACTCTTCCGTTTTGAAAAAATGTATTCGCCCGATTGCACCAATTTCTCATCATAGGCCGCCATCAAATCATGATCTACCTTATTGCGCTCGGCAAATAATTTTAACAGACCATTTCGTTGCTTTAAAATATTGGTGTAAAGAATTAAATTTTCGAGATAGCTTCTATCAATTTGAGAAAGTATGCTATCGAAAAACCGTCTTCTCGGCTCGCTGCCACCCCAAATCAATTCAATATCGCCAGGGGCAATAAGCACTACCGGATACTTGCCAATATGTTCCGATAGTTTGGGGTATTCATTTCCGTTTTCACGGACAATTTTCTTTGCGCCTTGCTGATAGGAGCAGCTTATTTCGTTTTGCAGATCGCCCTTAACGAAAGTGCCTTTTATAAAAAATTGATCTCCTGCCCTGCCCACATTTTGCTGGTCGGATGGGTTTACAGCACTTTTAGTGAAGGCCAAATAATAAATCGCGTCAAGCAAATTGGTTTTGCCGCTTCCGTTTTTACCCAAAAAGCAATGGATGCCATCTGTGAATTGAAGCGAAGCCTCCTCGTAATTTTTAAAGTTAAAGAGACTAATCTTCTCGAGGCGCACAAAAAGGTGATTAATGAAATATTGCAATACTAACGATCAGTAATTTGGCTATTGCCTAATCGTGCAGTATTTTCGCAACTCTTAAATGATTCAAAATTAGTCCAAAAAAAATAATTATGGCCACAGCTTCAGCTCCATCAAAAAATAAGGCAACTAAGCCAACGGAATTCACAAAAGAAAACTATTTGCACTGGTATGAAATGATGTTGCTCATGCGCAGGTTTGAAGAGCGCGCTGGCCAGCTTTATGGTCAACAAAAGATAAAAGGATTTTGTCACTTATATATAGGTCAGGAAGCATGTGTTGCTGGAGCTGTTTCGGCTCTTACAAAAGATGACAAATGGATAACTGCTTATCGCGATCACGCGCATCCACTTGCGTTGGGTTCTGACCCAAAAGCAGTAATGGCTGAGCTTTTTGCAAAGGAAACTGGAATCTCTAAAGGCAAAGGCGGATCGATGCACATGTTTGATAAAGAGCATGGTTTCTTTGGCGGGCATGGCATTGTGGGTGGACAAATTCCTCTCGGTGCAGGTATCGCTTTCGCGGAACAATACAATAAAACAAAGAACTTGTGCATGTGCTACATGGGCGATGGAGCAGTTCGTCAGGGTGCTTTCCATGAAACGTTGAACATGGCCATGCTTTGGAAGCTACCCGTAATTTTTGTGATTGAAAATAATGGCTACGCCATGGGCACTTCCGTGAAGCGTACATCTAACGTTACTGAATTATTTAAACTAGGAGAATCGTACGATATTCCTTCGGAGCCAGTAGATGCTATGAGTGTTGAGGCTGTGCATGAAGCAGTTGCAAGAGCGGCAGCCAGAGCCAGAAATGGCGAAGGGCCAACTCTTTTGGAATTCAGGACATACCGATACAAAGGCCACTCAATGAGCGATCCGGCAAAATACAGATCGAAAGAAGAAGTGGAAGAATACAAACACCGCGACCCTCTTGAATCTGTAAAAACAACCCTTTTAGAATCGAAATTCGCTACCGAAGCAGAGTTGGCTTCCATTGAAGAGCGCATTATGAATGTGGTAGAAGAAAGCGTGAAATTTGCTGAGGAATCAAACTATCCTGATCCAAGCGAAGCGATGAAGGATGTGTATGCACAAGCGGATTATCCTTATATAACGGATTAGTTATTGTCGCTTAGGTTTGCTGAGAAATGTTTTAAATTAACTCTGAGAACCTTTGTGCACCCAGCGGTTAGACATTCAACTCTTCAAAATTCCTCTTTTGTTTAATAACCGCTAATTCTTAGTTTTGCATCCCGTTTCACATCGGGTAATAATTTTTATTATATCATGGCTAAAAAGGAAGAATCAAAAGAGTTACTGGAAAACCCAGAGATAATTGCTGAAAAACTAGAGGGTGCTGAGCATTGGATCGAACAAAACCCCAAAATTGTTTTTGGAATATTGGGCGCATTGATACTAGTTGTAGGTGGCTACTTCGGTTTCCGCTACTGGGTAGGCACACAAGAAGAGCAAGCGCAAAAAGATATGTTTCAGGCCATACGTTATTTTGAAAGCGATAGTTTGAACTTGGCTGTGAATGGAGATGGCAACAATCTTGGCCTCTTGCAAATTATTGATGATTATGGGTTGACCCAAGCTGGAAAGCTTGCCAACTTTTATGTTGGATCTGCCTATGTAAAGCAAGGTAAATTCAAGCCAGCCATTTTGTATTTGGAAGATTTTAGCTCAAGCGATTTACTTGTGCAAGCAAGAGCCTACAGCTTGATTGGCGATGCGCACATGGAATTGAAAGAATATGAAGATGCTGCTAAATTTTATGTAAAGGCTGCTGATTACAAAGCCAATAAATATTTTTCGCCAACCTATTTAATGAAAGCTGCTTTGGCTTACGAAAAACTAAATAAGAGCGATCAAGCTATTTCAGTTTATCAACAGATAATCGACTTATATTGGGATTCTAGCGAATACCAAAACGCAAGAAAATTCAAAGCTAAGTTGGAAGCCAATTCCTAAATCAAAACTTATTATAACTTTGAAGGGATAGACATCTATCCCTTTTTTATTTCCTTAACTCTGAAATTTTCAATCTTTAACCTTGAATAAATAACATGGCAGGCGTACTAAAATCAGTATCAGGTAAAAGTAAAATCAATTTAGCCTCTAAGAAGTTCGCCATTATTGTTGCCGAATGGAATGAAGATATAACCGAAGCGTTATTTGAAGGAGCCTTCAATGCATTGCTAGCTCTTGGCGTTAAAAAAAATAACATCATTAAAAAGTATGTGCCAGGTAGTTTTGAACTTCCACTAGCTGCGCAATGGATGGCTAGCAAAAAAGAAATAGATGCTGTGATTTGTATTGGCTGTGTAATACAAGGAGACACACCTCATTTCGATTATATCTGCCAGGCCGTGGCACAAGGTATAATGGATGTGAACCTATCATCAAACAAACCAATAGCTTTTGGTGTGCTTACGGTAATGAATAAAAAACAAGCCCTTGAACGTGCGGGTGGAAAGCTGGGCAATAAAGGTGAAGAAGCGGCCATCACGGTGGTGAAAATGTTGGAGGCAAAACTCTAGAAACGATTTCCAACACTATTGCCAGCAATAAATCACACTACACTTTTAATCTTATTTTTGATGGCACAAACCACCAAAAAAACTGATTAACCAAACACCCTAATAACTCCGCTGAAGGAGAACAATCATTCAGTCCGTAGTGCTTTGGTTGGATTTGCCATCGCAGCTTTAAACGAAAGAAAACTGATGATGAGCCAAGCAAACGCAAGCACGGAGATTCCCGCGATTAAGAATCGTAGCGGATTGATAACAGCCTGCAAAGTGAAATTGAGTTCCCATTTCATAATGAGATACCATGTAAGCGGTGTAGCCAAAGCAAAGGCGATCAAGATGAGGCCGACAAACTCGCGAGCAATCAGCATGATTACGTTAGGTACTGATGCGCCAAGAACTTTTCGTATGCCGATCTCTTTCGTTCTGCGTTCCACTGCAAATGAGGTAAGGCCAAGCAAGCCGAGGCAACCTATAAACATGGCAAGCCCTGTAAAAATACCGGCAACTTTCCCGAGTTGCTGATCCGCTTTATATTGTCGATCGAAATCAACATCCAGAAATGAATACGCAAAGGGAAGGTGTGGAACAAGTTCGTTCCATTTTTGTTGAATCCGACCCACCGTTTCAGTCAGGTTCTTATCCTCTATGCGAATGGAGATGCGACTAATTCTCTTTGACAACACAATCAAAATTGGCTCAATGTGTGAATGAAGTGATTTATAGTGAAAGTCTTTCATGACACCAATGATCTTTGAGCTTTTGTTTATCCGCTTGCCAATCGCTTCTTCAGGAGTCCAGCCGAAATCTTTCACCGCTGACTCATTTATTAAGAAAGCCGTAGTATCATCTGCTTTTACTTCACGAAGGAAGTTGCGTCCAGCCAGAAGTTTGATGTCGTAAGTTGGTAAGAAATCGTAATCCACAAAATTGTAATTAATATTAGTGGGCGACATCTTTCCGTCTTTCATTTCAATCTCGGTGTAGAGATTATTCGTGGATTGCCCAGGCACAGTTGATGACCCTGCTACCGAACTCACGCCTTTCACATGACTAAGTTCGTTCTTGATAGCATCCAAATGATTTACAATGGCAGAGTCTCCATTGGTGGGTACAACTAGCATTGCGTTCTTATTAAATCCAAGGTCGTTGTTTCGTACAAGATCTAGTTGATCATAAACAAGGAGCGTTCCTGCAACCAGTGTAATCGAAATAACAAATTGAAGCGCCACCAAAATTTTTCTAAAATTATGATGACTGTAAATGCCTTTGGTGGAAGAACGGAAAATCTGTAGAGGCTGAAACCCCGAAATAATAAGTGCGGGATAAGCTCCTGCCAATACACCGATAAAAAGAATCAACAGCAACACTATTCCAACTATCATCCACGGGTTGGGCAATATCGAGAAACTCAACGGTGATTCCACCAGCGTGCGAAATGAAGGAAGTGCAAGCCAGGCTAAGAGCACAGCAAGCAAAGAAGCAAGGAAGGTTACAATAATGGATTCACCGAGAAACTGTGCTATCAACATTCTTCGTAGAGCGCCCAATGATTTGCGTAAGCCCACTTCTTTCAATCTTCGCGAGGCACGTGCCGTTGCAAGATTGATATAATTGAAACAAGCAATTAAGAGAATGAAAATTGCAATGGTGGAGAGAATGTAAATGTTGTTGATGCTTCCACGTGTGCCATTTTCCCAAGAGCGCTGCGGAGCCATATAAATACTAGCGAGTGATTGTAGTGGCAAATCTTCATAATACATTCCGCCTTTCTCCACATTTCGTTGAATGAAATCATGCATCTTACTTCGAACCTTGTCAACCGACTGTGCATCGCGCAACAATACGTAGGTGTGAAACCCATTCCAAAACCAGCCACTATTTTCCCCTCCCTTATTATTACTACTCCAGGTTGAGAAGGAAATCAGACTGCTAAATCTAAAATGAGAATTCTCTGGCACGTCTTCCATCACACCCGTAACTTTGTATTGATCATTATCCATTTTGATCATCTGCCCGAGAGGGTCTTCGTCAGGGAAATATTTTTTGGCCATTGTTTCAGTAAGCACAATGGAACGTGGTTCGCGCAGGGCTGTCTTCTTGTTGCCTTTCAGAAATTTAAAACTGAAAATATCGAACACAGTACTATCCGCGATATACGAATCTGGTTCATAGAAAGAGATGCCTTTTCGTTCGGCAAGCAAGTTCCAGTTTTGAAAGCGTACATAACTTTCCACTTCAGGAAAATCTTTCAACATGCGTGGCCCCATCGGTGGCGAACTTGTCGACTGTGTTAGCAATTCATTTTCTGTTCTTAAGTTTTCTACAATCCGGTAGATACGACTTGCGTTTTGATGGTAGCGATCAATACTGAGTTCATGATAAACATACAACGCGATAAGACTAAAGGTAGCGAGGCCAACGGCAAGACCAACAATGTTGATGGTGGCGAATCCTTTGTTGCGCATCAATGCGCGAACCGATGTGATAAAATAATTTTTAAACATAGGTGATGGTTGAGTGAATGATGGTGATCCAATTTTTTTGATAATACCAGGACGTAATAACTTCAAAACATTTATTGAAAATTGTAGTCGCGCTTTTCTAAGGCTTCCTTCTGAAACATCTCTTTCAAACATTTCGAGAAGATCTCCTTCAATGTCTTCCATACAGGATGGATCGCAAAACCATCGGAAGAACCGCAAGGAAAACTGAGGCGGATGAATGTTCACTTGTTGATTCATGATTTCGGAAATGCCATGCGTGGTATAGCTTTGAACATATCAATTCGTTGTTCCTGTGTTTCTTTAAGAATGCGAGTACCCAGCATGGTTAAACTGAAATACCGCTTTCGCTTTCCTCCCCGCACGCTTGTGGCTTCTCCAAATTCAGAAGTTAGATAACCTTTGTCTTCAAGCCGCCTTAGCGCGGTCTGCAAAGCACCGATGCTCACCTTGCGATCAAGCCGCTGCTCTATTTCGTCAATGATGGTAATAGTGTAAGCTTCTTTATATAAGATACCCACAGCCAGCATTACGATTTCTTCAAATTCTCCAAGTTGTTGTCGGTTCACGTCAATATATTTGACTTAAATGTAGTTATTATACTCTGGAAAAGAGAAATGGTTACAAAAACGCACGCACAGATATTTTACTGGCAAATAACACGAAACAGAAAAGTGTCTTAAATTGCTTTATATAAACCTCACACCCAAAGAAAACACTTAACCATCCTTATAAAAAAATGAAAGCACTGCTTGCGCTCCCTCTCCTGCTCACCTGCTTACTCTTACATGCGCAGGAACGACTCATAAAAGTAAATGGACATAATTTCAATGTCTATACAAAAGGATTTGAAAACCGAAAGCCCACTACACCGGCAATTATTTTCGAAAATGGTATGGGCATGGGTCTTGGCAATTGGGACACCGTAATTGACGACATCGCGAAATTTGCTCCTGTGTTTTCTTACGACAGAGCCAGTGTTGAGAAATCCGACATCGTGAAAGAGATGCCCACAGTGAAAGTTGTGGCCGACAATTTGAAAGCAATTCTTACTACACTAAAAATTGCTCCGCCTTATATTCTTGTAGGTCATTCTATGGGTGGACTTTATGCAAGAGCCTTTGCGGGATATTATCCCAACGATATTGGAGGCCTTGTTATGATTGACCCTGCGGATTTCACAGAAACAAAAAAGGAATGGAATTCCATATTCAGAACCATCAACGTGCCTGAGCAGAGGATCGATGAAATGTTGTACAACAGGCTTTATAAAAAACTAGATGCAGCAGACACACTCTTCGGTCCACCAGCTGAAGCGCGCGTGTTAGGCGAACTACGAAAAACTGATTTCGCGGAAATCACAAGCCTGCCTGTGCCCAACGTGCCTATTTATTTTTTCATTGGCGGAAGGTTTGAGGTGCCACCAGATCGAAGAAGCAAAGATTTTAATCATGAAGAATTCTTTACCGTAAGAACCAACATAAACATAGAACGATGGAAGAAATTCATTTACTCATCCAGCAAAGGAGGCTCGCTCATTTATCTATCTAAGTGCGGACACTTGGTTCACCGTGAAGATCCCAAAGCAGTGATCCACAACATCCGGTTCATGTTCGAAAACTTATAACAAAGAGACCTTACTACTTTTAATTTAAAACTCACATGATCAAAAATTACCTACTCCTTGCGGCACTGCTCATTCACCCTTGTGTAAGCTATGCGCAGACCAACAGTACACGTTCAAAAAGTGAAATCAAAGGTCCACTTGTGTGGAAGAGTAACATCTACCCTGGCACAGAGCGCAATTATTGGATATACATTCCAAAAGAATACGATTCAACTAAGCCTGCCTGCACAATGATAGTTCAGGATGGCCTCTCGCGTGCCATAGGGTGGAACTTACCTGCTGTGATGGATTCACTTATAACGTTAAAAGAAATGCCTGTTACCATTGGCATCTTCATCGATCATGGAAAAGTAATCTCCGATGGAACTGACACCTACCCACGATACAACCGCAGCTTCGAGTACGATGCCATGGGCAATCGCTATGCAAACTTTCTATTGGAAGAACTACTGCCGGAAGTAAGCAAAACGTATAACCTCAGCAGCGATCCCAATGATCGATCAATAGCAGGAGCCAGTTCCGGAGCGATCAGTGCATTCAACGTGGCGTGGGAACGACCCGATGCATTTCGCAGGGTGTTGAGTACCATCGGCACTTACGTGGGATTACGCGGAGCGGATGAGTTTGCTACACTCGTTAGAAAAACAGAACCTAAACCTTTGCGTGTGTTTCTGGAAGATGGCGATCATGATCTCAACATTTACGCAGGCGATTGGTGGGTGGCAAATCAAAATATGTTGTCGGCATTAACGTGGGCAGGCTATGAAGTGAACCATGAATGGGGCACAGGAGGGCACGACAGCAAACACGCACGCACCATTCTGGCTGATGCATTGAAGTGGTTGTGGAAAGATTACCCCAAAGCAATAGAAGCTCACCCAACGCTAGGCAAAGGAATGAACCCCACGCTGGAGGGTGAACCCTGGAAAGAAATAAAAACCAACAACATAAAAATTAATAAGCTGGCGTTAAATAAAGCAGGCGAATTTTTTTTCACTGCCAATCATTCGGTTTATACAGTAAATGAGAGTGCTAATGTCATTGAGTATCTGCAAATGAAAGGCGAAGTTGGCGGCATTTGTTTTGCTACCGATGGAAGTCTCTATGCAGGTAACCTAACTCGACATACACTCGAGCAGATGAATGACAAACAAACATCAACCATAGTGTTAAAAAATGTAGACGCCTCGTTTATTACAAGTTCAGGTAAAGGCATCTACTTCTCTGATAAGAATAAAAAACAGATTGGATTTTATAGTTTCTTGAAAAAGGCGGTTGAATACACTTCTGTTCCCGAAAGTCCAACAGGGCTGAGCATATCTGCCGAGCAAACATTTTTAAACGTAGGCTTATCGAACTATGTGTTTGGTTATTCCTTTAAGATAAAAGACGATGGCAGCCTTGCCTTTGGTCAGGACTATACTCATTATCACATCCCTTATGGAGCAACAAGTCCTGCTACAGAAGGCATGGCGGTAGATAGCGAAAACTTGTTGTATTCCGCGACAGCCATAGGTATACAGGTGAGCGACCAGCTTGGGCGCGTGAACTATATTTTCTCACAGCCCAAAATAAATGCATTGGATGTAAACTTAGGTGGTAAAGATTTTGATACACTCTTTGCCAACTTCAATGGCAAATTGTACAGCCGGAAAATAAAAGCCAAAGGCCTAGTACCAGGAGGTATTGCTGTTAAGCCTCAGCAACCGAGGATGTAAGAGAATAACGATTTCCGAAACTGTTGATTCAGCATTAATCAAAGCTTCAAATGAAGCAATTGCCAATCATTGGCAAACCCTTCCTACTTTTGCCGCATGCTCGCCTACCCAGTTCTCGAAATACTTGTTGATCTAAAACAAAAGCTAACAGATTCGTCAATAGTGATTTTGCAAGCTCCGCCTGGCGCAGGTAAGTCAACTGTTCTACCATTGGAATTATTACATGAACCATGGCTTGCCGATCAAAAAATAATAATGCTTGAGCCACGCAGGTTGGCAGCAAGATCAGTAGCAATGCGAATGAGTTCTTTATTGGAGGAGAAAGTTGGCGACACTGTTGGATATAGAGTTAGGTTTGAAAATGCTATCTCTGCTAAAACAAGAATCGAGGTTGTAACAGAAGGCATACTCACGCGCATGATTCAAACCGACAATACACTGGATGGTGTTGGCTTGATTGTCTTCGATGAATTTCATGAGCGAAGCTTACAAGCTGACCTTGCCCTTGCGTTAAGTCTTCAAGTGCAACAACTCGTTCGAGAAGATTTAAAAATTCTCATTATGTCTGCTACGTTAGATGGTGAAAAACTTTCTTCCCTACTTGGCAATGCGCCCATCATCACTAGTGTTGGCAGGCAATATCCAGTTGAACATCGCTATTTTAATTTTGATCAGGATGCCTATATTCCTGTTAAGATGGTGCGAGGCATTTTAAAAGCATGGAAGGAAGCACAAGGCGATATACTTGCTTTTTTGCCGGGAGCAGGAGAAATAACAAAAGCTTCTCAGTTGCTGGAAGCTGAATTACCGCAAGCCAATGTACATGTGTTGTATGGCGACCTTCCTTTTAAGAAACAACAAGAGGCTATTATGCCCAATACATCCGGCCAACGGAAAATTGTATTGTCGACTTCTATCGCAGAAACTTCGCTTACCATTGAAGGCATTGGTATTGTTGTGGATAGCGGTTACGCACGTGTGCCTAAGTTTGATCCGCGCAGTGGTCTTACACGATTGGAAACAATCCGCGTAAGCAAAGATGCCGCAGACCAACGCGCGGGTCGTGCAGGCAGACTTGGCCCTGGTGTCTGTTATCGCTTATGGAGCGAAGGCATGAGTGCGGGCCTTGTCGCTAACAGAACTCCAGAAATTTTGGAAGCTGATTTAGCACCCCTTGCGCTAGAGTTAAGCCAATGGGGAATAAAAGATACCAATGAACTTCAGTGGATAACGCATCCCCCAAAGGGCGCATGGAATCAAGCAATAGAGTTACTAGAACAACTAGGAGCACTTGAAGGCACTCGGATAACTAAGCGAGGCAAACAGATGCTGCAGCTACCAACGCACCCTCGTATTGCTCATTTGCTATTGGAGGCAGAAGGGCATCGAGGCATTGCAACAGATATTGCTGCGCTTTTAGAAGAGCGCGATCCATTGCCCAAAGAAGCAGGTGCTGATCTCACTCTGAGATTAGAATGTTTACGCAAGTGGCGTAGCGGTGAGCGGGTGTCGGCTGATAGAAATGTATTGGAACGTATTGAAAAGTTGGCTGCTATCTGGAGAAGGCATTTTAATCTATTAGTTGATAACTCAATTCCATTGGCACAAGATGTTGGAAGGCTTGTTGCCGCAGCTTACCCCGAACGCATTGCTAGGCAACTTGACAAAAATAGCGAACGATACAAATTAACGAATGGCCGCATTGCCAAGCTACCACTGCACGATACGTTAATGCACGAATCATGGCTAAGCATTGCTCAGCTTGATGCGGGCAGTGGTGAAGGTAAAATATTCTTGGCCGCACCTATTGATCCAAAGCAATTGCTTTCAATGGCGAAACAAATTGAATCCATTCAATGGGATACTGAACGTGAAATGATTGTGGCAACCTCTGAGAAGAGAATTGGAAACTTAGTTTTAGAAAGCAAACCATCGCAAACAATACCACAAGAACAAAAGATAGAATTGCTTTGTAAAGTGATTGCCAACGAGGGTTTAAAAATGATTGGATGGGGTGAAGAGCAACGCGAGTGGCAAGCACGCATCATGAGTTTAAAAACTTGGCGACCTGAAGAAGTTTGGCCTGATGTAAGTGAAGAAAGTTTATTACAAACATTAGGCGATTGGCTTGCTCCTTATCTTACGCAAGCAACGAAGAAAATTGATTTACAACGATTGGATTTGAATGCCATCCTTGCGGGAATACTTTCATGGGAGTTATCGAATCGTGCGGAGAAACTTGCTCCCTCAACAATGGAGGTGCCAAGCGGTTCATTCATCAAAATACAATATTTTATAAATGCACAATCACCCACCATGGAAGTGCGCCTGCAAGAAGTATTTGGATTAACGGAAACACCGAGTATCAACGAAGGCAGAACAAAAGTATTGATGCATTTGCTATCGCCAGGATATAAGCCTGTGCAAGTAACACAAGATTTAAAAAGCTTTTGGCAAACTACCTATCATGATGTTCGCAAAGAACTTCGCATGCGATATCCAAAACATTCGTGGCCAGAAGATCCTTGGACTGCGCAGGCTGTGCGGGGAGCGAAGCGGAGAAGTAGCCGATGATAAATGGATAAAATATCCAGAAGTGAAATTGTTTTATACTACGCAATTATTGTATGATACCATTTACTCTACTTTAGAAAAGGACCAAACTTATGCTGCTTTTCACTCAATGAATCAGCATAAGGGCCAAACGGATGATCAACTGGTTTTGTAGAAATTTTCGGCCAATCATGAGAAAATATTTTAGTTGGCCGGGGTAGCGAAATAACATAGGCTGCAATATCCCAAGCTTCTTCTTTCGTTAATTGAGGCTCATAAAAAGTTGAGCCCAAGGGCATGTTAGCATAAACGTATTTCGCAAAATTACTAATTCTGTAAAGGCCAGCACCAACATTAAAACTATTATCACCCATTAACGGAGGGTAGAGATATTCCACACCATCTATTCTTTTCAAACCTTCGCCTAGTTGGCCATGACAACTTGTACATTTTTGTTGATATAAGCCTTGACCTTTAATGGAATCAGCGGCACGATCCAAAAATTTTAAATTTATCAATCCTGATCCTTTGGCTTTTTTATTCTTAGGGACATCCTTTCCAACCCATTGAATGTAAGCAACCATGGCGCGCATCTCGCGTGAAAGCGAATCAATTACTTGTCCGTTTAGGCTACGTTCAATGCAATCGTTCACACGCTTTTCTATGCTTTCAAGGCTTCCCGATCTCGCTCTAAACTTGGGATACATCGAAGCTACCGATCCATAATTATTCCCGAAAGGTTTTGTTCCCGCATTCAAATGACAGTTCTGACAATTCATGCCGTTGGAAATTGGTTTAACGCTTCCCTTAGGGCCAATATACTTTGCGGTGTGCACAATCAACTCGCGGCCATAGCGAACCAACTCACCGTGTTTTGTTTTTGGTATGGATAAGGTGTCAGGTGCTTTCCATAGGCTATCGAGTGGGTTTATTGATTTGATTTCTCCAATAAAATAATCTGTAACAGAAACGTCAGGATGAGAAATAAAAAACATTACAAGCAGCAGAAATGCAATAATAGCAATGCTTAAAGAAGTAATCCATCGAGATATCTTTAAGAGATCATTTTTCTCCATACTCACAAACTTAGAACATCGTTAAACTCTGAAACCTTATCAAACACCGATTTCGCAAACGGACAGAGTGGAAGAATCTTGATATGCTTTTCGTTCATTGTTTCCTTCATAAAAAAATGCACCTTAGTCGTTGTTTCTTCAAATTGAATTACCATACTATTATAAAATTAAATACCAAACGATATTCCTTGCTTCAAAGCCTTTTGATATTTCTTGCTGTCAAATTTATATAGGTACGGTGCTTTGTGCGCACCACCTTCTTTTCGCTCCTCTAGTCGATGCATAATATCTAAGGCCAATATTTTCTTTTGGAAATTTCTTCTATCCAATTGTTTGTTTAAAATGGTTTCATAAAGACTTTGCAATTCAGGCATCGTAAATTTTTCTGGCAATAAATTAACACCAACCGGATAATCATTCAATTGAAGTCGTAACGATTCCAGTGCTTTTTTTACAATAAGGTTATGATCTAAAATGAGAGGAGGGATTTTGCCGATTTCACACCATTCACAGGTTTCAGAAAATTCATCCGGCATGGGCTTCACTTTCGAGAACTCAACCAAAGCCCAATAGCCGATGGTAACAAATCGTTTCATTATCCAACTCTTATATTTTTTCGGAATGGTAATTCCATGTTTTCCTCGATCACGGTTTCTATCTCCAAACGTATGAAACTGGTGCAGAACAATCTTTTGTAATCCTGTTCGATTTTTTAATGTATTAATAGCCGCATCGTCAATATCTTCATCGTGCAAAACAAATCCACCCGGTAAGCACCAGCGATGGGTATCCTTCCATTGCAGCAGTAGCACTTTAAGCTGATTATCGTGAAAGCCGAAGATCACACAATCAATAGAAAGCTGTGGCAAAAAGTATTTTTCACCATTTTCAAAGAAATCATTAAGAGATAGTGATCGAGGATTTTTTTTCATTCAGGCAATATAAAAAATGATTATTGATTTTAGTATTCCAAAAAATCTTATCATTGTGTAATAATAACACAATGATATGAAAACGAGAACAAAAATCTTAACTGCATTAATCTTTGGTGGTGCTCTTTCGGTGCTTTTAATGAGTTGGCACCCAATGAGTCAAATCACTTATCGCGACCTAAATAAAAATGGAAAGAAAGATATTTATGAAGATGCCTCTCAACCAATTGAGGCTAGAATAAAAGATTTGCTTTCGCAGATGACTTTAGAAGAAAAAGCGGGCATGATGTTCATCACCGGCACGAGAGTTAACCCAGATGGCTCCTTAGATGATATTCCAGGTGAGGGAATGTTTGCCAGAATGCCACAGGCCAACAAGCTGATCAATGATAATAAAATTACACACATGAATATCTGGGTGGCACCTAGCACGAAACCACTTGCCACTTGGTATAACAATGTGCAAAAGGTGGCGGAAAGTTCAAGACTAGGAATTCCAATTTCACTTGCTTCCGATCCTCGTCATTATTTCAGTAACAATATTTTTGCGATGGCTGCCAACGAATTTTCGCAATGGCCCGAACAGCTTGGCTTTGCTGCTCTTAACGATGTTAAGTTGATGCGCCAATTTGGCGATATTGCTCGTCAAGAATATTTAGCTGTAGGTATTCGTATAGCACTTCACCCGATGGCAGACTTAGCAACCGAGCCTCGCTGGCCGCGCATAAGTGGAACGTTTGGCGAAGATGCTAATCTTTCAGCCCGAATGGTAAAGGCATACGTCTTAGGGTTTCAGGGCGATAAGCTTAGCACTAACAGTGTAGCTTGTATGACGAAACATTTCTCGGGTGGCGGACCACAAAAGGAAGGCCTTGATCCGCATTTTGAATTTCAAAAAGGGCAAGTATATCCTGGTAAAAATTTTAACTATCACTTGATTCCCTTCGAAGCTGCATTTGAAGCACACACTGCATCCATCATGCCTTACTATGGAATTCCAACTGATCAAACTAGCGAGAATGTAGCGTTTGGTTATAATAAAGATATCATCACAAAATTGCTTCGCGATAAATATAAATTCGATGGAGTTGTTTGCACCGATTGGGGTTTGATAACGGATGTACCAATGGGTCCAGCCGTATGGCCAGCCCGCGCATGGGGCGTTGAAAACTTGAGCGAAGAAGATCGGGTAAAAAAAGTAATCGATGCTGGGTGCGATCAGTTTGGTGGGGAGAATAGACCTGAACTAATTATAAAGCTAGTGAAAGCTGGAAAGTTAAGCGAGGCGCGCATTGATGAATCTATCAAGCGATTGTTAAGACAAAAATTTACTCTTGGGTTATTTGAGAATCCTTTTGTGGATGTTGAAAAAGCTACGCAAATTATAGGTAAAGCCGAATGGAAGAAATTGGGCGAAGCAACCCAACGCAGAGCAATTACGCTATTGAAAAATACTGACAACGTTTTACCTCTTGTTGCTAAAAAATATAAAATCTATGTAAAGAATATCAATGCAAAAGTGGCAGCACAATATGGCACGGTTGTATCAAAGCCTGAAGAAGCTGACTTTGCTATCCTTAGACTCAACACACCGTGGATTCCTGTTGAGACAAAAAATTTCTTTGCACAAGCATTTCATCATGGCGATTTAGATTTTAAAGGAGCGAAAAAAGATAGTATCATACAACTTCTAAAAACAGTACCAATCATTGTGGATGTTTATTTGGATAGACCAGCCGTGATACCGGAGATTAGTCAACATGCAAAAGCGCTAATGGTAAACTTTGGTGCAAGCGATGCTGCATTGCTGGACGTAATTTTTGGCAACGCAAAACCAGAAGGAAAATTACCATTTGAGTTGCCCTCATCGATGGAAGCAGTTCGCAACCAAAAAGAAGATGTGCCTTACGATTCAAAAGATCCATTGTATAAATTCGGATTTGGGTTAAGTTATCGCAATGCGACAAAATAGAATCAATAACAAAAAACAAAAAAAATAAACTTGCCATGACAAATAGAAGAACCTTTATCAAAAGTTCAGCCTTAGCCTTGGGCGGACTTGCTTTATCAAATGAAATTTTAGCATCAATTTCTAATTCTCTGGTAACAAGGCCAGTTGGTTTGCAGCTCTTCACATTTTTTAATGAGATAGATAATGATGTGGCAGGTACGTTAAAGAAAATTGCTAATGTCGGCTATACCGAAATAGAATCTGCCTTCAGCAAAAAAGGAGGCTATTATGGCATGAAGCCAAAAGAGTTTGCTTCTATGCTGAAAGATATGGGCATGAGCTGGAAGTCGCATCATGTATTAGGTGCACCTTTCAAAATGCCGGCTGGAGCAAAGATGCCAACTGGGCCTGATGGAAAGCCTATTGTTATTCCTCCAATGAAAAATCTGAGAGATAATATGCAGGAGTTAGTGGATGATGTTGCCGAAGGTGGCGCACCCTATATTGTTTGTGCCAATACTCCTATTAATACGATGGAAGATATTAAAAGCTCTATCGAAGTGTTAAACAAAACTGGAGAGATAGTCAAGAAAGCAGGTCTCACGTTTGCCTACCATAATCATGATGCGGAGTTTAAAGCTGTCGATGGTCAGATACCGTATGATCTATTTTTAACACAAGTAGATGCAAGCCTAATGAAGATGGAACTTGATTTAGCGTGGGCTATAAAAGGTGGCAAAGATCCGGTTGAGATGTTTGCGAAAAATCCAGGGCGCTTTTCGCTGTGGCATGTAAAAGATCTGAGCAAAGATTTTCAAAAAGTTGAGCCTGTTGGCAATGGCTTTATCGACTTCAAAAAGATTTTTGCCGCAGCTTCTACATCTGGCATGAAGCATTTCTTTGTTGAACACGATATGCCAGCCAATGCGTTGGAAAGCATAACTACCAGCATGGCAAATATTAAGAAGATAGTTTAGTTGAGTTATTTTCTAAGGCAGCTTAAACTCAGGATTATAAATTATCCCGATCACATTTCCCCAAGGATCCTTTACTGACGCTACCATTATTTCGCCTCCTACATTAGTTGGTGCCTGATGTTCCATTGCGCCTAATGAAATAAGTCTTTCAAACTCCTGATGAATTTCAGTTACTCCCCAATACGTTACCACATTATCGGTTTTGCCGAGTATAGGCCTTTCTTCCGGATCGAGACCTAACTCAAATCCACCAATGTTAAACCCAACATAAAAAGGTTGATCGAAGTAAGGGGCAACACCGAATACTTCTGTGTACCACATCTTTGCTTTCTCAAGGTCAGCAACCTTGTAAATGGTAGTTCGTAAGCCTAGCATAGTTGTATAATTTTGTTGAATATAAAATTAATAAAAACAAGTTATCGTTTGTCTCTATCTTTTACAGGAATTACCAATTTTAAGCCCGACCAAACTTCATCTACTGCACAGACCTTTACATCGACCAATCCGTTTGCCAGCGCCAGGTTGCGGATCACATCTTCCGTTAAATCTGTTGGGACTTTGGCAGCTTTCTTGGGCCACGATATCCAGATTGTTCCGTTGGCTTCAATTTCATTTCTAAGCGATATTATATCGCGGTGCAATTCCTTGCTTTGCTTGGTGAAGTAATGAATAAGATTTTTCTTCGATTTTGTTTCTTTGATAATCTTCACTTTATCTGGGAAGTCATCAAACAACTCAAAATAATGTTCTGGTGGATTAACTAATCGAATAGTAAACCCTTCTTTGATGCCTAATTTTTTTGCAAGGGGTGTATTAGAATAGCCGCTTGTAACCATATCAACTATTTCTACTTTTTATGATGCTCGCTTGTTAGATAATGTTGTTTGAGAATATCCGAACCGAAATCATTTCCACTCTCCCGTAAGATACAGTGAATGTGATTTGCGTTGCCTTGAAAATTATCGTACTCAATTAAAAAATCAGGGCCGTGAATAACATAATAATGAGGTTTGCCTTTTTGTTGACTACCAATCCAGGCAAAGTAAATTTTATCTAAACCCGTTTTTATAATTTTATCATAAACGCGATGGGCTGTTTCATGTTCAAAATTGTGAATGTACTCTTGAATAAGGATTTCAAGAACTGCCTTTTGATCACTGTTAAATTCTTTTACTGCAACTCCTGTAAATTCTGTTAAGCGTTGACTACTCTTCGGGTTGGTAAGAATATCTTCTGGAACACTTTTGTTTTGTACAGCTTTTTGTTTCTGGTTTTCCGTTAAGAAATTTAACAGCATGAAACCATAATCTTCTTCCTTACTAAGCACACGCCAGCCTGCATACTTTGCGGTTTTTATTTGCGCTGGATCCGTGCCAATGAACAGTGGCGAAAATGAAACAACATTACCTGTGATGGTTAAGTTTAACGCAATGTGATGACCACCAAAATTCAATCCCCATGGTTCTTTGTCTTGGGGCATACCCCACACAGAAATATAAAAATTATCATGAGCCCATTGCAAATCTTTCAATCGCTGATGAAGTTCTTTATTGATCTTACCATTATCAAAAGCTTGCTGATAAAGTACATTTAAAATATCATCCAACTGCATAATGCTAGTAACTTTCAAATAGCCTTGTGAACTAAGAACAGAAGATAACACGCCATGAAAAGCAATTCTACTGCTATCATTAAGCTGCCCGTATTGAATGCCTGCCCGAGGCACCATGCCGACAGGAAGGTTTGTCCAGAGAAAGCGCATAGAATCGGTAAATGCGTAAGTTGTCTTCTTCTGCTGTTCTTGACTGAGCGTATTTAAAAACTCTTTGGTTGCTGTAGTAAGTGCTATACCATTTTGAGCAGAGAGGTTAGTGATCGACAAGAAAAGAAAAACAATAAATGTTAATCTTCTTAGGGGAGATTTTAGCATTATAATTATAGTTATACAGGAAAGTTAATACAAATTACAAAACCATCATTATTGGTGAATATTTTATGATTGATTACCTTAGATGACCAATCTGATTTGCATGGTGATTTTTCTTACTCTGTAGCGTATTTAAATTAAAAAAAATAAAACAATGAGCATTTCAAGAAGAAAATTTATTCAGAAGCTTGGGGCAGGAGCAGCCTTGACAAGCCTTCCTATTGCTTCGGCTTTTCCTAAAACTCCTTTTCAGGGAAAGAAATTAGGAGTTGCTTTAGTTGGCATGGGTTATTATGCTGAATATAAATTAGCGACAGCACTTCAGGAGACAAGCAATTGCTACCTCGCTGGCATTGTTACTGGTACACCAGAAAAGGCGGATAGACTTAAAAAGAAATACAATCTGCTTGATAAAAACATTTACAACTATCAAACCTTTGATAAGATTGCCGACAATAAAGATATCGACATTATCTACGTGGTGCTGCCTAATTCCATGCATGCTGAGTACGTTATACGGGCAGCGAAAGCTGGCAAACACGTAATCACCGAAAAGCCAATGGCTGTTTCTGTAAAGGAATGTCAGGCCATGATTGATGCTTGCAAAAAAGCAAAGGTAAAACTATCGGTTGGTTACAGACTTCACTTCGAGCCTTTTACTAAAGAAGCCATGCGCATAGGGCAAGAGAAAGTTTTTGGCAAGGTGAAAGTAATTGAATCGTCTGATGGATTTAAAATTGGGGATCCCAACCAATGGCGCTTAAAAAAAGCATTGGCAGGTGGTGGAGCCATGATGGATGTTGGCGTCTACGCAATACAAGCCGCCCGTTACGTAACAGGCGAAGAACCAATATTAGTTACGGCTCAGGAATACAAAACTGATTTAATTAAATTTAAAGAGGTGGATGAAACAATCTTTTGGCAAATGGAATTTCCTAGCGGTGCTGTGTCTACCTCCTCTACATCTTATGCAAGTTCTATGGAGCGACTTTTTGTTTCAGCAGAGAATGGTTGGCTTGAATTGCGCCCGGCTTATGGTTATGGGCCGTTATCCGGACGAACAAGTAAAGGAGAACTTAACTTACCACAGACCAATCATCAGGCTTTGCAGATGGATGATTTTGCTAAATGTATAACAGAGAATCGTGAATCAACTGTAGCTGGTGAGGAGGGTTTAAAAGATATGAAAGTAGTGGAAGCTATCTATCGTGCTATCGCCAGTGGAAAAAAAGAAATGATATGATGTTCGGCTGGCTCAGGACTTAAAAAATATCTCTACTGCTGCCAGAACAATAGGAATAATTAGTGCTGTTATCAATTGCCAGATAGAATTAAAATCGAAAGGCCATTCATTCATACCTTTTAAATGGTTCTGAACTTCAAACAACTCCTTTAACCGCTGCATGTTTTCAGCCGATGGATCTTTTAAAGTTCGATCCATAGCTTCTTCCAGGTGATGCGTGAAGGTGGACATTCGGTTCGTCTTTTCATTTACCATCACCCGGTGAATACCCATTTGTGGCAGCAGAAAAAAACCAAAAATGAGCAATGCAGCTAATCCGAGCCATACAAGAACAATCAGGTTATTCTCAAAAGGAGCCAGGATGGCCGTTGTCACTATCAGCATAAAGCTAACTGTGATAGAAAGCGACATCTTGAGATAAGATGCGCCAAGTTGCTGCAATCCATTTCCTGAAATTTGATTGATGCTCACTTTTACCTTCATTCGGATAAGTTCCATCGGAATTAAAATGACTCTGATAAGCGCCCAGATGGAGACTCCTAAAAAGAAAAAGCCCAACGCTAAATAACCGATTCTATAGAAAAGAAGAAAATCAATGGAAGGAGTAAGTTGCAATACCAATGAATGGATAGACAACACAGCAGTAATTGAAATAAGAACACCAGCGATAACTGGGGCTAATCCTTCGTATGCAGATTTTAGTTTATTCTCATACCATTGTCTTAAGTTACTCTTATCTCCTTCAACGAACAGAAGCAGATGAGGAAAAAGATTTATCAAAACCCTTGAGCAATAAATAATGACAATGCAGACAGATGCAAAGAATAAATTGATGGCTGCAAATACACCTATGGATGATTCCCGATACGGTGTGTTCCAATTGATAAGATAGTCAATAACAAACAACAACTGCCAGAAAATGATCCATGTCAACCAAGAAGGTAATGGTATTTTATTTACCAATTGTTGCGGGTATGATACAACATTGATAGAGCCCAGATTAGATTCTTGATTCATAAGTTCTTGGTCGGTTTAGGGTCTAAATGTAAAGAATCCCTAAAAGAAAAGGCAGTCGCAATTCTGTAATACAAAATTGATATTAATGGATACTATTTTTTGTGTTACTTTATAATGCGATACCTCATAACACATAATCCCAAATTGTATGAAAAAAATACCTTTGATAGTTGGCCTGATTTCAATTGTGTTATTTACGGCAGCATCTGATTCTTCAGATAAATCGGCTGTGAAAGAAAAATGGGTGAGTCTCTTCAATGGAAAGAACCTTGAAGGATGGAGTATGAAAATAGTTGGCTTTCCATTAGGTGAAAATTTCGGAAACACCTTTCGGGTGATGGATGGAATACTAGCTGTTCGGTATGATCAATATGGCGATAATTTTAATAGTCGATTTGGTGCATTGTATTACAATACGATTTTTAAAAATTACCGACTAAAAGTGGAGTATAGATTTGTAGGGGAGACAGCACCAGGTGCACCCTCATGGGGTTTCCGTGATAGTGGTGTTCAATACCATTGTCAAGCCCCAAGTTCGCTTGGTCTAACTCAATCCTTTCCTGTATGTCTTGAATATAATTTGCATGGTGGCAATGGAAAGGATGAACGACCTGTTGGTGAGATTTGTGCATCAGGTATGTCTATTGAAATCAACGGAAAGAAAAATGAATCGTATTGCACATTGCCTTTTGTTAGCCGTACTTTTCATGGCGACCAGTGGGTTACACTGGAGATTGATGTACACGATAATGAGATAAAGCACTTAGTGAATGGAGAAGAAATACTACGTTTCAAAAATCCACGATATGACCCTAAACATGAAATTGGTAAAACGTTTATTAAGGGCTCTGATGATTTGGTAAAAGAAGGATTCATATCACTTCAATCCAATAGTCATCCTATTGATTTTCGAAAGATCGAGATAATGGAATATTAAACCATCTTACTTCAAGGATTTAAAATAGTACAAGAGGCAGATCTACTTTAGGTTCTCCAAATCCCGAATCAATATCCTCCTTCTATCAAAGTTAATTTGATTTTGCTCTTTCAATTCGTTGAGAATAGTAGTTACTGTTTGGCGGCTAGTGCCAGTAAGTGCAGCAATATCTTTGTGTGTGAGTTTGGTTTGTATTAACGTCTCATAACCAACCTTTCTTCCTTTCCAAGCTGCCGTGTCTTTTAAAAATTCTACAATGCGGGTACGTGCATCTTTGAACACGAGCGACTCTAGCTTTCGCTCCATCTTCATTAGGCGCAAGCCCACTAACTTCAAAATCTTAAAGCTCAGCTCTCGGTCTTCCCACATCAACTCTTTTAGCTCTGCTATAGTCAGTTTACAAATGCGTGTGTCACCATCCATGCTTTGCGCAAAGTCCTTCCGCTTATCTTCTCCAGCAATAGCCAATTCGCCAAATATTTCTCCAATGGTAAGTATGGAAGTAATCACTTCTTTTCCATCCGAATTGTAATGCCCAATCCTTACCCTTCCTTGAGCAATCATATAAATGTATTCGGCAGGTTCGTCAGGAAAATAAATGAACTGATCTCGTTTATAGTGATCAAACTCATGGGAGCCAGCCATTCCTTTCACTTTATGCGGGCAAAGTGTATTGTAGAGGTTTACACTTTCAAAAAACCAAAGCGCAGCTGTATTTGACATCTCTTTTGTCTGTTAAATGACTAAGTTAGCGCAAAATTGTAAATTAAAGTCGTAGTGAAAAAATTGAGTCTAACTGAAATCTGGATTTACCCCATCAAATCGTTGGGTGGCATCCGTTTGAAGTCAGCCAAAGTTTTAGAAAAAGGATTGGAACACGACAGACGTTGGATGTTGATTGATGAGTCTGCCACTTTTATGACGCAGCGAATTCATACTCAAATGGCTTTGTTCAAAGTTGAAGCAAATGAGGACACACTAAAAATTACCTTTGAAAATGATACCGTGTTTCTTCCTTTCAGATACCCTGCTATTCAAACTCCAATTCAAGCTACCGTTTGGGATGACACTGTTACCACTTTTGAAGTAAGCCAATCACTAAGCGAATGGTTCTCGTCTAAGCTGAATATTAGATGCAGGCTCGTAAGTTTCCCTGAAGAAAATTCAAGACCTGTTGAAGCTGCCTACAAAATCAATAATGAGCAGGTAAGCCTTGCCGATGGGTATCCTTTTTTAATTATCGGCCAAGCCTCGTTAGATGATTTGAATAACCGATTAAAAGAGCCCATTCCAATAAATCGTTTTAGACCCAACTTTGTTTTTAGTGGTGGCGATCCGTATGAAGAAGATGAATGGCGTAGTTTTAAAATTGGTAAGAATAAATTTGCAGGCGTAAAACCTTGTGCGCGTTGTGTGCTTACTACCGTAAATCAAGAAACTGCAACAAAAGGGATAGAGCCGCTAGCAACCTTGGCGACTTATAGAAAACGAAACAACAAAATTTATTTCGGACAAAATGTTTTAGCAATTGATCAACATGAAATTTATGAAGGAGATGAGATTATTTTACAATAGAGTTAGTAATTGCTGGTTACAGTTTGTTGGACAACACAGAATCAAATCCGAAATCCGAAATCTTAAATATGCAATTAGCTGCTTGTTGCTTTCAGCCTATAGCTTGCTACTGATTAGTTGTGTTTCAAAAGAAAAGCAACTGCCAATCTACGGTCAGCGCGAACTAGTAGGCTCAGATACAGTCTATCATAAAATTGCACCATTCACTTTCGTGGATCAGGATAGTGCTGCAGTTACCAATGAGACTTTCAAAGACAAAATTTATGTGGCCGATTTTTTCTTCACGAGTTGTCGCACCATTTGCCCGATCATGAAAACACAATTGGTTCGTGTTTATGAGCTCACCAAAGATATGGATGATGTGCTGTTGCTTTCACATACTATCGACCCTGAATATGATACCGTTGCTTTGCTCCACGATTTCGCCAAGAGGCTTGGGGTTGAAACAAAGCGCTGGCATTTTGTTACAGGTGTTAAAGACTCCATCTACAAAGTCGCACAAACAAGTTATTTCGCTACTGCTATGGAAGACAAAACCGAACCAGATGGATTCATCCATAGCGGTGCATTCTTACTGATTGATAAGCAAGGTCGCATTCGCGGAAAATACGATGGCACAAAAGAAGAAGATGTGAACCGATTGGTAAGCGAAATAAAAATGCTTCGCATAGAGAAATAACAGTGGTTGAAATAGTGAAAAATAAAACCTTACTAGTTGCCAGTTACTACCTACTGCTTACTTCCTACCTATTGTTAATCTCATGCTTAGGCAAATCCAACAAAACTGAGTCTGTAAAATTTCAACAATACTATGTGCAAGGAGAAATACTTTATACAAAATATTGTAGCAATTGTCATCAGAAGTCTGGCAAGGGCTTAGGTTTGGTTTATCCACCTCTTGATAAATCTGATTTTATGGATAAGAATATTGAGAAAGTATTTTGCTTAATGAAGTACGGAATAAAGGGTGAGATAATGGTGAACGGGTTTTTATACAATAAAGCTATGCAGGGTGTACCTTCATTAACTGAATTGGAAATAGCTGAGATTTCAACCTACCTCTATAATTTCGGAAATCATCAACTTGGAGTAATAGAGACGGCTACTGTTTCAAAGGCAATTGAAAATTGTGCTAATTAGTTACTTTAGATTTAACTAGTGGATTTACAATCTCTAATTTTTAATTCTCTTTTTAATTTTTCTTATTTGAGCTGGATTTAAAAATGAAACACAGAAATCGCAATAGAACCATATTCAGTGTAGTAGTAGTGCTAGCTTTTTACGCAGGCCTATCAGCACTGTTAATGTACCTTGAAGACAAAGATCCTAATCGAAAGATAGATTCTTACGAGGATGCTCTTTGGTATTTGGTGGCAACACTTACCACAGTTGGGTATGGAGACATGTATCCGGTTACATCGCTGGGGCGGATCATTGGTTTTGTTTTCTTATTTTCTAGTTTAGGAGTTTATGGTTTTATCATCGGTCAAATTGCGAATTTTATGAGCACACTTAACGAACAAAAAGAATTAGGATTAAATGGTTGTAATTTCAAGAACCACGTCATTATTATCGGTTGGAACGATTTTAGTCAATCGGTAATAAGTCACTTGATTGGTGCAGGGAGGCAAGTTGCCATTGTAACGAAAGAGCGATCGCAGATTGATATCATAAGAGAATATTATACTTATGATCAGGTATACACTCTATATTCTGATTACAATAACTTTGATTTCATTGATAAGACTAATATTCGCGAATCTTCAGTGGTGTTCATCAATTTGCATGACGATACAGAAAAGCTAGTGTACATTATTAATATTAGAAAACGTTTTGAAAACCTGAATTTGGTGGTAACACTAGACAATGGTAATTTGAAACATACGTTTCAAAATGCTGGTGTTACGTATGCCATTTCCAAAAATGACATTTCATCAAAGTTGCTTGCCAGTTACATCTATGAACCCGATGTGGCTGTTTTCAGTGAAGAACTAATTGCCTATGCACATGAAGATCATGAATATGACATGAAACAATTCATGGTGAAAGAGGACAACCCTTTTGCAGGAATGCCTTATGACAAGGCGTTTTTAGATTTGAAAATGGACTGCAATGTTATTCTCATTGGCTTGGTAAAAACAGTTGACGGTAAAAGAAATCTCTTAAAAAATCCCGAAGGCAATGTTAAAATTGGCGTTGGCGATTATCTCGTGGTAATGATGGATAGAAAGGGTCAAGAAAAAATGAAACAGATCTTCCATATTGAGGAGGGGATTTCACATTAAAATAAAAAGTAGGAAAGCTCAAAAAAGAAGGGCGCAGCTCCCCAGCTACGCCCTAACCCCAAAAACCAAACCACCTCGAAACATCCCTGCCGTACTCTTGCGAGTTGCAGGGCCCACACTCATTACGCCACAATTACCTCTGGCACTTCAATATTTATAAAATCAAATTCTACCTCGTTTTTAATATCAACAAAGATAACAGCGTCTTTGTTAATTTTTCCAGATAAAATTTGCTTCGATAATTCATTTAATAATTCTCGTTGCATTACTCTCTTCAAAGGCCGCGCCCCATATTGAGGATCATAACCAAGTTTAGCGATTCTGTTCAAGGCTTCTTCAGATATATCTAACTTAACACCACTCTCTGATAAACGCTTCTTGATTAATTCAAATTGTATAGAAACTATTTTTCTTATATCATTTTTATTCAACGGCCTAAACATAATGATTTCATCGATCCTATTCAAAAATTCTGGCCTTACTTCTTTCCGCAATCGTTCTAAAACCTGTTCTTTCGTATCCTCAACTACTTCAAAATAATTTTCGTCCGTAATTTTCTCAAAGTTCTCTTGAATTATCTGCGAACCGATGTTCGTAGTCATAACGATGATTGTATTTTTAAAGTTTGCCACACGACCTTTATTGTCAGTAAGGCGACCATCATCTAAAACTTGAAGCAAGATGTTAAAAACATCAGGATGTGCTTTTTCTATTTCATCTAAAAGTAGTACAGAGTAAGGTTTTCTTCTTACTGCTTCGGTAAGTTGTCCGCCTTCATCATACCCAACATAACCTGGGGGCGCACCAATAAGGCGACTCACACTATGCCTTTCTTGATATTCGCTCATATCTATTCGCACTAGAGCATTATCATCATTGAAAAGATAATCAGCTAATGCTTTAGATAGTTCTGTTTTGCCCACTCCAGTTGTTCCCATGAATATAAACGAACCAATGGGGCGTTTTGGATCTTGTAAACCCGCACGACTTCTGCGCACAGCATCGCTCAAGGCCTTGATGGCTTCTTCTTGACCAGCCACACGTTTGCCCAATTCCTCTTCCAGGTTCAATAACTTTTCGCGCTCGCTCTGTAGCATTTTTGAAATCGGGATACCCGTCCACTTAGCAACTACTTCAGCAATATCTTCGCTATCAACTTCTTCCTTTAATAGTGAATGCTCCCCTTGCCTCTCTTTCATTTGAGCTTGAAAAGCTTTCAAATTCTTTTCGGCCTCCACTGCTTTTCCATATCGTATCTCCGCCACTCTTCCATAGTCGCCAGCCTTTTCGGCTTGCTCTGCCTCAAACTTTAACTTATCAATGTTCTCAGTTTCTTTACGGATAGAAGTTACGATTGCCTTTTCACTTTCCCATTTAGCTTTTAAGGAATTGCGCGATTCTGATAACTCAGCAATTTCTTTGCTCAATACTGTTTCTTTGTCTTTATCTTTTTCTCTGCGGATGGCTTCGCGCTCAATTTCCAATTGCATAATCTTGCGATTGAGTTCATCCAATTCTTCTGGAACGGAATCCATTTCCAACCTTAGTTTGGAAGCAGCCTCATCCATTAAATCAATTGCCTTATCGGGAAGAAAACGATCAGAGATATATCGACTTGATAATTCCACAGACGCAATAACAGCATCATCTTTTATTCGCACTCCATGATGCAATTCATATTTATCTTTTATCCCGCGAAGGATAGAAATTGAATCTTCCACAGAAGGCTCGTTCACCATTACCGATTGGAACCTGCGCTCCAACGCTTTATCTTTCTCAATATACTTTTGATATTCCTTTAGCGTGGTTGCCCCTATTGCATGAAGTTCGCCTCGAGCCAATGCTGGCTTCAATAGATTTGCAGCATCCATTGCACCTTCGCCACCACCTGCACCTATAAGTGTATGGATTTCATCAATGAACAAAATTATTTCACCTGCCGAGTCAGTTACTTCTTTGATCACGGATTTTAAGCGCTCTTCAAACTCACCCTTGTATTTCGCACCTGCCACTAATAAACCCATATCGAGCGACACCAATATTTTTGATTTGAGATTTTCGGGCACATCGCCATTAACAATTCGCTGCGCCAACCCTTCCACTATTGCAGTTTTACCAACGCCAGGTTCGCCCAATAAAATCGGGTTGTTCTTAGTTCTGCGCGAAAGTATTTGAAGTACTCTTCTGATTTCTTCATCGCGACCAATTACAGGATCGATTTTTCCTTTCTTGGCCAGCTCATTCAAATTTTTTGAATAGCGATCTAACGAGCGATACTTAGCTTCTGCATTAGCATCGGTAACCGAAGTGCCACCACGCAATTCTTTTATAGCCTTGATTAAATCCGCACGATCAAAGCCTGCGTCTTTCATTAGGGATGAAACTTTTTCTTTCGCGCCAAGCAAGGCCAACAACAAATGCTCGACAGCAACAAACTCATCTTTGAATTCGCGAAGTTCTTTTTCAGCAGTTTGTAATACCGAATTGGTTACCGTTGAAAGATAAGCTTGCTGACCTGAAACCTTTGGATATGAATTGACAATTTCCTCTAGTTTGGATACTAATAGGCTGTTGTTGATAGCCAACTTTTTAAATAAATAATTCGTAACATTTTCGTCTGTTTCAAGAATGGCCTTTAACAAATGGCCAGGCTCGATAGACTGTTGCTGCAATGCACTGGCAATCTCTGCCGACTTTTGCAATGCCTCTTGAGACTTAATAGTAAATTTCTCGAAGTTCATAATTTTACTGTTTTACTTCTATGAAACAAAATGAAGTCCACCTTAGTTGCAGCCTAAATTACAAGAAATTTTGGCGCGAAATGAGCATTTTTTTGATTTAATCAAGTCAAAATGGCGGTGAGATAAAGGGTTTTCAATTCTACAAGAAGAAGATAACTAATAGAGATTCATTTGGGTTCGACATAAAAAAAGCCCTTCCGTAGTTGAAAGGGCTTTTAATCTTTGATGAAGACTAAACTACTTCTGCAAACTCCAGACTACTTCGTAGTCTGTGTTAGCTATTTCTTTTCCCTTAATTTCTTTCAATGCCTTTGCAAATTCTGTCAGGATATCTGATCTGCGAACCAGATTGTCCAGTTTTTCAGGAGTAATGACGCCAACCGTATTATACACTTTCTTATCGTTCCGGCCTTTCATATCTGTGCTTGAAGCAGATGAGTACTCAACAGTCAATCCAATTTCTGCACATGGAACTCCTCTTCCGGTTATGGTTCCAGTATAATACTTCGTTTCTGTTTCTTTGCCATTTGTTTTGCCAATTAGTTCAAACGTTAGTGTTGGCACTAATACTCCAAAGTCACCGTCTTGGTGTAGTTCAAGCGTAAGCGATACGTTCATTAGGGCATCGACCTTCGCTTCATTCAGCATTCTTTCATTTGGCCCATTTATGCCAAGGCCTTTTCCAGCGGGAACGGCTTCCAAAAATTTCGTTTTGCCATACCCCCTGTGAAAGTCGGATGCCGTGTTTACTTCTGCCCTTGAGTAGGACTCAATGTCTTTATACGCAGCGGTCTTCTGCACGGCATCAACCGGAAGTACTTCGGCATTTAATTCTGCCTGAACGATGGCTGTTAATTGAGGAAACATTTTTGCGGTCACCCCATCCCACACCTCGTTTGTTTGCTGAGGGAATGTAATGGTGGTAGTCTTGCTTGTCTGGGCTTCTCCTTTTTCGATGTTCCTTTCCTGAGTAATCACGGAAGTTTCAAAAAAAGTTTTGCCCGCAATGCTGAAGGACAGCATCCCAATTTTTTTAAGCATAGATATTGGTCTGCTCGAAAATGCATTTGGTTTGTTAAACTCGTAACTCATTTCACCATCTTTCAAATTATCTTTGCCTTTGGCTTCCAAGCCTGTATTCAAATTTGGCTCCTCACTTACGGTGATCAGTTTTCCATCGCTGTAAGCGCGTGTGTAGGTAAGGGAGGGAAAAGAGCCACTTACTGCCGAAGCGGCTTCCGTGGTTTCAATGGCGACACCTATAAAACTTTTTTTATAGTTGTAGACAGCACTACCAGCCGGTTTAATATTGATGTTGCGGAATGCGGCAGCAGGAATGGTAAGGGTAGCGGCATTTTTAATGTAGCAAACATTGTATAAGCTTTTAATGCTCACCTGATTAATAGCTATGTTCACTTTCAGCAAATCATTTGCAGAGAGTCCTGTGTTTTCTAATTCAATTACTACATCTTTTGATAAATCGAGCTTGATGTTTTCTTTTTGCCCGTTTATCGAAAGAATTTTAACTTGTTTTTTTGAAGGTTCAATCGTAAAACTTGATTTTTGTCCTGTTGAAGTTGTGATCTCAACTTTTCTAGGTGCCCTATTTGGAGCCGTAATCAATCCGTACGATCCCGCCACCATATAGTTCACGGGCTGTCCGTCAATGGTAACCGTGCCGTCAATTTTAACAAAGCTATTGTTGGTTTTACTGAAAAGTGAAATACTTACAATGTCACCTCCTGTTTTCCAGCCCTCGAAGAATGACTGGGATATCGTTCCTAACTCAACAGGATAGATATTACTTTCAATTCCAACAGTCGGTGAAACATCAGTTAAAGAGGATATAGAAACGGTATTGGCAGCTCCTGCTTTTTTTGCCACTTTGGCAATGAGCTTATTCAACAGTTTACTTTGACTGTAACCAGTTTGTGTGCTAACCAGCATCAAAAAAATAAAAGCAAGGATCACGCTCTGGAAAGTTCCAATTTTGAAGAATGGACAGATACTATTTTTTTTCATAATGAAGGGTTAGAGGATTAATTCGTTTTGTTCCCAAAATTGGACTTGCTCGCTTGATAATACCATAATCCATTTGTAGTATTTATATTGCTTTTATAACCGTTCCAATTCCATATGCTATCATCTGCCCTATGTTCATAGCAAAAAGAATTATAATGATCATAGCGCTATGCTCATTTTTTGTCTTGGTCTCTCCCGCGCAACGTCCTGATATGATATTCGATCATTATAGCGTAGAAGACGGCCTCTCTCAAAGTACGGTGTTAAATATTTTTGAAGATTCAAGAGGCTTCATTTGGTTCTGTACTCCTGATGGTCTTAATAAATTTGATGGCTATTCGTTTACGGTGTATCGAAATATCAAGGGAGACACGAACTCCATTAGCGGGAATCATCCGGTATTTATTTTTGAAGATAGCAACGGTGATTTATGGATCGGCCAGCGAGCGGGTCTCAGTAAATATCACTACAGGCAAGAGCGGTTCTCAACAGTGTACCAGCTTCCCAAAATAAACTCCGAATATGAGGGATTAATCCCATTGCATGAAGCCGAGGGCAAAATTTGGGCATGGGACAAAAGACGTGGAATAGTTGGTTTTAACAGAACTACCTTAAAAGAAGAGGTCATTTATCCCGCGCCCGACAAGTATTCAAAAAGCATGCAGGCCTACTCGCGATACGGTAAAACAATTAATGGAAGAGCGTTTATCAGTACCACGAGTAATCTTATGATCGTGTTTGACTTCCGCACCTTGCACTACACGTTTCTTTTTAACAAGACATTCGACCCCAACTATACCGGAGTTTCTGCCACCAACAAATTCACCATTGACAAAGACAACAATATCTGGATTCCTGCTCGGGACGGACTTATTTACCTCGATACTAAAACGCTGGAGAGTAAAATCTATAAAGGTGGGTTCAATGGTGCAGTCCTTACCTCCGGTGCGTTCGACAGCAATGGAATGCTTTGGCTTGGTTCCATAACAAATGGTCTGTACTTCATGGACATCAAGACGGGAGTGATAACCAATATTTCGAAGGAAAATCATAAAGAAAAAGGCCTTCTCTATAATTACATCGAGTCGCTCTTTCTGGATTCTTCCGACAATATGTGGATTGGAACGAATGGATTTGGCATTCAGAAATTCTCAAAGCATAGAAACTTTGATCTCTTTGATCTGAAAATTGGCACGAATGAATTTGGTGGAAACCTTGTGAAGTCCATAGCAGAAGATGACAAAGGCAACCTGTACGTGGGCACACATGGCAATGGCCTTTATGCTATTAATAGGGAAGGAGATATTAAAAATTTCAAGTTGCCACAGGATAACCACGCTACAGCCCTGGTAATTTATAGCAATGGAGATGTACTGATTTCAAACAACTACAAATTGTTCACACTTCATAACGATAAAATTGCCCCATTACAAATCAAAAATAAAAAAACCCCTTTATACATAACCGGCTTAGTTCAGATAAGTGATCATGAAGTTTTAGTCACATCTACTACCGGGGTGCTTAGCCTTAAAAAAGAATCAAGTGCTTATCTAATGGATTCTAAATGGCCGACCATTAGCGGAATAGCCACTGTGCCATTTAAAGATTCGAAAGGCAGGATTTGGATCGGGATGCAGCGGTCATTTTATCTGCTGGATGCAAGCGATGCTGTGCCTCGTTTAATGGAACACGTAACAAAAAATTATGTAAAATCATTTAGTGAAGATGAGTTTGGCAATGTTTGGATTGCCACACTGGGGGAATTGGTTTGTTTCAATCCAGAAACAGGTAAGACAGATATCTTAGATGAAAAAAATGGATTTGTCAATACTTTTTTTTACGCAGCACTTGAAGATAATGATCATAAAATATGGGTGAGCTCAAATCAGGGATTGGCTTGCTATGATCCGCTAACTAAAAAGATCAAGAATTACACGGTGCTTGATGGACTTCAGGGGAATGAATTTAATACGGGCGCCTATCATAAATTAAGAGATGGCCGACTTGCTTTTGGTGGAATTAACGGTCTTAATCTTTTCGACCCTACTGCCATTCGTGAAAACCCGAATCGTCTTCGCGTGGCGTTTACAAATTTTATGGTGGATGACAAGCCTTACAAACTCGACACCTCGATTGTATACAAAAAGAAAATTGACCTTACTTACAGTAACAATACGTTTTCATTTGAGTTTTCAGGGCTTGAATATACCTCACCTGAAAACATTCAATACAGGTACATACTTGAGGGTCAAGATAAGGATTGGGTGCAGGGCGGTAACAGAAGATTTGTTAGGTACTCCAGACTGTCGCCAGGTCAATATACATTTAAGGTAAAGGCTAGCTACGATAAAGACTTGTGGAATGGAGAGCCAGCCGTGGTTGTGGTTACCATTCAGCCGCCTTTATATATGCAGAAATGGTTTATCGCATTGCTGGTAGTGTTAGTTATTTTAGTGGTTGTGTTAATCAGCGCTTGGATTGTCCGAACGCGTTACCGTTCAAGATTGCGCCAACTGGAAGTCAATCATGAAATTCAATTAGAGCGCGGACGAATTTCACGCGACTTGCATGACCACGTTGGATCGCAACTAACATTTATTATTAATCAGTTGGAAGATAATCATCAGCAAATCTTATCAAAAGAGCGACTCAGCGATGTGAGAGAGACAGCCCGCATGGCGATGAGCAATTTTCGCGAAACTATTTGGGCTCTTCATCGCGAAAGCATAACGCTTGTTGATTTTACTGACCTGGTCAAAGAATTTGCAATAAAGCAATTGAAATCAAAAAATGATATGCGATTGAATTTTGATGAGAAGTTCACTGCAGATCACGTTTTCAATCCATCAAAAGCATTGAATCTGTTTAGGATTTTACAGGAGGCCATTAACAATGTTGTTAAACATAGTGATGCTAGTATGCTCACCATTACCATAGCGCAGGTAAACGATTGCCTGCAACTGATGATTACCGATAACGGAAAGGGATTTATGGTTAACCCATCTAAACATAGTGGGTATGGATTACAAAATATAACATTTCGTGCTAATGAAATGGATGCGGTTCTTTCTATCTCATCCACTCCAGGGCAAGGCACACAGATAACTATTGATTTACCACTGCATCATGAAATACGCTAAATGTATTATTTCCGAACGTTAAATTAAAAATCATCTTTGTCCATGAAGTTGCAAGTTGGAATAGTAGATGATAAAAGATACCTACGTCAGTTGCTGGCCGAAAAGATTGACCAATCTCCCAATGCACGGGTTGTATTGTTGGCGGAGAACGGAGAAGATTTTATTAAAAAACTTTTTCAACTTCCACAACAAGAACGACCAAACATTGTAATGATGGACATCGAGATGCCGGTTATGAATGGCATTGAGGCGGTGAGTAGAGCCAAGGAAAGTTTCCCAGACATAGAATACCTGATGCTAACAGTATTCGATGAAGATGAAAAAATATTTGAAGCACTTAAAGCAGGAGCCTCTGGTTACTTGTTGAAAGATGAAAATTTTGAAACAATTCTTCATGCGATGAAACAAGTGCTTGAAGAAGGCGGAGTTCCCATGTCGCCACGCATCGCACGCAAAACGCTGGCCATGTTGCGAACAGCTAAAATAGAAAAAGAGAAAGTCGTAAAAACAGAAACTAACTTAACAGAGCGCGAACTCGAAATTTTGGAATTAATCGTAAAAGGACTGAACTATCAGGAGATTGCAGCGAAATTGATCATTAGCCCAAATACAGTTCGGAAGCATATTCAGAATATCTACCAAAAGCTTCATGTTACTACCAAACTAGCCGCTGTGAAGGTGGCTATGAAGAATCGAATGTTTTAAAAAGTAAAATAAGCTATCGACATTTGAGCATGATGGATTATCCTAATAACATGTATTCAAGAATTGCAAATGTCGAATATACGTTACCCTTATTTCTTCGTATCCAAAATAGTTTTCATTTGTTTGTTCATCAACTGCTGATTGATGGCTTCCACTCCGCCTTTCAAAGTTGTGTCTAGTTTTTGTAAGTGACCATCTAACTCTTTAGAAAGTTCATCAAACACTTTGTATGCACCTACTGTTGGTTTGGCATCGCCTGTTTCTAGGCTTCTTCTCAAGGCGGAAATTCTGTTCACTAATTTGATTGGGAAGTTGAGTGGATCTTGTGAACTGCGATTGCGCACTTGATATAAGTCTTCTTCAATAGCAGAAATTTTTCCGATCAATTCTTTCGCTGCCGATGCGAATGCCGGATCATTTAAATCTTTAGCACGCTCTTCCATTTGTTTGCGAATACTGCGTATACGGATTACCGCTTCGTTGCCCTCGCTTTCGCGATCACGAATTTTGGATGCCAGCTCGAAAGTTTCTTTTAAATCCTTTTCGGTAATGCCTTTTAAATTTGGATCAATGAGAACATTGAATGAATATGTCTGAGTATAATCGCCAACAGTTAGCTTCACTTGATATTTTCCTAATGGCGCTTTCGGTCCTTGCTTGGCGTTGGCTCCCCATAAGATCATGCCTTCAAATGTTTTTGCTCCAGGATAAGTTAAATTCCAAGTAAAGGTATTGAGGCCAGCTGCCGTTGTTGGGCCAAACGGCTCGCGTTCCCAACGTGGAATATTTGGATCTGCTTTGTATTCTGGCTTATCACCTTTAAACGTTTTTACAAGTTTGCCTGATCCATCTAAAATTTCAATCTTAACTGAATCCATTTTCTTATTCAAATAATATTGAAAGGAAGCATTATAAACTCCGCGAATTGCATCAGCAGGTTGAAATAATATTGTATTCTGTTTCATGTTTTCAGCATTGAGTTGGCGCAACGGTTGGATGTCATCTAATATCCAAAAGCCACGGCCGTGTGTGCCAAGCACAACATCATTGTTCTTAACCACTAAATCGCGAATGGGAGTATCGGGTAAATTTAATTGTAAAGGCTGCCAATTATCGCCAGCGTTAAATGAAACATAAGCACCATGCTCTGTTCCTAAAAAAAGTAAGCCGGGTTTCGCATTATCTTCTCTTACTGATCGCGCAAAATGTCCGTCTTTAATTCCAGTAACAATCTTTGTCCAAGTTTTTCCAAAATCTTTTGTTCTGAAAACATACGGCTGGCGATCATCTACTTGATAGCGGAAGGCCGCTACATAAGCAGTGCCAGCAGTATGTTTCGATTCGTCAATAACAGCAACCACAGAATTTTTTGGTAAGTCTTTTGGCGTGATGTTCGTCCATGTTTTTCCGCCATCGCGGGTAATGTTGATCTTGCCATCATCAGAGCCAGCCCAAATTGTATTGACATCGTGATTGGAAGGAGCGAGCGCAAATACGGTTGCATATATCTCGGGGCCATTCATGTCCTTAGTTATTTCCCCACCTGTTACACCAAGTGTTTCAGGATCAGCATACGTTAAATCAGGACTTATTTTTTCCCAGCTTTGGCCATCGTCTGTTGTTTTCCAAACGTGTTGGGAACAAGTGTATAGATTGGTCGGATCTTTTGGTGAAAACACAATTGGGTATGTCCATTGCCAACGTTCGGGCAATGAACTTGCAGGCTCTCCCGAAAAAAATCTTGGATAAACTTGTATGTCGCGTTCTTGTCCATTGGTGCGATCGTAGCGCGTGAGCAATGCCCCTTGACTCCCCGCATAGAAAATATCAGGATTGTTTGGATGTGAAGTGATGTAACCACTTTCGCCTCCACCAACATCATATCCCCAATCTCCCAAAACATTGGCATACCCCCAACCCTCGCTTGGGATGGCAATGGTGGAGTTGTCTTGCTGCGCTCCCGCCACATGATACGGCACGTGGTTGGTAGTAGTAACGTGATAAAACTGAGTTGTGCTATAATCTTGCTCTGTCCAGGTATTACCTCCGTTAACTGATACACTTCCACCGCCATCATCTGCAACAATCATACGAAGTGGATTATTTGGGTCGATCCACAAGTCATGATAATCACCATGCCTTCCTATTATTTCTTTATCGAAGTTTATACCTCCATCGGTTGATTTATAAAAGTTAACATTCAGACAATAAACTGTTTCGCGATCCACAGGATCGGCATAAATACGTGAGTAGTAAAACGCGCGCTGCCGAAGCTTACGATCTTCATTTACTTTTTTCCAAGTAGCTCCTCTATCGTCACTTCTATAAACTCCACCTTCATTCGCTTCCACAATAGCCCACAGTCTATTGTTGTCGGCAGGAGAAACAGTAATTCCAATTTTACCAATTGGCAACGCTGGCATGCCAGGATTTTGAGTAAGATCAATCCATGTGTCGCCACCATTTTCTGATTTCCATAATTTACAACCTTCGCCACCGCCCCACATCTTCCATGTTTTGCGATAGACTCTCCAAGTAGAAGCATACACTATTTTCGGATTGGTTCTATCAATAATTAAATCGGCTCCGCCCACTTGTGGACTTACATATAAAATTTTCTTCCACGTATTTCCACCATCACTACTTTTAAAAACTCCCCGTTCTTCACTATCACCGTAAGGATGACCCAATGCAGTTACGTACACAACATCAGGATTGGTTGGATGAACACGAATACGAGAGATAGCTTGCACATCACGTAAGCCAATGTGCCTCCAAGTTTTTCCACCGTCAACAGATTTGTATAAGCCATCGCCTTGCGTAATGCTGCCACGGAGTTCAGTCTCGCCACCACCAATGTAAATAATATCAGGATTGGTTTCGGCTACAGCCACTGCTCCGATTGATGAGCTTGAAATTTGTCCATCGGTTACAGCAGCCCATTCCGTTCCACCATCCGTAGTTTTCCAGAGGCCTCCACCCGTTGCCCCAAAGTAATATTCCAATGGCCGCCCCGGACTTCCCGTTGCACTTAGCGAACGACCTCCGCGCAAAGGCCCGATGTTGCGCCATTTTAATTTGTCAAAATATTTTGGATCTACGGAAGTTAAAGGTTGAGCGTTAATCTTTACTGACAGCAAAATAATAGCTACAGTGATGGAATAAATTCTACTCATATAAAGGTTGGATTAAGATTTACTTTCGTAAAATAATAAAAACCAAATCAAGTAAGAAGGTGATTGATGTGGACGGTATTCTATCAAATTGAAAAAACAGTTACAACTTATGATAGGTTGCAAAGGTCTATCATAAAAACAGTTCCTTTGCCGTAAACTGAAGCAAAGGAGATAGTACTTTTTATTTTTTTTGCAGACTCGCGGGCAATGTATAAACCAAGGCCGGAACCTTTGGATTTTAAATTGCCACGATAAAACATACCGAAAATATCCTTTTGGATTTCTGTTGGAATACCTTCCCCATTATCTTCAATAAGAAGCCTTAGCTGGTTACTCTGAAATTCACAGGAAAGCCGAATGTTAGGCTGATGATCCGTTAACTGCTTTTGAAATTTGATTGCATTGGTGAGTACATTGTGAATGATTATTTTTAGCCGCGCTTTGTCGGTATATAACTCCTTACCAGCCAAGGCATCCATGTCCACCAAGACCTTTTCAAATCCATCTATATATTTTAAATTTTCAAAAATCTCTTTACATAGGTCTTGTAGGTTAACCAATTCGATTACCAACTGTTGCCTTTTGTTGCTTGAATAGTCAAGTACTTCATGGATAAATGTATCTAGCTTCTTAACACTCAATTCTATTTTTTCAAAATAGAGGCGGTGATCAAGTAATTTATCACTCAGTTTGCTGATATTAGTAAGACCCAATATTGATTTGAGCGGAGCACTTAAATCATGCGAAACACTATAAGCAAATCGATCAAGTTCTTCATTAGTAGTAGCCAGTTCTTTATTGGTAACTTCCGCCTTATACAACTCCTTCCCCAGACGTTTCTTTACCGATTTTAGATCACTTATTATGCGACCTGTGATAGCGGAAAATACATACAACAAACTAGTGCCTAAATAAATATTGATAACATCCTCTTCAAGTGATTGCTCTATACTAAAGAACTGATTGAAAGCTAATGGAAGCAGATAGGTAATTAAAAATAGGTAGGTATTAGTAATAACCGCCATGCCAAAGCCATGGCGGATTGCCATGGTAAGGGAAAAAATTCCGAATACAAACCAATATTGATGAAACGGTATCACAATACTTAGTAGAAACAGTAAACCATAAATGGCTGCAATTTCTGCTCTATATTTCTTTTTCGGCCAAAGTGCGATGGTTGGTAGTTCGGGTGTGTAAAGAAGCAGGCTCTTTTTCTGCATAGGCCAGGTTAGGTAGTATAAAATGGGGAGGGTTAAACCGAAATTAGAAATAAATTCTCCAAGGGAACTGCGGACGAAAGTAAAAAAGAAACGATCCAACTGCCTTTCCCCTGTTGACAGATAAATAAGTTCTAGCATAAATATTTCTACCAACAAAGGGATGAGTATACCCAAAATCAAAAAGATTACAACCGAATTAATATCTGGAAACCAATATTTGCCATTTTTGCGAAAGGAGAAAAAATACCAGGAAAGAAAAACAAAAATGGTTTCAGGCAATGCATAAAGCGGCCATAAATACCAAGGGCCAACATCCCAAAGATGGGCGCTTACAATAGCATTAATATACAGAGCTGGTATAACCCGCTTAGGTCCCCACCAATTGATTAATATAATTCCAATAGAGGTGGGCAAATAATAGAATGCAGCTCCTGGAGCATACTTGAATAATGCAGAAAACTGACTTCCCAATTGAAAAACCAATAACGGAACAATCCATGTCCATAATGGAAGTTGGTTTATTTCTTTAGCAGGAAGTTGAGACTTATTCAAACAATATAAAGATTGTATGTAAAGTTGGTATTAACTAAGATATTAATTTAATTAGAATTGAATATCTATCTATGTTCAAATGTGTATTCCTGATAAACAAGAACTCAACCCCACATTCACTCTATATAGTTATGTTTTATGGCTGACTAGCCTGTCTGTTGTGCTTAAAGATTGAATCTTAATAAGGGTATTTGAAGTTTATTTTTTCTAAGATATATTCTTGAATCATGCTTGATCCAACGCCTTAATATCAAATTTTTTCATTTTTAGAAAAGCTTGTATTACTCGTGGTGCTCGCTTAGAATCGGCCATTAACTTGCCTAAAACACTTGGTACTATTTGCCACGAAACCCCAAACTTATCTTTCAACCAGCCACATTGGCTTTCTTCACCATCCTCGGTAAGTTTAGTCCAGTAGTAATCAATTTCTTCTTGCGTTTCACAATTCAATACCAACGAAATAGCCTCATTAAATTTGAACTGATGAGGTGCAGAACTATCCATTGCGGTAAAGAATTGATTGTTTAAAACAAACTCGGCATGCTTTATTGAGCCTTCCTTATCATGCTCACCCTTCTCGTATCGGCTAATGCTATCAACACGAGAGTTATTTATTAAGTCAGTATAAAAATTTATGGCTTCTTCAGCTCTGCCTGCGTAGGATTGGGTGAACATCATGCACGCAACTATTTTTTCATCTAAACTTCCCAGCTTGCCGAGCATCAATTGCCAACTCACACCAAATTTATCTTGACAGAATCCATATCGTTTGCTCCAGGGATAGCTATCGAGTGGCATCATTATCATACCATTCTCTGATAATTTATTCCACTTCTCATTCAACTCAGCTTGTGTATCACATAAAGCAAAAAATGAAATGGAAGGATTGATTTTAAATTTTGGGCCACCATTAAGCCCCATGAATTTTTTTCCGCTCAGCTCAAAATTTACCACCATAGGGTTACTAGTTGTGATAGTTGAGTCTTCAAAAACAGAACAATAAAATCGTGCTGCCGCCTCAGCTTGTCCATCAAACCACAAGCAAGGATAAATCGGATTTGTCATTTGGTGAGTTGCTTCAAAGATTATGAATTTGCTTCCGCATATTTTTTAAAATTGTCAAGTATAGCTTGCCAGCCACCTCGTTGCAACTCAATTGAATTTTCTGTTTCGGCCTCAAACGTTTCAATCACTTTTGTTTCGTTGCCTAAAGCCGTGAAAATAATTTTTACTTTTCTTCCGTCACCAAGCGTGTATTCGAGACATTCGCACACTTTCACCATATCATATACACCCTCAAAATCAAAACCAAAGCTGCCATCTTTGGCTTCCATCCGCGAAAGAAATTTGCTGCCAACCCGCACGTCATTCTCTGCCCGGGTGGTGTGCCAATCAGGTGAAGCGGAGTTCCACTTGGTGATGTGCTCGGGCTTTGTCCAAAGCTCCCAAACTTTTGCTACAGTTGCTTTTACAGTTGTTTCAATTGTGATGTTTTGCTTTTCCATTTGTGTCAGTGATTTATGATTTGATTCATTTGATCCGGTTTTATATTGGATAAAAAAATCAGCCTACCACTCTATCTCTTTTAATTCGTTTGGCTTTAAAGAAATGCTTTTGGTGTTCGATCCGTAGATCAGTTTTGTATAGCCTCCATGTTTAGAAAAAATTTTCACTTTCGTTAATTTCTTGTCCATCCATTGCATGGAAATTTCAAAGCCACCTCGTGCGCAAAGTCCGTTCACTTTACCAACTGGCCAAGCATCAGGCAACGCAGGCAATAATCTAATTTCGCTTTCAGAAGATTGCAGAAGCATTTCGGCAACAGCCGCAGCACCGCCAAAGTTACCATCAATTTGAAAGGGAGGATGGGCGTCAAATAAATTTGGATATGTTCCTCCACCTCGTTGATAGTCCACTTTCATTTCATCTGGTGGAACATACTTCAATAATTCGCGATACATTTTATAAGCATGATTGCCATCCCACAAGCGCGCCCACAAATTAATGCGCCAACCCTTCGACCAGCCCGTTGTTTCATCTCCCTTAATCTCTAATGTAGTTCGGCATGCCTTGGCAAAGTCTGGAGTTTGGATGGGTGTGATTTGATGACCAGGAAACAAGCCATACAAATGTGATTGATGCCGATGTTTCGGATCTTGATCTTCCCAATCAAAATACCATTCCTGTAGGTTACCCTTCTTACCTATTTGATAAGGCAATAATTTTAAAAGTGCCTTCTCCATTAAAGATCGAAACTCGTTATCCGTTTCCAAAATTTTTGTGGCTTGAATTGTTTGTTGCAGCAATTCACGGATCATTGCCATATCTGCAGTGCCACCATACATCGTTGACCCTTTATAACCCTGTGGCGTGATGTAAACATTTTCGGGTGAAGTAGAGGGCGAGGTTATCAATTTTCCATTCTTGTCTTCCACCAACCAATCCAAACAAAATTCCGCTGAGCCTTTCATTAATGGATAGCCATAGTTTCTAAGCCAATTTAAATCACGCGAAAAAGTATAGTGCTCCCATAGGTGGGTGCTCAGCCAAACGCCTCCCATATTCCAGTTCGCCCAAGCAGGATCGCCACTGCCAAAATTGCCCACAGGATTGCTCATTGCCCAGATGTCGGAGTTATGCGCAGCTGCCCATCCGCGGGTACCATAAAAGGTCTTGGCGGTAACCTTGCCAGTTTCGGCAACATTACCAATAAAACTCAATAGAGGCATGTGCATCTCTGATAGGTTAGTGTTCTCGGCCAACCAATAATTTTCTTCCGCATTGATATTGATAGTGTAGTTGCTACTCCATGGCGGCCTCATGTGCGGATTCCAAATGCCTTGCAAGTTGGCAGGTACTCCAAGGGTTCGTGAACTACTAATGAGTAAGTAGCGTCCATAATTAAAATAAAGCACTTCCAGGTTTTTATCCTCACTGCCTTGGGCATAGCGTTTTAATCTCTCATCGGTTGGCAAGTTAGGGGCATCCGATTTGCCTAGATTTAAATCTACTCGATTATAAAACTGTTGGTAATCTTTCATGTGTGCTGATTTCAACTCATCAAAAGATTTCACTAGCGCCTTGTTCAACGCTTCCTTTGCCAATGTCTCACTATTCAACCCTTGGGTTGCAGGGTTTTTATCAAAGCCGTTAAAACTTGTTGCTGTGGTGAGATATACAATTGCTTCCGCGGCATCTTTAATACCAATTGTGCTGTCGCTAGTTACGAGTGTACCCTCTTTGCTTTTTATTGAAGTCAGTGTGGCAAATCGAGTTCCCTTGGCTGAATCAAATACCATTGCATTGGGCACATTGCCAAAGTAACTCGGTGCGGCATAGATAGGTGTATTTCCATTGCCCTTTAATGTTCCGTTTTGTACTACTGTTTTATGTCGAAGCTGACTATTGAATTTAATATCAAAACTTAATGAGCCTCTTTTGCTGCTCGTTAATTTTACAATCAATACCTTATCGGGATAAGAGACAAAATATTCACGTGAGTAGAGAATACCATCCACTTCGTAATTTACTTTTGAAATAGCTTCGCCAATGTTCAATTCTCTTGAATAATTTTTCACTTCCTTATCATGCTTGAAATTAATAAAGAGCGTGCCGAGTGGGGCATACGATGACGAAAACTTGCCTTGTAATTTTTTATTGAGTGAATCCGCCAACTTATAATTTTCATTTCTTAAGGCTTCGCGAATAGCCGGCAAGTTTTTATAGGCTTCGGGATTCATGTTGGCATCAACAGGCTCACCCGTCCACAACGTAGCATCGTTTAGAAATATCTTATCGGAAGTAACGGAACCAAAAACTGAAGCTCCCAATTTGCCATTGCCAAGCACGAGGCTTTCTTCAAAGTATTGAGCAGGTTGGTTGAAGTGAAGCTTATTGGCAGATTGAGCGTAGGTTAGTTCAACGGAAGTTAAAAGTAGTAGTAGGAAAACGATACTGATTTTTTGTTTCATGACAATATGATGTTTATAGACCCCCCGCCCAATATGTTAATCCCTTAAATTCATTTTTCAAATCCAATTGATAGTTGAATAACCCAAACACAGAAGAGCCAGAGCCACTCATGCTCGCGTATATTGCACCTTGGCTATACATTGTGTTTTTAATCTCGCCCACCTGGGGATATTTTTGAAAAACACTTTCTTCAAAATCGTTTTTTAAAATGCGCTTCCACTCTACCATTGGTGTGTACTCAAGCACGCTCTTGATATTATAAAACGAAAGTTGTGGAGCCACCCCTGCATATGCTTCGGCAGTTGAAACATGCACATCAGGTTTTGCCAACACAAGATAGTAGCCTCTCAAATCAATGGCAATAGAGCTCAATAATTCCCCTCTACCCTCACCCAACATGGGTTTGCTCTCAATAAAAAAACCACAATCGCTACCCAAACGTGAGGCGTAGTTCTTTAACGTATCAATGGAAAGCTGAAGATTAAAAATTGTATTTAATAGCTTGAGCGAATGAGCAGCATCCGATGAGCCACCACCTAAGCCTGCACCCGTGGGGATAATTTTATGAAGGTGAATAGATACTGGCTGTAGATCAAAGTCCTTCTTCAAAAGGTAATACGCTTTCAAACAAAGGTTATCTTCCTCCTTGCCAGGAATTGAAATGCCAGAGCTGCTAAAACTCATTTCCTTTGCGGGAATGATCTCCAAAATATCAGTCCAAGGAAGTGGATAAAAGCAAGTTTCGATATCATGGTATCCATCGCTTCGCTTGGCGATGATGTTCAGCCCCAAATTAATTTTACAGGGAGGAAAGGAGACCATCTTAATTTAAGATTTCAGATTTAAAATTGTTATGCATCTTTCAATAACCAAATCTAAAATCTTGAATTTGAAATCTCAAATCTACTTAGACAATCTATCCACCAATTCTTGTGTCATACCTGATGACGAGAAGCCACCATCATGCATTAGGTTTTGCATGGTTACCATGCGGGTAAAATCTGAGAACAATGAAACAGTATAGTTAGCACAATCTTCGGCACTTGCGTTTCCTAAAGGCGACATCATATCTGCAAAATCGAAAAACACATCGAAGCCTGAAATACCAGCACCTGCCGTTGTTCTAGTTGGTGATTGTGATATGGTGTTCACTCTCACCTTCTTCAACTTGGCAAAGCGCGCACCATAACTTCTGGCGATAGACTCTAGCATGGCTTTGGCCTGTGCCATGTCTGTATAATCCGGGTAGCTTCGTTGCGATGCAATGTAAGTTAGTGCCACAATTGATCCCCACTCATTCATTGCATCTGTCTTCTCAGCTGTTTGCATTACTTTATGAAACGACAAAGCTGAGATATCAAGCGTTTTTAAAAACCACTCGTAGTTCATATCGCCATACAGCTTGCCTTTGCGTATGTTGGGGCTCATGCCTATGGAGTGAAGCACAAAATCAATCTTACCACCAAGGGCTTCCACCGAACCATTAAATAGTTTGGTCAAGTCTTCTTCAGAGGTAGCATCTGCCGGAATAATGGTAGCATTGCACTGCTCTGCCAACTCATTGATTTTGCCTAAGCGCATAGCAATAGGTGCATTGCTAAGCGTGAATGAACCGCCTTCTTCTTTTACTTTCAAAGCGGTTTTCCAAGCAATTGAATCTTCATTGAGCGCACCAAAAATGATTCCTCGTTTTCCTTTCAGCAAGTTATGAGCCATGTTATTTATAATTTGTTTCAGGTGCAATAATACAAAATACATTGTATTGAATTGATTGGTATTTTTCCAATAAGTGAGCTTATCTTTCCATCGACTATAGTCTATCTACTATTTTTTTGAATGAATAAAAATCCTTCTTCACCAATTGGTATTTTTGATAGTGGTATTGGCGGCCTTACGGTGGCCCATGCTATTACACAACTTTTGCCCCATGAGAGTATTATTTATTTTGGTGACACTGCTCATCTCCCTTACGGGGATAAGTCGGAGGCTGCCATCCAAGCGTATTCAATAAAAATTACCGATGTGCTTTTAAAAAAAGGCTGCAAAGTAATTGTGATTGCCTGCAACTCTGCCAGCTCTGCTGCTTATGAACTTTTGAAGGAGTATGTTAACAATCAAGTACACCTGATCAACGTAATAGACCCCATGGTGGCGTGGGTTACAACCCATTTGGCAGGCAAGAAAATTGGGTTGATTGGCACCAAGAGAACGGTGCAATCCAACATCTACACAAAAAAAATTGATGAAAAAAACGCGGGTATCACATTAAGTTCGTTAGCCACGCCTTTGCTGGCACCCATGATCGAGGAGGGCTTTTTTAAAAACAAAATAAGCCACGATCTTATTGATGAGTATTTGAGCAACCCTATTCTCAAAGATATAGAAGCTCTTATATTAGCATGTACACATTACCCATTAATAAAAGAGGAAATAGAAAATTTTTATAGTAAAACCATCCCTGTATTAGACTCTTCAGAGATGGTGGCTCAAGCTCTACAAAATCATCTTTCGGTAAATCAACTTTTAAATAATACATCACCTCAACATTCATTTTTTGTTTCAGATTATACACATTCCTTCGAGATGTCTACCCAATTATTATTTCGGCAAAAGGTAACGCTGGAAAAATATCCTTTATGGAATTAAGGCTATTCTGAGCTTTATGTAAGTTTTATCACTAATTTTAACCTAGTAAGGAAATTAATTTCAAGACCTTTGTTTCGATTTACTTCGTATGCTTTATCATAAACTGTTCTCCTTGATGCCTAAAAATAGAATACTATTGATAATCGTTTTTTTAACTAGCTTTTCTGGCTACGGGCAAACAACGATTGATAGCCTTGAAAATCAATTATCCAAATCATTACCCGATTCTTTAAAAATTGTAACACTCTTTAATCTCTCTGTAGAGTACCAATACCAAGATTTTAATAAGTCGCAAGCATTTGCCAACCAAGGATTTGATCTGGCCAATCAAAAAGGTTGGAACTGGGCAAAAGCAAAAGCACTTGAGAGAAGGTCATTTCTAAATTCTATCAATGGAGATTTCATATCTGCTTTGCGCGATGACCAAGAGCTTCTAAAGCTGTCCATTAGTATGATCGACAGCACAGCAATAACCACTTGCCTTAATTATTTAGGTTTCGATTACCAAGAACTTGGTGAATTTGATGAGGCCTATTATTATTATTCGCAAACCTATCGGATGGCAGTGGCCATAAAGAATCCTGCTAAAATCTCAACTGCTTATATAAACCTCGCCTCCATTTTTAAAGAGTTGGGGCAGTATGATGAGGCGTTAAATTATCTTGAACTATGCAAAAAAATAAATTTAGAAATAAAAAATAGCACCGCACAACCGTTTATTCTTGAGGAAGCAGGAGACATTTATTTGCGCAAAAATCAACTTGATAAAGCGAAAGAAGCACTACTGCTTTCACTTCGGTTAACGCGTGAACAAAAGGAATTCATCTTAGAACCTGCTATATTCCAAAAACTTGCAGAGGTTTCTTTAGCTTCTAATAACTACACTTCTGCATTTGCTTATTATGACAGTGCCTCCATTGTTTACAAAAAATCAAATAACCAATTTGGAGTGGCTCAAGTTAAATTGGGCGAAGGCAAAATATTTTTGAAGCAAGGTAAGTATGATTCTGCGCTGCGACTAACTGAAGAAAGCCAGGCGCTATCTCATTCTCTAAATGCTCGCAAAGCAGAATCTGATTGTTTAAATCAATTAGGTGAGTTGGCAGAAATGAAAAACGACTTCAAGAAAGCCTTGTATTTTTACAAAAAAGCAAAAGCATTGGGTGATAGCCTTGTGAGCCGTGAAACGCTTACAAAAACCTTCCAAAATCAAATGCGCTTTGATGCAGATATAAAAAATTCTGAAATAGCTGAACTAACAGATTTTAAAAAGAAACAGACCAAGGCAATAAAGCAAGAGGCATTTATAAGAAATATTTTAGTGGTAGCAATGGCATTAACCGCTATCGTTTTATTTACTGTATACCGCAGTGGCCAGCGAAGGCTCAGAATCAATAAGCTGCTGCTTGAACATCAGGAGGAGATTAAACAAAGAGCAATTGAACTCGAGCAGTTGAACAAAGTGAAGGATAAATTCTTTTCAATCATCTCGCACGATTTGCGCTCGCCCATCAACTCGCTGTCGGCTATTCTTACTTTAATGGAGAACCAAAACCTGAAACCTGAAGAGTTTTCAAGGCTGGCTAAAGAACTAAAACTCCAATTCAACAACACAAAAACCTTGATTAATAATTTGCTTGATTGGGCGCTCATGCAAATGGACAAACTTAAAGTGCAGCCAGTAAAAATAAATTTGTTGGAATTAGCTAACGAAAATTATAAACTTCTAAGCACCCTCCATCTAAAAGAAATCAGCTTCAATAATTCAATCCCAGAAAATTGCTTTGGGTTGGCCGATTCAAACATGATTAACCTTGTGTTTCGCAACTTGATTATGAATGCTCTGAAGTTCACAGAAAGTGGTGGCAGTATTGCCGCCAGCTTACAAGATAAGGGCACTCAATATGAAATCTGTATAAGCGATAATGGTGTTGGTATAAGCGAAGAAGTTCAAAAACTTATATTTGAAAAAACAGTGGGCTACACAACCCGAGGCACTGCCAACGAAAAAGGCACAGGCTTGGGTCTCATACTCTGCAAAGAATTTGTAGAACGAAACGGTGGGCAAATTAGGGTGGAAAGTGAACTTGGTAAAGGCAGTAAGTTTTATTTCACTATTCCTAAATTCAACTAGTTAGATTCAAAATTTTAAATTCGAGGTCTTAAACCTTGAACTTTCAATTTAATTGTACAATACAAAATCAAACACAATATCATTCATGCATTTGAAATGACCCTTGGGGCATTTATCAAATCCTATTTTTGAACAAGGCCTGCAGCTTATTTTATTGTTCTCCAATACAGTGAAGCGCGTGCGATAAGGTGTCATTCCAAAATCCGGAACGGTGTTGCCCCAAATGCTCACTACTTCTTTTTTGAATGCTGCTGCTATGTGCATTAAACCAGTATCGTGAGTAAAGACAATCTGAGAACGCTTGAGAATACTCGCTGATTGGTTGAGGTTATATTTTCCACAGGCATTATAGATAATAGTTCGGCTTGCCTTGTTTTCAAAGTGTGTTCTGATTTGCTCGCCTTGATCCATTTCCTTTTCGCCACCTAGCAACACTATTGGCCTTCCTATCTTAGCACATAGCTCAATCATTTTTCCCAACGGTAGTTTTTTTGTGCTGTGCTGTGCGCCCATCGCATACGCAACAAACCCGCGCTGGTGTGTTTCAGGCAACCAATCGAGAGGCACTTCATCTTGATCGGAAATAAAATAATCCAATCCCAAGGCATCATTTTTTATACCCAATTTTATGGCCGCATTAAGGTATCGCTCCACAATGTGTTGCTTTGGCATACGGTTGATTTTCAAATTAACTAGAAGCCATTTTTTAAAATTGAGTTTGTTAAAACTGCTCGACTTTACACCTAATCTCAATTTGAGTATCCATGTTCTTAAGTTATGGTGAAGATCAACTATGTAGTCAAACTTTTCTGCTTTCAGTTGGTTAACAAAATCATTGAGGTTAGTTTCTAAATAGTGAACCTTATCTAAGTAGGGATTATTTTCAACACAATTTCTGAATTGAATCTTAGTGGCGTAGTGAATCTCAGCATCATCCAACTGGGTTTTTAAAATGCGAACCACGGGTGTGGTAAGCACAATATCACCAATAGAAGAAAAACGGATAACGAGGACTTTCATGATGATTAGTTGAAGTGCTAATTACTTGATTCGTTAATTAAGCTGCGTTATGAAACAATGGCAAGTAACGAATTATTCAATCAACGAATTACCGAATTATTTTTGTTATTTTTAGCTACTTAATTTTAAGATGATATGAACTATTGGTTAATGAAGACCGAACCCGACACATATTCGTGGAGCGATCTTGAAAAAGATAAGAAAACAACTTGGGAAGGCGTGCGCAACTTTCAGGCTCGCAACAACTTGAAAGAAATGAAAAAAGGCGACCTAGCCTTCGTGTATCATAGTAATATTGATAAAGCAGTAATTGGCATTGCCAAGATTTCGAAGGAACAGTTTGTAGACCCCAATGATGCAGCTTGGATAGCTGTTGAAATTGCACCCGTAAAAAAATTGAAGAAGTCGATTTCTTTGGCCGATATAAAAGCAAAAACTGAACTTTCGGAGATGGTGCTCGTGCGTAACTCTCGCTTATCAGTGCAGCCTGTGCGCAAAGAAGAGTTTGATTTTATCATAAGTTTATCAGAACAATAGTATGCGTTTATTCATTTGGTGCTTTCTTGTGTTTGCTGTTGAAAGCCTACATGCGCAAATCTCACAACCTGCTCGGTATGAAGTAGAAGAAAAAAATCCGGCAAATAGTTACATTATCGTTTCCATGAAGGAAAATGGATTGGCATTGGTGCAAGACAAAGACAAAACAAAAGACCGAAAAAGTTTGTGGCAACTTATTCTGTTAGATACGGCCTTGCAAGAAACATACAATAGTGAGCTTACACTTGAGCCTCGTCTAAAATTAGTTGGATATGATTTTATCAATCAAGATTTGTTTTTGCTTTTCCGCGAAGGCGATACAAATTTTAACAACTTCATTATTCTAAAGATAAACAGTATAACACATGTGCAAAGTAGTTATATAGTTAAGCAAGAATTAGATTTTAAGCTATCGCATTACAGCATGCTTGATAATGTGGCAGTAATTGGTGGATATGTTGGCAACGAACCTGCAGTGCTGGTATACGATCTCCCAAAAGAAAATTTAAAAATACTGCCAGGATTTTTCTTAACCGATACAGAGATGCTTGACTTACGAGTTAACAAAAATAATACGTTCAATGTGCTTCTTGCAGAACGAGGCGTACGCGAAACCAGAAAGTTAACATTGCGTACGTATGATTCTGAAGGCACTCCATTGCTTGAAGATATTATTGAAATTCCCCAAGGAAAAACCATTATTTCAGGAATAACATCAGTATTAGATCGGGAAGAACTTTTGGTAGTTGGGGCTTGGGGCAGTGACCGATCAAAACAAGCAAGCGGTATTTTTTCGTTGCTAATAGATCCGTTCAATGCGCAATCCATTCAGTTTTTTGGTTTTGGTGAAATGAACCACAGCTTTGATTTTATGCGACCTAGAAGGGCGGAAAAATTAAAATCAAAAGACGTGTCGAATCTTAAAAATGAAAAAAATCCTAGCTATAAAACCCCAGTACACATTGTAAAATTAGAAGAGAACTCAACTGGATTTGTTGCGCTTGCAGAACTCTATTCCCCTTATTCGGTAAGCAACTCCAACTGGAACTCCTACAGTCCGTACAACAATTCATATGGTTTTGGTCCCTACAACAATCGGTACTATAATTCTCCTTATTCTTCTTATGGTAATCGACAAGTCTCAGGTGTACAAATATTGCATTCGCTTGTTATCAATTTTGATCATCAAGGGAAATTGACAAAAGACTTTGGCATGGTTCTGGAGAATACTAAACTGCAAGCCTTGGAACAGGCCTCGGATTTCACGTTCCTGCCCACAGGTGTTGCTCAGGTTTATAAAAAAGAAAACGACCTGCTTTTAAACATCACTGAAGGTAATGATGTTTTTACGCAAGATACCGTGAAAATAAAGTTAAGATCGCCTTTGGATAAGCTCAAACATGAATCAGAAGAGAATGGTGGTGTGCGAAGTTGGTTTAAAAATAATTTATACACGTGGGGCTATAGCAGCATAAAGGATGAGGAAAAATCGAGTGATCCTTCAAGAAATGTTTTCTACATCAATAAAGTGCGAGTTCAGTAGCATTTTTTTCGCGTGTGTGTTCTTTGCCTTTCAGGTGCAAGGCCAATCTGCGCAAGTCAATCGGTATGAGGTTCCGTTACTGGTTGGCGAGAATAATTATTTTAAAGTAGCTTCCTTTAAAGAAAAGGGGTTGATTTTGCATAGAACTCTCTTCGCTCCAGATTCAAATCCTATTGAGCTTATTAAACTAGATACAGCACTAAAAGAGCAATGGAAAGGGTACATAGCCATTGATAAAAGTCTCTCCTTTTTTCAAGCTCGCACAAGGGAGAATTTTTTGATACTCCTCTATCGACACCGAGCGATGATTAATGGAAACTATCTTGCCGTAGTAATTAATGAAGCAAAGGGGAGTTATATAATGTATGATATCAATAATGCAATTCCTTTTAATCCTGCTGAGTTTGAAGTAACGAACAACGCTCTGATTATAGTGGGCTATTTCAATTTTCGCCCAATCGTAATTCACTATAGCTTAGAAACAAAAGCAGCAAAAGTATTGCCTGGTTATTTCAATGAGCGTGGTGAAATAACTGAATTGAAAACGTACCCCAACGGCACGTTTGATATTATTCTAAAAGCCAAAAATATAGCCAAACAAAAATGCTTATGGGTACGAAATTATGATGCCGAAGGCACCCTTATCAAAACTACTGTGATCAACCCTGAAGGGAATAAAAATTTTATATCAGCCAAATCAATGGTAACCGCTAATGGTGAGCAAATGATTGCCGGCATGTACGGACGCTACACCGAATATTCAAGAGGCTTGTTTTTTGCCAATATCAATGCCGCAGGCGAATACGGAATTCGGTTTTATAATTTTGGAGAGATGAAACATTTCTTTGCCTTTATGAAACCCAATCGTGAGAGAAGAATTAAAAATCGTATCGAACGAAGAAAAGCAAAAGGCAAGGCTGTTAAATTCAGTTATAAATTTCTTGCACACGAACTTGTTCCTTACGGGAAAAACTTTTTGTTCGTTGGCGAATCGTATTCTCCTCACTATACTCACCCCACCAATTACTATCGAAGTGCTTACACTTCTAATTATTTTAGTGCCAATCCTTATCTCAATTCATATCAACCCTATCGTGGCGATTATATTTTTGATGGATACCAATATACTCACGCCATTATTGCTGGCTTTGATAGAAATGCCAATTTGCTGTGGGACAACGCGTTTGAAATCAATGATGTAAAAAACATGCAACTGGAGAAGATGGTAAAAGTAAAAACCGATTTGAACAAAACTTCGCTCTATTATCTTTTCGAAAACTCCATCCGCTCTAAAATTATCCAAGATTCAATTGTGATTGCACCAAAAAAATCAGAGCCAATTAAATCCAATACAAATGATGAAGAAGGTGTAAAAAAAGATGGAGAAGCCAATTCACTAGAATTTTGGTACGATAATTATCTCGTAGCTGCTGGCGTACAGCGGCTTAAAAAACCTAAGTCGGGAAGGTATGGCCCCGAAAGAAGAGTTTTTTTTATCAACAAAATAAGGCAGTAATAACAGCTCTTACTTTTTTTAGTACCTTCGCCCAAGCGTATGCAGAAAAAATTAATCCTCGACTCGCACCTGCTCGATATCACGCTGAATCGCCTTTGCCATCAAGTTATTGAAAATCATTCTGTTTTTTCGGATACAGTAATCTTAGGTATGCAGCCTCGTGGTATTTTTTTGGCAGAATTGATTCACGCCAAACTAGAGAAAATCGTAAAAAAGAAAATCCCTTTTGGCTACTTAGATACTACCTTTCATCGCGATGATTTTAGAAGACGCGAAATACCGGCTAAGCCAAGCGAAACAAAAGTCGATTTTATTATCGAAGGCAAAAGTGTGTTGCTAATTGATGATGTACTTTACACGGGGCGCACGGTGCGCGCGGCATTGGATGCCATGATTTCATTCGGTAGGCCTGCCAAAGTTGAATTGCTCGTATTGGTGGATAGAAAGTACACACGCGATTTACCTATTGCCGCAAATTACGTGGGCAAATATGTTCACACCCTTGCATCGCAGCGCGTGCTGGTGGAGCTGGAAGCGCAAGGCCACAAACAAAATAAAATCTGGTTGATCAATAACGATAAGCATTAATTCTATGTCCAAACTAAGTCAGCGTCATTTGCTTGGTATAAAAAACATAACTCGCGAAGACATTGAACTTATTTTTGAAACTGCCGATAATTTCAAGCAAGTAATTAACCGACCAATCAAGAAAGTTCCTTCTTTACGGGATGTAACCATCGCCAATGTCTTTTTTGAAAACTCAACACGCACCCGGCTATCCTTTGAGCTTGCTCAGAAACGCTTGTCAGCGGATGTGATCAATTTCTCCGCTTCCAATAGTTCAGTAAAGAAAGGTGAGACCCTTCTTGACACCGTTAATAATATTTTGGCTATGAAGGTGGATATGATTGTGATGCGCCACGCCAGTGCCGGTGCGCCACATTATCTTGCCAAACATATAAAAGCCAATATCATTAATGCGGGAGATGGTACACACGAACATCCCACCCAAGCGTTGCTTGATGCTTTTTCTATCCGTGAAAAATTAGGCTCACTCGAAGGCAAGAAGATTGCCATTATTGGCGATATACTTCATTCGCGCGTGGCACTGTCTAATATCTTTGCTCTACAAAAATTGGGCGCGCAAATTATGGTGTGTGGTCCACCAACATTGCTACCCAAATTTATTGCTAGCCTTGGCGTAATAGTTGAGTTAGATGTAAAGAAAGCGTTGGAATGGTGCGATGTTGCCAATGTGCTTCGCATTCAATTGGAGCGCCAGCAGATAAAATACTTTCCATCACTGCGCGAGTATTCATTGTATTATGGCATCAACAAAAAAATGTTGGATGGCTTGAAGAAAGAAATCGTGTTGATGCACCCTGGGCCAATCAACCGAGGTGTTGAGTTGAGCAGTGATGCAGCTGATTCTTCTCATTCTGTTATTTTGGATCAAGTGGAAAATGGAGTAGCCGTAAGAATGGCCGTACTGTATTTACTTGCGGGAGCAACGGGTTGAGTTGTTAACGAATAGAGGTAGATACCTAAGAATAAAACCTCATTCACATTTCAACGCGTTTACAGGATTTGTATTGGCAGTTTTAAATGATTGACTGCCAACAATACAAAGAATTATACAGAACAATATTGCAATGGGTACTACAAACATCCACCAACTTAGCGCAATGTGATATGCAAAATTTTCTAGCCACTTGTTCGCCAGAAAATAAGCGAGCGGAACTGCCACTAAAAATGAAACAACCATCAACACTACATATTCCTTTGCAAGCAGTGCAAGAATATTGGATATAGTAGCACCTAATACTTTTCGAACTCCTATCTCTTTTGTGCGCTTGGATACACTCAATGAAACTAATCCCAATACTCCGGTTACAACAATTACCAGCATTAAGATGGTTGCGACAGTAGCAGCTTTTTTCATTTGCAGTTCGGTTGTATACAAGGCCTGTAGCCGATCGTCTGCAAATGAATAATTAAAATCATCATCCGGAAAAATACGTTTCCAAAGTTGTTCCACTTCCTTTACTGATTCGCCTGGACTGCCTGCTTCAAGCCTGAAACTGAAACAACGATAGGCATTAAAATCTTTTGTATGGATCAGCATTAGTGGATTTATCCGTTGATGCAATGATTCATAATTGAAATCCTGAATTATACCTTTCACGGTAAATAAAATATCGCCATAGCCTTCAGCTTTTAACTGATCTCCCAACTGAATACCCAACGCCTTTTGTGCCGCTTCATTAATCATCACACCATTGGGCTGTCTCGTGCCGGCATCATCGAGAAATTTGCCATCAAGTAATTTTAAGTCGAAGACAATCTTGAAATCTTCATCGGCACAAGTAATGATAAAATCTTCGCCTTTGTCAACAGGGCTTCCCGCTTTATTCACTTTGCCACCTCCCGGACTAAACCCCCATCCTGGAGCACCCCATGATAGCGTGAGCGATTGAATTTTGGAAGATTGCAGAAATTCTTTTTTAGCCGACTCCATTTTTTGAAAGCCAGTTTCATTCCATAACCTTGGCACAGAGCTCACGATCAACACATGCGATTTATTATAACCAAGGTCTTTGTCGATGAAGTACGATGCCTGGCTTGATAAAACCACTGCCCCAATAAAAATGAAAATTGTGATAAGAAATTGTGTGCCTATCAGAACTCTCGAGAATTGAATACTGCCTTGCACGGATTTGAACTTCCCTTTAAGTGAATCGATTGGTTTGGCTAACGACTGGAACAAGGCCGGATATATTCCAGCGAGCAATCCAATAAGAAAAACACTTGCGACTACAATCAACCAGAATGCCTTATCAAAATAGAGTATTGAAGGCAAACTGGCTCCCAACAATTCGCTGAAGTAGCGATGCGATAATTGATACATAAAAATTCCAAGTATGCCAGAGAAAAAGGAGAGCACCATTGACTCTAAAAGAAATTGAGTGATCACATGTTTTCGCAGACCACCAATTACTTTGCGCACGCCAACTTCTTTAGACCGAGAGAAGGAGCTTGCAATTGAAATATTGATGAAGTTGCTGATGGCTAAAACCAAAATAAAAAAAACAATAACAACGAGAGACAGAATTAATTTTCTTACTGCCGCGTGATTGGTGAGAAGATAATAATCTGATATCGGGCTTAATAAGTATGTTCTTGAATCGGAGTTTGCCTTAGGCGCATCTCTCTGAAACATTTTGTTAATGGCAGCTTCAGCATCTTTCGCTTTGGCTTTCGGTGATAATTTAATGTAGGAGATAATAAAATCGTTCCAGGAATTTTGATCGAACTGTGGGAAGAAATCTCTTGAATTTTCGAGCGACAAAAATATTTGTGCGTCCATGTTCATGAAATCCGTAACTGAGTTTTTGTCGTCAGGCTCTTTGATCACGGCCGTAATTGTATACTCCTGTCTTCCATTTTGCTCAGTGGATACTGTTAAGGTTTCGCCTACTACATTGGTTTTGTTGAAGAATTGATTTGCTGTTTTTTCTGTGACTACAATTGAATTGAGATTCTTTAGTGCTGTTGCGCCATTGCCCGCTACTACTGTAAATCCAAAGATGCTAATAAAGGAAGAGTCGCCAATCATGCCTTGTATTCTAAGATGTTTATCCTCCTTTGATACAGTAATGTTTCGATCTCGAAAGCGATAATAGGATTCAAATAGGTCAGGATACTGAGCTATACATTGTTTGGGTAGTATACTGGCAGCAAAAAAATCAGGATCATTGTTGGTTTTTGTTTTACTTTGAATGAGGTAAAGTTGATCAATATCTTTTAAGCTTTGATTTACTTGCAACTCGGAGTAAACAAACATTCCGATTAGAAGCGCGAAGGTGATGCCCAGTGTAAGGCATAAAATGTTAATGGCAGAGTAAAACTTTCTTTTAAGTATATTCCTAAACATTACAGTGAAATAACTTTTTATCATATGTAGTTGGTTTAATTCCATAGAAAACCTATTCCTCAACAAAACCCCTGGCCTAAAAAACCGCACTGTATTCCATATCAATCTTCGCTTTGCTTTTTTCTCACCAACAATCTTTATATCGCGATTGAATTTTTGAATGAGATCTCCTTCTATTTCTTCTAGAAGATGAGGTGGGCAGAAACCGCAAAGGATTTTAGAAATTAACTTGGGTATCATCATACTCGCTACTCGCTTCTTAAATTATTTGCTGGATTTGTCAGGGAAGCTTTTATAGTTTGAGTGCCCACAGTTGCTATTGATATCGTTGCTAAAATGATAATCGGAATCATAAACAAATCCCAAGTAACGCTTATTCGATATGCATAATTGCTGAGAATTGTGTTTGTAGCAAACCAACCGAACGGTATTGCTAATATCCCTGCTAGAATTACGGGTCTCAAAAATTGTTTGAGCAACAGCGATAGAATATTTGAAACTGTAGCACCAAGCACTTTCCTTATGCTAACCTCCTTTACCCTTCTTAGCGTAACGAAAGATGCAATCCCCCAAAGACCCATGCACGATATACCAATTGCTAACACTGCAAAAGCTAGCAGAAGTGAGTATAACTTAGACTCTGTTTTGTAAAATGAGTCTATGTCTTCATTTAGAAATTTTGTTTCGTAAACATCATCTGGAAAATATTTCTTCCAAGCAGCCTCGATATCAGTTAACATACTTGAATTATAAATAGGCTCAAGCCTAATATTTGCCTGAGTATATACTGACGGATCTTGCACGATCAATACTGGAGCGATGGCATAATGCAAAGGTTCACAATTGAAATTAGCTACCACACCCGTTATCTCTGCCTTGCCTCCCCACCAAAAATGTTTTCCAACCGCTTCTTGAACAGAGCCAAGATTCAACGATGCTACTAATTTTTCATTAACCACCACTTTCTTGATCAGAGTATCATTTGCACTTGCTTGTTGCGGAATTTGGCCGCTTAATAATTGGAGACCAAAGACTGAATAAAAATTTAAGTCTCCATAAATAGCACACACACTTTGTCGCTCACTGGTCTCTTCATTGCTCATGGTGTTCCACCAATGATCGTTGCTTATTGGTGCTGAGCGTGAAAGCGAAACTTCATTTACTCCTGATAGGCCGCGAACATGAGTAACGAAAGCATTGGCCATTTGAGAGTTTCCTAACGGTACTTGCAAAATATTTTCCTTTTCCAATCCAATATTTTTTTGGTGTATGAAAGAAACCTGTCTCGCAATCAATAGAACAGTTATTGCAAGAGTGGTGGATATTGTAAACTGTGCAACAACCAAACCTTGATGCATCCAAGATGCTTTGACAGAATTTTTTCCACCCTTCAATAATTCCAATGGTTTAAATCTGGCAATGACCAATGAAGGGTAAAGTCCTGCCAGAAATCCCAAGAGAAGTAATCCAAGAAGAAATGAAAGAATAGAAGTTGGTGTTAACAAGGGCGCGAAATCAAAATTTCTATCCAATATTAAATTGATAGGCTGGAGTAAAAGATTTGCCACTACCAAAGAAAGAATTCCAGAGGATACTGTTAATAAACAAGCCTCCGTCAAGAATTGAGTAATCAATTGAAATTGTTTAGCTCCGGCTACTTTGCGCACACTTACTTCTTTAGCGCGGGTGATAGCCTGTGCAACAGAAAGATTGAGAAAATTGATGCAGGCAAGACAAAGGACGATCATGCCGATCACACCAAAAATCCAAAGCCATAACGGGCTAATCGATTTCACCCAAGGGCCTCCGCCAAAACGCAGATCATCAAGATGTATAGCCTGAAGTGATTGTATTTCAAAACTTCCATGAATCGTTTGATCTAAATCCTGTGAAGCATTTATGTTTCTATTAGCAATAGAATTAAGCTGCGTTTCTATTTTGTTGCGAGAGACATTTTCTTCAAGAACAACAAAGGTAGAAGCCTGTAGTTTGGTCCAGTCAAATTTACCGAAATACCACGTATCTCCATTGTTCAAAAATTTATCATTTGCTGTATTTGAAAGAAGAATGCTAGCAGGAAGACTTGTGTTGGAAGGCATGTTACGCATCAACCCTGCAACAGTAATATTGAATTCATTTCGAAATCGAAATACCTTTCCCAAGGGGTTATCATTGCCAAATAGTTTTGATGCCACTGCTTCTGAAAGAATTGCCTGATAGGGCTTACTCAGTGCTTCTCTACCTTCTCCCGAAATGATATCCACTTTAAAAATATCTAAGAACTCCGGTTCGGCAATAAGTATATGTTCCTGTTTATAGCGTTTCCCATCATTGACTTCGATTACACTGCTAAATTGAGGTAAGACTTGTGTTACGTACTTAATTCCTGAAACATCCTTCTTCAAAGTTTGAGCCAACGGAATAGGGGTTGCGTAAAGGTTAAATTGTTTCGCAGATTCCTTCCATACCGAATTGATACGATACGTATTATTTGCATTGGGATGATATTCTTCAAAGCTTAACTCATTATGGATAAACAAAGCGATGAGCAAACACGCACTTATTCCAAGTGTGAGTCCAACAACGTGAATACAAGTACTGGTCCATTGTCTTTTAAGGTGGCGCAGACTAAATTGAATATTATTAAGAATCATGTCAATATTATTTCGCTTTGTTGAAGTTCCTCTCAACAAAATCCCTGGCCTTAAAAACCGAATTGTATTCCATATCAATCTTCGCTTTGCTTTTTTCTCCCCATCATTCTTTACATCGCGATTGAATTTTTGAATGAGGTCTCCTTCAATTTCTTCGAGTAGATGGGGTGGGCAAATTATTTTTAGAAACTTGCCAATCCAGCTAGGTAATTCTTGAGAACTCATATATCATTAATTTTCAATTGAGGTATAAGTTTCCACAGATCCATTCTAGATTCTTTCATCGCTCTCAACATAGCGAAACCTGCGTTAGTAACAGTGTAGAGTCTTTTGCGTCTTCCCCCTCTCTCGTTGGTCGATCCTCCAAAACTTGATTTTATAAATCCTTTATCTTCTAGTCTGTAAAGCGTAACATGCACAGCACTTAAATTAACATCTCGCTTTTGCCGTGTTTCAATTTCCTCAGCAATCATGGCTCCGTATGCATCTTCTTGTAGAACACCTACCATTGTCAGAATCAATTCCTCGAATTCACCTAAGTATTCTTTTCCCATTTGCTTATGTTTTGTAAAGCAAATAAACAAAATAAATTTTCATTTGCAAATTGCCCTGCTCTTAGTCGAAATTCAACCCTATCAATTACCACTGAGGTTTGTTTTTCGCATTCATTATTTACAGTTGATTTGATTAATTGAAGATAAAGACTACCATTGTCAAAAAAACTTACCCATCATTTTTAAATTTTAAAATCGACTAATTAAAACGGCATGATTTATAACTCCATCATCGAAACTATTGGCAATACTCCAATTGTAAAACTTAACAAAGTAACCAAAGGCATTAAAGGTACTGTTGTTGCAAAAGTTGAGTACTTTAATCCAGGTAACTCAACAAAAGACCGCATGGCATTAAAGATGGTGGAAGATGCTGAGAAGGCTGGATTACTGAAACCTGGCGGCACCATAATTGAAGGCACTTCTGGTAACACAGGCATGGGGCTTGCGCTTACGGCTGCTGCTAAAGGGTATAAGTGCATATTCACGATGGCCGATAAGCAATCGCAAGAGAAAATAAACATTCTTCGTTCGGTGGGTGCTGATGTAATTGTTTGCCCTACTAATGTTGAGCCTGAAGATCCACGCTCCTACTATTCAGTGGCTAGAAAATTGAACAAAGATATCCCCAATTCATATTATCCAAATCAATATGATAATCTTTCCAATACGGCTGCACATTACGAAACCACAGGCCCTGAAATCTGGAAACAAACTGAAGGAAAACTGACTCACTATGTGGCTACCGTTGGCACAGGCGGAAGTATGTGCGGCACTTCTAAATTTTTGAAAGAACAAAATTCTAAAATTTTTTCGTTGGGGATTGATACGTACGGTTCAGTATTCAAAAAATATAAAGAGACTGGGCATTTCGATCGGAATGAAATCTATCCGTATCTAACGGAAGGTTTTGGTGAAGACATTCTTCCTAAGAATGTGAATTTCGATGTGATTGATCAATTCATTAAAGTTACCGATAAAGATGCCGCTATCATGGCGCGCAGGCTGTCGCGCGAAGAAGGTCTGTTTGTGGGTTGGAGCTGTGGCTCGGCCGTGCATGGTGCGCTTGAGTATGCGAAGGAACATCTCAAAGAGAATGATTTGATGGTGATTTTGCTTCCCGATCACGGCACGCGCTATCTCGCCAAAATTTATAACGACAACTGGATGAAAGATCATGGTTTCTTGGAAGAGAGAACATTCGCGACAGCGAAAGAAATAATTGATAGCCGCCAAGGAAAGGATAGCATTTTCACTATTGAAAAGTCATCCACTATAGGTGAAGCAATTCGCTTGATGAGTAAAGAAGGAATCGATCAAATGCCGGTAGTTGAAGGAAAAGAGTTTGTGGGCAGCGTTGCTGTTTCGGTATTGGTTGAAAAACTTATTAGCGATCCCAACATCGTGAAAAAATCAGTAGGTGAGTTAATGGATGGTACCATGCAGTTTGTTGGGTTGGATAGTACGCTCGATGTACTATCATCTATGCTCAATAAAAATAACAAAGCACTTTTGGTGAGAGATCATCAACAGAAAGTGCACATTATTACTCAACACGATATTTTAAAGGCGATAACAGCGTAGCAGGCTTCATTTATATGATCTTCCTCTTAATTTCTTGATGCAATGGTTCTAAATGTTTCGCTACAATTGACCAAATTATTCTATCATCAACATTGTCATATGAATGTATTAATCTGTTCCGTAAACTTATAATTTGTTTTGCTTGAGTTAATTCATTTTCTGGAGATTCTTTGAGATACTTATTGATGGCTTCCCCAATAATGGCGAGATGTCTTTCAACAGCAGCTTTAATCAAAAAATTTTTCTTGTATTGATCAAATGAGTTCAACTCTTGAGTAAACGATAGGATATGATTAATCGAATTTAAAACGTCAGACAAATACTTTCTCTCCTTGTCCGTCATAGATCAATTTCTTAGTAGCCTCAATACTTTTTCTTAGGTAAGGATTTTGGATGGAATCTTCTGTCAATAGATCGACTTTCCTTCCAAAAAAAACTTCGAGAGTGTCCCAAAATAAAAGGAGTGTTTCTCCATATTCAATAGGGTCACTAATGTCCAATTCTACCACCAAGTCAATATCGCTCTTCTCGGGGTCAAACAGATTAGTTACTGACGATCCAAAACCGTAAATCTTGTTAGCCTTGTGCTGTTTGCATAATTCAAGAAATTCAGATTGGCGATCTTCTAGTATCGAAAATAAATTCATACTTCAAATATAAAGAATTGAGATTGTTTCTATTTAATTCACCATTTCTCACCAACATTTAATTGATTAGTTTTGTAGCAAAGTAATCATGGCGGAAAACACGTTTAAGGCGAATACAATAAAGAAACCCGAGAAGGAGAAAAAGCCCAAGGCCGAGAAGCCTGCTTCTACAGCTAAAGTTAATTTTGGTTTTTTTAAGGATCCGCGCTTTACATTGGCAGTTGGTTTCTTCCTTATCATCAGTGCGATCTACCTTTTTGTAGCCTTCTTCTCCTATTTATTCACTGGAAAGGCCGATCAAAGTGTGGTGGAAGCACTTGGCAACACAGCTTTACTCGAATCGGGCAAGGAAGCCGAAAACTGGTTGGGCCTTTATGGGGCGATTACATCTCATTTCTTTATTTTTAGATGGATGGGCATCTCTGCATTCCTGCTTCCGCCACTTATGTTTTTGGTGGGCTTCAAAATGGTGTTCAAACGCGAGCTGCTACCTATATTTTCATTTTTCATTTTTGCCGTCTTCGCGGGAATTTGGGTGTCACTGTTGTTGGGCTACATAACCAATGGTATAGTTGGCGTTACTGAAATTAGTTTCTTAAGCGGTGGCGTTGGCTTTGAACTGGCACGAGCTGCCGATGGACTTTTCGGCTGGGGCACATTGTTGATCTTGGTGCTGTCGCTATTGGTGTTCATCATCTACTTCTTTAACGTTACCGTTATCACTGCCTTCCAAGTAAACAACCCCAAACCAATGGGCAACGATGCCTTTGCTAAAGCAGGTGAAAGCATAAAAGATGAGATGGTTATTCCTCCCGTTTATACAGATGATAAAGACAATTGGCCAGAGCAAAAGGAAGAGATGCCTTTCTTGGATATCACTAAAAAAGTAGTTCCAAAAGGCACGTTACCCGAAATTAAATTTGAGATTACTCCCGAGAAAATAGAAGAACCAGTTTTTATAATTGAGGAACCACCGTTGGATACCGATGTGATTGCCGATCAATTGGTAGCTGAGCAGGGTGCGTATGATCCTACTTTAGATTTAAGTGGCTATAAATTTCCTACGCTCGATCTGTTGAGCGAATATGAAATAGGAAAAGTACAAGTTACTCAAGAAGAACTCAATCAAAATAAGGATAAGATTGTAGAAACGCTCACCAATTTTAAAATTGGAATCACCAGTATAAAAGCTACCATCGGTCCCACGGTCACGCTATATGAGATTGTTCCTGAAGCTGGCATTAAAATCTCCCGTATTAAAAATTTGGAAGATGATATTGCACTTAGCTTGGCCGCGTTGGGCATTCGAATCATAGCACCAATCCCCGGCAAGGGAACCATTGGTATTGAAGTGCCAAATAAAAACCGCGAGATGGTGAGTATACGCTCGATGTTGGCTTCGGAGAAATTTCAAAAGTCGGATAAAGAATTGCCTATTGCTTTGGGCAAAACAATCAGCAACGAAGTAATGATCGTAGACTTAGCTAAGATGCCACACTTATTGGTGGCGGGGGCAACAGGTCAAGGCAAATCAGTGGGATTAAACGTAATACTCACATCCTTACTTTACAAGAAACATCCAAGCCAGTTGAAGTTTGTGTTGGTCGATCCTAAGAAAGTAGAAATGTCGTTGTTCAGTAAAATTGAACGTCATTATCTAGCGAAACTTCCCAATACAGAAGAAGCCATTATTACAGATACCAAGAAGGTGGTACATACGTTGAATTCTCTGTGTATCGAAATGGAGAACCGCTATGAGATGATGAAAGATGCGGGCACACGCAACTTGAAAGAGTTCAACGCAAAGTTTGTAGCACGCAAGCTCAACCCAAAAGAAGGGTATCGCTACTTGCCTTATATCGTTTTAGTAATTGATGAGTTAGCAGACTTGATGATGACGGCTGGCAAGGAAGTAGAAACGCCTATTGCACGCTTGGCACAGTTGGCTCGTGCTATTGGCATTCATTTGGTAGTGGCAACACAACGCCCTTCTGTTAACGTTATAACTGGCGTTATCAAAGCTAACTTCCCAGCACGATTATCTTTTAAAGTAACATCTAAAGTTGACTCACGAACTATTTTAGATACAGGCGGTGCCGATCAATTGATTGGTCAAGGAGATATGCTATTATCGGCAGGCTCTGAGATTATACGATTACAAAGTCCGTTTGTTGACACACCTGAGGTGGAAAGAATATGTGAATTCATTGGATCGCAACGTGGCTACGATTCTGCTTACATGCTTCCTGAATTTGAAGGCGAAGATGATGGTGGCGTGGCTGCCGTTGATTTATCTGAACGTGATTCATTATTTGAAGATGCAGCCCGTTTAATTGTATTGCACCAGCAAGGAAGCACTTCCCTCATCCAACGTAAGTTGAAACTGGGCTACAATCGTGCTGGCCGATTGATTGACCAACTTGAAGCTGCTGGCATTGTTGGATGTTTTGAAGGATCGAAAGCTCGTGAGGTATTGGTGCATGATGAAACTAGTTTGGAACAATTATTGAATGCACTGAAGGAAAGACATACAAAATCTTAAAAATACATAGAATGAAAAAAATATCCATTGGAATTATCTTCGTCTTGTTTAGTCATTTTTGCTCTGCTCAATACGATCCTAAAGCACTAGCCATACTTGATGCCATGAGCAAGAAATATAAATCTTTTACTGCTTTTGAGGCCAATCTTTCAGTAGCGTTAACCAATGATACTGAAAAAATTAAAGAGGAATTTAAAGGTAAGATTACTGTGAAGGGAGAAAAATATAAACTTGCACTGCCTGAGCAAGAAGTGATTAACAACGGAACTACCGTATGGACTTATCTACCCGATGCAAAAGAAGTGAATATAGATAACGTTGATGCAAAATCAGACGAAGTAAACCCTTCCAAGTTTTATGAAATCTATAAAAAGGGATTTAAGTACATTCAAATGGAAGATATAAGTGAAGCTGGAGTTGCTTGCCATGTTGTTGACCTTGTGCCCGAAAAAAGAGATGCACAATATTTTAAAATTAAAATGAATATCTCGAAGAAAGACAACAGTGTGCAGAGCTTTACTATGTTTGATAAATCGGGCAACAAATACAAATACACGATTTCTAAATTTGTGCCCAACATAAAGATTGAAGATGCTGTTTTCGCTTTTGATGTTAAGAAATATCCAGGAGTGGAAGTGGTGGATTTGAGATAATATCTATGACGAGAGCGGAACTCTTCAACCAAATTAAAAAAAAGCAATCCTATCTCTGTATTGGTTTAGATACAGATATTGAAAAAATTCCATCTCACCTGCTCGATAGTGTTGATCCTATCTTTGAATTCAATAAGCAAATTATAGACGCTACCAAAGATTACTGCGTTGCCTACAAACCGAACATTGCTTTTTACGAAGCATTAGGTTCAAAAGGATGGGAAAGTTTACAAAAGACAATTGACTATATTCCTAAAGAGGTTTTCACCATTGCGGATGCCAAGCGTGGCGATATTGGCAACACTTCAGCTTTGTATGCCAAAGCATTTTTTAAGCAGATGAATTTTGATGCCATTACCGTAGCACCTTACATGGGTGAAGATTCTGTAAAGCCGTTTTTAGATTTTAATAACAAGTGGGTTATTCTGCTGGTGCACACGTCAAACTCAGGCAGTGAAGATTTTCAATTGCTTGAAACACGCGATGGTAAATATTTATATGAGGAAGTAATTTTCGCTTCGCAGCGATGGGCTTCTGCTGATAACATGATGTATGTAGTTGGGGCGACTCATGCCGATAAGATAGCTTCAATACGCGCCTTGGCTCCTGATCATTTCTTTTTAGTGCCGGGTATAGGCGCACAAGGTGGAGATTTGGAAGCCGTAACAAAGGCTGGAATGAATGAGCAGTGTGGCTTACTTGTGAACTCTTCACGTTCCATTATCTATGCATCTAGCGGGAAAGATTTTGCGGAAGCTGCAAGAAAAGAAGCAGCGAAAATTCAAGCCGAGATGGCAAGCTACTTATCAAAGGCATTTCATTATTGACGCAACAAATCCACTACCATGAAGGAATCCTTTCTTCATTATGTTTGGCAATTTCAATACTTCAACAAAGAAGCACTCTTAACCTCTGACGGAAATACGCTACAAATTTTCGCAACTGGAACTTCAAACTCCAATGCTGGTCCTGATTTTCAAAATGCAAAGATTAAAATAGGTGATATTGAATGGGCTGGCAGTATTGAGATACACATCAAGGCATCTGAATGGAACGACCATCAACATTTTAAAGATGCTGCTTATGATAACGTTGTGTTGCATGTTGTTTGGATGAATGATAAGCCAGTGCTTCGTTCAGACGGGACTTCAATTCCCACATTAGAATTAAAATCAAGAGTTGATCAAACGCTTATCAATTCATACAGAAAATTAATTGAGAGTTCCAATTCAATTGCTTGCGGCAGCTTGCTACCTTCAGTAGATAAGCTAGTATTGCTTTCTATGCTTGATGCCACTTTAGTTAAGCGATTGGAAACCAAGGCTGATATTGTAATTGAGGCTCTAAAGAAGAACAATGGGGATTGGGAACAAACGACTTATGAATTGTTGGCCAAGAATTTTGGATTCAAAATTAATAGTGAATCCTTTCAACAACTAGCTCAATCTATTCCTTATAAAATCTTACATAAGCATTCAGACAATCTGGTTCAAATTGAGGCATTGTTTTTTGGTCAGGCTGGTTTTTTAGAAATAGAAGAAGGGGATAACCATTATCAATTGGTAAAAAGAGAATACAAAATATTAAAAGCGAAATACTCGCTTGATCAAAATGTTAAAAAATCGCAATGGCGTTTTCTTAGGTTGCGTCCAGCTAATTTTCCAACCATAAGGATTGCTCAATTCGCTTCACTTGTATTTCATTCAAAGAGTTTATTCTCAAAAATAATTGAAGCTGAGAATTGCAAAGCAATGGAAAAGATATTTACTATTGAACAGTCCGACTATTGGCAGCAGCATTATCAGTTCAATAAAAAATCAACATCTAAAATTGCTGCATTAGGCAAGCTTAGTATTTATAATTTGATCATTAACTCGATTGCGCCCTTGTTGGTTGCTTATGGCCAGTTCAATTCAAATCAAGCATTGATAGATAGAGCTATCGAAATCCTGCAAAGCATTGAACCTGAAAACAACGTCATTATCCGCAAGTGGATCAACTTGGCTGTGAAGCCCATCAATGCTCACGATTCGCAGGCATTAATCGAATTACACAATACTTATTGTTTGTCCAAACGCTGCCTTGAGTGCAGAATTGGGGCTTCCATTATACAGCCTTCCAAATAAACTTTGGTCATTGTAAGTTTATAAAAAGTTAATGATTGGTTTTCATTTACGTATTGCCTAGTGATTTACCTTTGCAGCAAAAGCTTTAATTATGGAAAATCCGGTAATCATTTTTGGTGCCAATCATTTAGGCCGAGCCGCCAAAGAAATTTTTGAAAATAATAAAGTTGTTGTCTATGGTTTTTTAGATGACGATAAGAAACTCCATACAAAAGAAATTGATGATGTTGTTATTCTTGGCAGCACTGATGATGACGGTTTTCTCAAACTCATTGGAAAAAAGTGTGAAGCCTTTGTTGCTATCGATGACAATCGCTTGCGCAAAAGCATTGTTAAAATGATACAAGAGGAACGACACATGCAGCCCATAAATGCGATACATTCTACTTCTATAATTTCTACCAAAGTAGCATTGGGTCATGGCAATTTCATTGATGTAGGCGTAAGCATAGCTCCGGGTGCAACATTGGGCAGTCATTGCATTGTCCATGCAAAAGCCACTATTGGGGTAGAGGCAACACTTGGCGATTATGTTCAAGTGGGTGCAGGAAGTATTGTAAATGCAGGAGCTACTATTGGCGATGAAGTATTTATAGGTTCAGGTGTAACCATCATTTCAGGCGTAACGGTTGGCAAAGGTGCTCGCATTGGTGCTGGCTCTGTTGTGATCGCACCAGTGAAAGACAACGAAACTGTATTTGGGAATCCAGCACAAGCTATTAAAAAATAGTTGATAGTAATTAAATAGGCAGTAAGCATAAACCAAATGCCAAAAATTTCTGAGACCGATCTTATTCTCAATCCTGACGGAAGTGTTTATCATTTAAACCTTTTGCCAAAGCATATTTCGGAAACGATAATTACCGTTGGCGACCCCAGTCGAGTGTATATGGTGAGCCAGTTTTTTGATGAAGTAGATTTTGAAATGAATAAGCGCGAGTTTATCACGCACGTTGGCAAGTTCAATGGCAAGCGCATAACCGTAATAAGCACGGGCATTGGCACCGATAATGTTGAAATATTTTTTAATGAATTGGATGCTTTGGTCAACGTTGATCTTAAAACGAGAGAACTGAAATCACGAAAGAAAAAATTGAAGATTATTCGCATTGGCACATCAGGTGCGTTGCAAGATGATATTCCGCTGGGCACCCATTTATATACTGACTATGCCGTTGGCCTCGATAACCTAATGAATTTTTACAACTTGCCGATGGATGAAACTGAGCAAGCCTTGGCAAAAGACATTCAAGAAAAAGCAGGATTCACATTCACTCCGTATGTTGTACGCGGTTCTGGTGGACTGAACGAACAAATTGGTTTCGATATGGTGAAAGGAAACACAGTAACCTGTCCTGGATTTTATGCTCCACAAGGCAGACAAGTCCGCTTGCCAATTCGCTACCCTAAGTTGATGGAGGATTTAAATTACTACCACAAAGATGATTTTTGGTTAACGAATTTTGAAATGGAAACTGCTGGATACTATGCATTGGCAAGATTGCTAGGCCATGAAGTATTGAGTGTAAATGCAATTATCGCCAACCGTGTAAAAAATAAATTCTCAAAAAATCCAAACAAGATTATCGAATCACTTATTCAAAAGGTATTGGAAAGAATTTAAGAGATTCCTTTTTTTGCAAATTAGATACCAATTGGTATCTTCGTGCATGCGCAACCCCAAGGCAACCAAAGAAACAATTCTAAGAAAGTCGGGAGTGCTTTTTAATACTCATGGTTACAAGGCTACTTCTATCAGCCATATTACCGATGCTACAGGATTTACAAAGGGTGCTATTTATAGCCATTTCGGTAGCAAGGATAAACTAGAACGAGAGACTTTGGCTCACTTATCGGCTATCATGTTCGAGAAACTTAGGGAACTGATTAAAAAGGCGCCTACGGCCGGTGATAAATTGCGAGCCATCTTCAGGTTTTATGAAACCTATATTTCCAATCCCCCTTGGAAGGGCGGCTGCCCCTTAATGAATGCTGCCATTGAAGCCGATGATGCACATCCGGCCTTAAGAAAGGGAGCACAGAAAACACTTACTATTTTACGCGAATCGCTGGTAGCAATACTTCAAAAAGGTATTGACTATAAACAAATAAAATCAGGTATTGATAAAGAGTTTTATGCATCGCTTATTATGGCAGTTTTGGAAGGAGGTATTATGATGAGCAAATTGGAAGGTAATAACCACGACATCAAAAGAATGATCAAACACTTAGATAAACAATTAACTGAAATAGAACTTTAAAAAAATTTCCTCAACAAGATACCAATTGGTATCTATACTATTTGCACCATGAAAATGATTACTAAACTCATCGGTTTTTACTTAAATGTGCTGGCCAAAATAGCTCCACGAAGAGCGGCTAAGCTGGGCTTTACACTCTTTTGCCATCCCTTTCGGGGAAAAATAACAGATCGACAAAAAAAGTTTTTACAAACAGCAGAACAATTTACCTTTTCTTATGAGGGCGAAACAATTCAAGCTTATAAGTGGGGGCACGGGCCTAAAAATATTCTCTTGCTTCATGGGTGGCAGAGCCACACGTACCGCTGGAAAAGCTATGTTGAATTGCTCTCTAAAGAAGAGTACACCATTTATTCAATGGACGCGCCAGGACACGGGCTTAGCACAGGTAGTTTTTTAACGGTGCCGTTTTACAGCGGTGCCGTGCAAAAAATGACATCAAGAATTGGCAAACCACATACAGTAATTGGTCATTCGCTAGGAAGTTTTACGTCTCTTTATACATTTCATCACCATGCTGAGATAACACCAGATAGACTAGTTTCATTGGCTTCACCAGGCGAGGCAAAAGAGTTTTTTGATTTTTATTTAGCCAAGTTAGGTCTTACTAAAAAATGTATGAAGCTTATTGAGAATAGGTTTGAAGATCTAGTAAAACAAGCACCAACCTACTTCTCAGCACCACGCTTTGCAAGCTCTATAACTATACCAGGCCTTATTATACATGATGAAGAAGATGTTGAAACCGCGGTTGAGAACTCGAAACTCATTCACCAATCATGGAAAAATTCAAAGCTTATTCTCACTAAGGGCAAGGGGCATAATCTTAAATCATCCGAAGTAATTCAACAAGTGGTCGATTTTATTAACGATCATGCGATAGAGCATGATCAACATAATTCTTTACAAAAATTAAATTCAAATTAAATTTTTTGTCAGATTAATCTTGTCGAAATCCCATAGGGTGAAAAGAATTCCAGGTTTAAATTTTGAAGAATATTAACTCAATCTAATATTTAACTCATCTGTTTTGCGTAACTCCAGTTACTTAACTAGCTTCGCAAAATGGAAGACTTTCTATCCGCTGCAGCGCAATTTATCAACACTACTTCCAGCCATATTTTCCTTACGGGAAAAGCCGGCACGGGGAAAACCACCTTCTTAAAAAACATTGATAAGATTACTCATAAAGCCTACATTGTTGTAGCGCCCACAGGTATTGCCGCGCTCAATGCAGGTGGCGTTACCATTCACTCACAATTCCTTTTACCACCAGTAACTTTTTTGCCTGATCGTTCTCTTCCAGAAGATTTCAGCGAAAGCGGAAGGCTCATCAATCAAAATACGTTGGCACGAAAACATCCTCTCAACAGTCAACGCAAGCAAGTATTGCGCTCAATAGACTTGTTGGTGATTGATGAAGTAAGTATGCTTCGTGCAGATTTGTTGGATGCTATAGACTATCGCATGAAAGCAGCTCGCGGAAATTTCAGGCAAAGCTTTGGTGGCGTGCAAGTTCTTTTTATTGGTGATCTGTTTCAGTTGCCACCCATCGTTAAAAATGAAGAAAAAGATATTCTTAGTAAGTATTACAAAAGTGCTTGGTTCTACGAAGCTAAAGCGCTGCAAGAAGAGGCGCTAGTTTACATTGAGTTGGATAAAATCTTTAGGCAAGTAGATTCCGGTTTTATTAACATACTCAATAATTTAAGAAACAATATTACAACGGAAGATGACATTGCAGTATTGAATCAACATTATAAATCGTCTGATGAAATAAGTAAGATCAGCGAAGTGATTACGCTTACCACACACAACTATAAAGCCGATGAACTCAACCAACGCGAATTAAGAAATCTAACAGCTAAGTCGCATTTCTTCGATGCTCACATAGAAGGAGATTTTCCTGAAAGTATGTATCCTGTTCAACTTAGATTGGAATTGAAGGTAGATGCTCAGATCATGTTCACTCGCAACGACAATGATGGCAAAATGTATTTCAATGGCAAGCTCGCTACCGTTAAAGAAATTTCGGGTGATGAGGTTTGGGTGGAACTTGCCGAGAGCCACTTGCGATATCCGTTAAAACGAGAGCGATGGGAAAATAAAAAATACACAGTGCGCGAAGGCAGCGATTTACAAGAAGATGTAATTGGTGCGTTTGAACAATATCCCATTAAACTGGCATGGGCAATTACAGTTCATAAAAGTCAAGGGCTTACATTTGACAAAGCTATTATTGATGTTGGGCAAGCTTTCGCGGATGGGCAAGTGTATGTGGCTTTGTCAAGGTTACGGTCACTTGATGGACTCGTGCTTCGGTCACCAATCAACACAAATGCAATCAGTACCGATCAACAAGTTGTAGCGTTTGTAAAAAGTAATCACCATCCTAGCCAACTTACAAACGTAATGAAAGAGCGGCAACAGCTCTTCATCCGCCAGTTGCTAAACAAAACATTTGATTTCATTACACTCATCAAAGACATTCGCTATGCGCAAAAAGAATATGGCGATGAGAGCTTCGATGAACAATCAATGAAACCAGTACTTACTCAGTTGGCCGAGTCGCTTGAAAGCGAAAATGGAAACACAGAAAAATTTAGAAGGCAGTTGATTGAGCTATTAAACACAGGTAATCAACTTGGTTTGTTTGAACGCATTCGCAAAGGCAGTGAGTATTATAAAAATTATTTGTGGAGGAATTTGAAAATGTTACTGCTTCACATTGAGATAATGAAAGAACAGAAGCGAGTGAAAACATATCTTACACAACTCAATGATATTGATCAGGCTTTAAGTAAAAAGATTGATGAAGTAGCCAAAGCGGTTTTTCTTATAGAAGCCATTTTGAACAATCAGGAAAAAATTGATTTTAGTACACTTGCCAAAAAAAGAGTGGAAGAGCGCTCGGCATTGTTTTTAGAAATTAAAAAGGAAGCCAACACCCAGACTCAAACATTAATTAAAGGCAAGCCCCGAAAACCTAGAAAGGCAAAGAATAAAAATGATATCAGCACTTATGACATCACTTTGAAAATGTTGAACAAAGGATTAAGCGTGGAGCGAATTGCTAAGCAGCGTGAATTTGCAGAAAGCACTATTGAAGGTCATCTCGCAAAAGCTGTAGCAGCGGGGCAAATCAGCATTTTAAAATTTATGAAAGAAGAAGAGGTAAAAGAAATAAACGCAGCCAAAAGTGAACTACCTGAAGAAGCCACATCAAAAGATTTATATGATAAGTTGAATGGCAAATTTAGCTATGGTCAATTAAAAGCCGTGAACGCTCTGAAAGATTTAACGGTTTAATTCAATTGTTTGGATTTAAGCTCGAGCATCCTTTCTAAAAGAAACATGGAATGTACTTCCTTCTCCTTCAACACTGGTAACTGAAATTTTACCACCGTTGTTCTCCACCATCTCTTTGCAAAGCAGTAATCCAAGGCCAGTACCTTTTTCACCTTGTGTGCCTTTGGTGGAACTTGGATGAATTAGAAACAGGGAATCCAACTTCTCTTTAGACATGCCTATGCCCGAGTCCTTTACCGTTACTTCAACGAACTCACCCGTGGCAGTTGCATCAACTTCAATAGTTCCATGCGATGTAAATTTGATGGCATTGTTGATCAGGTTTCTGAAAATTAGTTCAACTTGATTTTCATCAGCAAAAATGTGATAGGATTTTACTGAACATTTTAATGAAATATGCTTTTCTTTTGCCGTCTCATTAAAAAGCGAAAAGACTTTATTGATAAGAAATTCTAGCTCTATTTGCTTAGCATTGTTTGTCCATCCTTCCATTTGTGAGCGCGACCATTGCAAAAGGTTCTCTAGTGTTTCGCCTACACCCGTTACCTGTAGGTGAAGTTTAGGTGCAAAGTGTTTGAATTCAGCTTCCGAAATTTCACTCTTTACCACCAAAGCCAGCATGCCCTTTAAGCTTCCAAGCGGACCTCTAAGATCGTGACCAATGATAGAGAAGAATTTATCCTTTACATTATTAACCTCTCTCAGGTGTATATTCTGTTGGGCAATTTCATTATTCTTTTCCATAAGAATTTTATTCGCTTGCGCTCGTTGGCGACCATTTAAAAAAACCAACACAACTACTGCTACAAGTAAAGCTAACAGCAATATAGTGAGCCCAATAAAAATAAATTTTTCACGCTGGTTATGTATATTTTCATCTTCTAGTTCAGCGATCTTAACAATTTGTTTGTCTTGCTCAAACCTCTCTTTTATCAACAATATTTTTTGTGATGTCTCCCAGTTTAAAAGTGAATCTTTAAGTTCTAATGCAAGTAAGTGTTGATGGTAAGCTTTCTTAAAGTCGCCATTGGCTGCATAGCATTGCGAAAGCCCATTGGCTACATCCCCAATCATACCTGCCATTGACAACTCTTTAGCCTCTCTGTTTGCTCGCTCAAATTCATCAATGGCTGCATTTACTTTATGCTGTTGAAAGAGTATGTCTCCTTTAATTATTCTATTGTAAACAACAACAGACTTGTCATCAGCCTCTTTTCCAGTTACAATAGATTTATCAATGTGCCACAATGCTGAATCCAAGTTGCCTTCCTTAAAATAAATAAGCCCCAATGAATTATGGTTATAACTAACTAGGCGGATATCATGAAGTGAATCGGCCAGATGCAACCCCAATTGAGCCATTTTTTTTGCTTCCAGGAGATGCTTACCCATACTGGCATAAATCCAAGATATATTTCCATAAGCAGCAGCTATTGTACGAGGTTTATTGAGTGTTTTAAAAATAGCAAATGCTCGCAGTTGATAATCTAGCGCGAGGTCATATTCTTTTAACCCCATGGTATATATGAGGCCTAGCAAACGGTAGGCAGAAGCAATATTAGTTGAATCCTTTTCGCTCTCTGCCAACCTGAGCGATTCGGTAGCTGCCGCTACTGCTTTGGCATGATTACTTTTTCTGAATTCATTTTCACCTACTCGGTTTAGGGCAATGATTTCACCTTTCGTAAAGTTAATTTTTTTTGATAGAGTCAAAGCATCATTTGCCAATTGTAGTGCTCGCTCTGGACTGTTGGGTAAATAGAGCAATGATAAATCGTTGAGGCGAATAACACGATCGGTATCCGATGAAGCAGATTTCAATTTCTCTTCCAAGAGTTGCGCCTGCGAAGACTGCGCATTGGCTACCCCTGCTATAACAATACAGCAAACGATCAAAAATACAACCCTAGACATTCCGAAAAATACAAAACAAATGGTGCATTTGATAGCGATGTTGGCTAATGTTGGACTAGTAAGGCAATTAATTATTGAATAGAAAGCAGCGTAAGCACCGAAAAGAAATGTAACACGCTGCCTCCGAGTACAAACAAATGCCACACGCTATGATTGTATTTTACTTGATCGCGGATAAAGAAGATAGTACCAATGGTATACGATATCCCTCCAGCTATCAAAAGTACGAAGCCGTTAAAAGGCATTGAATCATACAGTGGTTTTATGGCAATAAGAATTACCCAGCCCATCAATACATAAAGAATAGTTGAAAGCTTTACTCGACTTCCAACAGAGATTGCTTTCATTACTGCGCCAAGTACGGCACATGCCCACACAATGCCAAGCATTGTCCAGCCCATCCATCCGCGCAAAGCGGTTAGGCAAAAGGGTGTGTATGTACCCGCAATCAATAAATAGATGGATATGTGATCGAACTTGTGGAAGAGATTTTTGGCCTTAACATGGGTGAGGCTATGATAAAGCGTTGAGGCAAAATAAAGCAATACTAACGTTGATCCAAAAATAGAGAAGCTAACAACATGCCATACAGTGCCGTTGATGGCCGCCAGCACAATAAGGATAACCAATGCGGCAATAGCAAGCAATGCACCTATGCCATGGGTGATCGCGTTGGCAATTTCTTCACCTGTGGTTGGTTTTTTTTTGAGGTTGTTAGTTTTCAAATAGTATTAGCTCTGGCTTTACTGTGAAAAATGGATTTATGCGAAGTGAAGATAACACTTTTACATCGTAGTGTCCGACATAAATATACAACATCCTAAAGCTGATTGTCCGCATTTGATCTTAAACTCACTCATCTTAAATAAAACAACGCACATCTTAGAATTGCTCTAATAAAAAACGGTTCGCATGCTAACATACGAACCGTTTACTTTAGCATGATCTAGTTCTTAATTCAATTTCATGGTTCCATCTCCTTGATACACATATCTAAACGTGTAGTAGCGATCTAAATCGGTAAGGTTGTTGATTGTAGCAGGCGCACCTTTATAAAAATTAAGTATCTCTAATTTAGCATATTTTCCATCCGCAGTCTTAACCAAAATTACTTGGCCAGCGATTGGGCTAATAACGGTAGATGTATTAGTGCCTGAGTTAAACCACCATTGATTGGTAGCCGTTGCACCGCTCGCCAAAGGACTAGACGATATAGCAAAAGCATTTGTTGTTTTGTTATCCAACGTGTATCCAGTAGCAGGCGCAGTTATTAGATCAGCAAACAAACCTTTCTGAACTTGTGCTCCTGCAGCCCCTGGGCCGCTAGTGCCTCCATTGAAAATAATGGATGTGGAACGAAAGCCAATATCCCATTTAGTACTAGCACTGTCAGCATTGGCTACTATTTGTCCTGTGCTGAAACTGAAAAACGTGTATTTGCGCTTTTGCGCAGGCCTTGTGGGCGGAATTGCAGGGTCGGAACTAAACACAAGTGGAGCGTAATCCGCATTCAAGTCTTTATAGGTTACAGCTGTTAAAGCTGCTGGAGCAGGATCATCCTTTTTACATGAAACAAAAGAAGTAATAGAAGCCAAACAAATAAGTGCAAGTGAAATTGATTTGAACATTTTCATAGAAGTTAATTATTGATTTTTAGTTTTATTTTTAATTAAAGAGTAATTGAAACTTATGTACACCAACCTTCCGGGCAGGTTAGGTATGTTAATAGGGTCTTTATAATCAAAGAGGTTATCCGCACCAACTTGAACCCGAAATGATTCAAAGGTCTTAGCTACCGAAAGGTTAGTCAAGGCATAGCCACTCACAAAATTATCATACGCATCTAAAATACCATTGCCATTGCGGTCTGATGGTGGTACAGTTTCACCTTGAATGTTGCCGCTAATGCCACCCAAGCCAAATTGACCCCGATAAATTATCCGCATAGTTGCCTCAAGGCCTGTTTGTTTATTGTGATAAAACGCTTTGAAATTGCCCGTGTGTCGCGAGCGATTGTATAACCCTCTGTACTCACTGGGTTTCAGTCGTTGCGTTATCAATGTTGTGGGATCGCGCCAAAAGATGTCGCCTTTATCAATTGCATCGGTTACATCGCGATCGTTGGCGATTAACAGTTGATAACCCATCGAAAGAGAAAAGGCTGGCAGAATTGGATAAGAAAAATTGGTTTCAATACCTTCCATAAGCGCCCTCTTAATATTTCGATAGCTGTAAATACTTTGGCCAGATGTGTTGATAGCTACCAATTGACTTTCTATCAAGTTATCCACCGAATTATGAAAGGCATTTATATCCCAGTTTAGCTTTGGGAGAATCTCTATGAGGCCGCCTACATTAATCGCCACAGAACTTTCTGCTTTTAGTTTACCTAGCAATAAAGGATCGAACAGGTAAGATTGGATTAATCCTTCCGATTGAAATTCAGCCAGTTTCTCTTTTATAATTTCAGTGCCCAACACGCTATAACCACCACCCGCCTGGTTGTTGAAGTTGAAATACAATTGCCTGAAATCAGGGGACTTAAATCCGACCCCCAAGGAAGCTTTTAGTGAAATCTTTTTAGATACATCAAACTTTGAAGACAGCTTAGGACTAAACTGATCACCATAAATAGAATTATGATCGTAGCGAAGGCCACCAATAATTGTGAGTGGCTGGATAGGCTTCCATTCATGTTGCACAAAGGCGTAATCGGTTTGCTGCTTTCTTTCAACTTGATCGTTGTAACGTGACGTGGCCACCGATTCATTGATAAGGCCAGCACCAATTGTTAACACATTCTGTTCGTTGAAAAAGTATTCGCCATTTAGCTCATACCGAGTAAAGGCCTGATTAAAATTATCCCGATAGGTTATACTATCATCTACTGCTCGCCTTAAAAACGAGTTGGTAGAATAGCGTGTGGTATAAAACCTGCCAACCATTTTAAATTGTGATGACAAATGGTGTGTAAGCACTGGATTTACACTCCAATCATTGATTGTGCCTTCTCCATAAGTTCGCACAGAAACACCATTGGATAGCACATCAAAATTGAAATCTTGGTTTTCGTTAAAATACCTACCACCCAAACTAAAATCGGTTTTATTGCTTAATCGGTAGTTGAATTTTGAACCTAATGTGATATTTCTAAATGGGGAAACAGTCTTGCCGTAATTGTCTGGCGAAAGATCGTATCCATCGGTACTATACCTATTGGCAAAAATTGAGACACCCAGATTTTTTCCCACCCAACTTCCAGTACCATTTAAATCAAGAGTTTTGTTGGTGCCGTATCGAGTAGAGAAACTTGCTTTGTTACTAGTAGGCCTTTCGGTGATAATGTTGATTACTCCGGCAAGCGCATCAGATCCATATAAACTTGACGAGGGGCCTTTTACAATTTCAATCTGTTTGATGTTGCCTACTGTTAATCGGCTAAGCTCAAGTGAGCCTGTATAGCGCCCAACAATCGGTTCTCCATCTACCAAGATCAATGTATAGTCAGGATTAAAACCCTGAATTTGAATACCATTACCTTGCCCGTTTACTTGCGGCACCACTACCAAGCCTGTTTGTTCTGTTAACACATCATTGAGGCGCAATGAACCCATTGATTTTATTTGTGCTTTTGAAATCAAGGTAACGGGCATGGGCAACGCACCCATGGTGCGCTCGTTACGAGTAGCTGTTACTACCACCTCTTCCAATTCTTTTGTTTGAAGAGAATCGGATTGAGTAGGTTGAGCCAAAGCAAAATGTGTGAAAAAGCTAGCGACCATTCCAATCAACACAACACGCAAGGCTTTTTTCTGAATCACGGGCGCAAAGGTGTATCAGCCTTAGATTAATAAATACCTTAATATGTATAAAGAATACCTCAATTATTAAATCGACCGATTCTAGTTGATAATTTGGTATTTTTGAACAATTTATTGGGATTTATGTTTTTTGAAGGGATTATAAAGGTTATTTTATTTTATGGAGAGTATAGCGGAAGAAAGAGTTGAAAATAAAAATACCGTAATCGGGAATTTCAAAACCTTGCTCGAAAAGGATGATGTCTCATTGCTAACTGCCGAGAATCTGGAAGAAATACCGATGCTGTTACCCAGCAAAATCCGCCAAAGCATTATTCATTTTTACTTCTGCATTGAAGGCAGTGCAGTGTTTGAGTTCAATCCTCATTACAGTCGCGAAATACAAAAGCAGCGCAATTACTTTTTCTACAATCCTGAGAAAGAGGCTCCCTTTCAAATACATCTTGCGCCTCATTCGCGCATGGCATTTCTTACCATTTCGTTGGATAGTTTACACAAACTTTTTCTACATGACGCATTACCATTTCTCAAGGGCGAAAATGCCAACCGTAAGTTTTATGATGAACGAGAGATACCTTCATACCTACATCTGGTGCTCAATCAATTGTTCAACACACACTTGAGCGAATCGGCAGAGAAAATTTATTTTCAAGGTAAAGTATTGGAATTATTGAGCCTTTATTTTTCGGATAAAAAGCCAGACACAGAAACCTGTCCGTTTTTAAATGATGAGGAAACAGTACGGAAAATAAAATACGCTAAAGATCATCTACTTAAAAATATTGACAGTCCGCCCAGTTTAAGAGAATTAGCAAAAGCCTCGGGTGTAAATGAATATCAATTGAAAGTGGGCTTTAAGGAAATTTATGGCAATACGGTGTTCGGTTTTTTACTCAATCACCGATTAGATCATGCACGTGTCTTGCTCGATGCTGCCAAGCTACAAGTGAATGAAGTCGCCTATCAAATTGGTTACTCCAACCCGAGCCACTTTATAGCAGCCTTCAAAAAGAAATTTGGGATAACACCTAAAAAATATTTGCAATCGAAGGCTGCGCATTGAAGTATATATTAATCAACAACCTTAAAAGTAGTTTTCAAATTAACAGTTCTTCCATTCTTATCCATTCCCTCAACTATTACCTGAAATTTTCCATTTAAATCAGAAGTGTAAAATTGATTTGTAGCAATTCCTTTGTCATCAGTTGTTATAGTTGGATTCCAATACAGCAAGCTCCTTAAATCGGGTAATCTGCTCTGCTTAGATTCATTGGTATTATAGTGAGGATTGTAAAATTCTAACGTTGATTGCAACCCTTCATAATTTAAAACCAAAGCACTAGGATCCAACTCAAATCCGCCAAGATCATTTCCATATGTAGAATAATTAACTATTCCAGAACACATCCAAGAACCAATATAAAATTTTCTACTAACCACTTCAAGCTTTTCTACTTTCAATGGATCAAATTCCATAATTTTATTTGTACTAAATACTGGAACACCATCAATTAACACTAGGGGATCTTGATTAAAAATTGATTGATTCAAATTGTCGAGCACTAGAAAATGAAATCCATCTTTTCTCTTCCGCACTTCAACTCCTCTTACGTATTCTCTCATCACTTCTTCCATCACAGGAAAACGAGTGTAGTCATCTAGATGGTAAGTCTCATCCGAACGTCCGAAGAAGGAAGCTGAGTCATCCCTAAGCTTAGGGAAATTAGTTGGATAATAAATATCCTGAACTTGCATAGCAACACTTCTACTTGTAAGCGATGATTTAGTCATCTCTGCGAGTTTTAGTGGAGCTAGTGACAATATTGATGAGGCCTTGATAAACGGATTATCTAGTATGATTTTATAAGAGCTATCAAGTTGATACTTGGGTTGAAGAATTATTTTTCGTTCACCAAAAAAATCATTTGGTTCAAAAAATATCTCTCCGTTATTGTTACTTTTCGAAACATATGTATTGATGGCTTTCGAAGGTGAACTTAAAAAGCACGATACATTCTTCGCCTTTCTATCTAACGAAGTAAATACGTTACCACTTATGATGTGAGTATGCGTTTCTGGCAAATAGTATGAATTCTTCTTTTCACTCATTTCCTCCCAACGAAACCTACGCCAGCCTTGGGTTAACATTAAATCATCTGCCGCCTTTTTTGCCACTACATCTTGAGAAAAATAATATTCAGGTGATTGAACAAATCCTTTCAAGTCGGAAGTAAGCCAGATATAATCTTCAATGGTACCTGAATCGTGTGAAGCCAATGAATCAATTCTAAAGACAGACATGGAGAGTTTTGAATTTGGCAATGATTGTAAGTCGATATTCACTTGCCTCCGCTGTCCGTATTCATTTTTATCTGTGGATATTTTTGAGAAGGTTCTGCTTGGTGTCTTGAAAAACAATCGCTCAGCGACAGGTAAATTTTTTCCATCAAAAATAGTTATGTGATTAATGCCTTCTTTGATGTTCTTGAAGTCGATAAAAAAATTCGCGGTATTGTCCGTCATCATCCCCATTTGACTAAGTGAAATACTCTGTCGCGCATGAATCAACAAAAATACTGGTGTATTATTTTTATCCGCGCTGGATTCAACTTTAATCTTAATTCCAGAAGTTGAAGTTTCAACCTTTAAGGCATATCCAGTTTTCTTTACTTCTGGTAATGAAATTCTTTTTTCTCCTTTGATAGACTTTATCAAAACCGAATATTTCTTTCCTTCTTCAGGTCTAAAAACAAAAGAGCCGATGCCAAATTGGAAGGGCTCAAAACTTAATACGGTATCACTATTTTCAATTAGCTTTCCCTTAAAGGCAAATCCAAGTCCGTTTTCATCAGTTCCTTTAAACCCAACTTTACACATTGTATTTGAAAGCAAGTCTCCTCCCTCAGGGAAAAGTTTAAAGTCAAACTCTTGATTCTTGCTTTGAAGTTCTTTTTCAAGTTGCGTAAATGGATTTACTATTGAAATTGGTTTACTAAAAAAAAAAGATTGATCAAAGTTTTTCATCCAGTTCGTATAGACTCTGAAGATATATCTATCGGAACTTATAGATGCAGGAAGGAATAGCGAGCCGCTACCATACCCGTCCTTAAGCTTAACTTTAGTGGACACAATGGAATTGCTTGTTCTATCTATTATTTCAATATATGCTACTGAGCTTATATCGTATGGCTTATGGAAACTGGCATCTACGCAATAGACTTTAAACCACATTCTCTCGCCAGTGAGATAAAATTCCTGATCGGTATGCACATAAATTTTCTCCTGAAAGTTACTCAACCGGAATTCCTTGAATTGGTTAATCAGAGAATCAAATTTAGGTTGCTGAGCAAAGGCAATGTTTGCTATCAAAAATGTCAGTAAGAGAATTATTGATTTTCTATTTGATGGAAGTCTTATCATTGATACATCTTTAGTCATCATAGTTACTTCCAGAAATCAGGCTTGGTAAGCGTACCTCCTCCTTTTCTACAATCCGCACAATCCGTTGTTGTAAAAACATAACCAATAATAAAGAGTCCACCATAATAATCTACAATCAAATAGTTATTTAGATAACCTCCTATATTACTAACCTTAACAGAATCAACTTCACAGATACCTCTTGGAGTTGGTGTTTCTAAATAAGATGGCAACTGAGATTCATTGATAAAGATTCTTAATTTAGAAACACTACCACCACCAAAATATCCTATAATAGGTTCTGTTCCATCTAAGTCGTTATGAATATTTCCTATTACTTGAGAAGGGAGTGGATCAAACAAACCCCCAAAACTTTCAGTTGTCTTTTTCACTTGCGACCAATAGCTATATTCACCAGGATTAATTGTTCTGAGTTTAGCTTCAATACTATATCTTCGTTGAATTAATGGTGATCCCTTCGAGATAAATTTTAATGCAAATTTATTTACAACATCGTTTGCGAGCCCATTGGTTGAAGTAATCAAAAGATTAGATGCTGGTAATGTTCGCCAGCAAACATATATGGCATCTTCAGCTGGTCTATATATTATTTGATTATTTTTATATTCTAACGCTGATTGAAAAGGTGCAGTATACTCCCAGGTTTCATTAAAGTCCCACAAATAATTGCGCGAAAGACCCGCCTGATCATGAGTAGTTCCATTAATAGTTATTCCATCTAAAGATGGTGACCACGTTAGGCTGTCTATTTCAGGAGTTTTATAAAGACTTATAAAATCAGATGAATAACTCTTGCCATCTTTTGTGGATATCTTTAACTGATACTTTCTGGCAAAGTCGAAATTGATTTTAGTAATAGAATAGGTGCCCCTTTGTTGTGGAATCAAGCGAAAAATCTCATTGTGGTCAGACAGAATAGTAACAGTAGCACCTGTTTCCGCTGGTGAAGTGGTGGCAGATGAAAGAGCAATAGTGCGCGATAAAATAACAGTGGCAACTTGATCTGAAGAATTGATTGACGCATTTACCACAAGAACATTTTTCTCACGCTGGGTAGTGGGGGCATCGTAATGAGTAAGGCAACCTCCTAATAAAATAAAGAATACCCAAACGGTCCATTTCATTCTCTTCATCCCTGAAAGCTAAAATTTAAAGTTATAGGTGATTGTAGTAATTGGTGTTCCAAAAATAGAGAGTTTATATCCATTGATGGCACCATTTTGAGAGGTATAAAACACTGAATACGCATTCTGCCTTCCAAACAAATTATAAATAGCCAACGTCCACGAGCTATGGGCAAGCTTCTTAATTTTATGATTCCCTTCCAGATTAATTGATAAATCTGTACGGATATAATCTGGAATTCTGTATTCATTTCTATCAGAGTAAAATATTCTATCCACTCCCCCCGAAGTATATTTAGCCACTGGCAAAGTAATAGGCCTTCCAGTACTATAAACAAAATTGAGCGAAGCGTTAACCCTTCTACTAAATTTATAATTGCCTATAAAATTAAACGCGTGTGGCTTATCATAATTACTTGGATAGTAATTTCCTTGATTGACTGTTTCAGTAGCAAATTGACTTTGCGTTTGAAGAAATGATCGAGAATAGGTGTAGCTCATCCACCCATTCACCTTCCCAACTGTCTTCTTAATCAGAAACTCAATACCATAAGCCTTGCCTTGTGCATTAACAATATCTGTTTCAATGTGTTTGTTGAGAAGTAGTACTGCCCCTCCCTTATAGTCAACTGTGTTTTGAATTGATTTATAATAACCCTCAACAGACAATTCAAATACACCACCTTTGAGATATTTATAAAGCCCTAGACTGTATTGATCACCTACCTGTGGTTTTATATAACTATCACTTAGCTTCCAAATATCTGTTGGAGTAATAGCAGTAGTATTGGATAGCATTTGAATATACTGACGCATTCTGTTGTAACTAAACTTCACGGATGAGTTTGAGCTTATAGCATATCTCAACGAAACCCTAGGCTCAGGTGCTTGGCACGTTGCTATAGGTTTGCCCGAATTAAAGTGAACAGTATCAGTGATGTTATTCACCTCTCTCGAAAAACCACTGGAGTATTCATAAATATCGTGTGTACCAATATATTGATAAAAGGAATAACGTATGCCGGCATATATGGACACTTTAGGATTTACATCATACGTATCTCCAATATATATAGCACTTTCTGACGCGTTTTCCTGCTGCACTTTATCATTCAAAACTAATGAACTACTTCCTTCAGGTCGTATTGTTCCTGGCGAGAGGTTATAAAGAATTGAACTGCTTCCAAACATCAAAGTATTCTTACCATTCAATACATAAGTAAAATCGGCTTTGGCCTGATACTGTTTAATTGAATAATCGAGATTAAAAGCATTTACTGGATTTTTGATACTGTTGATTGAGAAATCATATTCGCTGTAACTGCCAGTAAACGTTCCAAAAAGTCGAGTAGAAAAAATCGCTTTCCATTTTGCGGAATAGTTAATATTGCTATAGCTATAGGCAGTATCCGTATTAAACTTAAATTTATCCTTACTAAAATAGGCGGTTACAAAAAGGCTGTTTTTGTCATTGATTTTATGATTGTAACTCATTGACACATCATAGAAAGACGCGCCACTGTTTTTAAAACTTTTTGTTTCTAGTTGATGTAATATCCAATCGGAATATGTTGTGCGAACGCCAACAATCAAAGACGACCTATCTTTAACTATCGGTATCTCTAGTGTCAATCTTCCTGTTACCGGGCTAATACCACCAGCGCCAGCAACTTTTTTTAAGTTTCCTTCTTTTGAATGGACATCCAACACAGACGCTAACCTCCCACCATAGTCGGTTGTGATTCCACTTTTATACAGATCAACACTTTTTATCAAATCCGGATTGAATGTTGAGAAAAAACCAAATAAATGGGAAGGATTATAAACTATTGCATCATTATATAAAATCAAATTTTGACTAGTTGTGCCTCCTCTCACATTGAGTCCAAGAGTTCCCTCTCCCACCGTTTGTACACCTGGCAAAACAAGCAACGCCTTCATAATATCAGTTTCACCGAGTGCCATTGGCAATTGCTTCATTGTTTTTATATCCAACCGATCCATCCCCATTTGCAAATTCATCACCTTCTCTTCTCTATCAGAAGTTACAGATACTTCCTTTAGCGGGGTAATTTCTTCAGCTATTTCAATATCCAAATTACCATCAGAATACAATAATACATTGCGTATAGCACTCTTCATTCCAATACTTTTAATCTTCAATTCATATTTACCTACTAGCAATTCAATCTTATATTTGCCAAAAATATCTGTAGTTACCCCTACACCTTTTTCAAGGTAAACGGATGCTCCAGCAATCCCTTCTCCTGTCAACAAATCTTTTACCAACCCACTAAGTTTCACATTACCTTTTGATTTTTTTGAAATTGAACCAATCACAGTCAGCCTATCCTCTTTAGACTTTGAGACTGGTTCTCGTTTCAGAAAATCACTATAGTTAAAATCAAGTGAATCTGGCCTATGGATTGCTCGTTCTATATTAGAATAAAAGGAGTCTGGCAGATCCGTCAAAATTTTTCTGCTCTTCGTAATAAAAACTTTGTTTTCGTAAATACTGAAATTTAGAGAGGTGCCTTCTATTAGTTTTTCGAGTGTAGGAATCAGCTCCTTGCCAATAGTAATATCATCAAACTGTATACTGTCAGTTTCAATCTTATTATAGAAAATTCTAATTGAATAATTGGCTTCAATAGCTTTAGCTATTTGCTCAAATGATTGCTTGTTGGCCGAGGTTTGCTGAGCATTTGTGTTACGCCCAGAAAGTATAACCGTAAGTGAGCAAATCAAAAAAAACAGTCGCCTAGTTTTGATCATAAAAGGCAACAGTCATTATAATATCATTCTCACTCCTGAATTTCAATTTCTTTGCTTTTATAAATTTTTGCAATATCTCCTTTTTATCCCCCAATACTTTTAGTAGTTCACTTTTTTTCTTAATTGAAAAATAGCTACCCTTAGAATTTATGAACACTGTGCTTTTCTCCTCAAACTCTCGATGAATTTCTGTGTTCTTCAATGTCTCAATGAATTTCTTTTTTCTTTTAGCGTAAACTTTTGTAGTGGTGTTTCCTAGAATCTCATAAAATCCATCTTGAATTTTAGAATTTATAATTCTAACAAATTTTCTTGAGCCAATGGAGAAAGAACTAATATTTTCTCTAATCAACTGAAGATGGACTCCAGAGAAATTCTCGATAACAACCTGATCGTAGCGTATGTCATAGAGCACTTGAACATTATTGTATGACACTCCATTGTAGACAACCCAACCGTCTTTCCAGTCCTCAAAAAGAAAGGGATGTTCGTTCTCAAGAGAGTTGTACATGATATATTGACTCCCCACGTACAAACCGCTATTCGCTCCAACTTTATCGTTATACAACGTCTTGAAGCGTTCAAGCGAAGCATGAACAAAACTTGAATCCTGTGAAAAACAAATGTTGATTGAAATGATAGAAAAAATAAGGCAAAGCCACTTCATTTGGTAGTTATATAGTAATCTAAAATTAATCTATTCATTTTTGAAAAAATTACTCAATATGTTGATGGGTTATTTTCAGAGATCAAAAGTTACAAATTGACTTAGCTATTTTTTTAGCATTCTAGATTGTCCTTTAGCATTATAAAAAGTTATACTCGCATTGGCAGGTAAATCAACATACCGTGTTGACTGAGAATAGAATCCCTGTCCGTAATAAAATTCAACTCTATAAGATTTCGCATTCTTAGGCTCTACTATAGCATATGTATCGTTTCTTTCAAGAGGAATTGTCATGACATTAGGATTCATTTTAACTTGCCTGAAAACCTTGAGGCTATCTTTGTTCTGTGAACCTATAAAAATGGAATGATCTTTTGCTTGCAGTCTCACAAATGCTTTTGCATCACCACTCACATAAAAACCACTTTTAGTATGAGGTATCGGTGTAAAGTTTCCTTTGCCATCTCCTTGTAAAACTAATCCTGTAAAGGCATCCATTCTTCCGGAGAAAACTTCATTACCATAATCATTTCCAACTAATAGAACATCGTCATTACCATCTTGATTTATGTCGTAAACAAGGGAGCCATTCACTGGAGCAAATTGCGCCTCCATTGGCAATGCACGTATTTTAAATTGATTGTTTCCCAAATTCTCTACGTAGCTTGTATATGAATAGTTACCTTCCAAAATCAAAACCCCTTCAAGGTCTTTTTTTGAAAGTAGAGTTTCCATTGTAGCTTTTGAAAATTGTTTGTACTTCCCAAATTGCCTTCTAAATTTTGGGCTTTGGGTATTTAATTCATCCCAAAAATGAACTGGACAAAGCTGCATTGATCCATCCTGCATTTTAGAATAACAGGAGGTAATTGCATCAATGCTTCCATTGTTATCAAAATCTTTAGCAAAGACCTTTAAAGGATATTGAGATGTTGGATGATAGTAATTGTTGTTCCCGATGTTTCCAATTATGTAATCAATATCACCATCATGATCAAAATCGGCAGGAGCAATTGAACTCCACCATCCTTTATAATCTTCCAACCCTGATTTTATTCTTTCAAACGATTCACCTTTATTCTTGATAAAGACGAGTGGCATTAGTTCACCTGCAACTACTAAGTCTACTTTTCCATCGTTGTCAAAATCGCTCCATACCGCATCAGTAATCATTCCTAAATTTTTGAAATCCGGGAAAACAATTTCAGAAATATCGGTGAATTTACCCTCCTTATTTTGAAGCAAATAACTTTTAGGTGCGAATGGATATGAGGCAGGTATCACTCGTCCACCAATAAATAAATCCAAATCCCCATCCCCATCATAATCAGCAGCCCTAACACATGAGCCACTAGAAAAAATAGGCGGTAAAGAAGTTTCATCTTTTGTGAAATTCCCCTTGCCATCATTTTTATAAAGACGATGCTGATAGTTAGCATCTTCCTTAGGCCATTCAAAACCTCCACTTACAATGTAAAGATCCAAATCACCGTCATTGTCTGCATCGAATAAAAGTGACCCCGCATCCGATGAAACTTTATCCTTTTCTTTTATAAATCTATTGATTGACAAATCAAACTTCCCATCTTTTCTTTGAATATAGAATACACCTTTATTTCCAGATGCCCCGGCAATAAAGAGATCATCCAACTTGTCTCCGTTAATATCACCAACAGAAAGAGCTGGGCCATATTGCGAGTATTTGTGAGGCAACGTACGTTGATAATTAAAATCAATTACATCATTTTGCTGATGCTTGTACTCAATATTATCAGTAGTACTTAATTTCAAAAAGGTATTTATTTCATTGGATTTAATTTTACCCACCTTAGAATTTTTATAATCGAATGGATGAACTTTGTTGATGTCTGGCTTTATAATTTTATCGATTCTACCATCTGGCCACGAAACAACTACAGAATCTATTTGAATTTGAGTGCCTATCCCGAAGTGCAATATATTTTCAACCGAGGACAAATAACCTCTTGAAGTTGATTGATAATCAACTTGCTTTTGGCCATTGTTGTAATACAAAGCAACAGATGCCCCTATGGCTAAGGGATTACCTTGAGGCCCTAAAAGCTTTACTCTTACAAAGTTTGGAAGACCCACCTTTTCCATTGTGGGTCTATATAAGGTATTTTCAAAAACAAATGCCTCAGAGTTAATGTTGTTCACGATGTAATCCAAATCTCCATCATTGTCAAGATCGGCAAATGCTGCTCCATTCGAAAACGAAGGAAAGTTTAGTCCCCACTGACTGGACACATCGGTAAAAGTAAGGTCACCATTATTTTTGAATCCATAATTCGGAATCTTTATTACTGGTATGGAGTCAATCATGTAAGCAGGTGTGGCAATGTTTATTAAGTCTGCACGAAAATTGGCAAAGTCTTTATCAGTAATATCTTTTGGAAAGCCATTGGTTATAAGTAAGTCTTTATAGCCATCATTGTCAAAATCTGCGAACAAGGGGGACCAACTCCACTCTGTTTGATAAACTCCAGACAGCTCTCCAATTTCGCTAAATTTTATTCCATCCTTTATGCCATTGTTTAATTGAAGCATGTTTCTAACATACTGATATCCGTATCCAAACTTTTCATTGTTGATATAGTTAGAATAGCTCTTATTGCCAATATTTGTTTTTTTTCTTTCGTTGTTCTCAGGTAGCATATCTAGCGTAATCAAATCAGGCAATCCATCATTGTTTATGTCAGCAGCATCGTTTCCCATGGAGAACTGACTTTGATGACCTATAAAGTCATTTGTACTATTTTTAAAAGTACCATCAGTATTGTTTATGTATAATATATCGTTGGATAGATAATCATTGGAAACATAAATATCTGGCCAGCCATCGTTGTTAAAATCATTTATTGTAAGACCCAAACCAAAGCCTTCTTCCAAAATTCCTGCTTCTAGTGTTACATCTTCAAAAGTTCCATCTCCTTTATTTCTATAAAGCTTATCATTGTTGGGGGAAGAACCATCTTTGATTTTATCCCGATAATTGGTGGGTTGATTATTTAGTTTCTCATTGACAAGAATAAATAAATCTAGATCATTGTCATGATCATAATCAAAAAAAGCCGACATGACCGAGTGTCCATTATAATCAATTTTGTAGGTAGATGCCAACTCTTTAAATGTAGGCTCCCCATTTTCATTCAGTCCTTGATTAACAAAAAGCATATTCCTTCTATTCTCAGGATTGGGCTTAGTGGTGGCACAGACATAAATGTCCATAAGCCCGTCATTATTTATATCCACTACCGACACCCCTGAATTCCATCGGTCTTTCACATTTACATTTGCCTTCTCAGTAATATCCTTAAACTTTAATCCACCTTGATTTAGGTATAATCGGTTGGGCACTTCATTGCCTGTAAAAAATACATCTTGAAGACCGTCATTGTTAAAATCTGCAACAGCTACTCCACCCCCATTATAGATGTATTCATAAGTAAGAATATTAAAACTATCTGTCTCTTGAATGGTATTTGCAAAATCGATCCCAGTTTTATCAGAAGGCAATAATTGAAAGAGTGTTTTACTTTCTTGCTTACAACTACTAAGCCCAAGCAATAAGCAACAACAAGTATAGAATAGAGATGATAGAGTTTTCATACTACAAATAAAAACAAAGGCCAATTATAAAAATTGGCCTTTGCTAAAAAAAATAAAGTGATTATAGACTAGTTTCCTCCGTATCCAGGATTCTGTTTCAATATATCAGATCCTAACAAGTCTATTTGATTTTGAGGAATGGGTAGCAATTCATCGCGACCTACATCATACTTAGCACCCGTGTAAGCACCAGTAGGATACAAAGGTGATTCGTAGGCTAAATAAGCATCAAGAGCTGCTTTCGCAATACCCCAACGTTGCAAATCGAAGAAACGGTGTCCTTCGCCAGAAAGCTCAAGCTTGCGCTCAAATCTAACAATGTCTCTTGCATTTGCTTGAGAACCAAGGGTAGCATAAGGCAGAATTACATAATTGGCAGCATTAGCACCACCATTTTGAACAAAGCCCGCTGGGTTTGCAGCTCTGTTTCTTACTTGATTAATATAACCAAGTGCAGTAGCCAAACTACCTACTTCAATTTCTGCTTCAGCAGCCATCAACAACACATCAGCATAGCGAATGATAGTATAATTGATTGCAGTATAACCAGGAGTCCAAGAGCTATTATCTTGAAAAGAACCTTTATCCGATTTGTAATAAGCATATTTCTTAGTCTCATAAGGACCAGCGTTAGGCTGGTTTCTTATCCATGCTTTACCAGGAAATAATCCCCAATCAAGATATTGAATCCCTCTTCTACCAATTGAATGATCAAGTCTAGGATCAACAGGGCCAGCATCTGGAGTAAAGGCTTGACTTGACTCTAAGCCCATGTCAGTTTTTAAAGCGTTTGCAGCCGAATTGTAAGAACCATCTAATAGAGGTAAACCAGCAGCAGATGTTCTAAACGAATTACCCAGCTCAAACGTAGGTTGAAAGAAAGAACAGCAATTGCCAGGTCCATCAGCACCTGTATTGTAAGGCCAGTTAAGGTCAAACTCAGGATTTGCATTGTTTATGCTACCTGTTCCTGCTGCTGCTTGATACGCCCAAACAGACTCAGCATTATTATCATTTGATGCCTTATAAATGTCTGCATATTTTGCGTTTAATGCATATTTCAATCCGTTTGATGTTACGCCACTGGCGATGATTTCATCAAAAAGAGTTTTAGCAGCAGTAAATTTATTTTGGTACATATATACCTTAGCTAAATATGCCTTCGCTGCCCATTTATTAACACGGCCTACTTGGCTTTGTTTATCTGGCAAATTGGCTGCAGCAAAAACTAAATCTGCTTCTATTTTAGGCCACAGGTCTTGGTCATTTTTTACTTTTTCAATACCAGAACCCACATCAATTGTTTCGTCAACATAAGGAGTATTACCAAAGCCTCTTTTAAGTTCAAAGTAGTTATGAGCTCTTAAAAATTTAGCCTGCGCTTCAATACTTGTTTTAAAAGAAGCAGTTACATCAGCCGTAGCTGTCTTCAACAGCTTTAACGTTGCGTTGGCACGAGCCACTCCTTCATAGTTACCATTGTATTTATCACTAATAACCCCTTGAGTTGGAATTGCCTCAAAGCGTTGAATCGGGTTAATGTCTGAATAGTCTCCAGGATCTGTACCCTTATTCGCATCTCCCCCTCTTATGCTTCCCCACACCCAGTTGGAAGGAGATGCCATCCGATTACCTCTACCGTTTATTTGAGAATAAGCAGCTATTAGAGAGGCATCAAGCCCAAGAGAACCACCCAAAATTTTAGCATCTAATTGCCCTGTTACAGGCACTTCTAGAAAACTATCCGTGCACGCATACAGCAAAACGATCGTCATTAAGACAGATCCGATTGCAAATTTATTTCTTCTTAATTTTTTCATAAAGATCAAATTATTTTAATTGTTTGTATTAGAACGCTAGATTAATACCTGCTGTAATACTCCTTGTTATTGGTTGATTTCCAACATCAATACCAAAGTTAGTATCTGCTGCGCCACCTACTGCAGGATCAAGCCCTTTGTACCCTGAGATAGTGAATACGTTATTGGTCGATACAAAAGCACGGAGCTTTGTAAGTCTTAATCTATTCAAAACGGAACTATTTACTGTATAACCCAATGTTATATTTTGAAGTCTTAAGTAAGATCCATCTTCAACATAGAATGAACTTGATTGCGTATTTGTGCTAAAGTTGGAAGCACTTTCAAAGATAGGGATAGTACCTCCTGTGTTAGTAGGAGACCATGAATCTTTCACACGAGAACTGATAGCAGCACCTTGGAATGAAGGATAGAAATCAGTGAACCAACGAGACACATTAAATATCTTATTTCCAAGAGATGTGTACACATAAGCACCTAGGTCAAAGCCTTTGTATCGCACTGTAAAGTTCATACCTCCTGTAAATTTAGGAACAGGGCTTCCTAAATAAGTTCTGTCTTTATCGTCAATTACACCATCCCCATTTAGATCTTGGTATCTAAATCTTCCAACACCTGCGCCATTTTGCTTTGCGGCACCTTTAACTTCTTCAGCAGTTTGGAAAATGTTTTGAACCTGATAGCCATAGAAAGAAGAAATTGATTGACCTAGTTGATTGCGTATGGGGTTAATTCCTCTAAACCCAGGGTTTACCGTTGTTAAGTAAGTTAACCCAGGAGCAAGGGCCGTAATTTCATTCTTAAGGAAACTACCATTTACATTCAATTCAAATTGAACACCTTGAGCAAGATTTCCTTTTGTACCGATCATGATATCAATACCTTGATTTACCATACTTCCTACGTTAACTGCTGGAGGGCTTGCATTTGGCCCTGCTGTTGCTGTAATAGGAACCTGAAGAAGAAGATCGTTGGTAGTTTTCTTCCAGAAATCAATCACTACATCCAATTTACCATCGAAGAACAAACCATCTATACCAATATTTTGAGTAACAGCAGTTTCCCATTTAGCATTGGGGTTTCCGATGCGTGTGCGATAGAAACCTCCCAATGCACTGCTATTGGTACCATTGAGATCATACGAAGAACTTCCTACACTGCCACCATAAAGACTATACTGATTGTTAGGGTCTACGTTGTTTGAATTACCCATAGTACCATAACCACCGCGAATCTTTAAGTCTTGTACAAAGCCCAATGATTGCATGAAAGGTTCAGAAGAAAGTCTCCATGCTACAGAAGCCGCAGGAAATACACCTGTGCGATTGGCTGCTCCAAAACGAGAAGAAGCATCTTGTCTTACAACAAGACCAATAATGTATTTCTCCTTAAAGCTATATTTTACATTGGCAAAATAAGAACTAAAAGTAACACCTAAGTATTGAGAACTGTTAGCTGTTTTTGAAGACACGTTGCTCATGTTAACATAATTGGGATCCCATGAAAATGGATTTAATCCACTTTGGTTGTTATCAAAACCTTTGCCTGTATTTAAAGCTTCTTGACCCACCAATCCTTCAACACTGTGATCGCCAAAGGTTTTCTTGTACTTCAACGTATTTGTAAAAGTCCAAGCAAAGTTATACCCGGCACCTTCAAAATAGCCAAAAGCAGAATTATTTTCTGAGTTCTCATATTGCCATCTTGAAAAACTACGATAGTTATAGCTACCATAGTTACCACCGATGCTTGTCTTGAAAGTAAGGCCTGGAATCGGATCGTACTCTAAGTACACGTTACCAAAGGCTTGTGTACTAAAATTGCCATCATTTGCCTGACCGTCTCTGTTAGCAACAGGGTTTCTTGGATTGTTAAATCCTTTGGCTGCTGTACCTGCATAACCGCCAAACACATCATATATGGGGATGATTGAAGGCATACGAAAAGCCGATAAAATATCGTTCTCATCAGTTGCTACATTCAAGCCATTGTTACCAGCTAATCCTTTAACTGATTTGTAGGTAAACTGCAAGTTTTCTCCAATTCGCAAGTTCTTCAACACATCAAACTCAGTATTGGCTCTTACGGCATAGCGAGTAAAGCTTTGGTTTGTGAGGTTACCTTTTTGGTCTTGTAAACTTAGCCCTAAATAGAAGCGATGACTTTCTCCACCACCGCTAAAACCTAACGTCTGTCTCATGATTGGAGCCGTGCGCGTAATAGCACCATACCAATCAGTACCTTCTTTGTTGGCCTTCACCACCTGATAAGTAGAACCATTGCGTGGATCCACATTGTATTTTAATTGTTCATTGGCTAAATTCACAGAACCAGCAGGTACTGCTGCCCCAGCTACACCACCTACATTTAAATATTCTGGTAATACAGGAGTTAGTCCCCCGCCAAATTGAGGATGATTAAAGCCAGCTAATGCCGTTGCAAAATCAACAGGTCTACCAGCACCATTATTCGCAGCTGCTGCGTTGGCAGTTTCAGTATTTTTTTGAGCCTGCCATGTCCAGTCAGCAAAATCAGTAGGGTTAAGCATGCTTTGACCTTTGCCCGGATCGGTTGAACCAAACATATTGTCATAAGTAACACTCAATTTTTGTGATCTCTTTGCTTTCTTAGTAGTATAAACAATAACACCACCAGCTGCTCTCGCTCCATAAATTGAGGCAGAAGCTGCATCTTTCAATACAGTTGTTGATTCAATGTCGTCAGGATTAAGAAATCCAATATCACCTGTAGGAACTCCATCCACTATATAGAGAGGGCCATTTCCACCAAATGCACCAAAACCACGCACTCTTATCTGGCTGGCGGTTCCTGGCTGACCGTTGGTAATAACAGTAACCCCTGCTACACGACCTTGAAGCATCTGCTCCACATTTCCTGAAGGAGCAAATGTTTGATCCTTTGGTTTAATTGTAGAGACCGATCCTGTCAACTCTCTTCGATTGTCAACCGAGTAACCTGTAACAACGAGTTCTGTCAGTGTTTTAACGTCTGAACTCATTTGTGCATTTACCACGTTTCTTGCTCCAACGGCTTGCTCGTTGTTTTGATACCCGATAAAGGAAAAAAGAAGAACATCATCAGCTTTTGCTGTGATGTTAAATTTTCCATCGGCATCCGTGGCCGTTCCGTTAGAAGTGCCTTTAATTACAATGTTAACTCCGGGCATTGGCGACCCGGTTTCATCCGTGACAGTTCCTGATACAACTCGGTCTTGAGCGTATGCAGCAACTGACCACGAAAACAGAAGCAAGAGTATCGATACTTGCTTCAAACTTTTGTACAGTTTTCTCATGATCATACAGTTTGGTTTGGTTAAAGATTTAAAAAAACACTCAACAAAATAGGCTTATTAAAACCTTGCTTGCTGAATATCGAGTCAATTTAAATGATTTGTAACCAAATTATTATTAAAACGGGTAAAATAATTTACAAATCGTATCCGCAATCGTTTGCTAAGATAATAAACAGAATAAAATTCTGCATTTGACCACCTTTATGCTTCTCATTTCTCAGAATATGGTAGTTTGTGTGCGGCAACAACAATCAATTTTTACTAATTTAATTTCTTGTTAATTATTTAATAACAATCGATTGATGATCTTTAAATGATCCATACTATCACATAGTTATTAAACCTTTAAAAATGAATAATCGTACTTAATCGTACTTTTGAATAATCTTTTACTATACATGCTATCCACAAATTCTCCATTATCAATAACCAATTCCCTGACAGGCAAAAAAGAACTATTTAAACCCATCATAGAGGGCTATGTAGGCATGTATGTGTGCGGGCCAACCGTTTATAGCGATGTGCATTTGGGGAATGTACGTACGTTTCTCACCTTCGATGTGGTGTCAAGGTATCTTAGATATCTTGGTTATAAAGTAAGGTATGTGAGAAACATCACCGATGTGGGCCATTTAGAAAATGATGCCGATGAGGGCGAAGATAAGATTGCCAAAAAAGCGAGATTGGAACAACTAGAGCCGATGGAGATTGTACAAACCTACACCGTTGGGTTTCATGAGGTGCTTCGTCAATTCAATATTTTACCTCCCAGTATAGAGCCTACAGCCTCTGGCCATATTGTGGAGCAAATCAATCTTACCCAAAAGTTAATTGATAAAGGATTGGCTTATGAAGTAAACGGCTCGGTCTATTTTGATGTGAAAAAATATAATGCTTCTCACCACTATGGAATCTTATCCAAACGAAATATTGAAGAGTTGATGGAAAGTGGCCGCGCTTTGGACAGCCAGGATGAAAAGCGCGAGAAGATTGACTTTGCTTTATGGAAAAAAGCTTCTCCCTATCATATAATGCGGTGGCCTTCACCTTGGGGCGATGGTTTTCCGGGCTGGCATTTAGAATGCACGGTGATGAGCACAAAATATTTAGGTGAAACTTTCGATATACACGGTGGTGGCATGGACTTAAAATTTCCTCACCACGAATGCGAAATAGCACAAGGCACTGCCTCCAGCGGCAAAGCCCCTGTAAACTATTGGCTACATTCCAATATGCTTACCGTTGACGGACAAAAAATGAGTAAATCGCTAGGCAATTCATTCTTGCCTCATGAATTATTTTCAGGTACTCATAAATTATTGGACAAGGGCTATGGCCCAATGGCCGTAAGGTTCTTCATGCTGCAATCGCATTATAGTAGCACACTTGATTTCTCAAACGAAGCCTTACAAGCAGCTGAGAAGGGATTCAAGAAAATCGCTAACGCATTAACCAGCATCAAAAAGATAGAGTATTCAACTTCAACACAAGTGAATGAAACACTTGAAGCCGAACTGAAGCGTTTGATTGATGAGTGCTACTTTAATATGAGTGACGATTTCAACACAGCCAAAACACTGGCAGTGTTATTTGAAATGTCATCACGGATTAATGATTTCAAATCTGGCAATAGCCAACCTTCAAGCATTACTAAAGAAACGTTCGAAGCTTTCAAGAAGACCTACGTTGGATTTATGGAAAATGTGCTTGGCTTGCACGAAGAAGCTGAAACAAATAATGAACTATTGAAAGGCACGATAGGTGTGTTAATCGAATTAAGAAAGAAAGCACGGACAGACAGAAATTTTCAACTCTCCGATAAAATACGAGACGACCTGAAAGCACTTGGAGTGCAATTGATGGATGGCAAAGATGGCGAGATGGAGTTTAGTATTGAGTAATGAGTAGATAGTATTAAATAGTACCTAGACAAAAGTATTTCGAACTGGCAGCTTGAAACTCATAGCTTTTAAATAATGATCAAAAAACTATTCATCTTCCCCATTCGCATTTATCAAGCAACACTTTCACCTCTGTTGGGGGCGCATTGCAGGCATTTTCCAAGTTGTTCTCAATATACAATAGAAGCTATTCAAGAATGGGGGCCGATAAAAGGCATTTGGTTGGGCACAAAACGAATTGCCAGATGTAATCCATGGGGCACAAGTGGGTTCGATCCTGTGCCAAAAAATAAATAAACTTTTGACTGCTTAGCAAGAAGCTTTACTGTAAATTATCTTAAGAAAGATTATCGAAAGCATCTATATTGATAGTCACAATAAATGTTTACATGATAAAAATATGATTTTTTATAAAAGCAACGAGTGTTTGTAACCTAGAAATCACTCTTTCCAAAATAATATTACCTATTAAGTCAACAGGAAAATGTCTTGCCAACATAGGAACTGGCAATCTCTTGCAGAAAACAATTCTTTTTAAAACAACAACTTGAGTTCCTGTAACAGGAACTTTAAATAGCCAAAAGTGAATACCTATTTTTGTAAGAGAAACAAGTGTTAATGTAGTAAGAACTCGTGTTATTCAACCAGAGAGAAATGTTTTCACAACATCACCACATCTCGAAAGAAGAGAAACATATCATCCTTTAAAAATAAGATTTCTTCCAGAAACAGAAATGATAGTTTCTTAAGTGGAAACTGGAACCGCTACAAAAGCAGTTTATGTTCGGGTTATAGAAGCATATGTTGTGCTGTACTAAGTATCTCTTCTTCAGCTTTGATTTCTTCACTTCGTGTAAAGGAGACTCTTGATAAAAGGAGGATGACCTCTTACGGGCGAACCCAGATATGTTGCCAACAGAACAACAAAAAGTTTGGTATGGAAATTGTTTATCGTACAGACAACAACGTATAACTAACTAACAATAACTTGATATGCCCAACTCTACTCGCTGATTGAACACTTGGTTAAACCGCTTTGTTGCCACACAAGAATTTTTTTGAGCGATCGCAAAAAAGTTAATCGGCCGCGGCAAGGCACAACAATAAAATAAAATGAAAGCTAATGTAAGCTTGGGCTTGGCTAAGATGCCGATACCCAAGAAAATTGAAAAGGCGAGGCAAGTAGTGAAGGCGATGAGTACCAACCCTGTTTTTGCAACGCTACTACCTGCCTTGGCAGCGTTAACTGCTGCCGCTGATGAATTGGATAGTGCCTACACAGCGGCACAGGGTGGAGGTACGGCACTTACTGCCGTGATGTATGCGAAGGAAGCAACGTTGGATAGTTTGCTTACGCAGTTGGGTAACTCTGTTGAGAATATTGCAAATGGTGATGAAACCATTATTCTAGCGGCAGGCATGAATGTGAAAGGTAAAGGCTTTAGACAAGCAAACAAATTCACAATAACAGAGGGTAGTCATGCGGGTGAAGCTATTTTACTAGCACCAGTAACGGCTCGTGCAAGTTATGTATGGCAACGCAGTATAGACCCATTACCAACAGAAGCCCCTGAACCTGCCAACGGCAGCAAGTGGGAGCAGATTGCGATTACTACAGTAGCAACTTTAACAACGGATGGGTTAATGGCAGGAACTAAATACTGGTTTCGTGTGGCACCGATTACCACTACTGGGCAGCTTTTGTGGAGCGATCCTATTAGTTTGAGGCCACAGTAAAGTGTGTGCAGTCTTTTAAACAAACCCCGATAACTTTCGCTATCGGGGTTTTGTTTTTTGGCCGTCATCCCTCGCCCATTTCCTTCGGGTGGGCTTGCACCAGTGGACATGATCTTATTCTAAAAAGAAATACTGTATAATTACAGCTAGTATGTAAAAACCTCATCTGATTTTCTTCACTAAAAAATTCTATATTTAACTAAATTTTATACCAATGAAAAAGCAACACTTCATTTTACTGTTCCTATTATTAGTAAGTTTTCATTTTGAATCCGTTCTTGCACAAAAACCCATCTACACAGCACCTTTTGGGGTTCAGACCTATACTTTCAGAAGGAGTTTTCCTAACGGTGTGGCCGCTACATTGGATTCCATCAAACAAATGGGTTTCACAGAAGTAGAAGGCATGGGTGGAAAAATATCGGCTGAAGAATTTAAAAAGTTATGCGTTGAAAGAGGACTTGCCATTCCTTCAACAGGTGCTTCGTATGAAGAGCTTGTTAAAAATCCCTCAGCCATTGCAGCTACTGCCAAAACACTAGGCGCATCGTATGTGATGTGTGCGTGGATACCACACGAGCGAGGTAAATTCAATCTTGATAACGCGAAAAAAGCTGTGACTGATTTCAATGCAGCTGGCAAGATTCTTAAAGAAAACGGACTTACATTTTGTTACCATGTGCATGGGTTTGAATTTCAACCCCACGAAAAAGGCACGTTGCTGGATTACATTATCAAAAACACAAACCCACTATACGTATCATTTGAGATGGACATTTTATGGACTCAATTTGGTGGTGGTAATCCGATTGCTCTTCTTAAAAAATATGGCAAGCGATGGAAGCTTATGCACTTAAAAGACTTGCGCAAGGGCGTGACCAAAGATTTAACAGGAGGCACTTCAACTGAAAATGATGTAGCTCTTGGTACAGGTGAAATTGATATTGCAGGTATATTAAAAGCCGCTAAGAAAATAGGCATTGCCCATTATTTTATTGAAGATGAAAGCAGTCGGGTGAATACACAAGTACCTCAAAGCATTGCTTACATAAAGAGTTTGAAGGAGTGAGCAAGAACAACTCATTTTTAATAGCAAACTGCATTGCCCTCTCACTAGTAATAGCCCTCAACGCGGCCGCCAATGCATTACCTATTAACGGCATGAACACCGGACAAATTTCTGATCTATATCCTAGCTTATTTACACCCGCAGGTTTTACTTTCTCCATTTGGGGAGTGCTTTATTTGCTACAGCTTGGATTTGTGGTGAAACAATTTAAAATAAAAGATCAACCCTATTTTGATGAACTGTCAATCTGGTTTTGTATTGCTTGTGTAGCCAATGCAAGTTGGATATTGGTCTGGCATTATTTATTCACAGTCGCTTCGGTAGTTGTTATGCTCACCTTGTTATTTTCACTCACCCATATTTTTTTATTGCTTGCTAAAAACAAAATGAGAAATCGACTAGAATGGTTTTTCGTTAAACTGCCATTTGTATTTTACTTAGCGTGGATTTGTGTTGCCACCATTGCCAATATATCGGCATTGCTAGTTTCTTTTGGTTGGAACGGTGGATTTTTAACACCCGCGCATTGGACAATTGCACTTATAATTATTGCTACGTGTCTAAGTTTATTTATTGCGTTTCAATTTAAAGAGCCAGCGTTTTTGTTGGTATCCGCTTGGGCGTTCTTCGGAATTTATAGTCGTTGGATAAGCACTGAAAATGAGTTGGTCGCAACTGTTTCGCGCATTGCAGTTATAGTAATATCCTTGATGTTTATAAAGTTAAGTATTGAAGCATGGAAAGGGAGAGGCTTTACACAAAATAACAACTTCTAAAATTGATGTCAATTTATACTTAAGGATGAAATTGATTCTGATTCTGGTAATAACCTCAAATGGAATATTCGCTCAGAATATCGGCACTATTCAAGGTAAAATTATAGATAATCAATCCGGTGTAGCAATACCCTTTGCCACCATAAAACTAAAGGGAAAGCAAGGATTGTTTGGAGTTATTTCAAATGTTGATGGGGATTTTCAAATTCCAATAAAATACAAAGAAATAGTTGACACCGTTTTTGTATCCTGCATTGGTTATCTCAATAAAAAAATTCTTATAAAGGAGCTCAACGATAATCAGTTCAATATTGTAAAGCTTAGCAATGCCGCCTTTCAGTTCAAGGAAGTTGAAGTAAAAGCGAAAAGAGAAGGAAGGTTAAGTGCTGAAAAAATTGTTAAAACTGCTATTGAGAGCATTCCCTACAATTATCCCAACACGAAAAACTCTTATATCGCTTACTATCGGGATTATCAAAGAGAGGAAAACGAGTACACAAATTTGAATGAGGCCATTGTTGAAGTCTTTGATGAAGGCTTTAATGCCAATGATCAACTTACCACTGGAATTGGATTGTATGATTACAAAAGAAATGAAGAGTTTACAAGAGACTCAGCTACAGAGATAGTATACGATAATAACGCTGGCAACAAATTCATTCCAGGTGCTACGCTTGCTCCATTAGGAGGTAATGAATTGTCGATATTAAGAATGCACGATGCCATCCGAAATAACTCCATTTTTTCCTATTCTTTTGTAAACCAACTCAACAAGGATTTTATTGAAAACCACTTTTTTAAAATTGTAGAAACAGTATACCTCAATAAAATTGCTCTTTATCATATTTCATTCGAATCGAAATTAACTGCAACGGGATTTGGTCATTTTTCAAAGGGTGATATTTATATCGAGAAGGTGAACCATGCCATTCACAAGTTTGAGTATTCTACTTTTGAAAAAAAGCAATCTGGCATAAAACTACTCTATAATATTCAACTTGAATACGCAAGAGCCAATGCGCTCATGCAGTTAAACTATATCTCATTCAATAATTTCTTCAAAGTGAAAAATTCGTTGGATTTTAAAACAGAGGAAATATGGTTTGATAGAGATAATAATTTATTCAGTGTTAGTTTTAATCATACTCCAGAAATAAAATCATTGCTCGACAAAAGAAATTATATTTTTAAATTTGACAATAAGAAGGTAGATATAAAATGGATTGAACGCCCTCGTGGAAAAGATAAAGAAGTCCATTTACATATCAGGGAAAAACTTCATCTTTTTAATGCTGCTGAGTTATCTTCAAGAATAAAATTTGAAATAAATGGGGTGAAAGACAATGATGGAAAGCTCGTTAATGAAATCACTTACCTTTCTGTAAATCAATTCAGGGAAATATTTGTGCAGGAAAGCACTACCCATACTATACCAATAGCAGATTCACTATTTCTTAAAAAGGACGAAGCACTTTCTACAAGTGCTATCAAAAAATTGAATGCCTTTGATATTACTAAGTATTGGATGAACACGCCTTTCAAAAAATAACTAAAAAACGAATTACTTTTTAGGAGCAACATTCTGCTGCGTATTAGCTCTTGGCTGGTATTCTAACGGCAATAATTCAGCTACTTTCGTACTCCATCCTAAATATCCATCCATATAATAACTGAGTGGGTCTAAATAGTACCCGTTATCATAAATAACTAATCCGTGTTTTTTAAATTCCAGGTAAGATGTTTGAAGAAGATATAAATCTCTTGATTGAGAGAAATTAATTTCTTGATTCTCGCCTTCATAAACTATTTTTAATAAGATCCTTTCTTTAAATTCTTTTTCATACAAATCACTTCTATACTTGATAGGATAGACAGTATATGCGGTATCATCTCTTATTTCCTTTCCAAGGCCTGTCATATTAAGTGAATCGATATACTTGGACATAAGATAGATGGAAAATTTATTCTCGTACAGGGCATTGTTTTTTAGAGATCTCATGAAATGATAAACCGAACCGTGATAGGCGCGGTCTCTTTCTTTAGTCCATCGTGAAGCCTGTGTATTATTTTTAGGTATAAGCAATTCAAATCGAGGCGTACCCGCAACTGTACAATACCCTTCTTTAGAATCAAGCCTAAACATTTTTAGAAAATAGAAAACACGATATCCCAACGCTTGATTTTCAATGATTAAAGGTTGATCGCAATAGGCCGATAAAATCTTCTTCTCATCATCATACTCAAATTCAATATCTGAACTATTTGTAATGTTACATTTTAAGGCATTTCGGGTTTCTCCTAAAAAATATTTTTTGAATATTTTTAAGTTCCTCAGATAATCAGATTGATTGGATTTAACCACAACCTCCTTCAGAGTTTTTACTTCTTGCAGCAGTTCCACATCCAGTTTATTTTCACTCTGCCCAATTAAAACTGGGTTTGAGATTAAGTTATATCCAACACTTGATATCGTTAAATCGTATTTTCCTAAAGCAATATTTATTAGTTTATAATATCCTTCAGCGGATGCCCGGGTACCGATAAGTGTATTTGCAAGAAAGACAGTTGCAAAGGGTATTGGTTGTTTTGTTTTTGAATCAATTACTCTTCCACTCAACATATTGTCATGCTGAGCAAAGCAAAAATTAATGCCTACCAAATAAATAAAAAGAAATAGAAAAACGTTAGTCTTGGCAATCATTAGAGGTTATTTCGCTAATCCCATTTTTACTCACTTTGTCAAATAGACTCCAATCTCATTTAATACAGGCAACTCTTTAGATTCAATTATAACAACACGAATTTGAGACGCTTTTTGAATTTCAAATTCAAGTATTCTTTTAAAGCCAATCGTTGTGCCCTCTATAATCTTTTTCCATTTACCGTTATTACCTACTTCGACTGTAAATGATTTTACTCGCTGACCCAATGCAATATCTTCTTGTAGTTCAATACAATTAAATCTTTCCTGTTTGCTTAACTGTATTATAAAATTGTTGCTTGGCTGAACATTCTCAGCCGCCCATGACGTCTTTAAATCTCCATCCAATAAATTCTTTGCTGAATATCCTTTTCTCGACTTGGCAATCATTGTCGCACCCTTGGCAAGGTTATGTCTAAATGATTTCTCTATCTCATTATGAAACTCCATTAATCGTAATGAGTCTGCTGAGGTAATAAGCCCTCTCTTATCCACAGGCACATTCAATAGTAAATTTCCACCTCTCCCTATTGATCCAAAATAGATTTCCATCAGTTTATTTACTGACTTAATCTTATCATCCGTGTCAGCACTATAAAACCAACCTGGCCTTATGCTCACATCACATTCAGCGGGTATCCAATGAGTTCCATCTTCATGCCCTGTTGTAAGTTCTTTATTTTCAGGATAGCCTGGATACACCTTATCTCCGTTAAGAGTACACCAATTCGTTTCACCAGCAAATCCATTCTCATTACCTACCCATCTGCAGCCTGGTCCGCCATCACTAAATATAATTGCATTAGGCTGATGTTTATAAACAGTTGAGTTGAACAGCTTCCAATCATACACTTGTTTTTTACCATTCAAGCCTTCACCATTTGCTCCATCAAACCATTGTTCAAATACTTCTCCATAATTTCCTAACACTTCTTCTAACATGTTTACAAATACCTGATTGTATTCATCTGTTCCATATTTAGGATGATTACGATCCCATGGAGAAAGATATACACCGAATTTCAATCCATATTCTTTGCAAGCTTCCGATAGTTCTTTCAGCACATCACCATTTCCATTCTTCCAGCTGCTTTCCCGAACAGTATGAGTGCTATACTTACTTGGCCACAGACAAAAACCATCATGATGCTTTGCAGTGATGATGATGCCCTTCATGCCCGCTTTCTTTGCCGTAGCTGCCCATTGTTTGCAATTGAGTTGTGTTGGATTAAATACGTTAGGATCTTCACTTCCTTCGCCCCATTCAAGATTAGTAAAAGTGTTAGGGCCAAAATGGATAAACATATAATACTGAAGCTCGTGCCATTGTAACTGACTCTTGGAGGGAGTTGCTCCGACAGGTGTTAGCGGTTGAGCCTGAATAAAAGTACCAGTTAATACAAAAAGAAAAACGAGTGATCGAGAAATCATAAATCGATGAAATATACTAACTGAAATTATTGCACAATGCTAATATAACTCCAGTGACCTGTAAAAACAAAGAATGCTCTACTTCATCAACTCTCTCAACTCCTTGTCATGATGGAATCTCACATTGCAAACATTATCAAAAAACATAGTTGCTCCGTTGTCGGCAGTATACTTTGGCCATGTTGGTAATTTGCTGTTCGATGGGTCACCACTCTTGGCAAAATTAATCCACGACTGGCTTACTTTTTCAGCCAAGGCATAAGCCTCTTTAGTTCCTCCTGTCATTTCCTCACATCGTGCTATGTTACTGAATGCAAAAGCTATTTCCATGCAATGAACAGCCTTAAACTTTCCATCCATGATAGGTGATTGCCATGAGAAAAGATACATATAAACAGGTGCACCATTTGTTAGTTTTGATTTGATATCAGATTGCACCACTGCGCCAGGACGGAACATCAAATCTATGTCCATTAAGTCCGATGGCTTGGTATCATTGGGAAAAGCCTTCTTCACAGCAACAACAAACGCATCGGCTTTAGTTGCATATCTTTTCTTAATGAATTCCATTACTTGCTCATTCGTGCCATTAGATAAATTTGCACCTAATGAAGCCATGAACTCATTCTTAACAGTACCGATTAAGAGGGGAATATTCTTTGATAATTCAAATGCCTCGTTCGAAAACAATTGATATGGTAGCACTTCACCGTCTAGGCTTGGCCCCCAACTCAACCCGAATCCAATTACAGGTTTACCTTCCGCTTTCATTTTATCGGCTACAGTTTTCAATGCTCTCTTACCAGCAGCACTTAACTTAGTAAAAGGTACTTTTTGTAAACTATCAACCTGATTCGCGTTAAGACCTAACTCCTTCAATACTTCGGCAGCGATTAGTTGAGTTTCTTTTTTCTCTAACATCGAAGTTCTGAAAGAGCCGCTTTGATTGATTGCTTTATGAAACAATCCTTTAGCAGAAGGCATTGCCATCAATGTATTTACTTTCGCTCCTCCACCCGATTGGCCGAAAATGGTAACGTTGTTAGCATCTCCACCAAAATTGCCAATGTTGGTTTTCACCCACTCAAGTGCTGCTTTCATATCGAGAATGCTAAGGTTTGAAGAGCTTTTGTACTTATCTCCATATGCCGATAAGTCGAGATAGCCCAAAATGTTTAAGCGATGGTTAATCGAGACAATTACTACATCACCCTTCCTTGCTAAATTCTCACCATCATAGGAAGGCAATTCCTGCGATGAGCCTGCAGTAAACCCACCACCATGTATCCAAAACATAACAGGTCTTTTCTTTCCATCATTAATACTGGGAGTCCAAACATTGATTCTTAAACAATCTTCGCTGGTATATCCCCAATCATGATGAAACACAAATTCACTCTCATCCTGAACGGTGGTTGTAGGATCCATCAACGGAGCAATAGGTCCATACGTCATTGAACTGCGAACTCCTTCCCATGCTTTAGGTATTGCAGGTGGCATAAAACGATCGGCCTGCGCGTATGGAATACCTTTGTAAGTATAAATGCTGTTATGCACATAACCTCGAACCTTTCCAGATTCGGTGCTGGTAACTGCAATATCTGCACTTGCCTGAATCTGTGCTTTGGCAATTATTGAAAATTGAATAAGTGCGAATGAAAGTAAGAGTATCCGTTGCATAACAATACGATTTAATGTTTTAGAAATGTAAAACAATTTATAACCTAAGCAAACCAAAAATGTGATTATCGGTGGTTCTTTATGTACAAAGTACACTATCGCACTTTATTTTCCAGCAGGATAAAGGCTGGGCCAGCCGCCCAGTTGTTTTTTACTTTGATATTCGATGGGCCAATGGACATATTACCTAATACAATATCAATATCCTTGTCTCCATCAATATCTCCAGCATCCATCGTCAACCAGTGCCCGTCCATTACTTGCGGAAAACTCTGGGTTTCAAAATCCATTGCTCCAGTGTTCTTAAAATAAACGAACCCTTCTTGTGGGCGATTTTTTAAATCTGAGAAAAATGAAATTGTGGCGAGGTCTATATCACCGTCTTCATCGAAATCGCGGGCTAGCACTTTAAAACAACCATTGATCGGGAAAAAATATTCCTCTTTAAAATTCCAGTTGCCATCATTCAAATAAATGTAAACCCCGTGGTAAGGTTTTAGTATTCGTGAGTAATCCGAATTATCACCGGCCGTGTAAACGATATCAGGAAATCCATCACCATTAAAATCAGCAAGGTCAAATGAGGTTGATCCATACACCGGAGAGAATGACAACAATCTTTTTTCCTCAAACACTCCATTCTTTTTATTCTTGTATAAAAACATTCCTTCATCTGCCTGAGCCATCAAAGCAACCACGTCTTTATTACCATCCTTATCAAAATCGACAAGCATTGTTTGCATGGCCCCGGGTTGATTTCTCAAAATGATTTTTTCGTAAGTGCCATTTTTTTTTGTCTTGAGTATCAAAAGGCTTCCTTTAAAATTGCCAAAGGCACTTATTAAATAATCTTTAATACCATCGTTGGTAAGATCATCATGCTCAAAAAATACAGGCCGTTCGAGACTATCAACATTTGACACGACTTGAACAGAAGGATAGTTCTCTTTGGACACAGATAACTTCTGCATACGCCCACTGGTTACGTCTAGTGGGTTAAGTGTTCCCATATTTAAGAGGGTAGCTTCTCTCCTTCCATCAATAATAGTATCAAGCGTAATAGAAGCAACAGCCAAATGAGTTAGTGCTGATCCTATTTTAGTTAGATTTCTATCAAATATTTTTATGTTAAACTCTAAACCATCACACACATAGATAGAGTGTGTGGCAGGATCAATTTTCACGGTGGTAGTTACCGGAGATTGTCCGCTGTGATAAGGTGTTGCTTTGTAGTTAAATTGAGTTAATGAATTTGAAATAGAAGAGTTAATTCGTTTTAAAGAATCGGGGGCTAACGTATAAAAGTATTGAACAATTTTATCCCACTCCTCTTTGGTCATCGGGGATTTTTCCTGGCTTAAAATTGATCCCGAAATATCAACATTCATTCGAGCCGCCATCGCGGGAAGCACATTGTCTACCCAGGTTCTTTTATCCAACAGTTGTGGGGAGGGGAACACATGGCACGACTGGCAATATTGATGAGCCAGAGATTCAGCTTGCTTAAATTCCTTTTTGTGAGAGTTGCAGCTACACGCAAAAAGAAACAACAAAACAAAATAAAAGTGACATGTTTTTATGGGCAAACCCAATTGAATAGCTTTCATCAATAGATCTAATTTCGGAAAGGTATTGAAGTTTAGTTGAATTTTAATTCGTATAATTTTCCTTTTGATTTAATCCGCAATCGATTACATTTAGAAAGTTAATCAACTTCTACTGTATGCCCGATTTTCAAATCAAGAAATCCTCGAAAGAATATGATGTTTGTATAGTTGGCTCTGGTGCGGGTGGTGGCATGGCTGCTTATACCTTGGCGAATGCTGGTTTAAAAGTAGCCTTGATAGAGGCTGGGCCTTTGTATGATCCTGCAAAAAATGTCACGCAGTTAAAATGGCCATGGGAATCGCCTCGCAGAGGTGCGAGTTCACCGCTTAGAAATTTTGGTGATTTTGATGCTGCGTATGGTGGTTGGGACTTGGAGGGCGAACCTTACACACATAAAGACAATACTAAGTTCGATTGGTTTCGGGCGCGCATGGTGGGTGGAAGGGCCAACCATTGGGGACGTATTTCTCTGCGCTTTGGCCCCAACGATTTTAAACACAAAAGTATTGATGGCCTTGGTGATGATTGGCCCATCAGTTATGAAGACGTTGCACCCTATTATGATAAAGTAGATAGACTGATCGGTGTATTTGGTTCGAAAGAGAATTTACCAAACGATCCAGATAGTATTTTTCTTCCGCCACCTAAACCACGCTTGCATGAGCTTTTTGTAAAAGAAGGTGCTGTTGCAAGTGGTGTACCCGTGATCCCGTCAAGGTTATCCATCTTAACTAAATCATTGCCCGACAATAAAGATAGAGGTGCTTGTTTCTTCTGCTCGCAATGCAATAGAGGTTGCACCGTGTATGGCGATTTTTCTTCTTCGTCTGTTTTGGTGAAGCCAGCTTTGAAAACGGGCAACGTAGATATATTCGCTAACGCCATGGCGCGCGAAGTTTTGACAAGAAAAGACGGAACAGCCTCTGGTATATCGTATGTAAGCAAAGATGATATGCAAGAGTATGAAGTAAGCGCCAAGATAGTAATGCTGGCGGCCAGTGCAGGGGAATCGGCTCGTTTGTTATTGAATTCAAAATCTGAAGCTCATCCTAACGGGCTGGCAAATGGCAGCAACGTGGTCGGGAAATATCTACACGACTCAACAGGTGTATCGGTTGGCGGATACTTACCAAAATTACTTGATCGCAAGCGTTATAATGAAGATGGCGTTGGTGGCTTGCATGTGTACTCCCCTTGGTGGCTCGATAATAAAAAACTTGACTTCCCTCGTGGCTATCATATTGAGTATGGTGGTGGCATGGGCATGCCATCGTATGGCTTTGGGGGCGGCATACAAAACGTAAATGGAAAATTTCCTGTACCTAATGGGGGAACAAAAGCTGCTGGTGGTTACGGGGCTGATCTAAAAAAAGATTATCGATACTTCTATGGAGCTGGTGTAGGCATGGCTGGTCGTGGCGAAGCTATTGCTCGCGAAGACAATTATTGTGAAATTGATCCCACCACGGTTGATAAATTTGGAATACCCGTTTTGCGTTTTCATTACAAGTGGAGCGACTTTGAAGTAAAGCAAGCCAAACACATGCAAGAAACTTTCGAGGAGATAATGCACAAGATGGGTGCGGTGATTACCTCTACACTAAAAGGTAAAGATGAAGACTATGGATTAGCAGCCCCCGGAAGAATTATTCATGAAGTGGGCACTGTGCGCATGGGCAACGACACAAAGAAATCAGCACTCAACAAATTTAACCAAGCACATGATTGCAAAAATCTTTTTGTTGTAGATGGTGGTGCGTTTGTATCGCAAGCCGATAAAAATCCAACATGGACAATATTAGCATTGTCTATGCGGGCAAGTGAATATATAATTGATGAATTGAAAAAACAGAATATTTAAACTAGAAATTAGTAGTGAGACATGAGTAGTGAGAAAATCACCCCTCTAGTCTCATTACTCAAATCTCATTACTATTTATGGATAGAAGAAAATACTTAAAAACTTTTGCGGTTGGTTCACTTGGTGCCAGTGCGTTGATCGCCTGCGAACCAACAACTAAAGAAACAAAGACTGATGAGGCTAAAGGCTTTACCATTGATCGCACTAAAGAAGAATTAGTTCGAGAACGAAAGCTTCTTAGCGAAACTTTCTTTGATAAACATGAAATGAAAACTATCAGCATTTTGGTGGATATTATTATTCCCAAAGATGATATGTCAGGATCGGCCACAGAGGCAGGCGTTCCTGCTTTTATTGAGTTCATTGTAAAAGATATGCCTTATCATCAAACACCTATGAGGGGTGGTTTGAAATGGCTAGATATTCAATGTATGAAACGTTTCAATGCTGACTTTGCTTCATGTACTTCGGCTCAACAAATTGAAATGGTGGATGAGATTGCATATCCCGAAAAGGCAAAACCAGAAATGAAGCAAGGTGTGGCCTTCTTCAACAAAATGCGCGACCTAACGGCAACTGGATTTTACACAAGTGCAATAGGCATTAAAGACATTGGCTATGTTGGCAACAAACCGAATCAATGGGATGGCGTTCCTCAAGAAGTGCTCGATCAATACGGAATGAAGTATGATGAGCGCACACTGGCGGAGAGCGTGAAATTTGATGCTGAGTAAAACCGATCGCAAACTCACAATCTTTCTAATAACTAATCACTAGCCACTAATAACTTATCCATGCAAAATCAATCAAGACGAAACTTCCTTAAAACTGCTGGGTTAGCTTCAGCTGCATTTACCATTGTGCCTCGGCACATTCTCGGCAAAGGTTTTACCGCTCCAAGTGACACACTCTATATCGCTGGTATTGGTGTAGGTGGCAAAGGTGAGAGCGACATTGCCATGTTTGCCAAAAGTGGCAAGGCAACAATTTCTTATTTGTGCGATGTGGACGATAGAAGAGCTGCCAAGACAGTTACTAATTTCCCAAAAGCAAAATATTACAAAGACTATCGTAAAATGCTGGAAGCAGAACACAAGCATATTGACGCAGTTTCTGTTTCTTCTCCCGATCACATGCACGCGGTTCAAGCAATGGCAGCCATGCAACTGGGTAAACATGTGTATGTACAAAAGCCATTAACACACGACATTTTTGAAGCACGTGCTTTAACGGAAGCTGCTAAAAAATATAAAGTGGTAACGCAGATGGGCAATCAAGGTGCATCGGGTGATGGCGTTAGGCAAATGCGCGAGTGGTACGATACTGGAACAATTGGTGATGTAACAACCGTCTATTGTTGGACTAACCGACCCGTATGGCCGCAAGGCGTACCTTGGTCAGATAAAAAAGCAGAAGTGCCTAAAGAACTGGATTGGGATCTATGGCTAGGCACCGCCCCTAAAAAAGATTTTATAGAAAAATTGGTGCCCTTCAATTGGCGCGGTTGGTGGGATTATGGAACTGGCGCGTTAGGCGATATGGCTTGTCATATTATTGAGCCTGCATTTCGCACTTTGGGACTTGGTTATCCCACGGAAGTGGAATGCAGTGTAGGCAGTGTATTCGTGGATGAATTCAAACGAGGCTATTTTCCTGAAAGCTGCCCTCCTTCCTCCCATATTATAATGACTTTTATTAAGAATGGTAAGCCTATTAAATTTCATTGGATGGACGGTGGCATTCAACCCGAGCGCCCCGAAGAATTAGGCCCGAACGAAATGATGGGCGATGGTGGTAACGGAGTGATTATGGTAGGCACAAAAGGTAAAATGATGTGCTCCACTTACGGAGCCAACCCTCAGCTACTTCCAACATCTAGAACCAAAGAAGTTACAGTACCTCAAACTTATAAACGTGTAGTTGGTGGCCCAGAAGGTCATTATGCGCAATGGGTGGAAGCGTGTCTCGCGGGATATGGAAAGAATGAACTCTCCTCTCCTTTTGATATTGCTGGCCCGTTAACAGAAAGTGTATTAATGGGTAACTTGGCCATTCGCAGCTACGATATTCGCAAACCGAGACCGGGCGGATCAGAAGGTCAATTTGATTACCCTGGGAGATTTATTAAGTTGCTATGGGATGGACCGAACATGAGAGTAACCAACTTCGATGATGCCAATCAGTTTGTGAAAAGAACCTATAGCGAAGGATATAAACTATAATCTGATTTAATCCCACACAAATAATAATCAAGGAACTACAAACAATCAGCCATCTGCTATGCAAAAACAATCGAGAAGAAACTTTCTTAAAACTGCTGGTACGGCCGCAGCTGCGTTTACTATCTTACCCCGCTTTGTGCTAGGTGGCAATGGTTTCATCGCGCCTAGTGATACACTTTATATTGCAGGCATTGGCGCGGGCGGAAAAGGAACATCTGACCTCACTGGTTTTGCGAAAAATCCAAAAGCTAAAATTGCTTTTTTATGTGATGTGGATGACAGACAAGCGGCTGAATCACGAAAGAATTTTCCGGAAGCAAAATATTTTAAAGACTTCCGCGAGCTACTCGATAAGGAAGAAAAGAATTTTGATGCAGTCTCAGTGTCTACTCCGGATCACACCCATGGTGTAATTGCTATGGCAGCTATGAGCCGCAAAAAGCATGTGTATGTGCAGAAGCCACTAACCCATGACATCTATGAAGCGCGCATACTTACGGAGGCTGCAAAGAAATATCAAGTGGTAACACAAATGGGAAATCAATTTGCTTCTGCCGATCATGTGCGCACTGCTAAAGAGTGGGTAGACGCAGGACTGATTGGCAATGTTACTCGGGTTGATACGTGGACAAATCGACCTGTTTGGCCGCAAGGCATACCCAAACCTACTGGTAAATTTGATGTTCCTAAAGAATTGGATTGGGACTTATGGCTGGGGCCAAATCCGTTTTCGGAATTCAATCCAGCTTATGTGCCATTTAACTGGCGTGGATGGTGGCAGTTTGGCACCGGTGCGTTAGGCGATATGGCTTGCCATATTATGGATGCTCCGTTCCGCATTCTCCCGATCGATTTTCCAACGGAAGTTGAATGCAGCACTACTACTGCATGGGAAGATTTCTTTAAGGTAGCCAACTACAGCGATGCCTGTCCCTCCTCTTCTATTATTCATTTTAAGTTTCCTCGTAAGGATGGAAAGGGCGATATTAAATTCACGTGGATGGATGGTGGCTTATTGCCCGAACGCCCCGAAGAGCTTCTACCTGACGAGCGATTGGGTGATGATGCAGGCGGCTATATTTTCTATGGAACAAAAGGCAAGTTAATGGGCAATTACGCTACCGCCCCTGTTTTGCTGCCAACCAAGCGTATGAAAGATGTTACCTTACCCAAACAAACCATACCGCGTATTGTAGGCGCTCAGGATGGTCATTACACCGAATGGGTTGATGCTTGTCTGCTTGGATACGGAAAGAAACAGCTTAGCTCTCCGTTTGAATTCGCGGGGCCTATGACAGAAGCCTTACTGATGGGTAATCTGGCAGTGAGAAGCTATCAATTACAAAAGCTTTCGGAAGATGGTAAAACCAAATCATACCCAGGCAGAAAGAAACTTTTGTGGGATGCCAAGAATATGAAGATTACCAACTTTGATGAAGCCAATGCTTTTGTGAAGAGAGAGTATAGAAATGGGTGGAGTTTGTAACAGTACTTTAGTTATGAAAGTGAGAAGCACCAATATTGTTGGTGCTTCTTTTTTGAATATATTTTGACTTTTAAAAAAGAACTGTGGATAAATTAAATGTGAGAGCCTACCCCACTTACGGACAATCACTCATCTTAATTTTAATTTGGTTTGGATTTGCTCTACTCTGTGGCCTGCCATTTATTATCTTATTAGGGCCAGATAATGCAATTACTATTTCAGTAATGTATGCTTTGTCGCTTGCGCTAACAATTTTCTGTTCCTTGAAAAAACGAGGCAATTATGATTTAGAACTGAAATCATTTTCACCCTATATTTTTTTATGGGGATTTATAATAGTGATCAGCTTACAGGTAATTCTAGATCCGCTAAGCGAAATCATTCCTGAAAGCGATATGCTCAAAAGATTAGCGAACGACATGAAAGACAGGCCAATAATATTCGGCCTTATGGCTGTAGTGGCCGCACCTATATTTGATGAGGGCTTATTCAGAGGAATAATCTTAAATGGTTATTTAAAAAACTATAAACCACTCCACGGCATTCTTATTTCTTCTTTATTATTTGGGTTGATTCACGGCAACCTATTGCAAGGCATTGGTGCATTTTTACTTGGCATCGTGTTCGGATGGATTTACTGGCAAACAAAATCATTACTTCCATCTATACTTTTACACTTTGCAAACAATGGACTTTCTACTATCGGGATACAATTCATAAGTAAAGAAGATCTTTCCAAAACTTTGCGAGAGTTAATCTCGAATGATCCTTTATACTATACTATTTATGTGCTTTGCCTAGCATTGTGTGCCGTCTCTATTATTCTACTAAAGAAAAGATTTGATTTGAAAGAAAGTGCGAATTGAAAATATTTAAGGAACAACTTAAACGCAGAGCACGCTAAAAGAAATCGTATTCAAAGTTTTATAATCCCTATCCAAACTCGGGGAATGCCTCCAAGAAAGTAGCCATCTCTCCCAACCGTGGAGCTTCGCAGCAGAAATGAACCATACCATTGGTTACAGCCAAGTACTTTGCACCAACCGACATGTTGTACACTGCAATCTGGTTAAATGCTTTCTGGCTAAGCTTAATAGTGGGCGATTTGCATTCTACCAACATCCACGGCTTGCCCATACGATCGCACACTACAATATCCGACCGCTTCTGAAGTGTGTTAAATGTTAATCCACTCTCTATTTTAAACAATGATTTTGGATAGCGCAGATCGGTTATCAAATGATGAACAAAATGCTGCCGCACCCATTCTTCGGGCGTAAGCACAATATACTTTTTGCGGATGATGTCAAAAATCCACACTTTTCCCTCTTCGTTTTTTATCTTTGGCTCGAAAGAAGGTAAGTTGAGTCGCTGCACTCCCAAAATTGACGATAATTTTAACGCAATAAAAACTGCACTACTATCAATCATTAACTACTAACTGCCATGAAAACAAAACAAGATATTACCGAGAATTGGTTGCCACGCTACACGGGTACAGCTCTTGCTGATTTCAATAAATTTATTCTGCTCACCAACTTCGATAATTATGTGAAGAAGTTTGCCGAATGGCATAACGTACCCATACTGGGGCAAGATCGCGCTATGCGAAGTGCCTCTGCCGAAGGTATCACCATTATCAACTTTGGCATGGGCAGCCCCAATGCTGCTACCATTATGGATTTGCTCAGTAGTATAAAACCCGAAGCATGTTTGTTTCTTGGTAAATGTGGTGGATTAAAAAAGAAAAATGATTTGGGCGATTTTGTTTTGCCCATTGCTGGGATTAGAGGTGAAGGAACTAGCAACGATTATTTTCCACCCGAAGTACCTGCGCTGCCTTCCTTCGCTTTGCAAAAAGCAATATCAACAACCATACGCGATTACAACCAAGATTATTGGACCGGTACAGTTTATACAACCAACCGAAGAGTGTGGGAGTGGGATGAGCACTTTAAAGAGTATCTAAGAAAAATCCGCGCAATGGCCGTGGATATGGAAACCGCCACGCTATTCTCTACTGCATTTTACAATGAAATTCCAATTGGCGCGCTGTTACTTGTTTCAGATCAACCCATGATACCCGATGGTGTAAAGACAGAACACAGCGACAAATCTGTGACCACCAACTATGTCGATTTGCATTTAAAGATTGGTATTGATTCTCTAAAACAATTGATCAACAACGGCATTACAGTGAAGCATTTAAAGTGGTGAGGTTTGATTACTAATCTTAACCCTTGATAACAAAATCATTCCAATCACAAAAAAACTAGCCAATGCCAACGTGCTGTTTCGCATACTACCAGTAAGCTGTTCTACCAATCCGTAGGCAAATGTGCCACACACTAGAGAGAGGTTAAACGTTACATCAAAAAAACTAAAGTAGGAAGCATGATCTGTTGATGCGGAAGGAATAAGTTTAGAATATGTTGCCCGCGATAATGATTGAATGCCGCCCATTACAATACCCACTACAAAGGCAAGCACAAAAAACTGATTCGCAGTGGTAACAAAATAAGCGCCAATACAAATGCAAATCCAGATCACTATCATTACCATCAACGAAAATTTATTTCCCTTGCGGGATGATACTTTAGCGAAAGCCATTGCACCCACCGAAGCTACCAACTGAATAATAAGAACAGTTAATATCAATTGATCATCTTTCAATTTTAATTCCTTAGCACCAAATGTGGCTGCTAAATACATTACTGTTTGCACACCCATATTGAAAAAGAAATAAGCCAATAAGTATTTCTTTAAGTTGGGTAAGTGGACAAGATTATTCCACACCTTCAGCAACTCTTGGTATCCTTTCGAGAATATTTTATTGGTAGCCGTATGTTGAGTCTTCGCTTCCGGCAAATGATAGAACGTATATTGAGCAAAGCCAATCCACCAAATACCAACGGTTAAAAACGCGAAGCGTACTGATGTTCCTTCATCAGGGAAACCTAACGTTTGCCAAAATTGAATTACAACTAAATTAACAACAAGCAGAATCACACTTCCATAATAACCCATGGAATAGCCGCGCGCACTAGTTCTGTCATATCTATCAGGTGTTACTATCTCCGGTAAAAAAGCATCATAAAATACAAGGCTACCTGCATAGCCAATGCTTGCCAACAGCGAGCAACCAATGCCCCACTCTAAATTTGATCTGTCGAAAAAATAAAGCCCCATGCAGCTCAAGCCACCGAGGTAAACAAAGAATTTTAAAAATGATTTTTTATTGCCTTTGTAGTCCGCAATGCCTGATAACATGGGCAGCAGCGGAGCAATCAACAAAAATGAAAGTGACAATGTGTAGGAATATAAAACAGAGCCAACCATTTTAAAGCCAAAGAAACTCACCACATCGCTACCATCGGCTTGCTTGGTTACCGCATTAAAGTAAACAGGAAAAATGGCTGATGTTATCACCAACGAATAAACAGAATTCGCCCAGTCGTACATGTACCAAGCTCTGATTATTTTTTTATTGTTGAGTGTTGCTGGCATTGTCATTTTACTTTTAAAGAAATTGATTCCTAAAAGTAAGCCGACAATAATTTAAAGGCAACTGTCAGTTTGCGGCTGGCACATCTTCAAGTTTATAATAAATCTTTAAACCTTTCTCTGTAGCAATTCTAACATCATTGTCAGCCCCTGTTGATGCGCCAGGAAGACGAAGCACTGCATCGCATTTTTCTAAAAGTCGATGGGCAACGGGGTATTGTATCTCGTTCCATTTTTCATCTCCTGGCTTTCTAGAGCCAGCAAGATGAACAAGCGGCAAAGCAACCCACTCGCCTATCATAGGAATGTGGCCCAATCTAAAAAGTGGTAATGCTACTAACTCAAGTGCATTTAAATTTCTTTGCATTAACAATGGATCATCGTTAGTGCCGCCTCTGTATGGGCCTGCTATTAATATCATCATAAAATAAAATTTATGACCCAAAGTTATTGGCCAACTATTGAAACTATACTTAAGGTAGATTAAGAAATAGCTCCCTTCGCAACTTTGTTTCTAAGTACGCTCAAAAATTCTGGTGTGATGCCTAGATAAGAAGCCATATTTTTCTGGGTAACTTGTTTAGCTATTGATGGATATTTTTTAAGGAAATTAGTGTATCTCGTTTCTGCAGGCAATGATAAGTTTTCTAGAATTCGCAACTGCTCACGCACATACGCATTCTGCATGAGTATCCTAAAATACCTTTCAAACTTGGGCACTCGAATATAAAGTTGGTCAAGGTTAGTTTTTGTTATTTGAAGAATATGGCTTTCGGCAATAGCCTCGATTGAAATGTTTGCAGCACTTTGATTTACAAAACAAGGCATATCGGTAATCCACCAATCTACAATAGCAAACATTATTGTTGATTCTCTTTCATTATCATCACTGTAAAAGGCTCTTAACGCACCTGAGTTTACATAGTTAAGAGTGGTGCATGGCTCACCTGCTTGCAGCAAATAATCACCCTTGCTTAAATTACGATATTTTAATAGCGATTGAAAGTAATCGATCTCAAGTTGATCAAGAATAATATGTCGGTTAATATTGGTGAGCAGTAACTCGAACTGAGAAGCCATCAGTTAAGATTGGACTGTATTCATTTTACTTTTTTGAACCTAATCCCTTATCGGCAAAATCTATAATCGTATCTAGTGACAGCCTATCATTCAATGTTTGGGCATAATGTATTTTACGAATGATAGAGTTTTCATCGATTAAAAATTCAGCTGGCATTGTGGAGAAAGATTCATCGCCAGCCATCGGATAAATTGGCAATTTGTTAGTCTTGGCCTTAATGGCTGTTTGAATAAACGTAGTGAGATGGCTAAATGAAGATTTCAGCAACGAATTTTCAATTCCATAAATTGAATACCATTTCTTTTCAGGATCAGGAATTAATGGAACTGGAGAAATACCTTTATGGAAAATACTTGATATCATTAACTCTTTCTTGGATTCAAAAAAGAAGATCATCTCCATATTTTTTGAGATCAATGTTTCGCGAATGTTCATCAATGAATGCACGCGCAAATTACAAAAGGGACAACCTGCGTGTCGGAAGAAACCAATGAATAGGCGTTTGCCTTTATAACTGGTTAAGCTAATAGGACGATCAAAAATATCAATTAAGTTGAAAGCAGGCGCTGTTACATTTAATTCAACAACAAGATTTTCTTTTTGCGACATTGGATTAGTTAGTTAGACAACAACCAAGATACGAGTTCAAACATAGCGTTGGTTTCCGACTCCAACGCTTTTCTTTAAATAATTAGTCTTTAAAACCTCAACTAACCTAAAATGTTCGATTTAATCTTAACTAATAAAATTTAAGTATAGGTATCTAAGCAAAAAAAACACCGAAAACGCTGCCAGTATCCAAGCGAAGACCCTTGCTCTCTTAAAGTAACCTTGAATTGGCAATCCTTTTTTGCTCATAGTTTTGTCTTATCCGTTATAGATGGATGACCTCACCATAGGCTGCGGCCGCTGCTTCCATAACGGCTTCACTCATAGTTGGGTGTGGATGAACTGTTTTAATAACATCATGGCCTGTGGTTTCTAGCTTGCGTGCGGATACAACTTCAGCAATCACTTCCGTCACGTTAGCTCCAATCATGTGTGCGCCAAGCCATTCACCATATTTGGCATCAAAGATTACTTTCACGAAACCATCGGGAGCACCAGAAGCTTTAGCTTTTCCAGAGGCAGTAAATGGAAACTTACCCACTTTAATTTCATAACCAGCTTTTTTCGCAGCTTCTTCCGTCATCCCAACTGATGCTATTTCAGGCGAGCAATAGGTGCACCCAGGAATGTTATTATAATTTAATGGCTCTGGGTTTTTGCCAGCAATTTTCTCTACGCAAATAATGCCTTCTGCTGAGGCCACATGCGCGAGCGCTTGGCCTTTTACAATATCGCCAATGGCATATACGTTTGGCACGTTGGTTCTATAAAAATCATCAACTAGCACTTTTCCTTTTTCGGTTTTCACCCCTGTTTCTTCCAAGCCTAAGTTTTCAAGATTGGTGGCAACGCCCACTGCCGAAAGAACAACATCTGTTTCAATTTCAATAGTGCCTGTGGCTGTTTTTACTGTCGCGATGCAAGTGGCACCTTTCGTATCAACTTTTAAAACTTCAGCATTGGTGTAGATAGTCATACCGGCCTTTTTAAAAGATTTTTCCAACTGTTTGGAAACTTCTTCATCTTCGACAGGCACAATGCGTGGTAAGAATTCAACAATGGTAACTTCTGTACCAATTGTGTTGTAGAGGTACGCGAACTCAACACCAATAGCACCAGAGCCAACTACCAACATACGTTGCGGTCTATCAGCCAAAACCATGGCTTGTCTGTACCCGATTATCTTTTTTCCATCGATGGGTAAGTTGGGCAACTCGCGCGATCTGCCACCTGTAGCGAGAATAACATGCTTCGCTTCATGTTCTGTTTTTTTGCCTTGCGCATCCGTTACTTCAACTTTGTTTCCCTTCTTTAGTTTTCCATGACCAAGCAATTGCTCAATCTTATTTTTCTTGAATAGAAATTGCACGCCCTTGCTCATGCCAGCAGCCACATCGCGGCTGCGTTTTACCATTGCGGGGAAATCAAAGGTGGCCTCTTTCACATCAATACCATAGTCTTTTGCATGTTGAATGTATTCAAACACATTGGCACTTTTTAATAATGCTTTGGTAGGAATGCAACCCCAGTTGAGGCAAATGCCACCTAGTTCTTCTTTTTCAACCACAGCTACCTTCATGCCCAATTGAGACGCACGAATAGCCGCTACATATCCACCAGGGCCGGAGCCAATCACAATCAAGTCAAATGCCATAGAATTAAAAATTTGAGGCAGCAAATTAATTCAAAATTTGATAGCAAAAAATCTATAGTTTTACCACTCAAAATCATTACTCAAAAAATTATTAATTAACCCGAAATGAAATTACTTCAAAATAAAACTGCTTTAATTACAGGTGCATCAAAGGGCATCGGTCGTGCTGTTGCCATCAAATTTGCAGAACAAGGTGCTAATGTGGCCTTCACCTATTTATCAAGTATTGAGCAAGGGGTTGCATTAGAAAACGAACTCGCATCAAAAGGAATAAAAGCGAAAGGTTATAAAAGTGACGCGTCTGATTTTGGCCAAGCAGATAAATTGATAAATGATGTAGTAGCAGAATTTGGGTCGATCGATATTCTGGTAAACAATGCGGGCATTACTATGGACAATCTACTATTGAGAATGTCAGAAGATGCATGGGACAAGATAATTTCAGTTAATCTAAAATCAGTTTTTAATACAGTAAAGGCGGTTGCAAAACCTATGATGAAGCAACGAGGCGGATCAATCATAAACATGACTTCTGTTGTAGGTTTGAAAGGCAATGCAGGCCAATCTAACTATGCAGCTTCAAAGGCTGGTATTATTGGGTTCACGAAATCAATAGCATTAGAATTAGGTTCGCGTGGCATACGTTCCAACGCCATTGCTCCAGGCTTTATTGAAACTGAAATGACTGCTAAGCTGGATGAAAAAACTGTGCAAAGTTGGCGCGATGCAATTCCCTTAAAACGAGGTGGCAAACCAGAAGATGTAGCCGATGCGTGTGTGTTTCTTGCATCCGATATGTCCCTTTACGTTACTGGTCAAGTAATTCAAGTTGACGGTGGAATGCTTACCTAATAGAAATTAAAATCCAATCCTTTCAAACATATATTGCAATTTTACTATATTGAAAATGTCTTAAGTTTTCAATAATCAATATGCAAGTTGCAAGTAGTGCTTTTACTGAAATTGATATTCTTTTGGCTAAGGCATATCAACTACGAGGAGAAGATCTAAGAGCCAGTATTGAATTAACTGAAAAAGCACTCCTTAAAAGCCAGCACGCAAATTATGCTGAAGGAATTGCAAGAGCTGAAACAAATCTTAGCCTCTTTTATTTAATTCAGGGTGATTTTGATATTGCATTAAAATACTCTTTCCTCACGCTTCCTTTTTACCAATCGAAGAATAATAAAAAAGGAATTGCTGATTCAAAATATAATATTGGTAGCATTTATTATCGCACTGATGATTATTACCAAGGCCTTCAGTTTCTTACTGAAAGTCTTTTACTTTATAGAGAATTAGATGATTACCACAATCAAGCACGTACGTTAAAATCAATTGGTACTATCTACGGCTACTTTGGCGATTACGATCAATGCATAAGTACTTATTTGGAAAGTGTTGAGGTAAGCAAAAAGATTGACGATCTTAAAACAGAATCAAATGCGTTAAATCCATTATCAGGAATTTATTTGAAGAGAAATCAAATTGAATTGGCGATGGAAACAATTCAACGCAGCGTTCTTTTAAAAGAACAAACCAATGATGTTCGTGGGCTTGCCTTCGCATTGTATGGTCGCGCAAAAGTTTACATCAAGTTAAAAGAATTTGAAAAGGCAAAAATTGATTTATCCAAAAGCCTTGAGATTCAGTTAGAAGCTGGCGATAAATTAGGCACTGGTATGGTGTACAATAAACTTGGCGCACTCCTTACTGAAATAGGAGAATATAGACTCGCCAAAGAATATTTGTTGAATGCCCTCGACATTGGAGAGAAATATAAAATACGTTTTATTCATTATAAATCGTATCTAAATCTCTACCTATTGGCTAAAAATGAAAACAACCAAGCACTGGCTCTAGACTACTTAGAGAAATATGTTTCGTTCAAAGAATTAATATTCGGCACAGAAACGATGCACGTGATTAAGGGATATGAAACTGTTGCTAAAGTCGAAAGGCTTCAGCGTGAAGCACAAACTCAAAGAGAGAAAACGGAGATCATTGAAAAGAAAAATGCGGAGTTGGATTCTTTTTTCTACCGTGTTTCACATGATTTGAAAGGTCCGATTTCCTCCTTGTTGGGGCTGCACAATTTAATTACTTTGGAGATTGAAGATGGAAAGTCGATGCATTATTTCCACATGTATCATTCGCAAGTGCAGCGCATCAATAACATTATCATTGGGTTGATCAACCTCACACGTCTTAATCATCTTGAAACAAATTATCAAGTAATCAATTTTGAAAATTTGATTGAAGAGTGTTTTCAGTCATACTCCTACTTTCCTCATTTCAGAGAGATAACATTTATTAAAGAGATTGACAGCGAAATTATATTTAAATCAGAGTGGGCCATCGTTAATACTGTGCTTCAAAATCTTATTGAGAACGCTATAAAGTATTCGAGAAATGGTATAGACTCATTTGTGAAGGTATCAATAGCTAAAGAAAACGAACTCCTGCTTATGACTGTTGAGGATAACGGACAGGGCATAGACCAAGATCATCAAGAAAAAATATTCGATATGTTTTACAGGGCAAATAATGTTGCTCAAGGTTCTGGTCTGGGTCTATATATATTGAAACGTGCTGTGGAAAGGCTTAACGGCACTATTGATGTGGAAAGTGAATTGAATACGTTTTCAAAATTTATAGTCAGGATTCCATTCCAATAATTCACAAACATTTTTTTCTGAGAAATTTGGAAACTCTACTAAGTTAATATACGTTTGTGGCATCATAGTCGGGAAAGCTATTAATTGCTAACCGATTTATAAAGAAGTGCGGAGAGAACAGGCTCATTGAAGCACTAGCAACCCAAAACGGGTGCTAATTCCTGCCCTAAAGAAGGTCTTTAGGGAACTATAAACCGGTAAGAAAATGAGCAAACATCAAATCCATTTCCATCTTTTTAAGGATCAATCACTTCAAATTTTAAAAGATCACATGGATAGCAACTATTGTTGTTGTCTATGTATTTGCTGTTGATTCTAGCGAACCTCTTCTCAACAACATGCTAGCCTATTGTTAACCAAGTGACAGGTGTGATTACCGCTAGCTCAATTACTAAGCTTAATTCTCTTTTCTGAAATCTCATATCTAACTACAAAAATTATGTCAAACTTACGATTCGAAACACTTCAACTACATGCAGGCCAAGAAGCTGACCCTACAACAGGTGCGCGCGCGGTGCCTATTTATCAAACAACTTCATTTGTTTTCAAAAATTCTGAACATGGTGCCAATCTCTTTGCCTTGAAAGAATTCGGAAACATCTATTCACGGATTATGAACCCGACTACCGATGTTTTTGAAAAAAGAGTAGCAGCACTAGAAGGCGGAGTTGCAGCCTTAGCAGTGGGTTCTGGGCAGGCGGCACAGTTTATTGCACTTAATAATATTTTATCTGTTGGCGATAACATCGTTTCTACAACATTTCTTTATGGAGGTACTTACAATCAATTTAAAGTTGCTTTTAAAAGATTGGGTATTGATGTACGCTTTGCGGAAGGAGATGAGCCGGCAGCCTTTGAAAAGCATATCGATAAAAACACAAAAGCTTTGTATATAGAAACCATTGGCAATCCAGGCTTTAACATTCCTGATTTTGAAGCCATTGCTGCGCTTGCCAAAAAACATGACATACCCCTGATAGTGGATAATACGTTTGGGGCAGGTGGTTATTTATTCAAACCGTTGGAACATGGTGCCAATGTAGTGGTTGAATCTGCTACCAAATGGATTGGAGGCCATGGCACTTCTATTGGTGGTGTAATTGTGGATGGAGGAAACTTCAATTGGGGCAATGGAAAATTTCCTCAATTTACTGAGCCATCAGAAGGTTATCATGGTTTGAAATTCTGGGATATTTTTGGAGAAAGGAATCCATTAGGCCTTCCCAACATTGCATTCATAATCCGCGCACGCGTAGAAGGCTTGCGCGATTTCGGCCCAGCCATCAGCCCGTTCAATTCATTCTTGCTAATTCAAGGATTAGAAACACTTTCTCTAAGAGTACAACGCTCTGTTGATAACGCACTCGCCTTGGCACAATGGTTGGAACAACATCCAAATGTTGAAAGTGTGAATTACCCTGGCTTGACTTCAAGCACCTATAATAAATTGGCAAAGAAGTATTTGAAAAATGGATTTGGCGGAGTGCTTTCTTTCACGGTAAAAGGATCTAAAGAGAACACTACTAAGTTGGTTGATAACTTAAAATTAGTAAGTCATTTAGCGAATGTAGGCGATGCAAAGACATTGATTATTCAACCAGCAGCAACTACTCATCAGCAGCTAAGTACTGAAGAGCAACTTGCTTCAGGCGTGTTGCCAACGTTATTGCGAGTGTCTGCTGGCATTGAACATATTGATGACATTAAAGCTGACTTTCAACAAGCGTTCGATAAAGCTTTTCAAACAGAAGCAGCAGCAAAATAAATAGTATGATAGTAGTCCGATCTCTCCAAGGGGTTGGATTACTTAAATGATTTTGAATCTTGAATTAACGCATGAAGGTAGATCACGTATTTCATTATAAAGGTGATTTTAAGTTGGAGGCAGGGGGCATGCTCGCTGGCTTCCAACTTAAATACACTACACTAGGATCTTTGAATGCAACCAAGGACAATGCCGTGTGGGTATGTCATGCACTCACAGGAAGTTCAGACTTTACTAGTTGGTGGCAGGATGTTTTCACAGAGGATAGTCCGCTCAATCCACGCGATCACTTTATTATTTGTGCCAATTTACTTGGCGGATGCTATGGCTCTACGGGGCCTTTATCGATTGATCCTTCTACAGGAAAGCCATATTATCATACTTTTCCTACAATCACCGGAAGAGACATTGTTAGAGCCTTTGATTTGCTTCGTGATGAATTGCATATCCATAAAATCCATACTTTAATTGGTGGATCGTTGGGTGGGCAAAATGCCTTGGAGTGGGCTATACAATCACCAAAAGTAACTGAGCATTTGATCTTATTGGCTTGCAACGCTGCGCACTCACCTTGGGGCATCGCTTTGAATGAAGCACAACGCCTTGCCATAGAAGCCGATCCTACTTGGAAACAAAATGACGCGCGTGCAGGATTGGAAGGCATGAAAGCCGCACGTGCCATTGGCATGATTTCGTATCGCACTTACCAAACCTATGGAAACACACAAGCAGAAAAATCAAATGATAGCATAGACGATTATCGTGCAGCATCCTACCAGCGATACCAAGCTCAAAAATTAGCAAATCGCTTTAACGCATTCACCTATTGGATACTTTCAAAAGTGATGGATAGTCACAATGTGGGTCGTGAAAGGGAAAGCATTGAGAAGACTTTGGAAAAAGTAAAAGCTAAAACATTGGTGATCGGTATTGATAGCGATTTGCTTTTCCCTATTCAAGAGCAAGAGTTTTTAGCAAATCATATACCTAACGCATCGTTTGAAGTGATTTCATCGCTGTATGGGCACGATGGATTCTTAGTGGAGTTCGATCAATTCAAAAAAATTATAAGACAATTTTTTAATCCCGCTGTAGCGGAAAAAAAAGTAAAAGAGAGTATTTCACTATGAAGAAGAATTTAAAGTTAGGCGTTTTTGGTTTTGGATGCGTTGGTCAGGGATTGTACCATGTGCTAGAAGAAACACAAGGCATAAAAGCGGAGATCAAAAAGTTTTGCGTGAAGAATAAAAAAAAAGAACGCATTCTTAACGATTCGTATTTTACATACGATAAAAATGAAATACTCAACGACCCTGATATCGATGTAGTAGTTGAATTGATTGACGATGCCAATGCTGCATTTGAGATTGTGAAGACAGCGTTGCAAAACGGAAAGGCAGTAGTAACTGCTAACAAAAAAATGCTGGCCGAGCACTTAGAAGAAATCTATGAATTACAGCAGCTTCATGGTAAACCAGTGCTGTATGAAGGTTCTGTTTGCGGAGCAATTCCGATCATTCGCAACTTAGAAGAATATTATGATAATGATTTGATTAGTTCCATCGAAGGGATTTTTAACGGATCGACTAACTACATTCTCACTAAAGTTTTTGAAGAGCGGAAGAATTATGATGAGGCTTTGAAACAAGCGCAAGAGCTTGGTTTTGCTGAATCTGATCCTAGTCTTGATGTAAAAGGATTCGACCCAAAATACAAATTGGTAATTGCCATCGCACATACGTTTGGCGTCTTTGTAAAGCCGGATGAAATCATCAATCTAGGAATCGATAAGTTAACAGAGTCAGATTTGAATTATGCCAGAGAGAATGGATTGGGGATTAAATTAGTAGTTCGTGCATTTAAACAAAATGGAAATGTGTACGGACTAGTCGCCCCTCAGTTTATTGATTCTACCAATTTGCTCGCCTCTGTTCGCAACGAATACAATGCAGTGATTGTGCAAGGTGCATTTTCAGAAAAACAATTGTTTGTGGGCAAAGGTGCTGGCAGTTACCCTACAGGATCGGCCGTGCTCTCTGATGTTTCAGCTTTAACCTACGATTATCAATACGAATATAAAAAACGAGCTCAAGGAAGCAACTTTCAATTTTCAAATGAAGCATCTGTAGAAGTATTGGTAAGCTTTGATGAAAAATCAAAAATCAATATGGATGATTTTGAAGAATTAAAAGGCGGCTATCAAAACAAAAGCAGCCAATACATACATGGTCTTGTTGCCTTAGAAAAATTAAGAGAATGGTCAACTATAGACGGCATTAGCGTTATCCTTACGCCCGAGTTTAAATTAGTAGCCAAGAAAGAAGAACTAAGCTTGAGTCATAAAAATTAAAAAGAAAATTTAGTCGTTTTATTTTCAAGATTTTAAGTCTAAGTTTAGTTTATAATATAACTAAACTTATGTCTAACCCTGCGTCTATTCTTCAAAAAGCTAAGACCTCTGCTTTCTATCGTTGGCTGTTAAATCAATCGCTTTCGCGGATGATTCCCTTCAACAAACCGCATGGATTTAAAGTTTTGGAAATTGAAGACCTCAGATTAAAAACTTTGATTCCTTATAAGAAGAGTAATCTCAATCACATCCAAGGATTGCACGCTTGCGGGTTGGCAACCATATCAGAATTTACCACGGGCTTTCTTTTGCTCAACGCACTTGACCCTAAAAAATATCGCATTATAATGCAGCGTTTGGAAATGAACTATCATTACCAAGGCAAGATGGATGCTACCGCAGAGTTTTCCATCACACATGAATGGCTACAAGAAAAAATCATAACACCTCTGAAAACACAAGAGTCAATAGTTGTTCCTTGTGAAATCAAAATCCATGATGCTAAAGGAAATCATTTGACTACAGGATTGGCTTATTGGCAATTTAAAGATTGGAGTAAAGTAAAAACAAAAACATAACGAGCTAAAAAATTTGTAATTTTAATTATGGAAACAACTACACTAACAGAATTTGAGAGCAACCTAGCTGAATATGTTGATAAAGTGCAGAAAGGCGAAGGTCTAATCGTTACAAAAGGAACGAACGAAAAAAAATCTTCAGCGTATTGCCAATACCAGAAGAAAAAATAACAACAACAAGAATTATAGGAATTTTAGAAGGCAAAGCAACAGCAACCTTTCATGACGACTGGGAAATGAACACCGAAGAATTTTTAGCAGAATGAACTTTTTATTAGACACTCACACTTTTATTTGGTCAATTTTATCGGTAAGCAAACTCTCAGAGAAAACAACCAATATTTTAAAAAATAGTGATAACTCAATTTATGTTAGCACTGTAACCTTTTGGGAAATATCTAATGCTTATTTGGCAGGTAATTCAAAATAATTTAACTATTCTCTCAAAGGATTCGAAATTTGAAATGTATAAAGAATATGGACTTCAATTAAGCTGGTAATCTTATGAGAAAGATAGACATCTTACTTTCAGAATATGGAGAAAGTCACCAAAACTCAACTAACAAAGCCATCCATTGGATTTGTGTACCACTGATTTTCTTCAGTGTAGTAGCGTTAATTGCGAGTATACCTGCTGGCATATTAGAATCGATGGCTGGCCAAAAAGATGCCTTCACCAATTGGGCAACTATTGCATTACTACTTGCTACGGTTTATTATGTTTCGCTTTCCATTTCATTAAGCATTGGCTTGGTTTTGTTTGCGATAGGTTGTCTTCAACTTTCGTTTGCTATTGTCCAGTTAAATATTTTACCGCTTTGGCAAGTTGCTCTTATTATTTTTGTAATAGCTTGGATAGGTCAATTTTACGGGCACAAAATTGAAGGTAAGAAACCCTCGTTTTTAAAAGATCTACAATTTCTATTGATCGGACCAGCTTGGCTTATGCACTTTATTTATAAAAGAGTAGGGATACGATATTGATAGTAGCTACTACTTTCTATTATCTTCTCCAGTCACAATGCTTCTATAACTTTCATAGCGACTCAATGCTATTGCACCTTGCTGAACAGCTTCAACAATTTTGCATTTAGGTTCATTTAAATGCAGGCAGCTTCTGCTAAACTTGCACTCCATTCTCAAGTCACGCATCTCAGGAAAATAATCGGACACTTCTTGTGGATTCATATCAACAAAACCCCACTCCTTCACGCCAGGTGTATCAATGATAAAAGTTTTTTCAGATAATTTAAACATCTCCGCGAAGGTGGTAGTGTGCGTTCCTTTATTAGAAAAATCTGAAATCTCACTAACACTCTGTTTTATGTTTGTTGAAAGTCGATTCAATAAAGTAGACTTGCCAACCCCTGAATGTCCGGCCACGAGTGTAATCTTATCTTTTAATAACTCAAATAGAAAGTTAAGATCATTGGTATGTGCAGAGATAGAATAAACCTTAACTCCAAGTTGAGTATAAAGTTGTATGATTCCGTTCTGTTCTTCTACTTCACTCTCTGTTAACAAATCTTTCTTGTTGAAGATAAGTACTTGTGGAATGCGAAACGATTCTGCACTCACAAAAAAACGATCGATAAACCCAAACGAAGTTCGAGGCTGCTTAGCAGTGGCAATCATTATTACCTGATCTACATTGGCAGCAAGCACATGGCTGTGTGATGATTTTTTGATTGATTGTCTTACGATATGATTTTTACGCTCTGATATTTCGCTTATCACACCACCTTCACTTTCTCTTTCAAACACAACATGATCGCCCACGGCAATGGGGTTCGTCTCTTTGAAGCCTTCCAGTCGCATCTTACCTTTTACACGACACGAATACGTGATCTCGTCTTCACTAAGCACTTCGTACCATAAACCTGTGGAACGTGTTACCAAGCCTTTCATAAGAAGTTGATAGTAGATGGTTGATAGTCGACAGAAAATACAAGTTTATATTGGCGATTATCTTTGAACATTTTTAATAGAGTTTAAAATTGATTTACAATAAGCAACAATCTTTTCAGTAGCACCAATATTTTCTTTCACGTAGTTGCGGGTTACATCGCAAGCCAATAAAAAATTCTCTGGAAATAAAATAAAACGTTCATACATTTTCTTGAGCTCAAAATAATTCTCGATTTCAAAGGCACCACCGCGCATTATTAAATCAGACGCCTCTTGGAATTTTAAATAATTTTTATTGCCGAAAAAAATGGGAACACCAAAAGTAGCAGCTTCTAAAATGTTATGAATGCCTTTGCCAAAACCACCGCCCACATAAGCAAACTCACCATATTGATAAAGATGACTGAGCATACCTACATTATCGATCAACAACACTTGGAAAGATTCTAGATCAATTTCATTTGTAATTGCTGAAAAGCGTATCGATTTTCCCTTCGTGGATTTTTCGATTGTATTCAAAAATCCTTCATTGATTTCGTGGGGCGCGATGATAAACTTTAATTGATGTTGTTGTTCATTGATGAGTGGAGAGAGCACTTCAAAATCTTCAGGCCAGCAACTGCCCGCCACCATTACCTTTTGCGAGCCTTTGAAGTTTTTTACGTGAGGAATATCTTTTAACACCTGGCTCACTTGAAACACGCGATCAAACCGAGTATCACCAGTAATGGTAACATTATTTATGCCGATCGAATTGAGCAACTCTTTTGACCGAGTGTTTTGCACAAAAAAGTGAGAAAAATTATTGAGTATGCTTCTATAAAATTTTCCGTACGAGCGGAAGAACAATTGATCTTCTCGAAAGATACTAGAGATAGAAATCGTTGGAATCTTCTGCTTTGCTAGTTCATTTGAATAATTATACCAAAATTCATATTTAATAAAAATTGCCAACGATGGATTTATAAGATTTACCCATTGTGCCGCGTTTGCTTTTGTATCCCAAGGAAGGTAAAAAACCCAATCTGCGAAAGCATATTTTTTTCTTACTTCATACCCAGAAGGTGAGAAAAAAGTAAGCAAAATTTTATATGCTGGCAACTCAATTTTCAAAGCTTCAATTACGGGTCGACCTTGCTCAAATTCGCCCAAAGAAGCTGCGTGAATCCAAATTACATTATCATGTTGATTGGCAAATGCTTTTTCAAGAAGTTGCTTTTGGGCTTTCCTTCCCCTTACAAAAAGCTTTGCTTTTGGATGAAAAAAAGAGGCTAGCCAATAGATAAAAGCCAAAAATTGAATAGATAAATTATAGAGTATCAATGGGGTGAAATCGATCTCAAATATAAGTCAAAACCCATTATTAGTTAACTTTCTACTTTATCTGCAGTAGCGTATTTACTTTTTTCGCCTTATTTTGCAGTAAGTTTCAATCCATTTAATAAACCCAATTTTTATGAAATTAAGTGTAAAACTTTTGATAGGCTTTCTGGCAATTAATGCCTCTGCATTTAGTCAGGATGAAGTAAAATATCTCCTGAAGGGAAGAATTGATGGAGGAAAGGATGATATGAACTATTTGGCCAGCGGTTATTTGACTCCTGCATTAAAAGCATGGGGAAATGGCATTAACCAAGGATGGTACAATACTGCAAAAGTGCATAAGCTATTCGGCTTTGATCTAACGGTAGTTGGCTCACTCATGTCAGTACCTGAGACTGACAAACTTTTTGCCGTTGATAATGCCAAACTTAATAACTTGGTATTGGTAAACTCAGCAGGTGTGGCCACGAATGGAAATGTTCCCACTTTTGTTGGCTCCGATGCTGTTGCTGCACCAAAATATCAGTATAAAGTTGGTGGAGCAGCCACGCAGTTTGATGGCCCAAAAGGTGTAACAAATGGCTCAATAGCAGTGCCTATGGTGCAGTTAGGTATTGGTTTACCTAAAGGCTTTGAACTAAAGGTGCGCTATATTCCAGAGACTGATCTTAAATCAATCGCAAGTGGTTTAAATACTAAAACTTTGGTCAGCATGTTCGGTATTGGAGTTATGCACGATATAAAACAATACATTCCTGTTATTAGCCAATTGCCGTTCGATCTTTCGGCTTTTGTTGGCTATACCAAGTATAATCTAGATGTGAATTTGGATTCATCTAAGCCAAATAACAGAGCATTGTACGAAGGCAGTGCAACTACTATTCAAGGTCTAATTTCAAAGAAATTTTCAGTTGTTACTTTTTACGGCAGCATTGGGTACAATTTTGCATCAACATCAGCGAATATTAAAGGAGCTTATGACATTGGACCGGCAGGCACACCTCTTATTGTTAACGACCCAGTTTCAGTAAGCACATCAACTAGTGGGCCGCGGGTTACAGCAGGCATGCGCTTGAAATTGGCAGTATTCACGCTACATGGTGATTATACTCTTCAGGATTATTCAGCTATAACAGCCGGCTTAGGTATAAGCGTTCGTTAATTATTTTCCTATGTATGAAGGCGTTCGTTTTTCGATGAACGCTTTCATTCCTTCTTTTTGATCTTCAGAAGAAAACGTTAAGTAAAAGCTCTTTCTCTCAAAAGAGAGACCTTCTTCCAAATGAGATTCAAACGATTTATTAATCGCTTCCTTCGCTAGCTGCACCGCCACAGGCGAGTAACTGGCTATCTCCTTTGCTAGTTTAATTGTTTCATTTAAATAAGTATCAATAGGAAAAACGTGGTTTACCAATCCATACGCTTGCGCTTCGCTTGCGGAAAGAAATCGTCCGCTTAAAATTAATTCCATCGCCTTCGCTTTACCCAGAGCACGAGTCATTCGTTGTGTGCCGCCAGCACCAGGTATTGTTCCTATTCTAACTTCCGGTTGGCCAAACTTAGCCGTTTCAGAAGCGATAATCATATCACACGTCATGGCCAATTCGCAACCACCACCCAAGGCAAAGCCTGACACTGCAGCAATGATTGGCTTCTTCGTGTTTTTAATTTGATCCCACGTTCTAAACCGATCTTCCACCACCATATCAATAGCAGTTTTATCAGCCATCTGTTTTATATCCGCACCAGCGGCAAATGCCTTTTCATTTCCCGTAAGGATAATTACGCGCACTGACTTATTGGAATCAAGAACAGCTAAAGCATCGCGCAACTCTTCCATCAATTCATGGTTGAGTGCATTCAACTCTTTCGGTCGATTCAATTCAATAAGTGCAACAAAGGGTTCTGCTTGCTCGGTAACCTTTATAAAATTCATAGGATTATTTTTTAATAGATGCCTTTAAGGTTGAAATCATTTTCATCATCGAATTAGCAAATTATGAAATCACCGAATCATTTTACCACCACACTGTTCATCATCTGCTTGGCTATTTTTTGCCACTGCTCTTTCATGTCTTTGGGGCAGGTAAACGTAAACACTAAGGTGCGTTTCGGTTCTATTAGGTATTGAATATACACGTAGCGTAATATGGACTGTTGCTCAATTGCTGTGCGCTTGCTACCATTTATGCGAGAAACAAATTCAAAATAAATAAATTTCTTTTTGTTTAAATCATGTGTGCCTTCGTCAATAAACTCAACGCGATCATACAAATTGGCAATACCCGATTTGAAAAATTTTTTCGCCATCTCCACATTCGCATCAGGCCATTGGGTGGCCGAAATATTCACACTGAAATCTACTAATCGATCTGCGTTGGTATAAGCCCCAAGCGGAGCGCGCACTGAAGGGTAGCGTTGAGCAATATCTTCATTCGCCATCGGCTTAAATTCTTCAGGTAGTTGCATGGTTATGTCTTTGCCGATCTTCGTTTTGACAAGTTTGGAGGGACTGAACGCCATTAACATAAATACTAGCCCTAAAAATAGTTTGTTCATAAAGTGGTTATAGATTGCTAAATTCGCGACTCAAATTTAACTTAAAATATCCATGTTGCGGACTCATACGTGTGGCGAATTGCGAATTAGTGATGTAAACAAACAAGTTACCCTTACGGGATGGGTGCAACGCCCGCGAGATAAGGGCAGTTTACTGTGGATTGATCTTCGTGATAGATATGGAGTTACTCAATTATTTTTAGAGGAAGGCAAATCGGATGCGGCCGTTATACTAAATGCACGAAAACTCGGAAGAGAATTTGTTATTCAGGTAACAGGAATTGTTTCGGAGCGTGTTTCCAAAAACGATAAAATGCCTACGGGCGATATCGAGATCAAGATTTCTTCGCTACTAATTCTAAACGAATCTAAAACTCCACCTTTTACAATTGAGGATAACACCGATGGTGGAGATGATTTGCGCATGAAATATCGCTACTTGGATTTGCGTAGAAATCCAGTTCGCGAAAGCTTGCAACTTCGCCACAAGATGGCGCAACAAACAAGAGCTTATCTTGACAGTCAGAATTTTATTGAAGTAGAAACGCCAGTGCTTATAAAATCAACACCCGAAGGTGCGCGTGATTTTGTGGTGCCTTCACGTATGCACAACGGGGAGTTTTATGCACTGCCACAATCGCCACAAACATTCAAGCAACTGTTGATGGTTTCTGGCTTCGATCGGTACTATCAAATAGTAAAATGCTTCCGCGATGAAGACTTGCGTGCCGACAGGCAACCTGAATTTACACAAATTGACTGTGAAATGTCGTTTATAGAACAAGAAGATATTCTCTCAACATTTGAAGGATTGGTGCGTCATCTTTTCAAAAATGTAAAAGGGTTGGATATTCCTTCCGTGCCACGCATGACCTATCATGATGCTATGACTCGCTATGGTTCAGACAAACCTGACACACGTTTCGATATGACTTTTGTTGAATTGAACGATGTTGCTAAAGGCAAAGGGTTTGTTGTGTTTGATGATGCGCAACTAGTTGTAGGCATCTGCGCCAAAGGCTGTGCAACCTATACGCGCAAGCAATTAGATGAGCTTACGGAATTTGTAAAGAAGCCCCAGATTGGAGCGAAAGGTTTGATTTATGTTCGCTACGAAGCGGCAGGCACGTTAAAATCTTCTGTCGATAAATTTTATGATGAAGAAGAATTGAATAGCTGGGCAAAGAAATTTCATGCCGAGCCAGGCGACTTACTTCTAATACTTTCTGGAGAAGCTGAGAAAACACGCAAGGCATTGGGCGAACTTCGGTTGCTGATAGGAACACAACTTGGCCTTCGTGATAAAAATAAATTCTCTCCATTATGGGTACTCGATTTTCCTTTGTTGGAATGGAACGAGGAAACACAACGCTACCATGCCATGCACCATCCGTTCACTTCACCCAAGCGTGAAGACATGCACTTGTTAGAAACTGATCCTGGAAAGGTAAGAGCCAATGCGTATGACTTAGTAATCAACGGAACTGAAGTAGGCGGTGGCTCCATACGTATTCACGACAGGCCAACGCAATCGCTTATGTTCACCCACCTTGGTTTCTCGGAAGAAGAAGCTAAAAAACAATTCGGGTTTTTATTGGACGCCTTCGAGTTTGGTGCACCTCCGCACGGTGGTATTGCCTTTGGATTCGATAGATTGTGTTCCTTGTTTGGTGGCGCTGATTCTATTAGAGACTTTATTGCTTTCCCTAAAAATAATGCAGGTAGAGATGTAATGATCGATTCACCATCAACCATTTCGCAAGAGCAGTTGAAGGAGTTGGGGATAGAGGTTAGAATCTAATCTCAGCCTCCCATTTCCTTTAGTGCGCTCACAAGAACATTCAGTTCCTGAGTAGTTGTGAAGATGTTGGGAGTTATGCGGCAGCCGTGAACATTGGCTCCGTCAATGGCAACAGTATATATTTTGTATTTCTCTAATAAAGTCTTAGCCATGTCTGCAGGCTTCATACCATTTATACCAACGTTAGCAATACCACAAGCTCGTTTAACGTCTTCGGGTGTGTTAACAATTACATTCGGAAATGCTCTCACTTTAGTAGTCCAGTAATTTTGCAAATACCACAGCCGTTCTTCTTTTCTTTCTGCTCCAAGTTTTAAATAGAAATCGATAGAATTGTTAATGGCCAAATCGGTATGCACCGGATGCGTACCCGTATGATTTAGCCTTGCAATATTGGTTTCGTCTTGTTCACTATCGGCAAGCAAAGGCCATATCTTACTGATGTTTTCTTTCTTCACAAATAACATACCTGCACCCAAAGGTACGCTCAACCATTTGTGCAGACTTGCAGCATAGTAATCGCAATGTAGGTCTGGTATTTTGTATTGAATATGAGCAAACGCATGTGCACCATCCACCAGCACTAGCACCCCTTTGCTGTGCGCCATGTCACAAATTTTTTGAACAGGAAGAATTTGCCCCGTGATGTTGATCATGTGGCACACCATCAACAATTTTGTTTTTGATGTAATGGCATTGGCATAGAGCTGCACAATCTCATCATCGGATGTTGGATGATTGGGTACTGAAATAATTTTGTTCACTACGCCATACCGTTTGCCTACAAGCTTAAACATATCAAGCATAGCACCGTAATCTTGTTCTGCCATCACCGCTTCATCGCCTTCTTTCCAATGAAATCCACCGATAACCATATCCAGTGATTCAGTTGCATTTCTCGTAATAACCAATTCTTCTGAACTGCAGCCTGCTAACTGTGCGAGCCGCTCGACACTCTTTTTTTTGTTGTCAAATTGCACCGTACGCATGTAATATGACCCCTGATAGTTAACCTCTCTAACGTGGTTGATATAACTTTCCAAAAGTTCTTGTGGCAAAAAACAATAGTAGCCGTTTTCTAAATTGATATAGTCAGGCTTGAGTTTATAAGCTCCTCGTATCCCAATCCAAAATTCTTCTTCCTTAGCCAGTGCTTCAGCGGTAAAGTCTTTGTAATTTGTGAGCCAAGCCGCCAATGATTCAACAGGTGTAAGCCCTACCAATGTAAGTGCTGATATATTTTTGAGGAAGGATCGCTTGTTCATTATCGAAGCTATTGAATTAAACCCTAGGCTTTTGCTTTGCCCCTCGAATGTTGATTATTTCTATTTGATTTTTCCGAGGTTTAATTCGATAAGTAATAATCGTTAGTTTATTCATTGGGCCACGATAGACATTTTTATGGTTAGAAGTTTTTTGGAATATTTCAGGATAATGACAGAGTATTTCAAAAAAGTCTTCACTCTGTTTGACGAAATTTCTTACTTCTCTATCTGTCCACTCTTCTTCCAAGTAGTTAACAATATTGGAATAGCCATCAATCGCTCGTTTTGTCCAAACTAATTGGAACTCCATTTCTTAAACTTATCCATTACTTCTTTGTGGGGTGTTAATTCACCTTTGTCGGCTTGGTGAATACCTGTTTCAATCTCAAGTTTCTCATTCATGCTAATTTCATCCCACCAATCCTTTTCTTGTTCACTTTTTAGAGCAAGAAATCTTTTCAGAGTAGCTGTATTGTTGAGCTTAGCCAACCATTCTATAAGCTGCAATTTTTCTGCCTGCATATCCATTATCCTAGCATTTATTAAATCAAATATAATCAAACTGTAAAAGAATTCCTCTCCTGCTTTCAAAGCCAATGCTTTTTTGTTTTCTTTCAGTATGGTTAGGATTTCAATTGTTATAGTTAGTGTTATTGGTCTTGTAATTTTTATTGCTTGCAGGCCTAAAGAACAGTTTGATGTCATTTTGAAAAACGGAACAATCTATGATGGACTTGGAGGCGCTCCATACCAAGCAGATGTTGGCATTCGTGCAGATACCATTGCTGCCATTGGCGATTTATCTTCTAACAAAACAACCAAAGAAATTGATGTGAAAGGCTTGGCTGTTGCTCCAGGCTTTATTAATATGCTTAGCTGGGCCGATGGCAGTTTATTGAAAGATGGGCGCTCGATGAGCGATATAAAACAAGGCGTTACACTTGAAGTTTTCGGTGAAGGCTGGAGCCCTGGCCCCAAGCTGGCTGCTACAAAATCTGCCCCCTGGAAAACCTTAGGTGAGTATTTCATTCATCTGGAAAAGCTTGGCGTAAGCCCCAACTTTGCCTCGTTTGTAGGTGCTACAACCATTCGAACTTATGTGCTTGGCAATGAAAACAGGAAAGCAACAACGCAAGAGCTTTCTCAAATGAAAGGCCTTGTAAAGCAGGCGATGGAAGAAGGAGCAATGGGTTTGGGCTCATCACTTATTTATGCTCCTGCTGATTATGCTTCAACAGAAGAGTTGATTGAATTAAGTAAAGTAGCCTCATCGTATAGAGGCATGTACATTACACATATGCGCAGCGAGAGCGATAAAATTTATCAGGCACTGAATGAGACATTTAAAATTGCTAAAGAAGCGAACATCCCTACTGAAATTTATCATTTAAAAATCAACCAATCATGGAATTGGAATAAGATAGACACTGTGATTGCCAAAATTGATAGCGCACAAAAAGCGGGATTAAAAATTACTGCTAACATGTACACCTACAATGCCAGTGGTACAAGCCTTACCGCAAGGCTGCCCACGTGGGTGCAAGAGGGAGGGCCAACTGCGATGAGAAAAAGATTGAAAGACCCAACCATTCGCAAAAAAGTTTTGTCTGATTTAGAACTTGGTATTCCTTCCAAAAACTCCGATCCTAAAAATGTGTTGCTATTGGGCTTTAAAAAAGATTCACTCAACAAATTATACAAAGCCAAACGATTGGATGAGATAGCTCAACTACATGGCAAAAATGCGGATGAAACCATGTTGGATTTAATCGTTGCAGATAAATCGTCCATCCCTGCTATCTTCTTTTTAATTTCAGAAGCGAATGTAAAAAGGATGCTTCAATTGCCCTACGTTAGTATTTGTTCTGATGCTGGTTCTATTGCAGCAGAAGAGCCCTATTTAAATGATGGAATTCATCCACGCGGGTATGGCAGTTTCGCTAGGCTATTGGGCAAATATATTCGGGATGAAAAAATCATGTCATTGCAAGAGGGTATTAGGCGAATGACCTCCTTGCCAGCATCCAATCTCAACTTAAAAAAAAGAGGAATATTGAAATCAGGTAATTATGCCGACCTCGCAATCTTTGACCCTCAAACTATAAAAGATGTTGCTACTTTTGAAGAGCCTCATCAATATTCGCAGGGCATGAAGCATGTATTTGTTAATGGCGTTCAGGTTTTGAGCAATGGAGCTCATACCAATGCCAAGCCTGGAAGATGTATCCGCAAAGAATAGTAGAGTAAGAATGGCGTACCTTAAATAGTATTTTTTAATACAATTATTTACTTTACATTTATTCACCTAATCAAAATTGTAGGCATTTCTCGATTTAGTAGCGATTTATTAACCCAAACCCCCAATACTTTATTATGGTCTTTTCAGAGATACTAACACTTTTTAAACAAGGTAAAGGCACTGCCAAGAGCCACATGAAAAACCTAATTGAAATGGCGGCTGCCGATGGCAACTTCATGGATGTAGAATATGACTTATTAAAAAACATTGCCAAACAAAACGGAATTTCTGAAGCTCAATTAAAAGAAATTAAGAAAAACCCAGTAGGGATAAAATTTGAAGTGCCAAAAGATACTAGCGAGCGGTTTAAACAACTCTATGACCTAGTGCAAATGATGAGCATTGATAATGATGTACATCCGGAAGAAGCTAAACTTTGTAACCTCTTCGCAATCAGGTTTGGTTACTCACGCGATAATGTGAAAGAACTTATAGAAATAATTCGCGCTAATATTAAGAACGGACAAACCGTTGCAGAAACGATGAAGCGCGTTTCACTTTTAGTCGCCTAGTTATATATGAGTTTGTTGGAAATGCTTAGGCAGTTTAAGCAGGGCAATGGCTCAGTAAAAAGTCATATCAAAAATCTTATTGAAATGGCTGCCATCGATGGGGCATTTCTAGAAGTTGAAAATGATTTATTGAAATCTATTGCCAAAAGAAATGGCATCTCTGAAAGGCAATTAGTGGAGATTCGCAAAAATCCAAACTCAATCAAATTAGAAATACCCGAGGATGCCAAAGAGCGGTTTCATCAATTCTATGATTTGGTTCAAATGATGAGCATCGATAAACTTATTCATACAGAAGAGATGAAGTTATCCAATCTCTTCGCTATAAAATTTGGCTATCATCGCGATAACATCCAACAATTGGTTGATTCTATTCTTTCATGCATTGAATACAAACTGGATGCGGATGAAACCATGAGCAGAGTTATTTTGCTTATACAGTAATTCCATTTCTATTTGGCCGAAGCGGCTACTGCGGAATTAGAAAAGACAATCTCGGCTTCTAAAGAAAAGTGATCTGAAAGATCTTCATGTTTGCTATGCCAGCGTTTTCTGATAGGCTTTATTTCACGGTTGTTGCAGCTAACCCACGAATTGTTTTGTTTAATGAGAACGTAATCAATTAAGTCCTTTTTGTCCCCACTCTCCACATGCAAGTCATTTGTTTCGCGATTGTAACTATGTTGGATCTCGCCACTTAAATCTCCATCGCTAGCTTCTAAGCTTGAAAGCATAAATTGATAACTTTCTTTATTTTCTTTATTGATGTTGAAATCGCCACACAAAATTTGCGGCACTCCATTTTTAAGATTAGGCTTTAATAATCTATCTGCAAACTCTTGGCATTGCAGGTGCTTTAAGTTCAAGTCACCTGAATTTTGCAAGTGGGTTCCAGCTACCTGAATCAATTGCCCATTTACGTTTAACTCTACCAATAATGCTCCCTTCCGCGAAAGCGCATCAACTCCTGATCTGTTATTATAAATAATACTTTGGGATGATTCGATGTGGTATTTGCTGAATATCCACAAACCACTGTTTACTTTTAATGAGAAAGCTTTTTGATTAGCAGGGCCTTCAGTGTAAGGAAAATTAGTTTGTAAATGTTGTTTGATTTTTTTTCTTGCTTGTGGGCAAAATGCCTCTTGAAAAATAATTACATCGTAATCGCTGATGGCAAGCAATTCGCCAATAGCATCTGCACGTTCTAGTTTCATTGAAGCTTTTCCAACAAAGCCTGGCAACATGTAGATGTTCCAAGAAAGGATTTTAATTTTTTGAGGTGAGATAACTGTTGACTGACCATTTGAAGTCAGCATTGAAAGTAGTGATAAAAATAGAACTCCGATAAATCGCATAGAAGAGTTTATGCAAAGGTATCGCGCCACTATTATAGCATCATTCTCGGTAGATTATCAATTTGTGAAAATTAGACCACGAATGCTCGAAGAAGACTATCATTCTGGCAATAGTTAAATCGCCTTCTGCTTTCGCAGGAAACTAAGAACGGTCATCAAGACAAAAAGAACAACAACCAAGATCAACGCATAGCGAAGATTTTGCCAATCGGCTAAGAAGCCAATAATGGGCGGCCCAAATAAAAAGCCAGTATAACCTACGGTGGTAACCATTGCTAAGCCAACACCAGGAGGTAAATCAGTTGAGTTACCAGCTATGCTGTATGCGATTGGCACTATTACAGAAAGGCCAATGCCTACAATAAATAATCCCACAATTACCAAGTAAGGATTGCTGACTACCAATGCAAAGCAAAGTCCCGCAGTGGAGATAAACCCGCAGAGGATCATTAACGATCTGTCTCCAAATTTTACTCTAGCACCATCCCCAAGAATTCTTCCGATCGTCATAGCTAAAGCAAAAGCTGAAAGCCCAATTGGCGCTAAGGCTGGATCGGCTTTCGCAATTACTTCCATATAGTTGGTACTCCAATCGGCCATTGCACCTTCGCCCAACATACTGCAAAAAGCAATTAGACCAATGCTCACCATTGCGGCATTAGGCAAGCGAAAGGCTGGTTCTGAAGTCTTTTTTTCTTCTGGCTTATCGTTTACCAAATGTTTTATCGATAAGAAAATAGGTGCGAGACAAAGCGCGCTAATGATTGCAAAGTGCGGGAAAAGTCCAACGCCAATTTTTGTAAATAACGATCCTGCTAAAGCCCCCAACATCATGCCTACACTAAACAAGGCATGAAAGGAAGTCATGATGGGTTTACCCAACTGCTGTTCTACCATTACCGCTTGTGAGTTCATCGATACATCCAACATACCAGCGGAAATACCAAGTAATAAGAAGAGAAAAAGTAAGCCTGCCAGCGAAGGCATTAATGGAATGAAAGGAACTAGACAGCAGTATGCAATTGCTGAAGTGATGCCAATTTTTCTGCTTCCATTTCTGATGATAAGCCAACCCGTAAAAGGCATAGCAAACAATGCGCCCACCGATGAAGCTAGAAGCGTTAAGCCCACAAGGCTATTATCAATTTGAAAATGTTCTTGTATCCGCGGCAAGCGCGCCATGTAGTTGGCATGAGCAAAACCGTTGAGAAAGAAAATGACTTTAACGGCTAGGCGGGAGGGAGACATATTTAAAGTTATAGGCTTCAAGCTACAAGCTTCAGGGAGACTAGTCCAACTGAATTCTTGTAGCTTGTGGCCTCCACCTTGAAGTCATTTGTATTACTTCGCATACGCCACACTTCTCATCTCACGTATCACGGTTACTTTTATTTGACCTGGATACTGCATGTCTTTCTCTATCTTTTGAGAGATGTCGAAGCTAAGTTGGCTTGCACGTTCGTCTGTTGCTTTTTCAGCATCCACAATTACACGTAACTCACGACCAGCTTGAATAGCATAGCATTTTTCAACGCCTTCAAAACTTAGCCCAACTTGTTCCAATTCTTTCAAGCGCTTAATGTATTGTTCCATCACTTCACGCCTTGCACCAGGCCTTGCTCCACTAATAGCATCGCAAGATTGGATGATCGGAGAAAGAATGTTAGTCATTTCAATTTCATCGTGGTGAGCGCCAATAGCATTGCACACTATCGGGTGTTCCTTATATTTTATGGCGAGTTCCATACCCACAATAGCATGTGGCTTTTCTAATTCCTCGGGCCAAACCTTTCCAATATCATGAAGCAACCCTGCGCGCTTGGCTTGCTTTACGTTCAAGCCCAACTCAGCCGCCATGATGGCGCATAGGTTAGCAACTTCGCGTGAGTGTTGTAACAAATTCTGTCCATAAGACGAGCGGAAGCGCATTCTGCCCACCATCTTAATAAGTTCAGGCGCAAGCCCATGAATACCTAAGTCGATAACGGTACGCTCGCCAATTTCTATAATTTCATCATCAATATTCTTGGCAGTCTTTGCTACAATTTCTTCGATACGAGCGGGGTGAATGCGGCCATCTTGCACCAAACGGTGTAATGATAGCCTAGCTATTTCTCTCCTTACGGGATCGAAACCTGAAATGATAATCGCTTCTGGAGTATCATCCACAATTATCTCAACTCCGGTAGCAGCTTCCAGTGCACGGATGTTTCGTCCTTCTCGGCCAATTATCTTACCTTTTATATCGTCACTTTCAATATTAAAGATTGACACACAGTTTTCAACGGCATGTTCAGTAGCTGTGCGCTGAATGGTTTCGATTACAATTTTCTTAGCTTCTTTGGTAGCAGTGAGTTTCGCCTCCTCCATAATATCTTTTATGTAAGAACTAGCTTTTGTGCTTGCCTCTTCCTTCATAGATTCTACCAATTGATCGCGCGCTTGGTCTGCACTAAGTTTAGAGATGCCTTCCAGCACAGCCACTTTTTGAGCGTTGAACTTATCAAGTTCTTCTTTTCTCTTTTTTACCAAGTCGTGTTGAATAGCAAGACTTCTGCGTTCCTCATCAAGATCCGTCTCCTTCTTTTTTACTTGTTCAAGCTCTTTTGAAAGCTGCGCTTCGCGCTGTTTAATTTTCTGCTCATTGCTGATGATCTGGTTCTTCTTTCTATTGGCATCTTCTTCAAACTCCACTTTCATTTTTAGGAGTTTCTCTTTAGCATCCAATATGCGGTCTTTCTTAATATTCTCGGCTTCTAATTCAGCCTCTTTAATAATAAGCGATGCCTTGTCTGTAGCATTTTGCTCACTCTTTTTTAGTTTACGTTTGTATAGAACATTTCCGATAACAACACTTAAAACGCCAGCGCCTACTACTGCCGTAAGAATTATAAATACAATTTCCATAGATAAAAAAATTAGGTGTATAAAAAACACCCGAATTGGCCAATCGGCCACTGAAGGTTGGATTGAAAGGAGACTAGAGAGCTTGCGAGACTAACTGATTAAGGTGGGAAACTTTCTCCACCACAGTCTGGTCGATGACTTGCAGATTTTCATCGTCTGCGAGTTTATCTATTAAACAATCGAAGGCCGCCATGGCCAACAAATCTTGTTTATCATCTATTCCGAACTGCTCCCGGTATTGTTTGATTTTCTCATTGAGCAACTTTCCTGCCGACCGTAACCTCTCCTCGTCCTTACGCTTCACCTTCATCGGGTATTCGCGGTCTGCTATTTTGATCTTAATCGAAAGTTCGTCCATGTACCGGGTTATCTGCTTAAGTGTGCTATGCACTTGTCGATTTCTCGAATATACTCTTCTACTTTCCTTTTCAACTCCGAAGCACTTCCGTCTTCCGGGTTTATTTGGTCTACAATTTTAGTGATTTTAATCTGATTTTTAAAATTGTGCAATTGCTCGTCTCTGGCTTTGAGGTTATCCTTTAGATCGTGATTATCAGATTTAAGGCCACGGATTTCATCTTTCAATGATTTGTGTTCATTTAGCAGCACCAAAATTTTTCTTTCTAGTCCGTTAAGACTGGTTTTTAATGCTTCTTGATCCATGGGAGAAATTTAGAAAATGATTAGAAAATAAGTCAATAGTTCGACATGTGCTTAATGAGCCAATCTTAACCTCTCTTCATTTACTAGTTTACCTAGGTGATAAACTTTAAGAACATAATCTCCTTCTTCAAGATCGCTTATATCAATTGTTGATTTCGATTCATATTCTTTAAATTCCTTTTTGATTGCCTTGTTTTTTAGGCTTTCAAGATTCACTGACACAACTACTCCATCAGCTATATCTATTTTAAGAGATGATGAAATAGGATTTGAGATAGCCCTGAACGAACCATAATTGTAAAAACTCACATTGCGAGTCTGCAATGTTGTGTTAGAACTATTTTTGGCAGTAATGAGAAAACTAATAGAACCTCCTGAGGGCATAGTAAATGAGGCAAAAGAACCTGAGTTGTAAAAATTAATTGACCCTGAAGTTCTTTGCCAAGTATATGATGATGCATTAGGACAGGTAACATTTACGTTAACCCAACCTGCTGCCACACTATTGCCGCTTCCCAGAATTTTATTAGTAACACTTGATGTTGTAAAAGAACCCTCTAGGCAAATATTAGTTTGTACATTGATTGCGAATTGCTGAATAGTTGAACCACAGGCCGAAGTAATTGTTACACTCAATACTGCTGACCCTGAATGAAGCGGTGAAAGTGTTGCCGTATTACTAGATTGAGAAGATATAAAAATATTCTCACTACCACTGACAATCGACCAAGAATAGGAAAGCCCAGATAAACTGGTGATACTATAGTTTTGAGAACTTGTTCCAACCACATTGGAAGTACCTTGAATATTACCCAAATAAGTCCAGAATTCGGTGCTATTGACACTTTGTTTCTGATGATAATAGCTTCCATTTAAGGTGTGTCTAACAAGCGGGCCATCGTTACCATACTTCGATAGATAGTTACCATTGCCAACCTTCACTGCTGAATGCCCACTTCCACTGCTTCCCGTTACGTCATACCAAACTACATTTGCACTAGCCTCATCACATACTTTAATATACTTACCACTATTTTGCCAGTCAGATTTATTTCTGCTTGTAAGTGCTACAGAGCAATAATAAGCTGGTGTATAGTAAAAATTCGGACTCGGCTGGCATCCATTTTCCATGTATCCGATCACGAATCCATGGCAATCATACCTTAAATCAGTTGTACAACTCGATACCTTAGAAGAATTATATGCATCACCTATATAATAATCAGCGTCACTCATACTTGAGCAATAGTTTATTTGCGCATTGACACTAAAGAGTGAGCTTACTACAATCATTATTACTAAAAATATTCTTATATTTATTTTCATATAATTCAATTAAATATTTTCCTTTAACACTTCACGAATGTACCAATTTATTTTATTAATTATCACTTTGCTCACTTCATTTTATTTAGTCAATGGGCAAAGTATAAAGCAAGGTAAATGGGATGTTTCCATTAAGTCAGGTATCTCAACTGCCGTTGGAGATTTTAATAAAATATCGCCTGAAAAAGTGGTTTACCAAGATCAAAATAATAATAGATATTACTTTAACGGCTTTTTGCGGGATGGGAATAGTGCTGCTCTAGACGGCACTTATTTTTCAGCGGAAGGTTCCTATTTGATTGGCCAGCATTTAAAACTATCTCTTCAACTCTTTACATCAAATAATAGTGTAAAAACATTAGAGGCTTCTCAATCTCTAAATGATTTTCTTCCCCGAAAATCATTTGACAATTCCGTTACTTACTATTACTATCTTACCGCTTCTCGCTATTCTTTATTGCAATCATCTTTTGGGATAAAGTATATAAAATCCTTTAAAAATATAAGTATTGAAGTAGGTCCTTCTATTGGAATTGCAGCCTTGCAGTTTCCAGATTACGCTTTTAATGTTGATTACCAGTTCTCGAATGGAGATATCATTACCTATTCCGATAAACATACCGATGAAAAGCCTAGTAGTTCATCATTAGTAAGCGGGATTCAAATCAAAAGTATTTTCAACATATCCTCTAAGTTTTTTGTCGGTATTGAAGGTTACTATAGTTCGGCAGACTTTGACTATTCAATAATTTTAAGACCAAAAGGAATTAATCCTTTTTATTCTACCGACAAAATAACTTACAGAACTTTAAATCTCGGCATAGTAATAGGGATAAAATTTTAAGTTAAGTGTCTTGGCCTCTCAAAAAGCTCAAGGCAAAATATTCTTTCCATCCAACCCACTACTTCCTAATCAACGCTCCCATTTTCGTCTCAAAAGCAACCATCAACTTGTTCATCACTTTATCAATGTCTTCATCAGTAAGTGTCTTTGTAGTATCAAGCAATGTAAACCCTAAGGCATAGGCCTTTTTGCCTTCCGGGATTTTATCACCTTCATACACATCAAAAACAATAATGTCTTTCAAAAACTTGCGCTCGGTTTCTAGCACCAAGCTTTTGATTTCCGCAAAGCTTACTTTTTTATCCAACACCAAAGAAAGGTCTCTTCTTACTTCGGGGAACTTGGAAATTTCTTCTACCCTAAACTTAGGACTCGCTGAACGGAAAAGCATAGAAGTATTTAGATCAGCATAAAACACTTCTTGTTTCACGCCCAATTCTTTAGCCAATGCAGGCTTTACTTTTCCAAGAACACCTATTTCAGTTTTGCCTTGCAAAAGTTTCATTCCATATTCAAACAAGAGATGCCCTTCCAACTTTTCTTGTTTGCTGTTGGTGATAGAAGATTTCTCCAAAACATTTGCAACCTGTTGCGCCAAATCATAATAGCTTACCGCCTTGGTTTTGCTTTGCCAGTTTTCGGTTTCAACATTTCCCGTAAGGTAAATGGCTAGTCGCTCTTCTTCATTGTATTTCGTAATTCGTAATTCGTCATTGGTAATTTCCTTCCAATACACTTTGCCAAATTCGAAAAGCTTTAAATCTTTTTGCCTGCGATTGATGTTGTGCGAGCAAACTTCCAACCCTGTGAACAACATTGTTTGACGAAGAATGCCTTGCTCTTCACTAAGTTTGTTAAGAATCTCAACAGCCTCTCCTTGAAACGTTAATTTAAGTTTTTGTTGATAGGCTACATTGGTGAGTGAGTTGGTTAAAATCTCATAGAAACCATTGCCCACCAGCATTTCGCCAATAGTGCGTTTGTATTTGTTAATGTCCTTAACGGGAAATTCAGAAAGAAAATCTGTGCCTGCAATGCTGCTAAGTTCAATGTTATTGATGCCGTAGACACGGAGAATTTCTTCCACAATATCAGCTTCGCCCACTACATCCACACGAAAGGCAGGAACCGTAACTGTAAAACTCTCGCTCTTCTTTTCAGTGATTAAAATATCGAGTCTTTCAAGAATACCATAAATTGTTTCGAGCGGCAACGCCTTCCCAATAAGGCGATTTATATTCTTGACCTTAACTTCAAAAGTTTTGTTTTCAACTTTAACAGGATACACATCAATAACTTCAGATGAAATCGCACCACCAGCAATTTCTTGAATCAACAAAGCAGCCCGCTTCAAGGCAAACACCGTCATGTTAGGATCGGTACCTCTTTCATAGCGAAATGACGCATCTGTTTTTAGTTGATGATGCTGCGATGTTTTGCGAATGGATGTTGTTGAGAAGTAGGCACTCTCTAAAAATATAGAAGTAGTTGATGAGGTAATTCCAGAAGTCAATCCACCAAAAACTCCGGCAATACACATGCCTTCAGTTTCATTGCAGATCATTAAGTCTTTATCTGTTAGTGTTCGTTCTTTTCCATCAAGCGTAGTGAATTTACTGCCTGCGGGAAGATTCTTAACAATCACTTTTTTACCGACCTTGGCAGCATCGAACGCATGCAGTGGTTGACCGAGTTCGTGCAATACAAAGTTGGTTGCATCTACAATATTATTGATAGGCGATAAGCCAATAGACCGAAGTCTATTTTGCAACCATGCTGGCGATTCTTTTACGGTTATTCCAGAAATGGTAACAGCCGAGTAACGAGGACAAGCCTCCGTGTTTTCTACAACCACTTCAATCTGTAATGAGGAATTTGAAATTTTAAATTCCTCAACACTTGGCAACTTGATAGATCTATTCAAAGCCGCTTTAATATCCCTGGCAGTACCCAAATGTGAAGCAGCATCTGCTCTGTTGGGTGTGAGTCCAATCTCAAAAACATAATCTGTTTCAACTTGAAAGTGAGATGCAGCAGGCGTTCCATTGGCAGCCGTTGTATTTAGCACCATGATGCCTGCATGAGAATTACCAAGACCAATTTCATCTTCGGCACAAATCATTCCTTCAGAAAGTTCGCCTCGTATTTTTGATGACTTAATTGCAAATGGTTCGCCCGTAGTTGGATGCACAATGCTTCCAGTTAATGCGACAATTACTTTTTGCCCTGCTGCAACATTAGGTGCGCCACAAACAATATGCAATGGTTTATCTTGGCCTACATCAACTGTTGTTATTGAAAGCTTATCTGCATTGGGATGCTTGGCACAAGTAAGCACTTCACCAATTACCAAGCCTTTCAATCCGCCTTTAATGGTTTCAAAAGGTTCAACACTTTCTACTTCCAACCCTGTTGAAGTAAGGGTTTTGCCAATATCTTCTGGTGATTCGGGTATATCGATGTATTGCTTGAGCCAATTATATGAAATCTTCATGCGGTTGTAAAAAATGCGATTTCAAAAATACAAGATTAGTATGGGTTTGCAAGGAGTGGTTTAAAGTTTAACCGCGGTGAGCAAAAAGGTTCTCGAAGCCAGCGTATATAAATAAGGCAACTAATTTATAGACAGATTTGTCTATATTCTGAATTCTGTTTACATTTGTCCCAATGGCAAGCAAGTCAAATCCCAAAGACAGAATTTTAGAAACAGCTTCTCGGTTGTTTTATGCACAGGGTTATAACGCAACAGGCATCAACCAAATATTAGATGAGGCAAAAGTTGCAAAGGCAAGTTTGTACAAGCATTATGGTTCAAAAGACGAAGTAGGAATTGCTTATGTTAAGGCCGCAAGAGAAGATTGGTTTAATGCTTTAAATAGTTTTTTAGAAAAGAAAACTACTTCCTCTGAAAAGTTATTTGCCTGCTTTGATTTTTTAGAACGCAATCTTCGCATCAACGATTTTAAAGGGTGTCGTTTTATAAACTTACTAGCAGAAATTTCTGGACAAAATGCTGAAATAAGAAAGGAAATTGTAGATCATAAAACCACTCTACGTGCATTTTTTAAAAACCTTGTCACCGATATAATTACAGATAAAGCAACTGCCTCTCAAATTGCTGACAGTATCTTTATACTTTTTGAAGGTGCTGTTGTGGAAAGTAAGATCCATCTTGATGTCTGGGCTGTTAAAGCAGCTAAAAAGACAGTGACCATTTTATTAGAAACCTATAAATAAAAAAATTTAATCAATAAGTAGACCGCTTTGTCTATTTTCTATTTCTTAACAATTAAAAACAAACAAAATGAACAAAATCAAACCAATTCAAGTAGAAGACGCTTCACAAGAATCGCAAGCAGTTTTAGAAATTGTAAAAAAGAAATTAGGACGAGTTCCTAATATGTATAAAGTAATGGCAAATTCCCCTGCCGTGCTGGATGCATATGTAAAATTAAATGGTGCTCTAAGCACTGGCACCATTGGAAGTAAAATGGCAGAAATGATTGCTTTGGCTACTGCAGAGCAGAACACGTGTTCATACTGTCTCTCCGCCCATAGTTTTTTTGGTGCAAAAGTAGGTTTGACAGATGAACAAATAATTGAAGCACGTAAATTTTCTTCTCAAAATGAAAAGATGAATGCAGGGTTAATTTTTGTAAAAAAAATGCTTGTAACTCCGAAAGAAATTTCAAGCAAAGACATTGAACCTTTAAGACAGGTAGGTTATACCGATGGTGATATTTTGGAAATTGTGGCAAATGTTATACGAAATATATTCACGAATTACATTAATACTATTTCAGAAACAGAAGTGGACTGGCCAGTAATTGTAAAATCTTTAAACAATGAACCAAAATGAAATCAACCATTATTGAAGCCATTATAAATAAACCATTTGAGCAAATTTTAACATCCATTAGAAACAATATTGTTTCTAATGGCTTCTTGCTTTTACATGAAATAAACACCCAAGAAATTTTAGCCAATCACGGAATTAAAATTAATCAGTTAAGACAGCTATTATTTTTTCATCCTAGCTATATGACAGATGTACTCAAAAGCGATCCGCTAGCAGTAAATGAAGTGCCCATAAAAATAGTTATTCGTGAAATGGAGAATTACAAGATCAGTGTTAGTTTTGCAAATCCTATCATGAGTTTTAGTGATTACGATTGCGATAAAGGAATGGGATTAGAATTACTTGGGAAGATAAAGTCAATTTTAAATTTTACTACTATAGAGTAATAACAGTCCATTCCAAAATTCAGCAACTGCATAACATGAATTGATGGTATTTTTTTTAATGAACCTCTACTCTCTTCATATTGATCCATTCTTCTGATCAAAACTTTACTCCCACACCTATATAAAAACTTCTACCAATGGAAGGAATGATGCCGGGCCCAGGGTATTCATCAGTGCGCTTGGTAAAATAATTTTGGTCGGCCAAATTGTTCACTCCAAATTTGAGATTATAATTTTTGATCTTAATAGTACCAGACCAATCCAATACCGTGTAAGCAGGTATCACACCAGCCACTGCATCGGCAGAAGGTTTTTCAGAATTGCCTGCATCACTGTATGATTTAGCGGTGCTGCTGATTAGAAAAGTGGTTGAGAATTTTCCGATCACCAAATTTGTACCAAAGCGGTTGATGCTAGTGGGTGCGTACTCCACATACTTTCCATCAAACTCGCCCGATGTGTATTTGGCATCAATGATAGCCAACGAATTAAAAAAACTGAAGCTCCACTTTTTATTATCAGTAAATGCTTTGATAGGATTGAACTCGACATACGTTTCCAATCCTTTGTGTACACTATTGGCCACGTTGGTTCGGAATGGAAATTGATTTCCATTGGCATCTATTTTTTCGATCAAACCCACACGATTGTTGTATTGCAAGTAAAAACCACCCACGTCAAAGTTTAGAAAATTTTTCACCGATCCGCGAAAGCCAAAATCCGCATTGTTTCCATCAGAGTCTTTCAAGTTTTTATCAATGGATGCAATGGTGCCAAAGGGTGTAAGCGAAGAATAATCTAGTGGGCGATACGCTTGCGAATAGTTTGCATAAATATTGGTGGTAGTTGTAATTATAAACTGTGCACCAACACCTGCTAAAAATATATTTCGATTCTTCGATCGGTCTGAATAGACAACTCCATTTCCATCATCGCTCGGGTTAAAACCTTTTATGGTCGAGTTAATATATTCATAGCGCAAACCTGGAGTAACAGATAACCGATCGCTAAGACGAAAAGTATTTTCTATGAAAGGAGCAATATTAGTAGTGGTAAAATCAAGATCATATTCATAGCCTGGCTCTACCAAACTTAAATCAAAATCAGAACCTGTAGTCCCCTTGCCACCACCTTGCCGTTTCATTTTGCCATTGAAGAAACGTACACCGGTCGCCACCGTATTTCTTGTTCTCCCCAAAACGTAGTTTGCTAGCATACGCACTTCGGTGGTGTTGCTTTGAAAGCCTTCGTGCTGCGATTCGCGGTTGCTATATTGGTTAGTGATGGGGTCGATGGCATCTACTGCATTGGGTCCGCCATCTTCATTGCGCCAAACCAAATCGCGCGCACTGCTATTGAAAGTTGATTTTACATTGATGGAAGTTTGTGCAGATAATTTCCAATCTAAAGTAGCGGTCAAAATATTCCAAGGGCTTTGCAGCCAGTTTCTAGCACGATATGATTTTTGATTTCCCAATGCTAGCAGGCTATCTGAAAAACCTCCCGGCATGTGTAAGTAGTTTCTTAAGATGGAATACTCCAAACCAATTTTAATTTTATCAGTTGTTTGATATTCTACTTTTGCAAAACCTGTCAGCTTTCTATAGTCTGAGTTTGGGCGCCACCCTTGTGTGGTTTGCACTTGCGCATAAGCATAGTAATTAAATTTGCCTACTTGCCCACCAACTGAATTGAAAGAATTGAAAAAACCAAAACTACCGCCTGTCAGTTGTGTAGAAAATTCGATAGGCTTTGTAGTTGATCCTTTTTTCATGATGTAATTGATAACGCCACCAAACTGTGCACCGTGTTGCAAAGAGGAAGCACCACGTATCACTTCAATTCTTTCTACTGCTTCAAGCGAAGGCAAGTAATATGATTCGGGATAGCCGTATAAATCGCCTGTAATATTGTTTCCATTTTGTCGCGTGTTGGTCTCAATAGATTGTGTTGGGTTCAATCCGCGAAAGCCAATACCGTTGGAAGGAAAACCGCTGCCTTCTGTTTCAGAATAATTTGCGCCTGGTACTCGCCCCAACACTTGGCGTGGATTGTTTTGAGCCGTGTTGGCATCAAGACTATCGAGTATCAATACTTCGGTTTTCTTCCCTGAGAAAATAATTCCATCGTGCACTTCGCCCAAGTAGCCCATGCCAGTGATGGTTTTTATTCCAGTAATCTCCACTTCATTTAATAAGGCTGCGGCTTCTGTTGTCTCAAAATTTATTTCGGTGGTTTCGTTTGCTTTTACTTCAATTTGTTTAGTTATGGATTGAAAGCCCACATTGGAGAAAGTGATAGTATGATTTCCTACCGGGATTTTCTTGATCATAAAATAACCAAATTCGTTTGTTGAACCTCCAAACGTTGATCCTTCCAAGATGATGTTTGCATTGGCAATCACATTTCCAGAATGATCCTTTGCTACACCTTTAATAGTTCCTGTTTGAGCAGATAGAAAAAATGCGATAAAACATAAGATGTTTGTTATCAAATACTTGGCTAATTTCATCTGTCTTTATTATTTAGACTAATTTTAAATAACGTGCAATGGTAGTAATTTTATTCAGAATATTAATACCCAAATCGGTAATAATATTGTTACTTTTTGGAGGGCAATAGGTATTTTGTATTGGGTGCCGTTATTGGCGAATGAAGTAATTAACTGTGTGATTCCGGTTTGTTTGACTCATTCTGTGAGCTGAGAATAAAACTTTCATGGCTCATTAGGGTATTTCCACACCGGCATATGAAAAGCTCTTAAAACAAAAACCTCGAATTCTTTATGAATTCGAGGCTTTTGTTCCATTTGAAATTTTTAATGCAGAGGAGGAGGGATTCGAACCCCCGGAACCTTACGGTTCAACGGTTTTCAAGACCGCCGCGTTCGACCGCTCTGCCACTCCTCTGTGTACAATTGGTCGTTTCGGGAGTGCAAAAGTAATCCTTAAATCTTTCCACACAAATGCTAGCCCTTTAAAATTCAGTAAAGTTCACTCTTCGGTGAAATCCGTAAAGGTTTTTTTCAACTCCTTGCTCGTAGTTCTCTTAGTAGGATTTCTAGTTGCATCCAGCTCTAGTAGCACAAGCTTCTGGTGGTTGATAATAGGCAGCAACTTGTCGCGATCAGCGTCAAATTCTTTGTTTCTTCTGCTTGACTTTATGGCGTATTTTCTTGCGAAGTTATCACCTTCTAGTTGTGCCATGTTTCTTATTTCTATGTTGATCTTTTGCTTATCCAAAATATCAGCTTTTGATTTGCCTAGCACTTCGGTGGCTTCTAATGTGCCCAACGTTAATGTGGCTGTGCCACCCAATGCAGATACAACTTTAGAAGAGCCGGTTTCCAACACAACGGGTGATAAACCGGTGGTTGCGCCTAAGCCTGCATTTAAAATCGATCTATTTCGTTTGCCCTTCTTTGCTTTTTTGTAGGCGTGATTCAACACTTCATGGTTCACATCAAGCTTGTCGATCAATTCTTTTGTTTGTATGAGTGAGCTTCTGTATTTTTCAAAGAGCAGCTTATCTTTCACATCCAAATTTTCAGCATCCAATACTTTAATTATTATTTTTCGTTGAGCACGGTTGTTCGATTTATCTAATGCGAAAAATATAATTTCTACGTTTTTAAATTTAACCGCCTCATCCACAAATTCATAACCGGGCGTCCAGGTAAATTCGGATTGCGCAAGTGTGTTTTCTTTTAAACTTCCTTTCGGGATTCGCTGATCGGAACAAACAAAACCAGAGGCCGAAATATTTTCATCTCCATTCGGATCAGAGAAATAGAGCTTCAAGTTGATCAACTCATCTTCCTTAATAGTAACAAGGCTATCGTTGGGAATCAATAAAATTTCGGGCGGAAGATCGAGTTGCGTTTGCGCGATTTTTATTTTGCCTTTGGTTTCCGCCTTGTCGGGCTGATCTTGAGTAATGAATTCAATAGTAAGTGCATTATTTTTTAACGAACGGAATTGATTACGCGAAGGAGTCCAAGTAATCAACCCTAATGATGAAAGAACAACACCTTCGGGCATTTGAGATTGAATGGACTTGAACACGAGCGGATCGCCATCAGGGTCGCTCACATAATCTTGCGAAATTTGATATTGGTTTTGTGTTGATTGCCTCACATAAAATATGGGCAAATCTTCCACAGCAGGAGGGCGGTTTTTATGAGTAACTGTAAAAGTAATGGGCGTTCTCACCTTTTTACCATCAGCCCAATCGGCTTGAAAAATCACACTCAATTCTTTTCTGATTTCTAAACGACTGGCAAAATCATAAGAAGGAATCCAAGAAAAATTTCCAAGGCTATCCAATTGCATCCCTGTACCATCCGCACCTTCCAAAGAAAATTTGACGGGATGGTTTGATTCGTTGGTGGTAATTTTAACTGATATGGCTTCCCCTTCATTAAGCAATGTCCATTCTTTATTTTCTGGAAATACCAATTGTTGAGCAACACAATTAAAAGCCGCCAGAGAGGAGAAGACTATTACAAATAAATTTTTCATTAGGGCAAAAATAGTTAATCCAGTTTTTGAATTGGGGTCTAATGATGATTTTTGTGTTAAATGAGAACTATGGCAAAACAATCGAATGAAATAGAACCCAAGAAGTATTCCTTTTTTGATGATGTATTTGAAGTGGTGAAGTTGATCCCGAAAGGAAGGGTAACAAGCTATGGCGCCATTGCAAAATACCTAGGCACAAAGATGAGTGCACGCATGGTGGGCTGGGCCATGAATGCTGCTCATACAGACAAGAAAATTCCTGCTCACAGAGTGCTCAATAGAAATGGCTTACTCACTGGAAGGCATCATTTTACGCCACCTCAATCCATGCAAGAGCGATTGGAGAAAGAAGGAATTAAAGTAGAGCAAGATCAAGTGATGAACTTTGAGAAAGTTTTTTGGGATCCAGCTTTGGAACTTTGAAAGCTGCATTTGTATGGCAAGTCTTTCAAGAATTGCGTAGGATTATCAGTAAACTAAAATTTATTTATAGTTTCATTAGGTTATTATATGTTCGATTACTATAATTGCACAAACAAAAAATAATAACCATTAAAAAACTAAAATTATGTGGACTAAAACGCACTCAATCGTTACCAAAGCTGCAACTAAAGAACAAATGTGGAAACTGTTTTCGGATGTAAACAATTGGCATCATTGGGATACAGGAATCGAATTCGCTAAAATGGAAGGTAAGTTTGAAAAAGGAAATTATTTTATACTGAAACCTAAAGGTGGACCAAAAGTAAAAATTGAACTTTTTGAAACAATTGAGAATGCGAAATTTGTTGACTTTACAAAATTTCCGTTGGCAAAGATGTTTGGCGAACATACTTTTGAGGAAACCGCACAAGGATTAAAAATAACAACCACTATGAAAGTGGAAGGGCTTTTGAGTTTTCTTTGGATAAAACTTGTCGCACAAGAAATCGTAGATTCGTTGCCGAAGGAGATGGAACAACAAGTAAATTATGCAAGCAAACTCTAATGAAAAATGAAAGTAAAGTTTTTGGCTTTGAGAAAGCCGATGATAGTTCAGGGTTTTTGCTCTGGCAAGTAACCAATCTTTGGCAGCGCGAAATAAAAAAAGCGTTGGAGAAGTTTGACCTCACACACTCGCAATTTGTTTTGTTGGCGAGTGTGTATTGGCTTTCGTTGCATCAGCAAGATGTTACACAAATCAACCTTTCGGCTCACACAAAAATTGACCCGATGACAACTTCAAAAGTGCTGAGAACATTGCAAACCAAAGGGCTTTTGCAACGGCAAGAACATCACACTGATACCCGTGCTAAAACAGTTGCTCTTACTGATAGTGGAAAAAAGATAACCAAAGAAGCTGTTAAAACTGTTGAGCAATTTGATGAATTCTTTTTTGCACCGCTGGGAAGCAAAACAAATGAGTTTAATAAAAAGCTAAGTCTGTTACTCGTGCAGAAGAGTTAGCTTCACGCTTAAGATAACAATCTTCAAAAAGTGTGTGCTGAGTTAGAACTTAATACTTGTTTGTTATTTGCAATTGATTTCTTAGAGATAAGAAACAATCCCACGAAAGTGATCATGCCGTTTACAATCAAAATCTCTAAACCAAATTTATAGCCGCTCCACCATTGTTCTGAGTGTGAGCTTATCCAATACGAAACCAGTGGTGAAAGAATACAGATAAAAGGAACCAAGTTATCGCGCACTTGAAATTTAGTGAAGATGCCAAAAGCAAAGAGCCCCAACAAAGGCCCATAGGTATAGCCGGCAACAGTGAGTACAGTTGTTATCAATGATGACTGATCTAGCTCTTTAACGATAAGAATGATGATAAGAAACACAACCGAAATACATACATGCACAATGTTTTTCTGCTGTGTTTTTTGCTTTTCATTTTTGTCTTTGAAGCTGAGAAAATCTATGCAGAAGGAAGTTGTTAAAGCGGCCAGAGCACTATCGGCACTGGCGTAGGACGAGGCGATGATGCCCAACAAGAAAAATATACCTGCCAACAAACCAAATTCATTGAGCGCCAAGCGAGGAAATAATTCATCGGTAGCGGTTGGTATGGCTAAATTATTTTGGTCGCTATAAATGTAGAGCAGCGCACCCAGTGTCAAGAATAAAAGATTAACAACTACAAGAGTTGAGCTTAACCAAAATACATTTTTTTGTGCATCTCTCAGATTTTTACAACTCAGGTTCTTTTGCATCAAATCTTGGTCAAGCCCCGTCATTGCTATAGCGATGAAGGCACCCGCAAAAAATTGTTTCCAAAAAAACAGTGGACTGTTCACATCCTCAAAATGAAAAATGGTTGAATACTTACTGGCACTTACGGCATCTATCATAAAACCTAAAGTGAAATGCAGTCTGCTACTGATCAAATAAACACTGATGATAACAGATGAAACCAAGAAGATAGTTTGAAAGGCATCCGTCCACACAATGGTTTTTATGCCACCTTTAAATGTGTAGACCCAAATCAACAACATGGTAGTAGCAACAGTGAATATAAAAGGCACGTGCCATGCGTCAAACAAAAAAAGCTGAAGTACTGTGGCTGCTAGATAAAGCCTTAAAGATGAACCAAGCGTTCGCGAAAGCAAAAAGAAAGAAGCTCCTGTTTTGTACGACCACTTATCGAACCGCTGCTCCAAGTAAGTATAAATGGAAACCAAGTTAAGTCGATAATATAATGGCAATAACAGACCAATGATTACCCAATAGCCAAAAATATAGCCAATCACCACCTGAAAATAAGCAAAACCAGTTTTGCCAACGCTACCTGGCAAAGAGACAAACGTAATCCCCGAAAGGGAAGAGCCGATCATGCCGAAAGCAACCAAATACCAAGGCGAAGTTTTGTTCCCTGTAAAAAAGGTATCGGTAGTTGCCCCACGCGAAGTATAGACCGAAATAGCAATAAGTGCGAGAAAATAAATTATTATGATGGTTAATACTAAACCTGGAGTCATTTCGAAAAGTTAAGAGCCTAAAACTTGTTATTTTTTTTTACTTTTGAAACTTTATTTGCAACCAAACCATGAAGACTTTGACACAAGAGCAGGAGTTAGTTGATCTACTTGAATCAATCGAGATTACAGATGTTAAAGACTTAGTGGTGTATAATGACGACTTCAACACGTTTGAGCATGTGATTGCCACCTTGAAAAAAGTTTGCAACCATAACAATGAGCAAGCCGAGCAATGCACTTGGATAATTCACTTTAAAGGCAAGTGCACGGTGAAGACTGGTTCTTTTGAAGAATTGAAACCAATGCGCGAAGCGATATGTGAGGTTGGCATTGATGCTAAGATACTATAAGCACCAAGCTTCAAGCCACAAGCTCCAAGCTGATATGTAAATCCGAAAGTTTAGAAGACTAGTAATACTCTGAAGCAAAAGTTAAATGAATAATAAGCATCTCCAAACGGCTTGTAGCGTGCAGCGTATTGCCTGAAGCTTTGCATTATGGAATACCCTTCAAAACTTATCGAAGATGCTGTAAACGAAATGGCCAAGTTGCCAGGCATAGGCAAGAAGACAGCGCTTCGCTTGGTGTTGCACCTAGTGAAAGAGAAGGAAGATAAGACTACCTTATTAACCACTGCTCTTGCTAAACTTCGAGCCAATATAAAATTTTGTACAACCTGCCATACTATTTCAGATGAAGATCAATGTGCTATTTGTGCCAGCCACAGACGCGACCATAGCATAGTTTGCGTTGTGGAAGAAAGTAAAGACGTGATGGCCATTGAAAACACATCACAATATTTTGGAATATATCATGTGCTAGGCGGAGTTATCTCGCCCATGAATGGCATTGGGCCCAGCGAGTTAAAAATGGATTCGCTCATCAATCGGTTAACAACATCTCAAGGAATTATTAAAGAAGTGATTTTAGGCTTGAGCCCAACCATGGAAGGCGACACAACAGCATTTTACATCAACAAAAAGCTTTCCGGTTTTTCAATCAAGATAAGCTCCATTGCCCGCGGCATACCCATGGGTGGGGATTTGGAATATGCGGATGAAATTACTTTGGGTAGAAGTATAACTGGGAGAACGTTGTTTGGCTAAGCATTTTCATTTCATTCGATTGAAATAAACTTTAAGATCTAATCACGATTTTAGTTCTTGCCAAGAGATTATTTAATTTCTTTCTTTGCAAAATTATACATACTATTTAGAAACAATATGTCCACACACTCCCTTTCCGACCGCATTAACGCAATTGAAGAATCAGCAACACTAGCTATGGCTGCCAAAGCCCGCGAATTTAAATCGCGAGGCATCGATGTAATCAACCTTAGTCTTGGTGAACCTGATTTTAAAACACCTAAGCATATATGCGATGCGGCTAAAGATGCTATTGATACAGGTAATTTCTTTTCGTATCCACCAGTGGCTGGCTATCTAGATTTGCGTGAGGCCCTTGCACTTAAATATCAAAAGGAAAACAATGTTCCTTACAAAGCCGAAAACTTTGTAGTGTCCAACGGAGCTAAGCAATCCATTGCTAATGTTATGCTGGCACTACTCAATCCAGGCGATGAAGTAATTGTATTCTCCCCCTATTGGGTAAGTTACGATGCCTTGGTAAGATTGTGCGAAGCAACACCTGTGTTGGTAAAAGGCACTATCGAAAATGATTTTAAAGCTACTGCCGAACAAGTTGAAAAAGCTATTACGTCTAAAACAAAGGCCTTGATTTTTTCTTCGCCATGCAATCCTACAGGCTCTGTTTTTTCAAGAAAAGAATTGGAAGCAATTGCTGCCGTTGTGTTGAAGCACGAAGGCCTGTTGGTAATTGCTGACGAGATTTATGAACACATAAATTTTACTGGTGAGCGGTTAAGCATTGCTTCCCTTCCAGGCATGTTTGAGCGCACAATAACAGTAAATGGTTTTGCAAAAGGTTTCGCTATGACGGGCTGGCGCGTGGGCTACATCGCTGCACCTAAATGGATAGCTGATGGAAGCAACAAAGTGCAGGGTCAAATTACTTCTGCCAATTGTTCTATTTCACAACGAGGAGCGTTGGCCGCTATTAAAGGAGATTTGACTCCAACCAAAACAATGGTTGAGGCGTATCATAAAAGAAGGGACATTGTTTATAATTTATTGAGAGACATTCCAGGAGTAAAAGCAAATTACCCACAAGGCGCATTTTACTTTTTCCCTGATGTAAGTTCATTCTATGGTAAGAGTGATGGCACACGTACCATCAAAAACGGAGATGATTTTTGTTTATACATGCTTGAAGTAGCCAACGTTTCACTAGTGCCTGGCGGTGCGTTTGGCGATGACAATTGTGTGCGATTATCTTACGCTGCTTCTGAAAAAGATTTGATCGAAGCAATGAGGCGAATGAAAGAATCGCTTGCTAAACTAAAGTAGATTATGGTAACAACACCACATAAAATTTTCAAAGCATTCAATGATCTTAGGGTGTTGATTGTTGGGGATGTTATGTTGGATAATTACATCTGGGGTGCTGTAGACCGCATCTCCCCAGAAGCACCTGTGCCTGTAGTTAATGTAAAGAAAAAAGACTTCCGGTTGGGTGGCGCTGCCAATGTAGCACTCAATGTGCATGCGCTTGGGGCTACTCCTATTCTTTGTGCAGTGATTGGTGATGATGATGATGGCAAAAAATTAGTGCAGCGATTAAATGATATGGGGCTGAACAAAGATGGAATTGTTATCAGCAGCCATAGGCCAACTACTGTAAAAACTCGCATAATAGCTAGCGATCAGCACGTAGTTCGTGTGGACGAAGAGAGCGATTCGGCAGTGAATGAATGGGAAGAAAAAGCATTGCTTGAAAGAATACAAAAGCTCTTGCCCTTATGTCAAGTGGTTATTTTTGAGGATTACGATAAAGGAGTTCTTAACCAAACTATTATAGAGAAAACTATACAATTAGCAAACGAGTTGGGAATTCCTACTGTGGTCGATCCTAAGAAAAGAAATTTCCTAAGCTATAAAAACATAACTCTATTTAAGCCCAACTTGAAAGAACTTAGGGAAGGCCTGAAGATGGAAGTTGAATCAGGCAACCAAGAGCAAGTTTCACACGCTGTGGCTGCGTTAAAAGAAAAATTATCAGCCAAAGGCATAATGGTAACGTTGAGCGAACATGGCGTTTATATCGACTTAAATGATTCCAAAATAAAATTACCCGCACATATACGTGAAATTGCTGATGTCTCTGGTGCGGGAGATACAGTTGTAAGCATTGCGGCTTTGTGTGTGGCTTTGAATCTCTCAGCCAATCAAATTGCCGCCCTCTCCAACTTAGGTGGCGGGTTGGTATGTCAACATGTGGGCGTGGTGCCTATCAATAAAGAGGAACTATTACAAGAAGCTATAAGCGAGAATATTTTTTCTTGATCTAAACGACCAGAGTTCTAGTTTCAACTCTCTAGAGGGATTGCTTCACTTCATTCGCAATGACGAATAGAAAAGTTCGAAAGGCTCGCATTTCAAAGTCGTAATTCGTACTTTTAAATTCGTAATCCACAACAGAGTTTGATTAAGCTAGAAATTATACCCAAGATTTGGAAGCGCGCTTACTTGCTGATTTGCATTTGGTATGCTATCAATTTCTTTGTCAGCTCTTTTTTTGAATGGAAGTTTGTAAACACGCAAACATACGTTTTGTGGAATGGCTTCTTTTTATTTATTGCATTATGCTTCTTTATTATCCTAATATTTTTCTGGTCGCACTTTCTTTCCAAGTTCACTCCCATCTTTCAAATATCTGGGCACGTGTTGGGGCTCATCGCATTTTTCTTTGTGATGGGTACGCTTTCCTACTATTTCAATAATCATACAAAAGGCACTATCTACTATCAATACTGGGAAGTATTTATGCTTGAACTTTTAAGTTGGGATGCGCTGCGTTTTCACGATCAATATATTATTACTGTAGGTGTGTATTATGTAATTCGCTATTTTCAAGGTGTGCAGAGTCGAGATAAAGAGAAGAGTGAGTTGGCATTAAAAAATAAAGAGATGCAGATCTCTTTGTTGAAGTCGCAGATCAACCCGCACTTTTTATTCAATACCCTAAATTCTATAAGCACTTTGGTTCACACTAGCAAAGACCAAGCAAGACGATTGATAACACAACTATCTGATATTTTTCGATATGCACTTGATTCGCATGGTGGCGAAATGGTAAAACTGGTGCAAGAGATTACCTTCATCGAAAACTATATACTTATTCAACAGGTGCGATTTGGTGATCGATTGAAATTTGAAAAAGACATAGACCCTACTTGCTTTTTGTTGGATATTCCGCCTATGATTTTACAACCCTTGGTTGAAAATTCAGTGAAGTATGGCATTGGGCCAAAGGAAGAAGGCGGCACAATTTCACTTACCGTGAGGCGCTCAGGCAACATTGTATTTTTTGAAGTGAAAGACAATGGCCTTGGCAGCAATGCCAAGAAAGTAATGGACGGGAGCTCAAGTGGTGTGGGCATGTCTAACACCGATCTTAGATTAAAAAGCTACTTTGGTGCACAATCGGGCTTACGAGTTCGTTCAAATGAAAGAGGTTATTCGGTTAATTTTTTTATTGAAGAAAAAGAACCTGTTAAGAAAGAAATACATGAAGCAGTAACTGCATAAACACTTTATCGTAAATTTAGATTTATCAATTATCTGCCAATTACAATCCATTGAACCAATGAAAACAACTTGCATAATTATTGACGATGAAAAGCTAGCACGCGACCTACTTCGTGAGTACCTAGAATTATTTCCAGACATAGAAGTTGTGGCTGAATGCTCTAAGGGAAGTGATGCTGTAGCGCAGATAGATGAACGTAAGCCAGACATTATTTTTTTGGATGTGCAAATGCCCGGCATGAACGGGTTTGATGTACTAGACGAGATAGATCACGAACCTCACGTAATCTTTATTACCGCCTACGATAAATATGCTATCAAAGCATTTGAAAAGAATGCTGTGGATTATCTATTGAAGCCCTTGGATGAAGAACGGTTTACCTTAGCTGTCAATCGTGCTCTCAAACGCAAGTCGATGGAGCAGGGAGACATTGGCGAAATATTGCGCACCTTTAAGCACGAGGGCAAAGAGACCTACGAGACGCACATCTTCGTTCAGAAATCGGAAAAACTCTTTAACCTTTCGGTGGAAGAAATTATTTTTTTAGAAGCCTCGGGCGATTATACAGTAATCAATGCAAAGACCGATCAATTTGTGAGTTCAATGGGCATAGGAAAGCTGGAAGAAATCTTGAACCCCGAAATCTTTATTCGTGTGCACCGCTCCACCATTATCAACATTAATTTTTTAAAGGAAATTGAGCGGCATTTAAACGGTACTATGATAGTGAAGATGCAAAACGGAAAGGGCTTTCCCGTTAGCAGAACATACGCGAAAGAGATTAGAAAAAGGGTGGTTTAGACCTAGCAGCCAATATGGCTTATCTAACGATCATAAAGTAGTTTCTAAGTATCTTAGTAGAGTTTCTAACTGTCAAGGTGGTATTGCTAAAGGCTCTAGATTAGCTTCTAAGTATCAATGTAGAGTTTCTAAGTACCACAAATTAGCTTCTAAGTATCAAGGTAAAGTTTCTAAGTACCAAGTTGAAGCTTCTAAATATCCTTGTAGAACTTCTAACTGTAAGGATGCAATTACTCAGGCGTGAACGCGTTTACTTCTTTCTTCTATGCCCCAAATGTGGATTTCTAATGTTGGGTATCGATAGTAAATAATATTGCACGCCAAACCCAATGTTCATGTCAAATCCATTGAAGGGTGAATAGTATGCACCAATGGAAGGGCCGATGCCCCATTGAGCAGAATTGATTACTCCTTTCTTCTTTGGCTTAGTGCTCACAAGGTTAGGATCAGTCCAAACTGTATCGGAATGCACATAATGCTTGATACGAACAGTATCATGTCGATAAATGATAGTGTCTTTGTAAATAACATTATACACAACAGAATCTTTTACTCGCTTTTGTGCGAAGGAATTTTCTGCGCCTAAAGAAAGAATAAGTAAGCTTGTAATTGTAACAATTGCTCTCATTTCAAAAATTATGAGCTGAAAGTTACTATTCTGCTTTAAATAGTTATGTATTTAGATTTCTGCTAATCTAAAGCAACTCATTAGCCAAATTAGCCAGCTCACTTCGTTCTCCTTTCTCAAGTGTAACGTGCGCATACAACTCATGATCTTTCAAGCGATCAATTATGTAGGATAGTCCGTTAGATTGTGAGTCTAGATAAGGTGTATCTATTTGATGAATATCTCCAGTGAAAATGATCTTGGTGTTCTCTCCTGCTCTGGTGATAATCGTTTTCACTTCATGTGGCGTTAAGTTCTGCGCCTCATCCACAATGAAAATAATATTCGACAAACTTCTTCCACGTATGTAAGCCAGGGGAGTGATTACCAATTTTTCATTCTGCACCATTTCAGTAATCTTAGAATATTCTTTATCGCTCTCGCTATATTGGTTTTGAATAAATTTCAAATTATCCCACAACGGCTCCATGTAGGGATTCAGCTTTGATTTTATATCTCCAGGCAAATAACCAATGTCTTTGTTGCTTAGCGGAACGATTGGTCTTGCTAAATAAATTTGCTTGTACTCTCGCTTTTGTTCAAGTGCCGCTGCCAATGCAATTAAGGTCTTTCCCGTTCCAGCCACGCCTTGCATCGAAACCAGTTTTATTTCTGGCTTCAACACAGCATGTATGGCAAAAGCTTGCTCTGCATTGCGTGGCTTTATACCATATGCATTTCGCTTTTCAACAAGCTCCACCATTCCATTCATGGAATTATAAAATGCGAGTACCGATTTTTTACCGCTACGCAAAATATAATAATGGTTCTTCATTGGCTTCTGTTTGCCCAACACATCTTCAGGTGGGCAATAGCCCTTCTCATAAATCAAATCGATGGATGCCGCACTTGCATTGTCAACAACGGTGCGGCCTGTGTGCAGTGAACTTATGTTTTGTATTTTGCCCGTAGTATAATCTTCGGATACAAGCCCAAGGGCTTTGGCTTTTAACCGCAAGTTAATATCCTTAGAAACCAGTATTACTTTTCTGCCTTTCTCTTGCTTCTGCAAAAGCAATGCAGCATTGAGTATGCGATGGTCGGCTTTATCTTCACCAAACACTTTGTTAGCATCTACCGATCCAGTGCCGCCAGTATCCATCACCACTTTAAAATTACCCTTGCCCTTACCGTTAATTGGGTTCCATTGGTGAAGCATTTGATCTTTCGCCAGCTTATCGATTAATCGAATAAACTCCCGTGCCTCAAAATTTTTGGTATCGTTACCTTTCTTAAAATTATCAAGCTCTTCTAAAACAGTTATAGGAATTCCAATATCATGTTCATCGAAGTTGAGAATGCTGTTGTGTTCAAAAATGATGACAGAAGTGTCAAGCACAAAAATCTTTTTCTCTTTTTTAGTTTTGCTCATATGGAAATTAAGCTAGGTGAGTTAAAAAAAAGAGGAGACACGTATCTTACAATGTTTAAAGAAACCTGTAAGTATAGCTCGTATCTCCTCATTAATATTATAAATCTAACAAAAGCCAGATAAAAAGAATAATACTTTAATGTTAAAGTTTTGAGACGGATGTTATTAATTCTTTAACACCTCAAACACGGGAGTATATATCTCCCCTTTCGGTAGGCGATATTCGCATCACATTGGCAAGCACCAACAGAATCAATTTTTTAGCTGCTATAAATCTATTAAGCTTGGCTACTTTACGGAATTCTGCAATAGTTATAGTGCCGTTAATTTCCAGGTATTCCATCAACTGCTTTTCGGCATCACCAAAAGTAAAGCGTATATCTTTTTTGCTTTTTGATCTACGAACAATCTCAATCATTTCTTTGCTCGCTTTTATGCTTTTGTCGCTTGCGCGGATGTAGCTTTCCTTTTCTTCCGATGATAGCTTGAAAAAATAGGGTCGTCTTTCCCCCAGCGAAACGGCAAGTTCCACCACAAATCTATTTTCTGAAATAGGAATAATGGTTTCAATTAACTCAACCTGCGGTCTGCAGAATTTTTCTATTGCTTGCTTTACAGCTAAGATTTCTTCTTCAGGATACTTGACACCCGAAATAGTTTTATCATCATCCACACCAATCAAAAGCACACCGCCCTCTGTATTGGCAAACGCAATTAATTCTCTAACTATCTTTTCAGGATGTGCTGCTTTCTTTTTGAACTCAAGCCGAGTACCCTCGCCTTGTGAAACAAGCTTTCTTAATTGACCTATCTGTTGATTGTTGACACGAGCGGCTTCAGATAAGTTCATTTCATGATTTACAAATTACAGGTTCAAAATTCCAACACTTTTAAATATGAAATCTTAAATTTTAAATCTGCAACTATCTTTTCTTGCCAAACAACTCGTCATCTTCCAACTCATCATCGTCATCGCTGCCGGGTTTTGGAAGGGTAAACATGCTGCTCAACAAATCTTTGAATTGTAAGCCTGCGGATAAATTGTGTTTGCTCAGTAAACTATATTCAGCCAAGCCATGAAGAGCAAACTCCATTAAAAATAATTTCAGTGTACTATCTTGACTGCGATGAAATTCGTTCACCAAGTCAATCAAGCCAGGTACTTTTTTCAAAACCGTTTCGTATTCAACATTTTTTAGATCGTTCAATAGATCAACCGTATTGCCTTCACCAAACCAATCTGTAACTTTTTTGTAAGGACTCTTTTCTTTTTGCTTTCTAAATTTTTCGGGATCAGGAAAGTAATTTAAGAACTGTGTGCGAATGGCCTTGCCTACTAAGTTTTGCGCTACAATACCAGGCCCTTCTTGTTCTCCTTCATACACCAATTCAACCTTGCCCGTAATAGATGGAATAACACCCACAAAATCGGACACGCGAACAGCCGTTGTCTTTTCATTATTGATTAAACTTCTTCTTTCGGCTGAAGCCATCAAGTTTTCATAAGCCGAAATTGTAAGTCGTGCAGATACTCCAGACTTAGCATCTACGTATTCGCTCTTACGCGCTTCAAAAGCGATTTGCTCTACTAAGTCTTTTGCAATCTCATTAGAAGTAATCGACTTCTGTTGCGCTTCGTTGATGCGCGCTTCTTGCTGTGTTATCTTTTTTCCAATCTCCAAACTCTTAGGATAGTGGGTTATGATCTGACTATCGATTCTATCTTTCAATGGGGTTACTATGCTTCCACGATTGGTATAGTCTTCAGGATTTGCGGTGAACACAAATTGAATCTCCAAAGGCAATCTTAATTTGAAACCACGTATTTGTATATCCCCTTCTTGCAAAATATTGAAGAGTGCTACCTGAATGCGTGCTTGCAAATCAGGCAACTCATTAATAACAAATATGCAACGATGCGAACGGGGTATCAACCCAAAATGAATTACTCGCTCATCAGAGTAAGGAAGTTTTAATGATGCTGCTTTGATTGGATCAACATCGCCAATAAGATCTGCAATAGAAACATCGGGTGTTGCTAGCTTCTCGGTATAACGATCATCACGATGGAGCCATTCAATTGGTGTGTTATCCCCAAGTTCTTTTACTTTATCAACACCAAACCGAGTAATAGGATGAAGAGGATCGTCATTCAACTCAGAGCCTTCAATGATTGGAATATACTCGTCTAGCAAATGAACCATTAATCGCGCCAAGCGAGTTTTGGCTTGACCACGAAGTCCTAATAAGTTTATATCATGCCCTGCTAATATGGCTCGTTCTAAATCAGGTATAACAGTTTCTTCATAGCCCCAAATTCCTTCAAACACATTTTCTTTTTTCTTTAACTTACTGATGAGATTTTGCCTAAGTTCATCTTTAATTGTTTTGAATTGGTAGCCCGATGTTTTGAGTTGTGCAAGGGTTTTGATGCTGGTATGGTCTTTCATGAAGTTACGTTAGAGTTGTTAGTTGATAGTGACTGGTTGATAGTAAAGAAGGATGATTTTGGATAGAAGGCTAATAACTACAAACCAACAACTATCAACTGCTTTACAAATTTTTTCGTCTGTTCTTTTTAAAATCCTCAAATACAAGATTGCCCAATCCTTGCAGGCTGCTGTAATAAGCACTGCCGTTATTTGCTTTAGTAAAATCACGAACAAAAGCCTTTAGATATGGATCAGTTGCAATCATAAAAGTTGTAACTGGAATTTTTAGCTTTCGTAATTGTCCCGCAAGGTTGAGCGTTTTAGTTAATATTTTTTCATCTAATCCAAAGCTATTTTTATAGTACTTGATGCCTTGTTTAATGCACGTTGGTTTGCCATCCGTAATCATGAATACTTGCTTGTTAGTATTCTTTCTTCTACGCAATATATCCATTGCTAACTCCAGCCCCGCAACGGTATTGGTATGATACGGCCCAACATTAAGATAAGGCAAGTCCTTTATTTCAATTTGCCAAGCATCATCACCAAACACTAATATATCTAATGTGTCCTTAGGATATTTTTTGGTGATCAACTCAGCCAATGCCATCGCTACTTTTTTGGCTGGTGTTATTCTGTCTTCACCATACAAGATCATACTATGACTTATGTCGATCATTAATACAGTTGAAGTCTGAGTTTTAAATTCACTCTCCATCACTTCAAGGTCTTCTTCGGTCATGAAGAAATCTTCAAAGCCATGATTTACTTGGGCATTCTTGATAGAGTCTGTCATGGCAATTTGCTCTAACGAATCTCCAAACTCATAATCACGTCTATCTGTGGTAGCTTCATCGCCACGGCCGCTATGAGGTGTTTTATGATCACCCCCTTTGCCCTTCTTCAGTTTGCCAAATATTTCTTCTAAGGCTGATTGCCTTATCTTTTGCTCACCCTTTGCATTTATTTTAAACTTCCCGTCAGGGGTTTTGTCGGTTATGTAGCCATTGCGTTTTAAGTCTTCTATAAAATCGCCAATGCCATAATTGGGATTAGATAATTTATATTGCTTATCAACCTCTGTGAGCCATTGCAAAGCCTCATCTACATTGCCTGAAGTAATGAGCAACAACTGCATGAAAATGTTAAGTAACTTTTCAAAGTCACTTTTACCATCTTCTGGTGGAGGTACATATTGAGTGAATCTGTGGCCGAGCATAGTTGTTTATTTAAGCTATGATTTTCAACTTGGCTTCGAGCTTATTATAAGCTTGTCGCTTGAAACTTTTGGCTCTCCATTTGAAGTCCTTTCTCAATTATTTTATAATAATAATTCTCATAGAGCGGAAGTATATTCGTAATGTCAAACTTCTTGGCCTGCGCTAGCGCATTGGCTTTAAACTTTGGCAAGTTGTCTTTATCCAAAATGAACAACGCGTTTTTAGTCATTTCCTCAACATCTCCTACATCACTAAGAAACCCAGTTACTCCATTAATGTTCAACTCAGGAATTCCACCTGTGTTAGATGAAATAACTGGCACTTCGCACGCCATTGCTTCTAGTGCGGCCAAGCCAAAGCTTTCTTTTTCGGAAGGCATTAAAAATAAATCGGCAACTGATAAAACTTCTTCTACTGCTTCCAACTTACCTAAAAAACGAACATCTATGTCTATGCCCAATTCTTTGCATTGCTTTTCGGCTTTTGCACGCTCGGGGCCATCACCAATCATCAATAACTTAGAAGGCATTTGCTGATGGATGTTATAAAATATCTGAATGATATCCCCAATGCGTTTTACTTTTCTAAAGTTAGATGTGTGAACTATCAGCATTTCGCCATTAGGGCAAATCGCTTTTTTGAAATGATCTTTTTTCTGCTTTTTGAATTTTTTTAGATCAATGAAGTTGGGAATCACTTCGATATCATTGGTGATCGGGAAGAACTCATAGGTTTGTTTTTTCAAATCATGAGAAACTGCTGTTACGCCATCCGACTGATTGATGCTGAAAGTAACCACGGGTTCGTATGATGCATCTTTCCCGACAAGGGTAATGTCTGTACCATGAAGGGTTGTAACAACCGGTATGTTTATGCCTTGACTTTTTAAAATCTGTTTTGCCATGTACGCTGCCGAGGCATGAGGAATGGCATAGTGAACGTGCAGCAAATCCAAGCCTTCGTTCTTAACAACGCTAACCATTTTACTGGCCAATGCCAACTCGTAAGGTGGGTATTCAAACAGTGGATAGCTCCTGAAATCTACTTCATGGTAAAATAGATTCTCATTCAAAAAATCCAAACGACTTGGCTGAGAGTAGGTTATGAAATGAACTTTATGATCGTGCTTGGCTAATGCCTTTCCCAACTCAGTAGCCACAACACCGCTTCCCCCAAAAGTGGGGTAGCAGACTATTCCTATTTTTATTTTCTTCACTGGATTTTCTTATCCGTAGATTAACTGAATTGTGACCAATAAAGTTTCTTTCGGCATATCGAAAAAATCAATTTGCATACTCACTCAAAAATTTAACCCGCATTAAGCGAATGTCATCTTCAGAGAAATCGGCATTGCTAGGGTCGTTAATGGCATCTTCCAAACTGTCGGTTTCGGAGTTCAAGAAATATTCATACAACACCTCTTGGCGATTTTCATCCATTATCTCATCGATATAATAGTCAAGATTAAGTTTTGTGCCTGAGAAACAAATATTTTCTATCTCCGTGAGTAGCTCGGGGAAATTCAAGTTTTTAGATTCTGCAATCTCATCCAAATCAACTTTTCTATCGATCTGTTGGATTATGAAAATCTTAATTTTGGATTTATTAACCGAAGACTTAACCACAACCTCAGAGGCTGTTTCAATATCATTCTCGTCTACATACTTTACAATAAGCTCTAGAAATTCCTTTCCAAACTTATTAACCTTACCCATGCCCACACCATTTACCGAAGCAAGTTCATCTTTGGTGGTTGGGAATGTAGTAGCCATTTCTTCCAATGATGGATCTTGGAAAATAACGTATGGCGGAAGGTCTTTAGTCTTGGCGATTTTCTTACGTAATTCTTTTAGCAATTGAAACAATCGTTCGTCATACGATTTGGTGTTCACTGCTACTCTATCCATTACCTCTTCATCTTCGGCAACGGTAGTAAAATCGTGATCGCGAGCCAATTCTATTGAATGCGATTTCTTCAAAAACTTATGCCCTTTTTCAGAAATTCTTAATACGCCTATATTTTCGATATCCTTCTCTAGGTACTGATAAATAAGGGCTTGGCGAATAACTGACTTCCAGAAATCGGCATCTTCTTGCTTGCCTTTTCCATACACTGATAAGTCAAAATGGCCATAGCTTTTCACGTACTCATCTTCCACACCTCGCAGCACATTTACTAAGTGTAAGAGACCAAAACGCTCGTTGGTTTGCTTTACTGTTTCAATTGCCAACATCACATACGCAGAGCCTTCAAATCGCTCACGCGGATGCATACAGTTGTCGCACATGCCGCAATTTTTTTCTGTGTACTCTTCTCCAAAGTAGTGAAGCAATTGTCTTCTTCGACAAACAGGCGATTCGGCATAATACTCCATCTCCTGCAAAAGAACACGCGCGTTTTCACGCTCTTGAACTGACTTATCTTTATTGAATTTTTCCAGCTTGTTCAAGTCGTTGTGACTATAGAACATCAAACAATGGCCTTCCAGTCCATCTCTACCAGATCGCCCCGTTTCTTGATAATATCCTTCCAACGATTTTGGCACATCGTAGTGAATCACAAAACGCACATCGGGTTTGTCGATGCCCATGCCAAAGGCAATAGTAGCCACTATAATATCTACTTCTTCATTCAAAAAATCATCTTGGTTTTTGATTCGCACATCAGGGTCAAGGCCAGCATGATAAGGCGATGCTTTAAAACCATTAACGTTGAGAAGTTGTGCAATCTCTTCTACCTTCTTTCTGCTTAAGCAGTAAATTACTCCTGACTTGCCTTTATGAGTTTTAAGGAATCCAATCAATTGCTTCTTGGTTTCCTTCTTAGGCCTTACTTCGTAATATAAATTCTTGCGATTGAAAGACGATAAGAAAATATCGGCCTCCTCCATTTGCAAGTTCTTTTGAATATCCTGCTGCACTTTGGGTGTAGCCGTTGCAGTAAGCGCAATCACTGGCATCTGCCCTAAGGCTGCGATCATCGTTTTTATCTTACGATACTCGGGGCGAAAATCGTGACCCCATTCTGAAATACAATGTGCTTCATCTATGGCAACAAAAGCAATATTTGCTTTTTGCAGAAACAAAATATTTTCCTCCTTATTTAGCGATTCTGGTGCTACGTAGAGCATTTTAACATCGCCCGTTAGGCACTCTTTTTTTAATTTGGTTATCTCTCCTTTGCTCAAGGTTGAATTAAGAAAGCGCGCATTAATGCCGTACGCATTCATCTGGTCAACCTGATTCTTCATCAAGGCTATAAGCGGAGAAATAATGATGGCCAAGCCATCTTTAATCATGGCTGGCAACTGGTAGCAAAGCGACTTGCCCGCACCTGTAGGCATGATTACAAACGTATTTTTGCCACTTAGTATATTCTTAATTACTATTTCCTGATTTCCCCTAAACTGAGTATATCCAAAAAACTCTTTTAGTTTTCCCTTCAGCATGTCTTTTTCTTCGGCCACTACCATAATCGTCTAATCTGACTTGTTTTTAATGTTTCAACAAAATAAAATGTTCTTAAAATTGAATATACAACAAAACATTAAATTATTGACCATACTTTCTCAATAAAAAAATATAAAATTTGCCAACTCTTCTCCTACATCGATTTCGGATGGCTTTGGTTGCAAAAGATTCTTTGGAAACGAATTTCCATTAAGGTTGTTGCGGTTATTTGTTTCAGTTACTTTTGATGGCTTTACTTTTTTTAATCCTGAATCCCTTAAAATGAATCGTGATCTTTATGTTGTTTTGATGGCTGGCGGAGTAGGAACACGCTTTTGGCCCTACAGTCGCAATTCAAAACCTAAGCAGTTTTTAGATGTTCTGGGCACAGGCAAAACCCTCTTGCAATCAACCTTCGATCGGTTTGCACCTCTTTGTCCACCAGAAAATATTTTTATTGTTACTAACGATGAACATGCGCAGATTACAAGAGATCAAATTCCGCAGATTCAACCCGATCAGCTTTTAACTGAGCCCATGCGCAAAAACACTGCGCCTTGTATTTTGTATGCGTGTTTAAAAATCGCGAAGGTCAATCAAAATGCAATTATTGTGGTGGCTCCATCCGATCATGTGATCTTAAATGAGCTAGATTTTCAAAACACAATTATTAAATCGGCAGAACACGCCAAAGCACAGGACAAACTTATTACCCTTGGCATGAAACCCACTCGCCCCGAAACGGGCTATGGCTATATTCAATACTTGGAATCAAAAAGCCTGTTGAAAAAAGTAAAAACCTTTACCGAAAAGCCTGAGCTGCAATTGGCTAAGAAGTTTGTGGAGAGTGGCGACTTTGTTTGGAACGCTGGCATTTTTATTTGGGGTGTTCAGGCAATTTTAAATTCATTTTCAGATTTTCTTCCAGAAATGTCAGAGGCATTTGAAGAGATTGTGCCCAAGCTCTATACTCCTGAAGAAAAGGCGGCATTGCAAACTGCGTATGCGCAATGCAAAAGTATTTCCATCGACTACGGCATTATGGAAAAAGCCGAGAATGTATATGTTTGGTTGAGCAGTTTCGCTTGGTCCGATCTTGGCTCATGGAATTCACTTCATGAAATCTCTGAGAAAGACGAACACAACAATGCCGTTAGTATTGATTCACTTATATATGAAAGCCGCAATTGCGTGATAACGGGTGATGCTGGCAAACTTGCAGTAGTGCAAGGCTTGAACGGCTACCTAGTTGGTGCATTTGGCAACGTGGTGATTGTTTGCGAAAAAGATAAAGAAGAGCTGTTCAGAAGGTTTGTAAATGATTTGAAGGACAAGAATAACGGGCAGGAATTTTTGTAAGTCCAATAATCTACCCCAACTTCTGCCTCAACACTTCATAAATTGCTACACCAGCAGCTACAGAAACATTCAACGAATTAATATTTCCCTTCATGGGGATTTTAACAACGGCATCTGCTTCGCGCAAGAGCTGCTCAGAGATTCCATCTTCTTCGGAGCCTAATAGCAAAGCTGTAGGCACTTTCAAATCCATAGCATAAATTGATTTATCTGATTTCTCTGTGCAGGCTACTATCTGTATTCCGTTTTCTTTCAATTGCTGAAATATTTTCTTCAAATCTTTCACACGGCACACAGGCAAGTAGTTGAGCGCCCCTGCGGAAGTCTTTACCGCATCGGCAGTAATGGGCGCATTACCTTTTTCTTCAATAATAATTCCATCTAAGCCTGCGCATTCTGCAGTCCGCGCCATAGCGCCAAAATTTCTCACATCAGTAACCCGATCTAATATTAAAAAGAAAGGTGCGCGCCCTTCGGCATACGCTTTGTCAATCAAGTTTTCGAGCGGCACATACTCAATCGCGCTAAGCAAACACACCACACCTTGGTGATTTTTCATAGTAAAGCTGTTGAGCTTGGCCGTGGGTATAAACGAAAACGGCACGCCATTTTCTTTTGCCGAATTGATCAATTCCTTAATCAAATCATTGTTTAAACCTGCCTGAATGTAAATTTTTTCGATTTGGCGATTTGATTTTATCGCTTCCATTACTGCACGTGTGCCAAAAATTGTTTCCTTTTTTTCCATCTCGGAAAGGTAGGCAGAGTACAGCCCATAGTCAATAGACTGTTTTTGTTCGATACCAAGTTTTAATCTTAAGAAGGCTCTTCTAGTTGATGAATTATTTCGCGAAGCTCGTTCAAGTATTTATTGTAGGAAATTTTCTCCAACCATTTGGCGAACCAATGAGCAAGCGGTGTAAGGATGGCAACAGTGACGATTAACGATATAATTACGAAAGGCTTTTGAATAAGAGTGAGTGCATCCTTCTCAATAGAAAGCCCCATTAAAAAACCCGTAGTGCCGCAAATGGGATAGATGAAAAGAGCACACTTTCGTTGGAAGCTCAACATATCCGTGGTCGATTCATAAATATTTTTTAGGGTAGATTTTATATCGTTATCAAGTCTATATAAACGTTGAATTTTTATGAGAATACGATAATTGATTACAAAAAAGAAAATGTAAAGCAGCACAACAATAAACAAGAAAACCTTAACGATAGGTTGAGGCAAAATGATTGTTAAGTAGATAAATCCAATTTCAAAAATGAAGGCAAGCGCCAAACCCAATTGAAAATACCGAATCAGTTTCTTTACAGGATGATGCGATTTTCTTTTAATATGAAGTTCGCGCTCATCAGGCAATGGCACTTTAAATTTACTTTTGTCTAAGTTTTTCCAGGCTTCCTGCAAATCCATATTACATTGCTTTTAATGTTTTTATCAAGCCATCTTTTATTCGGTGCAGCTTTACAGCCGTATTGTTTTTTGTGAGGCCCGATATCTCGGCTATCTCTTCGTTTTCATAACCATCCAAATGAAGTGTAATAATCATTCTATCAATTTCATTCAATTGACGAATGGCATAATACAGAGCATCACTTTCGTCAGGTTCTACTTTTTCGGAAGGATGATTGAGCAATTCCAAATTTTCATGCGCTTGCACTTTAATAGGGCGTCTCTTAAAAGTGAGTACCGTATTTAAGCTTACGCGATACAGCCAAGTAGAAAATTTTGATCGGCCATCGAAATTAGGGAACGACTTCCAAGCTTGGAAAAGAATTTCTTGAAAAAGATCTTTTTCATCCTCCTCATTATTGATGTAAAGCCGGATCACCTTGAAGATAATCCCCCGGCAACTTTGTATCTGATTTGTAAATTCCTGTTCCAGCTTTTCGATGGATTATGAAGTTAGTAAATTGGTTTTGCGAGCTAACTTTTTGCAATCTATTGGCTTTCGTGGTTTCTCCACAAGAAGTAACACAATGGCAATAGCTATGCAAATAACAAACGAAAGAATAATTGGTATGTCATCCATATCAATAAATTTTTATTGATTAGTATCGCAAGCCATCAGATAATTACACAATCAAGAAAGAAATTTAGTCCATTCAAGAAAGGTTTAGGCTATTATCTTTGCAGCCAATGAAAGAAAGCCCTACTGAAACTCCTTTAATGAAACAGTACAATGCCATTAAGGCGAAGTATCCTGGAGCATTGCTGCTTTTTCGCGTGGGCGATTTTTATGAAACGTTTGGCACGGATGCTATTGCTGCCAGCAAAGTGTTGGATATTGTTTTAACCAAGCGTGGCAATGGATCGGCTTCTGAAATAGAATTGGCGGGCTTCCCTCACCATGCTCTGGATACGTATTTGCCCAAGCTGGTGCGCGCTGGCAATCGCGTTGCTATTTGCGATCAGTTAGAAGATCCACGTTTTGTTAAGGGCATTGTGAAACGTGGCGTTACTGAATTGGTAACTCCCGGAGTTTCGTTCAACGATAATGTATTAGAAAAGCGACAGAATAATTTTTTGGCATCGGTACATTTTTCCAAAAACAGTTGGGGTGTTTCTTTTTTGGACATAAGCACGGGTGAATTTTATGTAGCACAAGGAAACGAAAGCTATATTTTGAAGTTGATCCAAAGCTTTGGGCCAGCAGAAATTATTTATAGCAAAACAAATCGCGCAAAATTAGAAACTCAATTTAGTGAAGACTATGCCACGTTTGCATTAGATGACTGGGTGTATGCATTTGACTTTGCAAAGAACAAACTCCTCGAACATTTTAAAACCGTTACACTCAAAGGCTTTGGCATCGAAAATTTCAACGAAGCCATTATAGCGGCAGGCGCGGTGCTTCATTACTTAGAAGCCACTGAGCATAAGGCTACGCATCACATCGCCACTATTTCACGCATCGACCAAGATAAGTATGTCTGGTTGGATAAGTTCACGGTCAGAAATTTAGAGATTGTTTCATCATCGCAAGAAGGTGGAGTTTCATTGCTTGAGATTTTGGATAACACCATTACGCCCATGGGTTCAAGGCAATTGCATAAATGGATGATTCTACCTCTGAAAGAAAAACAATCCATTGACGAGAGATTGGCCATTGTAGAAATGCTAGTAAGTGAAAGGTCGTTAGCAGAAAAGATCATAGAACATTTCAAACAAATTGCAGATCTCGAAAGGTTAATTTCTAAGGTTGCTGTTGGCAGAATAAATCCACGTGAGCTTTTACAACTGAAAAGATCTTTGCAGGCCATTGTTCCTGTAAAGGAGTTATTGAGTTCAATTGATTCGCAAGCGTTGAACAAGATGGGGGATCAACTTCATCGATGTGAATTTTTGTTGGAAAAGATTGAGCGCGAATTGCAAGACGATGCGCCCATGCTCATTCACCACGGTGGGATAATTAAAACTGGTGTTGATGCAGAGTTGGATGAACTTCGAGCAATTGCCTTTTCAGGGAAGGATTATTTGTTGCAAGTGCAGAAGCGCGAAGTAGAGCGCACAGGCATTGGCTCGCTCAAAATATCGTTCAATAAAGTTTTTGGATACTATCTTGAAGTTAGCAATGCCAACAAAGATAAAGTGCCAGTAGATTGGATACGCAAGCAGACACTAGTTAATGCGGAACGCTACATCACAGAAGAGTTAAAAATTTATGAAGAGAAAATTCTTCATGCTGAAGAAAAGCTTGGCGTGATTGAAGTGAGGCTTTTTCAAGAACTGGTTCGTCATGCTGCCGATTACATCTCCCAGATTCAACAAAATGCAAAAGTTATTGCAACCCTGGATTGTCTTTTGTCATTTGCTATAGTGGCTAAGATTAATAAGTATTGCAAACCTGATATAAACGATTCAACTCAACTATATATTGAAGCAGGCCGCCATCCCGTTATTGAAAAGCAATTGCCTGTTGGCGAAAGTTATGTGCCAAATGATATTTATTTGGATACGGATAATCAACAAATTTTAATAATAACGGGGCCAAACATGGCAGGTAAGTCTGCCTTACTGCGCCAAACAGCGTTGATTGTCTTGATGGCTCAGATGGGTTGTTATGTGCCAGCTCAGCAAGCAACCATTGGTATTGTAGATAAAATTTTTACGCGTGTTGGGGCTAGTGATAATCTTTCAAGAGGCGAATCAACCTTTATGGTAGAGATGACGGAAACGGCCAGCATCTTAAATAACTTGAGCGATCGCAGTCTTATACTTATGGATGAGATTGGTCGCGGCACCAGCACCTATGATGGAGTTTCAATTGCATGGGCAATTGTTGAGTACTTACATAATCATAAAGAATTTAAACCTAAAACATTATTTGCTACACACTACCATGAACTGAATCAATTGGCAGAAGACTTAGTGCGAGTAAAGAATTTCAATGTATCGGTGAAAGAGATTGGCGATAAAATCATTTTCATGCGCAAGCTAACAGAAGGTGGCAGCGAGCATAGCTTTGGTATACACGTAGCGCAATTAGCAGGCATGCCCAACAAAGTTGTTTTACGTGCCAATGAAATTCTCCAATTTTTGGAGAAGGATAAACACAAAAATGAATCAAAGAAATTTGATGAATTGCCTAAGCCTCAGCTGCAAATGAGTTTGTTTGAAATTGATCCTCAGTCAAAAATGATTCAAGAAATGCTTTCTAAAATTGACATCAATACAATCAGTCCTGTCGAAGCATTATTGAAATTGAATGAGTTGTTGAATGTGGCGCAAAGGAAGACTTAATTCTAGTTTTTAATCATCATTATTGAAGCCATTGTCTCAATTCCATCAAAAAGATTTTTCAAACGAATGTTTTCATTTTCTGCATGTTGATTATTGTCGTGATTGGCGATCGGAACAGAAATAGTTTTTGCATTTAAATACTTTTCGAATAAATACAGAGGTAGGCTTCCACCCATTGTTGGTTGAAGAACGAGTTTGTCAGTTGTTGTAGTTTGAACAGCCTCAATTACTTTCTTTACAATAGGCAGATCCATAGACGTACGTTGAGCATTATAACCGAACTTACCTGAAACAACTTTAATTAATTTTTCATGGCTTAGTCTTTCCTCTTCAGTTGGCTCATGATCAATAACAAAATAGCCCTGACCTCTAATGTGATCAATCACTTTGTCTTGTTGTTTTTTCCAATCGTTGCCCAATACTAATCGTAAATCTAAAACTGCTGTAGCATAAGTAGGTATTTGATTAGAGGCCATCTTTCCAACATTGCCGCTTTGAAATCCATTGATGTTTAAAGAAGGCAGATTGATTGCTTCGCTTAATGATTTGCCCGGCATCTCAACACTCATTAGCCCTAATTCCTTTTTCATTTGTTCATCAACGGATGGCACATTTTTAAGGGCTTCATTTTCTTCTACGGTTAGCGGCAACACATCGTCATAAAATCCTTTGATCGTTACTCTTCCTTTTTCATCTTTCATAGATGCCAAAAGCTTCGCCATCATCATAGCAGGATTGGGTGCCCAATTACCATAATGCCCCGAATGCAACGGACGAGTAGAACCATACACCGTTATATCTAAGCCCGCATCGCCTCGCACACCAAAGGCAACTTGCTTCTTACCTGATTGGTGCACTGGACCATCGCACATAATCCATAAATCGGATTGTAAAAGTTCTTTATGTTTCTCAAGTATCTCACCGAGATGCTGAGAGCCAGCTTCTTCCTCACCTTCAAAAAAGAATTTAAGATTGCAATTAGGAGTTATGCCATTTTTCATCAACGCATTATAAGCTTGAAGGATACCGAATACTCCTGCTTTATCGTCCGAAGAGCTTCTGGCATAAAGTCTCCATTCTGGTTTGTAACTATTGTTTTCAGGCATTGATAATAACTCACCTCCTTTATCAATTGCTGTGCTATAAAGTTTAGGCACAAACGGTTCGAGTCCCTTCGCCCATTGAGCAGGATTGACAGGCTGTCCATCATAATGAGCATAAAAAACTAATGTTGTCTTTGCACCAGGGGTAATCACTTCCCCATAAATCGAAGCTGGAGCTCCCTTTGTAATTGGGCTTAGAAGTTGAATATTCTTGATTCCATTTTTATTCATCAAGTTCATGATAAATGAAACATTCTTTTTAATGTTAATAGTATCGTTGGCTAGATTAGGGATCGAAACAAACGCAGCATATTCTTTGAGTAGAGATGAAGAATTTTGCTCTACATACTTTGTTATCTTCTTTAACTCTAATGATTGCGCATCAGCCTTATTAAAAAAAAGAATAACACCAATAATAAGTGCGAAGGGTTTCATACTTTATTTGGGATTGAGATAAAACTTCTCATGCAACTTTAATACTTGCGGAATCAATAACTCTGATTCATCATTAGTAATAACAAAATCAGCAAGTATTAACTTCTCAGCCTCTACCATTTGACTTCTAACTATTTTAGTAACATCTTCTTCGGTTCTGTGAGAATCGCGAGATAGCACTCGTTTCATTCGCAAGGCTTCTGGAGCTGTTACTAAAATTGTTTTATCAAGTTCTTTATAGGAGCCTGCTTCAAATAAAAGAGCAGCTTCTTTTATCAAATAGTGATTGGAAGAATGCTCTTGCACCCAATTGGCAAAATCGTTGGCCACGCGAGGATGTACCAATTGATTTAATCGAGCAAGTTTTTCGGGATTGCTAAAAGCCATTTTAGAAATGTGCGTTCTGTTCAAGTTACCATCCTCACCAAAAGCAAAAGGGCCAAACTCATCTCTAATTTGGTTTTTAAGAATTTCGTCTGAATTCATGATGCTTTTTGCACGACTGTCTGCATCATAACTTAAAACACCAAGAGAATTAAAAATTTTACAAACAATACTTTTGCCCGAACCAATGCCCCCTGTAATACCAATGCAAATAGGTCGTGGCATTATATTGTCTTAATATACTTTAATGACTAAAGAATCAAATTTGATAACACTCGCATACAATGGAACTCCACTGACTCGCGGCATTAAAGTATGATTGCCCTTCTTTACTCTTTTTAGATCAAGACTTGCCGTTGGTGTTACTTTCTTAAAATCTTCTTGCTTATTTTTCGGCACTTGTATTTTGATGAGCAAACTATCAGGGGTAAATGTAACTTTACTCCACTTGGGTAAATTGATTATTTCAACTTTCGATTTAACCTCCATCATCACCACTTCGTTCACCTCAAAAATCACTTCTGTTGATACAGGATTTCGCTTGATCATGTCATTGCCAAGCAAATTGATTTCTACTTTTTCACGATAGTTATTACTCAATTTTTTTTCTGCCAGTGTTATTCTCAATGAGTCGGGTAGTTTGTGCAGCAAGCTCTTAGGGCCTTGCAATTGCACTGAATCTGGTAGAAGAACCACAGGACTGATTCTTCCATACCCTTCTTTGTAGGAGATGTCTTTTAAGTCAACAAAAAGTTTATAAGTGTGTGTATCTTTTTGATCAAACTGAACGTAGAGTGTATCTGTAACCACATAATTGATCTGCACTTTGCCTAATTGATTGGCCAACAAAGGTGGCAACGTACTGCAAACAATTTTCTTTACTTCTATTGGTTTTTCTAACGGAATTGTCAATCGAGGAATTTCATATCCAAAAATTTCTCTGAAGAGTTCCCACCCATTCCCGCTCACATTAACAAGCACCGAAGCCGGAAGCTCCTGCACCGGACTTGCCTTCTCAGCATCGTATTGAAAGCTGAGCGGAAATTTTATAGTGGAGGTATATTGTTTGTTAAGTGCATTGAAAACCCAAAAGATACTCGCAGTAAGCAGGCAAAGCAATACAGCCTTCCAGTTGGTGCGGTTAAATTGAAATAGGTTTACTAATACGCGAAGGAAACTCACATGTTAATTTATTTTTTGCCGAAAACAGCTTTGGTTGTCTCCATTGATATAGCGGACTTCGACATTTTTATGCGACCTCCACGCTCTACTTCCAAGCTAATAGTATCGCCTTCAATCTCAGCAATACGGCCATAAATGCCGGCAATGGTTACCACATCATCGCCTTTTTTAACTTCTTCAGTAAATTTCTTTTGATCCTTTGCCTTTTTTTGCTGTGGCCTAATCATGAAAAAATAAAACACTACGATAATACCGATAAGTGGAATAAACTGCATGTAGCTGCTTCCCGCAGCAGCTTGTAATAAAATTGAGAACATAATAATTAAGTTAAAATTTAAGAATGCAAGTTAGATCAGGATTGGAAAGATTTAATGATTGTCATGATTAAATTTTCGCATCAAGATTTAAAGATTAGCAAGATGATACAATCCTCTATCATAAATCCAAAGAATCTAAATTCTGCCAATTCTGATCTGGATCTAGAGAATCCTTAAAATCTTAAAATCCCAATCTTATTTCACTGGTCCGTTGGCACCGTCAGGTTTTGGGGTTACCATCGCTTTGAAGCGTAGGGTTGTTACTTTAGGCCAAGTATTTGAAGTAACCGTAATGGTTTTATTTTGAATACCGGATTTTCCATTGGTGTCAAACTCGGCTTTTACAAAGCCTGTTCCGCCAACAGGAATTGGTTCTTTGCTCCAATTAGGTACTGTACATCCGCAAGAAGGTTGTGCATTTTGTATAATCAAGGGAGCTTGGCCTGTGTTTTTCACTTTGTATTCATAAATAACTTTGGGGCCTTCAGGCACTGTTCCGAAATCATGGTCTACAACTGCAAAGGCTGCTACAGGTAGTGGGCCTTCCGGTTTTTCATCAGCCGCAGGAGCAGGAGTAACTGTTGGAGTAGCCGCAACAGCAGGGGTTGCCGCACTTTTATGTCCTTCAATGGCGGTAAGTCTGCTTTCTAGCTCAGCAATTCTTTTCTCGGCAGCACGATCTTTACAGGCAATCAATACTGCGGCAACAAGTGCTATGAAGAATAAATTTTTTATGGTTTTCATGTATAAATAATTTCAAATGAATTGTAAAATTCCATCAAAGAAAAATTAGAAACAAGGGGCTTTTATTTGATTAACAAATCGTTAACTTTTTTTGTCTCCGCGAATCTGTGCCAGCAATTCATCAACATCTTCAAGCAATTGCTCAGCTTTATTTTTGGCTTCAGACACCACTTTTTGCCCTTGCGATTTTGCTTCGCTAGTCAATGGAGTTTCTTTTCCGGTAACAAGATCATCTAAAAATTCTTCCAATATTTTTTTGTACTTGTCCAAGCGGAACGAAAGTTTTTCGCGCGTTACCGTGCCCTTATCTGGCGCATATAAAATGCCCAATATTGCACCAGCTGCCGCACCAGCCAAAAATATAAAGATTGTGCTCCCTCCCTTTTTGCTCATGATTCTAATTTTAGATTCAAAGATATACAGATACCTAATTAAATTATAAAGGGATTGACAATTTTGAGTTTCTGCTCAATTAGTTGGTTGTTTTGTAAGTCTTCAGTGTACAAAATAACGCAACCAGACTCAAGTGCAGCGGCAACAATGAGCATCGTAATAGGGTATTTGGTATCTAAAATGTAAGTCTAAAGCCTTTTGATGCAACTCCATTTAAATAATCATAACATCGCAATTTATCTGCAAGAAGTTGATATGGTTTTTCAACTGCTGATGAGAAAGGCGGAGTTTCTTTAAGCCTACATTGATAGTTTCACTTATCACTTGCGAGCTGATTACAGTATCAGGCAATGCTAAAAGTGATTCTGCAATTTGCTTCTTAGTTGAATCTTCACTCAACAAATACAAGCATACATTGCTATCCAAAAACACCCTATCGCTCATTGGCTTCTGCTCTGTTGAATTTAAAGTCAGTCATATTAACTTGATATTGACTGTAAAATTCCTTAATTTCTTTTGTCGATGGTTTAGTTCTTATCTTTTCTTTTACCTCATTGTCAATTTCAAAAGCCAGCACTTCTATTGGTTTGCCAATCAGTTCTTCGGGTAACTCAATAGTGAGAGAAGTTTCTTTTGGTGTGATAATGGTTCTAAACATGTTGAAATTTTATTCTAAGATAATCAAATAATTTTGGAGGACACTTCGCCTTCTCACTACTTATTATCAATTAACCCTCGTCCACTTTTCTTCACCACGCCTGAGGTAATCAATTCCTTGGCAATTACATCCAGAATACCATTAATAAACTGACGGCTCTTCGGTGTGCTGTAGTGCTTCGACATTTCAATGTATTCGTTAATAGATACTTTAACTGGGATGTTGGGGAAGTTTATCAACTCAGCAATGGCCATTTCCAACGTAATGCGATCGGTAAGTGGCAAACGATCAACCTCCCAATTTTTTGTGTTGCTAGCGATAAGCTCTTTGTGCGCATTATCAAGTTGAACTGATTTTTCAAAAAGGGTTTCCATAAACCATTGATCATCTTCCCAGTCGAGAGAAATTTTTTCAAGCCCTACGGATCTATTTTCTTCCGTTAGCGATTTAATAGTTTTATCCACTAAACTCTTAATAATGTCTTTGTCTTCAGCCCAGCGGATGTCTTCATGCTCAAAATAATTATTGATGTCAGTTTTTCCCAAGATCAATTTACGAACAAGGTGCTTGATCATCACTTTTTGATCCTCAAAAGAAGGTGATTCAACTAAGAGAAATTTTTGAAGTTCTTCATCAGGTTTAATAACTGTAGTAAACCAATCTTTTATTTGAGTTGCTTTGCCAACCCACGTGACTGCATTTTTAGAGGCTTTACCAAATAGTTCAGCATTTTCACGGAAAGCCAATATCCACGGGAGCTGGATGAAGTTGGAGTAATTCACTTTCTTTTCTTCGGCAGCCAAATCAGCAAATTGAATCAACAAGTTTAAAACCGAACGGTAATACTCATTTAGCTTCTCAACTTCGCTCATCATATTTTTCTTAAAGAAAGAAAAATCGTTGGCAACCCGATTATTGTAAACCGTTATGGCATCAGCTACAGCTTTATTAACTGCTTCATCGGTTGTTGAGATTAGTTGGCCAGAGTGAAAGAATTTTTCGATCGAATTTTTTGAAAGCTTGCGCTGATTTTTAAGAAGCTCTTTATCCTGAACTTCCATCGAATTGAGATTGGGCTGAAAAAAATCTTCTAATTGATCAAGGGAAAGTTCGTAGTTGGCTTCTTTACATTGCTCAAAAGAAAACAGGCTTTGCATGATCTTGATCCGGAGGGTGCGTCTATTGAGCATAGTGTTAAGAACGTTTTATCGAAAGCTCAAATTTACTAACCTTCCGGTGGAAATTCTAAAATTATCCAACCGTAACTTCAAAAAAGCTGCTCTCGTCAAAATATTTCTGCGAAAGCGATCTTATTTGGTCGGGTGTAGTTTGATCGATTCGAAGGATAAGTTGGGAATAAAAATCATGCTCAAGGCCGTTCAATTCTATATTCTTTATCTTTTCGGCTACAGAAAACGGATTGGCGATTTCTGTTTGAAGGCCGCCTATAAAATGATTTTTGGCTAGTGTTAGCTCCTCATCTGCCACCAGTCTATTTCTTAATTTTTCTATTTCAAGTTTTATCTCCTTCAATGCCAGCGGCAAATTGCTCTTGTTCACATCGGCTTCAATGGCAAACATACTCGCTTGTTGAAATGAGTAAATGGACGAATGAATGCCATAGGTAAGGCCTTTCTCTTCCCGTATATTTTTCATTAATCGAGAGCCAAAAAAGCCGCCCAATAAGTGATTTATCAATACAAGACCTGCATAATCAGAATGAGTTTTTAAAATGCTTTTCTTTCCTAATCTGATGGAAGATTGCACACTTTCTTTTTCAATATGGAGAGTAGAAGGAATTGAATCTTGATAAACTGGTATAGAGGTTTTACGCTCGGTGGAGAATAAGCTGTTGAATTCCGTGGAAATGAAATCCATTTCTTGCGTAATAAGTTCACCGCACACCAGCACGTGCCTGATCTTAAAACTTGTTTGATAGAAATTCTTGAAGTCCTCAATAGTAAGCGCGTTCACATCCTGCTCTTCTACTGATCGACCATAAGTATGGTTATTACCAAAAACATTTCTACGAATATTTTTTGAGGCGATGCTACTCGTTTTTTCATTGCTCACCTTCAGGTTTTGAATGAAAATCGTCCTCATCAATTTCCATTCTGTTTCTAAAAATGAAGGAGCCAACAGCAATTCTTGCAGTAGAGGAAGGAGCTTTAGCAAATGATCTTTTAACGTAAAAAGAGCAACGGAAACAAAATCGTAGCCCGCGTTTATTTCAAGGTGAGCACCATAGTAATCGAATAGTTCGGCAATGGCCGATGAGGTTTTATTCTTTGTTCCCTTCTCTATCAATTGCGCAGTAAAGTATGAAACCCCAACTTTGGGCTCACTCCATTTACCTGCTTGCAGTATCAATTCTACTTTGCAAACATTTTGTTTTACGCCCGATACCAGCAATAAATTTACCTCTGGTGAAAGGCTTATACGAGTTGGCGTTGGTAGTTCTAAGGATGTAGTTTTTACAAACGTGGGGGCAAGATGCCTCTGTAGCATTAGGGGATTATTTAATCTTTTGGAGCATCTTCTTCTTGCGATTCTTTAGCGTCAATCAAAATCATCAGTGAAAACCGTATCGTTTCGGCAAGTGCATTGTTTTGTTGATTGAGCGGCACCATGTAAGCCACATCCAATCCAAATTTCTCTACACGAAGCCCAGTGCCAAATGTTAAATAATTTCTGTTGCCTTTATCTGGTGCTTCATAAAAATAGCCCATCCTTCCCGAAAAAGTTTGCTTGTACCAATACTCAATTCCAATAGAGGTTGAGATTTCATGTATCTCTTCTTTGAAGCCACCACGCGCATCGGTAAAAGATTCAAACACGCCCGTTAGCAATGGCTGCGACTTGCTGCCAGGATAAGGACTAGGCACCAAAAGCTTGTTGAAATCAAGTGCAAAGGTAAGGCTGTTAAACGCATCCAATTCTTTTTTGAAAGCACCTCCAATCCTCAGATTACCCGGCAAAAAATCTTTATTGGCTGCATCTGTGTACGATATTTTGCCACCAATATTTGAAATGGAAGCTCCTAACGAAAGAGTGGCATTGGATGAAGCCAGTGGCTTGGTATAGTATATTCCCAAATCAACAGCCACTGAACTTCCGGGCTTGGCATCGGGCACACCCGCACCCGTTAAGTTTGAATAGATGTAGCGTACTGTGCCACCTATCGAAAAATGTTCTGTTAATAATTGGGAGTACGTGGCATCGAAAGAATAATCTCGCGGGTTAAAACTTCCATTCGGTTGATTTGTTCCTGTTCTAAAATCAATGCGCCCTAGATCAAAATACTTAAGCGAAAACGCTACAGTTTGTTCCCTTGAAATCTTGTAGAATCCCGTAAGGTAAACCAACTTCATATCATTAATAATTTTGGCCAACCACGGTGTGTAAGAGAGAGATACTCCATAACCTTTATCTATGAAAGCAAATTTGGCGGCATTCCAATAAGCGGAGTTTACATCTGGTGAGGTGGCTACACCAGCATCGCCCAAACCAGCTGCTCGCGAATCAGGTGTTATATTTAAGAAAGGAACAGCCGTTGTAATTACTTTATTGGTATTGTCTTGCCCAACTAAAGTAGGTGTATTTTGAGCGAATGTATATCCGCATGTTGTTCCTATAAGTAGTAGAGTAAGAGGCAGGTTCTTCATGCAAGACTTTCTAAAGGGTCAAATATAAATTAATTAAGTATAATTAGACGGGTTGATTGTTCATTTTTAGAGCCATCAAGCAAGGAACGAACCGAGAGGCGCGCTAAGTATATGCCACTGGCTAATTTATTGCCATTGGTGCCTGTACCGCTCCATTCTTTTAACTGCACTCGATATTGACTAGCGGCAATGCTGAATGTTTCTGACAGTTGCACTTGGCCTGTCATATCAAAAATTTGAAGCGATGCTTCCAAGTCTTCACCCGGTCTACTATGCACAAATTGTAATGTAGCTGCTTCGCGATCTGGGTTAAATGGATTGGGGTAGGTAGAGAATTGATCTACCACAATACCAGTGCCATCAGTAACAATAAAATCGATAGAAGATGTTGATGTATTGTTATAGGTATCGGAGGCAGTGAACTTTATAGTGTGTTTTCCTTTTGTTAACCCCGCTACCGGAAATGAAACTGTACCACTGGCATAGGTATTTTTATCAGCCACGTAATAATCGTTTACAACATAGGTAACGGTATCGTCAAGCACGGCTTGTAAATTTTTAGAAGCGATGCGACTAGAAATATTGATTCCACTTACATCTTGCAGCTTCGCTACCAGCATAGTGTTGGGGCCAACTAAGCCTCCGCTTACATAGCTCGTGTCGCCCATAAAAAGTTGTATCAACGGTGCACTTGTATCCGCATTGCCGCTTTCGCTTAAACCAAGTCTAATAGTTGAACTTCCTCCACTTGCCACAAGCCCCGTAGACGAAGTTGCAAACAAACTCAACTTACTATTACCAATGGCTGATTCAATATTTTTAGGAACAATAAATTCAATTTTAAACACTCCTTGTGCAACAGTTGCCTTGCCTCTGAACAACGCATTGTCGCGCGTGGTGTAAGCAAACACAGGGTTTTCATCGCCTAGTGTATTTTGAGTTTGTTGTTTATCAAATAGAGTTGCTTCAATAGTTCCGTTAAAATTTGTTACGCTTTGCGATCCTGATTTTATCTCCCCTTTTATCACTACAGTAGATAGTGCTTTCAATGTATCCGAATTGTTTTTTGTCTTTATTGAGTTGATGACTATTTGGTTTTCTGCGAAAGCAAGTTTCATGGATGGATCGCCTAGCAAAGAAAAATTTCTGTTGGATACGCCACTGATGCTGTTGTTTTTTGTTTCCTTGAATATCACGCCAAGCGTTTTATATTTTCCGTTTTCTTTGATAAAAAGCGCATCATAAAAAGCTTGATTGATAGTAAAGTTAGAACTTGAATACACAGGCCGTGAAGTAGTAACCAAGCCAATACCTCCGCCTTTTTTTTGAAGCAATATTTTTTCGCCTGAAGAAATCAAGAACGGATTATCATGGCGACCAAACTCACAAGTAGCTGTTACGAACAAAGGGTAACGCGGCCCGTTTTTCCAATCTTTAATCACATCATTATCCAACACCTGTTCTTGCATCCAAACGTTTTCCGATCCATGCCCAGTATAATTTACAATCACAGTTCCATCGTTGACAGATTTAATAATGGCGGCCTTCGTATCAGGTGAGGTTTGTCCGTTAGGTTTTGTTATTTGTTTAAACGCATCGAGGTAAATCTTCTTGGTATTAAAAGCTGATTGCTTGCTATCGATGGTGGTAGCCAACTGATCGGCTTGGCCTTGATGGATATTATAATCGCCATCATCGGCTACAAACACAATCTTTTGCTGCCATGCACCTGATACACTTTCATCATCATAAGCAACCAACTTATCAACTACATCCTGTGCTTCTTGCAAGGTGGTTACTGAGAGTCGGCCAATGCCAATATCCATAGTGTGGTCAATAGCTGGGTATTCTGTCCACTCACCTTCGTTGGGCTCAAGAAAAGTAAAATAATCATCGGAGGAATAAGTTTCTAATGGACTCAAAGAATTTACTGATTCAAACGTGGGTACATAGTTAGTATTGGTAGCTCCAGCAACATCTTTATAATCATACGAACAACGCCCAAACAATAATACATTACTCAATCGCTTGTTACCTCGATAGTACACATCTTTAATAAAATCACGCAAGGCAGTAATATCTTGTTTGCCTCCAGCATATTCATTATAAATTTCTTGTACTGTAACTACTTTGGCGGCAAGTTTATCATTGGCAGTTCTATGATCGGTAAGCCGCTGTGCCTGTGCTTTAAAATTTGGGTGAGTGATGATTATAAAATCAACATCGGCCAATGCATGAAGGTTTTGATTTGTAACAGTTCCTTCACTGACTGGCGATGCAAGTCCATCATTTCTAAAAGCGATAAATGTTTTTAATGCTGTTGTTGATGTTGCGAACGTGGCACTAGAAGTGGCTACATTTTTGTTTTGCAATTTAGCATTGAAAACATCTGAAACATCCCAAACAGTTCCATCTGAAGTCAGTGAACTAATTGCAAATGTTGAAGTTGGATTCAACACGCTTGCTGCCGACCTGAAGATTGTTTGGTTTCCATACAATGCCAACTTGCGTTGAAATGAAAATAGAAAATAATCGAGGTAGCCAACAGAACGCGAAGTGCCTGTTTTAATGTATTGATATTTGATGTCCTGATTTGTTTGAGTAGCTGCCGCCACGGTGGTTGAATTAAACGAGACTGTATCAGTAGTTTCTCTGCCTTTCAATCCATAAGAAGTATTGGGGATGGCATCAATGGCTTGCTCTACTACTTGCTTATCGTTGAAAAAAACTTTGAATGATGCTCCATCAAAAGCTTGGGCCATTACTTTCGAGACTAATTTGATAGGCGTATTATCTACTATGCCATTGATATCGAAGCGAACGGTTATTTCAGTTTTACTGTCGAATTGTTCACCAAAAAAATCACGACCTGATGAGAGCACGTTGTATTTATCGGTTTCATAATAGCCAATGTCGTCAAACTGGTTGATGATCGGTGCGGGTATCGCTAGGTTTTCGCTAATGGTAAGTCGTTTGCCTTTGGTTTCCTCAATCGTGATAAAATAAAAGTTCTTGTCTGAATAAAGATTGTTTTTGTAATTGAAAATGTTTCTCTTCAGATCGAAGGAAAAATCATCTGAACCTTGACCATAGAAAAGTATATAATCCTCGCTATTGAATTTGGCATCGCTTTCGCCCGCCACAAAAATGGCAAGCTCTTGAAGGTCTGCCATGCGAGTTATGTTATTCAATTGAGGCAACATGCCCGTGTTGCTGCTGAATAGTTTTATATTTTGAGGATCGATCTGATCTGGATTGATGCCCATACTTTTCAAAAAATTGTAATCTATTTTGAAAATGCCGTTGCTAGCAACCGATACTTTGTACCAGCTGCCGGTATTCAATACTGACGACTGTTGTGCCATCCCGCCAAGGGAAAAGCAAAGAAAAAAAATGGTTAAATAGACTTTGAAGATCACTTCTCTACTTCTGATTAAAACGCTCAGTTATTAACGAAACAAAGACATAGAATAGTATAATGAAGGGTATAGAACTCGCCCGGAAAACAACCATTGCAATTGCCGTAATAAGCAAGAAAATGAACCGCAGTTGGTTATCACGCCAAGTAAAATTTTTAAACTTGAGTGCGAACAAAGGAAAAGGTGATACCAATAAAAGCGAGAACACCACGGTAATCCCGATAAGGAAGAATGAATTTAAAAGCCATAGACTGAATGGAGCAGGAAGAAACACGAGTGCTGTTATAAACAAAGCATTGGCTGGAGTTGGCACACCTATGAATGAATCGTGTTGCTTCTCGTCAATGTTGAATTTGGCCAAGCGCAAAGCGGAAAATGCAGCTAACAAAAATGAAACGTATGGAAGCATTGAGTTAGTAGAAGCCGCTGAAAGCAAGGTGTACATTACCATAGTTGGCAACACACCAAAACTTACCATGTCCGCCAGAGAATCTAACTCTTTGCCTATAGGAGAAGAGACTTTGAGCATACGCGCAGCAAAGCCATCTAAAAAATCGAACACACAGGCGAGCCACACACAATATGCAGCCAACTCAAGTTGATAGCGCAAGGCAAATAAAATGCCGAAACAGCCGCAAATTAAGTTGCCGAGGGTAAGAGCGTTTGGAATGTGTTTCATATTTGATTAGTCGATGACAAAGGTAAGATTGTTATCTCAACTTTGAATTCATATTTTGGTCATTGTGGTAACTATTCACGTACTTTACAGCATGACAAAACTTACAATCAACAACAACGGTTCGGTAAAAATTGATGGCGATTTCGAAATTGTGGATGCCCAAGGCAACGCTTACGGCTTACAAGGAAGGACCGTAGTTTCACTTTGCCGCTGTGGCCTCTCCGCCAATAAACCATTTTGTGATGGCTCGCACAGGGAAAGCTTTGTGCATGATGCAAAGGCGTTTGATTTGCCTCCTAAGAAAGTGTAAAAAAAGTATAGCCTTACTTTTTATCTTTTGTATCGATGATGATGGTTACTGGCCCATCATTAAGCAATGTTACTTTCATATCGGCACCAAACTCACCTGTTTGAATGGGCTTGCCTAAATTAAATTCAATTGATTCCACGAATGCTTCGTACAAGGGGATAGCAATTTCTGCTTTTGCCGCTTTTATGTACGATGGCCTATTGCCCTTCTTTGTGCTTGCATGAAGCGTAAATTGACTCACCACAATAATATCGCCTTCTGCATCTTTTACACTTACGTTCATCACACCTTGCGCATCATTCAAAATACGAAGATTTACAATTTTGGAAGCCAGCCAATCAATATCCTCTTTAGTATCGGCATCTTCAATACCCACTAACACAAGCAAGCCATCTCTTATTTCGGATTTAATTTTCCCGTCAATTACTACACTTGCATGTGAAACGCGCTGAATTACGGCTATCATGTTTTAAAAGATAATAACTAAGCTGCTCGTCAATTTAATAAGGTTGTAATTCCTTCGATTCGTGGATAAAATTTCCCGCACTATTTTGTTTAGCTAGCGCGATCATTGCTCTTGCTACTTTAATAGATTCAATGGCTTTGTATTTTTTCGGGATCAAGAAATCAATGGCAGAAAAAACTTTTTGTATCGATTGCTCGCCATCTCGCTTCTCAACACGCGGCCCTAGCAGCAATGATGGCCTGATGATATGATATGCCTTAAAACCAACTTGCTGAATCGCCTCTTCCACTTCACCTTTCACTTTGTTATAAAATACTGATGAATTCTTGTTTGCCCCCAAGGCAGAAACCAACAGATAAGAGATAGCCCCAAGCTCTTTTGTAAGTTGTGCTACAAGAAGCGGGTAATCAAAATCAATCTTACGAAAAGCTTCTTTTGTTTTTGCTTTTTTAATGGTTGTACCAAGACAGCAATAAACATGATCGGCTACTAAGCTAGTTTTATGCGAAGCCAATAAATCAACATCAGCAATAATGGTAACTAGCTTTGGCTGTTCAAGCGCCAAAGGATTTCTAGAAATGGCAATCACTTTTGTATAGTAATCATCTTGCAGTAGCAGTTCAATCAATTGACTACCAATAAGCCCTGTAGACCCAACAACCAAAGCGGTTTTCATATATTAAAAAGTTTGTTGGATTTCTTTTTTTAGTTCTGTTAGCGCTAGCCCAATCGGATCGGTATTCTTATCCATCAACAGTTGAAGAAGCTGGCGAGATAGATCAATTCCTTTCGATTCGGGTGTTAGTGTAGATGCGGCTTCGTTAATCGAAACAGTCAATTCTTCTTTCGCATTCTTCACCAGGTTCCAAACATATTCACTCATGTACACTTGCTGCGATACATTATGGTTGTATTCATTCCTGATTTCATCTAACAATAATCGATGGAAATCTTGGGCTGAGTACCCAGAGCCTGACAATCTAAAAAGTAGATTTTGAGCCGATATTCTTTCTAAAAAAAGAGTAATGCGCTCGTAGGCTTGCAAGCGGATAGGTAAAACTGTTTCAATGCTTTTGCTTCTTACCTCAAGTTTCTTTAAGTCAAGTTCGCGGGCAATAAACGATCGCACCATTAAGTATACAGCATACAAAACAACGGAAGCGGGTACTAGTATTTTAATAAGTTCAAGTAATGTGTTCATGAGAATTTTATTCGTTCAAATTATGTTGGAAATTTACGGTAATTTTGATTAAGTGTTGATGCCTTAAAGTGTTTAGGTGTTTAAGTTCTTGCGCTTGATAAATCTGAAATTTTGAATTCTGAATCTCCAATAGTACCTGTTTCCCTTTCGCAACGCGCTGCACAAGAAGTGTTGCAGATTATGAAAACCAAGAATATTCCAGAAAATTATTCCCTTCGACTTGGCGTGAGGGGAGGTGGAGGCTGTGGTGGAGCAACACTCATTATTGGTTTCGACAAAAAGAAAGACACTGACCTACACTACAAGCAAGGCGAAATTGATGTGTTGGTTGACAAAAAGCACTTGATGTTTTTGATTGGCAAATGTGTTGATTTTTATGAAGGCGCAGACGCGAGAGGTTTTATGTTTGTTGATGCTACTTAGTCTTCGAGCAGCCCATTACTTTTATCAGATTCTATTCTTACTCACCACCACACTTGCCTTTTTGCAAACTCCTCCGATCGGTGGATTGAACTTTGCGATTTTTACTTCTACGGCAATGGCTTCTTCAAAAGTTTGCAGTGTTTGTTCAGCTATCGCGTGAGCAACAGTTTCCAATAACTTAGATGGTTTGTTCATTTCATTTTTAACCACCACATACAAGTCTTCATAGTTTAACGTACCAGTAAGCTCATCGCGAAAAGCCGAATCATCAAAATCAGTTTCTACTAAAATATCCACTTCAAACTTATTGCCAGAAGATCGCTCATGCGGATACACTCCATGATAAGCGTGAAACTCCAATCCTTCCAATGCTACTTTGCCTCTCATCTTAAACTATAGGGTGTGTGATGTATTCTCTAAACAAAATCACTCAATATCATCAAAGAAAGACTTCTGCGTTTTTCGTTCTTCAACTAAAACAGTTGATGTAATTGTTGTTACAAGTTCTACGGTTTCAATGGTATCAATAACTACAGGCTCTTGAATAACATCAGGCTCTGGCTCAATTTCCTTCTTTATGGGTTTATCAAAATCATTGTTGGGATATACTATTTTCTTGATTTGCTTTTTTGCCAATGCAAGGTGTTGATCCGGATCAAAGTCGCGCGATTTAATTTTTGCGCTCTCCACTCTATCAATCGCTTCGCCTGCCAGGCGCTTCATATCCGAAAGTAAATTATCACGGTGCGATTCAAAACTTCGGTAGGTGTGCACTAAATCTTTAAGCCTTTCTTCCATTTCCTCCAACATCTGCTTGGCTATTGCTTCCGCTTCTTCTAACGTATTTTTCGCTTTCGATTTAGCCTCGTTCATCAGGGCATCTGCGTTCATGTTAGTTTCACGCAAGTGCAGTTCAGCCGCTTTATTTGCTTGGTCGATCATGCTCGACCCTGTATCTTCAGCAGTCTTCAACGTTCTGTACAACGAACTTTCTACCTCACGCAACTTTAGCACCTCACGTTCAGCAGCTTCTAACTTAAAACGCATTTCTTTCGCCTCGTCTTGTGTGCGCTCCCACTCTTGCGAAAGCGAAGAAAGAAAAGCACTCACCTCTTCCTTGTCGTACCCTCGCAAGGCACGTTCAAATTGCTTTTGACGAATCTCGAGTGGAGTTATCTTCATGCTCGTACTAGTTTAAAAAATCATAAAACAATAAAATCGATTTAAAGATAGGCAATAAGGTTAAAATCTCCATTTTGTTAGTTACCGAGTATCTTAAACAATTCATCTAAATTAGGCGTGATGATAATTTCTGTCCTCCTGTTCTTTTGTTTGTTTTGTGGCGAATCGTTTGTCATTAAAGGAGAAAATTCTCCTTTGCCTGCAGGCACTACTTGACTTGGCAACACACCAGCTTTGGTTAATATGCGAGTAATTGATGTGGCCCGCAACACACTCAAATCCCAATTGTCTTGAAGGTATTCTGTTTTCTTTGAGATGGGCACGTTATCAGTATGGCCTTCCACCATTATCTGAATATCCTTTTGATCTTTGATCGCTTTCGCTAATTGCTGAATTGCCACCGCGCCCTTTTTATCTACATCGATGCTTCCCGAACCAAATAAGAGTTGTTCGGATAGCGAAACGTACACTTTTCCATTTTTTACTTTCACTGTTAAATCATTTTCCTTAAAATTTAATAACGAATTGCTGATTCTGTTTTTCAAATCAGTAACGGCTTTGTCCTTATCAGAAAGGATTTGTTCTAATTCCTTCACCTTCTTTTCCCGCTCTACTAACCCTACGCTGAGAGAGTCATTTTGTTTGCGCGTTCTATCCAAATTCTCTTGAATGGCCAATAGCTGTTCACGCTGCTGCGTTACATCACGGTTCAATTTGCCACTGCTGTTCATCAGGTTCTTATAGATTGCATTCAATTGATCGTGATCTTTCGATAAGGTTGCTAACTTTTTACTCGTAGCCTTGTTATCAGCAACAAGATCAGTTGTGTCTTGCTTAAGTTTAGTTATTTTACCAGTAAGGGTTACAACAGCATTCGCGGTGCTATCCAGTTGCTTTTTCTTTTGCACCAACTCACCATCCGCTTTTATCTTTTGCGCAAGTATGTCGTCATATTTTTTCTTTGATACGATACACGAACTCAAAATGAGGGGTAAAATCAAGACCGCAATTACTATTCTTTTCATTTTAATATTGGATAATATAGATTAACAAATTTATCCTTATTTAATTGGAAGGCAACACGTCATCTTGTTATCTTTAATACAAACCAATAAGATTATGAACGGTATGTTGAAGGAAGATTCTTTTAAAGGAAAGACGATTATTATAACAGGAGGCGGAACAGGCCTAGGCAAGTCGATGGGAAAATATCTTTTGCAATTGGGGGCAAACCTCGTGATTACCAGTCGCAAAAAAGAAGTAATCGATAAAACCGCAGAGGAGTTGATGAAAGAAACGGGTGGCCAAGTATTGGCCGTGCCTTGTGACATTAGAAAATATGAGGAAGTTGAAAATGTGATCAAACAAACCGAAGCAAAGTTCGGGCCTATTGATGGCGTGCTTAACAATGCTGCTGGGAATTTCATTAGCCCAACAGAACGATTGTCGCATCGCGCTTTTGATATTGTGGTGGATATAGTATTGCGAGGCACGTATTACGTAACGCTTGCGGCTGGTAAAAATTGGATTGCTAAGAAACAAGCAGGTGTCTTCTTAAACATCGTAACAACTTATGCTTGGACGGGCTCTGGCTATGTTGTTCCATCGGCTTGTTCAAAAGCTGGTGTGCTGGCGTTAACAAGATCGTTGGCTGTAGAGTGGGCAAAGTATAACATTCGCAGCAATGCTATTGCCCCAGGGCCGTTCCCTACTGAAGGTGCGTGGAGCCGTTTACTGCCTGGCGAACTTGCCAAAGAATTTGATCCGGCCAAGCGCGTTCCGTTAAAGCGCGTAGGCGAGCATCAAGAGCTTGCCAACTTAGCGGCCTATCTTCTCTCCGATTTTTCAGCCTATGTAAATGGTGAAGTTATCACCATTGATGGTGGCGAATGGCTTCGCAATGGTGGCGAGTTCAGTCACTTGGAAACTATACCTTCAGAAACATGGGACAGCATTGAGAAAATGAGAGGCAAGTGAATCAGAACCGAAAACCAATATCGAAACTTGCATAAAAATGATCTATTCCATCCGCTACTTCTCTGCTTAAATGGTGCATGGTAGATGAGTAAAAAAAGGTTGGTGTTGTGTACATTAAACCTAGTTGTTGCCTGAAGATAAAGGGCAACGCATCAAGTGTATACGGACTCACATTGTTTTTAAACAAACTGCCTTCAATAAAAATATTAGAGGCATTGTAGTCGGCACCCAATCCAGCAAACAAGAAGAACTCATTTTTTACAATAGCTTGAGATGATAAAAAGCAATGTGTGAAATTTGAATTTTTCAACGATTTGAAATTGAAGAAGCGAAAAGTAAAATTCTGTGTTAGTCTATTCGAAGCAGTGCCAGCATACACATTGGAAGTGCTTACTAAATCAATCTTCTTAGTTAAACGCAATGCTTGCCAGCGTTGATAATTTACGTTCACTGTAATTTCATTATTAATTTGGTAACCCCAACCTCGAGGCGTTCTTAATTGTAAAACTTTGTGCCACCATGCTTGAAATTGTCCCAGCCCTGTTGCTTTGCCAACTAAGCCAACGTCAATCGCAAAAGAATATCCGCGATTTATTTTAGTGAAGCGAGTTATCCCAATACTCAAATATTCATAGGCTGCATAAGGCCTATCCATCTTGCTTATTTCCGTTTGGCTGATTTCGCGAGGTGTATAAATTTTCAATCCTGCTTTGTAGGTAAGTATTATTTTCGTTGTATCATTATTTGATAAAGCTTTGTACAGACTACTGGCAGGCGATAGTAATTTTTTATAAACTAAATCTTGGCCAGCCGAATAATAATAATCCTTAAAAAAGAAAACGTCATTTTCTGTTATTACTGAAAACTCGCGAGTTGGAAGATTATTTTTTGATTGCGAATAGCAATGCCATGAACCTGCTAGTAAAAGCAAAAGGGAGAGATTCTTCATTCATTACCACAATTTAAATCTTCTTAGTGGGTAGCTACATCGGGTTCCCTCATTTTTCCATCAGAAGCTTTCATTTTCAACTGTCCGATATTTTCGGACAGTTGACTTCCTTCTTTAATAAGTTTTGTTTTTAAATCACTCCAGTACTTCCTTGGCCTTTCTGTACCCATAAGTGCTTCAATAACATCAATCACCGAAAAAAACCATTGCCCGGCTTTCTCATCCCAATGAGTTCTTACTTTTTTAGATTCGAATAATTTGATGTTGCTCATGGTCTAGCCTATTCCTTCAACATAATACTTTCATCTGTGGTCTTTCTAAACGGAAAAATACCTTGATTACTTTTTCTCCTCCACCAATTTCTTCAACGCAAGATATTCATCGCGCAAGCGGGCAGCTTCCATAAATTCCAATTCTTTCGCTGCTTTTTCCATCGCTTTCTTGGTGCGGTCTAGCAATTTTGTCAAATCATCTTTGCTAAGATAGGCCACCACAGGGTCTGCTGCCATTGACTTCTCTTCATCTTCAATGTAATAGCGTTTCATTGATTTTTTAGAATCAGCAACCTTGGTTTGTCCAAGAATAGATTCCTTAGAGCGAATGATAGTTTGTGGCGTAATGCCGTTAGCTAGGTTATAATCTTGCTGAATTTTTCTTCGCCTGTCGGTTTCATCTATTGCTTCGTGCATCGAGTTAGTGGTTTTATCGGCATACATAATCACCTTGCCGTTTACATTGCGTGCTGCCCGACCAATCGTTTGTACTAATGATCGTTGATTGCGCAAGAAGCCTTCTTTGTCCGCATCTAAAATGCATACCAACGAAACCTCTGGCAAGTCTAGTCCTTCACGCAAAAGATTTACACCCACCAATACATCAAACACGCCAAGCCTTAACTCGCGAAGAATTTCAACGCGATCTAACGTAGCCACCTCAGAGTGAATATAGCGGCACTTAACAGAAGCACGCTCCAAATATTTGGTAAGCTCTTCTGCCATTCGTTTGGTAAGTGTAGTAACCAATACCCGCTCTTTTACTTTTACTCGCTCGTCAATTTCTTCCAACAAGTCATCAATTTGATTTCTGCTTGGCCGAACATCGATTACTGGATCAAGTAAGCCTGTGGGGCGAATGATTTGCTCTACTACCACACCATCCGATTTTCTTAATTCATATTCGCTAGGAGTTGCGCTAACATAAATCACTTGACCTAAAATGGATTCAAATTCATTAAATGTAAGTGGCCTATTATCCATTGCCGATGGCAATCTGAATCCATAGTCGACTAGATTTACCTTGCGAGATCTATCGCCACCCCACATGGCGCGTACTTGACTGACAGTTACGTGGCTCTCATCTATCACCATCAAGAAATCATCAGGGAAATAATCGATCAAACAGAACGGCCTTGCGCCTGGTTGGCGTCTATCAAAGTAGCGTGAATAGTTTTCGATACCCGAGCAATAGCCCAACTCGCGCATCATCTCAATATCAAACTCTGTGCGTTCTTTCAATCGCTTTGCTTCCAAAAATCTTCTTTCGGTTTGAAACGATTCCACTTGCAGCACCATGTCATCTTGAATTTCACGAATGGCTTGATGTAGCATGTCTTTGCCTGTTACAAAAAGATTGGCAGGAAAAATAACAGCTACTTTTTCATCAGAAATTTTTTTTCCCGTGTCGGGTTCAATCAAGTGAATAGCTTCAATCTCATCACCAAAGAAATAAATCCGCAACGCATAATCCGCGTAAGCGAGAAAAACATCAACCGTGTCGCCTTTAACTCTAAAAGTACCTCGCTTAAATTCGGCTTCCGTGCGACTGTATAAAATATCGACCAAACCAAAGAGCAGTCTGTTGCGAGCTATAACCTCGCCTACTTTAAGCTGTATTCGGTTCTTACCAAACTCTTCCGGATTACCAATACCATAGATACATGAAACAGAGGCAATCACAATAACATCGCTACGACCAGACAGCAAAGAAGAAGTAGCACTCAAACGAAGTTTCTCTATTTCCTCGTTAATGGAAAGATCTTTTTCAATGTATAGATTAGAAGAAGGAATAAATGCTTCTGGTTGATAATAATCGTAGTAAGAGATAAAATATTCAACTGCATTTTCAGGAAAGAATTGCTTGAACTCGCCATAGAGTTGAGCGGCCAACGTTTTGTTGTGGCTCAACACTAGCGTGGGTCTGTTTACTTGCGTGATTACATTGGCAATGGTAAATGTTTTGCCCGATCCGGTTACGCCAAGCAGTGTTTGATGCTCTTCGCCATCACGCAAACCTTTTACTAATTTTTCAATTGCCTTAGGCTGATCGCCTGTTGGAATGTAATGGCTGGCAAGTTTGAAATCCATTTTAGTTGAGGGTTGTTAGTTGATAGTTATTCGTGACGGCTAACAACTTCCAACCAACAACGAATAACTAAAGCTAGTTGTTCCAAATTGTCCACGCTTTCTCAGCTTGCACGTGCAGCATTTCAAGACCATTTTTAATGTGTGCATTCCGCATCTCAGCCTTTTGAATAAATAGGGTGCGAGCAGGATTATAAATCAGATCATATACATAATGATCGCTGGTAAGCAATTCATAGTTAATGGGCGGAAATGCTTTGGTATCGGGGCTCATGCCCAATGGCGTTGTATTAATAATTAAATTGAAAGTTGAAAAAACTTCTTTATCCGTTTCTAATGTTTCATAAGTAAAGTCTGCGCCTTCTAAAGTTCTTGAAACAAGTTTGAATGGTATCTTCAATTTCTTTAATGCTTCGCGCACTGCTTTGGAAGAACCTCCTGTGCCCAGTACCAATGCTTTAGAATCTTTTGTTTTAGGATACCATTTTTCTAATGTTTCCAAGAAGGCATCGCTGTCGGTGTTAAAGCCTTTCAATACACCATCTTTTATTTTAATTACGTTAACTGCCCCAATGCGTTTCGCTGCTGGATCAATATCACTCAGTAATTTTATTACTTTTTCTTTGTAAGGAATAGTAACGTTAAGTCCGCATAATTCAGGATTGCTATTTAACAATGCTGTCAATTCTTCTACATTATTGAGTGGATATAAATCATAATGATAATCGCGCAAGCCATCGCGAAAAAACTTTTCATCGAAATATGATTTTGAAAATGAATGACTCACTATTGCGCCAATAAGACCAAATTTTTTTTCCATGATGTGTACTTAGATTAAAGACAAAGATTCCTACCAACAACTAACTAGACTCAACTGATATGTGCTTGCAAATTAATCCGCTTCGAAAGCTGGGGTACTATTATCCTTCTTGCGTTCCAATCCTAAAAAATGGAGAAAGGTGTCTCCACGAAGCCCTAACCGAATAGTTTCAAGCGGTATCATTTCGTTAGGTGCAATGTTACCTAGGTTTACATTGGCACCCAGTAATTTTATGAACCATACTTGCTGCGCTTTTTGAGGTGCTTCCCAAATAATTTTTTCAAAGGGAATTTTAGTGAGAATCTCTTGCACCAATCCTGAACGCACCTCGCCCGAAGAACGGAAGAGGCCAACGTTGCCACCTTCACGTGCTTCTCCAATTACCTTCCATGCACCCGCATCCAATTCTTTTTGCATCAACTCTATCCACATGTACGGTGGAATAATTTTGTCTGCATCTTTTGAACCAACTTCTGAAAGCACAGTAACTTGCTTCGAAAGTTTTTCAATGTAGTCTAGTTTTTTATCGTGATCGAGATCAATCGATCCGTCCGAGACTTCGGCAAATTGCATGTTGTATTTATCAAGCACTTTGCGATAATCGTCAAATTGATCGCGGATTATAAACGCTTCAAATAATGTGCCTCCAAAATACACTGGTATGCCAGCATCTTTATAGACTTTTAATTTTTCTTTGAGTGTTGGCGTGACAAATGAAGTAGCCCATCCTAACTTCACAATATCAACATAATCGGCAGCCATGCTCACAAAATCTTCAGCTTCGCGCACACTCAAGCCTTTGTCCATCGCCATAGTGTATCCAGACTGACGAGGCTTAACAGTACGTTCTGGTAGGTTTTTAAGATTATAATTCATCCTTCTTGTTCTCTTTTCTAAATTGATCTATTATTTTATACAATGCCTTTTGTGTCTCAGCTTTTGGGAAGAAATCAAACAAAACAGAGTGCCCTTCAAAATCTAAAATTAAAGCGTTTTCTAAATAGTTGAATGCCTCTTTAAATTTGCCAGCTTCAATTAAATACACTGTCATACGATAAAAGAATTCTGGTTCATCTGGAATTTCGTCCATGCCTTGCTCCAATACTTCAATCGCTTTGCTATGTTCACCTTGTTCAAAATAAATGAATGACCAATTCAACCAAATCTCTTTGTCATCAGGGCCAAGTTCACTCGCTTCTTCGTAGGCATCAATACTTGAAATAATATTACCGATTTTAAATTCAGCATGAGCTGCGGCTTTCCAATATTCCGCATTCAATCCATTTAATTTAATCGACTTATTAAAGAAGTGAAGCGCTTGGTACCACTTCTCTTGTTTTTCTAAACAACTGCCAGCACCAAACCAAGCCTCATCATACATTGGGTCAAGCTTGGATGATTTGTGAAAATATTTTAATCCAAGATCATACTGATTCAAGTTTTCATACGCAGCACCAATGCAGCAATACACTTCAGGGCTTGGACCTTCTATCTCAATTGTTTTTTTGAATGAATCTAACGCTTTCGTGAATTGCTCCAAATTCATAAACGTGTTGCCCATATTAAAATGTGCCGAGGCGAAATTTTCATCTATCGCCAAAGCAAATTCATACGCTTCCAACGCCTCCTCGTATTTCTCTAATTTGTTGCTAACAATGCCAAGATTATACCAAGCTGCTGCAGAGTAAGGATCTTCATCAATAAATTTTTTGTAATAAGAAAGGCTACCTTCTAACTGACCCACCACATCCAAACAAAAAGCAAGTTCATAGAGTGAACCTTCGTGGCTCAAGTTCAATTCAATAGATTCTTTATAAGATTCAATTGCCAAGTCATAATGTTCCATGCTTTGGTGAGCCAATCCAATATTGTAATGAATATCGTCTTGCTCATCTTCATCAAAAGTCATGGCTTCTTTGTAGATGTTGATGGCTTCTTCAAATTTTCCTTGCAACGAAAAAATAGAGCCTATCGACATGTAAACATCAATATCGGAAGGATTCAAATTCTTGGCAGTCTCCAATAAATCAAGAGCTTCATCGTATGCTTCCAAATTAGTAAGCACTTGCGCTTTGATGGTAAGAAAATCGGTGGAGAAAGGATAAAGCTCCATCGCTTGGTTTACTGCAAGAAGTGCTTTTTTAAATTTACTTTTTTCTAGGTAATAGTCGATGATTGTTTCGTAGGCATCAATGTCGAAGAAGTTGGTGAGATTTTTTTTGACACTATCTTCGAACCTTTTGATCAACTCCTCCTCTTCTTCTCTTTTCCTAAATTCGTGCGCCATGCTAAAAGGGTTTGCCTAAAGTAGGTAAAAATAAAATGCCCAGAAAATTAAAATTCTCCAATTTTCTTTCTGTAAAGATCACATAATAAAAATGAAGCGTCAATATTGCAGTTAATGTTTGTTTGTGCTAACGTTCGCCAAATAATACTGGCAACACCAATCTAGAGTTTCTTCAAGCGATCTAAATCGCATATCCAGTTCATTTATAGCCTTTTGGTTGCTAAAGTAAAAAGCTTCACTTGCCAGTTGAGCAGTCTGTTTGGTTACTAGTGGCTCTGTTCCTTTTATTGATGATCGCAAAGATTCTATTCGCGTTGCTAAAAAAGTAAGAAAGGGAGTAGCCAAATAAGAAGGAGCTTTTTTGCCAAATCGGCTTGCAATTTCTTCGAATAATATTTTACTGCTGATAGATCCAGCATTGGCTATAAACCGTTCACCAATAATATTCCTTTTATAAATTTTCATTATTAACTCAACCACATCTCTCACATCTACATAGTTGAGAGTGCCAGAAGTATAGAACTTATTTTCATCCCATACATATTTAAAGAGAGCAGCACTGCTCTTTGTCCACAATGATTGCGAAAGTATAACGCTCGGATTGATTATCGAGACTTGCAATCCCTCTTCTTGCCCTCTATAAACTTCTAGCTCAGCTTGGTATTTTGATTTAGCATAATCAGTATTGTATGGGCTGTCAACCCACTGAGTGGTTTCATCAATAGTACCAATTCCTTTTTGCCTACCTAGTGCTGCTACCGAACTAATATGAATCATTCGGGGTATCTTTAAAGCCAAACAAGCATCCACAATATTTTTTGTGCCCACTACATTTACTTCAAAAATTTCTTTTTGCCTTTTGGGATTGAACGACACAATGGCTGCGGTATGAATAACTGTAGTTGCATCTTTAAGCCCTTCGAGTAGAGAAGTGCTGTCAAGGATGTCTGCATCTCGATAACGTATTGCAGTTGTGTTTTTCGCCAATGAATCCAGGTTGCTACCTTCTCTTTTGAGTGCCACAAAATCTAGTTGCTCATCAATCAATCGTTGAATGATAGCACTGCCCAATAAGCCATTGGCTCCAGTAATGGCAATCATTTTATATATTATGATTGTAAAGAGGCAAGCTCATGGCTTTAGCGTAGTATTTATTTTTGATCACATCGTCCAGCAGATTAGCCTGATTGGCATTGTGGCAATCCGATCCCAGAAAATGAACCCAGCCTTTATCAATAAGTTTGTAAGCGAGTTGTTGAATGGGGCGTGAGTAATAGCCGAGCAATGAAGGTAAATTGAGTTGGAACAAAACTCCGCGATTAACCAAGTCCTCCGCTTTTTCCAACGTCATGTATGAATACCTTTCGGGATGTGCTAGAATTGGTTTGTAGCCGGCAGAGGATGCTTGAAAAACAAAATCTTTTAATACAAAAGGCTCAGCCAAAAAATTAGTTTCAAACAAAAGATAATTCTTGCCCAGTGTAAGCAGGTGCTCTTTGTTGTTTAATTTTTCAATGAGTGAATCATCCAAATAATATTCAGCGGCAGCTTCAACACTCACATTGATATTTCTTTCTTTCAGGTAATGCCTTAATTCAGCCAGTTTTGATAAGATGATTTCACTGGTATTTGGATACCGATCCATCATTACATGGGGGGTGGTGATAAATCTCTTGTAGCCCAACTCCATAAGTTCAGTAATCACCGCAAGCGATTCTTCAAAGGTTTTCACGCCATCGTCAATACCCGGAAGTAAATGCGAATGAATATCCGTAGTTAAGGGATAGTCAAAGGTTGGTTGTTTGGCTTTAAGGAATGAAAACAAGTAGAATGAATTTTAAATTTATCAGAAGTGTATTGCAGCCAGCTAAACTTTGGCAAGTTAGGAAAAAGAAATAATCCGTACATAAAGCTTTTTGAAGCTAAAATACTAGGTTTGAGGATTGATGATGGAAAACAAACAAAGCAATGCCGTATTAGTAGCTCTGATTACTGGCAAAGACGAGCACGATGAGACTCAAGAGCATTTAGATGAACTCGCCTTTTTAGCCGAAACCGCAGGCATACAAACCCTCAAGCAGTTCACACAGCGGCTTTCGCACCCCGATGTGCGCACATTTGTGGGCAAAGGGAAATTAGAGGAAATTAGAAGTTATGTCTTTCTCAAAGGCGTTTCAAACGTAATCTTTGATGACGATTTAAGTCCCTCGCAGCTTCGAAATCTCGAGAAAGAGATGAACCCTGCCGAACGGGAAGATTTTAAAGTTCGCATTTACGATCGCAGCCTTCTCATACTTGATATTTTTGTGCTTCGAGCCCAAACAGCCCAAGCGCGCACCCAAGTGGAACTCGCCATGAACCAGTATTTGCTGCCTCGATTGACACGTTTATGGACTCACTTGGAGCGGCAGCGTGGTGGCACAGGTGCGCGTGGTGGTTCTGGTGAAAAAGAAATTGAGACCGACAGACGGGTGATAAAGAAGGATATTACCATGCTGAAGGAAGAGCTTGAAAAAATTGACAAACAGCGGCAAACTCAACGCAAGTCAAGAACTAGCATTGTGCGAATTTCTTTTGTGGGCTACACCAACGTGGGCAAGTCTACACTTATGAATTTATTATCCAAAGCCAATGTAAAAGCCGAGAACAAATTATTCGCCACGGTAGATGCTACCGTGAGAAAAGTAGTAATTGGCGATATTCCTTTTTTGCTTTCGGATACAGTTGGTTTTATACGCAAGCTGCCTCATCATCTGATCGAATCGTTTAAATCAACTTTGGATGAAGTGCGCGAAGCCGACTTGCTTTTGCACGTGGCCGACATAGCACATCCATTCCATAAAAACCATATTGAAGTGGTAACTAAAACGCTTGGCGAGATTGGTGCGGGGAATATTCCCGTGGTGTTGGTTCTTAATAAAATCGACTTACTTGAAAAAACAGAAGAACCAATCAATTGGGATGAACAAAAAGGCTATTACCGATCGCTAGGTTTTGAACAAGTGATTTTTGTTTCTGCTTTTGAGAAGGAGACAATTCACTCATTAAAAAAATTGGTATATGAAGAAGTGAAGAAAAAGCACTTGATGATCTACCCCAATTATTTAGCACCACTAAATGGCTGGAGTGAGGAGATTTAAGAAGCATCCCGCAAAGGCCATTTGAGGTTTGCCGCGAGAGAAGCACTATTTATTTGCATAAACTTTTGAGAGACGTTTGGTTCTCTTCAGTTAATGTTTAACACGCGAGAAAAATCATTAATTTTGAAATAGCTAACTAAAATTTATGAGTGTTAACACCGAACGAGACCTGCTAATTAAAGAACTCGAACAAGTTGAAGACCCAGCGCTCTTGAAAGCTGTTAAAGCCTTATTGGATTACGGTTTGAAGAATGGAGGCAGAATCAGTTTAGAGCAATACAACTTGGAATTAAATGAAGCCCAAGTGAGAATAGATATTGGGGAATTTATTTCGCAAGAAGATTTGGAAAAGAAATTTGATATTGAAGCAATGGAAGCCTCCATCGGCAGAGGATTGAAAGAATCTATGCGTGGAGAAGTAGAACCTCACGAGCAGGTAATGAAAGCAATTAGAGCTCGATTTTGACTATGAGTTATGTGCTTAACTGGACCTCAGAATCAAAAAAGACCTTCAATCAGAATTTGGAATACCTTTCCAAAGAATGGAATACAAAAGCCATTAATGACTTTCTTGATAGAGTTGAAGAGACCTTAGGCCACATCAAAAAAAATCCCAAGATTTATACACTTCATCGAACCAAGGATAATGTGTATAAATGTGTAATTAATAAAAGGCTTATTCTGTATTATAAAATAGTAAGCAACACCCAAATTGACTTGCTGACTTTTTGGAGCACTTATCTAAATCCTGATACGCTGAAAATATAAATTACCTTCCATCTATTATTTAAAATAAATAACATGACCGAAACCTCTTTCAAACCACGCCTTGGCCTTTGGGATGCCACCATGATTGTATCTGGCTCCATGATTGGCTCGGGCATTTTTATTGTAAGTGCCGATATGACCCGCACGCTTGGAAGCCCCGGCTGGCTTATGCTGGCGTGGGTTGTCACAGCACTAATGACTATCTCGGCAGCCGTGAGTTATGGCGAATTGAGTTCTATGTTTCCTAAAGCAGGCGGTCAATATGTCTATTTGAAAGAAGCCTTCAATCCTTTGTTGGCATTTCTTTATGGGTGGAGTTTGTTTGCTGTAATACAAACAGGAACGATAGCCGCTGTTGGCGTGGCTTTCTCTAAGTTTACCGCCTATCTAGTTCCAAGTGTCAGTGAAGATCTTGTACTTTTTGATTTGGGATTTATAACCATCTCTCCTGCACAAATACTATCTATTGCAGTTATCTTATTGCTTACCTATTTCAACACGCGTGGCGTGCAAGGTGGAAAAATGCTGCAAACAATTTTCACATTGATAAAGCTGATCAGTATTTTCGGGCTTATTGCATTTGGTTTTGCGATGATGGACTCTAATGTTTTCGCAGCCAACTGGGCCGATGCTTGGAGCCTTCATAAAATAAATACCGATGGCTCGTTTGAAAGCTATGGCACCATTGCCGCCTTCGGTGCTTTTGCAGCAGCCATGGTGGGTTCCATCTTTAGCAGCGATGCCTGGAACAACGTTACCTTCATTGCGGGAGAAATAAAAAATCCCAAACGCAATATTGGGTTGAGCTTGTTTTTAGGTACACTTATCGTAGGCGTTATCTACATTGTTGCCAACATTATGTACACTGCCGTGCTGCCTATGAATGACATTGCCTTTGCAGCAAAAGACCGTGTGGCCGTGAGTGCCGCGAATGTAATCTTCGGCTCCATTGGCACTATACTTATTGCTGTTATGATTATGATTTCCACTTTTAGTTGTATCAATGGCCTTGTGCTGGCTGGTGCACGTGTGTATTACGCTATGGCGAATGACGGGTTGTTTTTTAAAAAGGCGGGAGAACTAAATCAATTTGCCGTGCCTCAGCTGGCGCTTTGGGTACAAGGCATACTGGCTAGTGTATGGTGCTTGAGCGGCAAGTATGGCGACCTGCTCGATATGGTTTCTTTTGTGGTAATCATATTTTGCATACTCACCATCTATGGCATTTTTGTTTTGCGTAAAAAAATGCCCAAGGCTGAGCGAAGCTACAAGGCATTTGGTTACCCCTATGTGGCCGGACTTTACTTGCTGATGGGTTCTGCTTTTTGTGGTTTCCTTATTTTCTACAAACCTGTTTATGCTGGTGGTGGCTTGGTGATTTCGTTGATCGGAATACCGCTCTATTATTGGGCCATGAGAAAGAAGAGAGCTTAGTTTAATAGACAATTCCCAAACTCTGCTACTGTGGTCTAGAGTTTGAAAATATTAAACTTTTTGAATGGTTACTTCATCTCCGAGTTGCCAATTGTCTATAGCATTTTACGTGACCAGAGACCTTTTTCACATTTTATTATTAGTTGCAGTTTGCTCTACTTGTTACAGCCAAGAGGATCTTTTAATGCTGCAGAAAAGAAACAGACACAAGAATGCGTACTACAAAGTGGGAGACGAAATTTCATTTAGAGTAAAGGGCAGCAAGTCAAGAATGACAAGTCAAATAGTTGGATTTAGAGACAGCACAATTTTATTCAGCGATTACGAGGTTGACCTCAACCAGATAAGCAGTATTTATATTGATGATAAAACAAAATGGTGGCTTAGATACAAAATTGAGCAACTCTTTTTTCTAGCGGGGTCGGCATATTTGTTGGTGGATATACTCAACAATAAGCAGTTGAGTAAAGAGACAGCTATTATTGGCGGCACTTCTATTGGTATTGGCTTACTTGCAAGATTAATTATCGGAAATAGGATCAAACTTAAAGGACGGACAAGATTGAGAATTATTATTTTTTGATAAACCAGTAAGATTAGCAGTGTTAATAATCTTCAAATCACTCAATCAATTAACTTCTTCAATCACTAAATAATCTCGTTTGGAAACGGATTGCATGGTGATCATCTCGGCCAAAAATCCCGTAAGGAAAAGCTGTGTGCCAATAACCAACGCTACTAGAGCCAAGTAAAATAAGGGCTGCTCGGTAATATCCCGCTTAAGCGGAATTTTAGAAAAGAAAAGGGAGTCTAGCTTATCCCAAAAAAGCTTGCCCGTAAATAGCAATCCCAATAGAAAAGAGAGGAGGCCCAACGTGCCAAAAAATTGCATGGGCTTGCGCCTAAACTTGCCTACAAAGGTGATTGATAGCAAATCTAAAAAACCAGTGAACAAGCGCTGCCAGCCAAACTTGCTACGGCCATATTTGCGTTCGCGATGTTCTACTACTTTTTCGGTGATTTTGGTGAAGCCAGCCCACTTGGCGATGACGGGAATGTAGCGGTGCATGTCGCCATACACACTTATATTTTTTACAACGATGCTGTTGTAAGCCTTCAGGCCACAATTAAAATCGTGGATGTAAATGCCTGATATTCGCTGAACAACATAATTGAAAAACTTAGAAGGAATGGTTTTTGAAATAGGGTCGTGTCGCTTCTTCTTCCAACCCGAAACAAGATCAAATCCTTGGTTGGCAATCATGTCATATAACTCAGGTATTTCATCAGGACTATCTTGCAGGTCAGCATCCATGGTAATCACCACCTTGCCTTGTGTTTTGCGAAAACCAGTTTGTAGTGCAGCCGCTTTGCCGAAGTTCCGGTTGAACCGAATACCTTTAAAATTACTATCGCTTGCGCTGATTTTTTTGATGGCTTGCCATGTGCCATCGGTGCTGCCATCGTCAATAAAAATAACTTCATAAGAAAAGCCGTGCGAGGTCATCACGCGGCTTATCCAATTACTTAGTTCTGGTATCGATTCTTCTTCGTCCTTAGCGGGAATTACGAGGGAGATATTGAGTTTATCACTCATTAAACAATGGCTTCAGGGTTTTTCTTTTGAGTAAAGATGGTGATGATAAGTCCAATGATGATTGCCATGAAAATTCCACCAACCAGTCCAAATCCTAAGATGGCTTCTGGTGTCATAAATTTACTTGCCATTTCCATGCCTTGCTCTATTTGATCTTCAGACATGCCTTGCTCTTGCATTTTTTGAATTTGCTTTTCCTTAATCATATCCATCATCCCGCCATCAATAAACTTTACGTAGATATAGGTGAATACACTTGAAATAGCTGACGCTGTTAATCCATACCAAAACGCAATTCCAACGCCTTGTCCAAAGCTCATGAAGCTATCTCCATGATCTTTAAATTCCTTTTGAGCAAGGAAAATAAAGGCTGCTATTATTACATACGATAGCCAAGATAAGGGTCCGCTAGTAAAATCAATTTTCAAGACATTGTAAATAACAAAAAGTGCAATGCCTACTCCTGCGCCAATTAAGCCCCACTTAACACCTACTGAACGTGTGCTTGCTGGCTTTACTTCTACATTTTCTTCCATAGTTTTTGGGGTTTAATAGTTTGGTTGTCGTCTTAAAATTACTGATATAATAATACTAAAAAAAGCACTGAAGATTAAACCTTGCTTCCAATAAAGCAATGCCACATCCAGCCCATTAGTAGCAGAAAGTGCTTGCAAATTACGCTCGAAGGCTTCTTTTCCTACTCTTTTTATAATCTCTTCGGGTGGAAATTTTCTTGCTGCTTCTTGAAATTGCTGCACATAATCCGTAACAAAGGCTGGCACAATAGCGGCAAACACTTGCAACGTAACAAAGCAGAACAATCCCCAGATCATTATAAACTCTATCGTTAAGATCAAGCCTTGCCAAAAATGGAGCACTCCGTTTTGATAGAAATCGCGAAACTCTTTTATCATCATATAAAACAAAGCTGGAAAAAGAATCAATCTGAAATCTAAGAATACCGGGAACAAAAACGGATGCTTGCCCATGTAAAAAAGGCTGATGATAAGTACCATGCAAATTCCCGCTGCAATCGATCCGTAGCGAATGGGTAAACGATATAAGGGTTGAATATTGTTCCAATTAAACATCGATCCAGCTTTTAGAATTGTTGAACGTTGCAATCACTTTGCCTTTCAATTTTTTGCCAAGCCAAGGCGAGTTAGTAGCTTTTGAAAAATTATCGGCTGTGTTAAATGTCCATTCTTTGTTGGGATCAAAAAGTGTGAGGTTTGCTTTTGCGTCAACCTCAATCGCGGGGCTTTCCATTTTAAACAGCTTGCGCGGAGCGGTTGTTACTTTCTCGATTAACTCTTCCATCTCAATTGATTTGCCAAGCATTGCCAACTGCGAAGCGAAAGTTTGCAAGTTGATAATACCGAAATCGGCTAAGTCAAACTCTAGTTTTTTGCTCTCATCATCTTGCGGCAAATGACCTGAACATATAATATCTATAGTGCCATCTTTCAATCCACGAACAAGTGCATCTTGATCTATCTTTTCCCGCAAAGGTGGATTGACTTTGTAATTCGTGTCGAAGTCGTGAAGCAAACTATCATCTAGCAACGCTTGGTAGCTGTTAACTGAGCAAGTAACGTTCAATCCTTTTTTCTTGGCTGCTTTAATCAACTCAACAGTTTTGGCTGTTGATATCTTTGCGATGTGTAAACGGCCACCAGCGTAGGCGAGCAATTCTAAATTCTTGCCTACAGCCACTTCTTCCGCAATGCGCGGCATACCTTTTAACCCCAATAGGGTGCTACTAATGCCTTCATGCATTTGCCCGAATAAGTTCAAGTGCTTATCCTCGGGTTGATCGATCAATATGCCATCAAACTTTTGTAAATATTGTAATGATTTTAAAAAGATGTCAGTGTGCCACACGGGTTTTAGTCCATCGGTAAAACCAATTGCGCCTGCTTCATTCAAGTCTATCATTTCAGTTAGTTCTTCACCTTTGTTGTTTTTGGTGATGGAAGCCAACGCATGAATTTGTACTAATCTCGATCCGTTGTTCTGTGTGATGTAACTCACTTCATTTTTGGATTGCACAGATGGATGCGTATTGGGCAACACTGCTACTTCGGTAAAACCACCTGCTGCTGCTGCTTTGGCTAGCGAGTTCAAATCTTCTTTGTGCTCCAATCCAGGATCGCCCACAAACGCACCTACATCAAACCAACCGGTAGATAAAATCATGCCTTCGGCTTGAATCGTTTTATCAGCAGCAAAATTCTTATCACCTATTTCTAGAATGCGCCCGTTTTGCAGCAATACATTTTTTACTTGCTTATGATAGCTGGAACCTTTCGCAAGTATCTCTGCTGATTTGATAAGTATTTTCATCCTGAAATCATTTTAAAAAACGAATCAATAAAACTTCTGCTAACAAAAACAATAATACCAAAAGTAAAGCTTGCTTCCACAATGTGGTGCCCAAATATCTTTCTTTTATTTCGGTGCCAAAAGAGCTTGAACTTGAAGAATTGAAAAAGGATATATTCTTACCTGTTCCCACTTCAGTTTTAATTTCTGCTAGCGTTAGTTGTTTTAGTAGCGATTCTTTTTTATCCAAGTTAAGAGCCACTTTATCCAGCGTGTCTACTTTGTGAACAACTGAATAAAATCCTTGCCCAACAAGATAGCGTGGCAACTCCAACAAAACAGCTTCTCCATTTCGCCTTTGAGATGGCACAATCTCTTGCAAGCCCACCATTTTAATGGGTTCATCGGCACTAATACTGTCTGCTCGAATGGTTATAAAACTGTCATCAAGCGAATGGTAAAGAGTAGGGATGTTTTTTTTGCCTGTGGCCGCTAACCTATACATAATGGGCACAAACAACGCATGAGCTTGAAAATCAGTAAACTCTTTTGAAAGTGGACTAGCCAACAGAAATGTTTTATCAAACTGAGAAAGATATGGTTGTCCATCTTTAAATTTTAAAATGGCTGACCTGTCCGACTCCCAATTAAGAAAGCGCTTGGCCTTGGGCATGCCTATGGCGTTATTGCGTTCTTCAAATACATTTTTAAAGAATGGATTTTGAAAATCAGGCTTTTCCAATTCTGCCATCTCGGATTTTTGAACGAGCGAAAGCGGATTGTTTCTCACAAAACTTTGGTAAGAATTAAGGTCAGGCTTTTCATTGGGGATTAAGAGCAGAGAACCTTTAGCCCTTTGATAATCTTTGAGAGTGGCTGCCAATGCTGGATCAATTGTAACAAGAGAATTGATAACGACTAGATCAGCTTCTTTTATCAAACTATAATTTACATTTCCCGCAAGGAAGCTTTTTACGTTGAACAATGAGGTGTTGCCAAACACAAGTTCAATGGGCGAAACGTTTTTTTCTTGCTTTATTTCAACAATGTTAATGCGCTCTCCGAAATTGATAGTGAAGAAAAATTCATTATCGAAACTTACGGGAAAATCGTTGATGATAAATTTCGCTTCATTAAATTTTTTAAGACCTGAAGGTAAATCAAAACTCAATTCTACTGCGGCATTTGCTTCACATGAAAATGTAGTGGTGGCCGATTGAATACCGTTAATGATCAACTTCACCACAAGGTCTTCACGATTGGTCGACCCCACGTTTCTTATCTTAGCTGTGATAGTATTTTTCTCTCCACTTATCGCAAATGGATTGTCGCGATAAACAGAATCGACAAATAGGTTGGAAAGATTTTTCTCATATTCAATCGGTACCAAATGCCATTGATTGGCGGAATCCATTGCCTGTATTTTACCTAGTGTAGATTGTTGAAAATCAGAAATCCAAAATATGTCCTCGTTGGTTCTATCCGCATCCATGCGGCTTTTAATTTCTTCAAACGTTCGGCTTATTGGCGATAATCTAACTTGAGATAAAATATCTTCTAATTCGTTTTTCGTTTTGAATGAATTGGAGAATGGAGCAAAATCGTTGGTAATAATTTTGAATCGTGTTTCGGAAGGAAACACTTGCATTATTTCTTTCGCGATAGATTGACCAGCATCCAACGCACGTGTTTTCTCGCCCACTTTACCAGACATGCTCAGCGAGTTATCCAAATAAATAACTACTTGATGCCCCGAAGTAATCTGCTCTTTGGCTGGCAAAAAAGGTTGGGCGAAAGCCAACACCAGAAACAATAAAAACGAAAGCCGTGAAGCCAACACTAAGTATTGCTTAAGCTTTCGCTTTTGGGTAGTCTCCTGCTTAATCTGCTTAAGCAGGCGATTGTTAGAAAAATAGATACGCTTGGTTCTACGGAAATTGAATAAATGAATAATAATGGGAATAGAGAGAACCGAGAGAGCCCACAGAAAAGAAGGAAAAGCAAAACTCATGGACAACAAAGCTAGACAATAATTCTAGTACTTAGAAGCAGACAAGCAAGCAATTGTGATGCAGACAAGCACCTACCAATCTAACTTCTTAACTTTTTTTTCCTTTGGCGGATTATCCTTTTTCTTCAACTCAGTGTTCAGAACTGCTGTCATTGAAGTTACTTTGGTGAAGGTTGTTTCTTTATGTTTCTCCCAAAGTTTTTGCCAACCTGCGGCTTCAGGCTCTTCGAGAGGCTTTGTTTTTCCCGTTTTCTCCATCTTGTAGTTTCTGTTTTGGATGTAGTAGTGATACACAAAATCAGAAAATGAATAGCGGTATTTATTGTCTTTTGCTTCGACAACCACCCTGCAAGAGATAGTGCCTGTCATTTTTCTTAGCATTCCGTTTTGTTGAAATACTTGAAATTCGAAGGCACCTTCTGCTTTTTGAAGAATTGAATCAGTAGATGAGAAAGTAAATTTTTCTTCGGAGTTGCTCAGTGACTTTAGCCACTTAAGGCTGTTGGTAAATAATTTTTCTTTTGATAAACTATCTACCTTAACTACATCCGAAAAAAAAATCTTTCCTGATTCATCCAATGGTAATACTTGCGCTCTGGTGGTTAGGCTTGCTGCAACAATTACAAACGAAATGAGCCAAGAAAGATTTTTATTAAACGTCATTCTAAAATGCAATTATGATTATCGTCAGGTTAAGATTGAGTAGTTCTCATCCCAACATTCACAAAACTACATCATCAATATTTATAAATAAAGGCCACACCCAATGTTTGTTGACCAGTGACTGCGTTGCCATTACTATCTTCATAATAATTTTTTCCGGCTGTATCGATTCTTAGCTCAGGTTTTACAATCAAATGTGCATCTGCCAATGTAATAGGTGCTGTAACTGTGAGTGATGTATTAGTAGTGCCTATGTAACGCACATAATTCTTATCATCAAAAGTTTCATAGCGAACACCAAGCCCTACTATATCGCTAATTGCATAGTTTGTGTAAAAGGCAACGCCACTCCAACTTGGGCTCAACGATCCGTACGTAGCAATAATATCAGTCTTTGCTGCACCTGTTGCATTGAATGTGTAGAAACCATAAGCAGCATTTAAGCCCAAATAAAATTTAGGGGTAATTTGGTAGCCTGTTGTTAAATCAAACATATCTCGCGTATAATCTTCTAGATATGCCTTTCCACTTGCTGCTGCAGTAGTGGTCAAATAGGTATCATCGCCATAACCCCCTATGTAGTTCAAGTAGATATTAAATCCATCCACAGGCTTAACATAAAGCTGCGCAACAAATGATTTTTGAGTATTGTTATCCGTTAAGTTGTCCCAATTGTTTACCAATCCAGCCATTAACGATACGTTGCCATTAAATGCATAGGTAGCTTTTGCTCCCACATGGTAAAAGGGTCCGTTATTGAAAAGATTGGATAAAGAATAATGGTAGTTAACAGGTGCATCTATTACTTCGTACCCAATGTGAGTTCCAAACTGACCAACCGTAAAGCTTAGTTTTTCTGTTGCTTTATAGGTAAAATACGCTTGCTTGATGGCAGCCGAAGTTCCATATAACTGACGTTGATAATTTGTTCCAGGCACCCACAGGTTTGTAGTGCCTGTAGTATTACCAAAATTACCTAACTCAGCATTTGGGCCAAAGGTCAAATCAATTACCAAGTCAGATTTCTTATCGGAATAAGCAAATTTTGTTTGCACCAATCCTAAAGCGAATTGTTTATCTAACCGATCGAAAGCACGACCCGCAGGGAAGCCTCCATTTAATGTTGTACTACCTAAAAGATTGTGGGATTGAGGAGAATTAAATGCGGTAAGTATATAAGAATCGATATACCCTGACATTACAATTTTCGGTTTTTCTTCGGCAGGAGCAGCAGCTTCTTGCGCAAAAGTGTTTGCTACCATGAAAGAAAGTGCAATAAGGGTTAGTCTTGTTTTATGGCTTTTCATATTTTTGATAATGTTTTATGGTGAAACGTTAAGCTAAAGCAGGCCCAGTGGGTATCGTACACCCGCTGGGAGCTTTGGTGATTTTTTACAATAATTTAAGCTGGTATACCTTCTCCATGTTGAGACAAATCTGAACCAATTTCTTGCTCTTCAGCGCTTACCTTCAAAGGGGAAATCAGATCAGTTATTTTTAATAATATCATTGATCCAACAAATACAAACGTTATTACAACAACAAGAGCAATTAGATGTGCTACGAAAAGAGTAGTTTCTCCGTAGAACAATCCGTTGCCAGTTGTATTAGCGCTGTTCACGGCCGTGTTGGCCAAGAAAGCCGTCATTAACATACCTACAGCTCCACCCACACCGTGGCAAGGGAACACATCCAATGTGTCTTCAAGCGAGGTTTTAGATTTCCAATGAACAACAATGTTACTAACAAGTGCTGCCACTGTACCTATGAATATACTGGAAGGTATGGTAACAAATCCTGCGGCTGGTGTTATTGCTACCAATCCTACCACTGCACCAATACAAAATCCTAAAGCAGAAGGCTTCTTGCCTTTAGCCACATCAAAAAACACCCAGCACAAACCGGCTGCGGCCGAAGCAGTGTTAGTGGTGGCAAAAGCGGAAGCTGCCAACGCGCCAGCAGACAACGCGCTACCTGCGTTAAAGCCGAACCAGCCGAACCACAACAAACCAGTTCCTAATAATACAAATGGAATGTTGGCCGGTGCAATTGATTTCTTCACTTCTGATTTATTCCTTAAATAGATAGATGCTGCGAGCGCAGCAAACCCTGCCGACATGTGCACAACCGTTCCTCCTGCAAAGTCAAGAACTCCTAACTTAAAAAGAAATCCATCAGGATGCCACGTCCAGTGTGCTAGAGGTGCATAAATGAAAAGCGAAAACAGTATTAAAAAAAGAACGTAAGATTTAAAATTAATACGTTCAGCAAAAGTACCTGTAATTAGAGCAGGCGTTATAATCGCGAATTTTAACTGGAAAAATGCGAATAACACTAAAGGTATTGTTGGTGCTAAAGACCAAGGTTTTCCATCTAATACATTTTTGAACATAAAAAAGGACGATGGATCACCAATAACGCCTCCGATAGAAGTGCCAAAGGCCAAACTAAAACCAACCACAATCCAAATAATACTAATTACGCCCATAGCAATAAAGCTTTGAAGCATAGTGGAGATGATATTCTTTGTATCGATCATTCCACCATAGAAATATGCTAACCCAGGTGTCATTAACAACACAAGAGCAGTTGCGGTAAGCATCCATGCTATATCGCCAGAATTTAAGCCTTCAGTTACTATAGTACCAGGCACAGCTGGCTGAAAGACTGCCAGCAAGCTTACTGCAAACAGTAAGATAAGTGGTAAAATTGTTTTTTTCATAATTCAGGTTTTGGTTAAGGATTAAAGTTATAGAGTTAACTGTTCCTTACAAAAATCATAACATTAGGGTAATTTTTAACCTAATTTCGGAAATAAATTACCGAATTCGATTGAAATAGCCTGTAAACAGAGTCTATGATAGAATTATATTCCGCTTTTTAACATTTTTCAGTTAAAAAATAATCTGAATAGCAAATAATCAGAACTTTGTAAAGGTTCAAATTGTAAAGTTGTGATCTCGTTAAACTAAATTAAGAGATAGAGTTTTATAATTAGCAGGTAAGCTTTTAAAATTTGAGGCTTCGAATCTGGAATGAGTTAGAAAGACTCATCTGATAACGCCTCTAAACTCTACCTAAATTATTCAACAAAATTTAGGCAAAAAAAAGCCCCATTTTTTAGGATGGGGCTTTGATAAAAAAAGGCAACGACCTACTCTCCCGGGTTTGACCCTAGTACCATTGGCGCGGGCGGTCTTAACTGCTCTGTTCGGAATGGGAAGAG
>JBBRBQ010000005.1:0-242585 GCA_038205685.1 Cytophagales bacterium | reverse complement strand
TATAAATCCACGTCCTCTAGGGTCAAATTCTACGTCCTCAACGTGTTAAGCCACCCTTAAACCCGCAATTTTGAGGTTATTTGGCTCGCTGGCCAGCCAAAGGCATTTAATAGCGAACCTTAACGTATAATAGGCTTACCTGAAATTTTAAAAAAAAAATAAAATACTCTTGAAAATAAATCGTTTTTTATTTTTCTTTGACTAACAATTTCACCCTTAAACCCATTGCCCCATGCCCATTTCAAACTTAGGTTTCAAACACATTACACCTCAACAAATAGCAGATTTTGACGCTGCATTAAACACGTTAATAACCATTGCGGGTTCTGTTACGCAAAACCTTACCGCAGAAGAGCGGGGCAAGTATGGTAGCATTCAAGAAAAGAACAAGGCGTTTGCCAATGCCGTGCACGATTTAAGCGAAACACAACCTGAATTGCGCACGCCTGATATTGATTGGGTTGAGTTTGAGGCCGATTATGCGGATCGGAAGTTTGCTGACACCCGAGCCGACAGAATAAGCACGCTTATGCGGATGATAACCGACTTTAAAATTGTGCATGATTACGATAACTTTCAGGATAGCCTTACAGACTACGATTACAGTAAATACAAAAGCACTACTAACACCCCTGGCTTTACCGAAAAGGTAAATTACCTAAAGCAGTTTTTTACAAACACAGGTGGCAGTAGCACTGCACCCGCACCTGCCGAACCAAAGGCATAAAGAAGTTAGTGAATCAATTTTGTTGGTATATTTTTAATGTTGCTTAAAATTGAGTGGCTACACTTGTTAAAGAGGAGGGTTAATTCTAAATTTTTTATCTTTACTTCATGAACACACTCACCATCGACAAAACGAAGGACTGGACGGTTGATGATTACACCTTGCTAGGAGAAATAAAAACCCCTTGCCAGTTAATAAATGGAGAACTAATTATGAGCCCAGCACCAGCCACCCTTCACCAACGAGTTTTAAGAAAATTATATGACGCTATAAGAGATATTCAGATGCCAGGAGAAATCTTCTTTGCCCCGATTGATCTTTACATTGATAGCAAGAATGTATTTCAACCCGATCTGGTTTATCTTTCAGCGGCATCAAAAGAACTGTATTTAACCGATAGAGGCATTGAAGGGCCAATCGAGTTGGTGGTAGAAATCATTTCCCCCTCTAATGCTTACACCGACCGCAATCAGAAAAAGAGAATTTATTTGGAGTTTGGCATCAAAGAATATTGGATTGTGGATCCCGCCAACAAGTCGATTGAAATCTATACACCCAACACGGGTGAAGACGTGCCTCTGCTTTTTGTTGCCGGCTCGGGAACGGTTCAATCCAGCATTATTGGCAACCTTACTTTTGAATTGGATACGATTTTTTAAGGCTCGATTATTTTTTCTACTTCATCCAGTTACTCACCTTCTGCATACTTTTTAAAATTGTTTAAAATTGATTGAACAAAATCTCTTTGTATTTCAATAGGGGTTTCATTTTCAGGTTCAAAGGCTTCGGTTATGGTGGTATAATTGCCATTGTCAGCAAACGTAATAATTGATTTCCGGCCATCTGATACGGTGTATTCAATGAGCTCATGGGTTATTACCTTGTCGTACTTCCCTTGATGATCAAAGCCATCACTACCATCTTTCTTTTCCATCCTGAATAAAAACTCTCCTCCCGTTTTCAAATCCACTTGTATAAGGGGCGAATGCCAATCCTCAAAAGGATTGTTCCATTGTTTAATATCCTCTGGTGTTGTCCATCGCTTCCAAACTTTTTCAACTGATGTATTTACAGTTGCTTCTACTTTTATCAGATTGTGCATATAAATTTATTTCTATTTTCCATTCCAACCCCAGTATCAAAAATTTGCTTTTTACAACCAATAAAAGTGATTACAATGCACATGAGAGAGATTTTTCCTCATAAGGTTGGAAGGTTAGTTTAAGGAATGAAGATAGGCAACGATTCAATAAAATAACTAAAATTTTTTCCAGTTGGCACAAAATTTGGATAAGATATTTGATTGAAGAAAGTCTTTCCTTTCAAAATATTCTTTATATTTATATAGCTTAAAAATTGCCGATATGAAAAAGTGCCTAATCGTTAACATTATTTTATTTACGATAACATTACCAGTCGTTGCTCAAAACTTCGGAGTTTCTTCAGGCCTGACTTATTATAAGGATGCACAAGTTTTCCGCTTAAAGGCATGGACAACAATGAAAAAGAAAGAGTGGAGTCATGTGATTTATTTATTCCCACAATTTCAACAAGGAGCAATCACATTTAACACTGGATTTATTGCTGAAAAGAAATTATTAATGAATTTCAATATTTACCTAAATGAAACAGAATTTATAACCGAAATGGGTGATACTTTGGTTTTGAAAGATTCTCCTCAAATAAAACTTGTTAGTATTGGTGATAGATTTTTTTATAATGATTTCCCTGGGGGTTACATTGAAAAAATAGGACGAAATAAAATAGCACTTGGGGCTAAACATTCCTTAAAAATGATGATGGAAAGTAGTGCAGGTGAAATTTTCGCTACAACTGATTTTAAAGTCCCAACCTCAAGATTTGATCGATTATTTATTAAGAAAGATTTATATTTCTTTATGGATAATGATGGGCAAACATTCAAAGCATCTTTAAATTCGATCTTTAAATTACTTCCTGAATTTAAGACTGAGATAAAAACTTTCATTCATAAAAATAAAATCAACTTTAGGGTAAAAGAGGATTTATTAAAACTTTTATATTTCTGTGATCGATTAGAAACAAGTATTTGATTTCATATCCTACCAAAGTCTTGTTATTTCTATATCTAATGCAGCCAGTCCTTTCATATTCTACTTTAAATATTTCGACAATAAAATTAACATCGCTTTTAAAAATATTTTCCGTTCTTGCGTGTTAAGTAGTTTATGAGTTCTGTGTCGCTTTCTTCTTTCTTCAAAACTTCTTCCTATTGGAGCAAACTAGCGGGAATCCGCTGGCAGTTGCTGCTTTCTATTTTGGGAGTTTGGTTGGTGAGCCTTTGGCTGCGCGGTGAATACGGTCAGGATGATTCCAACCTATGGCTGGTTATGAATCAGTTTATGCGGTTAGTAGAGTTTACCGTCCTTGGGCTTTTCGCGATTAGTGCAGTAGCCGCTTTAGTTACGTGGATTTATTTTATTCAATCTGTTAATAGTAAAACCGTAAGTCTTCAAGCAAAGTTTGGCGATGGCCAGAAAGCAGAAGCAGGTTGGGTGCCACTCACCATTACTGTGAATGGTTCAGTTGTGCGGCCGTTGCTCGGCACTATTCAAGCACGACTTATATTTTCTGATAAAAGAATTTCTGATAGAATTGTGTTGGATGTAAATATCCCAAAGCCCAAGCATTGGTGGCGGCAAGGCATAAGGGGAACAGGGCAAATATTGCTTCACGATCGCGGTATTTATGATGTAGAAAAAATCTTGGTTTCATTTACGGATATGCTAGGATTGATCTCGCTGCCTTATAGAGTTTCGTTTAAGCAACAACTCTTCACGCTTCCGCGGATGGCAGCGCAACGCAACGTGAAGGCTACTCCTAACTCAACCGAAGATCAATTGCAGCGCATCGACATCCCGAAAAGGGTTGAAGGCGAACACGTAAATTATAAAGAGTTTGAAGCAGGCGATAACATTCAACGCATCGTCTGGAAAATCTATGCCAAGAGCGGCCAATTGGTGGTTCGCATTCCTGAAACAAAAGACCCTTATGCTTCACATCTTTATTTTTATGTGAGCTTCTTTCATGGTCTGAATTTACAAGGCGGTGCATTTGAAACTGAATTGTTGAATATTTATAAAGACCGCATCCGAAATTTATTTGAAGCGCTTCAACGCAATGGGTATGATGTAAAGATTCCGCAAGACCAAGAAGTGCCACGGCTTTCAGGCCTTACCGAAAAGAAGAATGAACTGTTTCAAATCACAGCTGCATCGTGGCAAAACAGTAACAATGCTGCTGCTTTTGTCAAAGCTGATAAAGCTGCCTTTGTTTGTTTGTCTTCGTTAACGCCTGTTGGCGAGATTGACACGATTATAAAAAATTTAGCTCCTTCAACACCATTAGTAGTAGTGAAATTGTCAAACGCCATAGCTTCGCCTTTTCAGATTTCAATGAAAGATATTTTCTTTAAGGCTGAAAAGCAGCCGACTGATGCGTTGCGAAATCCATGGATGATTTCTTCTCTTCGTAGAGATATAATTAAAAACGAAAGGGCGATTGAAGCTGCGCTGAAGCAACGTGGCAATAGTTGGTTAACCGATACAATTGAATTAGAAAGGAACTAGAAAGATGAACGAGGCGAACCCAAAAGATAGAATTCAACAACTTCTCATTCGCTGGGTATTGGTGGTAGTGCCTACCATTGTCATAGGCTTTATCACGCTTCGGTTTCTTAATTTCTCTTATACCAATCTTAATACAGGTGTTGCTAGTCAACTAGTTTATTTTGGATTAGGATTAGTGTTATCCTATTCATTGTATCACTTTGGCGCTCGCTGGCTTGTAACCTTTATTTTATTAAGTATTGTTTATTGGCTTTTTGAAAAAGCCATCAGTCGTTTGCCCGGTGAGTTTGATGTGTTTTATGCCACAGCACGGGCTCAATTATTTTCAACGCTTTTCGTTGTGGGTTGGCTGTTTGGTTTTCTGTTGGTGCGGGTGCGTTGGAGCTACATACTCATCTTCGCCATCTTAATAATAGCCACACTGGTTTCAATCTCTGATACTATTGATATTAGCCTTGAATATATTCTGGCGCACATTACACCTGTTGTTGTGTATGGTTTGTACATGTTTTTTCTTTCTCCGATTCTTACGGATAGAATTGAATTGGATGCGAAACGATCAAGCAAGTTGTTGATCCGCGTTGTGCTTTTTGCCTTGTTAATTGTGTTGGCATTTGTTGTTACTGAGAGCCTATTCAAAAATGATTTAAAGGCTGTGGAGAAGGAGTTGGCAGCGCGTGGAGCAAAAGGCAATAAAGATGGCTCTGACAAAGAAAAAGACAATTACGATGATCGTGATGGATTAATGGATAAAACTGATGATGGCTATCGCTTGAAAGATACCATGCGTGTAAACTCGAAGATGAGCCAATCAGACAAGCTCATGTTTTGCAGTAAACTAGATAATTATTTCCCTGATGGCACGCCTGCTCCTTTGTATTTTGTGTATCACTATTTAACCAAGTATGATCCCGTAAAGGAAACATTTACAAGAGATATAAACGTGCCTTCATTTGATGAGATAAAAATTGACCCCGTTGGTCTGCCGATGTATTACTCTTATACCGACACCACTATCTTTAAAAAATCTATGGGTGATAAGTTCCATAAGGTTGTGGAAGCGCAAGTATATCTTTCTGAAAACACTTGGAAGCATTCGGTATTGGGGCCATCCAACGTTTTTGCTATTCAAACCATTCCAGTAGAAAAAGATTTTCAGAAAACATTCTTATCAGCCTACAAAATTTATTCGTACGCCTCCGATCTTAACAATGCGTATTTTGTTTACAATATTTCAGCAAGCCCTACACTTGAACCGATGCAAAAGCAACGGCACGATGAGTTGCGAAGCGTACAGGATTATTCTAAAGTAGATAAAGTATTTACTGATTACTACACTACGTACCCAAGAGGTGGAATTTATGATTCGATAACAAAACTTGCTGAAAGCCTTGTTCCAAAAGATGCCAAACCTGTCGATAAAGTAATTGCTGTGCGCGATTTCTTTTTAAAGCGAAATGAAAATGGGAAGCGCATCTTTCGATATACCCTAAAAGCTGGAGCGGTGGATGATCCGAATATCCCTAGTTCAAAAATGCTCTACAACTTCTTGTTTAAAACCCATGCAGGTTATTGTACCTATTATGCAGGTGCTTCATTGTTCATGCTGCGAGCGTTAGGTGTGCCTACCCGCTTTACAACTGGGTTCGCCACAATTAACCGCAGCGATAAGAACAAAGGCTGGTATTGGTTTTATGCCAGTCAGGCACATGCGTGGACACAAGTTTATTTTCCTGAGTATGGTTGGTTGGATTTTGATATGACCATAGGTAATGAAGATCAACAAAGTGCGCCAAAGCCCGATGGAACGCCTCCGTTGCCCCCACCTGATCCGTGGCTAGTACTCAACGTGAAAACAAATACGGTTGATGTGAAAGCTAAAAAATTGGAGGTTTCTTTTAATCAACTTATCTATTTCAACACGCCCCATACTTTAAACAAAACCTTTACTCGTACAGTTGACGCCTCTCTTTGCCGAGTATTGTATGACAAGCGCGATACTACTTTTGCTGCCATTCAGCCAGGCGATTCGCTTATCATTGTTTCCTATAAAGATGATGCTAAGAAAATTCCACAGCCACAGGCTGGTGTTGCTATCGAACAACAATTGCTCGGTTTCCCTTCTCCAATTATTGCGGATGAAATTCACATAAGCCCGAAAGAGAAAGACAAAAAGAAAAAAGATGCCACTAAGAAAAAATCAAAGCTAACAGAGAAGAAAATCACGTTCAAAGAAATCGCATTATTGGCTTCTAAGATTGTTGGCAGTTTGCTGTTGCTGATTTTATTGCTGCCTTTGTTTTATTTGATGTATCGATTGATAAGAATTGCTTTCTCGAAAAATCCGAATGACAAAGCCGATCAGGTTTACAGAGCAGCTTTGTATCGTTTTCATATTGCAGGTTTTGAACGCGATGCCGAAACCCCGCTAGATTATGCTCGCACTAAAATAGATCCTACATTGAATCTAAACTTTGAAGAATTTATGCGCATGTATCTTCGGTTAAAATATTCTAGTGGAAGTTTGCGAACTGGTGATCAAGAAATCATTAATAGCTTCTCAAAATCAATAGGCATAGGCATTCGCAAGAAGGTTGGATTCATTAAAAGTCTATTCAATTACTTCAATGTGTTTCGTGCTAGTCGCTTTTTTCAACAACCACCATCCATCAACAACGAAAACCAATCCTTATGAGTAGTGCTATAAAATTGAAATCGCTTACCGATAATATCGAAACCATTATCCGAGGAAAGCCTCAAGAAGTAAAGTATGTAGTTACTGCGTTATTGGCGCGCGGTCATATTTTATTGGAAGACAATCCTGGTGCAGGAAAGACGGTGCTCGCCAAGACATTGGCGCAATCTATCTCCGAAGGAGCTATTGACTTCCAATCAACCAATGGTGGTGTTGCTTTTAAACGTATTCAGTTCACACCAGATTTATTGCCAATGGATTTAATTGGCTCTCATATATTTGATGAAGCAAAAAAAGATTTCGTGTTTAAGAAAGGGCCGCTCTTCACACACGTGCTACTTGCCGATGAGATTAATCGAGCTTCACCAAAAGTGCAAAGTGCACTGCTCGAATGTATGGCTGAAAACCAGATTTCATCGGGCGATACTACTTTTCAATTAGATAAATTCTTCTTCACTATCGCTACGCAAAATCCCATTGAAATGGAAGGCACTTACCCATTGCCTGCAGCGCAGTTAGATCGTTTTTACATGAAGATATCGTTCGGTTATGTTTCAGAGGAAGTTGAGTTTGATATATATACCAACTACTTAGCTATTGGCGATTCAAAGAATACGGTAAAGCAAGTGCTGACTTACAACGATGTAATTGAACTACAACAAGAAGCTGAAAATGTGTATGTGCATCCTGAGATTATAAAAGGAATTGTGCGTATTGTTCAAGCCACTCGCAACCATCAAGAGATTGCGTTAGGATCATCTACTCGTGGTGGAATCACATTTATTAAATGTTTGAAGGCATGGGCATTGGTGAATCAACGAGACTATGTAATTGAAGATGATATTCGTGCCTTGGCACAACCCGTCTTGCACCATCGTTTAATTTTTAGAAATCGCGAAGCATCCAAAACTGCCTTGCAGCAGCTTGTAGATAAGGAAGTGAATACATTGGCCAAGATGGGGATTTCAAAACTATAACCACAGAGAACATAGAGAAACACAGGGCTTATGCAAGACAACGAAATAACTGGAAAGATTATAGAATGTGCAATTAAGGTACATAAAGTAATTGGGCCAGGTTTACTCGAATCTGCATACAAAGAATGCCTCTACTATGAATTGATAAAGAATAAGATTTCAGTTGAAAAGGAAAAGCCCCTTCCACTCATCTATGAAGATGTAAAGCTGGACTGCGGTTATCGTATTGATTTATTAGTTGAAAAAAGAGTAATTGTTGAAATAAAATCAGTTGAGGCAATCAACGATATTCACATGACAAATACTCACCTACTTGCGTCTAAATAAAACGAGAGTTGGACTTCTATTCAATTTTAATGAAGTAAAAATAGTCGATGGTATTAAACGAGTAGTCAATGGTTACTAGACTTAAAATAGTGAAAAAATTAAAAGCTAGCGTACGCCTCTGTGCAACTCAGTGTGCACCGTGGTTAAAATATGGATTTGTCTTAATTTTATTTCTAGACATCAATTGTCAAGCCCAAAACTCTATCCGCCAGAAGATGGATAGCGAGCGCAATGGTTCGTTTGAAGACATTAAAACATATGAGAAAGGCCGTAGTTTTATTCGTAGAGATAGCACCTATTATTTGGGTTATTTACTGGAAGGTGCTTATCTTTTTTTTCGGGCCAACGATGAACTAGGCTTCAATAAAGCCAGCGAGCCTTTGCAAAAGGCGCTTGATTTAATCGAGCATGATTTCGATCCTTTGCTTCGCACCCGAACCAATAACTATGAAACTTACAGCGCCAACTATCGCTTTCAATTTGATTACGGATTGATCACGTACTTTCTCAGTCGCTGCTACCAAAATGTGGAAGATCAAGATAATGCGATGGATGTGTTGCACCATGTTCGCGATCGAAATTTTCAATTAGAGATAAATAGTGATTCGTATAACACCATGGCGTGGTTGTACCATCGCAACAGGGTTTATACTTCTGATCATTTTTCTTTTTTAAAAAATTCCGTGATGGCAAATGTAAATGCTGCTAATCGTTGTTTAGATTCTGCTTTGATGAAGTTGCGCAACGATTTTCCTCTGAACAATGGTTTGTATGATCCCAAGTTTTTAAATCGGCAATATCTAAGTACTGTTCATTACAAAGCCATGATCCATGATTACCTATTGGATATAGATTCGGCCAACTACTACTACGATATGCTGATACAAAACGGAGCGTACTCAAGTAACAACTATGCAGAATTCAAATTGGCCATGGGTGAATTTGAAGATGCAGAACTTTTCTTTCGTGAGGCTGCCGATCGTGAAAGCAGCCCTGAGAAAACAACAAAAGAATATTACTACATGCGAGGCACGCTAGCCACATATCGCGGCCATCCTGAGCAAGCAGATTCATTATTAAATGATGTACTGCAAAAACAAGGAAGCACTCCTGGCTTCGGCTGGCATTGCATTGGCTTGGCGCGTGCTCAACATTATGAAGGTCTTACGGCCGAAAGTCAAGAGCGCATCAACAAAGCTGCTCGGTTTCAAGAATTGCACATCGGTACCACTTGGGGTCAAGAACAATACAATTTAGCAGTTGCTTCGATCAACTACATTAATCAAGTACAGTTCAAACGTGAATTCATGTTTGAGCACAACGAGTGGTACTTCTGGCTAAACCCAGTTAACTGGTATCGATGGGTTAAGTATACGCTATCAATTCGTCATCATAAAACAGTATTGGCTTCTTTAGTGGCTGGCAATCCCGAAAGGGAACAAGTGTTGTATTCTATTTTTTCGCCTGAAAACTTGATTGCCTTCGATGAAGTCTGGTCAATCATTGATGGTTTTGGAAACGAATATTTTATTGATATTTATAAAAAGCGGTTAGCTACTGACAAAAGACCGCGCGTGAAAAAATACTTCCGCTACTTTTTAGGTAAACTATATTTGGCAGAAGGTAAGGAATCGGTAGCTATTGACTATTTTAACCAAGTGTTGAATGACAGTGATCGTGAAGACCCTTATCAAACGCTACTAATGGCAAGAGTTTATGAAGGGTTGGCCTTGGCAAGCAATGGTGAAGCTAAGGCTAGTTATGTGCAGCAGCTTTATAAAATCTATCCTCAGCTAATGCCATTTAGTAAGCTCACCATGGCCTTCCAATTGAAAATAAATGGACAGCCTACACAGGTACAACAAGATGTGATAGATGAATTAAAGAACAGTAATATTGATTTTACAGACAATACAAATGCGCCTATAGTTTCTTTGTCATTTGCAAAAGGCGCAGAAGCTATGATTATAAATTACAGTGTAGCCGATTCAGATAAGCAACTACAAACCGGGGTTTTACAGGTGGAGAAAAATGAGATAGCAGATGCTGGTAAACTGCTTGCTTATCGGCTCTTTAATGTTCAAAAAGTAAAAATTGGAGAACGGCCTCCTGTAGTGCCGGAACTTAAGAAGGAAGTTAAGGAAAGCAGTGTGAAACCGGTCTAGATATTGAAGTGCATAAAAAAGGCCACCTAATCTAGGTGGCCTTTTTTATGCAATCAAAAGTTAGTTGATTTATTTGGTAAAGGTAAAGTCCCACTGGCCTGTTACAATTTCAGCGCGACCTCTAAGAAAGCCAGCTCCTGAAAATGTAAACGACATAGTAAGTTGAGTATCAGAAGCAGTGTAGGTAATTGACGTTCCGTCATCTCTTTTAATAATTGTTGATGGCGAAGTGGCATCAAATGTAAAAGTTCCTGAAGCTGCCCATGGGCTAACAGGTGAATCATTTTGTCCGTACGTTGGTTTTGAAGTTGTATACTGAAAAGGAGAAGTTGCTAAAGCACCAATACTACCTGATAGAGTTAATAGAAACGATGTTGTGTAATTTGCAGTCTTATCAACGCCATTTACTTTTGCAGAAGAACATTTCCATGCAGTGCTACCCGCACCACTTGTGCTAGTTGTGCTTAATAATTTCTGGAGCAACTGATCTGTAACTGGAAGTTCTGCTGCTGGCTTCGGCCCGCATGAAGAATAAGTCATTAAAACAGCAACTAGGCCAACAAATACGAACAGGTTTATTATTTTTTTCATTATCTATTTTTTTTAACTCCCTAAAACTATAAAAGATTAATCAAAAGTAAGAATTTTATTGAACCGGATTTTACTAAATCACTTGATTTAATGGTAATTTAACGAAGGATGTAACCTATTTGTATTTCAATATCTCTATTTCTTTACTATTGCTAGGATATTCATGCTCTTGATTAGAAGCAATGATAACCAAATTTTGACGAGGTAAGCTTGCTAGATTATCCAAATACCATTGAGTTGAGGCTTTATCCAAGTTGGTTGTTGGCTCGTCCAAAAAAACACAACTCACATCCGTAAAGAAAGCCAACCCGAGTTTGAGTCGCTGCTTCATGCCACTTGAAAACTGATTGATAGTCTTGTTTTTAGCATGGCTCAATTGCAATCGCTCTAACAAATCAGTTGGAGATAAGCCGTCTCTAAGCTTTTTAAATTTAGTATGAAAGGCAACCATTTCAGCAAGCGTAAATTCTTCAATCAGCTCCATGTAAGGCGTAGCAATGCTGATGTGAGAAAATACGTCATCAATGGCAATGGATTTTTTATCGTGGTGGTAGTTAAGGGTGCCCATACTTTGAGGCAATTGCCCCCAGAGAATTTTTAGCAGTGTTGATTTTCCGCAGCCGTTGGGGCCAACAATGGCGTATGTATTACCAGATTCTAGCGAAAGCGAAAGGTTGCGAAATACCCATTCTCGGTTAAATCGCTTTCCCAGTTGCTCAACTACAATGTTCATTCAAACGTAGTGGTGCTAGTAGTAAAGCCCTTCATAATGCCCTGCTCAGAGGTTTTGATAAATTGAAGTATGTATTCTCTTTCAATACTAAAAGGCAATTCTTGTTCAACCATTTCTAGGGCGGTGGAGTTGTTCAACCCTTTCATAAAAATGAAGCGATAGATTTCTTGTATCTCACTTATCTTTTCTGAATCAAAACCCCTTCTGCGCAAGCCAACTGTATTAATGCCCGCATAAGCCAACGGTTCGCGAGCAGCTTTTGTAAAAGGTGGCACATCTTTGCGCACCAACGAACCCCCGCCAATATAGGCGTGAGAACCTATTCGCGAGAATTGTTGAACTGAACAAGAGCCTCCAAAAATAGCATAGTCTTCAATTTCAACATGACCAGCCAACTGCACCACATTGCCTAAAATGCAGTTGTTGCCAATCATGCTATCGTGGCCAACATGCACGTAAGCCATCAAAAGGCAATTAGAACCGATCACCGTTTTGTATTTATCAACCGTTCCTCGGTTTATGGTTACGCTTTCGCGGATGGTGGTGTTGTCGCCAATTTCCACAGTAGTGACTTCACCTTTGAATTTTAAATCTTGTGGAATGCCTGAGATAACAGCACCTGGGAAAATCTTGCAGTTTTTTCCAATCCTTGAACCATCCATTATTGTGGTATAAGGGCCAATCCATGTGCCATCACCTATTTCAACATCTTTATGAATAGTAGCGAAAGGTTCAATTGTTACTCCATTGCCGATTTTTGCATCGGGATGCACGTTTACTAGAGCTGAATGGGTCATAAGTCTTTTCGAACGATACTGGCGGTCATGGTTCCTTCGCACACAAGCGTGTTGCCTACATAGCCTCTGCCCCTCATTTTGGCAATGCCTCTTTTAATAGGTGCCAGCAAGTCGCACTGAATTACCAATGTATCGCCAGGAAGCACCATTTTTCGGAAACGACAATCATCAATACCCAAAAAATAAGTCCAATAGTTTTCCGGATCAGGCACGGTGTTCAAAACTAAAATTCCACCTACTTGAGTCATGGCCTCTACCTGTAAAACACCTGGCATCACTGGGTTTCCAGGGAAATGGCCTTGAAAGAATGGTTCATTAATGGTTACGTTCTTCACGCCAGAAACCGTTTCACTATCCAAATAGATAATCTTATCGATCAATAAAAATGGGTAGCGATGGGGTAGCGTGGCCGCGATTTTATTTATGTCCATCACCGCAGGCAAGTTGGGATTGTATCTTGGCACACCTTTCTTATCCGATTCGCCCATGGCCTTTTTCAACTTCTTCGCGAAAGCAACATTAGCTGCGTGGCCAGGTCTCGCTGCTAATATTTGAGCCTTCAAAGGTCTCCCCGCAAGGGATAAATCGCCAATAATATCGAGTAGTTTGTGGCGAGCTGGCTCGTTGTTGTATCTAAGTTCTACGTTATTTAAAATTCCTTCTCGCTTTACTTCCACAGTTGGTTTGCCCAACATGCGGGCAATATTATCAAGTTCATGTGGTTCTACTACGCGATCTACAATTACAATGGCATTGTTAAGATCGCCACCTTTTATAAGATTGTTTTTGTAAAGCATTTCCAACTCGTGCAAAAAGCAGAACGTTCGGCAATTAGCAATCTCCTTCTCGAATTGTTGAATGTTGGTTATAGAGGCATGTTGACTGCCCAGCACGGGCGAGTTGTAATCGATCATCACCGTTACGCGATAATCGTCCAGCGGAAGCGCTGCTATCTCAACGTTGCGCGATGTATCTCGATACCAAATGCTGTCTTGCACTTCAAAAAAATCCCGTAAGGCATTTTGCTCTTCTTTGCCGGCCTCATTTAAAATATTGACGAACTGGATCGAGCTGCCATCCATAATGGGCGGTTCTGGTCCATCTAGTTGAATCAATACATTATCAATCTCCAACCCCACGCAAGCGGCTAGCGTATGTTCAATGGTACTAATGCGCGCACCACTTTTCTCGATGGTAGTGCCTCGCGAAACATCTACTACCAAGTCGCAATCGGCATCTACAATAGGCGAGCCGGGCAAATCAATACGTTGAAACTTGATGCCGTGATTGGGCTTGGCTGGCAAAAATGTCATGTTGGTTTGCACGCCCGTGTGAAGCCCCACGCCTGAGAGTGTTACCGATTTGGTAATGGTTTGTTGCTTATGATTTAACATCATGGTAATAAAGTGGGCGAAATTAAAAATTTAAATCGGATTAATTGGATAATTCGTTGATTCAGTAATTCGCTGGCAGGTAAGATAACAATCGGAAAATTGGGCATTAACTTTTATCACTTTTTCTCCAATTCCAGTAATTGTTCACTAATTGAGGGTAATTTTTTAAATATCGCGTAGGATTTATAGTAGGCTTTTACATCAAACGCAGGTGACCCCATAATTTTTGAGCCTTCTTTACTAATCGATTTGCCAATGCCGGCTTGTGCGCCAATGCCAGTTCTGTTAGCAATTACCAAATGCCCAGCAATGCCAACTTGCCCAGCAATAATGCAGTTCTCGCCTATCTTAGTTGACCCTGAAACGCCTGTCTGTGCTGCTATTACGGTGTTTTTGCCAATTTCCACATTATGGGCAATCTGTATGAGATTGTCCAATTTTACGCCTTCGCGGATAATGGTGGCATCGCCAAACAAAGTGGCACAATCAATAACAGTATTGCCACCAATGGAGACATTGTCCTCAATAATTACATTGCCCAATTGTGGAATGGTTTTGTAGGTGCCATCTGCCTGAGGTGCGAAGCCAAAGCCATCGCTTCCAATTACGGTATTGGCATGAATGGTACAATTTTTACCGATCTGCGTACCAGCATAAATTTTGACACCAGAATGCAGAATACAATTGTCTTTTATAACTGAATTGTTGCCAATGTAAACGTGAGGATAGATTTTTACATTGCTGCCGATTTTAACATCATTGCCTATGTAGGAAAACGCACCTCGGTAGATTAAATCTCCAGCAGTGGAGCCTTCGCCAATAAAGCTTGGCTGCTCTATCCCTACTTTTTGAAAATTAGTAAGCTTGTGATATTCCTCTAGTAAAACAGTAAAGCTGAGGTACGGATCATCCACCAAAATAAGCGTGGATTCTACTTCCTTTTTTAGTTCGATGCCTTTTTTTACGATAACCGCACTGGCTTGAGTAGTGTATAAGTATTGTTCGTATTTAGGATTTGAAAGGAAGGCGATCTGTCCGGGCTTTGCTTCTTGAATCTTGGCCAGCATATTAATTTTGCGGCTTCCGTCTCCTGATACTTCCCCTTTCAACATGCCTGCAATTTGCTGTACTGTAAACTCCATCCAGTGATATTTAGATTAGTTTCAAACGACCAAGTTAAACCAAAGATACATTTTTAGGCCAGCACACGTAGTTTTTTTTCACAATTTTGCTGATCGCCTTAATATTGGGCAGGTCCGAAGCCTCCGCTATATCAACAATTTTGCCTGATTTCATTACTATGTTTATCGATTTCGCTTCGGCCATGTACGCTTCGTTGGATACTGTGCCTACCGAGAACAAAAACTTGCTATCGGTGCGCAACACGTTGTAGTTAACGCAAATTTTTTCTCTCAATTGTTGAATGCTTTCTTTTTTTATGGATTCGGTTGAGAGCGAAATTCGAAAAAGATTTCGCTGAAGCAAACACTCAGATAGATAAGACAAAATAAAATCGGGATGGTTCTTCCACAGTTTTATTGCGCCCCAAATATCGTTATCATCAAACTGCCCGTAGGCCATTCGCAGCGATTTATCGGCCATAAAATCTTCAATTGTAAACTCTTTGCCCAGAAATAGTTTTAACGATTCGCTGCAAAGCAATTGAACACCTGCTTTCATCAAGTACTGCGCGCGTTGCATTAGGTTCACCATTACGCGCTCGGCACTGATGGAAGTTTTATGCAAATACACTTGCCAGAACATGAGTCTGCGTGCCTGTAGAAAATTTTCGATGCTATAGATACCATTTTCCTCCACCACCAATTGATCCTCCACCACAGTGAGCATAGCTATGATTCTGTCCACGCTAATTGAGCCTTCGCGAACACCCGTAAAAAAGCTGTCTCGAACGAGGTAGTCAAGCCGATCAATATCCAGTTGACTGCTTACCAATTGGTGCAAGAATTTTCTTGAATAGCTGTCGCGAAAAATCTGTTGAGCCAAATACAACCTATTGCCAAATTGTTCATTCAAATCTTTGATAAACAAATACGAAAGACTTTCATGTTTGATAGTTGGAAAAAAGGTGTGTTCAAGTGCATGAGAAAATGGTCCATGGCCAATATCATGCAATAGAATAGCTAATTGAGCGGCTTCATATTCTTCTGGTGAAACTTCAACGCCCTTGGAGCGTAAATTATCCAATGCTTTACTCATCAGGTGCATAGCACCCAACGCATGATGAAAACGCGTATGCAATGCACCAGGATAAACAAAGTCGGTGAGGCCCAATTGCTTAATATGCCTGAGCCGTTGGAAATGTGGGTGCTGGATAATATCGAAGATCAACTCATTACTGATGGAAATGAATCCATAAACAGGGTCGTTGATGATTTTCTTTTTGTTCAAGGGAATTGCGGATTTAAAATTTCAGATTCAAGATTGAAAGCGAAAGTTCGTAATTCATAATAGAAATTCGTAATTGTATATTTGAATCGTAAATTAGACAGATTTTTTAAACCTAGCGTATGCACCAATACACCATTTTGTGGGCTGATGATGAAATTGATTTGCTCAAGCCTCATATTTTATTTCTGCAACAGCGTGGTTATTTTATTACGCCTGTGAACAATGGCTTTGAAGCTGTAGAATTGTGCGAGAGCCGAGCATTCGATGTTGTGTTTCTAGATGAGCACATGCCGGGCATGTCGGGCTTAGAAGCATTGACGCAAATAAAAAACAACAAGCCTAATCTTCCGGTGGTAATGATCACCAAAAATGAAGAGGAACACATTATGGAGGAAGCCATTGGCGGTAAGATTGCCGACTACCTCATCAAACCGATCAATCCTAGCCAAATACTTTTATCAGTAAAGAAAATATTGGATAACAAGCGGTTGGTAATGGAGAAAACCAGCTTGGGTTATCAACAAGAATTCCAAAAGATCAGCATGTCGTTTACCGATAGTTTGAACCACGAAGAGTGGGCTGATATTTATAAGAAGTTGATTTATTGGGAACTTCAAATGGACGATGCCGATAACCAAAGCATGGCTGAAGTGTTAAATATGCAAAAGGTTGAAGCTAATGTTAATTTCTGCCGCTTCATTAAACGCAATTATGAAAGTTGGCTCAACGATCCGAAAGCAGATAAACCTTTGATGTCGCATCAAATTATGAAGCGCAAAGTGTTTCCTGAACTGAAAGAAGGACAACCGACTTTTGTAATCTTAATAGATAACCTCCGTTTCGACCAATGGAAAGTTATTGAACCGATTGTTTCTGAATACTTAACGGTGGATCATGAAGAGACTTACTATTCCATTTTGCCAACTACCACAGCGTATGCGCGTAACGCCATTTTTGCTGGTATGATGCCAAGTGAAATAGCTAAGACAAACCCAGACTTATGGGTAGGTGAAGATGAAGATGATGGCAAAAACAATTCTGAAGATGATTTCTTGATAAAGCAGTTGAAGAAGAATAATTTGAATATTAAATCATCGTACCATAAAATTAAAAAGCTAGAAGAAGGTCGGGACTTGGTTGATACAGTCAACAATCTTTTCAAAAATGATTTGAATGTGATTGTCTATAATTTTGTAGACATGCTTTCGCACGCACGCACCGACATGGCTATGATACGTGAGCTTGCGCCCGATGAATCGGCTTATCGCTCGCTTACAAAGTCATGGTTTATGCACTCACCTTTATTGGATATTATAAAAAAGATTTCGGAGAAGAAGGCAAAGGTTATTATTACAACCGATCATGGCACTATTCGTGTAAAGCGTCCTTTTAAAATTGTAGGCGATAAAACAGTGAATTCAAACCTTCGTTACAAGCAAGGAAAGAATTTGGGATATGAAGGCGATAAGGTGATGGAAGCGATGAAGCCGGAACGATTGTTTCTCCCGAAAGGCAATATGTCAACCACGTACGTGTTTGCCATTGAAGATCAATTTTTTGCTTATCCCAATAACTATAATTATTACGTTAATTTTTATAAGGATACGTTCCAACATGGTGGTGTTAGTTTGGAAGAAATGATAATACCATTAATTTTTTTAACGACTAAAAATGGCTGAAGTGATTGATGAATTTGTAACAGGTCTTAAATTCACAGAGAAAGATTTAGATGAGGTAGCTCATCAACTTTTAGAAAGAGCAGGCGATAAACGAATTTGGATTTTTAAAGGTGAGATGGGTGCAGGCAAAACAACACTTATCAAATCAATAGCTAAACTTTTGGGTGTAACCGAAACCGTTCAAAGTCCAACATTTTCAATAGTAAATGAATATGATTTCCCGAAAGGAAAAATTTTCCATTTCGATTTCTATAGGATTAAAAATGAAAGCGAAGCATTTGATATTGGAGCGGAGGAATATTTTGATTCAGGCAATTATTGTTTTATTGAATGGCCAGAAAAAATACCATCGCTTTTGCCAAGTCATTTTTTTGAAGTGCTAATTACAACAGTAGTTAATGATGTTAGGATGTTAGAATTCAACAACCATGAGTGAGAAAAAGAAAAGTGGATTTGAGGTGCTTGCTAAAAGTAGCATGTTTCCGCAAGAGGAATTACTGCAGATAAAGAAAGCCAAACATCAATTCACGATAGGCTTGCCCAATGAAATTTCGCTGCAAGAAAATAGATTGAGCCTTACGCCAGATGCAGTAGCGTTACTTGCATCGCATGGGCATGAAGTGCTGGTGGAAACCAAGGCTGGAGAAGGTTGTAAGTTTACCGATAAATTATACAGTGAGGCTGGAGCTAAGATTGTTTACTCACCTCTTGAAGTCTATAAGGCTGAAGTTATTTTAAAAATCGAACCGCCTACACTAGAAGAACTTGAATACTTTAGACCGGGCCAGACATTGATCTCAGCTTTGCAATTGGGTAATTTAGATAAGGAATACATTGATGCCATTACACGTAAGCGAGTAACGGCTTTGGCGTATGAATTTATTGAAGACAAAGTAGGAGGGATGCCCATCATTCGCGCGATGAGTGAAATTGCCGGAAGTACTGTTATTCTTATTGCGGCTGAATATTTAAGTACAGTAAATAAAGGCAAGGGCGTTATCCTTGGCGGGATCACAGGGGTGCCACCTACCAAAGTGGTAATTGTTGGTGCAGGAACAGTGGCTGAGTATGCGGCTCGTGCCGCGCTAAGTTTAGGTGCTGAGATACAGGTATTCGATAATCAGATTTATAAATTGCGGAGGATAAAGCATACACTTGGCCATCAATTTTATACATCAACAATTGATACAGGCACGTTGAGTGAAAGCTTAAAGAAAGCAGATATAGTGATAGGTGCTCTTCGTGCAGAGAAAGGAAGAATACGGCATGTTATTTCGGAAGAAATGGTAAGTCAGATGAAACCTGATTCGCTCATAATTGACTTGAGTATTGACCAAGGTGGTTGTGTTGCCACATCAGAAATAACCACACATGACAACCCTGTGTTTAGAAAGTACGATGTCATTCATTATTGCGTGCCTAATGTTGCCTCACGCGTTGCACACACTGCTACCACAGCATTGAGCAATATCTTTACACCTACTATTTTAAGAGCTGCAGAAGAAGGTGGAGTTGAAGCTATGATATTTGCACACAAATGGTTTATGAAAGGCGTATACACTTACAAGGGTGGAATTACCAATGAATCATTGGCGCAAAAGTTTGGCGTGAAGTATAAGAACATAGAATTATTAATGGCGGCTAGAGTGTAACGATTATGGATTCTCAAGCAAAGATTTTCAATTATTGTAATAGCCTTACTGAATATTCAAGAAGGCAAACTATTGAAGTAAAAATTGGTAACTTACCCATGGGTGGTAGCAATCCTATTCGCATTCAATCAATGACTACCATTGACACAATGGATACGCTTGGCTCTGTTGAACAGACTATTCGCATGGTAGAGGCTGGTTGCGAGTACGTGCGGATAACTGCGCCAAGCATTAAGGAAGCTCAGAACCTTGAAGAGATAAAAAAGGAATTGCGTAAGCGAGGGTACACAGTTCCATTAATTGCTGACATACATTTTACACCTAATGCGGCTGAGCTTGCTGCTCGCATTGTAGAAAAAGTAAGAGTGAACCCCGGCAACTATGCAGACAAGAAACGCTTCGAGCAAATTGATTATTCAGAATCATCGTATCAAGCAGAGTTGGATAGAATTCGACAGAAATTTACGCCCCTTGTAAAAATTTGTAAAGAGTATGGTACAGCCATGCGCATTGGTACCAATCACGGTTCGCTTTCCGATCGCATAATGAGTCGCTATGGCGATACGCCACTGGGAATGGTGGAATCGGCATTAGAGTTTTTAAGAATTTGTGATGCATTAAGTTATCACAACATTGTGCTTTCCATGAAAGCTAGCAATCCGCAAGTGATGGTGCAAGCGTATCGATTGCTTGTGCAAAAATTGGATGAAGAAAATTTTAAACCCTATCCGCTTCACTTGGGTGTAACGGAGGCAGGAGATGGCGAAGATGGAAGAATAAAATCATCAGTAGGCATTGGCACTTTATTAGAAGATGGATTAGGCGACACCATTCGGGTTTCATTAACAGAAGAACCTGAAGCAGAAGTGCCTGTGGCTCGTGACTTAGCCAATCGCTATAAAAGTAGAACTTCAACCATCGCTATCCCTGAAATCGATAATTATCCTATCAATCCTTTTAACTATTCAAGAAGACAAACTAGAGAAACTGTCAACATTGGCGGGCATCAGGTGCCACGGGTGATGGCAGATTTTTCATTGAAAGAAAAAATTTCACCAGCTTCTTTATTTGCATTGGGATATCATTATTCAGTTCCGCTGGATAAATGGAATATTACTGACATGGCGTGTGATTATATTTTTACAGGCGATACAACAATAGACTTTGAAATACCAGGAACGTTAGGGCAGGTATTAAATCATAAAGCGTGGCTTACTCAAAAGCATCGCGAAAGAACGTATCCATTTATAAATGTTAAAGACTATTTGGCAAACGTTGAGGGTTCATCCATTCTCAATTTTATTTATGCTTGCTTAAAAGATGTTGATACCAATCTGATTCAACAGCTAAAAACAGATACAACTGCTGTTTTAGTGATTGATACTTACAATGATCATGGCATGGCCGAGCAGCGCAGACTTTTCGTGAAGTTGATAGATGAGCAATGCAATGTTCCTGTTATTATTGGTCGTGCTTATCGCGATTTAAAAGCGGAGCATCTGCAATTATATTCTGCTACCGACATAGGAGGATTATTGATTGATGGACTTGGCGATGGAGTTTTTATTGCTGCTGAAAATTGTGGTGGTGATAAAGTAGTGAACGAAACCGCCTTCAACATTCTTCAAGCGACTCGCACTAGAATTTCAAAAACAGAATATATTTCTTGTCCATCCTGCGGAAGAACCTTGTTTGATCTGCAAGAAACCACGGGTATGATTCGTTCTAAAACCAGTCACTTGAAAGGGTTGAAGATTGGCATCATGGGTTGCATAGTAAATGGACCTGGTGAAATGGCTGATGCCGATTATGGTTATGTTGGCTCTGGCCCTAGCAGAATTACACTTTATAGGGGAAAAGAAGTAGTGAAGAAGAATGTGCCATCCGCACAAGCAGTAGATGAATTGATCGGGATTATTAAAGGAGATGGAAATTGGATTGAGGTTGATGCGGTAATTAGATAATTGGGTAATTGTTGATGTAGTAACGAGATTAAGATTCATAGTGTGCCTAAATCAATTCAATTGAAGTAAACTAATCGGATTGTAAAGTGTTTTTTTATAGAATCTTCAAATTTTCAAGTCATTATGGAAAATCAACCAAAATCAGACAAGAAACTTTCGGTTAGAGAGTTCCTATCTCTAGGCGAAGTGGGTGGCTACTTTTTTCGCAAGAAGGATCCAAACCGCCCGTCTAACATTAATATCAAGATGATGCATGGCATAAACAAGATATCCATTGCCATTTTCTTACTTGGGGTTATCTACATTATCATTAAACGCTTTTTTTAGTGAATATTGAGGAATACAGAGCTTATTGCATCTCCAAACCTGGAGTTACCGAAGAATTCCCTTTCGATAACGAAACGTTGGTTTTTAAGGTAGTGGGAAAGGTATTTGCATTAACCAATATAAGTGAATTTGGAAGCTTGAACCTCAAATGCGATCCCGAAAAGGCAGTTGAGTTAAGAGATCGATATCTTGCGGTAATCCCTGGTTATCACATGAATAAGAAGCATTGGAACACGATTTTATTTGATGGATCTATTACGGATAAACTTTTAAAGCAATGGATTGACGACTCCTATAACTTAGTGGTTTTAGGCCTTTCCAAGAGAGATAAGCTTTCACTTCAATCATTATAGCTTTACAACCAATTGCTTGATTATCAACATTTGTTGGCAAGGTTTGCATATTACTAGCAGGATTTTTTTATTTTTGTTGATTCTGTCTACTCGTTAATGAGCAAAGGATTCCTTTTTGGAGTTGTTTTAATTTTTTTCAGCGGCTGCGTAACTCAGCGAAAAATATGCCCTGCCTATCAAAGTGCCTTTATTTTTGATCAGGCTGCCTTGCGCAAAAAGTTCAGTTACTTTGAGAACGACTCAACTCCTAAGGTGTACACCGCCAGTAGAACTAGCAACCTGATCATCCCCGAAGAAAGTTATAGAAAGAAATTAAGAAGTCTGCAGACTATTGAGATGAAGCCTGTTTATACAGTGCTACCAGATACTTCAAAAGGCAAAGGCAAGAAAGATGGCGATTTCTATAAAGCTCCTGAAAATATCGATTCCCTGCTTAGAACTCAGACAAGAGATGTGGTTGCCCCAGTTGAAGAAGCCAAGCCTAAAGCAGACAGTATTGTTAGGAAGGACAGTGTAGAAGTCGATAGTTCATATCAGATCTCGAAAGATAAGGAAGTTCGTTTCTACCGATACCATGCCGATACGCTGAGAAACAGAGTTGACAAACTGCGAAATAAGTCGGGTGAAGAACTGAAAACATCATATTCAAAGTATAGGCGCAGCAATGACAGTGCGATGTATAGGGTGGATAATATTCGCTATAGATCGGAGCAGGAATTGTACATGTACTATTTAAGAGATGTGTTGGTATTGCCTGATGTGAGGGCTGCTATGAACGATGAAAAGCAAGCCAAAGCTGACTCTGGCAAAGTAGCCAAAACTGAAAAGCCGGACAGTCTGAAAGGCTTTAAGGGTTTCTTAAGAGGATTGAAGGGCATGTTCAAGAAAAAACCGAAATCGGATAGCACTAATGTCTCATCGCCAGATCTACCTGTAGTTCAAGAAAATAGTGAAGCCGTGCCCGATTCAACTCTAACTAAAAAGCAGCGTAAAAAGCTGCAAAAACAAAAAGCAGAAGCCGTGCCTGTTGATAAAAAGCCCTCTGTTAAAAAGAAAGATGCTATCAAGAAGAAGGAAGAGGACGATGGGTTTTAGAATTTCGCTTGTTTCAATAGTAAGCTGGAACGTTACTTCATAAATGTGATTAAAAATATAACTTTAACCTAGATGTCAATCAACAGAAGAAGATTTATAAACCAGATAAGTGCCGCAAGCACTGCCGTGCTTATCAACCCCTTTAATACTTTTGCTAAACCTATGGAAACAACATCTGCTACTGGCTACGAGTTAATAATTCTTGGTACTAACTGGGGTTTCAATGGAACTATTCAAGAGTTTTGCGCGCGTATTAAAGCCGATGGCTTTGATGGGGCAGAGGTATGGTTTCCTGCGGATGAGAAAAATCAACAGGAGTTATTAAATGCTTTCGAGAAGCACGGGTTGAAGTATGGATTTTTAATTGGTGGCTCAGATAGTACGTTTACCCATAACCTAGATCAGTTCACACAGATGTTGAACAGAGGCGTTACTGCAAAACCTCTTTATATCAATTGTCATTCGGGTAAAGATTATTTTTCTTTTTCAGAGAATAAAGCTTTTATGGATTTGACTGCCAAAGCTTCAATAGCCAGTGGCATTCCCATCTATCATGAAACGCATCGGGGAAAAAGTTTATACTCTGCGCCCATTACTAAAAACTTTATTGAGCAATTGTCTAGTCTTCGTTTAACCCTTGATATTTCGCATTGGTGCAACGTACACGAATCTATGTTGGACGATCAGAAAGAGACTATTGGTTTGGCTTTAAGTAGAACTGATCACATTCATGCACGTATTGGCCACCCGGAAGGCCCACAAGTAAGCGACCCTCGCGCGCCTGAATGGAAGTTTGCAGCCGATGCCCATTTCGGCTGGTGGGATCGTGTGGTGGAGCAAAAGAAAAAAGAAGGAAAAAGAATGACTATGCTTACAGAGTTTGGTCCACCTGATTATATGCCAACTACTGCATATACTCGCCAGCCATTGGCGGATCAATGGCAGATTAATAAATATATGTTGGACGTATTGCGCAAACGCTACGCTTAATTATTGATGGAAGAATTTGCAACCTTTGTTGGAAGGTTTCATCCGATCATCGTCCATTTTCCTATTGGAATTTTATATCTCGCTTTTATTTTCGAATTACTTTCAAGAACAAAAAGGTTCAAGAAAATAAAATTTGCAGTCGAACCTACTTTATTTATTGGAGCCATCGGTTCCATGGGCTCTGCCACTTCAGGCTTTCTATTGTCGCAAGAAGGTGGCTATCCTGAGAGGCTTTTGGATAACCATCAATGGCTCGGGATTGCCACAACATTGTTCTCCATTTTAGTTTGGTTTTTCCATCGAGGAACATTCTTGTTGAAAGAAAAACATCGAAAGCCGATACGCATCATTGTATTCATTCCGCTGCTGTTGTTATTAACATATACTGGTCATTTAGGTGGATCGCTAACGCATGGTGAAGACTTTTTAGCTCCTCAATCGTCAGATCAAACTAGTTTTAAGAAAGTGAGTTCATTGGCGGCAGATTCTAACTTTTATAAGAACGTGATCGATCCGCTTTTAGAAAAAAAATGTTACTCATGTCATAGTTCAAAAAAGCAAAAGGGTCAACTGCGATTGGATGAAGTAAAATTTATACTAGCAGGAGGGAAGCATGGATTAGTAATTAAATCCACACCAAAGGAGAGTGAATTGTATAAGAGATTGGTATTACAAGTGAATGATGAACACCACATGCCACCTAAGGGAAGAGAACAATTTACACAAATCGAAATTGACGCAGTATACGGTTGGATTGAGGAGGGAGCGAGTTTTGAAAAGAAGATTAAGGAGGTTACCAATATAAGATTAACTGCTTACCTGACTTCGTTAAAAAAAGAAAAGCCTTTTGATATAGAGAAGGAAATAACGGTTTCAAAATCTGATCAACGCACGATTAACGATCTGCGAGCCAAAGGAATCATAGTTATTCCAATTTCTCAAGAATCTAATTTTGTAAAAGCATTTTTCACTAATCCAAAATACATTACCGATAAGGAAGTTGAATTGCTCAGACCTTTTAAAGAACAATTGGTTGATTTAAAATTATCACATACTTCCATTTCAGATAAGGCAGTAAAAACAGTTTCTATTTTCACAAATCTCACCTCTATCGAACTTGACTACACTGTAATATCAGATAAGAGTTTAGCTGCACTAAGAGATCTTAAAAGACTAACGCACATTAATTTAGTTTCTACTCCTATTACCGATAAAGGGCTAGAAGAACTTGAACTTATAAAATCCGCTAGGGAAATTTATCTATATAAAACGAAAATAACCAAGAAGGGATTTCTAAACTATCTGTTAAAAAACCCCTTAGTTAGTCTTGATACCGGAAATTATAATTTGAAGGTATTAGCTTCGGATACGATTGTAATAAAAAGGAAAAAATAATCTGTTTAGAACTTCACTTTCCTGCGTGGTTCAGTGCCTTTATTGTTTTATCTTATTAAGATTCTGAACTTCTTTTAGGAAAGTTAAAGTAAGTAGAAGTTATAATGGGGGCAAAGAAAATAACCATTGTTAACAGTGACATGAATAGTTCTACTTTCTTATCTTCACCCAATTGGCTTATCAAAGATTCAGGTTGAAAATGTGTTATTAGCGAAAGAAGAAGCTTTAGCGAAAGCATGAATATAACCACGAACGCAGATGTTTCAAGGAAGGTATACTTCTCCATCAGTTTAACGAACCACTGCGCGATAAAACGCATGGCTAATATACCAATAAAAACACCCACATAGATCAGCAAAATATTGGGTGTAAAAGCAACGGCAGCAAAAACATTATCAATGGAGAAGGCCATGTCCATTATCTCTACCAAAATAACCGTGGACCAGAAAACACCTACTTTTTGATTGAAAAATTGATATACTGCGTTGTTAGATTTGTTTACTTCGCCATCATCTTCAAAATCCCTTTCAAGGCGAATCATAGAATAGATTAGGTAACCTAGATAAGCTGTTGATAATCCTCGGAATACCCATAACGCAACAATGCTTATGCTACCATCATTTTGGATAAGGAAAAGCAATACTGAAAGCGTGATGAACCTAAAAAGAAATGAGCCTATTTCTCCAATTTTTAACTGATCTTTAAATTGATCTATAACTAGCCAAAGTAAATACAGTCCTCCGATCGGCTTGAGCCACCAAAAACCGATAAGGTAGGATGCGAAAACCATGGCCAAACCACGGAAAGCATACGCACCTAAAATTCCATAACGAAGTGCTTTACTTCTTTGCTCCTTTGGCAAATCAATTACTAAAGTAGCTAAGACTGCTGCGTTATCCACTGACAGTAAACTCTCTATAATGATCAGATTTCCAATCACTGCCAACGAGGGGAGTGGATTGTTAATAATCTCCTGAAACAATTCGTACATGGGTAGTTTTTGGTTTTTAAGTTTCGAGCCTCGAGTTACAAGAAATCTACCTAGCTCGCAACAAAAATCTCCTAAACAATGCCGGTTGTTAAGCTAGCTCTCTCAAATCCACGGGCACCACTCTTGATACTCCTTTCTCCACCATCGTAATTCCATAAATCACATCTGTGCTTGTCATTGTGCGTTTGTTATGAGTTACTATTACAAACTGACTATCCTTGCTGAAATTTCGGATGATGGTGTTAAATTTATCAATGTTAGCATCGTCAAGCGGGGCATCTACTTCATCAAAAATACAAAAGGGTGCAGGTTTTAATAAATACATGGAGAACAAAAGCGCAGTAGCTGTTAGCGTTTTTTCTCCACCTGAAAGTTGATTGATTGTTAGTGGTCTTTTCCCTTTTGGTTTGGCTATGATTTCGATTTCGCAATCCAATGGTTTTAGTGGATCAGACAATTTCAAATCGCATTCATCACCTTCGGTAAATAAAGATCTGAATACACGAATAAAGTGTTCTTTTATTTTTGTGAAAGCATCCAAAAATGTTTCACTAGCCACGGCTTCAATCTCACTGATCGTGCTAAACAGCGACTCCTTCGCTTTTATCAAATCTTCTTTTTGTGTATTGATAAAATCATTTCGCTCCTTTATTTCATTGTATGCTTCCATTGCCATGGGATTGATAGGCCCCATGTTATCAAGCTTTTCACGAATTTTAACTACCTGTTCACGAATCTTGTCTTCGTCAGCTTTTGCGAGTTCATCCGAATCTTCTTCGGTGGGTTGTGTTAATATCGAATCGAGGTCAACATTAAATTCTACTGAAAGCCTTTCTTTTACGGAGTTGAGTTTTAATTTACTTTCATTCAATTCATTTTGGTGCTGCATCAACAACGAGTCAATATTTTGACGGTGATGTTGAATCTCACGCAAGTCCTTTTCAAACTGATCAATTTCGCCTCGGCCAGAATAATATTCTTTCTCAGCTTCATTCAAGCCTTTCTCCATGTCTTCCTTTTCAGAATACATAGCCAAAAGCTCATCATCGTTGATAAGCGAATGCTCACCAATGCCTTTTATTTCCTCCTCGTTCTTACTAAGTTCAGTTGTATTTACCTCTAAGCGTTTGTCGCTTTGCTCCATCGACTCACGTTTGAAATGAATCTCTTGCTCCACGCTCTTCACTCTATTTTCTTGTTGATGAAAGAAAATGTTTTGCTCGTTGAACGAAGATGATTTTTGACTAAGCAATTCGTTTTGCGAACTTACCTCCATCACAATTACTTTCAACCTTTCTTCTTGTTGGGCAAGTTCGTGTTGGGCGAGTTGCGCTTTTGGTTTCAGATCATCCAATTCCGTAAGCAACGATTCTACCTTCTCCAAAATATCTTCTCTGCGTAGGTCGGCACTGCTAAGCATATTGCTAAACTGCTCGCGTTTGGTTTTCACTGAGATATACTCATCGCTTACCATTTTCAATGCACTTTGCGCCTCCTCAATTTGTTGCTTCAAGGTGTTGTTGCGCAAGCGTTCCAGTTCGCGCTGGCGATCTAACAAACCTTGACGGATTTCTTCTGCTTTTTTAGAAAGTTGTTTTATCTCAACATCCAATCTCTCTAAGTTTTTGGCGCGGCCAATCTTCTTGCCTTCAAACAAACCAACGGATCCACCTGATAAACTAAACTTTCTACGCGTTACTTTTCCGCTCTTGGTAATAAATGTATTGTCATCCCCAGAAGGGATTGCCCGAGGATCGCCATCATACACATAAACCCGATCAAGAATAAACGCCATGAGCTTGGCGTACTTTTGGTCGAATTCTATGATTTGCGTAGCTGGAAAAGCTTGATCGTAAACTTGGCTTTGCGATGGCTGAAATTTTTCAAACGCATCGAGAATAAAGAAGTTTGCCTTGCCTTTGCTAGCATCACTTAAAATATTGATAGCCTCGTATGCTTCCGATTCGTGTTGAACGATGTAGTAATTAAGATATGGCTCAAGATAATTTTCAATTGTTACACGATATTCTTCTGATGTTGAAAGTATATCGGATAGGAGAGGAGCATTCTTTGTCCAAGCAATATTTTTCTTTAAAAACTTAATCGCTTCAGGAAACCCTTCTAAGTTTTCAACAAGCGATTTGGTGAGTTGATATTCATTTTGTTTCGCATCCAACTTGCGGCTGGTGCTGTTCATCTCCTCACGTATCATGTCAATGGTTTTCTCCAGCGAACTGATGCGTATTATAATGTCTTCTTCTTCGTTTTTAACTTTTTCGAGGTATGAATTTTTCTGACTTATTTCCTCTTCTAAATAAACTAGTTTCTTCTCAAACTCAGCAACGCTGGTGCTTTGTTGTTGTGTGTCTGTGGCTGTGCGTTCAAGTTCTTGACGGAACGAAGAGATTTGAATTTCACGAATCTCAAGTGCTTTGTTAAGTTGAAACGATTCTTCTTGCTTGGCGCGATGTATTTGCCTTAGCGCATCGGCTTCACCTTGTAGCGTGTACGTGGCTGCCTTCTGCAATTCATAGTCATTTTTAAGATTCTCAAGTCGGTTCGAGATTTCAGTGAAGATGGCTACTGCTGAATCTCTTTCTGCTTCTAAACTTTGAATGCTGAACCTTGCGCGTTCATTGCTTTTCCTGTCCTGATCAATTTGATCCCGTAAGGTATTCGACCGATCGTTTAAGAAACGAAGTCGTTCATTTTTTAACTGCTTTTCTCCTTCATGCAATCGGATTTTACCAACATACTCGTTGATAGTTTTCTGTCTGCTCGAAAGCGTTTTCTCCTTTATGATAAGTTCCGATTTCGATTTTTCGATCAACGCTTCTTTCTCACCAATCTCTGCTGCTAGTTTGCTTTTGCGGTCTTCTTCCGTTTCAATTTGTTTGGTAATGATATTGAACTTTTCTTTCTGCTTGTTCACTACCACCTTGGCAAGCTGAATGCTTTTCTGCTTGTAATCTTCTTTTATTTTATAATAGGTTTCTGTTTGCTTGGCTTGCTTCTCCAAGCTCTTCATATTTTTTTCGATCTCGAAAAGCAAATCGGCTACACGTTCTAAATCAGCATCTGTATCTTCTAGTTTTTTGAGCGTTTCTTTCTTACGCTTTTTGAATTTAGAAATGCCTGCGGCCTCCTCAAATAGCGAACGTCTTGAGTTATCACGATCGTTTAACAGATCGTCAACCATGCCCAACTCAATAATCGCATAACTGTTGCTAGCTACCCCTGTATCTAAAAATAAATTGGTAATGTCTTTTAATCGGCATGCCACGCCATTTAACAAATACTCACTTTCGCCAGAGCGATACAATCTCCGTGTGATGGTGATTTGAGAGTATTCTGTAGGCAGGATATTTTTAGTATTGTTGATGGTGAGTGAAACCTCGGCCATTTGCTGAGCACCGCGCGTATTGGTGCCATTGAAAATGATGTTCTCCATTTTCTCCGAGCGAAGCGCGCTGGTTTTCTGTTCGCCCAAAACCCAACGGATCGAGTCCACCACGTTCGACTTCCCACAACCATTCGGTCCTACAATGCCAGTAATGCCTTCATCAAAATTGATAACTACTTTGTCGGCAAAACTCTTAAACCCTTTAATCTCTAACTTCGATAACTGCATAACTAATTAATTAACCAATTTAAAAATTTGGTAGAGTTTTACTTATTGATCCAATAGATTAACATTAAATGATGACACTCATCTTCCAATTGTCGAATCCTCAAATCAACAGAATCTGGCAAAGATAATCGTACAAATGGCATTTGAAAAAAATGATATTCCCAAAGTATCCACAATTTTATACAGCGATTGGTAATTCTGTAATTACTTGATTTTCAAGCTTCTAGAAAGACATAAATGATCTAAAAACATCTTTTTTTATTTTAACAGACAAGTACTTATCAGCACAACCGAAGCATCTCCTATTTTATTTACAAGAATCTTCATTGCTTCTTCAAGCAAACCAAGTAATAGCCCCAGTCACCTTTATCATAGGTTCTTTTCTGAGCTAGTCCTGTTTTATAATGGATGCGTGAAAAGTGAGTAGCGTTTTTAAATAATGTGTAGGCTTTTGTGCCAAGCCAGCCAAACAGAGCGGCTACATATATTTTGTTTACTGATTTTTTTATTTGCTTTGATACATCTTCGATTTTCTCAACGATAAAATTATTGGCTTGTGCCATAGATGTTAGTTCTCCGATAGATAGTATATCAGTAATAGCCCAGCCATTTAACATAGTTTGCATGGCTGCATTATTCTTAATGCTTTTTGTTATTGGTTTGAAAGTATCTGCAAATAAAATCTTGCCTCCACTTTTTAGCAGTCGGTGCATTTCTTTAAAAAACTTGTCTTTATCTGGCGAAGAGCCAAAGCTTTCCATAGCCCAAACAATATCAAATGTTCCACTTGTATATCCAGTTGATAAATAGTTGTTCTGTTCAAACTTTACCAAATGGTCCACTTTATTTTTAATAGCCATAGCATTGGCCGTGTTGGCCTGTCGCTTGCTTAGGGTTATGCCAAGGGCTTTACAACCGATTTTATTAGCTAAGAAAATACTTGAGCCACCAATACCACAGCCTGCATCTAAAATAAAATCAGTTGGCTTTATTTCACCTAACTTCATCAGTTGGCTATTGGTATTTAGAATAGCTTCGCTCGTGGTTTTTGTTGCTTCATCCCAAATGCCGTAATGTAAGCCCAACGATTTTTCCAATTGCCAAAACATTCGGTAGTGAACTTCTGTGTGATCGTAATAATTTTCGATGTCGCTGCTAGTGAAACTTTTCATACTGTTAACAAAGAAAATTAATTTTGTTTGGTAGGCACATCTTTTTGATAGGCCTCAATAATTTCGCGAACAAGCTTATGCCTCACTACATCTTTCTCACTCAGCTCAACAAAACCAATACCTTTTACTTGATTTAGAATTCGGATCGATTCATTCAAACCAGAAGATTGGTTGCGCGGTAAATCTATTTGAGTGCTATCTCCCGTTACAATCATTTTTGATTCAGGTCCCATGCGTGTAAGAAACATTTTCATTTGCATGGGAGTTGTGTTCTGCGCTTCATCTAACAAAATAAAAGCATTGTTGAGGGTGCGCCCACGCATATACGCAAGGGGAGCAATCTCAATAATTTCACGTTCCATATAATGTTTTAATTTCTCTGGGGGCACCATGTCATTCAACGCATCATAGATTGGACGCAAATAAGGGTCAATCTTCTCTTTCAAATCTCCAGGAAGGAAGCCAAGGTTCTCGCCTGCTTCAACGGCTGGCCGTGTTATTATCAGCTTCTTTACTTGCTTGCTCTTCAACGCGCGCACGGCCAAGGCCACTGAAATATAAGTCTTACCAGTGCCTGCAGGGCCAAGCGCAAATACCAAGTCGTTCTCTTTTACCGATTGAACGAGCTTCTGTTGATTGACCGTTTTTACTTTTATGGGATTGCCCTTGGTGCCATATAAAAGCACACCATCTACATCATCGAAAATCAAGTCTTGCTTTTCTTGGGAGATATAACCCTTTACATTTTCCTCCGTTAGTTTTCCGAATTGATGAAAGTGATCGATCAATGCAGCGAGTATATCTGATATTTGAATGATGTCTGTTGTTTCACCTTTCATCAATATTTCGTTGCCTCGCGAAATGATGCGGCTTTTTGGAAAGGCGGAAGAAAGCTGAGTGATATTTTTATTCCCAGCTCCTAAAAACTCGAGCAGGGAAATATTTTCGAGGATGATGCTTTTTTCGATCAATGAAGTATTGGTTGAAATGGATTAATTTTACGTACAAAAATAACAAATCTTGTAAGGATAAACGCCTGCAAGACTCAGAAGTTCAGAATGGCCATAGTTACTCTACTTACGGATTCAGGAGAAAGCGATCATTATGTTGCTGCCATCAAAGCAAAAATATTTACCATCAATCCAGGTGTAAAAACAATTGACATTACCCATAAAATTGCTGCTTGTGATATTGCCCATGCGGCCTTCGTATTGAAATCAGTGTTCCGCGATTTCCCGAAAGGCACTATTCACTTGGTGGGCGTTGATGCCACTGGCAATAGAAACGAAAGCTACATTGCCTTGCAGTTGGAAGATCATTTTTTTGTGGGTGTTGATAACGGTTTGTTTGGTTTGATTAGCGATAAAATTCATCAACAATTAGCGGAGCTTAACACACTCAATCCAATAAACTCTACTTTTCCGGAGAAGGATATTTTAGCTCCTGCGGCAGTTAAGTTGGCGAGTGGTGTTTCAATTTCAGATTTGGGAAGGCCAATGCCAACCTTTAAAAAAATGATAGGTCGATTTGTGAAGGCCACCAAAAGGCAAATTGCAGGTCACGTGATACGGGTTGATAATTTTGGCAACTTGATAACGAACATCACCAAAGAAGACTTTGATATTTTGAGCAAGGATAAAACCTACACCATTCAATTTGGTGGCGAAAAATTTAGGCGCATACATACTCATTACAATCAAACAGATCAAGGTGATTGCTTTTTGGTGTTCAACAGTTTAGATCTATTAGAGATCGGAATTTATAAAGGCAACGCAAGCGAGTTGCTCGGCTTAACCTACGATAGCCCTGTGAACATTACGTTTGATGAATAAAATATGATAACTCGAATTGTAAGACTTCACTTTACCCCTGAAGGAGCAGAATTGTTTTTAGAACTATTTCAGAAGCACAGAGTTGCAATGGCCTCCGTTGAAGGATGCGAAAGCCTTGAATTATTTTCTGATGCCGATCAGCCTTTCAGTTACGCAACTATAAGCAAGTGGGAGAGTGGCCAACACTTAGAAAATTATCGACAGACGGAGTTGTTCAATATTATCTGGCGAAAGATCAAACCGTATTTTGCAAGCAAAGCTGAGGCATTTAGTTTGATGGTTGTTAGTTGATAGATGTTGCATTTGCTACCAACTAATAACCAGAAACCACTAACTCCAATTTATTCCGATTTCAAACTATTAACAGGATTGGCTAGGGCTGCTTTGATGGATTGATACCCAACTGTGATCAACGCTAACGAAAGGGCTGCGATACCAGCAGTTGCCATTGTCCAAACGCTAACTTGAATTCTAAAGGCAAAGCCTTGAAGCCACCAGTTCTCCATTATGTACCATGAAATAGGTGTTGCTAAGAGAAACGCTATTAATATCATTCTAGTAAAGCCTTTGGAAAGCAACGAAAGAATATCGCCCACACCTGCACCAAACACTTTGCGAATTCCGATTTCTTTAGTTCGCAAACTAGCTGTATAAGCCGAAAGACCAAAAAGACCAATGCACGCAACTAAAATACTAAGGCCAGAAAACAAGCCGAAAACTTTCTCTGTACTGCTTTCTTTTTGGTACTGATCTTCTAAAACACTATCAAGAAATCTAAATTGAAAAGGCATATCTGGTGCTAGTGCTTTCCATTTGCTTTCAAGGTTTGAAATAACTTCAGCCCTTGCTCCACCTTTCAACCGAGCTACTACATACGACATCCTGCTAAAGATTATTTCATTGCTCTGCATTACCAGAGGTCTAATGGTCTCGTGCAATGTTTTGTAATTAAAGTCCTTGATTACTCCAACAATGGTAAAAGTGGTGGTCTCACCAGACCCGTACGTCTGTTCGATGAAAGTTATTTTCTTTCCAATAGGATTTGCGAAGCCAAATACTTTTACAGCCGACTCATTTAATATCACTGAGAGCGAATCGTTGGTCGCTTCAGAAAATAGCTTTCCCTCTAATAATTTGAAGCCCATTGTTTCAGCAAATTGATCTCCTATTTCCATGGTATGGATGGATTGTATTTCGGGAGAATCTTCCGATCTATATTGTTGAGGGAAAGTGCCACCGATAGACGGCATCGACAAACTCCCAGCAGAAGAAACTACTTCTGGCATACGTTTGATTTCTTTTATTAATGTGCGGGTAAAATTTGGCTTCATATGAAAGTCTCCTTCCAATACTACCAATTGGTCTTTATCATAGCCCAAATCTTTTTCGCCCAAAAATTTTGCTTGCTGCTTCATTACCAATGTGCAGATAACAAGCGTGATTGAAATCCAGAATTGAAAAATAACCAACCCGTTTCTTACCCACTTGCCTTTTGACGATGCTCCAAAATTTCCTTTCAATACATTGACTGGCTTGAATGAAGACAAAACAAAGGATGGATAAAGCCCTGCTAAAAATCCCAATGCAATTACCAGAATACCAATCAAAGAAAGTGATTGAATTCCCCATTCAAATTGTAAATTTTTGCCAGTTAGTAAATTGAAGTAGGGCATTGATGTAGAGATGAGTAGCGTTGCCAATGCTACGCCTATAAAACTAACGATAAATGACTCGCTCAAGAATTGATAAATCAATTGCCTTCTAAATGTGCCGAGCACTTTTCTTACACCAACTTCTCTAGCGCGTTCTGTTGAGCGTGCAGTGGCCAAGTTTATAAAATTGATGCAGGCAATAATAAAAATGAGTGCGGAAATAGCAATCATTATCCGCAGTGAAATAATATTGCCACTGGGTTTCATTCCCCCAATGTTATCAGGGTCTAAATAAATACTTGTCAGCGGACGCAAAAAGTAATGATATCCATTTCCAGCTTTCTTGTAATCAGCCCACGATGTTTTGTTTACCTTTTCAAAATCGGCCGCTGCGTAGCTGTCAACCATTTTGGGAAACTTTGACTGAAGTAAAATGTGACTTGCACTTTCTTTCAGTTTTATATAACAATGGGCATCTGGTCGATTGAAGTTGTCAAGATTGAAACGCTCAATCGTTTGAATGGAGATTATCAATCCAAACTTAAAATGTGTATTGCTTGGTGGATCTTCACAAATTCCTGTAACTGTAAATACATCGCCAGACATGCTGATTAGTTTACCGAATGCATCCTCATTTCCAAAATGTCGCTTTGCGGTGCTTTCAGTCAACACCATACTTTTTGGGTGCAATAGCATGGTATTGCGATTTCCCTTTAAAATTTTGAAACTGAATATTTTAAAGAAATTACTATCGGCAGCATACACATCGTTCTCTAGGAATTTGATATCCTGTTTATCTGAGCCTTTATGATTGATGACCATGTCATCGAATGGACCCGTGATGGTAGTTGCTCGTTCTATTTCAGAATAGTCCCGCACCATTGCACTCGCGAATGAGTGAGGTATGTATGCCTTGATTGTGGTTTGATCAGGATACTTTCTCTCTAAGATAAGTTTGTGGATTCGCTCTGCGTCTACAAAATCCTTGTCGTAAGAAAGTTCATTCCTAACATACATAGCTAGAAGAATACAGCTAGCCACACCGATTGCCAAACCAAGAACATTAATGAGTGTATAGGCTTTTTGTTTTGCTAAAGTTCGAAACGCAATCGTTAAATAACTTTTGAACATACCGTAGTTGTTTAAATTTTGATATCCTTCTGTTGGTTTAATAATGCCTGGCCTAAAGAGTAACAGCACATCACCAATAAATTTTAAATCTGCATTTCTTTTCCCTAATTCATTTACTCGCTCGTCATACAACTCCATCAAGTCTCCTTCAATAGAATCCTTCAACTTCGGATGGCAGAACCAGTGGAAGAAGCGGAGGGGGAGTTGAGGGGGTGAAGTATTTTTCATTTTTGGTTTCTACGTTCTTAACCATCACTCTTTAAAGTTGTAGCTGGATTAACCTTTGCAATTTTAATAGTGAGGTAGCCAAGCGTAACCCATGATAGAATAATCAGCAATAGCCCTGATCCAATGAAGATCAACGGATTTAGTTCTACGCGATAAGAGAAATTTTGTAGCCAGGTATTCATCATCCAAACAGCAACGGGTAGTGCTATAACAATAGCAATAACGATAAGCACAGTAAAATCCTTCAACAAAAGGAAAATGATATTGGAGAATTCGGCTCCCAATACTTTACGCACACTTATTTCTTTGGTTTTGTTGCGAAAGGCAAGGGCAGCAATGCCGAGTAAGCCAAAGCATGCAATGAGAATGGCAACTATAGCAAACACAATAATTACCTGCCCCATTTTTTCTTCGCCTTGATACTGTTGATTTAAGCTCTCAGACAAAAAGAAGAATTCAAACGTGAATCGGTTGTCAAATTTTTTCCAAGTCGATTCAACAGTTCCCAGTGTATTACTAAAGTCAGCCGTATTTACCTTAACAACAATATAATTGAACGCATCAGTCTCTAACTTAAATAATAAAGGCTTAACAGATTGGTGCAGCGATTGAAAGTTGAAGTCTTTAACAATGCCTACAATATTTCCTTTAATGATATTTCCATCGCGGTTCCACGTAATTTCTTTGCCGACTGGATTTTGAAGATTAAGATTTTTAGCAGCCGTTTCATTCAACAGAAATGCATGGTCTTTATCCGCAGAATTCTCGCGAAGGAAATCGCGGCCTTCGGCCAACGGAATGTCCAGCACTTTTAACAGATCATAATCCACCATCACCTCCGAGGCGTCAATGGTTTGATCGGGATTGACAGTAGCGAAAAGTGAATGCTGATTGAACGATCTTCCCGGGATGTTGGACGTAGCCGATACGTGAGTGATGCCCGGCAGTTTACTAATCTCGTTTTGCAGTTCTTCAAAGTGCCCTTCCATGCCATCATGATTTTTTATTGGAATAACTATTACTTCGTCTTTATTAAATCCAAGAGAACGATGCTTAATGGAGTCGAGCTGGTTGTAGATAACGATACTAGCAGAGATTAATATCATGGAGGCACTGAACTGAAATACGGTAAATGCCTTTCGTACCATAGAACCTTTCGGGCTTTGCAAAAACTTTCCTTTCAACACAGCAGTAGGCTTTACTGCCGATAGATAAAATGAAGGATAAAGACCAGCAACTATACCTACCAACAAACCAATGCTCAATAGAATTAGCACAAGCGAACCTACTGAAAAACTGAGTGAGCTGCGCGTTACGATATTGAACAGCGGTAATAATGATTCGATGAACACAATGGATAACAGCATAGCGAAGAATGCAACCAATACAGATTCACCTGTGAACTGAATAATTAATTGCCCTCTCAACGCACCTAGCGTTTTTCTGATACCAATTTCCTTGGCACGTTCTGCCGATTGTGCTGTTGTAAGATTTATAAAATTAATGCAGCCGATAATCAGAATTAATAGGGCGGCAGCGATCATCATATATACATATTCAATATTGCCGTTTGCCTCAAGTTCCCATCTCAATTTTGATTTCAAATGAATATCCGTAATAGGTTGCAGCTTAAGCCCCTGGTTATTGGCTTCGAGGCGTTTGAAATCTTCCGGTGACCAATCCACATATTTTTTTAACCACTCCGTTAGCTGGCCTTGTAGTTTCTTAGCATCTGTTCCGGGAGCAAGTCGCACATAATTAAAATGACCAAAGTCACTCCATGTATAATACCTGCTTTCGGAGCCTTCCAGTGCTTTTTCTAACACATAGCTCACAAGGAAATCAAAATGAAAATGAGATGCTTCAGGAACATCTTTAAAAACACCAACAACTTCGATTAACCGTTTATCGTCATTAACTGATAAGAATTTTCCAATCGGATCATCATTCCCAAAATAACGTTGAGCTGCTGCCTCCGATAAAAGAAGGCCTCCCATCTTTTTCAATGCCTTATCGGGATTTCCTTTTACTAATGGAAAGGAGAATATTTTGAAGAAAGTGGTGTCCACAGCCAACACACTGGTTTCATCATATTGAATATCTTTTTCAATGTTGCGGAACGAAATGGTTTCCCTGGTAAGGCCAGGCCCCCAGATTGGAGAGAGACTTACCGCGTTTTCTACTTCGGGGAAATCGCGAACTAAAGCTTGCGCTAACGGATGAGGCGTGCGCGTCTGTGGATTTTCGCTTTCCCAAACAACTCGATAGATATTTTCGGCTCCTTCATGAAACCGATCGTAAGCGAATTCTCTTCTTACATACTGAAGGATGAGAAATACACATGTAATACCCAGCGCCAATCCAGAAATGTTGATGAAAGAATATCCTTTGTTTTTATGGAGATTTCTCCATCCGATTTTTAAATAGCTTTTAATCATACCATAGTTGTTTAAATTTTGATATCCTTCGGATGGTTTGATAATGGCTGGCCTAAAGAGTAACAGCACATCACCAATAAATTTTATATCTGCCTTTCGTTTTCCCAGCTCTTTCACCCTCTCATCATACAACTCCATCAAATCACCTTCAATAGAATCTCTCAACTTCGGGTGGCAGAACCAGCGGAAGAAGCGGAGGAAGGGCTTGGGTGGATTTGATTTCAAGTTACTCAGATCGTAAACTACTCACAGGGTTAGCTAATGAGGATTTTATAGTTGTAAAACTCATAGTTAGAAAGGCAATTAAAAGAGCAAGGCCACCCGCCATCGCAAATATCCACCACTGTATAGTTATCCGATAAGCAAAATCTAAAAGCCATTGATCCATTAGATAGTAACCAAGAGGGAATGCGATCAGCAAAGAGATAGCAACGAGTGTAATTAAGTCTTTTGTTAGTATTGAAACAATCTGAGCAACACTCGCACCCAATACTTTCCTGATGCCAATTTCCTTTACTCGTTGCTCTGCTGTAAAAGTTACTAGGCCAAACAATCCTAAACAGGCTATGAAAATAGTAAGCAGCACAAAGATTTTTAATATTGAACCCATCTTTTGCTCCGCAGCATAGGTCTCATTGTAAAGCTCATCCAGAAATGCATAAGAAAATGGTTCTTCTACTTTAAAGGCCTTCCATTTTTCCTCTAAACTCGCCAGTAGGCTCGAAGTCTCATTTGGTTTCACGCGAACAATTAATCCGCCATAAGGATTATTAAGCATCATCAGCGGAGCGATGGACTCGTGCAAGGAGCGAAAGTGAAAGTCTTTCACCACACCGACTATCGTCAACCGCTTTTGCCCACCTACATTATCTGTCATCATCGAAAGCGATTGCCCAATCGGATTGTCTTTTAACCCAAAGATTTTTATAGCGGTTTCATTTATGATCGCATTCTCAGATTCGTTGCCGAATTTTTCTGAGAAATTTCGTCCGGCAACTATCTCCATGCCCATGGTGGGAATATACTGCGGGTCAATACTGTAAATGATCGTCCTTCTTAAGGCTTCCTTCTGCTCGCCAGGAAAAACACCATTCATATTCGTATCCGTTGGTCCCGCAGGAATAAATGCCGACATGGTAACATTTTCTACCCGTGGGTCAGCTAGTAATTGATTTCTAAAAGCCTCTTCATTCTTTCCAAGTAGATGCGATTCGCGCAGTACCAGAATCCGATCTTTGTTGTATCCCACTTCTTTGTTTTGAATAAATGTCATTTGCTGCTCCACAATAATAATGGCAACGATCAGGCAAACGGATATTACAAATTGAAAAACAACCAACGCACTTCGTATCCCTTTGCTTCCCCCACCATTTCTTACTTTATTTTTCAGAGCAGTAATGGGTGAAAACGAAGAGAGAAAAAAAGCCGGATAACTTCCTGCTAATAAACTAATAGATATTAAGAGAGCCGCAAGTGACATCAGCACATTGGGGTTCAGCATAAAGCTTGCCTCCAGTTCTTTACCCGATAAATAATTAAAAACAGGCAAGACCAACATTACAAGGCTTACACCAACGACCATCGCTGCACTGGTGGCTATAAACGATTCAGTTAAAAACTGTTGCACCAATTGATTTTTCAGTGAGCCCAATGCTTTTTTAACACCAACTTCTTTGCTTCTATTGCTGGCAGCTGCAGTGGAGAGGTTCATAAAATTGATGCAGGCAATCAGCAGCATAAACACAGCGACTGCCCCAAAAATATAGACTGATTTTATATCGCCCTTCGCTTCCAATTCGTTGTTGCAGTCAGAATATAAATGAATGTCGGTTAATGGCTGTACGTAAAGCCCAATATTGTTGCCATTGGCTTTAAATTTTTCGTATGTCATTCCTATCTGCTCAATCTGCGGCCCCATGTACTTAGTGATGATAGCAGGTAGTTTGGATTCGAATTCTTTTATGTTAGCACCTTCCGTCAGCACAACATAACTGAAATAGCGTGATTGCATCCAATCATTCTCTTTCGCATCTTTCACGCCTGCCGTTGAGGCGAATAGGTTAAAATGAAAATGTGAGTTGGCAGGCACTTTCTTCATTACACCAGTTACTTTATACTGTTCGCCTTCCTCGTTAAAATCCAATATTTTATTCATAGGATCTTCATTCCCAAAATATTTCACCGCCTCTTCTTCTGTGATCACAATAGTATTGGGCTCTTTTAGCGCAGTTCTTGGATCGCCTTGAAGCAGAGGCAATGTGAAGATTTCAAAAAAATTAGGATCAACGAAAGCCAACTTGCTGTTTCTGTAGGTATTGTTCTTGTAGGTTATTTTAGACGACCAAATTGCTTTGATGCGCGTACCATCAATTACCTCAGGCAATTCACTCTTCAAAGTTGCTGCAACGGGTGAAGGTGTTGATGATTCCTTTATAACTTCACCATTCATTTTCCCTTTTAGCACTACACGAACTATGCGGTCGGCTTTTTCATTATACCGATCAAAACTGAGCTCGTCCACAATGAACAGCATAATGATGATGCAAGTAGCAACGCCCAAGGCCAAGCCACCTACGTTGATCGCGAACATACCCTTGTTCTTAACCAAATTTCGAAACGCAATCGTAAAATAACTTTTAATCATACCGTAGTTGTTTAAATTTTGATAACCTTCTGTTGGTTTGATAATGCCTGGCCTAAAGAGCAGCAGCACATCCCCAATAAATTTTAAATCCGCTTTTCGTTTTCCAAGTTCCTTGACTCTTTCGTCATACAACTCTATCAAATCACCTTCAATAGGATCTTTCAACTTCGGGTGGCAGAACCAGCGGAAGAAGCGGAGGAAGTATTTAGGAGGCGAGTGTCTCATTCTATTTTATTTTTAACCGCAGAGGGCACCGAGGCTTCGTCATTCTGATTTCAAACTATTCACTGGATTGGCAAGTGCTGTTCGGATGGCCTGAGAACAAACCGTGATCAACGAAATCCCCACGGTGATTAGTAAAGTAAGAGCGACAGTCCAGTAACTGAAATTGATCCGATAGGCATACGTATTTAGCCATTGACTTGAAGCGAAATAAGCAGCAGGTATTGAAAATACAAACGATAAAAAAACCAGCAGCAAAAAATTAATTGATAAAAGCTTGGTGATGTTTGTGACAGAAGCGCCTAACACTTTCCGCACACCAATTTCTTTTGCTCGTCTTTCAGCAGCAAGCGCTGCAAGACCTAACAATCCAACGCATGAAATCAAAACAGTGAGCACGGAGGAAACCAAAATGATTTTATTCCATCTTGCCTCCATCTGATACTGTTGTTTATTTTCATCTTCTTTAAATTTGTAGGAATACGCGAAATCAGGAAACTGCGCTTTGAAAGTCTTTTCAATATGAGCCAATGACTCCTGTCTATTTTTCTCACTAATCTTAATAAATACCTTTCCAAAATTCTCGTCAGGTTTTTGAAGAAATAATTGAGGCGTCATTTCTTGACTAAGGGAATTGAAATGATGATTTTTGATAACACCTACTACATTATATTTTTGGTTGCGATACCAAAAATCTACTATTTGGCCAATTGGGTCTTTCCAACCGGCTTCCTTTACGAAGGCCTCGTTTACTAAAACATTACCATTATCGCCAGTATCTGGCGAAAAACCTCTGCCTTTAATAATCGGTATTTTGAGTAATTGTAAATACGCATTATCAACAATGTTATAGTCAAGCTTAATTTCCTGTTCTGAATTTACTTTAGCAACCGTTTGCCATTGGCCTCCATTTTTAGGAGCTACACCTATAATGTTTGGACTAGCTTCTAATGCTTCTTTAAAAACCTTTAACTGGTTTGGAGTAATGGGATATTTATTCACCATTACTAAATCCTTATCATTATAGCCAAGGTCATAGGTTGTGAGAAAATCAAATTGTGAATAGATAGTGATAGTGGCCATGATTAGAAAAGCTGCCAATGAAAACTGCACTACCACTAATGATCGTTGAAGAAAATTCTTTCCTGAAAATCTAAATCTTCCGTAAAGTGTTTTTACAGGATTGAAGCCGGATAAAATAAATGCTGGATACAATCCTGCCAACAAACCTGTTGCAGCAAATAGAATAAAGTAATACAAAACCAGCTTGACGTGAAAAAGATTTTCAAAAGAAAGTGACTTAACGGCCAGTGAATTGAAGATCGGTAAACAAAGCGAAAGGAGGACAATGGCAACTGCAAAAGCTAAAAAGCAAGTCACAAACGATTCACTTAAAAACTGAATAGTAAGATTAGATTTGCTTCCGCCTACCACTTTTCTCACACCAATCTCTTTTGCCCTTTGCAGGGAATTGGCTATTGAGAGATTTACAAAGTTGATGCAAGCTATTAGCAAAATAAAAAGTGCTATCCCTGAAAGAATGTAACTGTACATGGGGTCGCTTGCATCTTTCAATCCATTGGACGCTGTATAGATCTTACTTAAATGCAAATCAGAAATAGGCTGTAATAAATAAACTGCCTTTTCACTTACGTTGAATTTTTCTTTCATCATTTGAATAGCGGTCGCTCCATCAGCTTCATAGACCTGTTTCATTTTTGATTCTACATCTTGAGGATCGGAGGATGGATGAAGTTCTACAAACGTATTTTGAAAAAAATTAAACCAATTTTCATTGCTGGCAAATTCATCTTTAGAGACAATGCTTGGTATAATAAAATCAAATTTGATGGATGAATTAGATGGAATATTTTTCACCACTCCCGTCACTTGGTAGGGAAGAAAAGTACTGTCTATTTTTATATCAAGTGTTTTTCCAAGTGCTTCGGTTGTGTTGAAATATAATCTTGCTTTCTCCTCTGTAATCACAATGGAGGCAGGCTCTTTCAAGGCAGTCTTTGGGTTTCCTGCTAACATTGGGAACGAGAACAACTCAAAGAAATCAGAATCCGCTTTAAAGACATCTAGATTGCTAACCTCGTTATTAATTTTGAATGTCATTGTGTTCTCCTGCCATCGAACAGCCCTCGTGATCTCAGGAATTTTCTCCATGAACTTTGGCCCTTGAAAGTGCCCAGTACTTCCATCATGCTGCCTTACACTGCCATCAGGATTTACCCAATTCGTTACAATTCGGTAGATCACAGTAGATTTGGAATGAAAGGAATCATAGTTGCGCTCATCTTGAATGTAAAGCATTATGAGCATGGCTGCCATCATTCCTAAAGCCAAACCACCAATGTTAATGATGGAATAACCTTTGTTTTTAAGCAAATTCCTCCACCCGATTTTAAAATAACTTTTAATCATACCGTAGTTGTTTAAATGTTGATAACCTTCTGTTGGCTTAATAATGTTCGGCCTAAAGAGCAGCAGCACATCTCCAATAAATTTTATATCTGCTTTTCGTTTTCCTAATTCTTTTACTCGTTCATCATACAACTCCATCAAATCTCCTTCAATGTACTTCAGCAACTTCGGATGGCAGAACCATCGAAAGAAGCGGAGAGGGAGTTTGGGTGGATTTAGATTCATATTTTTTATTGTAATTGGTTGATAGTTGTTAGTTAATGGATTTGCTACCAACAAATAACTATCAACGACCAACTGATTTAATTTGCTCCCAACTAATAACTCTCAACCACCAACTATTTTAAGATTCAAAGCCAACTTCGGTATTGCATTCCAAAGCTCTTCACGAGTATCTTTGGTGTACTCCAATGCTTTTTTTCCATAGGCTGTAATCTGAAAATACTTCTTTGGGCGTCCTGCTCGTTCTTCCGTTGCTTCGCCTTCAAATGATTTTAGATAGCCCTTATCTTCCAATCGTCTCAAGGCAGTTTGCAACGCACCAACACTTACGTTCCTTTTTAATCTGCTTTCAATTTCTTTTTTAATGGATACTCCGTAGGCATCTTTGTACAACACGCCAACGGTAAGCATTACCACTTCCTCGAACTCTCCCAATTGATATTTTTTCATAGTAAAATATTAATTCCTAAATGTAGTATTAATAATCATGCCAAAGCCTTATCCTTTAAAATTTAAGCAATTGACAAGGGTATTGAATCTTGAAATGTCCGTATGCGTACGCACTTGTTCGGTATCACAACTTATTTACAGTTGATGAGATAGTAAACTCGTAACATAATGTGTTTTTGATATCGCTAGATTTCAAAAAGCTATAATGATACATCTTCTGCGTTGGTGACTAGCCTTCGGGCTGAAAAGAGTTGCAAAGAATAAAATGAAGAGATTTCAATCCTCAGCTTCATCCTCTTTAATACGTGGTAGTTTAAAGCTAAAGACCGAGCCTTTGTCTACTTCACTTTCTACTTCAGCTTTTGTATTGTGGCCTTCCAGAATGTGCTTTACGATGGCGAGGCCTAGACCAGTGCCACCTTTTTCGCGGCTGCGACTTTTCTCTACCCGGTAGAAGCGTTCGAAAATGCGTGTTAAGTGTTGTGACGGAATACCCTCGCCTGTATCTTTTACAAGGGTGGTGATCGATTTTTTTGAAGTTTCAAACAAGATGGTTACTTCGCCACCATCGGCTGTGTAATTAATCGCATTGGAGACCAAATTAGTAACTACTTGGGTGATGCGCTGCCAATCGGCTTGAACAAACATCTTATGCGGATGCCCTTCCAGTTGGAGTTTGATGTGTTTCTTGTGCGCTTTCTCTTCTAACTGTTCTACTACTTCATGGCAGAGCTTGTGGATGTCAAGCTGCTCTACGTGCATTTTAATATCGCCCGTTTCAATCTGCGAAAGCGTAAGAAGATCTTGAACTAAAGCATCTAAACCATCCAAACTTTTTGCGGCTTTCTTTAAAAATTTAGTCCGCACTGCTTTGTCGTTCACTGCTCCGTCTAATAAAGTGTGAACAAAGCCTTGAGCTGCAAAAATGGGTGTCTTCAATTCGTGTGAAACATCGGCAATAAACTCTTTTCGGAAGGCTTCTAATTTTTTTAGTTCATCAATTTCTTTTTGCTTCAATGTGGCGAAGGCAAAGATCTCGTCATTGATTTTTTCTAGTGGGTTTAATGCGCCAGATTTTTCTTTGCGTATACCCGAAAGTTCTTTCTTACGCAGCTTACTCATTAGTTTATAAATCTTGGTTATCTCCCTAAAAATAAGGAACTCCAACACTACGAAAATGAGTAAATAAGAAGAAGAGAAACTGATGATAACTGTAACTATGAGTGCTTGCACAGCCACGCCTTCCACCAACGAAAGAAACAGTGCAGTAACAACAGCTATTGATCCTGCCAGCAGCAGTGCCATTGTTCGCGCACTATAAACCATAACTAGCTAATGTTGAATTTGTAGCCGACTCCCTTAACGGTTGTAATGTAATCCTCACCAATTTTTTCGCGCACTTTACGGATGTGTACATCTACTGTGCGAGCTAGCACATAAACATCTGAACCCCAAATATTCTGCAATAAATCATCGCGGCTAAATACTTTGTTAGGATTTTGAGCCAAGAAAAAAAGCAGTTCAAATTCTTTTTTAGGAAGTGCTATCTCCTTTTCGTTGAGCCGAATAGTATAGCTGGTGCGGTCTATCAATAATTTACCAACTGTAATGAGCGAGGTAGTTGTTTTCTTTTTGTTGTCTCTTCTAAATAACGCACTTATGCGGCTCATTAAAGCGCGCGGCTTAATGGGCTTAGTTATGTAATCATCGGCACCTACATCAAAGGCGGCCACTTCCGAATATTCTTCAGCACGAGCCGTAAGAAAAACAATATAACTATTATGTAACTCAGGAATGGCGCGTATCAACCGACAGGTTTCCACACCGTCCATTTTGGGCATCATAATATCAAGCAGCACTAAATCAGGGAGAAATTTCTTCGCGATTTCAACGGCAGTGAAACCGTCACCCGCTATCTTAACATCATACCCTTGCTTATCCAAATTATACCTGAGCAATTCTAGGATAGGTTCCTCGTCATCTACGACAAGCACCTTTTGAGCGGGTTTGTTACCCATAATAGCAGCTAATTTTAGACTTAAAAGTAGAGAGAAATTACCCCAATTAAAAACGAGTGTTACGTTCTTAACAATTCCTTAATCGGTAAGTGGCTAATTGAAACCCAGACGTGGTTTTTAAAATGAAATTTAGCTTGCAGGATTTTTTAGTGACAAAAACTTAATGTAGGATCGAAGATCGCCTTTGAAGCTTCGATCAAATTCTTTTTTAAACGTGGGCAGCTTGGCATGATAGTGACGAAAGCCCATGAAATAAGCATTGTTGGGCAACCGCTTTGAAAATCGTTTGGAAGGTTTTTTTACACGTAATAATGGAAGTGTATCAAGAGAATTGACGATTCGTAGGATAAAATCATTTTTGACTTGTCTTTTTTTGGAGACGAAATCTTGTTCTTTCAATGTAGTGTAAAGGCTATCTAGCTTGAGTGCTCCTCGTAGCATGTGATCGCTATACTTGCGATAGTCTTTTTCGCTGTTGCGATAATCTAGGTAAGGCCGTGAGTCCTTGCCATATTTTGCAGCCAAGAAAGTATAAGCTGCAGTATCGGCAATAAAAGAAGCCAGGTTTTCATTAAAGTCAACGCTATCTTTTACCCAAATAGTAGCATGCACCATTTCGTGAATAATTGTGCTTGCCAAACCTCCATCGCTATCATCAAGCATTCCAGTGAGGATAGGATCTTTGAACCAGCCAAGTGTAGACCAGCCACCTGGGTTTCGCACGCTGGTATCCCAACCTTCTTTGTCTAGCTCATTGCGCAAGGCTTTTGCTTTTTCTTTGTCGAAGAAGCCTTTGTAGGGAACAGAGCCTACAATGGGGAAATGCCAGAGCTTGGGTTTTAGTTTAAAGGCTTCGGAAGCAGTGACTACCCACATAATCTCTTGCCCTTTTTGATCGTACACTTTCGTATAATTTTCTGTGTCTTTTAAGCCTAGCGAATCAATAGCAAACCGTCTAATTTCAGCAATCAATGATAAGCGCGCTTTCAATGAATCAGGAAAGGCAGGGTCTTCCATAACTTCTTTTACTGGCCTCGCTTGCCAAACAATTTTGAGTTGACCAATACCTTGTTGGATGCCATAGCTCAATAGACTCCAGTACCAAATTGCTAAACCTATAAATACAGCAAGTGAAAATAGTAGTCCCTTTTTTATCATAGATGGATTTCTATCCGAGCAAACGAAGTAGGATTGATAAAATTATGAAAGTGATTTTTGTACAGATTAATATTCATGATTTTCAATTTAGAATCTTGGACTTAAAATGCTATTCACTCCTCAAACTCTTCACTGGGTTTGCTCTTGCTGCTTTCCATGCTTGCGAGCTCACGATGAGCAGGGCAAAGGCAAGTACAGTAATTCCTGAAAATACAATTGCCCACCAAGAAAATTCAATTCGATAGGCATAGTTCTTTAAGAATTCGGTGAGCACCCACCAAGAAGCTGGAGCCGAAAGGATAAATGCGATTAGCACCAACGCGAAAAATTCTTTTGCTACCATGGCAACCAAGCTAAGTATAGATGCACCCATTACTTTTCTTATGCCAATCTCTTTGGTGCGCTGTTCTGCAGTAAACATGGCGAGGCCAAACAGTCCGAACCCAGTAATAAATAAGGCTATGCCTGCAAAAATAGAAGCCAAGGTGCTCGTTAAATTGATGGAAGCATACCTGCGATTAAATTTCTCATCTACAAAGGTGTATTCAAATGGATAGGCAGGGTTATACTTGGCAAACACTTTCTCTACTTTTTTGAGGGCACTTGGTAGATCGCTCGTTTTATTAAACCGCACTGCTACTGCGTTAGCCCAGAGTGGCGAATAGACCATAAACATAGGATTCGGTTTTCTAAAAGGTGTAACAATGATATTTTCGGTAACACCAATTATAGTGGCCCATTTATCCCAGAAGAAAAGTTTTGCGCCAAGGGGTTCTTTTAATCCCATTGCATCCAATGCTGCTTGATTGATTAGCACTGAAGAACTATCCGCATCTCCAATAAAATCATGGCCTTGCAAAATTTTAACACCCATGGTTTTGGTAAAGTCCAGTTCAGTACCGATTGTGAGAAATGAGAACTTCTGATCTTTGGGCTTGCCTTCCCAATCGACAAAATTTTGATTATTTATTTCGGTAAGGTCTTTACTGGAAATGGTCATAGATGTAACTACGCCCGTAGCTTCCAACTCTTGCCTCAGGGGCTTTAAATTTTTCTCCAGATCTATGGTATATTGTATAGTGATCAAATTTTCTTGATCGTATCCAAGGTCACGCTTTTTCGCATGTTGTATCTGTTGATACACAATTATAGTGCTGGCAATAAGAAAAGTGGCGAAAGAAAACTGTAGCACTACTAAAATTTTTCTAGGGGTAATGGCTCTTTTTCCTATTTCTATCTTACCCTTCAATACCCTTACGGGGTTGAATGAAGAAAGATAAAAGGCTGGATAGCTTCCGCTGATAAATCCTGTTATTACTACAATTAAAAGACTAGCCGCCCAAAAATAAGTGGATGCGAGATCGATGAAAAGATGTTTTTTGGTAAGATCATTAAACCAAGGCAATACCAACATTACCATAAGTAAAGCCAGCAAAAATGCAAGCGTGGTCATCAATATAGACTCACTCAAGAATTGAACAATCAGATCTCTCCGTTGTGAACCGATGCTCTTGCGCACTCCCACTTCTTTAGCCCGTTGCTCACTTTTGGCGGTAGCCAAGTTCATAAAATTAATACACGCCAAAACTAATATCAATACACCAATAATGGCAAAGTTGCGAACGTACTTTATCAAACCACCCGAAGGTTTTCCGTTTTCAAAGTCACCATACAAATGCCCTTGTTGTATTGGATATAGAAAAAGATCACGAGGCAAGTCCACTTGTCCATTTTTCACTAGAAGCCCTTTAATGGATTTATTAACCTCTTGCACACTAGCGCCAGGCTGTAGTTCCACAAATACTTGCCATGAATAAAATCCCCAATCAACTTCTCTTTTCTTCACCCAATCGCCAAGGTGATTTACTTGCATGAGGCAATCAAACTGTTGAGAAGAAGAAGTGGGCAAGTCTTCCATAACGGCAGTCACTTTTAGATCGCGATCATTATCAACTCTCACTAACTTACCTAGTGGTTCGTCTTTACCAAAAAGCGCCAGTGCTGTTGATTGGGTCAATACAATGCTGGTAGGGTCTTCCAAGGCATTGCTGGGCTTGCCTTTCAGCACGGTGAATTGAAATACTTGTAAAAACTCTTTTGTTACATGATAGCTCTGTTTGATAACTCGATTGTTGCCTACCGAAAGCAAACTCATTTGGCCCCAATCCGCAAGAGCGGTATTTTTAATTTTGCTGTCAGCTTGCGGCAGCTCATGATAGGCAGGGAACGGGGACGAACGTTGTGAATTTATCTTTCCATCATAAGTAGCGTTAATCCACAATTGATGAATGTTATTTCCATTGGGAATGAATTTATCATACGAAAGTTCATCCATCACCCATAGGGCAATCAATAGGCTACACGCCAAGCCAATGGACAAACCCATTATATTGATGAAAGAATACAGCTTGTTTTTCTGGAGGCTTCTTAAAGCTACTTTGAAATAATTACGAATCATGATTTAGTTTTAAACATTAAAGCTAAAGTTTAAAACTAAATCATCTACATATTAACACTCAAAATTTTGGATTAGAGATTTTGAGTTAATTTGATCACGGATATAGAATCTTAAACTTTACTCACTCCTCAGACTCTCTACTGGATTTGCCCTTGCCGCTTTCAACGATTCAAAACCAACGGTGAACCAAGCGATGAGCACAGCGATCAATCCTGAAATAAGAAAAACTAAAATGCTAATGTCAATGCGATAGGTAAATCCTTGCAACCATTTACTCATGCCGTAGTATGCTGCGGGTGCTGCGAGCGCAAAAGAAATCGCGACAAGCTTAATAAAATCTATTGATAGCATATTACCTGCAATACCGATGCTCCCATTACTTTTCGTACTCCTATTTCTTTGGTACGTTGTTCAGCCGAGAAAACAGCTAATCCAAATAAGCCAAGACAAGAAATGAAGACAGTGAAGAACGAAAATGCTTGTATTAAATTCTCAAATTGACTTTCGATTTTGTACTGCTTCTTAAAGTCTTCTTCAGTAAAGGTATAGTTGAACGGGAAATCAGGATTATATTTTTTATTCAATTTATCCATGCTTGCAAGTGCTGCTTTAGTTTTGCCTGCTTCTGTTCTTACAGTGATATATCCTGAAGTTGGATAGGTGTCAAACCAGATGAACAAAGGTTCTATTGGTTTGTGTAATGATTGCAGATGAAAGTCTTTCATTATGCCAATGATCTTTCCTTTTCTCAACATATCTCTTCTTGTACTTATCTCGTGACCAATCGGGTCAATCAAGCCCATTCGTTTCGCGGCTTCCTCATTAATAATTACATTAGATGAGTCACTTGTGTTTTCAGAAGAAAAATCGCGACCAGCCAACAATTGTATTTTCAATGTTTTAATAAAATCATAACTCACTCCTGCGGTGGCAAAATTTACTTCTTTGGTTTTGCCTGGCCAATCAACCCAATTACTAGTATATTGGATATTTAAAAGTGGTTGATTTGAGTAGGTTACAGCTTGTATACCGGGCGACTGCAATAATTCGGTTTTAAATACATCCAACTTTTGTTTCAGGTTACCTTCAAAAGTTTGATAGATCACGTTCTCACGATCAAGCCCCAAGTTTTTGTTTTGAATAAATTGCATTTGTTGATAAACTATTATAGTGGCAGCAATGAAAGCAATAGACAAGCTGAATTGTAGAACCACCAACACTTTTCTGAACATAGTTGTACTTGAATTAAATTTGAAAGCACCTTTCAAAATAATAACAGGTTTTAAAGCAGATAAAAATAGGGCAGGGTATGAGCCTGAAAGAAATCCGACAGTAAGCGCAATTGCAGCAATAGACACTAAAAAACCAGACTGAGTGAAATCAAGTTGAAGTTCTCTTTCCGTAAGTGAGTTAAAAAATGGTAATGCCAATTGCACCAAACCTAAAGAGATTATCAATGCAGCCACTACTGTAAATAATGCCTCGCCCATGAATTGACCAATGAGAAGCTTTCTGCTCGAGCCAATCACTTTGCGTATGCCAACCTCTTTAGCACGTTTCATTGATTGAGCGGTTGACAAGTTCATGAAGTTGATGCAGGCAATGAGAAGAATAAGGCCAGCGATTACGGATAATATTCTTACATATTCGATTCTTCCCCCATCAATTACACCATTCTTAAAATTAGAATACAAATACTTTTCAGTAAAGGGTTGTAAAATGAGTTGATCTTTGGTAGCAGTGATTTTGGATTTTAAGTAATGCTTGATTTTTTTATTGAAGTCATTAGGGTCTGTATTTTCTTTTAATAGAATAAATGTTTGTTCGCCAATAGCTCCCCAATCCTTTGCCCACGGGGCTTTCTCGTGTTCTTTGAAGGGCAGAGCAAAATCAATTTGTATCGATGAGTTTTTTGGGATGTCGGCAAACACACCACTCACAAAGAATTCTCTTCCATTATCAATGCGAATCGGTTTTCCTATCGGATTATGTGTTCCAAAATAGTTGGTTGCTAGCTTTTGCGAGATCACTATTTGATCAACAGCAGAGATGCAATTCTTTGGATTGCCTTGCACAAGGGGAAAGCTAAATAGTTGAAAGAAATCTTCACTAACAAATGAACCCATCTCGCGCTGTACTTTATCGCCAACTTTAATAGTCATTAGATAAGTTGACATCATGGTTGCTCGCTCTACTTCGACCATTTCCTCTTTGAGTGCTCCAGGCAATTGAGCAGAAGTTGCATCCGATCCACTCACTGTTCCGTCTTCGTAGGTTTGCGTTTGCAACACACAATAAATCCTTTTTCCATTTTCATGGAATTGATCGTAACTCGCTTCATCCCATACTAGGAAGATGATAAATAGACTAAACGTAAAAGCGATTGCTAGCCCAAGAACATTAATCAAAGAGAATACTTTGTTTCTTCTAAAATTCCGCCAAGCGATGATTAAATAGTTGCGTATCATAATTTGTAATTGTTAGCATTAGTTATTAGTTGATGAAGACTAAAGCTATTTTTTACTCACTCCTTAAACTCTGCACTGGATTTGCCCTTGCCGCCTTCAACGATTCAAAACCTACGGTAAACCAAGCGATCAACACAGCGATCAATCCTGAAATAAGAAAAACTAATATGCTAATGTCAATACGATAGGTAAATCCTTGTAGCCATTTACTCATGCCGTAATATGCTACGGGCGCTGCAAGTATAAATGAAATGGCGACCAACTTGATGAAATCTTTGGATAGCATAGTAGACAGTTGCCAGACCGATGCTCCCATTACTTTGCGCACTCCTATTTCCTTGGTGCGTTGTTCAGTTGTGTAAGCAGCCAATGCATAAAGACCAAGACAAGCTATAAATATTGCTAGGCCAGCAAATATAAAAATGATAGTACCCAACTGCTGTTCGCTGCTATACATTATTCCCAATTGTTGATCTAAGAAAACAAACTCAAATGCGCTTGGGATATTTTTTTTGAATTCCGTTTCAATTTGATTGAGTGAGCTTGTCAAGTCTTTTGTTTGCAACTTTACTAATAGAAATCCATATCCTTCCGATTCAGCGTTATGAAAACAATACCCACCAATTGGCTGTCGCAATGAATTGAAATGAAAGTCTTCCATTACGCCAACTATTTCTACTTCATCAAAACCTTGAACTTTTATTCTCCTGTTTACAGCAGCTTCTGGTGTTAATCCTAAAAAGTCAGCCGAAGTTTTATTGATTACAATCTGCACTGTAGTGTCGCCTTCTTTTTTCTCTGGAAGAGTTTTGCCTGCCAATAGTTTGATGCCTAACACATCAAGCACTTCAGGTGTAGTACGCGTGGTGCTGAACATGATACCTTCGCCTTGTCCATCCAAAGGATTCAAGAATCGTCCGCTAGTGCCTCTGCCCGGATACGATTGTGCACGAGCCACACTCGACACAGATCCCAATCCTTGTAATACATTTTTTAATGAATTTATTTGTGCCGCGTTTTGTGCACCTGTTGTGCTAATAGCAACCACCTGCTCGGGTTGGTAGCCCAAGTTTTTAGTTCGAATGAAATTAAGTTGTTGATACAAAATAATTGTGCTGATGATTAATATAATCGAAACTGAAAATTGAACTACCACCAATACTTTACGTAAGGATGAATTGCCCCCAACACCACCTGCTGCGCCTTTCAATACTCGTTTGGGTGAGAATGATGAGAGATAAAGCGCAGGATAAAACCCTGCCATCAGAGTAAGCACAAGCCACACAAGCACAAACGAAGACCAAAACCAAGGTGTACTAAAATAACTTTCGTTGAATTGCTTTCCTGAAATAGAATTGAAAATTGGCAGCACTGTAAATACCAACATTAAACTGATCAGCATGGATAGTAAGACGAATACCGAAGTCTCTAAATAAAATTTTCTTGCCAATTGCGAACTCGTTGCACCTAATGTTTTGCTCACGCCAATCTCTTTAAACCTCCGTTGTGATTGAGCTGTGGCGAGATTCATATAATTCACTGCTGCTATCACTAATATAATCACACCTAATGCCATTAGCAATTGAAGTTGACTCATGTCTCCATTTGAATTCACCATCGATTCTCTTACTTCGGGATAATACAAATGAACTTTTTTTAATGGATGCATCTCCAATGAAAACCAACGATTATCTTTTTCAATGATATTTCGTTCTAAGGATTGTTGAATTTTTCTTTCCACTGTTGATGGATCCACGTTTTCATGAAGTAGCATATAGGTTTCAAAACTGGCGTTATCCCACGTTAGGTTTTTGCTATACCATTGGCCTTCAAACGTACCAATCATAGGGAAACTAAAGCGGGTATTTAATTTTGGATTAGCCATTACTCCCGTTACCTCAAACTCTGTTGTGTCTTTATCAATCTTCAATGTTTTGCCAAGCACATCTTGAGAACCGAAATACTTAATGGCAGAAGCTTCGCTTATCACAATGGTATGTGGGCGCGTGAGTGCTGTATTCGGATCGCCTTTTAAAAATGGAATAGTGAGTACATCAAAAATAGCTGCATCTGCCCACACCAATTTCGTTTCTGTCGATTTTATATTTTCGGAAGAGACAAAGGCTTTACCACTAAAATTGTTGGGCAGCAATCGAAATGTTTTTTCGACTTCAGGTATATCTTTGGCAAGGGTAGGAGCAGTTCTGTTAGGTACCGAGTTCCATTTTTCTATTTTGCCATTGTAAGGTGCAGCAATAGTTATCTGATAAATACGATCAGCTTTTGCATGGTGCGTGTCAAACGAAAACTCATCCACTACATAGATGCCAATCAAAATAAAACTTGTTAGCCCAATGGATAGTCCAAGTAAATTGATAAGACTAAAAACTTTATTTCGCGATAAGCTTCGAAGGATAGCTTTAAGATAATTATAGATCATAATTGAGTCGTTAATTTTTTAATTCTTTTATTTGTTCATAATCAATGGTCGATAGTCTTTGGCTGTAATTCACTTCTAAACAACCAATCACTATCAACTAACAACTATTTATTATTCACTTCTTAGACTTTTTGTTGGATTAGCCATTGCTGCTTTAATCGATTCAAAACTCACTGTAATTAGCGCAATTGCCAAAGCTGCTCCGCCAACATAAATAAACACCATAATACCAATGGTTGTTTTATAGGCAAACTCTTGAAGCCATCTATCCATGGCAAACCAAGAAAGCGGAACGGCAATAATAAATGAGATTGTAATTAGTTTAATAAATTCGGAAGACATTAGGCTTACTATTTGATTTACGCTGGCACCCATTACTTTGCGCACCCCAATTTCTTTGAATCTTCGTTCAGCCATAAAGGTTGAGAGTCCGTAAAGCCCAAGGCAAGAAATGAACATGGCTATGAATGTAAAGCTGGTAATGATTTTTGAGACTTTACGATCTTCATCGTATTGCTTCCCGATGCTTTGGTCTAAGAATTCATATTCAAAAGGCGTATCGTTAACCAATTTCTTCCAAGTAGCTTCGATGGATGCGAGTGAGCCGTTTAGCTGATTTGTATTTACTTCTATCATCATGTTGGCATAGCTGTCGGTAGCAGAAGCCAACTCGAATAGTGTAGGATAGATTTCTTCTTTTAAACTAGTTTGGTGATAATCTTCTATTACACCAATTATTTCAAATGTTGATTTCTTACCATCAAAATCAAAGTAAAGAGGCTGCCCAATTGCTTTATCTGGATCGAGGCCGAACTTCTTTGCCGAGCTTCTATTCAGAATTACTTTTCCTTTGCTTTCTGATTCACGATTTGAAGAAAAGGATCTGCCAGCAATCAATTTTATTCCCATCATTTCAATATAGCCTGCGTCTACAGTATTTCGTCTAATCATGATAGCAGTTTCCATATTTCCACCAGCACCATAAAAACCCATGTCGCTCCAAATGGTAGAGCCTGGGATATATTCTGTCGCAGAAATTGACTTCACAAAATTCTCTTTCTCCAATTCTTTCTTCAAGCTTTCGTATTTAATTTTTGCAGCATTGGTTCGAAGTGGCAAAACTATCTTAGCTTCTTGATTAAAACCCAATGATTTACTTTGCATAAAAGTCAACTGCTGGCTAATAATGATCATGATGCAGCCCAAGGCTATCGCAATTACAAATTGAAAAACCACAAGCGATTTTCTCAATCTGCCAGATGCGTTTGATAAAATGGATTTACCTTTCAATACCTGTGCAGGTTGAAACGAGGAAAGATAAATAGCTGGATAGCTCCCTGCTACTAGCCCAGTCAATAATGCTATGCCAGTGATGACAACAATAAAGAAAATTATGTTTTCATTGTTGAACAAAATGGTTTTGCTCGTAAGGGAATTAAACCAAGGCAAGCTTATTTGCACGATTACGATGCTAATAACAATAGAGATAACTACTATAAGAATGGCCTCGCCCATAAATTGTTTGATCAATGAAGATCGAAATGCGCCCATCACTTTTCGCACACCTACTTCGTTGGCTCGCTGCGAAGCTTTAGCAGTAGATAGGTTGATGAAGTTGATGCAGGCAATCAATAAAATGAAAGCAGCAATAGATGCTATTACATATAAATAATTGATGCGCGGACTTTGACCAATGTCTGATTTTAAATAGACATCTTTTACTGGCTCTAGTTTTAATGTCTTTGTAAATCCGATGGCCTTCATATCTTCAGCACCATGTTTGGTTAGTACTTGGTTCATTTTAGCTTCAACATCTTTGATAGAAGCACCTTGTTGTAATTTCACAAATGCTGGAACAAAGTTTTGCCCAGCCCATTGACCCATTGCGTTTTCTGATCTCAAGTAATTTCCCCAATCAGAATTGGTAGTCATGGAAATTAATAGATGTGGTTCAATAAAACTTTTTTGTTGAGATTTAATCACCCCCGTTATTTTGTAATCGGTTGCCGAATAGCCTTGAGTGATGGAAATGATTTTGTCAAGTGCCGATTCATTCCCGAAAAGTTTTCGAGCAATTGATTCAATCAATACTACTGAGTTGGGTTGGGTTAATGCTTTTTTTGGATTGCCTTCTATAAACTCATACGTGAGTATTTTAAACAAAGTAGAGTCGGCCAGAAATCCATTGGTTTCGTAAAAGAGTTTATCTCCATATTTTATCAGATTCTGCGCAACACCTGGTGGGTTTACCATGCGAGCAGCCTCCACAATTTCAGGTATCTCATTTTTTAACGTAGGCGCAATGGGAGGTGAGGTGCTTGCTAAATCATTTAATCCTGCTCCGCCAATAAAGTGTGTTGTAATGCGATAAACATTGTCAACATCCTGGTGATGTTTATCATAGCTCATTTCATCTTGAATGTAAAGGGCTAACAATAAGCAACACGCAACACCAAGCGAAAGGCCAAGTACATTGATTAATGTATAAGACTTGTTGCGCAGTAAAGTGCGCATTGCAATGATGATATAGTTTCGAATCATTTGTTTGATTTGTTAATTAATTTATCATGGCGAAATGTGATTACAAGATTTTGTTTTAGCATTACTCTTGGTTCTTTAGTTGCAAATCTTATTTCCAAATCAGTGCCAAATCAAAATAGGCTTAATTGGTCTAAAATGAATGTTTATATATTTTTAAATTGCCGAATGTGAACGTGACTGTTCGCTTTCGATCGGAAGCGAGAAATGTATAATTTCTTTTTTTCTAGTTTGGTTTCAAATAATATACCTAATTGAACACTATGGCCTTCGAACTTTTAATCACCACCATTTCTAGGCATGTTTCTTTAGCACCTGAAGAGATAGAATTTCTTACCTCTTTTGTGAAACCTAAATCGTTAAAAAAGGGAGAGTTTTTACTCCGAGAAGGAGACGTATGTAGATCTGAGACGTTTGTAACTAAAGGTTGCCTAAAAACCTATTATGAAGACGAAAATGGATTTGAGCATATCCTAGATTTCTCCATAGAAGAATGGTGGGCTGATGACTTGTACAGCTTCTTTACACAAACCCGATCCAAATCGACCATTAGGGCAATAGAAAATACAGATGTATTGCAGGTCAGTAAAAATGATTTAGAATTATTGTACAGTAAAATCCCAGTATTGGAGCGGTTTTTCAGATTGCTTTTTCAAAATGCCTACATTTCGCAGCGTGAGCAAATAAACTTAATGCTGTCGGCCACTGCAGAGGAGAGATACTTTTTATTCCTGAAGAAAAAGCCCTATGCAGAAAAACGATTTTCACAAAAAGACATCGCTTCTTATTTAGGAGTTACACCTCAATTTTTAAGCACGCTCAAAAAAAAGTTAATGTAGATTAACTTTAAGTTGATTTTTATTCTTTTGTTTTGAATCATCAATCATAATGGAAGATATGATTTCTATCCATTTGAAAATCATAACAAAACTACCATTCAGTGAAAATTCCAGTTATCTTCATTTCAGTCTTAGCTCTATCTTTTTCTCAGGAAAAAAGCAAACCCAACAGCAGCATAGTCATTGAAAATCCGGTGATTGAATCTGAACGAACTGCCACAAATTCTGAAGCAAACATGTTAGATGCAATTATGGACAGAAACGAATTCTCAATCTCGTTCAATATAAAATCGATTGAAGATAAAAATACAGCTATGAAATTACTCCATGCGCAAAAAATTACTACCCAACTGTTTGAAGCTATTGAGAAAAATAACCTAATAGTGGCTGGTAAGTCAGAGGAACAAATCAATAATGAGGTGAACAAGTTGGCACTTGAACAATTTGGTATTGAAAAACATTGGCACAAAAGAATTGTGAGAAGTGGCTTAAATACAATGTCGATTTATAAGGATAACCCACCGAACCAAACCTTACAAAATGATGATATCATATTTATAGATTTTGGATCAATTGTGGATGGTTGGGAGTCTGACTTTGCCAGAACATATGTTATAGGTAACAATGAGGCTAAGCTAAAATTAAAGAAGGATGTAGAGAAAGCTTGGTATGAGACACAAGCTTGGTATCTAAAGCAAAATACGATTAAGGCATCAGTATTATTTAAATACGTTACTGAAAAAGCACAGCAATATGGCTACACCTTTGGTGGCGAAATAGCTGGGCACATTGTAGACAAATTCCCTCATGAACAGCCAGCTGACCCCAAAAGTTTCGAATTGGATGTTCATCCAGATAACTATAATGATATGTTATTGCTAGACTCAAATGGCAATAAAAGGCATTGGATTTTAGAGATTCATTTTATTGATAAGAAAAATCAAATTGGGGGGTATATGGAACAGCTTCTTTAAAAATGTGATGGGTATCGAAAAAGCATACAGACCAGCATTGATATTGATAGACATTCAAAAAGGTTTTGATGATATTGGTTATTGGGGCGATCACCGAAACAATCCCAATGCGGAAGAAAACGCTAGCCAACTTTTGAGTCTTTGGAGAGAAAGTAATCTTCCTGTTTTCCACGTTAAACATTGCTCGTCTAACCCTTCATCTTTATTGAATAAAAAAAATTACGGCAATGAGTTTAAAGATTTAGTTGAACCAATAGACAATGAACCAGTTATCGAAAAAAATGTGAATAGTGCGTTTATCGGAACTGACTTAAAAAAGCAGCTAGATCATTTCAAAATCACACAAATTGTTATCGTTGGTTTAACCACCGATCATTGTGTATCTACCACCACCAGAATGGCAGGCAATTTCGGGTTTGATACTTTTCTTGTTGCGGATGCAACTGCCACTTTCAATAAAAAAGGTTTAGATGGACAAAATTATTCAGCTGAGCTTATACACCAAACTGCACTGGCAAGTTTGAACCATGAATTTGCAACTATTGTTACTACTACTTTTTTGAAAGAAGCGATAACGAAATGATAGGTCGATGTCAGTTTTAGTTAGCTTTTATCCAAGAAATACCAACCACGAAGACCAACCGAAAAAATTCTTTTAGATAAGGTAAGAACAGTTCTTTAGGCACACACAGTTAGTAGGCGTCTTAATAAAAGAGAAGTGCTTGACTGCTATAAAAAAAATCCCTTGCTGGCAAGGGATTTTATGCGACTTAATTAGGATTCCCTTATCTGGTTTTAGGTCTTCTATAATTAGACTTCTTATGTTTGTAATGCTGTGTCTTTCTATGTCCAGCGTTCTTGCCAAAAAGAAAATCGGTAGGTAAATAATATTCTAATTTTACCTGCAAAAGAAAATAAGCATCATTAGCATTAGGATTACCTCTTTTTTTACCTGCAATGGCATTAGGATCAGTTAAAGAACCTCGATAGGAAAGGCTTTGAGTAAGTGGATCAAGTGATGCGAAATTCGATGGATAGGTTGAACTAGCATCATCTAGATAATCAGTAAATGTCATTCTAAATCCACTTTCTAAAGCCAAATTTATGTCGCGAGTCATCTTGAATTTAACGCCTAAACCAATTGGTATAATAGGTGTTATTGTGGAATAGCTAACCCCCTCGGTACGGTATTGAGGTAATGAATAAGTAACTCCATTTAAGGTTGTTTTAGGAGAAAAATAAAGTAATCCTAAACCTGTAAATCCATAGAAATTAACACTAGGTCTCCGATAATACCTTTCACCACTTGAGAAAATGTCGAATGCAAAAGTTCCATTAATCTCAAAATTGTCACTCGAGAAAGAAAGATTTCTTGCGATTTTGCCTGCGCTTCCAGACGTTGCATCACTGCCTGTTAGCTGAAACCAAGTGGCTTCTACTCTTGCACTTAGTCTTTCTGTTAAATAATATTTTAAGCCTGCGCTTAGAGTAGGTTTGGTATCAAATGTGTTTCCGTCTTTAAGCTCTCCTAAATACGTAGATAAGCCAATTCCTCCAGAAAATATTAATGATCTGTCTCTTCTTGCATTATAAAAACTCTGTGAAAATGAGCTTGTAAAAGCAAACAAGACTAAGAGAATTATAAAGTATAGTTTTTTCATATTACTGGTAAAGTCTACAAATTTAGAATTTTTACTAAAAAAATCAGTCTTTTAGGCTAAAACTTCTTTAATTTTTTCAGCCGCATCTTTTAGAAGGATAGCTGAGAATACTTTTAAGCCTGACTCTTTAATTATTTTAGCCCCCTCTTCTGCATTGGTGCCCTGCAAACGCACAATGATGGGTACAGGTATGTTCCCTACCTTCTTATAGGCTTCTACCACTCCACTAGCAACACGGTCGCATCGAACGATACCTCCAAAAATATTGATGAGGATTGCTTTTACGTTAGGATCTTTTAAGATAATTCTAAATCCGGCTTCTACAGTTTCTGCATTTGCTCCACCACCCACGTCTAAGAAGTTTGCAGGTTCGCCTCCTGAAATCTTAATTATATCCATTGTCGCCATTGCTAAACCAGCTCCATTAACCATGCAACCCACATTTCCGTCAAGTTTCACATAGTTAAGACCTGATTTCCCAGCCTCCACTTCCAATGGGTCTTCTTCTGAAATATCTCTTAGTTCTTCAAGATCTTTATGTCTGAAAAGTGCATTGTCATCAAGATTTACTTTTGCATCTACCGCCAAAATTCTATTATCAGAAGTCTTTAAAACTGGGTTGATCTCAAACATGGAAGCGTCCAAACCAATATATGCAGTATACAATGAATGGATAAACTTTACCATCTCTTTAAAAGCATTTCCTTCCAATCCTAACGCAAAAGCTACTTTTCTAGCTTGAAAGGGTTGTAACCCAATAGAAGGATTTACCCACTCTTTTATGATTTTTTCAGGAGAGGACTCTGCTACTTCTTCTATATTCATTCCCCCTTCTGTCGAAGCCATAATTACAGGCTTACTAGTGGCTCTATCCAACAAAATGCTTATATAGAATTCCTTAGGCTCAACTTCTCCAGGGTAGTAAACATCTTCTGCAATTAATACTTTGTTTACTTTTTTGCCAACTGACCCAGTTTGGTGCGTAACCAATGTGCCTCCCAAAATCGCTTTAGCAGTATCAAACACTTTGTCGATGCCTTTTGCTAAAACAACTCCCCTTGACCCTGTTTCATTAATTGTTCCTTTGCCACGGCCACCTGCATGTATCTGAGACTTTACCACAAACCATTTAGTGCCAGTTTCAATTTGTAATTCCTTAGCAGCGGCAAGCGCCTTATCTGGTGTGTCTGCCACAATTCCTCGCTGAATTGCTACCCCAAATTTTTTTAGAATTTCTTTTGCCTGATATTCGTGGATGTTCATGCTTCTGATTTTGGAAGCAAGCTACTTTTTTTAACCTTTATTTCAAATTATTACTTGTGTGATGTTAAAAGCTAAAAGTTTAGAAAAATCCTATGGTGGTTTAAAAGTGCTTCGGGGTATTGATCTAGAGATAGCTTCTGGCGAATTGGTTGCCATAGTAGGAGCATCGGGGGCAGGCAAAAGCACATTGCTACACATACTTGGCACGTTGGACTTACCAGATACAGGCTCACTAATTATTAAAGACAAGGAGGTTTCTAAATTAAATCCAAATGCTTTAGCGGATTTTAGAAACAGAAATATTGGTTTTGTTTTTCAATTTCATAACCTATTACCTGAGTTCTCTGCGCTAGAGAACATCATGATTCCAGGATTTATCGCGAAAGCAAATGAAAAGAAACTTTTAACTAAGGCAGAAGAATTGCTTTCCATCTTGGGAATAAGTGAAAGAAGAAACCATAAGCCTTCTGAGTTATCTGGTGGTGAACAACAACGTGTAGCGGTTGCCCGTGCTTTAATCAATTCGCCAGCATTAGTATTTGCTGATGAACCGAGTGGCAATTTGGATTCTAAGAATGCATCTGAACTTCACAACTTGTTCTTTAAATTGAAGAATGAATTAGGTCAAACATTTGTGATTGTAACGCACAATCAACAGTTTGCTGACATGGCCGATAGAAAGTTAGAGATAAAAGATGGTGTGGTGGTTGGACAGGAAGTTAATGTGTAACGAAAAACTCGCTTGGCTCTTCTACTTCTGCTAGACATTTTGGATCAATTGAGGTGATCTTTATTTTTTTTGTATCATAAATTAAAATGGGATCATACTTGGCCTTTACACGAATATAGTTTTCGGTATAGCCGTGCATGAAGCCATCTTCAATATCATTTTCAAAAAGCACTGTTAACGTTCTCCCAATATTTTTATCATAGAAAGCCCTGCGTTTTTTATCGCTAAGAATATGCAGCATTTGCGATCGCTCATTTCTTTGCTTCATAGGTACAATGCCGTTCATATCAGCAGCAGGTGTGTTGTCCCTTTCGGAATAAGTGAACACGTGGAGGTAAGAAATATCAAGTTCGTTCAAGAACTGATAGGTTTCCAAAAAGTCATCATGAGTCTCCCCAGGGAAACCAACAATAACATCTACACCAATGCAGCAATAAGGCATTATGGATTTTATTTTCTCAACGCGGCTTGTATACAATTCTCTTAAATAACGTCTACGCATTAGCTTGAGAATTTTATTAGAGCCTGATTGCAAGGGAATGTGAAAGTGAGGAACAAATCGTTTTGACTCTGCTACAAATTCTATTACATCATCGCTTATAAGATTAGGTTCTATGGAAGAAATTCTGATCCTATCAATGCCTTCCACTTCATCCAACTCTTTTATCAAATCAATAAACCGTTCTTTGCGAATGCCGTCTTGAATCCCGAAATCTCCAGTGTTCACGCCTGTTAGCACAATTTCTTTTACATCTGTATTTGCAATTTCCTGCGCGGCCTTTACAATGTTTTCAATGCTATCGCTGCGGCTGCTGCCTCTCGCTAATGGAATTGTACAAAACGTGCAAGAATAGTCGCATCCGTCTTGTACTTTTAAGAACGTGCGAGTTCTATCCCCAAAAGAAAATGATGTATTGAAAGTATTGGCAGTTTCAACAGGCGAAGCGAAAACTTGTGCTTCGGGTTTACGCACAAAATCATCCAGCAATTCAATCAATCTGAATTTTTCGGCAGCCCCAAGCACTGCATCTACTCCTGGTATTTCGGAAATCTCTTTGGGCTTTAGTTGCGCATAGCAACCAATAATAGCGATGTAGGCATTGGGTGATATTGAGCGTGCTTCTCTTACAAGCTTACGGCATTTTTTGTCTGCGTTCTCTGTTACAGAGCAGGTGTTAATAATGAAGATATCTGGCGTAGAGGCGAAATCAACTTTAGCATAGCCTTTCTCTTCAAACTTTCGTGAGATGGTAGAGGTTTCTGAGTAGTTAAGTTTACAGCCAAGCGTATAGAAAGCAACTTTCTTCATAATCTCCTGCAAAAGTAGTTAAGTTTTGCTACGATTATAAATACTTCAACCAAGCATTCTCAGGGTGTGCTTTTTTATACGTTGCGTATCCTTTGCAAAGCGGATAAAGCAGGGCGACAATACAAAGCCAAATTAGGTAAACATACATTAACCCCACACCAGATGATCCTTCAGGTCTCCCAAATCTAAAGGGAGCAAATTGGAAATCGCTCCAAGCAAATCCTTGAAATATAAAAACAAGTTGGCCTATTATGTGGATAATATAAAAGTGAAGTAGGTAGTAAAACATAGGCACACTTCCATAAACGGTAATGACTTCTTTCCATTTGCCTTCGTATTTCTCAGAGATGAATAAAAGAAGAAATGCAATGCCAATTGTGATGAAAATATACATCAGTGAAGGAGGATACTTTGAAATATTCATGAACGATAAGAATGTGAATACGCCATCTTTTTGAATGCTCCATTTTGAAGGGTCGCCCCACAAGTTAGTCGCTCTTACTACTATAAAAAGTGAAATCAGTATTGCGCTAATGCGGATAAAAATTCTCATCCTTTCTTCTTTTGATTTTAAGAATAACACTCCACTGGCATAACCTGCCAACATAATGCCAAACCAAGGGAGAACAGGATACCCAACAAATAACATATAGTTAGATGTTACTTGAAAAACCTTTGGGCTAAATAGCCAATGGTAAACAAAGTTGAGTGCAGGGAAGGAGGGAAAATCAAAGCCAGCCACTAGATTACATACGAGAGTTATCATTATGGCGATGGCAAAATTTTGCCTTGAAGGGCGGTTGACAAAAAACATCAATAAGATAAAGCTAGTGCCAATGGCGGCAATCACTTGCATCATCGTAATCCTAAAATGAATATCGAACCAGATGGCAAAATTGATAAGCGTAAATTCTAACATAATAAGCCACACTCCTCGAGTAACTAAAAACTGTTTACTGCTCTTCTGATCTTTTGAATTGGAATAAGCAAGATAGGCTGATACCCCTGATAAGAAAACGAAAGTGGGAGCGCATAAATGCGTTATCCAACGGGTACCAAAAATAAATGGAGTTGTGGTAGTTAAGTCAGTTGGGTCATGGCTTACGCCACTAAAATGCACCAAGTCTCGCACATGGTCGAGTGCCATTACCAGCATAACAAGGCCGCGAACGGCATCAATTGAAGAAATTCTTTTCATTGTCTAAAGATGATTTTTATTCTAATAAACTATTTTAGGTTGCACTATTATTATTTCCTTAAGCAGCTCTTGGGTATAAATGGCAGCTCCGTATTGATTAAGATGAATGTTGTCAGTCATCAGAAAATTATGATCCATGCTTGATATAAATTCTTGAGAATATATCCATTTATAATTTCCGGATAATTTCCGGTACAAAGGAATAATTATTTTCTTTTCTGATCTACTCATCATCAAAGGCTGAATGAAAATAACATTGATATTTTTAAGTTTAGAAGTTTCAATAATGTTTTTAATTTTATCTAGGTATACCTTTTGTCTTTTGGAAAGAGGCTCATCTTTTAGCACAAAATCTGAAACCTTAACAATATCTGAAGTAGTACCTCTATGTTTTCGTTTATCTGCTTGAAATCCTACGATTTGGTTTTGATGTTCTTTCCTGAAAAATAGTCCCTTAAAATCGTCATGCAATAGCAGCAGTTTATAAACACTACCCAGGTCAAAAGCAATATCACTTTTAATAACGTTCAAGATATCATTCCACGAAAAGAAATAAGAATTGGGAGGATTGATTCTTAGTCCTGAAAGTTCAATAAATATAATGTCTTTTGGCTTTAGTAGAGGGATAATTTGCCTCGCCAAAATGTAATTATATGAAAAGCTGCATCCACCCATGCCTAAATTAATAAAATTATTTTCAGGCATTTCTCCCTTCAGTTGGTGGGGATTAATAGACTGTTTTATCCTGCTCGATCCTATGAAATAAATATTTTTCCTTAAAGCATCATTTTCAACAAAAAACTCAATATTTTGGCTTGTGTGGATAAATGAGAAGGTAAGGGATTTGATAAAAACGGTTACAATAAATAGCCCCGATAACAACACCAATAACTTATATTTTGAAGATTTAAGCATGTTTAAAATTTAATATAATAGGGCTCATATTCAATAATTCCAAAAATTGATATGCTCAATACAAGCAGGAAATATAATCCCCAACGACACATTAAGGGCATGCGACCCATGAATTCTTCCACAGGAATTTCTCCCGCATGTTGATAAATATAATCCATAATGAAGAAAAAGGGGATGATAAAGATTGTTTGCTTAATCAAATTGTTATCGACAAAATCCGCAGCGCTGGAAGAGAATAAAGCCTCGAGAGTGGCCCACAAATCATTTGACCTGAATATAAGGGCAATAACTGAAGCAATAATTATATGATACAAAATCCCAACGTATTTTTTACCTGGAAAAGAAGGTACAAACGGATTAAAATAGGTTTCGGAAACTATCCAAATGCCGTTCAATAATCCCCAAATTAAAAATTGAATTGCAATTCCGTGCCAAAGGCCAATCAAAATAAAAGTAGATAGAATGGCTAAATTAATCTTCCATTTAGTTTTTACATGCTTGGTGATTGCGAAAAAAAAATAATCCCTAAACCAACTATTCAATGTAATGTTCCAACCTTGCCAAAACTTATATCTGGAGGGTGCTGCGTAAACACGACTGTTGAAGTTGGTATTAAGTCTTATTCCAAAACATTTTGAAGCACCTTGGGCAATATCAACATATGAACTAAAGTTACAATATATCTGCAAGAAAAAAGCAAAGCCTCCAATCAAAACAAATCCTCCCGTATAACTTTCAGGGGCATTTAAAATAGTATCAACTATTATCTTCAATCGTTGTGCTAACACGAAATTTTTAAAACTACCCCATAGTATTAGTCTAAAGCCGGCAGAAAAATTTTCGTTTGAGAGTTTAATGCTCTCCTTAAATTGCTTACTGAGCAATTTATATCTGTGAAGAGGGCCTGCAGATATAGTTGGAAAAAAACATAGATACAGCAAAATAAGCCAATAGTTTTTTTCTGATTTTACATAGCCTTTCTTAATATCCAACAAATAACTCAATCCATTAAAAGTGGCATAAGATATCCCAAGAATCACAATCAAGTATTCATCATCATACAAGAGGCTAATTCCAATTTTGTAAATTAGTAGCGGAAGTAACCCTAAAAACACAATAATAGAATTTGCAAATCTACTCTTACTTTTTTCTATGAGCCTTCCACAAAGAAAAATGTAAGCTGAATAAAACAAAATGAAAATAGCAGCCAGTTTTGCGATTATAAAGTAAATCAGCAGGCTAGTTAGAAGGAGTATTTTCCAGGGAGTAATTCTAGATTGAAATATGGATAACGCTAAAATAGTTAGAACCAAAAATAAAAGAACACTTTGAAAATCAACAATCATTGATCCTGTTTCCTTTTAATAAAAAGATGTTTTAGACCTCTCATGAAAATTGATTTCTGCCATTCCGGCTCAAACTTATCATCCAATTGATAAGCCTTAAGGGTTATTGCTAACGGCTTCAACAATTTTCTTAGCTCGAATCGTGCAATTTTTGATCCCAGGCAATAATGATCGCCTCCGCCAAAGGTTAGGTGTGGATTGTTACTTCTATCTTTTACGATTTGGTCAGGAAATTCAAACACGTCTGGATCTCGATTTGCCGAGGCAATTGATAGAAACAGTTTAGAATTCTTTGGGATAGTTTCTCCATCTATTTCAACATCGTTTTGATTTATTCGGACAGTATATTGCAAAGGAGAGCAGAATCTTAATAGCTCCTCAATCAAAATTGCAAGTTGCTTATTGTCCGCTTCAATTATGTAATCTATCAGTGCCCTATCTTTGAATAACTCCATCACAATCATGGTAAGAGAATCCTTTGTGGTTTCAACTCCACCCATAAAAAAAATCATTACCAATGAGATTAATTCTTCCTTCGAAAACATTTGCTCTTCTTCATTGATTCTCTTAAGTACTGTTAGTAAAGAATTTTTTGATAAAGTTGGGCTGTCATATTTTTCAGATATGGATTCAAAGAAAAATTGCATGTCTAAATTAATTTCCTGATACTGCTTCAATCCTAAGTAAATATCTTGAGAGACAGCCAAAGAATGTGATACTTTCTTTAATTTTTCATAATTATACTCATCCTGTATGGACGTATAAAATGATTGAAAAACTAGTATGGGAAAAACTGATAAAGAAAAACTCAAGTCGAGTTCTTTCTCAATCAAAAAACCAGAAATCCAGTCTTCAATATTTTGTTCTATTAATTTTTCTATATCGTAAAATTCAAGAGCTTTGTCTAACAAGTTTCGAGCCTGCCGATGCTCTAAGCCATCTAAATACATTATCCATTTCTTTGTGCTTTTACTGAGGTATGGACATTGATTTGTGTTTTTCAAAATGAGATTTTCTTTACTTGCAAAGAAAGAACTCAAATCAGATGTTATAAATTCTTCTGATCTTAAGATTGGTTTTATATCTTTGTATCTGAATAATATCCACTCGCCAAAATTGCCTCTTTGAACGGGATTTGAATTGCGACATTCTGCCAAATGACTGTACGGATCCAAATAATATTCAGCGGTTGTTGGATTCCATCTTACCCCTCGTTTTTCTGCAGCATCCATTCTATGAGTTCTTTAATGTTATTAAACTCGTTGAATACAGATGGTTCGAGGTAAGCACCAGTAAACTCTTCCAGATCCTGTACTAAGGAAATTGAAGACAGAGAATCTAAGCGATAACTTTCAATTTGAGCGTCCAACAATACTTTGCTTTTGTCGACTCCTAACTCTATCGATAGTTTTTCTTTAAACCAGTCAGTAAGTTCTTCTCTAGTCTTCATTACAACAAAGTTTTGCTATAAATTTAAAGTTAGCATAAATTTCGATTGTCAGTTTAAATTCTCGATGATTGATCGTAACTTGATTTACTGAAAAATCTTACTGATGAGAAAATATTTATTTGGTCTCCTATTACTGACGGCTATTACAGCTTTCGCTCAACGTCTGCTTTCTCCCTCCGATGTGTATAAATTAAAATCAGTGAGCGATCCTCAGCTTTCGCCTGATGGCAAATCGGTAGCTTATGTTCTATCAACTCCTGATTCAGTGAAAGATAAATCGGACAGCGATATTTGGATGATCAATTGGGATGGAACAGAAAATATTAAACTTACTGCCAGCCCCGAAGGAGAAAGTAGACCGCGTTGGTCGCCTGATGGAAAGTACCTTACATTTCTTTCTTCGAGATACGATACCAAATCATCACAAATTTGGAAATTGGATAGAAGAGGAGGCGAAGCTGTGAAGCTTACTGAATTGAAATATGGCATTAGCGATTATGTATGGAGCCCTGATTCAAAAAGGATAGTGTTAGTTATAAAAGATCAGGAAAGTAGCGATGAGACTGAAAAGAAAAAATCAACTAAACCAATCGTAATGGATCGCTATCATTTTAAGGATGATGGAGAAGGCTACTTGGAAAGGAAGCGCGATCATCTTTATCTGTTTACAGTTGAAACGAAAAAGCTAGATACTTTAACAACTGGAGACTTTGATGAAGAAAGTCCCAAGTGGTCACCCGATAGCAAGCAAATTGCTTTTGTAAGTAATCGCACCGCTGATGCAGACCGAAACAGTAATACTGATATTTGGTTGATGGATGCTCTTCCTAAATCAAAGATTCATCAGCTCACTACTTGGCTAGGTAGCGATTCACAACCTGCATGGAGCCCCGATGGAAAATTTATTGCCTGTTTAAAATCTCGCATGGCTGAGTATAGCATTTACGATCAGCCTCAACTAGCTATTATCCCTGTCAATGGAGGGCAGCCAACTATTATTTCAGGTAAGCTTGATCGAGATGTATCCACTCCTTATTGGTCAACTAACAACAGTATTTATAGTATAGTTGAGGATGATAGAAGAAGTCATCTCTACTCATTCGATCTTGCCGGAAATTTCAAAGTCGTTACAGAAGGAGATCGTATATTTTATGGATTGAATAGTACAAGTGAAAACAAAGGAGTAATGCTTTCGAGCGATCCATCAACGCCTGCAGAAGTGTATGCCTTTGAAAATGGAAAGCCAAGAAGGCTTACACATACCAACGATGAATTTCTTGCCAAAATCACATTAGCTTCTGTGGAAGGGTTTAATTCGATAAGTAAAGATGGCACTACGGTTGGCAACTTATTATACATTCCTTACGGGAAAACTAAGAATGAAAAACTCCCGATGATACTTTGGATTCATGGCGGCCCCACTTCGCAAGATGATTTTTCGTTCGATTTTACATCTCAAGTATTGGCTTCACGTGGCTATGCCGTGGCGAACGTAAATTATCGAGGGAGTAGTGGGAGAGGCCTCGATTTTAGTAAGGCTATTTCTGGCGATTGGGGCAATAAAGAAGTTGTTGATTTAATTGGCGCAGTAGATCATCTCGTTAAAAATGGAGTAGTTGACCCAAACCGACTTGGCATTGGTGGCTGGAGCTATGGAGGAATATTGACAGACTATGTTACAGCAACAGATCCACGATTTAAAGCTGCCACCAGTGGCGCAGGCAGTGCGCTCCAGCTTTCTCTGTATGGAAGCGATCAGTACACCTTACAGTATGAAAAGGAGCTGGGTGTACCCTGGAAAAATATAGACAAATGGATGAAGGTATCTTCGGCATTTTTAAATGTAGAGAAAATAAAAACACCCACACTTTATATGGTTGGAGAAAAGGATTTTAACGTACCTGCCGTTGGCGGAGAGCAAATGTACCAAGCTTTAAAATCACTGGGTGTTCCTTCTCAATTTATTGTTTATCCTGGGCAGCATCATGGTATTAGTGTGCCGAGTTATCAAAAAGATAGGCTCAAGCGTTGGCAAGATTGGTACGACCTTTATCTAAATAATATGCCTATGAAAGATAAACTTCCTGTCAAGAAATAATAAGAAAAGTGTAACGTGATATTGCTTCATGCCTTGCAATGACGAATTGAACTAAAAATCAAAACGTCATTGCAAGTAACTGAAACAATCCTTCGAATTAGATAACTTACTTTACCACATTCACCTTAATTGTGTTCGATCTTCCTTTTTGATCGATAGGCATGCTTGCCAAAATGATGATAATGTCACCCGTTTTTACGTGACCATCGCGTTTTAAAATTTGTTCAACATCAGCAATGGTATCATCTGTTGACGATGCCTTATCGTATAAATATGCGCGTGAAGCCCAAACTAAATTGATAGAGTTGATAATAGTTGGATTATCCGTAAAGGCAAAGATATTAGCGTTTGGCCTGTGGCTCGAAGCTTTGTAGGCACTGTATCCTAACTGAGTCATACCAACAATGGCTTTGGCATTTACTTCCTTCGCCAATTTGCAGGCAGAAAGTATAAGGCAGTCAGTTAAATAATAAGAAGATGTAGGATCAGTCTCTCTGAACTTATAAAAGATGTCACCTTGCTTCTCTACCGAGCCAATGGTACGCACCATACTTCTTATTACTTCTATTGGATATTTCCCAGCAGCTGTTTCCGCAGAAAGCATCAGTGCATCTGCACCATCAATTACAGCATTCGCCACATCGTTTGTTTCAGCACGCGTAGGGCGAGGGTTCTCTATCATACTCTCCATCATCTGCGTGGCTACAATTACAGGTTTTGCAGCCTTGTTACATTTGTCCACCAGCATCTTTTGCACCATCGGTACTTCTTCCATCCAAATCTCCACCCCCATATCGCCACGGGCTACCATTATCCCATCAGTGGCAGCGATAATAGCATCAATATTTTCCAGTGCCTCTGGCTTTTCTATTTTAGCTATAATGCGGGTAGTAGATCCCCGCTCATTTAAAATTACTCGAAGTTCTTCAATATCACTTGCTCTTCTAACAAACGATAAGGCAACCCAATCAAGTTTTTGGGTCAGGCCAAACTCAAGGTCTTCTCTATCTTTATCCGTAAGCGAAGGAGCCGATACTTTTGTAAACGGAAGGTTAATCCCCTTGCGTGGCTTTAAAGGGCCACCGTAAACTACTTCAGTAACTACTTCCGTATCTCGAGTTTCTATAACCTTCAATTCTATTTTGCCATCGTCTACCAAAATCATATCACCTACTTTTACATCATTTGGCAGGTTTTTGTAGGATGTGCTTACTAGTTCACTATTGCCCATCACTTCTTTAGTAGTGATGGTTAGTTTTTGGCCGGCCACTATTTCAATGCCTGGCAACATGTCGTTCACTCTTATCTTAGGGCCTTGTAAATCCTGTAACAACGCTATGCTAGTGCCCAACTCAGCATTTAGCTCACGTACGTATTGAATCACCTTGAGGTGATCTTCATGTTTGCCATGCGAAAAATTGAGACGGAACACATCCACTCCTTCTTTTATTAATGCACGAAGCATGTCTTTGTTGTTGGATGCTGGCCCTACCGTGGCTACAATTTTTGTTTTGTTGTACGAGATTTTTTCCATCATGATGGGTTAGAAAATAAAGTTGTCTTTTTGTTTACAAGTCGCCAAAGGTATAAAAGCAACCAATTCAATGGAAGGAATAGTCTTTAACTCTTTATGCAATCGTTTGCTGTCAAGTTCATCGCCTTGAATCATCACGATAAAGTCGAAATGAGGATGCTCAGGCACCAGAAAATGTCGGGTTTGATCGCTTTCGTTTGGCTTGTTGCGAAATAATCGCAATACATTATAAGATGTTTCTTGCTGGAAACAGGAATAGGAGCAGGCCACTTCGTTGCCTTGGTCAATCACCAAATCATCCACCTTCTTCAACTGCGAATGGAGCAGACTGTTAATCTCCCATGCTAATTTAAAGCCCTTTGCCACGGATGAAAGCCCTAGCAATTCAAAATCATAAGAATAATCGATCTCTAGTTTTTTCTTTTTCATTATAAGGTGACATAAGTAGCAAGAAAACAGGAGCAAGGCAAACCCTGAACTAATGAACTTCAAACAAAACAAACACGAGTTCCGAAATAGTTTGACAATCTTGAGGCAAATCTCTTTATTTGCACCAGATTTTTGAATCTCTAAACATTAAAAACATGTCTGAAATCGCACAAAAAGTAAAAAAGATCATTATCGACAAGCTAGGCGTTGAAGAAAGTGAGGTAACTCCAGAGGCTAGCTTTACCAACGACCTTGGCGCTGACTCATTGGATACTGTAGAACTTATCATGGAGTTTGAAAAGGAATTTAATCTTTCTATTCCTGACGATCAGGCTGAGAACATTGCTACTGTTGGACAGGCAATTTCTTATCTTGAAGAAAACGTAAAAAAATAGAGTCAATCTCTTCCACCTAAACCTCTTTATGACTTTTAAAAGAGTAGTAATCACTGGTGTAGGCGCTTTAACCCCCATCGGAAACACTTGCCAAGAGTATTGGCAAGGACTAAATGCTGGAAAAAGCGGTGCTGCCGCCATTACTCATTTTGACGCTACTCTTTTTAAAACAAAGTTTGCTTGCGAGCTTAAAGGTTTTGATCCAACTCAATTCATGGATCGAAAAGAAGCCCGTAAGCTTGATCCTTTCGCTCAATTTGCCATGGTGGTGGCAGATGAGGCTATCAAAGATTCCAATCTACCGCTAGACGCTATCGATAAAGATCGAGCAGGTGTTATTTGGGGATCGGGCATTGGTGGTTTGCTAACGTTTCAAGAGGAAGTAAAGTCCTATACTAGAGGTGACGGAACGCCTCGCTTCAATCCGTTTTTTATCCCTAAGATGATTCCTGACTTGAGTGCAGGTCATATCTCTATTAAGTACGGTTTCGGGGGGCCTAACTTTGTTACTGTTTCTGCTTGTGCCTCGGCAACCAACGCTATTTATGATGCCTTTACTTATATTCGCTTAGGCAAAGCCGATGTGATTGTAAGTGGTGGATCAGAAGCTGCGGTTTGTGAGGCTGGCATTGGCGGATTCAACGCAATGAAGGCTTTGTCTGAAAGAAATGATTCACCCGAAAGTGCTTCTCGACCTTACGATAAAGACCGTGATGGTTTTGTGTTGGGCGAAGGTGCAGGGGCATTGATTTTGGAAGAATACGAACATGCCAAAAGAAGAGGCGCAAAGATTTATGGTGAAATTTTAGGTGGCGCAATGACTGCCGATGCGTATCATATTACGGCTCCACATCCGGAAGGTCATGGTATTTCTCGTGTGATGAAACTGGCGTTGGAAGAAGCGGGCATTAATCCCACGGAAGTGGATTACATCAACACTCACGGCACATCAACTCCGCTTGGAGACCTTGGCGAAATAAAAGCCATTCAAAAAGTTTTTGGCGAACACGCTTACAACTTAAACATCAGTTCAACTAAGTCCATGACGGGCCATCTACTTGGAGCCGCAGGTGCTATTGAAGCCATTGCTTGTTTGTTGGCGATTAACGAAGGCATTGTTCCGCCTACTATCAATCACTTTACGGATGATGATGGATTGGATCCTCGTTTAAATCTCACATTCAATGTGGCTCAAAAGAGAGATGTGAAAGTGGCCTTGAGCAATACATTTGGCTTTGGTGGCCACAATGCTTCCATAATAATAAAGAAAGCTGAGTAGGCTTTTGGCTTGTGTGGAAATTACTAACCGGTAAAGTTTCATCTTCCAAATCAGATAAAAAACTTATTACGGCAATCCGTACGATTGGTGGGTTTACTCCATCCAACATTGAGTTGTATAAATTAGCTGTTCTCCACAGCTCTAAAGGAAAAGAATTTCAAGGCATCCGCGAATCGAACGAAAGACTTGAATACTTAGGAGACGCAATTCTAGGCGCGGCTGTAGCCGATTACCTTTTCAAAAAATATCCCTTTAAAGATGAAGGGTTTCTTACAGAGATAAGATCCCGAATTGTAAATCGGGAGTCACTTAATAGTCTAGGTCGCAAAATCGGGTTAGGTTCAATCGTTCAATTCGATCATAAAAACGGACAGCTTCAGCAAATTATTTTGGGCAACACCTTAGAAGCCATTGTGGGTGCCATCTATCTCGACAAAGGATATTTAAGTTGTAAAAAATTTGTGATCGATAAGTTGATCCAACCTTATTTTGATCTGGATGAGGTTGTGAACTCGAACAATAATCACAAAAGCAGAATAATAGAATGGGCTCAGCGAAATGGTAAGGAAGTTCGCTTTGAGATAGAAATTGCTAAAAAGGCCAAGAACCAAAAAGAATTTGCCGCGCAAGTGTTTATAGAAGATAAGCCATTTGCCCTTGGTTATGGTTTCACTAAAAAGAAAGCAGAGCAAGATGCCGCACAGAAAACGTTGGAACTTCTTGAGATAGTGTGATCAATTGCGAATTTTGAATACGAACAAATTGAGGAGGATAAACTCTGCAATGAATGATTTTACTTAAATTTGTCCATGTTATCCAAAGAAGGCCACATTGAATTTTGGAAAAAGGAAGCCCTTAGAAATTGGGAGACTGCCCTTTATCTAATGGCTGGCAAACAACATGTTATGGCTTTATTTATGTTTCACTTGGTAATTGAAAAATTATTGAAAGCGCATTGGGTAAAAGATAATATTGACAACGTTGCTCCGCGAATACATGATCTTCAATATCTTCATAACCAAACTGACTTCGATTTGCAGTCAGAGGACTATGATTTTCTAGCCATTATCAATCAATGGAATATTGATACTCGCTATCCAGATTATAAAGAGAAAATATACTCTATCGCAACAGATACTTATCTTAAACAGCAAAGTGAAAAGATCAACAACTTGAAAATATGTTTACTCGAAAAGCTTTGATTAAACACATCGAATCATTTCTTGTAGAATTAATAGCTGCGGGATATGATCCTACGAAAGTGATTTTATTTGGCTCGTATGCCAACGGCAGCCCAACTGAGATGAGCGATATTGATTTGGCTGTCTGGGATGCGAGATTTACAGGCAGTGGCACAGTAGATGTAACACCTATTGCTTCTATTATTTCTAAGCATCAACGGATCGAACTTCATCCCTTTGCTGAAGGCGAAACAGAAGAAATAAATCCATTTATTTCGGAGATAGTAAAAAAAGGAATCAGACTACAGATTCCCTCATTAATCATTAACTTATCTTGAACCGAACTTTAAAAATTGCAGGTGCTACTGTCAACCAAACGCCTATTGATTGGCACAACAATACGGCTAACATTTTAGCTGCCATTCAATTGGCAAAAGATCAGCAAATAAGAATTCTTTGCTTTCCTGAAATGAGCATTACGGGCTATGGTTGCGAAGATTTATTTCTTAGCGATTGGGTGCCTGAACGAGCGTGGACTGAACTTGAAATCATTGCGAAAGTTTGCGATAATATTACCGTTTGCGTTGGGCTTCCGCTAAAAGTAAAAAATGTTACCTATAATGGTGCTGCCGTAATCCAACATAAAAATATTATAGGCATTACGCTGAAACAAAACTTGGCGTTGGATGGCGTGCATTACGAACCACGTTGGTTTACTGCTTGGCCTGCCAATGCGACTGCAACCATCGAACGAAATGGAAAGACTATTGCTGTAGGCGATATAATTTATGAGACTGAAGGAATCAAATTTGGTTTTGAAATCTGTGAAGATGCTTGGCGGGTTAACCGACCGGGCTATCAACTTTGCGAGCGCGGTGTTGATCTAATCTTAAATCCAAGTGCCAGTCATTTTGCATTAGGCAAAAGTGAGCTTCGCGAAAAGCAAGTGGTAATAGATGGCTCTCAAAAGTTCAACTGCGCTTATCTTTTTGTAAACCTACTTGGCAACGAAGCTGGCCGAATGATTTATGATGGCGATATTATTTTTGGCCAGCGCGGAAAATTGTTGGGTGTGAATAAGAGATTGTCATTTCAATCGTTCAATCTTCTTTCATGTGAAATTAATTTTGATATTCCAGAAAAATCGCAAGTGCTTCCTAGGTTGGATAGTAAAGAACGAAACGAGGAATTTGCCAGAGCAGAGGCATTGGCATTATATGATTACTTGCGGAAAAGCAAAGCCAAAGGTTTCGTGTTGAGCCTAAGCGGTGGTGCAGATTCATCGCTTTGCGCGGTGCTTGTTGCCGAAATGATAAGGCGTGGTGTTGGAGAATTGGGATTCGAGAAGTTCTGCCTGAGTGTAGGGATATCTTTAATCAAAGATCAAAAACACATTACTAAGCAGCTTTTGACAACCGCTTACCAAAGCACTTACAATTCATCTGAAACAACACTGGAAGCCGCCAAGCAATTGGCCAACTCACTGGGTGCAGAATTTCATCATTGGTCAATCAGTGATCAACTGAATCAATACACTGAAAAGATAGAACTTGAACTCGGTAGAAATTTAACCTGGGAGACAGATGACATTGCCTTGCAAAATATTCAGGCAAGGATGCGGTCACCCATTATTTGGCTCATGGCTAATGTGAAGCAATTTATTCTACTAACTACATCTAACCGAAGCGAAGGTGATGTTGGCTATGCCACTATGGATGGCGACACGAGTGGAAGCCTTGCGCCAATCGCAGGAATCGACAAGCCCTTTATTATTCAGTGGTTGAAATGGGCAGAAAAAAATCTCCACTATGTTGGACTTCATGCTGTAAACAGTTTACAACCCACTGCTGAACTTCGCCCATTAAGTAGAAGTCAAACCGATGAAAAAGACCTAATGCCTTACTCCCTTTTGGTGAATATTGAAAGGCTCGCCATTCGCGATAGAAAGCCACCAATCGAAGTATTCAATGGGCTTGTATTAGAATATCCCGACAAGGCTGCATTAAAATTATACGTTATAAAGTTTTTTAAGATGTGGTCTGCAAATCAATGGAAACGCGAACGTATTGCGCCTTCATTTCATATTGATGATTTTAATGTGGACCCCCGGAGCTGGTGTAGATTTCCTATTTTATCGGGAAGCTTTGTGGAGGAATTGGAAGAGCTAGATCGACTTCATTAAATCCTAATCGCGAAGAAAAGACTTACTGAAGCGCGCAATGAATCGCAGAGAGATTTGTACTTTAGTTTTTTATGAAGGACTATTATAACGTACTCGGTGTGTCTGCTCTAGCACGAGAGGCTGAAATAAAATCGGCCTTTAGAAGGCTAGTCCTTCGTTATCATCCAGATAGAAATCCTTCTGCCGAAGCTGCATTATTTATAGTCGAGATAAATGAAGCTTATGAAATACTGGGTGATCCTACAAAAAGAGATCTGTATGATAGCTTGCTCACAGGCCGATCGATTGAAATAGTACCAACATCAACACCCAAGCATCGCGATCCTGCTTATAGAAAGCGTGCGCCAAATCCAAAATTTAAAAGTAAGAAACAGCAGACGCTTGAGATGATGGCCGAGTATTTGCCTATCACTTTGTTGATGTCCAGAATAGCTTTTGCGTTATGTATTTTTATAGCACTTGATTTTTTCTTACCATCCACCACTCAACAAGAAACAATTGAAAAAATAATAGCGCCTCAAATAGGAAGGTATCAATCCAGCAATAGAAAGTTCTTTACTAACAAAGGAACAGGATTTGAGCTTGACGCAGAATCGTCAAGAAATTTTGAGTTGGGCACAGCTATTAAGGTAACGTATTCAAAATTGGTTCATGTACCTACTTATCTTGAAAGTAGTGCAACCCATGTTGTTATAAAAGCACCCACTACTATTTATGGATCATTCATTTTTATGCCGATCCTTTTGTTAATTACTTCTTCAGTAGGAGCTTTTTTTAAACGTGGAGTTGAATTTGATTTCAATATTGGAATCACCAATTTGCTGGTAGGTATTTTTACACTTGCTTTTTTATTTATTCACCGATTAGTATGACCAAAAAGAAGACCGACTGGAAAAACAGAGATGGAATTGTCTACTCCACGCAATCTGATTTTGAGTACCAAAACAATGAAACTATTGAGCAGAATACCCTTTCGGGGAAACAGCAAAACCTAAAAGTACTTTTGGATAAAAATGGTCGGGCGGGCAAGCAAGTAACATTGGTGACAGGCTTTGTTTGCAAAACCTCTGATTTGGAGAGTTTGACCAAGCTGCTAAAAACAAAATGTGGCGTTGGCGGATCGGCAAAAGACGGAGAAATACTCATTCAAGGCGATGTGCGCGATAAAGTACTGCTTGTATTGACTAAGGAGGGGTTCAAGGCCAAGCGGGTTGGTTAATGTAGCTCCTAATTTCATTGAATTCGCACTTAAATCAATTAACTTACTTTTCGCTAAATCGTTTTTCTTTCTACCTTTACCCACTTACACTACAAACCACTGATTCACAATGAAGTTTATTGTCAATTCCAGCTACTTACTAAAACAACTCACTAATATCAACGGAGTTATCACCACCAACCCTGTGGTACCCATTCTTGAAAATTTCCTTTTCGAGATCGATAAAAATAACTTAACGGTAACTGCTTCCGATCTTCAAACATCCATGATTACTGAAATCATTATCGAATCGAAAGAAAAAGGAAGCATTGCTGTGCCAGCGCGTATTCTGTTGGATACTCTTAAAAACCTACCCGATCAGCCCGTAACTTTTTCAATTGATCAGACCAGTTACAGTGTAGAAATCAGTTCAGATAATGGTCGCTATAAATTAGCTGGTGAAAATGCTACCGACTTCCCAAAAGTACCAGCCGTTTCTAACGATTTTTCCGCTTCTGTTTCTTCCGATGTGTTATCGAAAGCAATAAATAATAGTATTTTCGCTACCAGTAGTGATGAACTTCGACCTGCCATGACGGGTGTTTATGTGAACCTTGGCGAAAAGAGCACCACTTTTGTTGCCACTGACGGCCATCGCTTGGTGCGCTATAGAAGAACAGATGTAAAGTCCGATACTAGCAACGCTATTATTATTCCTAGAAAAGCACTTAATATTTTGAAGGCAACGCTTCCTTCCGACAATACAGATGTGAGCATTGATTTCAATTTGTCTAATGCCTTCTTTAAGTTCGGAAATATTCGGATGATTTGTCGTTTAATTGATGAGCGTTATCCTGATTATGAAAACGTGATACCAGCAAGTAGCACAATCAAGATGACTATAAACAGGCTTGATTTTTTAAGCTCGTTGAAACGCATTTCCATTTATGCCAACAGAACAACGCATCAAGTAAGATTGAAAATTACAGGCAGCGAATTGCAAGTTTCAGCTGAGGATTTAGATTTCTCTAACGAAGCCAATGAGCGTCTTTCATGCGAACACGAAGGAGAGGATATCGAGATCGGGTTCAATGCGCGCTTTATTATCGAGATGCTTTCTAATCTTCAAACAGAACAAATTAAGTTGGGCATGACTGCCCCCAATAAAGCAGGCCTTATTTCACCTGCCGAAAAAGATACCGATGAAGACATCCTAATGCTGGTAATGCCTGTGATGTTGAATCAGTATGTTTAGAACCTGACTTAGATTATTGCTTCGGTGAGCTTTTGAAATGAAAATAAGCCATGGAACCTGTTATCAGCAGCGTGCCAGCTACCGAAATAATATACCCAGCTTTTATAAAAAAGTTAAGCCAACTTAGATTGGCATAGCCAAACTGTTTAAAAAAAAGTACCCCAATACTACCAAGGTAGCCAAACGAATCGGCCACGTACATAATAAAACCAACAGTGCCAGCATATTTGAAAGCGGCTATCAAGCGATCAAAGAATATACTATTGAAGGGTACGTAGCCAAGATAAAGTCCTAGGCCAATTAGCGTCATCCAAATAGGTGCACTTATTAAACCAAGCTCAAACAAATAAGTGGCAACGCCAATCATTATCATACCTGTAATAATGATGAGGTGATTGACCATCAGCGCAAGCTTGTTATCTTTTATAATCATAATGCTACCCATCACAATTAGTACAATAATGGAGATGGGAATTTCAGTGGCTGTGAATATGGCAGGTGAATTTCCATATCCTAATGTCTTCCATATCTCAGCCGAAAAATTATCACGGAACTCACGGAAGGTAGTTAACAGCATATAACCCAACACAAAAAGAATGATGCCTGGCAAAAAGTTGGAGACGAATTTTTTGCGTTCCTCACCGTTCATTGGCTGTCGTTTGGTACGTAATTGCTCATCTAATGCAGATGGTGGTGGTAGCTTATCCAAGAGCCATAAAAAAAATAATAAGGGCAAAACAAAAACCAGACAAGCAACAAAAGGCATCCAAGTTTCAGAAGTACCCCAATCGCGAATGATATAACCGCCTACAGACTTGCACAAGCCAGCTGAGAAAATAAAACTAACAGAAAGACCTGCACCTAATACCTCCGTGAATCTTCTGCCCTCCAAGTAACCAAACACCATGCCCCAGATCATGCCCAATGGAAGTCCGTTAGTAAAGAGAAAAATAATGTTGTAAGGTGCAGGCACCAAGGCAAACAATAACCAAGAAGCACCAGCAATAGCCACCATCAACAGTATTCCGAAAGAACGAGAATGAGCTTTGAGCTCCGAGATTACTTTTATACCTATGAATTTTGAGAGGGCATAGCCAACTACTTGAAATGTAACGAGCCACACTTTGTAATCGATGCCAGCGTATTGTATGCCCTCAAAAGTAGCAGCTGAAAATGTTTTACGAAAGGCATATACGCAAGTGTACAAACAGAAACCAGCGAGTGTGGCATACAAAGAGAATAAAAAACCGTTTGAATTTTTAAGCCATTGAGTGATGGGTGATTCTTTTTTAGTCTGCGATAAATCCATGTTCATTGAAGGCTAATGGTTGCCAAGTGCCGTTGCACAAGGTAGAAACTTTTTTAAAACCAAGAGACTTCAAAAGGATAAACGTTTCTTTAAATTGGTTAATAATATCATCAGGATGATGTGCATCTGAACTTACAGTGATGGGAATATTGCGCTGTTGCATTAGCTGTAATATCCAAGGACTTGGATAGGTAGTAGTTGATTTTTTCTGATAGATGCCGCGGGTATTTACCTCTACTATTACTCCTGTTTGCTCAAGGGTATCAAGGGTTTTATTAATTTCATCTTCATACCACTCATCGTTTTCGCTGAAAAATTTATTACCGATATTCTGAATTTTAATTTTATCTAAATGCCCAAGTATAGTGGGTTGCGATTTAGTAATCATTTCGCGCGTCAGTTCATAGTACCTAACAATAGCATCTTGGATGTTCCCCTTGAAAATATTTTCAAGTCCATCTAAGAAAGGCAGGTGAGGGCCATCAATCTCCCAAGGTATTCCATCAATGTAATGGTCGACAAAGTGTATTGAGCCGATGCTATAATCTAGTTGATCTTTAAAATCCGCGGGACTTATTTTGTTGGGCACATAATCAATTTCCAAGCCTGCATACAGTTCAATCTCTTTATGATTTCTTTTTAATAAGTCAATTTCATCAAGATATGATTCTAGTGAGGTGATATTCATGCACCACTTGCATTCAAATGGAACAGGGGCGTGAGATGAAAAGCCTAAAGATTTAACTCCTAATTGGTTGGCTCGATTTACATAATCTGATAACTCACCTTTGCCATCGCAATAGTGGCTGTGTGTATGGAAATTGGAATACATAACTTTAATTTGATAATTTGTAGTTTACAGAGTGAAAACTTAGGGTCTGTTAAAGGTCACCTTCAAATTTTCAATTCATTTAATTTTCAAATAACTTTTTGATACATTGTTCTGCATAGCCACATGCTGACGTCATGCCTTTCCCTCCAATGGCAGTTCGAATGTGAATATTGTTGTCAATATCATATTCTACAATATCCTTGTCGGGATGTTGTGGATAAAAACCAGACCATGTGGTAGAGAGTTTACGCACATTAAAGTTCACTATCCGCTCAGCTTCTTTCAACATAAGCTCGTTTATAAATTCGCTGGTAGTGAAGTTAAGGTCATCGGTATGGTTCACGCCAGCATACTCGTGCGAATCGCCAATGATAATTGTACCATCTATTGCTTTTTTAAAAAGTAGATGCACTCCCCATTGCTTAAGTTCTCGAAGGTGATCGGGAGTTTTGATTGTATTAAATGAAGGGCACTCTTGAAACGATTCATACCTACGAATGCTAAGCCCAGTCAATATATTTCCCTTAAGTTCAACATCTGGCATAGGCACAGTGCGCATCATCTGTAACTTGCTTACTTTAATATTGCTAGTTTTAAACAGATCTGAAAACAAAAGTTTGAATTCCCCACCATTGCAAATAATAACTTTATTAGCGGTGAATGTTTCTTTATAATTGGTTTTGATTCTTACGCCACCTGTGTAACTCTCGCATTCAATAACTGTAGTAGAAGATTTATAAGTTAAGTTATGGAATTTATCTACCATGTATTCTAGTAAGCGATAGATCAATTTTTCTGGCTCAACACTTATTTCGGTTGGAAAAAACAAAGCTTCTTTAGCATACGATTTTTTTAAAGCTGGCCATTTTTTCTGAATGATTTCAGATGAAAGTAACTCACATTCATACTGCTTGCCAGCCATACGAGTCTTCAATTCATGAATCAATTGGCATTCATCATTATCGGATGCAACGTAAACAGATCCGTTCTGTCGAACGCTTATATCAAATTCTTGCTGAATCTGTTGGTAGATTTCGACACCGCGTCTTCCATACCCAAGCCATCCAGCTGGCATTCCCGAAGGTACCACTTGCCCAAAGTTTCGCACTGTTGCATTTACGGGGTACTGATCTTTTTCTGTTAGTAATACAGTCTTGCCCAACTTCGCGGCATGGTAGGCATGAAATGTTCCTAAAATGCCAGAGCCTACAATAATCAAATCAAAATGAGACTTCATTTTTTTAATAATAAAATTTTAGTATTCTGTATGGTGACTTTAGAGTTGTTTGTTTCTAGGCATTAATTTTATTTTAGCGTAAGAAAATACAGTACCAACATTACAACCTTTTGTTTGCTTGTATTGCTTGGGTAGTGTGGCTTCGATGCATCGAAATATAATGAGTCACCTTCTTCAAGAATTAACTTCTCTTTGTTAATGTAGTAATCACACTTTCCAGAAAGCACGTATTTGAATTCAAAGCCATCGGTCAATGTAGGTTTGCCCTTTGTTTCTGCGTTAAGCGTAAGTATAACACTCTTCATGGTACAACTCGCAACACTTTGTGAGATAATATGCAGATAATTAAATCCTGGCCTGACTTCTTTATTTATTTTAGTGTAATCACTCTTTTTAATGTGAATAAAATCCTTGCCGGTAAGATAGGTCATGTCTTCAAAAAAATCTTTTAAAGAAATACCCAATGCTTGTATTAGACTAACAAACACAGGCATACTTGGCACAGTGCGCGAGTTTTCGATTTTAGAAATCAAGCCTTTACTTAATGAGGTGCGGTCACACAAGTTTTGAATAGTCATGCCTCTTTCCAATCGTGCAGCTTTTATTTTTTGAGCTATTCTAGGAACTAGCTCTGTATCAATCATATTTTAATTGTTTACTATATGTAAACATACTACTTGCTGGTAATTTTTCAAACGTGTATAAAGCCCAATAAACATTGTTAATTATATGTTAAGCCAATGGTGCTGAAATATTGAGGGAAATCGAAAGTTTCTTATTTGTAAATTAAGTTAACGTTACCAAAGTCTTTTCAAAGAGCACTAAGAATAATGGAGAGTTAACTTTTCTCTAAACGATGCGACCATTCAAATGCCAAACTTTGTGGCAAGTAAAAATCTCTAAAACCAAACAAACATTTTTATGCAAAAAACTTTACATGAAGTAAAGAGGTTAGTGCCACTAGTGAAGCTGGCGATGCTACTTCTTGTTGGAGTCTTGTTAGCTGATACTGCAATGGCTCAGGAGCGCACTGTATCAGGGAAAGTAATTTCGGGTGATGACCAGTCACCCTTTCCAGGTGTAAATATTGTTGTGAAAGGTACTTCAAACGGTTCTGTATCAGATGTCAATGGAGAATTCAAAATTAATGTGGGTAGTGCTGACGATGTACTGGTATTTTCGTTTGTGGGTTTTATTTCGCAAGAAGTTTCTCTAGGCGGAAGAACTTCAGTTTCTATCACATTGATTTCAGATGCCAAGCAGCTTTCAGAAGTGGTTGTAACAGCATTGGGCATTGAGAAAGATGTAGCTAGATTGGGTTATTCTGTTCAAAAAGTAAGTGGCAATGATTTGATAAAGGCGAGAGAGCCAAATCCACTAAACAGCTTGATCGGAAAGGTAGCAGGCTTAAACATAGCTCCATCAGCAGAATTGCTTGGCTCTCCTCAAGTATTGATTAGAAGCACTAATCCAAATGAAAGACCATTGTACGTTGTGGATGGTGTGCCTATCAATTCAGACAGTTGGAACATTAGTTCTGATGACATTGAGTCTTACACAATTTTGAAAGGCCCATCAGCTGCTGCCTTATATGGTTCACGTAGCCAATTCGGTGCAATTATTATTACAACAAAAAAGGGGTCAAAAGATAGCAGAGGTTTTTCTGTTGACTTTAACACTAGCACCATGGTTGACAAGGGCTTCATCGCCATTCCTAAAGTACAAGATGTGTACGGCCCTGGCGATCATGGAGTTTATACCTATGCTGATGGTAAGGGAAATGGACTGAACGATGGGGATTATGATATTTGGGGTCCCAAGTTCGATGGTCAATTGATCCCTCAATACGATAGCCCAATTGATCCAACCAAAACATTTACTACTGTTTTTCCGAGCGGATCAACCTATACCAGCAACAGAGTTCCAACTCCTTGGATAGCTCGTGGTAAGGATAACTTAAATCGTTTTATTGAAGCAGGTGTGCTTACTACTAATAATTTATCCATCTCCTCAAGCACAGATAAATATAGCCTTCGTTTTTCCACATCAGTTAACTATCAAAAAGGTATTGTACCAAACACTGATTTGAATACAAATAATTTTAATATTAGCGCTAGCTATAATTTCTCACCTAAATTGAAGATGGAGACTGTTATAAATTATAATAGACAGTCAACCAAAAACTACCCAGATGTAAATTATGGTCCCAATAGCTTGATTTATAATATCACGATATGGGGAGGTGCTGATTGGAATATTGATGATATGAAAAACTATTGGGAGCCTGGCAAAGAAGGTGTACAACAGCTTTATGAAGAACATCAACGCTATAACAATCCTTGGTTTTTAGTCAAGGAATGGCTTCGTGGCCACTACAAAAACGATGTGTATGGATACCTGACATTATCTTATAAACTAACTGATTTTCTTGACTTGAAGGGAAGAACATCGGTAACTACCAACACTATATTTAGGAGCGAGAAATTTCCCTACTCAGCAACAGTTTATGGTCGCGAGCAAGCGCAGGGAGATTACAGAGAAGACAATCGTCAACTTTTTGAAAACAACACAGAGCTTATTCTAAGTTTAAACAAAAACATCACACCTGATTTTAATATTACAGGCTTGGTAGGGGGTAATGTGCGGACGTTTAACTACAACTCTAGCTATGTTACTACCAATTATTTGAACGTGCCTGGTGTTTATAATTTCGCGAATTCGCAAAACCCTATTATTGCTAGCAATTTTTCTGCACCAATGCAGGTGTATAGCGGGTATTACTCTTTCGATTTTAATTATAAACGTTTTCTTACACTTTCAACTACAGGCAGAGTCGATAAATCTTCTACGTTGCCAAAGCCATTCTTTTATCCTTCTGCTTCCTTATCTACCACCATTTCAGATTATGTGAAGTTTCCAGAGGTTATTTCGTTTTTGAAAGTAAGAGCATCGTATGCAAATGTGAAATCTGCTTTGACGAAGCCATATATTAACGCATATCCAGGAGGCTCTAATCCAATTGGTTATGGTTCTACTTATGAATCAGCCTATGATGGACCTTCCTATGCCAACTCGGCTACGTATTCTACACCTATACTTTATAATAGTCAGGCTGCTGCTCGTTATTCTGATAATATTATAGACCCTAACTTGTCGTCTTCATCAAGGTCAAGTTATGAAGCAGGTTTAGATGCTAAATTTTTAGAAAACAGGCTCAGTTTGGATGTAACCTACTTCAATTACATAGATGGTCCACAAGTATTTAATTCTCCTATCCCAGAATCTACGGGGTACAAGACAAAAGTAATTAACGGAGGGAAAACCGAACGCAAGGGTTGGGAAGTGTCTGTGATGGGTTCTCCTGTCCGTAATCCTCAGGGTTTTAACTGGGATGTTACAGCAAATTGGTCTGCTTGGAAGGAAACATGGAATGAACTACCTGGAAATGCAGATACTTATAACACTTTCTTTCGCAAAGGGGATCGTGTTGATAAATATTATGATCAAGCCTTGGTTCATACACCTGATGGTCGTTTGATCAACGATGCAGGTGGAAGACCTATTATTTCTCCTGCGCGACAGTTTTTAGGAAACCAAAATCCAGACTGGACGTGGGGCTTGAACAATAAATTTTCGTACAAAAATTTCTCGTTCAGCTTTCAGTTTGATGGAAGGGTAGGGGGCGTGATTGCCAATTACATCCAACGACAAACCTTCCGTGGAGGCCGTCATATCGAAACCGTTGAAGGTGCTATGGGCGATGCTCGTTTCCAAGATTACCAAGGCGTAAAAGCGTGGGTTGGGCCTGGTGTGGTTGTATCTAACGGTAGCAATATTCAGTACGATCCTACCACAGGTGCCGTTACTAATTATGCCTCGCTTGAATACAAAGACAACACTACTAAAACGTATTTGCAGGATTGGATAAGCCGCTACTACCAAACAGCCGAAGCCAATATCATGAGCAAAACGTATATGAAATTGCGAGAAGTAATAATCACTTACAACCTTCCTTCAGCTACTTTAGACAGGACTTTCATAAAGCGTGCTTCCATTTCTTTAGTAGGAAGAAACCTACTGTATTTTGCAGACAAATCGGATATCGATATTGATCAATACCTAACGGGAGGATATTCTTCTTTACAAACACCCACTACCAGAAGATATGGTATCAATGTTAATTTGACATTCTAAACGATTAAAAATAAGGACATGAAAAATTATAAATATTTAGTTTCATTCATACTTACAATGGCTTTGCTCACCTCGTGTGAAGATTTTAAAGAGTTGGAGCAAAATAAAAATCTCCCTACTTCTGTTCCCCCTTCGGTGGTAATAAGAAGTGTATTGTTCGATGCTACCAATGATGGCTGGTCTGATAACCACAGATGGAACCAATTTTGGTGCAGCAACTACAACTACTATAATACTAATGAATATTGGACAACAGGAGATTTTAACTATACGGTATTAAAGAACGTAGTTAAAATGGAGGAGGAAGCCAGTAAACGGGGAGGTGGTTTAGTGAATCCTTACAATGCTTTGGGGAAATTCTTTAGAGCCTACTTTTTTGTAGGTATGACTCAGAGATTCGGAGACATCCCAATGACAGAAGCTTTGAATGGACTTAAAAATGAATTTCCGAAATTTGATTCTCAGAAAGATGTATATAAGCAGTCCCTTATTTGGTTGGAGGAAGCCAATGCTGATTTAACTGCCCTTATCAACACAGGTGATATTTCGCTAAGTGGCGACTTTTATTATAACAATGATTTGAGCAAATGGCGCAAGGCAGTAAACGCGTTCAAGTTGAGGGTACTAATTAGCTTGAGCAAAAAAGATACAGATGCTGATTTAAACATCAAGCAAAAATTTGCCGATGTTGTTACCAATCCATCTAAATATCCGCTCTTCACTGGCATAGCCGATGATATGCAGTTTGTTCACAATGGCACAACAAATAAATATCCATTCAACCAAGATGAGTTTGGTAAAGTAGCCACACGTTATAATATGTGCGGCACCTATCTCAACACATTGGTTTCATTGGTTGACCCTCGCACCTTTATAGTAGCAGAACCAGCAAAAGCCTTGGTATTAGCTGGTAAAACTGGAGTGGATGCGTATTATGGTGCTCCTTCAGGGCAAAACTTAGATGATATGTCTGTGGATGCATTAAATGGCAAGATATCATTCCCCAACAAAGCTCGTTATTTCACTAACTATCTCGGTGAAAACACCATCCAAATAGGATACGCAGAACAGTGCTTTAATATTGCAGAGGCAACAAATAAAGGCTGGGTAGCAGGCACTGCAAAAACATATTACGACAATGGAATAAAGGCATCCATGGCATTTTATGGCATCACAGATGTTGCAGTACTTAATACTTATTTAACTCAATCATCAGTTGCTTACACGAATGATGCAACAGGCCTGACGAAAATTTTGACTCAAAAATACTTAGCGTTCTTTCAAAATTCTGGTTTAGAAGCTTACTCCAATTATCGTAGAACAGGTGTTCCAGTTTTCAATGAAGGTCCTGGAACAGGGGCGGCAAATAATTTTAAAGTGCCAAGACGGTTTCAATATCCAGTGAATGAGCGAAAGACAAATGCTACAAATTATACAGCAGCCTTAGCCAATCAATTTGCTGGAACGGATGCACTCAATTTGGACTTATGGATCGTAAAGTAATCGTATGTTGAATTAGTATTACAATCCGGAGCAGATCGCTCCGGATTTTTTTTTTAGAATTTAGATTGGACATCTATCAAATTGATTTAACCATAATTAATTCCTAATGAAAAAGATCATTTTTATTTTCTGCATTCTTGTATCATTTGCGTCTTTAGGGCAAAAAACAAAAACCGAAAATGTAATCCTTATCACGCTTGACGGTATGCGTTGGCAAGAAATTTTCAACGGTGCCGATTCCTCTTTTTTCAAGCAACAATCGCACCTGCGGGATGGTAATCTCAAAGAAAAATATTGGAGAAATGATTTGACTGAAAGACGCAAAGCGTTGCTTCCTTTTTTCTGGAACACAATTGCTAAAGAAGGGCAGCTCTATGGCAATCGCTCACTCAGCAATTTTGCCAATGTTACCAACAATCAATTGTTCTCTTATCCCGGCTATAATGAAATCCTTACGGGATCAGCTGATAATGAGCGGGTACATAGCAACGATAAATTTTACAACCCTAATACCAATGTGCTAGAATTTATCAATGCACAAGCAGACTTCAAGGGTAAAGTGGCGGCCTTTGGTGCGTGGGAGGTTTTCCCTTACATCATCAACGACAAGCGTAATGGCATTCTTGTAAATGCTGGCCAAATGCCTGCCACAGGCGCAAAACTTACAGATGGCGAAAAATTACTTAACGATCTTAATCCTTCGTTGCCAGGTATATTTGGAGAAACTCGTCTTGATGCACCAACCTTTTATTATGGCTTTGAATATTTAAAGAAGAATCATCCTCGCGTATTGTATTTGGCATTTGATGAAACAGACGACTTTGCTCACGGTGGTGAGTACGCGGCTTACCTGAACTCTGCCAATTATACCGATCGTTGGATTAGCGAACTGTGGAACTATTTACAATCAACACCTGCCTACAAAAATAAAACCACCTTGATAATAACGTGTGATCATGGTCGTGGCAATGATGACAAAACGTGGAAAGATCACGGCCAGAAAGTGCCAGAATCAAGTCAGATTTGGATGGCTTACCTTGGCCCCGATACACCTGCGCTTGGCGAATTGAAAACTTCTGGACAAGTCTACCAAAATCAAATAGCTAAAACATTGGCTGCTTTGATTGGCCTAAATTACACCAACGAAAAACAAGTAGGTGAAATAATATCTAATGCAGTCAAAAAGTGAAAGCAATCAGTAAACTTCTTCTTGCGTTTTTTATTTTTATTCCATGGATAAGCAATGGACAATCTAAGCGAATTGTAATAGCTCATCGTGGCGATCATACTGCTGCACCTGAAAATACATTGAAGGCGTATGAAAATGCAATTGCTAGTAAAGTAGATTATGTAGAAGTTGACTTACGTACTTCAAAGGACGATAAGTTGGTAATTATGCACGATGCTACTGTCGACAGAATGACCAACGGCAAGGGAGCGGTAAAAGAGTTATCCTACATTGAATTAATTCAGTTAGATGTGATAGACAAAAGCCGACTCTCATTGGATGTAGAAAAGATACCCACCTTTGAGCAGGTGCTTGATCTATGTAAAGGGAAGGTTGGTATTTATCTAGATTTTAAGGAAGCTGACCCCCAAAGGGTATGGGCTCTGATCCAGAGGAAAAATATGGAAAGCTCAATTGTGGTATATATTAACCATCCAGATCAATACAAAAAATGGAGGAGTGTTGCACCGTCTATGCCCTTGATGGTTAGCCTTCCCGATTTGATTCATTCTGTCAATTCACTTGATACTTTTATAAAAAAATATAATCCTGATATATTGGATGGAGGCGTTGAAAATTATTCGCCTGAAATGGTTCTTCATGCAGTAAAAATGAAGAAAGCCGTTTGGCTTGATTTTCAACAAGTCAACGAGGGGCCATTGCATTGGAGCAAAGGAGTTACATTAGGCATCCAAGGGTTTCAAACAGATAAACCAAAAGAATTGAAGACATGGTTAATGAAACTGAATGATTAGAGTAAAGCCATTTAATTTTCAACTGCCTTTCTTATGCAATACCCAGAACTCATCATATTCAATTTCATTAGCATCAACCATTTCACGAAGTACCTCTATAAATAACTCACTATCTTCTGGGGCTACAGACTTTTCAAGTTCATCGGCAGCGAGTGGCTTTTGTTCTAAAAGATATAGCACTTGCTTTCTATAATCTTTTAGTACTGCCAAGTTTTCTTTCTTTCTTTTTTCAATACAAACATCACATACACCACAGACTTCAAATGTATCTTCATCAAAATAATTTTGAATGATCTGCATTCTGCATTGATGACTTTGCGTGGCATAGTTAATCATAGCTTCCATCTTACTAAAATTGAGCTGCCTTCTTTCTTCCATTACTTTATGATCGATAGGCAAATGTTGAGCATCTTGTCGAGCAAGGATAAAAGTAAGTTGAGGCATTTCAGAGGCTGGCTCGTAGTCCAACAGTTGAAGCTTGTGCAATAATTGAAGCAAGTTGATAACTTCCTTTGTCGAGATATTTAGCGATGTCGCCAACTGCTTCTCAGAAATCACCGCGAAGTCAGCTTGAGTGGAAGTACCGTAAACTCTCAATATCATTTTGATCAATGGATCGAACTTCGAATTGGCCACTTGAAATTCATATAACTTTGATTTATCGATCAAGATAGATAAACGGGAAGGTCGATAGAATCCGTCACCTAACTGTATAAGTCCAGATTCTTCTAATTTTTTAAGTGCAGGATATACGTTCGATTGCTTATAATTAAACCGCTTACTAAATTCCGCCAAATCAAAATCATAACTCTCGCCACCACTGCTACCTACTGCCAATTGGTAATAGTTGGCTAGCGATTGATAAATCTTTTTTATAAACTCAAGACTAGGTTGCGCTTGTTGAACATTCTTGCGAAGCATCTCTGCATCTATATCATTAAAAAGTATAACGGCAAAAGACTTAGCACCATCGCGCCCTGCTCGCCCTGCTTCTTGATAATAGGATTCAATATTTTCTGGCAGGTCCATGTGAATGACTACTCTTACATCTGGTTTGTTAATGCCCATGCCAAACGCATTGGTAGCTACTACCACGCTTGATTTGTTGTTGATCCACTCTTCTTGTCGAGTTTTACGTTCCGCATGAGTTAAGCCCGCATGATAAAATGTGCTGCTCATTTTATGTTTAGCAAGCAGTACTGCTAGTTCTTTTGTGCCTCTTCGCGACCGAACATAAACAATGGCGGAGCCTTTCACTTTCGTGAGAATTTCAAGTAGCTTTTTCTCTTTGTTATCGGTAGTACGAACTACAAATGAAATATTTTCACGGGCTACACTCTTCCTGAAAATTTCAACGTTAGTAAGCTGTAGCTTTTGTATGATGTCATTACTTACTTGATGCGTGGCAGAAGCGGTGAGAGCTATAAAGGGTACTGATGGAATGAACTCTTTTATCTCAGCAATCTGCAAATACGATGGCCTAAAATCGTAACCCCATTGCGAAATACAATGCGCCTCATCAATGGCTACTAAACAGACTTTCATTTTCTTTAACCGCTCGCGAAAGAGCTCGGTTAGCAAACGCTCAGGCGAGAGATATAAAAATTTAACGCTACCATAAATGCAATTGTCAAGGGCTATGTCAATCTCTCGATAACTCATGCCCGAATGAATTGCAATGGCGGAAATCTCACGCCTTTTCAATTCACCTACTTGATCTTGCATAAGTGAGATCAAGGGCGTGATTACCAAACAAAGGCCATCCATCAAAAGCGTGGGCACTTGAAAACAAACTGATTTTCCGCCACCTGTTGGGATGATAGCAAGCACATCATTGCCCGCTAAGACTTTATCAATTATAGCAGCCTGTGGATCCCTAAAGTGATCATGTTTCCAATACTTCTTTAGTATACTTTGTGGTGTAATCACGATTCTAGTTGAAACTATTCAAGTTACCAATATACACTTGACAAATGAAAATTCAGATTATGCCAACCTGAAATTTGTCAACTCATAATATATTGTTCTTCAACTTAGAATCATATTACTTAGCCATAGACTGCAACAGTTTAAGGCCGGTTAATCCCAAATGTTTGGTAAGAATATTTTTGTATTGTCCAGTATTGGCGTAGCCACCGTTGGCTTTAAAAAATTCGTCAAGCATTGGATACCAATCGCTATTCATTGGCATAATGAATCCGAATTGCTCGGCTGCTATATCACCAATAGGATGCCTTTTAACTGACTTGCGTAATTTCATGGCTTCCAAATAAAAGGCTACGTCTAAGTAGGCAAAGCCATCAGGCTCAGTAGTAATCTTATCGAAGGTATCATGGCTGGTAGAGAGTAATGTTATTTTCATATCAGGAAAATATTTTTTCTTGAGCTCATTGATTCGTTTTTCATTGAGAGTTCCTTTTGCAGTAAAAGCCGTGAGTTTACCGAATGTAGTTGGCAAATCTTCTAACTTAGCAAGCGTTGGAACATTGGCTTGAGTAATCAGGATAGCGAAATTATTGATGAAAGGAGGGCTGAACTTCACTTCTTTCTTACGCTCTTCTGTAATGGTAATATTACCAAGGCCAAAAACTCCTTGCGATGAATTTTTTACTTTATCATACATTCCTTTAAAGTTGGTACCATCGCCTGCAAGTTGCACATCAAGGCTTACTTTCTTAGTCTCGTTTACATACTTAACAAAGTCGTTCATAATATCGATGCAAATGCCTGTTATTTTTCCAGACTGATCTTGATAAACAAATCCTGGAGTTTCAACATAGGCCAACGTAATAGAACCTTTCCCTTTACTTTTTACAGAGCTCCATGAATCTCCCTTGTAATCTTGTGCAACTATATTTGACTGGATAATAAAAAGGAGAAAAAGAGCAATTACATTTTTCATAGATTAATAGGTTAGGTTACAGCAATGATAACAACAATTTCAACATTATTGTAACAACCTGTTATTATAAAAAGATGATTAGATAGTTACCAAATCAATTTTGTTTTATCTAAAAATGAAGCAACACCTCGCTTGCAATCATCGGTAGATCGTGCGTTGGCATTCATCAACGAAGCATACTGAAGTGCTTCCTCAAATGGAAGGGATTGAATTTCCGAAATCATTTTCTTTGTTATTTCCATCGATTGTGATGAGTTCTTTTCAATCAATCGTTGTGCAAATGTTTGTACAGTTAAGGCTAGTTTATTAGCCTCTACTATTTGATTAATCATACCAAAATCGAGAGCAGCTTTTGCTTCAATCAACTCGCCACTCAACAACAAATGTTTCGATTTTCCTTCTCCTATTTTTTTTAATAAAAAATACATAACAATGGCTGGAACGAACCCAATCCTTACTTCCGTGTAGCCAAACTTGGCTTCGGGTACAGCAAAAACAAAATCGCAAACAACAGCCAAGCCACAACCACCAGCCACTGCGTGGCCTTGCACTTGAGCAATTACAACTTTTTTTAAGGTATAAATTAGTTGAAATAATTCTTTGAGATGATTCGAATCATGAATATTTTCCTCCAAAGAGAAATGCTGAAGTTGCTGCAAATAGCCAAGATCTGCACCAGAACAAAAAGCTTCACCGAGTGCTTTTAGAACAATTACTTTTACTTGTAGATCGCCTTCTGCCTGAGTAAAAGCAGCCTTTAGTTCTGAGATTAATTCATAATTTAACGCATTGCGTTTTTCAGGTCTATTAAGTGTGATGTAACCAATTCTGTTGATAACTTGATAAGTGATAAATTTCATTGTTATATTTTTTTTACGAATGCTTGTTGAATAGGAGTGAAATAAACTGAGGCAGAATCTGATTGTATAATTTTCTTTTTACAACTTCCATCTAGCACAATCTCTTTCAATCCATTAATTTTTATTTGATGTGATGGATATGCATCGTTGCTCACAATTAACAAATCAGCATAAAGATTGCTTGGTAACTTATAATTACGTTTGGTAATCCACAACACTTTCTTATTCTGCCAAACAAAATACCTAAACCCATCCAACTCCTTTGCGAACTTTATATCATTTACATGGATGCCTGATACACCTGAATTTAGTCGATTAGGATTGATATGGAAGTGAATTTTATTTTCATCCTTCACTAACATTGAATCAGCAAAGAAATAGGACTGTCCATTGCGCATAAATTCGACTGCATTGTGCGCGGGGATTTGATATACAACCAATTGATTGGCTTTCACATCATCAAAAAAATGAATCCACTGTAGAAGTGAGAAAAGTAACGTGCACCCAAGTGACAACATCAAGAACTTAAATTCCTTTTGCAGGAAAAGCATGGTTACAAAAACAACAATACCGATCAATAGCCAGCTTTGAAAAGTAGAGATGTAAACATTATTGATTAAGCTGAATGGTAAATCTTCCACGAAGAAGACGCTTCCATTCAACAGCTTTATCATCCATTGCAAGGCAACACCAACAATAGATGCCATCCACGAAAGTGATGAGACAACCATCAACATAATACCAACTAAAAGTACAAGTGTGGATAGTGGAATCACAATCAAATTGGAAAACAGAAAGTAAACTGGAAATTGGTGGAAGTATAACAAGCCTAACGAAAAAGTGGCTAGTTGAGCAGCAATAGAGACACAAGTTATCTGCCAAATATTATCCATAAGCCAACTTGATGGTTCCCATAAATTGTAAAGTGGTCTCTGCAAATAGACAATACCAATCACGGCAATGTAGGATAATTGAAACCCAACTGACATAACGAGATAGGGATCATAGAGTAATAGAATAAATGCAGAGGAAGCCAATGTGTTATAAATATTAGTACGCCAGCCCAATGGCTTGGCAAGCGCCATAAAAGAGAACATCATTACGGCACGGAGCACTGATGGAGAAAGTCCTGTAACAAACGCATAAGCCCAAAGTAAAATAATGGTAAAAACTGCCAACAGCCAACGGCTCCATGCAAATTTACTAATGGGCTTTAGTAGCAGCATCAGAAGAAAATAGATAATGCCCACATGAAGACCGCTAACAGAAAGCACATGCATAGCACCACTTGCTGAGTAGGCATCTATCAATTCGGTATCAATTCCATCGGTAACACCAAGTACCAATGCCGATGTAATGGCTTGCTCACGATCACCAGAAATATATTTTTTGATAATGGAAGAAGCCCATGCCCTTATTTGATATGAATAATAGACTAGATTTTTGTATCGAATATTTCCAACAATCTTTACTTGCGATAATTTGATGAACTGTTGATGATAAATATTTCTGAAGCTAAGAAATCGTTTGAAGTCAAACTCACCTGGATTGGCAGCGGATTTTATAATTTGTGGTGAAGCATGTATTAGAAGCCGATCCTTATAATGAAGAATGGGTACACCCGATTTCTTTGAAATATATACTTGAACCTTGCCCGAAGCTTTCTGCCAAGCTGATGCTGTTTTAATTCGCTTTACTTCAACAAGCAATTTCCACGACTTGGGCTTTTCATCCAGTGAGCTTACCACTTCGCCTTCATACAACTCTATTTTTTCTTTTACATAAATAATGTGATCTTCTTTTCGGGATTCTGTTTTTTGCATCAATAACAAGTATCCTGAAAAGAAAATAAATGACAGCCCTAAAAAGCCTGAAAGAATTTTGGAATAAGAAGGAGTTGCACCAAATAATGATAAAATGACATAAGCAACAGTCAACGCCAATATCAATTGTATGATAATAGATTGTGAAATTAAATCAGGCAAATAAATAGAAAGAACAATGCCGGCTATAAAAAACAGGCAAATGCGCACCATCGTAAAGGGTGTCCATTTAATCATAGATGAAGATACAGAAATCTGGTAGAATGGAAGCGATGATTGTGATTTATCAATTTTATTTTTTTTGGGATGGCTCATGTCGAAAGGAATTGGTAACTTTTCGCTTTGATTTGCGAGTATGATAAAAGTAATCCTGTTAACACTATTCTCCTTTGCACCTGCTGATTCTTTGCGCACCGAAACCATTAACGGTAAGTTGTTCATTATTCACCAAGTAAGTACTGGTGAAACGCTCTACGCTATAGCAAGGCGTTACAAATCTTCTGTAGATCTGGTAAAGAAAGCCAACGAAAATATTGAGCAAGGAATAAAGGACGGACAATTGATAAGAATACCTGTTGAAAAGAAGGATCAAAAAACAGGTGTAGTTAAGGAAAAGCAATTAGAAAAAACGCACGTAGTAATAGCAAAGGAATCTTTGTCATCCATTGCTAGACTATATAAATTAAGTGTAAAGCAATTGAAGGAATTAAATGCGTTAGAAGTTGACGAAGTGAAGATAGGTCAGATTCTAGTAGTGTCAGGCAACCCTAAAATTGCCGAGAAAAAGGAGACTGTGAAAGTAGACAAATCCATTGAAAAGAAAGAAGTTGCTAAGATTGACAAGCAACCCATTGTTGAAAAGAAGATAAAGGAAATTCAGAAAACGGAGGTTGTTAAACCAATTGAAAGGAAGGAAGAGGTAATTACTATTTCAGAAAATACCCCAGGTTCAGATGAGTCAAAAGAAACTGGTTTGGCCGAGATAATGGAAGGCACAGAAGGCAGTAGAAAATACTTGGCATTGCATCGAACTATTAAAGTCGGCTCCATTGTGAAAGTTAAAAATGAGGCCACCAACAAAGAAGTTTTTGTAAGAGTGACAGGTGCGCTAACGGCTACAGATGTAAATGAAAAAGTGATCATTAAAATTTCTCGTTCTGCTTTTGATAGATTGGGCGGCACCGATACAGGATTTCAAGCTGAGGTTACTTATTACAAATAGATGCGCTTCGCCTTTATAGTGGCGTTTGTTTCTCAACTTTCTTTTGGACAAAACCTTGTTGCAAACGGAGGGTTCGAAAATTATTACAACTGCCCAGGCTACTTTAACCTCAAGTCTCTGGAAATTGCACCAAGTTGGAAATCGCCATCAGACGGTACACCAGATTTGTTCAATGCCTGTAGTGAAGGTACCGCGGATGTTCCGCACAATTGGGCTGGAATAGCGAGAGCGCACACTGGCAATGGATATGCTGGTATTTTTGTGCTGCTCAATAAAAAACTTGACTATAGAGAATATCTTCAAACGGAATTGATCAGACCATTAATAGCTGGTAGAAGTTATCAAGTTCAATTTTATTTTAAACTCTCTGCTTATTCTCGTTACAGTATTGATAGGATTGGTGCTTGGATTACTGATTCGGTTTATTTTTATTCGCGTGATAAAGTTATTCCAGTCGAACCAACTATTGCCTTTATATATGACTCAGCATTCAGAAGAAATTCAGGCTCTTGGGAAAAGGCAACATCAAATTATTTGGCTAAAGGAGGGGAGCGATTTCTGACCATCGGCAATTTTTGGGATGATCAACAAACTAAAAGCTTTCATATAGATTTTGAGCCTGTTCAAGAAGAGATGCTGGCAACTGCCTGCTACTATTACCTTGACGATGTTAGTGTAACTGATTTGAATTCTATTCGAGCGCAAGAGGTAATACCTTTTGTTGACACTCAACCGCTAAAGCTGAATGAAGTGTACGTGTTGAAGAATATTCAGTTCGAGTATAATAAATCTGTACTTAAAAGTGATTCTTACCCAGAGTTAAAGAAGTTGATATTGATCTTAAAGAAGAATTCTACATGGAAAGTTTTTTTAACTGGACATACAGATGATCTTGGTTCAGGTGAATACAACATTCAGCTATCAAAAAATAGAGCGGCAAGTGTTGGTGAATTTTTAATTAATAATGGAATTGAAAAATCAAGAATAGCTAGCACAGGATTTGGGAAATCCAAACCTTTAGTAAATCAAACCGATGAAAAGGCAAGGGCTATCAATAGAAGAGTTGAGTTTACATTTTTAGAAGGGAATGAAAAAAAATAGAATTCTCGACCTAAAGGATTTCTTGGACGAAAAGGTTGAGTATTATAACCAACCTAATTTTATTTTGAATGATCCTATTTCAATTCCTCATACTTACTCCAAAAAACAAGATATAGAGATAGCAGGCTTTATGGCTGCAATACTGGCGTGGGGTCAACGTGCTACCGTAATCAACAAGACTAAGCAATTCCTTTCGTGGATGGATAATTCGCCACACGATTTTTTACTTAATCACAATAGCAATGATCTAAAGCCATTTATAAAATTCAAACATCGTACATTCAATGGCATTGATGCTTTATACTTCATTCAATCACTTTCAAAATTTTATAGTGAGAATACTTCTCTGGAGGAAGCTTTTGTGGTACCTGAAAATGATTCAAGTATTGAACTTGGTTTGATTAATTTTCATAGAATATTCTTCTCGTTGGATTATCAGGCAAGAACCTTAAAACATGTTTCAACTCCTTCAAAGAAATCAGCTTGCAAAAGAATCAACATGTATTTGCGTTGGATGGTGCGCAGCAATTCTACTGGTGTAGATTTTGGTTTATGGAAAACAATCTCGCCTAGCCAATTGGTCTGCCCATTAGATGTTCATGTGGAACGCGTGGCGCGAAAACTAAAATTAATCAAGCGCAAACAAGCCGATTGGCAAACAGCTATTGAACTTACCAATAACCTTAAACTTCTTGATCCAACAGATCCTGTAAAATATGATTTTGCTTTATTTGGATTAGGGGTGGAGGAGAAGTTTTGATACCCAAATTATTAGTATCAAAGCTGAATTTTAAATGATTTTTTGAATCTAGATTATAAAAATATTCCACGTAACAATTAGAGCGATTGTTGATGCCGTAATCAGAATAAGAGCGGCCACTTTATGAACGATTTCATTTTTAGTATTCTTAATGGCTACAAAGCAAAAAAGACCTAATACCAAAAACTGAAAGGTTTGGTCTCTAAACGCAATGCCTGCAATTAGTGTATTGTCGACTAATGAAAGAACGGCTGATATAATGAGGAACAGGTAAATTCTTCTATAATTACTAAGATAGAATTCTTTTAAATCAATAATTTTGGTTCTGAAACTTGAAGGGAAGAGAAGCCGCGCAAGCACATAAAGATTCACTGGATACAATATTTTGAAAAGGAATACCGGTAGCCTCCATTTAAAGTTTATCAAGTCATAGGTAGTCCACCACTCTTGGATGTGGAGAATAAATACTAGTACTATCAGGATAAGGTGAGGCCAATAAACTTTAACTTTTTCTGAATTCTGCACCAGGCTTGCAAGCCCAGAAACTATTTTGGTAAGCCCCATGCCGAGTATAATGGCTATCAAAACAGTTACATATTCAAAAGGGGAGATTATACTCGTCATCTACTTTTTTGCACTAACAGCTGGCCAGTTTTCATTCGCTTTCTTAATAAGGAGAGATTCATCTTTCACCCACGGATCCAATGAATTGAAACGTGTGCCACTTAGCTTATGAGCCGAATTGTAAAAAAGGTACAACTTACCATCGGTTACTTTAAACGTTTCTGGATTGATATTCACTTTCTTCTTTTGTTGACCAACAGCGAGTGCGCACCATCCATCATATTGAGGTAAATATTTTTCAGGAGTAGTAGCAAAGGCATCTCTGTTTGAAGCTGATGAGAAATAATAAATAACGTCTTTATAAGTTGATTTTATTTCTGGATTTCCTTTTGTTGCCTTGCCAGGAATAAAGTAGGCCACCACATCATAGCCACCGATGGCAACTTTATCTTTACCAATAGGTGCAACTTGTGCTATTGTTTGCAGAATTGAGATTAAAAATAGAATGCTTATAGAAATATGTTTCATCGCTTGGAGTTTTAAGTTAATATCTATACAGTACTACTGACTTAAAGGTTTGGATTCAACCAAAAGACTTAAGGAATCCTCCTTGTTTCATCGGTAGATGTCAAACACAAGACAAAAACGCTTAGAGTTTTTCAATTACCATTGCCGAGGCTCCGCCTCCGCCATTGCATATTCCGGCAACACCAATCGTAGCATTGTTTTGCTTAAGCACATTTAATAAGGTGATAGTAATTCTTGCGCCAGAAGCTCCCAAAGGATGCCCTAAAGCTACGGCACCTCCATTTACATTTACCTTGATTGGATTTAATTCCAGCAATTTATTATTAGCCAATGCTACGGCAGAAAAAGCTTCATTGATTTCATAATAATCAACATCTGCTTTGTTTATGCCTGCAGCTTTAATAGCTCGAGGAATAGCTAGGGCAGGGGTGGTGGTGAACCACATCGGATCCTGAGCAGCATCCGCAAAACCTAGTATTTTAGCTAAGGGTTTTAAGCCTAGTTCCATTGCTTTTTCTTTGCTCATTAAGATTACTGCGGCTGCACCATCGTTCAATGTAGATGCGTTAGCTGCGGTAACGGTTCCATCTTTAGTGAATACGGGTTTCAACCCTGGAATTTTATCGAAGTTTACGTTTTTATATTCTTCGTCTTCTTTAATAATATTGATATCTCCTTTCTTACTAACGATTTCCACTTGAGCAATTTCGTCCGCAAACTTTCCAGCGGCCCATGCAGCAGCTGATCGCTTGTACGATTCAATTGCATACGCATCCTGACCTTGTCTGCTCAGACTCATTTCTTTAGCTGTGTTGTCGGCACAAACACCCATCGCACAATGATTATAGACGTCTGTTAAACCATCAAACGTTAAACCATCAATCAATTCTCCATTACCATATTTATAACCCGTTCTTGCCTTCGTTAGATAATATGGAATGTTGCTCATGCTCTCCATTCCACCAGCCACAACTACATCATTAGTACCTAGCATAATAGATTGAGCACCCAACATAATAGCTTTCATACCAGAGGCACATACTTTATTTACAAGCGTAGTTGGTATTTCAAATCCAAGTCCACCAGCAACAGCAGCTTGTGTTGCAGGTGCTTGACCCAAACCTGAAGAGATTACATTGCCAAAGAACACTTCATTTACTTGCTTGGCATCAAGACCAATTTTTGTCATGACTGCTTTTATAGCAACTCCACCAAGAGTAATTGTTGAAAGACTAGAAAGACTTCCTCCAAAACTTCCGATGGGGGTTCGCATTGCTGATACGATGTAGACTTCTTTCATGGTAGTTGATGGTTTAAGATATTATTTAACGAAATATAAAGTTGAAACCTTTGAGTTATGAACTGGATTACTCGAAACTCGCACGAACTCACAACTCTTAGTTTACCAATCCGGCTTTCCTTTATCCTTAGGCTTAGTGGCTTTGCGTTTATTCTGTTGAAGATATTGTACTTCTTGATTTTTCATCGCCTCTAAAATCATCTTTGCTTTCTCTTCAGAGATTTGCATGTCCTTTAGTTTTTCAGAAGGCGAAGGCTTATTTTCTTGCTTATCCTTTTCATCTTTCTTTTGCTCGTTTTCTTTTTGTTCTTTGTCTTTCTTTTCTTTTTCGTCTTTCTTCTCGTCTTTTTTATCCTTCTGCTCTTTGTCCTTCTTGTCCTGATCTTTTTTGTCCTTGTTTTCTTTGTCCTTCTTCTCTTCCTCTTTCTTATCCTTGTCCTTTTGATCTTTATTCTGATCCTTTTTATCGTCTTTCTTATCGTCTTTGTTTTCTTTGTCTTTGTTCTTCTGATCCTGCTTTTTCTTATCCTCCAATTTCTTTTTCACCATCTCATAATTGAATCGTGCATCGTCATTGTCAGGTGCTGTTTTCAAAGCTTGTTTAAAATAATTCAGCGCTTCATCCAATTTGCCTTGTCTGTTGGCGGCCACACCTAATTGTTGATTTGCAATGGAGCTAATTTTTGTATTCTTACTTTGGGTTAGCGGTAAATAAGAATTCTGAATATTGGAAGTATCCTTTTCATTGAAATAGGAATTAGCAAGATTAAGCAATACCTCTTCTTCCTTCACGCCAAGTGAATCGACTAAATATTTATATTTTTGTATAGCAGTCTTAAAATCACCCACAGTATAGGCTTTCTTTGCTTCGCTTTTAAGCGAATTGATCTTGCTTATTTTATCAAAATCAGTTAATAAAAGAGCGAATGAAACAAGTAGAATTAATAGCTTCATATTCTTACTGTTTTTAATTGTATCAACACATCAAAAATAAGCAATACCAAGGCAGCCAACAAGAAGTAGAAATATTGGTTGGCCGAAACATCAACGAAACGGGTGTCGCGAAGTTCGCCTTCAATTTTATTGATGGCATTGATAAGTCTTGATACATCATTTCTACTTTCGTTGATTTCAAAATATTGCCCGCCCGTTTTGTTGGCCAATGATTTCATCGATGATGAATTTAGTTTGGATATGACAGCATTGCCCGATTGATCTGTTTTGAATCCGCGCCCAGCGTAAATCTGACTTCCTTTTTCGGTACCAACGCCAAGGGTAAAAAGTTTAATGTCTTTGTCCTCAATCTCTTTAGAAATTTGATTGGTATCATCGCCAAAATCTTCACCATCACTTATCAAAATTATAATCTTCGACTTTTGCTGATTGCTGGTCGTGTTCTCTTGATCAGTGAGTTTTTTTAATGCGAGAGACAAGGGAGGGCCAAAATCCGTTCCTGCCGAAGGTACTAAACTTGTGTTCATGGTCTCAATAAAAAGGTTGAGTGCATTTTGATCAAACGTTAATGGACACTGCACAAATGCTTCGGATGAGAAAATAATAACGCCTAATCTGTCAGAGTTGAATGCTTCAACAATCTTCTTCATTTCAAACTTTATTTTTTCCAAGCGCGTTGGCTGCACATCAAATGCTTCCATTGATTTTGAAAGATCTACGCAGATCATAATGTCTTTACCTATTGATTTTATTTCCTTTTTAGAATCGCCAAATGTGGGGCCTAGAAACGATAAGATTAGAAGTGCGAAAATGAGTGCTCGTAAAATAAGTTTAATAAAAACTTTAGTGAATGGAGTATGAAGCGTTTTTCCAATTCTAATTACTTTAACTATGTAAAGGAAATAGAGAACTAAAAACAACAGGCAGATAACTATTTCAAAAACACTGAACTGACGAAACAAACTCATGATAAGTTGAAAATTCAAAGATAGCGTTCTATTTAAAACTCGGTGAAGTTTTTTGGTGGGAAATAAAAAAAGCTCTGTACTAGTACAGAGCTTTTAAGTCGGGGCGGCCAGATTCGAACTGACGACCTCCTGGTCCCAAACCAGGCGCGATACCGGGCTACGCTACGCCCCGAAAACTTATTGAGGGCGCAAATGTATTAAAACATATGGAACCTCCAACAATTATTTTGTGATCCCGACTGGATTCGAACCAGTGACCTACTGCTTAGAAGGCGAATAAAATACCCCTTGAAATTATGGTAAATACCTTTTTTTTCAGTCATTTAGCTCTTTTTTGATGGTTTTTATTTTCCACTTTAAGACACTTTTTGCCATATTTCTACGCAAAATCTATGCGATTTTTAATGAAGATCTAAAAATTTACACCAAAAATGTATACTTGTTTATTGTTGTATAGATCCTACTTTTGCAGACTTTTTTCATTTTTTAGTTAACAATGTTAACATTTTTAAATTACTTTGCGTGAATTAGTGTTATTAAGTTGTTGATAACTTAAAATAAACCAATCACACCACATGGCAAATCTTAATGCAGAAGATTTACAAGCTATCAGAAACATTATTAAAGAGGAAACCTTTTCTAAATTAGAGGAGCTATCTACAAAGGTAGATGCAATTAAAGAGGAAACCTTTTCTAAATTAGAGGAACTATCTATAAAGGTAGATGCAATCTCCACTAAACTGGATAAGGTATTAAAGTTTGTTGCAATTGAAAACGCTGACTTTGATGATCATTTCAAAAACAATGGACATTCTTTGAGGGTGGCAAGACCTCAAGAAGAAGCTTAGATTTACCATCTAAAAAAATAAATTTAGCTTTTTTAAATTTTTCCCGTTTTTAAACTACTTCAATTTAAGAGCATGACAGTAAGTTACAAAGTAGCCAATCCAATAGAAGAATTTATTCTTGATGTAACTGATTCTGCCTTTGACTTTTTAAAACCTTTAAAAAGGCTCCCATCGTTGATATCATGGGTATTAGTCCTATTAATTTCAACTTTTTTTGGGTTCATCTACACTTTAGTTTTCTATTTGCCAATTATGTTTGCGAGAAGAAAAACCGATATCTTATTAGATTCTTTGATTGATGATATTAATGATATTGCAGAACAAGAGGCTATGGATTTGCATTTAGATATTGAATCGTTAAGGAAGCGGATGTCAACTATTCTAAGTAAAGGAAGTCGTTTTTTTGCAATAGACCCGATAATGCAAGAAATGAAAAAGATGGAAGTGAAATTATTACTAGCTGAAAAGGTACTTTATTTAAAGGCTTATCCAGAAAATGAAAGGCCTTTAACAGAAGACGAAAGTAAGGAACTCTATAATCTAATGAGTGGATGGAGGGAAGATGAAAAATTAAATATGGAGACTTATTAGATTCCAGTTCATGCCCGTCAAATTTAAGTATAAAATAGGGCAATCAGTTTATTGCAAATTTCCACAAGAAGATAATCTAAACGTTTTACAAGATCGGCCAGGTCTGATATTAACTGCATTTGAAAAACGTGGTATGGCAGTCTATAAGATTGCAAAAATGACAAAGACTGATAATAGTTCAAAATTTTTGGGGTATCATATACTCAAGAACTCTAAGGAGGGGAACAGGATGAATTTGAATTTTGATACCTTTATTCATTTAGGTAGAATTGAAGAAATACCAGAGGTTTTTATAAGACGGTTACAAGGCTACTGTATAATAATAGATGAAATTAGGAAGAAGTGCGAGCAAAATAATATAAATATCTAGTAGTCATCGCATAACTAAATAATCTTTCAAAACGATTTACTATTGAGAATAATTTGATAGCATATGTTCTTCTATGTAATTTCTATGCAAAATCAGGAAAATAGAAGTGGCAATCACATTGTAACTTCCTGATTATCAAGTGATCCCGACTGGATTCGAACCAGTGACCTACTGCTTAGAAGGCAGTTGCTCTATCCAGCTGAGCTACGAGACCCTCCATTTTTAAAATAATTCAAAAATGAATTCATTAAGCGGAGAGGGGGGGATTCGAACCCCCGGTACAGTTTAACCCGTACGACAGTTTAGCAAACTATTGGTTTCAGCCACTCACCCACCTCTCCAAAATAAACAAGGCTGCAAATATAATTAGATTGATGAGAAAATCAGGACTGTTTTTTATTTTTTAGAATTAAACAAATTCAAGAAAAAATATAAGAACCTAAACTCTTAACTATTTTATTATTTTCGCCATTTAATCAGGAATTAATATTTCTTATGAATGAAGAATCGATTAAACGTGAATGGTATGTTTTTTATACTAAAAGCAGACAGGAGAAGAAAGTTAATCAGTTGCTCATAAGGAACGGTTTTGAGCCTTTTTTGCCCATCCAAAAAGTAATGCGTCAGTGGAGCGATCGTAAGAAAAAAGTGGATGTTCCCCTTTTCAATTCATATATCTTTGTGAACATAGAAGAATATCGAATTAGCGAAGTAAAGGCAATACCAGGAATATCGTGGAACATAAAACACAATGGAAAGCCTGCTTTTCTAAGAGAAAATGAAGTGAAGCTGATAAATAGATATTTGGAAACAGGGTTATTCATTGAGGCGGTGAACATAATTGATTATGAATTGGGAGATAAGGTTAAAGTACTTGATGGGCCTCTTAAGGGTTTATTTGGAGTTTTAAATCGAAAATCAAATGAGAATTTATTTAGCATAATAATAGAATCTTTGAGCTATTCCTTAACTGTTCAGTTAGAAAGCTCTCTTTTTGAGAAGATTTAGGTTACTATTTTTGAAAAAATGTATTTAGAGTAACTTTTCTACTCATTAAGTTCTATTTTTGTCCGTGCTTGAGCATCTAATAACTTCCCGCACCCGAATCAAAATGCTGTTGAAGTTTTTCTCCAACAGCAACTCCACGGCCTATTTGAGAGAATTAGCTGATGAGTTTGGAGAATCGACTAACTCAATTAGATTAGAATTAAATAAACTTACCAAAGCAGGATATCTGAAATCAAAGGTTAATGGAAGAACTATTGAATATCAAGCAAATGATTCTCACCTTCTATTTCGCGAGATTACAAAACTTGTGCATAAATATTTGGGCATAGATACTATTATAGAAGATGTAGTAAATAAGGTAGTTGCTCGGTTAGGACATCTGTCAGCCTGTTTTATTATAGGTGATTACGCTAATGGGAAAGATAGCGGCATTATCGATGTAGTATTTGTGGGCATTGTTGATCAGGAATATTTACGAATTTGTATAGATCGTACAGAAGGACTTATCCATAGAAAAATTAGAACTTTAGTTTTGTCACCTTCTGAATTTGAATTGAATAAAGAAAGTTTGAAGGCGGAAAAGGCATTGATGCTTTGGAATGAGAATTACTTAATAAAGTAATAAGTCAAAACTACTTTGAAAAAATCAATCTTGTGATTGAAGGGGCTTTGCCATGATTTATTTTAGAAAATCAGAAGATTTATAGATTGAAAAGGTTAATATATTTGTCAGTTTACTTTACATGAGATGAAAACAATTGAACAGATTTTAATTGGGTTGATAGTTTGTTTGATGCTTTCCTCCTGCGTTTACAACAAGAAGATAACCTATTTACAAAAAAATGATTTAGGCAAAAGGAACATTACTCGTGACTCTATCACTAGAAGATATTCAATTGAACCATTTAATTATAGGATTCAATCTAATGATATTTTATCCATTAGGTTTCTTAGTCGTACTTCAAAGGAGTTTGACATAGCTCAAAATTATTTCCCAACTCAGGGCTCGGCCATATCCGGTATTGGGGGTGGGGCAAATGCTCAATTGATTGGCGAATTGGTAGATGAACATGGAGAAATACCTTTTCCAGTAATTGGCAAAGTAAAAGTAGCTGGGCTTACAGTGTTTGAGATACAAGAGCAGCTTCAAGAAATAGCTAGTAAGTTTTTAGAATCACCTATCGTAAAAGTGCGCGTTATGAATTATCAAGCCACCATATTGGGGCAAGTCAAATCGGAAGGGGTCGTTACCCTACCCAACAATAGGGCAACTATTTTAGAAGCGTTAGCCCTAGCCGGAGGGCTTGATGACTTGGCTGATCGTGAATACATAAAGTTGATCCGTCAAAAAAATAACCAAGTAGAGGTTCAGTATATTAACCTGCTTGATGAAAATTTTATTAACTCACCCTACTACTATGTTTACCAAAATGATATGATTATAGTGCCACCGTTGAAACAGCGTTCTTTCAGAAAATATTTTGGGGAGAACTTAACCCTTTTCTTATCCTCGTTATCCGTAATACTGTTAACCTTAAACCTCCTGAAAAAGTGAGCAATAAAGAAGAAATGGATGACTCCTCATTAGTGGCCAGTAAAATTACTATTGATTTTAATAGGGTACTAAATAGGTTTTTAAAGTATTGGTATATTTTTATTATTTCTATATTCATAGTTGTTATTTTTTCAATAATAAAAAATAGGTATTCTGTGAGTACTTACCCAGTAACAGCATCCATCGTTTTTAAAGAGTCTAAAGAAAGTAAAGGTGAATCTTTTATTTATAATAATTCGCTCGTAAGTGGGGTTAGAAACTATTTAAACGAAACGTACATTATCAAGTCATTTCCTTTAATTGAACGAACCCTGAGAGAAATTAATTTCGGAATATCTTTTTTTGTAGAAGGAAATGTATTGACCACAGAAGTATATAACCTACCAATTGAGTGTGTAATAATAAACGACAATGAAAATGCAACAGCATCGTTTAAATTTAAAATGATAAATAGCAACCAATATGAATTATCAACATCCGGTGACGGTAAACAACTGAAGGATGTCACCCTCTTCCATTTTAAGGATACTATAACCTATCATGGGCTGTCATTATTGTTTGCGCCAAAGCCTTTGCGCGATCATTCTTCAGAGACAGATGTCACCTACCTTGTAAACTATACATCACCGAGTTTACTTGCACCAATTTATGCAGCTAGGTTAAGTGCTGCATGGGCTGAAGTAAATGCTGGTATTATGAATTTAAGTATCGAGGGTAATAATCCAGAAAAAGAAATTGATTTCTTGACTGGTTTAATTTTGAACTATCAAAACTATGACCTTGACAAAAAAAATCAGACCGCTATACGTACTAGTAAGTTTATTATGAGTCAGTTGGCTAGTATAAGCGATTCGCTCCATAAAATAGAAGCCAAACTTGAACTCTTTAAGACCAAAAATATTAAAAGCACGATGGGGAGCGAAGTGGCGTACCTTTCGGCAAAGATAGATCCTTTAGAAGGTATTAATTCGGAGCTTGGCTTACGAGAGATCTATTTTAACTACCTAACAGATTATTTAAATAGGAATGAAAATTATGACCAAATAATCTTACCTACCTCAACAGGTATTACAGATGGGTTGTTGAATTCGCTAATGTCTAGGCTAATTGATTTACAGCTTCTGCTGAAGATGAACGATAAACCCGATAATCCATTAGTTGTTCAGAGTAAGAAAAACATAACCGAAATAAAAAAGGAAATTTTGGAATCAGTAAAAAACCTACGATCAACTGATAAAATCAGAAAGAGTTATGTGAACGATCAGATAAGTTTGCTTGATACCAAACTCAATAAAATCCCGCTTGTAGAACGTGAGTTAATATCCATCAAGAGAAACTATTCGTTACTCGAGAATCAATATATTTTCCTATTGCAAAAACAAGCCGAGGCCAACATATCAAAAGCATCGACAGCCAGCGATATATCGGTTGTTAACCCACCCATGATTAGCGGAGGCCCTCGGTCGTCTTCAAGCATCAATTATTATTTGGCTGCCTTTATAGGGTTGATTTTACCTGCATTATTTTTTGTTGTTATAGAATTTCTAAATGATAAAGTTCAATCTCGTGAGGACATCGAAAAAATAACTAACATACCCTTTATTGGTGGGGTAGGTCATAAAAACTCAAAAAACAATATAGACGTACTAACTTCTCCTAAATCTGGAATAGCCGAATCTTTTCGAGCTTTGCGTTCAAACCTGAGTTATTTTTTAGGCACGCATGAAAAGGCTGTATTCATGATTACAAGTTCAATAAGTGGTGAAGGCAAATCGTTTTCATCGGTTAACCTTGCTTCTATTTTTGCACTTTCAGGTAAGAAAACTTTGATAGTAGGAGCTGACATGCGTAAGCCAAAAATATTTAGTGACTTTAGCCTCTCTAATAATTTTGGGCTTAGCAATTACCTGGCTGGAATTTCCGATTTCGATTCGCTTATCCAAAAAACTTTTCATGAATCGTTGGATGTTATAAGTGCTGGTCAAGTACCACCCAATCCATCTGAATTGTTGATGTCGGACAGAATGCGTCTTTTCATGGATGAAGCTAGGAATAGATACGATTATGTAATTATTGACACGCCACCCATTGCTATTGTAACGGATGCTCTTGGCATTATCAAGTTTGTTGACCATACGCTGTTTGTTGTACGACAGAACTATACAAAAAAAATATTACTAAAATCAATTGATGACCTATATGTTAAGGGATTGATAAAGAAAGTAAGTATTGTAATGAACGATATCCATATGACAGGCATTGGCTATGAAACTGGCTATGGTTATGGTTATGAATCAGGGGGCAATAAAAATGGTTACGGCTATTACACTGAATAATCAAAGACATAGAAGAGATTTTGAAAATTAAGTCCACAATACTTGTAATTGAAAAGCAGTCAAGGCTAAAGCTATTGAGCTTATATGAACTTGTAGCTTATAAGGATTTGCTTTATTTCCTTATTGTGAGGGGAGTTAAAGCTAAGTATTCTCAGTCCATATTTGGAGTAGGCTGGGCTGTTATCCAACCACTTTTTACCATGCTCATCTTTACCGTGGTCTTTGGAAACTTGGCCAAGATAAGTTCTGATGGCATACCGTATTCATTGTTTAGTTTGTGTGGGCTGCTGGCTTGGACATACTTTTCAGCTGCTCTTAGCGATGCCTCTGCTAGTTTGATCAGCAACTCATCCATGATCAGCAAAGTATATTTCCCTCGCCTCATACTCCCCCTTGCGGCATTGTTCTCTAAACTTTTGGATTTTATAATTGCATTTATCGTCTTGATAGCTTTCATGTTTTATTATCAAATTGTTCCTACATTTCAATTAATCTACTTTCCATTTCTATTGCTTTATTTATTGCTAATAACACTTGGACCTTCTTTAATTATTGGCGCTTGGTCAGTACAATATAGGGATGTTAAATATGCTATGACATTTGTTGTTCAACTGCTCATGTATTCAGCACCTGTAGTTTATCCACTATCAGCAGTACCAGAAAAATATAAAGTATTTTATTCGTTTAACCCGTTGGTAGGATTGATAGAGGGATTTCGATCCTCTTTATTAGGATTTAACCCAATGCCTTGGAACGAACTACTCATTGGACTTCCTTTCTGTTTAGGTTCAATCCTACTTGGATTGATAACGTTTTCGGCCTTAGAAAAAACATTTGCTGATGTTGCTTAAACTATGAGCGATACAATTATTAAAGTTGAAAATTTAAGTAAAGCCTATAGAATTGGGGTTGAAGATCAAAAGTCGGAAACACTTTTAGGTTCTCTTATGATGGTACTAAGATCACCACTTAAAAATTTTAATGACCTACGCAACCTGCGTAATCTTGATAAAGAAAGTAAAAGTATTTTTTGGGCATTGAACGATGTTTCTTTTGAAGTAAAGCAGGGCGATGTGTTAGGTGTAATTGGCCATAACGGAGCGGGTAAGAGCACACTGCTTAAAATACTGAGTAGAATAACAGAACCCACTTCAGGTAAAATAACAATCAATGGGAGAGTGTCTTCTTTGTTAGAAGTGGGTACTGGGTTTCATCCCGACTTGAGTGGACGGGAGAACATTTACCTTAACGGCACTATACTGGGAATGACCAAGCGCGAAATAGACTCGAAGTTGGATGAGATCATTGCCTTTAGCGGTGTAGAAAAATATATTGATACGCCAGTTAAACGTTATAGTTCTGGTATGACTGTACGATTAGCATTTTCAGTTGCTGCCCATTTAGAGCCAGAGATTTTGATTATTGATGAAGTACTGGCCGTGGGAGATGCTGAGTTTCAGAAGAAGTGTATTGGAAAAATGAAAGATATTTCTGGGAAGGGAAGAACAGTTTTATTTGTAAGTCATAATTTGGGAGCTATTAAAAGTCTTTGTTCTAGTGCTATTTTATTAAAGTCAGGTAGGGTTGAGTTTCAAGGTGGCGTATCGGAGACACTTAACGCTTATATTACAAAAAAGAATTTACTAAATACAGGTAAAGGAGTTGTATCTGAAACGATGAGGACAATTAAATCTGAAATAGTAAAGATAGACCAGGTGCTATTAATAGAAGATTTATTTCAGCCAATAGAAGACGTAACCTATCAAGATGATTTCAAGGTTCATATCAAAATGACACTCCTGAATCGTATAGAAAATGCGTTAATAGATATCAGAATTACTTCAGATGAGGGTTTGATTATTGAACATGTGTTAAATTCCCTTCTAGGAGGGAGTCATGTTACTCTCGAAAGTGGAGAACGTGAATTTTTGGTTACTATAAAAAATAGATTAGCCCCAGGAAATTACTCACTCAATGTTGGTATTCATAATTCAAAGGGAGCTACCTTGGAATACGCAGAAGATGTTTACCCATTTACAGTCATGAAAGTATCAAAAGATGCCCGACTAAGTTATCCTTACGAATTTGTAGATGGATACTCTCACCAGCAGGGTATATGGCAAACTGTAAAATAATGACAATGGAGAAAATTCCCTTGATGCGACCCAATATTAATGAAAAAGATATTGAGGAAGTTGTTGCTGTTTTGCGCTCAGGCATGTTGGTTCAAGGTAAAAAAGTGGCTGAGCTGGAGAGCAAAACTATTCAACTAACGAAAGCTAATTATTGCTCAGCTGTATCGAACGGAACAGCCAGTTTGCAATTAGCTCTTCTTGCCTTAGGTGTAGGAGCAGGAGATGAGGTAATTGTGCCTGGCTTTTCATATATAGCTACTGCAAATGTCGTGGAGCTTGTTAAAGCAACGTGTGTCTTCGTTGATATTAACTTAGATACATTCACAATAAATGTTGATCAAATTGAATCTGCAATAACTTCTAAAACAAAAGCTATTATACCTGTACATGAATTTGGTTTGTGTGCAGACATGTATAGAATTATGGAGATCGCTAAAAAATACAATCTCTTTGTGATTGAGGATGCTGCTTGCGCTCTAGGGGCAAAAATAGAAGGTAAGATGGCAGGTACTTTTGGGGATTTCGGATCTTTTTCTTTGCACCCTCGAAAGGCCATCACCTCAGGTGAGGGTGGTCTGCTCACTACTCATTCTCAAGAATTAGACATTCAAATTAAAATATTGAGAAATCATGGTATAATGCCTGATGAGTTACCGTTGAACTTTGTGGATGCAGGTTATAACTATAGAATGACCGATTTTCAGGCAGCATTGGTGAATAGTCAGTTTAACCGAATTAATCAAATACTCTCCATTAAGCAGGATTACGCTAAATTCTATTCAGAAAATATTAATAGCCATTACTTGGTCCTTCCATCAGTTCCAGTTGACTATGTTCACACTTGGCAAACTTTTCATATTCTACTAAATTCCTCTAAAAACAGGGAGGCTCTTATTTTGTTTATGAAAGACGCGGGGATATACACAAACTATGGAGCGCAGTGTATACCCGCCATGAGTTATTACCAAAAAAAATACAAATTGGATTTTTTGGAAAAGTATCCTCATTCATGGGCTGCATACACACAAGGTCTTGCTATACCTCTTTATGAGACACTAACAGAGGATCAACTTCACTATATAGTTCATGTCATCAATAAATTTGAAACAAATGCTTACTGAAAAAAAAATCTTTATTACTGGTGGTGCCGGTTTTATCGCCAACACACTTATAAAACACTACATAAATCAAAATAAAATAGTGGTGTACGATAATTTTCATAGAGATACCCTTACAGCAAGTGGACTAAGTAACCACCCTAATCTTACTATCATCAAAGGTGATGTTCTTGATTTAGATAAGCTAACTTCGTCTATGGCTGGGTCTGATATTGTTGTTCACGCAGCGGGCATTGCAGGTATTGATACTGTGATAAAAGACCCCGTTCGCACAATGCGTGTAAACATGATTGGAACTTCTAATGCATTAGAAGCTGCTCGCATTAACAATATACGAGATCGGTTTATAGATTTTTCCACTTCTGAAGTGTTTGGCTCAATGGCCTTTAGGTCAAGTGAAGAAGATGTAACTGTTTCTGGTTCAGCAGGTGAAGCACGTTGGACTTACGCTGTGAGTAAATTAGCAGGTGAGCACTTGGCTCATGCATATTTTGCCCAATACAAATTACCAATTGTCACGGTTCGCCCTTTTAATGTATATGGTCCAGGTCAAACTGGGGAGGGGGCAATACAAATATTTATTAAAAGAGCTCTAAAAAATGAAGATATAAAAATTGATGGAGACGGAAACCAAATTAGGGCTTGGTGTTATGTTGATGATTTTGTTGATTGTCTGATTCGATGCATTGAAGACCCTAAAGCGATAGGTGAAAGTTTTAATTTAGGAAACGCACGCGCTGTTATTACTATCTTAGGGCTGGCACAAACAGTTTGCCGAGTATTAAAGTCTGAATCAAAAATTGTCTTTGAGCCGCCTCTGTCAGCAGATATTGCAATACGAATACCGAGCGTTGAAAAGACGATGAAAATATTAGGATTTAAAGCAAAAATAGATTTAGAGGAGGGGATAATTAAAACCTCTGAATGGATGAAAAGAATTGAAGAATGAAAGTTTTAGTAACTGGCGCTTCTGGTTTAATTGGCAGTGCTGTATGTAAATTACTTTTGGAAAGGAAGTGTTTTGTTACTGGAATCGTAAATAGATCAAGTTCAGGTATTAAACATGAAAATTACTCGGATATAGTAATTGATTTGACAAAACATTCACTTGAAACTAATATTAAAGATTTTGATGCCATCATACATTGCGCAGCAGTTACTCCAAAGAAAAGTGATGCTAAACAATCTCAATTCAATTTTTTGAATGAAATCATTGATGAAAATATTTTTTCCTTTTCATCAAAGCGAAATGTCAGAATAATTTATTTATCAGCTGCATATTTGTATAAGAATACCTTTGATTCTAAAGTTTATGAATTTTCTGATTTAAGATCCGACTTAGAAGGGTACTATTATGCAAAAAAAAAAAGTGAGGATTCTTTATTAATTTCTCAACTTGATTCTTTGATTTTTAGAATATCATCCCCCTACGGAAATATTGAAAAGCAAAGTAACGTAATGCAATTTTTCACCAGCATAATTAAAGAAAATTTACCCATTACACTTATTAATAATGGTGAACGACTCCAAAATTTTATTCATGTAGAAGATATCGCATTAGCCTGCTACATGGCGTTGACTCAAAAGATTAAAGGAATTTATAACTTGACTTATAAAAGCAGTTATAGCATGCTTCAACTTGCTTCCTATATTAAAGAAATATATAAATCTAAGTCTGAGTTCCTTTTTGATAGGAATAGAACTGATGATTTCTATAATGTAAATTTTGATAATTCAAAGTTAAAAGAGGCTTTGCAATGGGAACCGTTTTATGATTTGAAAGCAGGTCTGATAAAAACTCTTCTACAGTGAGAATTGCTGTTTTCTCTGATATTCACGGAAATTATCTAAATCTCGTTTCATTTTTCCAATCGGCTAGGAAGCTAAATATTGATAAATATGTTTGCTTAGGTGATTTACTGAACTATTTTCCTGATAACAAAAAAGTTATAGATTTATTAGTACAAGAGAAAGTGCTATGCTTGCTTGGAAATCATGATCGGATGTACATTGAGGATTGTGATAAAGTTGAAAAGAAAAAGCTATATAACTTTGATCAATATTTGTTTGAATCAGAGGAATACAGGATATACTTAGAATCATTACCTCTCAAATATGAAATTGTTGTTAAAAATAGATCGTTGTTCTTTTGTCATGCTTCTCCATTAGATTATTTAGATACCTATGTTTACCCAGATTCTGATTTAAGCACATTGAATTCTATTAAGGCTGATTTTGTTTTTATGGGACATACCCATAGGCAATTTTTAAGAGAGTACAATAATAAGGTGTTTTGCAATGTGGGCTCTATAGGTATGCCAAGAGATAATGGAATTTTAATGGGCTTTGTGATTATAGATACTACTGCCTTTGATATCAAATTATACAGGAAGAGTGCGGATTATCAAAAGATTATTTCTTCTTATCAAAGTCAAACAAATCCAGATGTTATTAATCTATTGAACAGAAGAGAGACGATCTCGTATCCATATACATTGATTCATGAGTAAGATTGCAGTTTTAGTTACAGGGGCTGGTGGTGGAGGAATAGGGGAACAAACGATTAAATGCCTCAGACTTTCTAGTTTAGAATTTATAATTGTTTCAACGGATGTTACTGAAATCAGCAAAGGCAAAATTGACGCTGATAAATTTATAGTAGCACCAATAGTTTCTGATGCTAATTATTTGAGCTTCATACTCGAAGTCTGTGCTAAGAATGAAATAAGGGCAATCATTCCCGGTTCAGAAGCAGAATTAAAGTTCTATTCTGGTAACCGCTCTATTTTTTATGAAAGGAAAATAGAACTTTTGATTAATGGTGAAAGTGTAATCAAAATTTGTTTAGATAAAATCTTAACAAGTGATTTTTTAAGTAAAAATAAATTTGCTTCGCCTAAATCATTTCCTGTTTCGCACCACTCTCAATTTAACATTATTGATATTTACCCTCTGGTTTTAAAGCCTTCGGTTGGTGGTGGTGGTAGTGCGAATACTTTTATAGCTCAGAACGAGGAAGAGCTTAAAGTTTTCGGTCAATTTTTATTAACCCAATATCCAGAGTTTATTGCTCAGGAATATGTTGGGGACGCTAATTCAGAATTTACAGTTGGGGTTTTGTCACTTTCAGATGGAAAGATTGTGGACTCAATTGTATTGAGGCGTAATATATTATCAGGTCTAGGTTCTAAATTAAAAATCATTAATACTTCAAATAAGCCTGAATTAGGTAAGTATTTAGCTATTAGTTCTGGTATTTCTCAAGGGGAGATTGTACGCAATGAGCTTATTTCCAATACCTGCGAGGAAGTGGCGAAAGCTATTGGTAGCACCGGCCCTTTGAATATACAATGTAGGCTAGTTGAAGGGAGGGTGTTTATTTTTGAAATTAATCCACGGTTTTCTGGTACTAGCCCAATGAGAGCTTTGGCAGGATTTAATGAGGTAGAAATCAGTATTAAAGACAGAATATTAAAAATGAGAAACTTTACAAGAATAGATTATAAATTAGGAAATGTCGTTAGAGGTTTAATTGAATACTTTGTTTGATGTTAAAATTCCTTAACATCAAAATAGAAAAGAGAATAATTGGCCTTGATATAATGCGTTCAATTGCTATTCTCATTGTAGTCTTCGGTCACTTCCACATATTTTTAAGAAATCACTTTAATAAAATAGTCCCATTCATTAATTTATCAATAAATGAAATTTTAGATTATTTTATAAATGGCTTTGATGGAGTCGATTTATTTTTTGCTTTAAGTGGCTTTTTAATTGGACATTCACTTTTGTTATCATTTGTTAACAATAAACTTAATTTTAAATTCTTAGTGAATGATTTTTGGATTAGGCGTTGGTTTAGAACACTGCCTAATTACTTTTTTATTTTGATTATCTCATTGTTCATATACAAGTTAACCATTCTTGAAAATCATAGTGCTTTGTATCCTGTTGACTTTTACAAGTATTTTATTTTTATCCAAAACTTACAACAAGGGGAATTGAATTTTTTTCCTGAGTCTTGGAGTTTATCAATTGAGGAATGGTTCTATTTAAGCTTTCCAATCGCCCTAACTTTCTTTGTGCTATTTTTGTCCTCAAAAACTGACCGGAAATCTTTTTTACTTTATTTAATACTCTTCTTCATCTTACTCGGTTCATCATTAAGGATATATTACACGATTTCTCATCAAATGTCTCTCAATATTTCATCTTGGAATAGAGAGATAAGGACATCAATACTCATGAGAACTGATGCTATTATTTACGGAGTATTGATGGCATATGGCCAAATATATTTTCCTTTATGGTTAAAAAAATTAAGGTACTATTTCTTTATAATTGGAATTTGCTTACTGATAATTTCGTTTAGTCTGTTTTTTATTTTTACTGACATAATATTATCAAAGATGTTTGCTTTTAGTTTCTACTTTAATTTTGTTGGTTTAGGGATGGCAATGCTAATTCCTTTTTTTTATCACCTTAAAATGTCAAATAAGTTAGCCATAAATGCATTCTCTTTAATTAGCATCATTTCTTATTCGACATACTTAGTTAATTATTCAATTGTAGAATACTCTATTAAATATTTTATACCTACTGAGATTGGAATTGTAAACAATCTTTCAAAGTTCATACTGGCATACATCTTAACCTTTTTCTTAAGTGTTATTCTATACAAGTATATAGAAACACCTTTCATGAACTTAAGGAAAAGAATATTGACAAACTAATAAATGGAAGTGCTATGAATTTAGAGGAATTTAATATATGTTCAAGATGTATTTACAATTCTGAGACACCAGGGATAAGTTTTGATAAATTAAATATCTGTAATTATTGCCATCAGATAGATGATTTAAAATATCAGTTTAAAACAGGTAGTGAGAGGGGGAAGAGGGAACTCCAAAAAATTATTAAGCAAATTAAATTAGATGGAAGAAATAAAAAGTATGATTGTGTAATTGGAGTTAGTGGAGGAACAGACTCTTCTTTTTTACTAATGAAATCTATTGAATGGGGCTTACGGCCTTTAGCAGTGCATTATGATAATACTTGGAATTCTGCAATCGCTACAGAAAATATAAGAAAAGTTACCAATAAATTAAAAGTGGATCTTTTTACCTATGTTATTAACAATAAAGAATCTGATGATATTTTCCGCTCATTTTTTCTTGCAGGAGTTCCTGAATTTGATGCAGCAACTGATATGGGCTTTTCACAGGTACTAAGGAGTACGGCAGCTAAATTTAAAATAAAATACATATTGGAGGGGCATTCCTTTATGGAAGAGGGGGTTTCTCCAATGGGAAAAAACTATTTTGACGGAAAATATATTTCAGATATTCATGCAAAGTATGGAAGGATTAAAATGAAGACCTATCCGCTGATGACATTTTTTCAATTTATGAAATGGGTGCTGATATATCGACAAAAATTTATTCGACCTTTGTGGTACATTGAATATTCGAAAGAGAATGCAAAAAAGATATTGGCTGAAGAAACAGGATGGCAATATTATAACGGACATCATCTTGAAAATAGATCATCTGGCTTTGTACATTTAGTTTATCATCCTCAAAAATTCAAAATAGATAATAGAAATTGGACTCTTTCAGCACTTACAAGGTCGGGTGCATTAAGTAGAGAAAATGCATTAGAAATTTATAATACCCCTCTAAAATCTGAACCGGAATTGATAGAGTACGTAAAGAAGCGACTGGAATTAAATGATGGTGAATATGAAAAGATCATGAAAGGAACAAATAGATCTTTTAAAGATTTTAAAACCTACAAAAAGCGATTTGAAAGGCTTCGTCCACTTTTTTTTGTTTTAGCGAAAGCAAATCTGGTACCTATGAGCTTCTATCTTAAATATTGTTTTCCACTAAAATGATTACCATCGTAGATTATAAGATGGGTAATTTGGGTTCAGTGGTCAATATGTTTAAAAAGATCGGCATGCCCTGCAAGGTTTCGGGAGACGCAAACGAAATCGCTCAAGCAGAAAAAATTTTATTGCCAGGTGATGGGGCATATAATACAGCCATGCGAAAGCTTGCTGAACTTGGCTTAGTAGAGATTTTAAATCAAAAAGTATTACTAGATAAAACTCCCTTATTAGGTATTTGCATTGGTCATCAATTAATAATGGAGGGGAGTGATGAGGGAGCACTCCCAGGGTTTGGATGGATTTCTGGGAGAGCTCATCTTTTCAAAGCTAATGAGCAACTAAAAGTACCACACATGGGTTGGAATTCTGTTGAAGTAGTTTCGGATAACCCTATTACTCAAAACTTGGGAATTGACCCTCGCTTTTATTTTGTTCATTCCTACTATGTTCAATGTTCAGATTCAAAGCACTCATTGCTAAAGACAACCTACGGGCATTCATTTGATTCGGGTGTATATAGGGATAATATTTGGGGTGTTCAATTCCATCCCGAAAAAAGCCACAAATTTGGCATGAGGCTGCTAAAAAATTTCGCGGATTTATAAGCATGATACGCACGCGTGTTATCCCGTGTTTGCAGTTGATAAACGATTCGTTAGTTAAAACCACACAGTTTAAAAAGTATAATTATATAGGCGATCCTATCAATACAGTTAGGATTTTTAATGAGTTGGAAGTAGACGAACTTTGCTTTTTAGATATAAGAGCTTCAGTAGAGAAGCGAAGTCCCAATTTTAAAATATTGAGTGAAATTGCCGATGAGTGTTTTATGCCGCTTTCATACGGTGGTGGTATACGCGATGCTGAAACAGCAAGAAGAATTCTGGAAATTGGTTTTGAAAAAGTAGTACTAAATACAGCGGCTTTAGAAAATCCTTCTTTGGTTTCAGAAATAGCAACACACTCAGGCAGCCAAAGTGTGATTGGATCTATTGATTTCAAAAAGGATCTATTTGGAAAGTACCAGGTGTGGTCTACAGATGGTACGATTAAAACAAAACACAGCGCGATTGAATGGGCACAGGAGCTTGTGCGTTTAGGAGTTGGAGAAATACTACTTACTGCTATGGATAATGATGGAATGTGGAGTGGCTATCAACTTGATGCAATTGAAAAAATAACAACTAGTGTCAGTGTACCTGTAATTGCTAATGGAGGGGCTGGCAACATTGGTCATTTAATAGAGGCCGTAAAGGCTGGTGCATCGGCAGTTGCATGCGGCAGCATGGTAGTTTATCAGGCAAAAGGCATGGGAGTTCTAATCAACTTTCTGGAAAAGAAGCAAATAGAAAATTTATTCAGCTAATGGATAGGAAAGTTGCATGCATTGGAAACATGAACCATTTTTTATTCAATATAGGTCGCTACTTGGCTGATAGAAATTTTATTGTTGAGTTATTTCTTTTAGATGAAGATGATCATTTTAAACCATCAGCAGATATTTATTATAATGATGTACGGATTACCATCACACAAACCAATTGGTCTAACCATTATTTTTTTGACCCTCAATTGCCACAAATTATTTTAAGAGATTTAGATGGTCATAATTTTTTTATAGGTTGTGACTGGTCACCAGCTTATTTAAGTTTAGTTAATAAAAAATTAAATATAATGGTGCCTTATGGTAGTGATATTTTTTATTACCCATTTTATAAAATTAAGGATTGGCTAAATCTAAATAGTTTTAAGTTTTTTATTAAAAATTTTAGACAGCCTCCCGCAATAGCTAAGGCATCATATCAGCGCCAAGGAATTGAAGGTACAGCATTATTTATTTTGGATTATTTAAACCCGTATTATGAGAATTCATTTAAGAAAGTACGGATTAGGAAACGGTTGTATTCAACAATTCCAATGTTTTATATTGAAGAATGTAGCCCCGTCAAAATAAGACTTGATTGCCTAGAATTGCTTAAAGAAAAGAAAAACAATGGAACGCTCCTTTTTTACTCGAGTAGCCGACTTTCTTGGACAAGTAAAAAATTTGTGGATGATTACAAAGCAAATGACTTGGTTATTGAAGCATTAAAACAACTCAAAAATTCAGGATTTGATAATTTCCTTTTTGTGACACATGAGTATGGAAAAGATGTTGATGCAACAAAATTGCTTGTTAAGAATTATGATTTATCAGAACATGTCATATGGCTTCCACTTATGCACCGTAAGGAAATAAAACAATTTTTGCCGCTGATTGATATTGGAGTGGGGGAATTCGGTTACTCGTTTTATACGTATGGTGCAGTGCTTGAAATGATAGCTAATCGAATTCCAATTATTTTAAACTACAAAAGTTCTTTTCAAGGATCATCCTACTTTGTTGGTCATTCTTCATTTCATGCAGAAACTTCTAATGAGATATTTGATGCTATTAAATTTATTATCGCCAACCCGGCCTATGCAAAAGCTGCAGCAGAATTTTCCTATCAGTGGTACAATACGGAGGTAGTAGGTCGAGTTTGTAAATCGATTGAAGATGTATATTCTAAAAGAATGGATATATGATTGCGAAAATTATAAATTACCTGAAATTAGTATTCACAAAAGCTGACAAAACTGAAGTGGACGCTCTCTACAGTATGCTTTACGACATTGCACATGATTTGGATGGCCCACCTTCTATTTTCGTAAAGCAAACACAACAAACATTTGGGTTTCAATGGGGCGAGCTACAGGAAGGTGAGGCAATGTTATCAGACACATGGTTTAAAGAAAATGTAGCTTCGCTAATTTCAGATCATGAACTTTTAATGGATGCGAATTGGTTTAAAGGCAAAAATGTTTTAGACCTTGGTTGTGGTGGCGGTCGCTGGTCTTATGGATTAGCTTCGTTAGGTGCCAATATAACTGCAGTGGATGTGAATGATAGCGCACTGATAGCAACTGAGAAAGCACTAGAATCCTTTACAGGAATCTCCAAGAGATTTATCAAAACGCCATTAGAAGATTTACCAAAAGTATTGCCACCAAATGAAAAGTTTGATTTGGTATGGTCGTGGGGGGTTATTCATCACTGCAATAGCTTCAACCAATCATTAGCCAACGCCTTGAGTTATGTTAAAGAAGGGGGGGTGATATACCTTTATTTATACGGCCGAGAATCTGTTTCATATGCAGAAGACATTACTATGTTTAAAAAGCGTATGTACTATCACTCGTTAAGAACATGGAAGGAACGTGAAAATTATTTATTGGCAGAAGCTAAAGGTGATAAAACTAAAATACATCAACTACATGATATGTTTGCCCCACTTATCAATCGCAGATTGGAATTTGATTTTATGAAGAAGCGATTAGAGGAAGAGGGGTTTACTGATGTAACTAGAACGGTCAACCACACTGAAATATTTATAAGAGCAGTAAAGGGGCATTCGCAAATTGCAACCGTAATGGGTTACCAACCTAACGTAAATCACTGGCTAAAAAGATATGCCTAGCCAATGTGTGGAATAGCAGGCATTTACTTTAAGAATTTTAAAGTCGAAAAGTCTCATTTGCAAATGATGCAAGCAGGCATTGCTCATCGAGGCCCTGATGGTAGTGGGGTTTATGTGGATACCAATGTTGCATTACTTCATTCACGATTGTCCATTATTGACATAAGTGAAAAGGGAGATCAGCCATTGTATAATGAAGAGAGAACACTTATTCTAATTTGTAATGGTGAAATTTATAATTTCAAACAGTTAAGAAGCGAGCTGGAATCCAGAGGACATCGTTTTTTTTCTGATTCCGATTCAGAAGTGTTGTTACATCTTTACGAGGAGAATACGGGCACTCCCGAAAAATTATTGAATCAAGTGAAGGGTATGTTTGCCTTTGCTATTTATGATACAATAAACCAATCGCTTTTTATTGCGCGCGATAGGTTTGGAATTAAACCATTGTATATAGCAAATGATACAAGTGGATTTTATTTTTCTTCCGAAATCACATCTATTACGAATATAAAACCAGAGATGAAATCTAGAATTGATTTCACAAGTGTTTACGAATACCTGCAATATTTATCGATACCCGAACCGAATACAATTTTTAAAGATATTAAATGTTTGCCAGCAGGTCATTTTGCTATTATTAACCAAGGCGATGTTAAAGTAACATTGTGGTATGATCTTATCGAGAATACCACTAATAACTATTTGGATTCAGATGATTTTTCAATTCAACTCTCATCTACACTTAGTAAAGTAGTACATGAGCATACAGTAGCCGATGTGCCGTTAGGTTCTTTTCTATCGGCTGGTATTGACTCTACGCTTGTTACACATTTGGCATATCCTTATTGCAATGCGGGCTTTACTGCCATCTCAGCATCATTTCCTGGTGAAATTGAAGATGAGAGCGTACAGGCCGAGGCAACTGCTCGAAGTATGGGCATTAAGCAATTGAGTTATTCCCTATCAAATAATTTTTTTGAAGATGTAACTAAAATAGTAAGCCGGTTCGATCAGCCTTTTGGCGCTACTAGTGCTTTTTCATTGTTTAAAATTTCGTTAGAGGCGCGCAAACACATGAAAGTTGTATTGACTGGGGATGGGGGTGATGAGGTTTTTGCTGGTTACGATCATAAACATATTCCGTTTTATAGGCCAACTGTTGTTAAGGAAACACCAACTTTTTTGGCGCCAGGTATTGGCAAATTATTGAATCTACTACCAATTGCGAAAGGCAAAACATTAGCTCAGCAATTCTTAACAAATGATAGCGAACGTTTCCTACAGCGCAACAGAGTATTATCAGCGAACGATTCACTTCAATTAATTCCTTTGTCTAAACGAAACGAAGTTGATACGCATCGGTTCAGTGATCAGATTGAGAGTATATTCAGTAGAACGAAACACCTGTCGTGGTTGCATCAACTGCTGTATGCTGATATTTCGACTTTTTTAAAATCGGAAATGCTGTACAAAGTTGATCGGATGACAATGGCTAACGCACTAGAAGCACGTGTTCCTTTTCTCGATCATGAAGTGGTTGAATTGGCCTTTCAGGCACTTCCAAAATACCTTCGCGATGAACGCGGAGGCAAACTACCGCTGCGTGCTATGGTAGAAAAAAATTATGTTGGCTTAGGTTGGCGCAAGAAAACTGGCTTTAACGCGCCATTGAAGAAAATTGTCGATCAGAATGGGATAAAGGCAATTGATTTGCAACAAAACTCAGTTATAAAAAATTGGATTGATAATGAGAGTTTAAAAAAACTTACTCAACGTTATTCATTAGGTGAGGAACAATTAGCTACGGTTATGGTTTCTCTGGTTTCATTAGGTGCTTGGACTGACAGACTTTGAAGGTAATTTTTTTGTCTACGTGTTACCCACGAAAAAACAATTCAGCAAGTGGTATTTTTATCCATCGTCAAGCAAAAGCATTGCAAAGTTTAGGAGTTGAGGTACATGTGATGCAACCTGTAAACTGGTTCCCTCCATTTGGTTTGCACAGGCTCCATCCCTATTGGCAGTTAGGATATAACGAGCTAAATCAAATGCATAAGAATGTTGAAGGCATACCAGTTCATCATCCTCGCATGTTTATAAAAATGCCTTCTCGTTTTTTTTGGATGGATGGTTGGGAGCGTATGGGGAAAACTGTTGGGCAGTATATCAATAGAAATAAAAATTTAAAAAACGCTGATTGGATATATGCGCACTTTCTTTGTCATGAGGGATATGCAGGTACTTTTGCTAGCAGACTTACTGGCATTCCTTTAGCTTCTATAGCACGTGGTGATGATGTTCATGCTTGGCCAGAGCAGCATACCTCTTTAATAAAAAACCTAAGAATTGTTTTCAATGAAGCTAAACTTTTATTGGCAAATAGTCAACGCTTGGCTGATGACACAAAGAAATGGTTTGAAGAAGGATTTACAAAAGATGTTGAAGTAGTTTACAATGGTGTTGATTTAGATAAGTTCGAACCAGTTGAAAGCGAGATTGAAAAACTCAGCTTGCAGCAAAAATTTAATTTACCTAACGGATATAAGTTTGTTGTGTGTGTAGCAACTCCAGTTAAGCTTAAAGGTTGGTTGGAGTTGTTGGATGCAATTCAATCATTGAAAGAAATTTTTATTGGTTGGAAATTAATAATGGTAGCTCCACCTAGGATTGAAAATGATGCACTAGACCTGATGAAGGAAGCGAAAACACGAGAGGTTGCTGATAATGTTATTCTTCTTAGCAGTGTTAATAATTTGTACATGCCAGATTTACTAAAGGCAGTCGATCTATTTGTTCTACCGAGCTATAATGAAGGAATGTCTAATTCAGTACTAGAAGCCTTGGCAACTGGGTTGCCAGTAATAACGACCAATGTAGGAGGCCATGCCGAGATAATTGAAAATAATGTAAGCGGCATGTTAATAGCTCCACGCAGTACCCAAGCTCTTTTACAGAGTCTACAATTTCTTTTGGGAAATGAAGATCAAAGAAATATGATCGCATCACGGGCTCGCTCCTCCATAGCTGCTATAGGAACTTATGCAGATAACGCTAGCAGGTTGAAGAGTAAGTTTTTAAATGTTAGTTGATTGACTGACAGAAAAAAAACATACGTTGTTGTTCATCTCATTGCGGGAACTGAATACAAAGTGCCATTGCTTAATTCTCAAATATTTGGAAGAGCCTCTGTACTTGGTAATCAAGATATTAATAAAGGTGCACCTACTAAAGTAGAAGTCTGGGCAATAGTATCCTTTCGAGTATTGTTTTCTGTTTCCGATTGGAAAGCAATTAGGGCTATAAGAAAGGAACACTCAACTATTCGATTTAGAATTATTGCGGGCATTGACCGCTATAACAAGTGGCCAGCATTTCTGTTTATAAAGCTTCTTAGAAATATTTCATGGGGAAAATACAGAGTAATTTATCACTGTAGAGGGGCATCTGCATTTCATTTTGGATTAAGGGCGAAAAACGAATTCCGTAAAGACAAAGTAGTTTACGATGTGCGTGGTGCAGATCCATTGGAAGCACTGGCTAAGTATGGTATTTTCGAAACACAAAATTTAGATAAAAAATATTCAACTGTCTATGAATCCGCAAAAAGAAAATTCTATAATGAATTAATTAAATCAGATTGGATTTTTACTGTAAGCGAACCACTAAAAATTTATATCTGCTCATTTCATAATTTCGTAAACCTACCAGTAGTGGTGCCATGCTGCGTTCCAAGAATTATTGATGATTCTTATAGAGAAAAAACCAGAAATAAATTTAATCTGTCAAATAAAATAGGGATTCTTTATTTAGGGGGAACTCAGAAATATCAATACTTAGAAGATCTTGTGCTTCCATTTTTGGCTGCCCTTTGTTCTGTTTCAGAAAGAGTAATGCCAATTATTTTTACTCACGACAAAATGGCAATGCAAGAATTAATTAATATAAGTGCATTAAAGGATAGAAACTATATTTTAGAATCGGTGCAACAGAAAGAAGTAGCTGAGATTATTTCAGCAGCAGATATAGGATTGATGGTAAGAGCACCAAGTGAAATGAATGCAGTTGCGCAGCCAGTTAAGTTTGCTGAATACTTGGCTTCTGGTTTGGGAATAGTTGTGCAACACGGAACGGGAATTATACCCGAAATTGTAGAACGAGAAAGAGTTGGTTTAGCCATTGATCTTTATGTAGATGGCAATTCCTTTGAAATTGAAAGTAAAAGAGTGTTGAGTTGGTTTGAAGAAAATGCAAATCAATTGCATCAAAGAACACAAAAATTGGTAGAAACAAACTATACATGGCAAGCCAATGTCTATAAGGAAATCAATAGCTATATTCAACTGATAAATTAATGTGCGGTATTTTTGGAATTATAGGTAAACAAGCTCAACAAGGATTAGCATCTTCAGTTGAGATTGCATCAAAAATAGTTAATCATCGTGGACCAGACGATGAGGGTTTTTTGACTTGGTCGAAAGAGGATTCATTCCAACTTTTCGCAGGAGCGGGTACAAATAGTGAAAGTAAAGGGGTACATAATTTACCGCAATGGAATAAAAGCCTTAGCTTTAAATTAGCGTTAGCACATAGACGATTGTCTATTCTCGATTTGTCTCCTGCGGGGCATCAACCAATGCTATTGGAAGGCGAGGATCTTGCCATTTCATACAATGGCGAAATTTATAATTACATCGAGGTAAGAGATGAACTAGTAAAACTCGGAAGAAAATTTAGAACAGCTTCTGATACAGAAGTTATTTTACAGGCTTGGGCACAATGGGGCAAAGCTGCACTTCACAAGTTCAATGGCATGTTTGCTTTTGTGTTGGTAGATAGCAAACTACAAAAACTCTATGCAGTAAGAGATCGCTTTGGGGTGAAGCCACTTTATTTTACTGAGTCAAACAACTACTTAGCCTTTGCATCGGAAGTGAAGCAATTGAGGGTTTTGCCCGACTACTCGTTTCAATTAAATCAGCGTATTGCATTTGATTATTTGCGCCATTCATTGTTAGATCACGCTACAGAAACTTTTGATATAGGTATTCACCAGGTAATGCCAGGCACGTTATTAGAAATTGATATTTATTCGTGTAAAACGAAAACCGAGAAATGGTATCACCTTATTCCTAAAAAATTTACAGGTAGTTTTGATGAAGCGTGCCAGGAGTTTAGAAGGTTGTTAAAAGATAGTGTTAGGCTTCGGTTGAGATCAGATGTACCAATAGGTTCTGCGCTATCAGGCGGATTGGATTCTTCTACCATAGTTTGTTTAATGCGGGAAATACTAGAAGAGCAAGGCGTTGGCAATCATGCGCTCAAGACAATTACCTCATGTCAAATTGATAAGCGTTTTGATGAATTTGCTTATGCTCAAAAAATTATTGAGCATGTAAAGGCTGAGTCACATAAAGTTTTCCCTTCATTTGAACAAATGCTTAATGAGTTAGATAAATTTATTTGGCACTTGGATTATCCTTTTGGTTCTACTAGTCAATTTAGTCAATGGTGTGTTTTTGAAGGCGCAAAGAAAGAAGGACTTACTGTAATGATTGATGGGCAAGGTGCCGATGAACAACTTGCCGGATATGGTGGCAACGATATGGCTTTATATACAGGCCTACTGGGAGGATTTGAGTGGCTGGAGTTGGCAAAAGAAGCCATAGCCTATAGGAAATACAGAGGTAATTGGCCTGCTGGATTTTTAATTGGTGCGGCTCAACATTATCTACCAAAATTTATAGTTAATAAATTTCCTGATAAATATTTAGTTCGTAAAAACAATCCGCCACAATGGCTGAAGGTATTCAATGGAGGAGTAGATGAAAACTGGCCATCGTCCTTGCATCAAAGTTTGTTTCAACAAGTAACACGTTTGCCGCTGCCATCGTTGCTGCGCTATGAAGATCGAAATTCAATGGCTTTCTCAGTTGAATCGCGTGTACCGTTTATGGATTATCGCTTAATAGAATTTACAATGGGCTTGCCTGAAGAGTTTGTCTATTATCGTGGCGAACGCAAACGTATTTTACGAAAGGCATTTCGTGGAAAAGTACCCGATACTATTCTGGATAGGAAAGATAAGATGGGATTTCTTTCATCTGAAGAAAAGTGGGTAAAGGAAGAGCACAAGGAGTGGTTTATGAATGAAATTACGGGCGCAACAATGGGTTTAGAAAACTTCATAGAAAAAAATGCAACCATTAAAATGTTGAATGAAATACAAGAGGGGAAAACACCTTTTAACTTTGAACCATGGAAAATAATTTGCTTAAATAGGTGGAAAAGCAATATGGAAAATTATAAATAGAGTTTATTAAGTAGTTAAGTTTTGATTAAATCCTCAAATCACAACATCTGTTTTTGTAACTCTAGCATAGGTATTCTTTCGTGTAAGTTATCTAGCGGTTTCGGAAGAGGTAGTAAAGAAAAGACTTTAAGCCAAGTATTTCAACTTAAATTTAAAATAGGCTACTACCAGATTGAAACAAATAGCTAAGAAGAATATTTGGATAGTTACAGCTTGGTTTCCTTCAAAACAAAATCCACAAGCGGCTACTTTTGTTAGTGAGCAGATATCAATTTTAAATAAATATTGGAATGAGTACGATTCAACTATCCAATATTGTTTTACTATTTTAAATCCTATTTACCCTATTGATTGGTTTAATCTTTTATTCAGAAAACGGAAAGTTTGGAAAGATTCATTTCAATATGCTAATCCATCAATAAAGGTGTATCAACAACAGGCGGTAATCCCATCTCACCGCATTTCTTTTGGTCAATCGTATTTTATAAATAGGAACCTTAAATCACTGTGGAATTTAGGCCTAATTAACTCAGGTGCCCCACCTGATATCCTAATTGCAATAACGCTTAGTGGATTGGTTGATGCTGATAAAATGCTACAGTTAAATCAATGGCAATGCCCGGTTTATTTGCATGAGCATTCAGTTCCTTTATCGATGCACTATAAATCGAATAAGCGGAAATTGATTTCTGTTAAAGCATTACAACATGTTAATAAAGTAATTGTTGTAGCCGAACGGCAAATAGCAGAATTTCGTGAAATTGGATATCAAGGATGTGTTGAGCTTTTATGGAATCCTGCGCCTCAGTTATTTTTTGACAAGCCAATAAGATGCAATTCAAAGCAGATGCTTGTGCTGGCAACCACAGGGCATTTAGTAAAACAAAAGGCTCACTATAAACAGTTGTATGCCTTGAGGTTAATTTTAGAGCGTGGCATTGATGCTGAACTTCATTTAATAGGAGATGGTCCCTTACTTAACGAACTCAAATTGTTAGCCGAAGAATTAAAAATTACTAAACATATAAATTTTCATGGTGCTAAAAACCGAAAGGACGTAGCTGAAATAATTTCTGATGCTGATCTATTCATATTAAGTAGCCTTTATGAAAACTGCCCTGTTGCATTGATAGAAGCCCAAGCAGTTGGGCTTGCATGCATTGTAACACAAAATGATGCAAGCGAAAAGATTTTGGTAAATGAGCATGCGGTTGTTTGTAATCCACAGAATTTTGAAATTGAGATAGCTGACGCTGTCATTAGGTTAGGTAAAAGCTCATTAGAAAGGAAACACCAGATCAGAAGTAAAGCCATAAATTATTTCTCAGAAGAGATATTTGCTAAAAAGTTTATGGAATTGTCCGTGGTAGATTCTAAATGAAAACAGTACTAATTATTGCACATGAATGCGCACCCTATAACAGACCAAGTTCTACTATTGGTGCGCAAAGGCCATATCAGTTTGCGAAGCATTTGAAAAAATTTGGATGGCAACCTATTGTTATTTGTCGCAATTTTGAATGGGAAGGAAAAGCAAGTGGTGATTGGGAGAAAAGCCTTGACAGTAATATAAAAAAACATTTGGTAGATCTTTCTCATCAATTATCAATAATTATTCCGTTAGCATCATTACCATCAGCCAATAAGATAGACCGTATTTGGAGATCGACTACTTTAATGGATAGCACTACTGGGGCATTTAAAGCATTACCGAATTTTATATCCTCAATTAAAAGAAAGATTGCCTCTTTTCTTAAATTAAAATCTGGTGATTATTCTGAAAATTGGATTGATGTTGCATACGAAGCTTTTAAACGAATAAATAGCATTGTAAAAATTGATTTAGTAATTGCTGAACATGGCCCCAATGCTTCATTATTAGTAGCTAGCAAAATCAAGAAAAATTTCAATATCTCATGGGTGATAGATTTTAGAGACCCTCTTGATAGAGACTTAAAGGCACTACAGCGAAAACTCCTCAATGTATTTCTGCTTCCTAAAATAAGAACATGCACACATATAATTAATGTGAACCCTTATTGGACAGAAATTGAAAGTAAAAGATTCCTTGTTAAGGGTTCTACAATTTACAATGGTTTCGATGAAGAAGAGTTTAAAAATAGTGAAAGTAGCACAAGTAATAAGGAATTAAGAATTGGATATTTTGGCACTATACAAAAGCCTCAAAATATTTTACCTTTTATAGAAGCACTTAGTTTGTGCGATAAAAGTTTTAATGTCAAGTTTATTTATCGTGGTGCATCGGTTGACTATATAATGAAAAGTGTTTCAGAGTATAATCTTGCTGATAGTATGCTTGATATAGCAGGCCAGCAACCTCGCCATGAGATAATCAAAATGTATACCACCTGCGACATATTATTATTATTATCTCTTTATGATTCAAACGATAAATATTTTAGTAAAGGATTGCATCCTGGTAAAACATTTGAATATATGGGTGCTAAAAAACCAATACTGGTTGTGCCAGGCGATAATAATGGATTATTAGACTCATTAGTTTTAGATAATAAATTAGGAGTAGTGGGTAGAAGCGTTGATGAAATTTTCAAATTGATAGTACTAGCTCTTGAACAGAAGAAAACTTCTATTAACATATATGGCTACACCTCTAATATGGAAGTAATTAACTTCTATACTCGAAGTAATCAAACTAGACTATTGGCAAAGGAGCTTGATCTCATTTATAACAATGAATCAACAACTGAATTTATACCTAAAACTATATAATTTCAATGTGTGGAGTGTCAGCATGTATATCAATAAATAAACAAACAAAAAAAATGTTTATTGACAACGCAATTGCTCTTCAATATCATCGAGGTCCTGATGCCAGTGGTATTTGGGAAGATGATTTTGTTTCACTAGGACACAATCGACTTTCTATTTTAGATTTATCAGATGCTGGTTCACAACCAATGCTCTCTTCATCGGGCAGGTATGTTATCACCTTCAACGGTGAGATTTACAATCATATACAGTTAAGGAAAAGATTCTTACCAAATCAACTTTTTAAGGGCCATTCTGACACCGAAACAATACTTGCTCTTTATGAGAAGATGGGAGCAAATATGCAGCAGCACTTGGTGGGAATGTGGGTCATATTGATTTGGGATAGGGTGGATAAGCGATTGTTTATTTCTCGTGATCGCTACGGGCAAAAACCATTATATTGGGTGTATCATAACCAAGCTTTTTTTTTTAGTAGTGAAATAAATCCCTTATTTCAAGTTGTTGACCAATATAGTATCAATAAATTAGCTGTTTCTGAATACTTGACTTTCGGAAATTATGATCACTTATTTGATCTTACTTTTATTAATGAAATCAACAACTTTTTACCAGCTCACTATGCCGAAGTAACATTAGGTTCAAAAGTCATTGACTTAAAAGACTATTGGAATATTGAGGAGGTGCCCTATAAGGAAAGATTGACTTTTGGAAACGCAGAGGCTAAAGAACTTAAAGATCTTGTGATGGAGGCTGTTCAATCACAATTGTTATCTGATGTGCCTGTTGGAGCAACACTTTCAGGTGGACTTGATTCTTCCATTATTGTAAGTTGTATAGCAGAGCTAGGATTTAAAAATTTTCCTGTTTTTAGTGCCCAGTTTCCCGATTCTAAATTTGATGAATCAAAATATGTAGAAGCACTAAAAGGGAAATATGGATCAGCCATTGATCTCGTTTATGCCCCTGTGGGGGAAATGAGCCTGAAAAATGATCTAGAAAAATCAATTAGTTTACAAGAAGAACCTTTTGGTGACCCTTCGATCATAGGTCATAGATTTTTAGTAAATGAAGCCAAGAAAGCGGGTGTAAAAGTTTTGTTGGGCGGTCAAGGTGGAGATGAAGTATCCATGGGCTACTCATGGATGTACCAACGTACAATGGCTTATGCATTAAATAGTGGTGATATTGCATCTTATATAAAATTTTCTTTACAAGATGAACAATCACTTCCAGTGAGTCTGCGCATGTTGGTAGCGGGCATGTTCCCTTCTGTAGAACAAACAACACGAATTAAGTCTAGGCTTAAACAAAAAGCGTGGCTCAAACCTGCTTATCATTTAAAAACACCTAGCAACGTATTGGGTAGTGTAAGCAAGTTTACAGATGTGTATTTGGAATCGCTAAAAACAGTTGGTATACCACATCTCTGCCACTATGATGATCGCTCATGTATGGCACAATCCATCGAGGGGAGGATGCCATTTTTGGATCATAGGATAATGGAATACGCAGCTCGTTTACGCCCTGATGCATTCTATAATAAGGGCTACTCAAAAAATATCTTTCGGAAATCTTTCCGTGATTTGCTTCCCTCCGAAATTAGTAATAGAAAGGATAAGATTGGTTTTTACACTCCTTTGATAAAGCTTATTGAAAAAGATAAGGATTGGATATATAAAACATTCGAAATAAATCGTGCTTTGGTATTGGAGTGGATAGATTTGAAATCATATAATTACATAGTTGTATTTTTAAAAGAAGGTTCGCTAGACATAAATTGGGCTTTGCGCATATTTAGGATTTTGTCTTTGATACAATGGGTTTTGTCTATAAAAAAATTACAAACCAGAATATGAAATTATTCTGGAGGTTAGTGTTTGTAATTGTAATGACCGTAGGTTATTTCTATGTCAACATTAATCTTCAATTGTTGGGTGTTTTTCTATTTAGTCTTTCCATTTTATATTCTGATTTTAGAAATTTTAAAGTTAATAGGTTTGATATTAGCACAACATTTGTTTTGTTGTTGGTTTTTATTTCTATAAGTCATTTTATTTTTTTTTCGGGGTTGAGTGCTTATTCAGCTCGGATTATGAAGTTTTATTTTTACAACAAAATAGATTTAGGCAATCAGGCTATATATATATTTAACCTAGGCAGCGTGGTTATTATTTTAGCGATGCGAATATTCATCAAAAATGAAACATGGAATACCAAACGAATTGACAACACATCCCAAAGGAGTCTATTAATTTTTTCAATATTCTCTTTTATCGCCTCTGTTTTCTTTGATAATTTTTTGACTAGCGTTGGCACTATCGGAACATTTTTTACCTATTCAGTAAATGGATCTCTTTTACTGCTTTCATACTTAGCTTATAAGCAAAAACGTGGAATATGGGCAGTATTTTTATATACTATATTTTTGTCTACTTATGCCTTGGCATTTTCCTATTTGAGAATGGCTATATTAATTCCATGGGTTGCTTTTTGCACGGGTGACTTGCTGGCAAAAAAATCAATTTTGAAATTGGGGATTTATACAAGAGTGGTGCTTATATCTGGTTTGTTTGTTTTCCCTATTTTGTTTTCGTTTCTAGGTGCATCAAGAAATAAGATAATCGGTCAAGATAAGATTACACAATCACTTGAACTATTTACTGAAGAAGATGAGCTTTCCAGTTTTGAAGGACAACAAACTATTGTGGATAGGTTTACCATTGTTAACCAACTATCTAACATAATTACCCTTACTAGAAAGAAGGGATTTTATAATGGGCAAACATTAAATTATTTGGGTTTTGTATTTATCCCTCGGTTTCTTTGGCCGGAGAAACCATTGATTAAGCAAGGCCAATGGTTTGCCTTGGAGATAGGCAATGCTAGAAAAATTAAAAACTCTGATAAAGCGAATAATTCAATTAATATGACAGTGCCAGGAGAATTTTATTTGAACTTTAGTTGGCTTGGGCTATTGATAGGATGTTTTATTTTTGGGTATTTTATATCATGGATTTGGAATCAAACAACTTTCGAAAATTTGCTAGGATGGATATTTAGATTTTACCTAATCTTTTTAGGATTATTTTCATTAGGATCTGATCTTCAAATTGTGCCAAGCTTAATTTCCTATGTGGTTATTTACAAGGCAATTGATTTCTTTAATAAGGTATCTTCTGAAAAACCAAGAATGAAGACCTCTACATACTTGAGTAAATGAAAGTACTATGCATTGGCGAAGAATGGAGAGGAAGCAATTCTTCTGGCTTATTTTATGCACTATCTAGGATAGGAGTTTTAGTTAACCTTGTCAATGAACAAACTTTTGTAAGTGCAAACGGAAAATCCTTTCAAGTAAAAGCACTCAATAAGCTTATAAGAACATTTCAGATAAACGATTTTAATAATTACTTAATATCCATTACAAAAAAAACCAAGCCTGATTGGGTATTAGTGTACAAAGGTGCTTATTTAAAACCTGAGACAATTTCTTTTTGGAAGAAAATGAAACTGCCAGTTATTAATTTTTTTCCGGATGTTAGTTTCACAGCCCACGGAAAATATATACCACAATGTGTGCCTTTGTTTGATTTTATTTTTACTACGAAAACATTTGCTGCATCGGACTTAAATAAAAATTTCAATTACCCTAAAGAAAAAGTTTCCTTCCTACCTCACGGATTCGACCCAATGATTCACAGACCAGTTACACCTTCCACAGCCTGTGATGCTTCTTTTATTGGGAATTTTTCTCTTCGGAAGTTTGAATACCTAAAATATTTAATGGAGAATTACCCGAAAATAAACTTAGTTATATGGGGCAGTACTTGGTTTAAAAGTCAAAAGAGTGTGTTAGACCATGCCATCCAATATGTTCCGATTTTGGGCGATGCCTATGCCGATGCTATCGGTGGCTCAAAAATAAATATTGCGCTTCTTTCCGAGCAGGTAATTGGAGCATCTTCTGGCGATCAGATAACATCTCGCACGTTCCACATAACAGGTGCGGGCGGGTTTATGCTTCATCAACGAACGGATGAGGTACAACAATACTTTGTTGAAGGTGAAGAAATGGCGTGCTTCGATACAAGGGAGGAATTGGTTGAGAAAATAGAATTCTATTTGGCTAATCCACTTGAGCGCGAAAGAATAAGAATGAATGGATATAAACGAGCAATGAAAGATCATAGCCTTGACAAACGGGCACTTTCTTTAATATCAATTCTTAAGAATAATAAGATAATAAATAATTTTAAAATAGGTGATAAGAATGAACCCAACCTCTAAATCCATACTTGTACTCTATTCAGAATTTAATGCCTATAACCATGCAGCTTTTTCCGCTTTTAGCAAAATATCAGGTTTCAAGGTAAATATAATCCATTGGGACAAGACTAGGATGACTGCCTACCAACCCATTTCAACAGATGATATTAATTTTATAAAAAGAAGTACCTTGACTACCGAGGATATTGTTAACCTTCTAAAAACATTAACACCCGCAGCTGTTATAGTTTCTGGTTGGATGGATAAATCCTACATAAGGGCATGCTACGTGGCAAAAAAAAGAGGAATAAAAGTAATTATTGGATTTGATACTCATTGGAGGGGAGGGTTGAAACAATGGTTTTTTAAAATCGGTTTTAATTTATTTCGCGCTCACTTTTTTTCTTACGCCTTTGTTCCTGGAAATCGTCAATATTATTTTGCGAGAAGATTAGGATTCAAGCATCATGAAATATTAACTGGATTATACACGGCAAACACTAACTTATTTAAATCTCGTTCTGGTAACGGAAAATCAATAATTTACATAGGGCGTTTGGAAGCAGCCAAAGGCGTGAAAGATTTAGTTGAAGCATTTACTTATGTTCTAAAAGAAAACCCGAATTTTAATGAATGGAAACTCATTTTGATTGGAGAAGGAGAATTAAGATCTGAATTTTCAAATAATCCTTCAATAGAACTAACGGGTTTTTTAAACCAATCACAGATATCAGATATTGTTGACAAAGCAGGCTTCTTTTGCTTACCCAGTTGGAGAGATCAATGGGGTCTTGTGATTCATGAAATGGCCGCTAGCGGTCTTCCAATGTTGATAAGTGATGCTTGTGGGGCTACTGAAGAGTTTCTAATAGACGGATATAATGGTTTAATATTCAAAACCAAGGACGTTGATAATTTGGCATTGAAACTTAAACAATTGATGGGGGCACCAGAAGAACTACTATTTGAATATGGGACTAATAGTGTGGTTTTGTCATCTAAAAATTCACCCTTAATTTGGAGCAAAAAAGTGTTGTCCGTCATTATTCAACCCAATTAAATTTGCATAACAGATCACTTACTTATCTTTTTCGAGATAAAAGAGAAGGCTTATTCAGCATTGAAAATATTTTCAGTGATGTTGGGAAATACTTGTCTCACGAGTTTGAAATAAATCATTTTTCTGTAAACAAATCAATTTCAAAAGCAATCAACGCGATAAAAGTATCTAGAATTGAGACAGATATTATACATCTAACAGGCGATGTAAATTATTTGGCAATAGCGTCAGCAAAGCATAAAACAATATTAACTATTCACGATCTAGGCTATTACGAAAATCCAGTGCATAGCAAGCTCAATAAGATTTTATACCGTATGCTTTGGCTGGATATACCCTTGCGAAGGGTTAATAACATTACAGCTATATCGACTTTCACAGCTAATAAGCTGGCTCATTACTTTCCGTTTACCAAAAATAAAACTCACGTAATCCATAATCCGGTAAGTAAAATATTTGCTAAACGCCAAACAAAAACCTTAGCTGACAGGCCTGTAATTTTGTTAATCGGCAATGGCAATCATAAAAACATGGATAGACTTTTTGAGGCCGTTGTTAATATCAATTGCCACCTTAGTATAATTGGGAAGTTGACAGATAAACAACGAATCTTTTTAAGTGTAAACAAAATTTCCTTTTCTGATTACTTCGACTTATCTCTACAAGAGGTAGTAGAGCATTACAACAATGCAGACGTACTCTACTTTGCTTCACTTTATGAAGGCTTTGGATTACCCATTGCCGAGGCCAATACTGTGGGGCTGCCAGTTATAACAAGTACTATTGCAGCGATGCCAGAAGTAGCGGGCAATGCTGCTTACTTTGTAAATCCACTTGAAGTAGCAGAGATTAGAAAAGGAATAAAGTCTATCTTTAATAACCAATCATTGCGAGACGATTTAATTGAAAAGGGATTTGTTAATGCTAAGCGATTTGAACTTTCAACCATTGCCAATCAATATAAAACACTTTATAATCAACTAGTATAAGCAAATGAAAAAAATTTTGATCACAGGCGGGGCTGGTAACGTTGGTTCATACTTAGCCAAAACACTCGCAATGTCAAACAACAATGAAGTAGTTGTGGTTGATAACCTTTCCACTGGAAACATTCAAAATCTTAATCGCATAAGTTCAAATTTGAAATTTATAAAAGCGGATACAAATGATTTTGATAGTATGCTCACCATCTTCTTGCATCATAAATTTGATTGTGTATTTCATTATGCGGCAATTGTTGGTGTTAAGCGAACCCTTGAGCACCCCATCAATGTTTTGAATGATATTACCAACATTAAAAATGTACTTGAACTTTCTAAAAACACATCGGTAAAAAAAGTACTGTTTTCATCTTCATCCGAAGTATATGGAGAGCCCTTTGAGATGCCACAGAATGAGCATACTACACCACTTAACTCACGCTTACCCTATGCCATTGTTAAAAATGTGGGCGAGGCATATTTACGTTCATACCAGAAGGAATACGGATTGGATTTTAACATCTTTAGGTTCTTTAACACGTATGGACCACATCAGACTACTGACTTTGTTATTCCTCGTTTTGTTAGACTCGCATTGTTAGGGCACGATATTCAAGTGTATGGCGATGGCAGCCAATCGCGTACGTTTTGCCATATCCAAGATAATGTAGATGCTACGATAAAAATAATGGAAGATGACTCATATAAGAATGAAGTATTTAATGTAGGCAACGACAATGAGATTTCCGTGAAGGAATTGGCAATGTTGATAAAGAAAATAACTAGCTCCTCATCACGCATAGTTCATCTTCCTCCATTAGAAGAGGGAGACATGACTAGGCGAAGACCTGATCTTACTAAGATGAAAACCATTTTGAATAGAGATTTAATTTCGCTAGAAAAGGGTATAGTGGAAATGGCTTCTGTTATTTCGGCTGAATTAGGAAAATGATGATAACTCAAATTGACGGGCATCTCTACATTAATTTGTTATGATCTTAATCATTGATGGCTCTAACATACGTGCAGGTGGTGGCGTTACTCATCTTGTAAAGATACTTGAAGTGGCAAAGCCAAGAGAGCACGGGTTTAATAAAGTAATAGTATGTGCATCAGTAGGTACCCTTTCAAAAATAAATGAGCAGCCTTGGCTTGAAAAACATTCACATCTATATTTAGAAAAGGGATATTGGTTTCGATTACTTTGGAGAGTAATTGTTTTGAAAGCTCTGTTGAAAAAAAATAACGCATTACTTTTTGCTGTTAGTACTTTAGGGCCTGGTTTTAGGTGGCCCCATGTTACTATTTGTCAGAATTTATTGCCACTTGATTTGAAGGAATTATTTCGTTTTGGATTTTCATTTGTAACACTCCGCCTATTATCATTAAGATTTCTTCACTTACGAGCTTATCGAAAAGCTGATGGTGTAATTTTCTTAACAGGTTATTGCCTTTCAAAATTGCCTTCACCGATAAGAAGTAAAATTCTCAATTATAGAATTATTCCTCACGGATTAAGCCATCATCAATTTTATCCAATAGATCGATCGCTATCGAAAGTATTTAATTTGATTTATGTTTCTATTGTTAATGTATACAAGCACCAAAATAATGTAGCGCAAGCTGTAATTGACCTTAACAAAAGAGGATATTACATAAATCTCAAACTTGTAGGGGAAGTTTACCCACCTAGCTTGAAAGAATTGGAGAAGGTTATTGATTCAGCTCCAGAAGTAAGCTATTCAATCACTCACAAGTCGGGAATAACTTACATGAACATGCCTGAGCAATACAAAGATCAGGACGCCTTTATCTTTGCCTCAACTTGTGAGACTTTTGGAATGATAATAACTGAAGCAATGTCTATGGGGATGCCGATCGCCTGCTCCAATAAAAGTTCAATGTATGAAACACTTCAAGATGCAGGTATTTATTTTGATCCTGAGAATGTAGATTCAATCAAAAAATCCATCCTGACATTATATCAAAATGAAGAGTTAAGAAAAAGCCTTTCAGCAAAGGCACTGGAGCGATCAAAAGATTTTACTTGGGAAAAATGTTCAAACGATACGTTTTCTTTTTTAGCAGAAATAGCTGTGAAATACAAAATGGCTACTCTATCAAATAGTAATTAGGCTGTATGTGTGGAATAGTTGCATTGGTAAATTTTAAAGTTTCTGAGAATTTTCTTCAGTCCATTATTCATCGTGGGCCAGATAGTCAAGGATATTGGAGGAATGATTTTGTGCAGCTTGGCGAAGCTCGGTTGGCCATCCAAGATTTGAGCGACAAGGGCAACCAACCCATGGTGAGCAATGATGGAAAGTATGTGCTAGTATTTAATGGAGAAATTTATAATCATTGGGATATAAGGAAAGATTTAGAGGAAATTGGTATAAAGTTCGTTTCTACTTCTGACTCAGAAACTTTACTCTATGCACTTAGCCACTGGGGTAGCTCGGTTATTCCGAGGCTCAATGGAATCTTTGCTTTTTGTTTTTATGATTGCCAATCGAACAAATTGCTTGTTGCTCGCGATGCTATGGGTGTTAAACCTTTATATTACTATTCTGATGGTTCTTCTATTGCGTTTAGTTCTGAGATCAAAGCCATCATTCCTTTTGTTTCTAAGTTAACTATTGATGAATATCGGATTAAAGACTATTTATCATTTTTATACTGTCCAGCCCCTGGTACATCTGCAAAGGAGATACTCAAGGTTTTGCCAGGACATTTTTATGAAATTGAAATCAATAAGCTTAAGAGTCAGCAGCAATTCGAATGGAAAAGTTTTATCAAACCAAGCTTTGATGGAGATTATGTTCATTATAATCGAGAAATAGATGCTATTGATGCTCTGGACGAGCACTTGCAAAACGCTGTAAAAAGACAACTACTTTCTGATGTTCCTATTGGTTATTTTTTAAGTGGAGGCCTTGACTCAAGCCTACTCGTGGCGATTGCAAAAAAAATAACTAACAAACGGCTTCAATGTTTTACAATAAAAACAGACTTCGACTCAAGTGAGGATTTTTTGGACGATTTACCCTTCGCGAAAATAGTTGCTGATTATTTAGATGTTGATTTGGAAGTGGTTGATGCCAAAAGTGATATAGTAAATGATTTTGATAAAATGATTTGGCATTTAGATGAGCCTCAGGCTGATGCAGCTCCTTTAAATGTGCTCAATATTTCTAGAAGAGCAAGAGAACTTGGGTACAAAGTGTTGATTGGGGGTGTAGGTGCAGATGATATTTTTTCAGGGTATAGGCGGCACCAAATGATTCAATTTGAAAGGATCAGTAAATTGTTTCCAGCCATTGCACATCGCCTTATTAACCCTAGACTATTTAATTCTAAGAAACCTATCTTCAGAAAGATAAGGAAAGTACTTTTTGAATTTGACAAACCGATAGAAAAACGAATGGCGAATTACCACATTTGGCTCTCGTTAAACAGAGTAAATCGACTTCTCAAAGGAAAGCAAAGGGCTATTTTTGAGTATAAACCGACCCAATTGTTAATTGATAAACTGGCTGAGATTGAAGGAGAAAGTTCGTGGCTCAATAGAATGCTGTATTGGGAGATGAACTATTTTCTTCCCGATCATAATTTGAATTATACCGATAAAATGGGCATGGCGCAAAGTGTGGAAATTCGCGTACCTTATTTAGATAATGATCTTGTCAGTTTCGTCAACAAACTCAATCCTCATCTAAAACTTAAAAGAGGTGTTACCAAATACCTCTTGCGAAAAGTTGCCGAGCGTTACTTACCCAAGGAAATTATATACCGTGCGAAAACTGGTTTTGGTGCGCCTGTAAGAAAATGGATTAAAGAAGATATGGATGATATGATAAAAGAAAGACTGCACCCTATTAACTTAGATAAGATAGGCATCTTCAATTCAGATGAAGTGTGGAGGCTCATTCACGAAAACAAAAAAGGAAAAATAGATGCTTCCTATTCTATTTGGAGTTTGCTTGCCATTGAATCATGGCACAGGCAATTTATAAAGAAAGTTAGCTCAAATATTTAAGTTTCATTATTAGTAAAAGGCTGAGATAATATGCTTTTTAATTCTTTTGAATTTCTCTTCTTCTTTATAATTGTTACTTCTCTTTTTTTTGCTATTCCGCATCGCTTTCGCTGGATATTACTCTTATTGGCATCGTGTTTTTTTTACATGTTTTTTAAGCCAGTATATATTTTAATCTTAGCGTTTACAATTGCAATAGATTACACCGCAGGCTTACTAATAGAGGGCCAAAAGACAGCCAAACTTAAGAGGATATATCTACTAGGTAGTCTAGTTGCCAACATTGGCGTTTTAGTTATTTTTAAATATTATAATTTCCTAAATGACAATTTAACGGAGATTGCAAGCCTTATAGGCTTCAAAAATAATTTACCGTATTTGGATATTCTTTTACCCATAGGGTTGTCATTCCATACATTCCAAGCTATGAGTTATACGTTCGAGGTTTACCATGGAAGACAAATAGCAGAAAAACATTTTGGTATATACGCACTGTATGTAATGTTCTATCCTCAATTAGTTGCTGGCCCTATAGAACGCCCACAAAATATTATCCCTCAACTCCATAAAAGACAATACTTTAGTTTTGATAATACAGTGATAGGTCTCAACTTGATAGCACTTGGATTGTTTAAAAAAATAGTAGTTGCAGATCGCCTCGCTGTTTATATTAATCAAGTATATAAGGATATTGAAAACGCCAATACTATATCAACTATGTTAGCAGTCTGTTTTTTTTCAATTCAAATCTATTGCGATTTTTCTGGCTACTCAGATATTGCAAGAGGAACAGCTAAAGTAATGGGCTATGATTTGATGATAAATTTTAACAAACCGTACTTATCACAATCTATTGCTGAGTTCTGGACTCGCTGGCATATCTCTTTATCTTCTTGGTTTAGAGATTATGTATATATTCCTTTGGGTGGAAATAGAGTTGAAAAATGGAAGTGGATTAGAAATCTTTCTTTAGTATTTTTACTCAGTGGCCTATGGCATGGTGCGCGTTGGACCTTTATCATTTGGGGAATGTTACATGCATTTTACTTAATAGTCGAAATAATCACTAAAAATATTAGAATCAATCTTCCTTCTTTAGGTACTTTTAGTAGACCTATTAATCAGACAGCAGTATTTTTAGCGATTTCTTTTGCTTGGATATTTTTTAGGGCAGAAACTTTTATAAAGGCTAAACTCGTAATAGCAAAGTTATTGAGTATGGATTTTTCACTTAACATTTCTCAGATTAGCGCAGAGAAAGGGCCTTTTAATTTATTGCTTTCTTTTTTTTGTATTATACTTTGGTTTTTCATTAAACTCCCAAAATATAAAGAGAGTTTGTCACGTAATTTAATTTTCTTGATAGGTATAACATTTTTAATAATTACACTTGGAAAAGGTGAATCAGCAGAATTTATCTATTTCCAATTTTAATAGATTCATCAAGCAACTTTTGCTCCCATATGCAGCTGCATGTATTCTATTGGGGTTATTAATCAACTACCAATTCGAGAATAGAATTGTTTTGGGTAGTCAAATATCAGGAAGTTATAAAGTAAACAGAATTATCAATGAGCTTCATAGCAGTGAGATTGCTTTTTTTGGCTCCTCACGTGCTGAAGGTACTTTTATTCCAGATTCACTTGTTAAGGAGGGTTTCAATTATGGCATGTCAGGTATTCAGGATGATGTGGTTCTATTTTTCTTAGATGAAGAGTGTAGAAAATCATCGAAGTCGACACCTATTGTGATAAATTTTGATCTTGATGGGTTGAACTACAGTTTGGGCGATGTATCAAGTTACATATACAATTCAAACTATAAGCCAGTTAGGCAGTTGATGGATTCTAGTTATAAAACAATTTATAATTTTCCGTTATTGAAATATTATGGAGTTTTTGAATTGTACTTTAAATTTTATCTAACTGATAAATTTAATTTAACAAAATTTGTCAGCAAAGGTGCTTCAATTGAAAAAAATGAATTGACAGCCAATAAATTTGAAGCCCTTGTTAAAGAAAGACTGGCAAGCACCAACTTCTTTAATAACGATCCGCTGCTTTCAGCCAAACTTATAACAATCATAAAGTCAAACACAAACCGAAAATTTATTTTTGTGATACCCCCTTATCATAATTCCTTTTTTAAAGGTTTTGTTAATGCAAATGAAGCTAGCATATTTTTAAACTCCTTAAAAAAATTGAATAATGTTGTTGTACTTGATTTTAGTAAAGCCCATTTCGTTGATATCGATTTCTTGAATACCTCACATCTTAACCTGAGGGGAGCAATTAAATTTAACAGAATCTTAAATGATTCCCTAAAGAATTACTGTCAATAGAATGAAACAACTAATACAAAATTTTAAGACAGGCACCACTTCGCTGGAAGATATTCCAGTGCCCAAGGCAAGTAGAAATCAAATATTGATTCGTACTACACATTCATTAGTTTCCATTGGTACTGAACGCATGTTGGTAGAGTTTGGCAAAGCATCGCTAATACAAAAAGCTAGGCAGCAGCCAGATAAAGTGGCGCAGGTGCTAGATAAGATAAAGGCCGAAGGCTTGTTGCCCACACTAGAAGCGGTATTTAATAAGTTAGACCAACCGATACCATTGGGCTATTGCAATGTTGGTGTAGTTACTGAAATAGGCGAGGGTGTTACTGAACTTACTATTGGCGATAGAGTAGTTTCAAACGGGCCGCATGCTGAGTATGTATCGGTATCAAAAAATCTGGTTTCCAAAATTCCTGATGTGGTTAGTAATGAAGAGGCTGCTTTTGCAGTGATAGGCTCCATTGGCTTGCAAGGCATTCGGTTGGTGCAGCCAACCTTGGGCGAAACAGTTGTAGTTATAGGTCTCGGGTTGATTGGCTTGCTTACTGCTCAACTTTTAAAAGCCAACGGCTGTAGAGTGATTGGCTACGATCTTGATATAACAAAAGTAAGCCTAGCTGAATCTTTAGGTGTACTCGCTTTCAACCCGGCTGTTGCTGATCCAATTTCGTATGTAAAAGAAATTACGAATACAATAGGTGCAGATGCCGTTATCATAACCGCTTCAGCAAAAACAGATGAGATAGTACATCAAGCGGCATTGATGAGCCGTAAACGTGGCCGCATAGTGCTTGTAGGTGTTGTGGGTTTGGAGTTAAAACGAACAGACTTCTATGAAAAGGAATTATCCTTTCAAGTGTCGTGCTCATACGGCCCAGGACGATACGATGAAGTGTATGAACACAAAGGGCACGACTATCCCCTTGCTTTTGTACGATGGACGGCCCAACGAAACTTTGATGCTGTATTACAATCCATCGCAAGTGGGCAAGTAAATGTAAAGGCATTGATTTCTGAAAGAATCAATTTTGAGAATTTTAGTGAGATATACAACGACATTAACAACCCGAGTCGCATTGCATCAATCTTAGTATATCCAACAGAACAGAAGGAAATTCTCCGAAAGATTTCGTTAACTACTCATGTTTTTGATCCTATAAATCTGAATGTAGGTATTATTGGAGCAGGCAATTTCACTAAAGCTACACTTCTGCCAGTCTTAAAGAAAAATGGTGTTGCTATTCGTGGTATTGCTAGTGCCAATGGGCTATCAGCAACATTGATGGCAAAAAAATTTAACGCATCATTTGCCACCAGCGATTATAAAGAATTATTGGATGATGACAGCGTTAGTTTAGCAATAATTACCACTCGGCATAGTCAACATGCTAAATTAGTAATTGAAGCTTTGCAAGCAGGTAAACATGTGTTTGTTGAAAAACCATTGGCTGTAAATGATGAAGAACTCGCAGCCATTGAGCAAACCTATACATCATTAAGCAAACCCCTATTGCTTCACGTTGGGTTTAATAGAAGATTTTCACCACATATTCAAAAAATAAAGTCACTGGTAGGAAATAGACCTGGTGTTATGCACTTAGTAATAACCATGAACGCGGGCTTGCTTCCGGCCAATCATTGGACACAAGACCCCAAAGAAGGAGGAAGAATTATTGGCGAGGCTTGTCACTTAGTTGATTTAGCTGTTTACATCACTGGCAGTTTAATTAAGTCTGTTGTGGGACAATCAATGGGCACCGCTTCTTCAAGTTATACCGACAACGCTAGTTTTTTATTGGCAATGGAGAATGGAAGCAACGTGGTGATTAATTATTTTGCGAATGGATCGAAAGCCTATTCAAAAGAAAAACTAGAATTGTTTTATCAAGAACGGACTCTAGTAATGGATAACTTTCGCGTCACGACTGGCTTTGGGTGGCCCAAGTTTTCAAAACTAAAAACAGAATTGGACAAAGGCCATATCGATCAAATCAAACAATTGGTAAAAGCAGTAGGACAGGGTAGACCATTAATTCCTTTTCATGAATTGATAAATGTTACTGCTTCTTCAATCGCTATGGTTGAGTCGCTTAAAGAAAATAAACCACAAACAGTTATAATAAAATGAATGTTGATATAATCGCAGGTGCTAGGCCCAACTTTATGAAGATAGCTCCTATTATTGCTGCTATTAAAGAGAAGCAGAAGCAAGGAGGAAACTTACATTATCGTTTAGTGCATACCGGACAACATTATGATCGCTCTATGAGTGGACGTTTTTTTGAAGAGCTAAACATTCCAGATCCTGATGTTAATTTAGAAGTTGGTTCAGGCACACAAGCTGAGCAAACTGCTGGTATAATGATAAAGTATGAAAAATTATTGCTCGATTCGCCTTGCGATATTTGCATTGTGGTGGGTGATGTAACTTCCACTATGGCGTGCAGTATTGCAGCCAAAAAATTGAATATAAAAGTAGCGCATGTAGAGGGCGGTATTCGTTCGTTTGATTTAACCATGCCCGAAGAAATCAATCGCATGGTTACAGATTCTATTTCTGATTACTTCTTTACCACATCTGAAGTAGCCAATCAAAACTTAAAAAGATCAAACGTAAAGGCTTCTCAAATTTTTTTTGTTGGTAATACTATGATTGACACACTGCTTGCAAATAGGTCAAAATTTGTAAAGCCTATGGTATGGAATGAAGCAGGTCTATCCGATCAAAATTATTTTATACTTACACTGCACCGCCCCTCTAATGTTGATGCCCCCGCACAATTAAAAAATTTATTGCAGGAAATTACAAGCAGTGCACATAACTTACCTATAATATTTCCTGTCCATCCACGCACACGAAAGACAATGCAAGAGATTGGTCTTGCTTGGCATAACCTGATTTGTGTAGAGCCGCTTGGCTATTTGGAGTTTAATTATTTGGTCGAACGTGCCAAAGGAGTAATTACCGATTCGGGTGGGGTTACTGAAGAAACAACAGTACTAGGCGTGCCGTGTATGACCTTGCGAACTACTACCGAACGGCCAGAGACAATTACCACTGGCACTAATGAATTATTGGGAATAGACCCCAAGGCAATTCAACCTGCTATCGAAAAAATTTTTAAAGGCCAATGGAAGAAGGGCTCAATACCTGAGAAGTGGGACGGCCACACAGCAGAACGCATTGTTGAAATTCTTTCTACACTATAAAACTTGATAAGTAAAATAAGCCAATGGGTGCAATGGGCAAAGGCAATGGGCGCACGATACATTGCCTTTCGTTTTTTATATGAAGTTCAATTGAGAACGGGTATACTTAAATCTAAATTTCCTACACAACCGCAAAGCAAAATATGGATTAGTTTAAGCGATTGGAAAACCAATACACCGGCTTTCTTTTTTGCTTCGTGCGAAGCGTTAAATTCAACAGTTCAACACGCATCGCAGTTAAAGCAGCATGCCAATAGAATAAAAAATGGTGAGATACAATTTTTCAATGGCGAATGGAAAAGAATTGAAAATCATCAGTGGTTGCTTAATTCTTCCACGGGTTATCAATATCCAAACACAAAACATTGGACGGAAATTCCTGATTTTGATGCTACCCTTGGCGATATAAAGTATGTGTGGGAAAAAAATCGTTTTACATTTCTGCAGACAATACTGCGATATGATTTAGCATCAGGTGAAGATTCATCTGAATGGGTGTTTATGCAAATGGAAAGTTGGATAGAGAGCAATCCAATTAACCAAGGGCCTAACTACAGATGTAGTCAAGAAATATCACTGCGTTTGTTTAATTGGATACTTGCTTTATACTTCTATAAAAATTCAAACAACCTTACTGAAGCACGGTTTCAAAAAATAATATTTGCCGTTTATTGGCAGATTAAACACGTGCGAACCAATATACACTTCTCGCGCATAGCTGTACGAAACAATCACGCCATTGCCGAAACGATGGGTCTTTATACAGCAGGCTTACTGTTTCCATTTTTTGATGAGGCAGCCGAATGGAAGGCCGTTGGTAAGAATTGGTTTGAGCAAGAAATTTTGTTTCAAGTGTATGAAGATGGATCGTACCTTCAGTACAGTTTCAATTATCAGCGTGTTGTAGTGCAGTTGATGACGTGGGCTTTTTCGTTGGCGCATCATCATGGCGATGTGTTTAGCAAGCCTGTATATGAGCGAGCGTATCGTTCAGTAAAGTTATTAGCTACCTGTCAAGAAGCAAATTCAGGCATGTTGCCCAACTATGGAGCGAATGATGGCTCATTGTTTTTTAATTGGAACGATGAGCACTTTCGTGATTTCAGACCAAGCCTAGATGCACTTCACTTCTTGCTTACTTCGCAGCAGCTTTATGCCGATTCGTATGAAGACAGGAGCTGGTTTGGTTTAGAGACATCCAACCAAAAACTTTTTAAAAAGTTACAGATAGCAGATGGCGTTGCTAGTTTTGATACAGGTGGAATTTATATTTACCGCACTGCTAACTTACTAATTTTTATTGCATGTGTAACCTATAAAAATCGTCCATCTCAAGCAGATAATTTACATCTTGATGTTTGGCAGAACGGAGTGAATGTACTACGTGATGCTGGTTCGTATAAATACAATACAGATCCCAAAACGGTAAAATATTTTTTTGGTACCCAATCACACAATACTGTAATGCTAGACAATGACGATCAAATGTTAAAAGGTACCCGCTTTATTTGGTTTAATTGGTCGAGCGCACTTACAGCAAGCTGGACTGAGCATGAAGATGAGTATATTTTTCAAGGAGAAATCAATGCCTTTAGAAACCAAGGAAAAATTATTCATACAAGAAAAGTATCCATCAAAAAGAAAAGCCTTAGTATGGAAGTTGTCGATGTATTGAAGGGCAGTAATCATAAACTCATGCGCCAACTTTGGCACATCAATCCTTCTTCAAATTTGAATATAATTGCTGTCGATGAAAACGAAAATGTAGTAGAGGCAATTGCATCGAATGGTTTATATTCGCCAACATATGGCGTAAAAGAAGATGCATTACAATATGAGTTCAGCACCAACTCAAACAAAATTACCTCCCGACTTTTCCTGGCATGAATATTTTATTGATTCATCAATTTTTTTTGGAGAAAGAAGATCCTGGTGGGAGCCGCTTCAATGAAATGACAAAAGTATGGGTTGCTGATGGCCACACGGTAACTGTTATAGCTGGGATGGTTAATTATGTTACTGGTAAAATGCCCGAAAAGTATAAAGGCTTGCGTTATCAACTATCTGACTATGAACGAGGGCTAACGGTAATGAGATGCTTTGTATCTGCAGATTACAACACTAATTTTATTGGTCGTTTGTGGGCGTACTTTTCATTTGTATGGTTTGGCTTTTGGGCATCGCAATTCAAAATAAAAAAGCAGCAATTCGATGTAATCATCTCTACATCGCCTCCACTATTTGTTGGTTTAATGGCTTGGTTGATTTCAATACTTAAGAGAGTGCCGTTTGTGTTTGAAGTACGAGACCTTTGGCCAGAATCAGCTATTGAAACAGGCGTTCTTAAAAACAAGTTTATCATACGGCTGTCCTACTGGATGGAGTCGTTTATTTATCAAAAATCTTTTTTAATCAACGTGCTTACACCTGCTTTTCGTGATCGCCTTATTGAAACAAAAAGTATCAATCCAGCTAAGCTAATTTTTATTCCCAATGCTGCCGACTTTTCATTGTCTGATCATTGCCTAAATGATTTTGATGCAAACTCATTCCGAAAAAAAATGAATTGGGAAAATAAATTTGTGGTTACCTATGTAGGTGCGCATGGTGTGGCCAATCATCTCATTCAAATTTTAGACACCGCCCAAGAAGTGAATGATTCATCCATACTCTTTGTACTTATTGGGGATGGCATGCAAAAAGTGGAGTTGCAAAAAAATGCTAATGATAGAAAGCTAAATAATGTTCAGTTTATCAATTCGATTCCTAAAAGTGAAATCTTCAACTATATACTTGCATCTGATGCTGGCCTTTCAATATTGAAAAAATTGGATGCTTTTAAAACCATTTACTCGAACAAAACATTTGACTATATGGCTTGCAAGAAGCCTGTACTTATGGCTATTGACGGGGTCTCACGCAAATTGATTGAAGATGCGGAATGTGGTCTGTATGCCGAACCTGAAAATGCCCAGGCGTTAAATCATCAAATAAAAATTTTACGGGATAATCCTCAGCTTTGCATACAAATGGGTGAACGAGGTTATACTTATGCCAAGAATAATTTTGACCGACACTTCCTCGCCAAGAAATATTTGACAGAGATTGAAACAAAACTTAACGATGTACAAAAAGTACACTAAGCGTATGCTTGATTTTGTTTTGGCTCTTATACTCTTGCTTATGTTATCTCCTGTATTTCTTGTGCTTACTTTACTACTTTTTATTAATAATCAGGGTGAACCATTCTTCTTTCAGACAAGACCAGGCTTTCACGAAAAATTATTTAGTGTAATTAAGTTTCGTACCATGAACAATGGCAAAGATGCAAGCGGTAACTTACTTGCCGATGAAGCAAGATTAACATCGGTAGGAAAGTTTATACGCAAAACTTCACTCGATGAAATCCCACAATTGATTAATATTGTGAAAGGCGATATGTCGTTAATCGGCCCACGTCCGCTGTTGGTTGAATACTTGCAACTGTATAATTCAGAACAGCGAAAAAGACATGATGTTAGGCCTGGCATTACAGGATGGGCGCAAGTCAATGGCAGAAATACTATCAGTTGGAAATCAAAATTTGAATACGATGTATGGTATGTAAACAATATTTCGTTTAGCTTCGATGTGAAGATATTTTTTATCACTATTTGGAAAGTGTTTAAATCGGAAGGCGTTTCGGGAAGAGGTGTGGCCACCGCAGAAAAATTTAACGGTACAAACTAAGATGATTTTTTACGGAGCCAGTGGCCATGCCAAAGTTGTAATTGAAGCTTGGAAGGACTCTGGTGGTGTGGTTAATAAAATAATTGATGATGATGCCACCATTGCATCGTTATTGAATATGCAAGTAGTATCAAACTATAAGTTGAGTGAATTTGAAAATATAGAATGGATCATCTCCATCGGGTCAAACCGTATTCGAAAAAAAATTGCAGAGCGATTGAAGGTAATATACGGTATTGTCATTCATTCATCCAGTTGCATTTCATCCAGCGCAAGCGTTGGCGTTGGTTCGGTTATCTTAGCCAATACAGTAATCAATGCTAGCTCTTTTGTGGGTAAGCATTGCATTGTAAACACAGGGGCAAACATCGATCACGATTGTTTGATTTCAGATTATGTACACATTGCTCCACGAGCAACATTGTGCGGTGGTGTTGAAGTTGGAGAAGGGACACTAGTTGGTGCAGGTGCAATTGTTACTCCTCTAGTTAAAATAGGCAAGCACTGTATTTTAGGTGCTGGTGCTGTGGTTATAAAAGATGTACCTGACTTTGCTTGCGTTGTGGGCAACCCAGCTCGGATAATCAAAATAATAAGTGAATAGAACACGCATAGCAATTTACGGTGCAGGCGGCTTTGGTAGAGAAGTACAATCGCTTTTCAATCAAGTTAATTCAATTGATAGTAATACTGAATTGGTTGGTTTCATAGATGACTACGCAGTGCAAATTCCGTTGGTTTCTATGGATGATGTTGATGATATTTTGATAGCAGTTGCCAATCCTATTCATAGAAAAAATATAGTTACTAAACTGGCGCACAAACAATTCCAATTTAATAGCCTTCTTCATTCAGATGTGTATATAGAAAACTCAAACAAATTGGGGGCAGGATGCATTATCTGTGCAGGTGTAAAAATAACGGTAAATGTTTCAATCGGTGCGTTTAGTATCATTAACCTCAATACAGTAATTGGTCATGATGTAGTGATGGGAAGCTACTGTTCTATTATGCCAAGTGTAAATCTGCTGGGTGGCGTTAGGCTTGGCAATGGGGTTTTTATTGGTGCTGGGGCTACCATTTTGCAAGGTATTACCATTGGCGATGGTGCAGTAATTGGTGCGGGCTCGGTGGTTACCAAGCATGTGCTATCAGAACAAATAGTGTGGGGTGTGCCTGCATTCCCAAAAAAATTGAAATGAAAATCGTAAGTGACAATAAACCAGCAATTATTTTTCTAGCTATATTTCTTAGCGTTTACATTGGCCTCAATACCGCCTATGGCTTTATGATTGAATACTTTTTACCATCACCCGATCCATTCACAATACTCGTTACGAACAACGTTTCGTTTTTTCTTTCGCTGTTCGATCCATCCATTAAAACTGTGATAAGCACAACATCAAACTATGTAGGTGTGTGCAACAGCAACCGCACAGTTATTTCTGTTTTTGAAGGCTGTAATGGTATCAATGTTATGATTGTATTTCTGTCATTTTTACTCGCCTTCCGTGGATCATTAAAACTAACTTTAAAATTTTTGACCGTTGGACTTGTTAGTATTTATTTGATGAATTTAATCCGTGTGGGTTTACTTTATTTTGTGGAGATACACTTCCAACAATACTTGTATTTCTTCCATAAATTTTTCTTTACAGGAGTTATTTATGCAGCCGTGTTTGGGCTATGGTATTATTGGGTGATACTGGTAAAGCGCGAATCCCTTGAATAAACTATCCTCAAACAAAATCATTGTTATTCTGCTTGCTGCAACTGGGCTGTTGGTCGTTTATTTGTTTCAACAGACTGATTATGCCAATGGTCTTACCAATAATAGTCAAGCACGATTTATTATTAGCAAGTTGGTGCGGTTGCTGCTCAATGATGTTTTTATGTTGATAATAATATACACATTGTTTCAGGAGAAAAGTGTGAGACGTCTCGCTCTATTTATTCAAGCAATTGATTTTTGTGTGCTACTGCCTCTCTATCTTTTTTTAAAGCTAAACCTTGAAGGTGATGCCGAAATCTCTTCGCCCTTGCTCTCGCAACTACACCGCCTTATTGTAAACCCTACTTTTATGATTTTGTTAATACCAGCGGTGTATTTCCAACGATTGTCAAAAAAATGATTTTTACTACTCCCATAAGCTTTCAGATTTTACTAGCTTTATCACCTTTCATTATTACTCAAAGATGACCAATCGAATCTACCTCTCGCCACCTCACATGGGGGGCGAAGAAATAAAATTTATAAACCAAGCCTTCGAATCAAACTGGATTTCGCCTGCCGGTCCACATATAGATGCGTTCGAGATGGAGTTGGCAACCTATAACCAAGTATCGCATTGTGCCGCATTGTCTTCAGGCACGGCAGCTATTCACTTGGCGTTGATTATTTTAGGTGTAAAGCAATACGATGAAGTAATTTGCTCCACTTTTACATTTTCAGGCTCATGCAACCCAATTGTGTATTTGGGAGCAACACCCGTATTTGTAGATTCTGAAGCCGATACGTGGAATATGGATCCTGAACTGTTGAAACTAGCAATAGTTGATCGCATAAAAAAAGGCAGGAAACCAAAAGCTATTATTCTGGTGCATCTCTATGGTATGCCAGCAAAAATTGAAGAGATCATGACCATAGCGCGCGATTTTCAAATTCCGGTAATTGAAGATGCAGCCGAAGCCCTAGGCTCCACTTATAAGGCTCAACCTGCAGGTTCTTTTGGCGATATTGGCATTTACTCCTTTAATGGGAATAAAATAATCACCACCTCTGGGGGCGGGGCAATGGTATCCCAAAACCTAGAATGGATTAAGGAGGCTAGGTTTCTGGCCACGCAAGCGAGAGATAATGCCCCGCACTACCAACATTCCAAAATAGGATACAATTATCGCCTTAGCAACATTAGTGCGGGCATTGGCCGCGGGCAATTGCAGGTGCTGGATCAACGTGTGGCCCAGCGCAGGCAAAATTTTGACTTTTATAAAAAAGAATTGTCAGTTCTTGAAGGCATAACTTTTCAGCCTGAAATAAAAGAAAATTTCTCTAACCGATGGCTTACCACCATTTTGGTAAACCCAACTAAAACCAAGGGTGTTACAAACGATGACATCAGGCTGGCATTAGAAGCCCAGAACATAGAAAGCCGGCCTGTTTGGAAGCCCATGCACCAACAGCCGATTTTTAAAACCGCACCAGCTTACAATAATGGAGTATCTGATAGCCTTTTTTCTCAAGGTCTTTGCCTCCCTTCTGGCAGCAGTTTGGGAAATTCCGAATTAAAAATTATCTCCGATCTAATAAAAAATTTGGTTCATTAAGTAAATTTCAATTATTTTTGAAGTTAATTAGTTACCTGTGAAGTTATAGAAGTATAGAGACAGGTGTGCTGAGTACTTAAATTTGCTGAAAACCTTTAAATAGGAATAAACTATATGAGAAAATTAATACTTTCAATTGTCGCTATAACTATTTTGTTTTGCTCAGGATCATTTGCGCAAGGCACTTATACTTCAAATTTAAGCGGGGGTAGTGGCAATTGGTCGGCTGGAGGTACATGGGTTTGTGCTGGGGGTACTTGCGTTTCTGCAACACCAACAGCAGGGGATGCTGTAATTATTGGCACAGGAGATGATGTCTCTGTCGATATCACCACCCCAGTAATTGGATTACTAACAATTAATGGAGGAAGTTTAGAGAGAATTAGGGTTGCTGCAACGAGAACGCTTAATGCCACCTCTGTTAGCATTGCCTCAGGAGGTACATTAGCTACTCTATCAACAGGAAATATTACAGTCACTGGAGCGATCACTTCCTCTGGTACGATTCAAATGGCTGGTTCAGGGACAATTTCTGCTGGCAGTTATTCTATCGCTGCAGGTGGTCTGACTTTTTCATTAACTGCTACTGGTACAATTTCAAGTTCAGGAGCGATAGTTGCTACTGGCGGAGCTATTTCAACAACAGTGGGTGCTATATCTGCTGCTAGTATGTCAATAGGTGCATCTAGTTCACTCACTCTTTCAGGAGCTTCTACTTTAAACGTTGTTGGATTAATCAATGCTGCTGGTACGTTCAGCACAAACACAGCGTCCACCATTACTTGCGGATCGCTCAATATAGCTAGCGGCACTACAAGCGGTGCACTTACGGTAAACAATGGAGATCTTACGGTAACTGGTTCGCCACTATTTAATTCTCAAAATGTTAATGTCACCAATGGTAATTTTGTCGTAAGTTCAGGCACGCCAACTACGTCTGGTAATACAGTAACTGTAGGGGCTACAACGGGGGGAGTCCTTGATGTAACAGGAGGCATTATTGTTTCTTCTGGTGCTGTATTCAGTTGTAAAAGCATTTCCTTAAAAAGCGGTAGTAATTCCACCTTTGGCGGAACAATAAATGTAAATAATGGAGCTTGGACTAATACAGGAACTGTAACTCTTTCAATTGGCGGAAACGTTAATAATGTAGGTGCTCTAACCACATCTTCGCTTACTACAATTACTTTTGCTCAAAACGCTGCAAGTATTTCAGCCGCTTCTATAGACTTAAGTGCAGGAGGGAATTTGAACTGTTCAGGTTTTGCCCCTACAATAACAGTAACAGGCAATTTTACAGCCAAGGATGAAAATAGCGTAAGTAATGTAGGTACATCAAAACTTGTTTGTAATGGAAACACTGTAATTGATGGCGGTACTGTTGCCGGTGCAACATTTTATAATATAACCGTAAATACGGGTAGTGCGGCAACTATTTTAAACACAGTAAATTTAAGTGGTTCTTTAACGCTAAACGGAACGGGCACCTTTGATGCAGACGGAACAGCAAACGCTGCAGTTTTTAAGTTAATTTATAATGCCTCAACAAAGCAAACAGGAAGAATTGAGACGTTGGGTACGCCAGCTAATTTCACTGGCAAGGTTACAATTGAGCGTTTTATTCCTCATGATTCGTATTGGCAATATCTTTCATTCCCAGTCACCAATATGACGGTTAATGATTTGCAATCTGCCTTTCCAGTTACGGGGCTTTTTGCATCGGGAGCTAGTGGAACAGGAGGACCGGTTACTGATTCAAATGCTGAATCAATGTTTTATTGGGATGGGTCTACTCAAGCTTTTCAGAATTACGGTGTTGGTAAAGCTGGTTCTCCAGCCACTAGTAGTGCTGCTTTATTAAACACGGTTGGCTATACAGCGTATGCATACGGAACTACTTCAAGCAAAATTTTAATGACAGGAAAAACCATCTCCTCTGGTGCTGTTCCTGTTTCATTGTCTAATGGTTTCAATTTAATTCCAAACCCGTATCCTTCAGCAATCGACTTTAATAGTTTTAAAGCTAGAACGGGTACTCTTGGAGGAACAGTTTATCTTCAAGCTGATGGAGGAGGTCCTGGCAATGTATATGCATCTTCAGATGGAGTAAGTGCCTGTACAAATTGCAACGTAACTGCATTTACTAATACTGGATGGCTTGGCGAAATTGATATGGGGCAGTCTTTCTGGGTTAGTTCAACTGGTTCTGCTACATTAACATTCCAAGAAAGTGATAAGACAGCCACTGCTGCAATATTTGCTGGCAAAACAGAAGCACCTAAAGATTACATAAGAATATCCCTTGTTTCTGGAGATATGAGAGACGAAACCATCATAAATTTTAAAGAAGAAGGTAGTTTAACTTATAATTCAAAACTTGATGCTTTAAAACACAAGAATGGTTTTGAAGTGTCTGCTCTAGCAAATTCTTATATCAACATATCAACAATAAAGGGTGACAATAAGACAGATCTGGTATTCAATTACATGCCCCTTTTAGATTGTAGCACTGGCTCTTCTGTGGTAGGCTTAAACGCTGCTGTTGTTGAGGCAGGTACTCATTCGTTGAAATTCTCAGATTTAGAAACATTTAATCTTGGTTATAAAATAACATTAAATGATAAATTCCTAAATACAACCACAACTATTGTAAATGGCTTAGAATACAAGTTTTCAACAACTGATAACCCATCAACTTTTGGTAGTGGTCGTTTTGAATTAAAATTTGAATCGAAAATACCAACTACACCATCAATAAGCGTGGCGGGTACTAAGTTGACAAGTAGTTATAAAAGCAACAATCAATGGTATAAAAATGATAAAGAGATAGTGGGTGCAACTATGCCAACCTTTGAAGTTACAGAATCTGGCTCTTACACTGTCAAAACTATCATTGGTGCTTGTAAATTAGAATCAGTACCATCAGTTCTCACAATAACAGGTATTGAAGATATTAATTCTTTGGTTTCGATCTATCCTAACCCTACTTCTAATTTTGTTACCGTAAGTTTACCTGCTGACATGACGGTGCGTGATATGAATATTATTGATGCAAAAGGAGTTAAACTCTCTTCAGGATTATTGTCTTCAACTAACGAGAATTCTGATATTAAAATTGATTTGGAAGGTCTGCCTGTTGGGTTATATATATTAAAGGTCACCACCGATGCTAAAGTCTTATCTTTTAAAATACTTAAGAAATGATGATCAAACTATATAAGCGACTTCTTACCGTTTCAATTGCATTATTTCTAATTACTATTAACTCCTTTGCTCAACCAGGCGGAGGGAATCCTGGTGGTGGAGGTGCTCCGGTTCCTTTTTCGGGTATCGAAATATTAATTGGTTCTGGTCTTTTTTATGGCGTTAAGAGAATTATCAACTCCGCTAGGGGAAACACTCTAAGAAAACCTTGATAAATAAATTTGTTAAGAATATAAAAATATTACCCAGATGGGTAATTATCTCCATTGATATATTTTTTATCACCCTCTCTTGTTTAATAGGTTATCTCCTCCGATTTAATTTTTCACGACTTGAATTAGGGAACGTTCCATTTTGGAGGGGTATTATCTTTTATTCATTTTGTGGCTTTTTATCCATCATAATAACAGGCAGTTATAAGGGTATCATTCGATACACAGGCCTTCAAGACGGAGTAAGAATTTTTTACACAACACTGCTCAACGTACTTATTGTCGCTGTTCTTAACCTACTCTGCTTCTATAATTTCAGATTTAATATCATCCCTTATTCGGTAATATTTATTTCTCTATTGTCGTCTTTCCTTTTTCTATTCAATTATAGACTTCTTGTTAAATATATTTTTGCATTTTATAAAGATGCGATTCAAAAAAAATTGAGAGTATTGATTTTTGGCGCAGGTCAAACTGGGATCATTACTCGACATGTTGTTGAATCTTCTCCGCGTATGCAGGTCGTGGGATTTTTGGAGGACGATGTCAATAAAGTTGGAAAAATTTTAGATGGCATTAAAATATATTCAGGTAGTTCAACCGACTTTGAAGGCTTATTAAATGATTTTAACATCGCAGAGGTGATTTTTACACCTAAAGATATTTCAGTTCAGAGAAAAAGTGAAATAGTTGATATATGTATCAAAAATCAAGTTCGAGTTAGAACTGTACCTCCAGTGGAGAAGTGGTCGAAAGGAGAACTTAGTTTTAATCAAATTAAAGAAATAAATATAGAGGACTTATTAGAAAGAACAGAGATAAAACTCAATAATCCTATCATTGTCAATGAAATAAGAGGAAAGCGAATACTTATAACTGGTGCAGCTGGATCTATTGGAAGTGAATTGGTGCGTCAGTGTTTAAAACACACACCCGAACTACTTATTTTAGTTGATCAAGCAGAATCCCCATTGCATAGTATTGAAAGGGAGAGCAGACAAAAATCCACAGGTAATAAGCTCATCTGTTTTTTAGCAGACATCACCAATCAAGAAAGGATGGAGAATATTTTTAGAGACTATCCTCCCGATATTGTGTTTCATGCGGCAGCATACAAGCATGTTCCAATGATGGAAAACAATCCGTCAGAAGCAATTTCTTGCAATGTGCTAGGTACTAAGCTACTTGCCGATTTGTCCGTGAAGCACAACGTGAAAAAGTTTGTGATGATCTCAACTGATAAAGCTGTTAATCCTACCAATGTAATGGGCTGTTCTAAGCGTATTGCCGAGATATATGTGCAGGCATTAAATACTGATCTAGAAAATCGTATTAATAATCACACGCTTTTTGTAACCACCCGCTTTGGAAATGTGTTAGGCTCTAACGGTTCAGTAATCCCAATTTTTAAGGAACAAATACTACAAGGTGGACCTATTACAGTAACCCACCCCGAAGTTACTAGGTATTTTATGACCATTCCAGAAGCCTGCCAGCTAGTACTTGAGGCCAGCATTATGGGAAAGGGTGGGGAAATTTTTGTTTTTGACATGGGAAAGTCGGTGAAGATTGTTGATTTGGCTAAGAAGATGATTTCTCTTTCAGGACTTAAAGTAGGTAAGGATATTGAAATTGTTTTTACAGGATTGCGCGAAGGAGAGAAATTATATGAAGAGCTTTTAAGTACCTCTGAAAATGCGATTCCTACCCATCATGATAAGATTATGATTGGAAAAGTAGATCATTATTCTTATTCAGAAGTAAATCAATATATAGAGCTTTTTAATGACTTACTTTTTGATAAAAATGAATTAAAAACTGTAGCTCTTATGAAAGAGTTAGTACCAGAATTCAAATCTAATTATTCTCGATTTGAGATATTGGATAAAGGAATTTGATCTTTACTTCAACCTAACTCAATTACTTCTATTCTATATTTTTAAGCCAAATTGTGATAAACGTTCTGCACGTCATCATCACTTTCCAAGGCCTCAACCAACTTTAATACTTCATCAGTTTGAGTTTCAGATAATTCTTTGGTTAAAGAGGGAATATACTGAAGCTCTGAACTCTTTGCCTCTAGACCTTTTGCCTCTAGAAATTTGAGCATGTGCCCAAATTCGTTGAAAGTGGTGTAAACAATTGTCTCTTCCTCCTCCAGCTGAATATCTTCAGCTCCGGCATCTATCAATTCAAGCTCTAGCTCTTCTAAGTTTAATTTTCCGTTGGAAAATTTAAACACACCTTTCCTTTCAAACATAAACGAAACGGAACCTGAATTGCCCATGCTTCCATCATTTTTTGAGAATTGAAGGCGGATATTTGCTACAGTTCGTGTAGGGTTATCCGTTGCACACTCCACTAAGATAGGCACACCGTGTGGAGCATAGCCCTCATAAATTACTTCCTGAAAATCTTTTTCTTCTTTGGACGAGGCACGCCTAATAGCAGCGTCCACTCTGTCTTTGGGCATGTTCATCCCTTTCGCATTTTGGATGACCATCCTCAATTTCGGATTATTTTCAGGCAATGGCCCACCATGCTTCACGGCTATGGCAATATCTTTTCCGATACGAGAGAATCCCTTCGCCATTTTATCAAAGCGAGCGAACATCTTATACTTTCTTTTTTCGAATACGCGTCCCATAGAATTAAAATTGAATGTAAAAATAATCCGATTAAATGAATTCGGAAATACTTGTATCAAAGCAGTTAGTCTATTGTTACATAACCTCTATGTTTTCTCTTACCTTTGCCAAAATTTTAAGCAATGACCACCGAACAATTGAAGGACTTGAAAGTCCGTGTTGCCGCCCTCAGGCGGTATCTTTGACTACGATCGTAAAATCGTTGAAGTAAAAGACGAAGAAAGTATTACCCATCAGGCTGATTTCTGGAATAACTCTAAGCAGGCCGAAGCCATTTTAAAAAATATTCGTACCAAGAAAATTTGGACTGATGCGTACGAAAAGGTTGAGCGTCAAATTGGTGATTTAGATGTGTTGAATGAATTTCATGAAGCAGGCGATGTAGGCGAAGATGAACTGGATGTAGATTATAAGAAAGTCTTTGCCTCTGTTGAAGAGCTAGAGTTTAAGCGCATGTTGAGCAAAGAGGAAGATCAGCTCAGCGCGATGGTAGAAATAAACCCTGGGGCAGGAGGAACAGAGAGTCAGGATTGGGCCGACATGCTTAACCGCATGTATATTATGTGGGGTGAAAAGAATGGCTTTAAAGTTACCCAAGTCAATTACCAATCTGGCGATGTAGCAGGTATAAAATCCGCCACGCTTGAGATCGCTGGCGATTTTGCCTATGGCAAACTAAAATCTGAAATTGGTGTGCATCGTTTGGTACGAATTTCTCCATTCGATTCGAATGGTAGGAGACATACCTCATTTGCTTCTGTGTTTGTTTATCCAGAAGTAGATGATACACTTGAAATTGAAATCAATCCTGCCGATGTAGAGCTGCATACTTCACGATCGGGTGGCGCAGGTGGACAGAACGTTAATAAAGTAGAGACTAAAGTTCAACTTACTCACAAGCCAACAGGCATTGTGGTGGTTTGTCAAGTTGAGCGATCACAGCATGCTAACCGAGAGAAGGCTATGGTAATGTTGAAGTCGCGCTTGTATCAATTGGAAATGGAGAAACGCAATGCCGCGCGTGATAAAGTGGAGGCAGGTAAAATGAAAATTGATTTCGGATCGCAGATACGCAACTACGTGTTGCATCCTTATAAGCTTGTGAAGGATGCCCGTACTGGAGTGGAAAGTCATGATGCACAACGCGTATTAGATGGAGACCTTGATGACTTTATTAAAGCATTTTTATTAGGAGCGCAAGAGCCAACTTCGAGTGAGTAGTAAATCAAAGCCTTCTATTTATACAGTGCAGTTTTGGTTATTGTGCGCAAGCTCAATGCTTTTTTTTGCGAGCTTCTCCATGATAATACCTGAACTCCCAGAATATTTAACGCGATTAGGTGGTGCCGAACACAAGGGTCTGATAATCGCCTTATTCACTATCACGGCTATGATCTCTCGCCCTTTCAGTGGCAAACTTAGCGACACTATTGGCCGAGTACCTGTGATGATGGTGGGAGCAATAGTTTGTTTTTTGTGTAGTCTGATGTATCCAATTCTTACCACCATTTCAGGATTCTTTCTATTGAGATTAGTCCATGGATTTTCTACGGGCTTTACACCTACAGGCCAAACAACTTATTTAGCCGATATAATTCCAACAGAGAAAAGGGGAGAGGCCATTGGTATACTAGGAACTGCTGGAACACTCGGCATGGCGTTAGGCCCAGCCATTGGTGGCTTTATAGCTAATTGGTATGGTTTATCTTTTATGTTTTATACTTCCTCCTTGTGTGGATTCATTTCAGTTTTGATCTTATTGAAGATGAAAGAAACGCTTCAAGAAAAGAGACCATTTTCCATGGCCGCTATCCGCGTAAGCAGAAAAGATTTATTTGAACCCAAAGTAATTGTGCCTTGTGCAATGATGGTGTTGATTGCCTATGCATATGGAACTATCTTCACTATTATTCCTGATTTTAGTAATCACTTGGGGGTTGCCAACAAAGGGTTGGTGTTTACTTTTATTACAGTGTCTTTATTGATTGTTCGACTGTTGGCTGGTAAAGCATCTGATCGATATGGCCGAGTTCCTATATTACGAATTTCGATTTTCTTTATTATGGTATCGTTAGTGATTATTGGCCTTGCTGATAATGCGACAATGCTAATGTTAGGTGCTTCACTCTACGGGCTTTCTCATGGTGCTACATCGCCCACTTTGTTGGCTTGGGCAACTGACTTAAGTGATGAGCAACACAAAGGAAGAGGCATTGGCTCGCTTTATATTTGTATGGAATTTGGAATTGGCGTGGGTGCGTTCGCTTCTGGATTATTGTACGGCAATAAGGCTTCACATTTTACGCTTGTCTTTCTTATTGCAGGCGCACTTAGTTTAATTGGATTTATTTACCTTGTATTAAACCGATTCAAAATGAAGTTGATATGAAGTCAAAAATTTTCTTGTATGCATTCATCGTAATAAGTGTGATTGAAATAATTGCAGTTGTTATTACTAATCCAACCTTGGCACTATTCTCGAAGCCATTGATTGTGCTTTCGCTGATAGGTTACTATCGTTATACTTCTCAACAACCTTCAACTATTTTTACAACGGCCTTATTCTTTTGTTGGATGGGAGATGTATTATTAATGTTTCAAGAGAAAGGTGAATTGTTCTTTATACTCGGCCTCGTATGCTTTTTAATAGGACATGTATTATTCATTTTCTCTTATCGACAAGCACGATGGAAAGAAACTGATGAATCGGTGATGGGAACGCAACGAGCCCGATTTGCCTTTCCTATTATTTTAGCAGGAACCGGTTTGGTTATCACTTTGTATCCATTCTTAGGCGATATGAAAGTGCCAGTGATAATCTACGCATTCGTTATCACGATGATGGTGTTGAACGCATCTTTTCGTTATGGACGAACATCGGTAAAAAGCTATTGGATGGTTTTTGGTGGAGCGTTTCTGTTTATGACTTCGGATTCAATCTTAGCGTTGAATAAATTTCAAGCACCGATTCTCTACGCTGAGTTATATATTATGCTAACCTATATTGCTGCCCAGTTTTTAATTGTAGCAGGAATTATTGAACACCCTTCAACGAGTAAAAGCTTTTTGTATAATTGATTGAAAGAAGTCTACTTAGGAAACACCGATGTGTCAATGCCTGGAATAACATTGATGGCGTTTTTGTAATACACTTTCTTTAATACCGAATCGGGTAAATCAAGGCCGTACATTTTCCAATGAGCATGGCGTTTCCGATAATAATCGAAGTATTCGTCAGCCGTTTCAAGCACACGGAAGTAGACATAATATTCTTTCATTGCGTAGGTATCTTTTCCGAACATAACTCGATCTTGATACTTAATCATCCACGCTCGCGCAAAGCGGGGCTGCCTTCCTAGTTCTGCTAGCACAGCACCCAATTCTGTATACACGTTGGGCATTTCATCCAGTAAGCTACCTAGCTTTTCTAAATCATTTCCATACCAACCCAAGTGAGCATCAATGAATTTTGTCTTTGAATGTTTGCGGAACACATTGTGCTGTTCGTTCATAATTTGATCGAAAGGTGGCACTTTGCTTGGATCGCGATAGCGGCTTGGCTCTTGCTTTAGTTCTAACCACCGCTCGTTGTGTTTGTCTTTCGGTTTCCAAAAAGAAGAGGGCTCGCCTGAATGAATAAGCACAGGTATGCCCAGTTCACCACACTTTGCCCAAATAGCATCAAGGCGAGGATCATCTACTGCAATTCTGTTTCCTTGATTATCTTTATCAGTAAGGCCTAAGCCCTTATATACTTTCAATCCCTTCACACCTTGCTTCACGCCTTCTTCCAATTGAATAAGCGCATTTTGAGGCCAGCCTTCATCGTCCAAATTTTCAAAATTCAGGTTGATAAAAACTTCGAAGCGATTGGCATAATGCTTCTGCACATTATCTAGCGACCATTCAAGTAGCGTGCCGCGAAAGCCACTTAGGTTTACCATCACACCCATGTTAAGCGAATCCATTTCGCTTACAAGGCCATCTAAGTTTTGAATGGGCATTGTCCATTGATGATTGTGCACATCAATGAATGGAAACTTGGCTTTTGTGAGTGGATGCTTAGGAACTACCAGTGTTGAGATGGGTTCGTATTCTTCCACATCCATAACATTGTTGCGGTATTGAATGCGCCCAATGACCCAATAGATGAGAAACAAAAAAATAAAAGTGAATGGCAATGCCACCCACTTTTTTTGTATGAACGGAATAATGCTGCGGAAGAACTTCTTCACGGCTATTGAACTGTGATAGGAACTCTCACCACTACTTTATCCCACATAAAATCCATGTTGGTTGTAGCTGCATCGGCAGAGAACTCAATTACAAATTGCTCCACTTCCGTGGGATTGACTGATGTTGCCACATCTACTTTCAATAAATCCTTAGTGTAGTCAGGTTCGCTTACACCAAAGAAAACCGCCAACTCACTGTTAAGTGATATTTGAAATGATGTAGGGCCTGGTACAGCATACATGCGGTAAGTGCCAGCATTTACGGGCTTACCAGCGAAGGTGATGTTTTTGCTAAACGTGATTTCTGTAGCAGCGTTGGCGCCCAATCTCCAATACTTACCATACGGTTGCAAGGCTTTGTCTTCGGCACTGCCAAAAATCAATCTGCCTTTTTTGTACGGTTGCGAGTACGATACGCTAATGTCTAAGCCACTATTGCTGAAACTGGTGGTTTTGGCTGGGCTTGCCTTTGGCCCATAAACCAAGTAGATCACCCCTAAAACAAGTATGCCAGCAACTACACCTAAGCCGATTAAGATCTTCTTTTTCATAATTGATAATGATTAAGTTTTTGATAAGTTATAAAGATAATTATAATCTGCCCTAATATTGAAATCAGCTTTATTTCAGTTCAATGTTTTTAAAAAGTTGAGTGTGCTGTTTTCTGAAGATACCTTCCATAAGAGCCTTTATTGGAAAAGGTGATTTAAACTGAACGCTCTCTTCAATGATTGTATAATCTAGGTCTTCTTTTAAAACAAATTTCATTTCAATTTTAGTCAATTTGAATACGGTTGCCCGAATGATAACAATCTTATCTGATATGTTTTTTTCGATTGTTACAGGATATGTAAATGAAAAAGGAATTGACAAAAACCTAAGCGTCTCATGAACTAGATGGCTGGTATCACTAGTTTTGATAATTTTGGAAATTACAGGATGAATGGAAGCGAATTTTTGTAGATCAGTCAAATAGTCAAAAATAAATTCAGGTGTTTTTCTTATTCTGAATGAAAGTTTCATTTGTTAATTTCAATTATTAAGGGGTCTGTAAATTAAACTGTGTCAGTTAATAATTGTAATAATCATATCTGATGTTGTAATGTGGGCAACTCACCACAGATTATCTGGGATACTCTGTCACGTTGTTGTCTCATGAACTTAACAGCATCAAATTTCTTTTCTGTTTTTAATTCAGTTTTCATATTCCATTAGTTCTTTAGGTGACCTTATTTCAAGAGTATGCAATCCTTCTCTTAGGTTGATAGAATTGTAACCTCTTATTCTCTTTAAATTAACAATATGCTTAAAATTCCAGCTTACCAAAACTTCTGCGTTATTAATTGTTGCTAGGGCAATGTGTCTACAGTCTGCTCAACTAGTCTCCCCTGCACCTTTTTCAGTGATGTAAAGTTCGGCTAGCTCAATTGAAGATTTTGTCAATTTCACGAACTCTAATTGCTCATAAGAAAGTGTTTTAAAAAAAGCCTTTATGTCGGCTGGTGCATTAATCAATTCTTCTTCAAGCAGGTCGGAAACCATTAGGCTTATCTCCCCACGGAAAGCCTTGTCAAAGAACATTTTCGTAAAACATCAAACTCACTGTCGTAAATTCCTCCAACTACTGAAGTGTCAATATAGACTCGTTGAATCATACTTTAAATTTAAACCTTTCTGTGATTCTTTAGCCTTTCACTTCTTGCCACAACTAAATATTAATGCTGTTGTAAGAAATATCAAAGCCGAGTGTTCTTTTACTGTTTTCTTTCGTTAACTCTTCTGAAAGAATTTGTAAGGAGAAAGTAATAAATTATAATGATAAAGATCTGCACAAAGAACCAGAAGATATCGTTTGTGTTTTTATCAGTTGCACCAGATTTATTAACGTAATGCATAATTAGACCTGCTGGCAACAAAACAATTAATATGTAAACAAAAAGTCTTATGGTTATTACAAAAGATAGGCCTAGAAATCGTTTTAGGTAATCCTTATCGTTTCCAGTTGTATTGATTCTATAAGTCGTTATTACCGACATAATTGTTATAAAAATATCTACAACAAATTGAATAGATAACAACCAATTGTTTTCGGAGCGGTCGCCAACCAAATAAGGTGTGAGGGAAAACAGTACCATATTTGCTAGAAGGTAATTGAACCCTTCTTTGTCGGTTAGGTTTCCATTTATAAATCCCTTTTCTAATTGCTTAATATCAAACCAAATCATATTTTAAGCTATTTAATATTTCCAAGCGGACGCTTGAACAAGTTGAATATGTTTAGACCAACGGGCTTTTCCGAAAAATGTTTTCGATAGAACTTCGTCACGATAAGTTTTCAAGGTCAATACTTCAGGGGCAAGTTCATTCCCGTAACAGACAGTCGCAATATAACAACCTCCAGTTTTTTTCTTAGGTGCTGGATGCCCCATTATTTTTTCATATTCTTCGTCATCTTCCTTTAGCATTGTTGAGTATCCTTCGTGGGAAGTAAATATGCTACGATTATTCATATACGTCCACTTTGGAAATGAATTGTCTATGCGCTGCCCAGTATACGGACATCGCCCTCTATTTACTAGTCCCTTGTCATTTAGAAATGCATTAATGCTCATTGGTATTACTACATAATTATGTAGAAAAGCTGTCAGAGTTTCAAAGTTGCTCGGTTCAAATTTCTGCTGGGTGTTTTTGTCCATAAAAATTTGGGCTTCATTTAATGCGTCACAAATGTCTTGAACGTATTCCTTAGTGTAGTCTGAATAATCTTTCATATTATGGTCGTTTAAAATGGCAACCAACACAAAGATTTATTATATTAAACCAAACACCAAATCTTCTTGCTTTCATTTTCAATAAGTTTTTGTTAAACAATCTACTAAGTTTTTAGCTCTTCTTACCATCAGCATTCCCCACACCACTGCTCACAATCTTCTTCTTGCTTCTTGTCACCCCCTCGAGTAGGTTAAAGTTGAACAGTGCCATGCACTGCTCTACATCGCCAGGGAATTTGGTGGCCAGTGAGTGGATGAGTTTAAGCAGCGCTAGCTCCAGTGCGGTGCGGGCATCGCTACGGTCGGTGCGGTTGTCGCTTATTGTGCCTTTTATTTTTTGCTGCTCGCCCCGCTGGCTAAGCCAACTGGCTTCAAACCCTTGCAGCAAGGCAGTGAGTGTAGGGCTCAATTTATCGGCATTGGCGGTAGTGGCCATCCGTACGCGCTTCACCAGCACGGGCATCTGTGTTTTGGTGGCGTTGCTATATTCTGTTACACCTTTGGGGTAAAACTCGAGGTAGCCAGCTGTTTTGCGGCCACCCACGGCATCAGCAATTACGCCTTCTTTATTGCTCATGGTATTTTTAAAAGCCTTCACTTGCTCGTTTACCGTAAGGGTTTTTCCTTTCTGCTGTGCCTGCGTGGTGGCTAGTTCGCCAAGTTCGTTGCTAAAGGTATCAAGTAGGGGTGTAAGCTGCGCAATAAACAAGTCGTACTCATTGGTTGCGTTGGCAGCCGTGAGTCGGTTAATGCAATCGCTGGTAAAGTTGGCGAGACGTGGAGAGGTTATCCGTACATCGTTAAAAATGTTTTCAAATAGTTTTTCGGGTGCTTGCATGGTGATTTAAAATTTAAGATTTGATAGTTAAGATTTTAGAAGTGAGTAGTGAGAGGTGAGAAGTAAGATCTGAGAATTAAGAATGACGTGTTTTAGAAGTGCTACCTGCGGTCTATTTTTCAACATGCCCTTGTAACTTTCTGCAAGGCCACACTGAAATATTTTTGTGCCTATGTAATTTGTAACAAGGCCACGCTGAAATGTTTTTGTGGCTTTGCAACTTTCAACTATGCCACGTTGAAATGTTTTTGTGCCCTTGTAACTTTCAGCATGGTCGCGCTGAAATGTTTTTATGGCCTTGTAATTTGTAACAATGCCACGCTGAAATGTTTTTATACCCTTGCAACTTTCAGCAATGCCATGTTGAAATTTTTTGATCAGTTGGTGCATTGTTGACATAGCTTGCTGAGGCTTTTTTTAATTTTCGCATCAAAAGTGGAGGGTTAAAAAACAAATGTCAATACCCCTTTGGGGGTATTCGTCTAACCCTTTAGGGGTATTTTTTGATAAAAAGAGGTGTTTTTTACAATTATTTTTGGAATTGGAGCGAGTGTCGACAAATCAGTCATACAATTTTAACCTAAAAGAGGCGAGGTTAACAGCGGTATGCAGTTATGTTTCTTTGTTCTAAATCGCACTAAAATTGCGAACTTGGCCTGTAGATTTATACTAAGAAATAGTCAATGTTGGTAGTTAAGCGGAAACTCAGCTAATGCTACATTTAACTTTACTAAATCACTAACATTGCATTTTTGATTTTCTAATTAAACACCCATGAGCATCACTATAGTTCTGATTTGTATTACCGTAGCATTAAGCTTCTATGCTTTCAACAAGCCCGAACTTATTGGCCAGCTAATGTTGAACCCCTACCGGATAAGGGTAGACCGCCAGTACTATCGCTTTATAAGCTCAGGCTTCATTCACAAAGATCATTCACACTTGCTGTGGAATATGGTTGCCTTCTATTTTTTTGGCACTGCGGTAGAGAGTGCTTTTAGCTACCTGTTTGATGAAGCAGGTATTTACTGCTACATCTTTTTTTATCTATCGGCTATTGTTGTTGCCGATATCCCCACCTACTTCAAAGAAAAAAATAATGCCGACTACAATACGTTAGGCGCTTCGGGTGGCGTGGGAGCCGTAATTTTTGTATTCATCCTTCTCCAACCTATTCAATCTATTTGTATCTACTTTGCCTTGTGCATGCCTGGGTTTGTGTTTGGCATAGGGTACATGGCCTATACCTACTATCAGGGTCGCAAAGCTAAAGACAATATTAACCATGATGCGCATTTGTATGGCGCACTTTATGGTTTGGTATTCTGCGGCTTGGCCTATCCTCGTTCAATTCCACTGTTTTATGAGCAGGTGAGTAACTGGATAAGCTCATTTTTTTAAATGGGGAATCTTTGATTGGATTAGGAGTATGGATAAGTTGAATGTTTAGGTGATTGAATTGAAGGGTATTGAACAACTTAATATTTACATTTTTATACTAGTGGGGGCATCAATTCATTTGCTTCTTTTAAGGCTTGCTGCTCAATTTCCTTGGAAATATAAAAATTGGTTTGTTTGATTTTTTCTAGCAAGGGTCTAATACTTGGAATAACCTGAAGAAGCTTTGCCTTGATAATTACTCCCATTGTACCAGTATATGTTAAGGATAATCTTTCGGCTATTTTTCTGGCTTTATAGTCATCTATTATCAAGGTGCTATTGGGCATTTCGAGAGATAAAGCGATAGCACTAGATTCGCCTTTATCAAGTTGTAGCTCTAATAATTGTTGTTTGCCTTTGTCTTTAACAACAACTATCTCCACCCATTCAGGAAGAATATCGCCATACTCAAGTGCTATTTCTTTGGTAGTTATTATTTCGCCATATACTTTACGTAAAAGGTCAAGTTCACCTATATTGGCCAAAATAATGAAACAACTGGTGTCGGAAATAATTGCATTAGGCATTGGCTACATCTTGAGCTAAATCTTGGGGGGGATAGTTAAATAAAGAAACTTTATAACTGCCCAATAGCTCAGCAAATGTTCTTTTTGTTAATCCTGCAACTTCTGCTGCCTGGCCTAATGAAAGCTTACCTTGCTCATAAAGCCGAGTAGAGACGAGCATTGCAAGGTCTCGGTTATCTACTTCTAGCGTATCGGGTATGGTTAGTGTTAATGTTTTCATTTATCAAAGTTAGCACTTTTGGTTATATCAGGTTTATCAGGTTTCAAACCTCATCTTCAATAATCTGAATATTTAACTGCTTAGGCCAAAAGGAATTCTGCGGCTTGGCCTATCCTCGTTCAATTCCACTGTTTTATGAACAGGTGAGTAACTGGATAAGCTCATTTTCTTAAATGAGAAAACTTTGATTGGATTAGGAGTATGGATATGTTGAATGTTTAGGTGATTGGGAAGGAAGGGCTATCAACAGCGGTGAGAGCACCAGATCGATTGGTTGCCTTCAATTATTTTAACTCAAATCTGCAAATTATTGAGAACTCTAGTTTAATTTTTTCGAAGCCAATTTCTGGTTCAGGTGATCTTGAGCCATAAATGGAACTTGCACCTCTAATCAAAATACTGTTTGAATCACCAGGTCGTTCACTTTCGTAATTACTTTCTAGTTCTTTAATAAAAATAGCTCGACCAGTCGCTTGTCCAATTGCCCCTGAAAGTGCTTCGGCCTTTTCTTTTGCTGCTTTTATTGCAGCAATTTTAACTTCCTTTCTATACTTTTCAATATTACTATTGTCAAGTCTTTCTATCGAAGCATTTGAAATACCCATATTTTCAAGTTCAATAAAAATCTTCCCTACATTTTTAGTGTCCCTGACAATCAACTGATATTCCTTTGATAGCAATATGTCACTCTTTGTCAGCCAATAATATTTAAAATTACTCGAAATGTCTTTTATTAGTAAGTCCTTATTTATATCAATCCCAATTTCTTTGAGCTTCAAAATCATTTTACTCTCTCTTTCGGAAAGTGGCATCTTACTTTTGTTGTCTTTCTCGTTGATCAATATTTTTATATAAATCAAGTCTGGCGTGATCTCCATTTCTGATTTACCAGTCACTTCAATATAGTTTTGGTCAATAAAATTCTTGTCACCTGTCTGAGCCTTAACTATAAATGGAGTCAGCAATAGAAGAAAAAACATTTTTTTCATATGTCAAATTTGAGTGAGTGGTCAATAATGGAAGCCAGCTCAAAGATTTAGGATTTTAAACTAAACACCAAATCTTAATTATTTTCATTTTAATGGTTCTTAAAATGCACTTTGCCACGGTGACTTTAACTCTTATTAAGCAATCTTCTTGTTTTGTATTTCGATGAGGACGCTTTAACACTAAAAATCCCTCACCAAAGGAAAATACAGAAGATTGACCCTAAAAATCCACACTTAAACTAAGTTGAACGAACAAAATGTAGGCAATAAAGTTACTTTAGCAAAAAAATAACTCGTTGCAATGCCTCTTCCTGCGTTTACCGGTCAATTAGGTTTCAAGCGGGCTGCTCATTTGTTGCACCGCGCTTCGTTTGGCCCTACCAAAGAATTAATCGATAGCTTTTCAACACTTACTGCTGCCCAAGCGGTGGCTCAATTATTTCAACAACCATTGCCCGATCCGGTGCTTCCCATCGATCCTATAACAGGTAAAGAATGGTTTTATTCAGGTATCAATCCAACTAGCAAAGGCGATTTTCAAGCGTACTTCAAAGGCTGGTTTTTAGCGCAAATGCTTAGTCAGGGAATAGCACCCAATCAAGCGTTGGCTTATGCTACTCGCGAGAAGGTGGTGTTCTTTATCCACACCGTGCTTACCACCATTCAATCTAAGGTAGATGATAGTAGGCTGCTTTATTTCCAAAATCAATTGTTCAGACTTTTTGCATTCGATACATCCGCAACAGCGAAAGTTAATTTTAAAGAGCTTACCAAAAAGGCTTGTGTCGACAATGCAATGCTAAAGGTGCTTGATGGCTATTTAAACGTAAATGGCAGCCCACAAGAAAACTTTGCTCGCGAGCTGCACGAGTTGTTCACTATTGGCAGAGGGCTTGAAGGTGTTTCGCTACCTAGCACCGCCCAAGGCGATTACTTTTACTATCAAGAGTTGGATGTGCAACAAGCTGCCAAGGTGCTTTCGGGTTGGGATATTAGTTTAGATGCAACCACGGTTGTCAACACGTTGTTTACCTCTATTGATCCAGACACAAAGCTTCCGCGAGGGAAGGTGAGGGGCAGCGCGAACAATGCCTCTTCGCATGATAACAGTGCAAAGACGTTCAGCAAGTATTTTGGAAACAAGCAAATAAAGCCTGATCCACTTTTGGCAACGGGTGGCAATGCTACTGAAGCAAGTGTGTTGGATGAGGTGAGTCAGTTAATTGAGCAGATCTATGCTTCGCCCGAAACTGCGCGCAATATTTGCCGAAGAATCTATCGGTTCTATGTGTATCATGCCATCGATCAACCGCTAGACGATGCTATCATTGCTTCTATGGCGGCCACCTTTATCGCTAACGGATTTAAGCTGCAACCTGTGCTGGAAGAGCTTTTTCAAAGCCAACATTTCTATGATGCTGCTGGCGGAGTGGATGATGATAGCTTTGGCGGGATAATCAAATCGCCTTTGGATATAATGATGGGCACGTTTCGGTTTTTCAATGTGCAGTTGCCTGATTACATTACCGCTTCCGCTGATTTTCATGCTGCCACTGATGGCTTGATACGTTCACTGAGTTTAATGGGTATGAATTTCTATGATCCATTTGATGTGGCAGGTTACGATGCGTACCATCAGTACCCTATTTATCATCGCAGCTGGATTTCTACTAATTACTTAACACAACGATACGAGTTTATTAATACTTTATTGATGGATAAAACTGATCCGAAAGCGTTAACCATTGACCTTGTTGCATTCGTAAAAAGTAAATTCAGTAATGCCATTGCTGGCGATGCGAAATTATTGATAATTGAATTGGCAAAATACTTGCTGCCATTGAACGAGAACCTTACGTTTACCTTGCCCGATACCAACGCGGGGTTAACGGCTTCTAGGTTAAATTATTTCTTAACTGCTTTTATCAAGTCGCCCCAAATTGATGTAGACCCAGAAGGTTCGTGGACCTTCCGTTGGAACAAAGGGGTAGATCCAGAAACGGTGCGAAACCAGTTGAAGAATTTGTTCAACGCCATGATGCAGTCGCCCGAATATCAACTTTATTAATTAACAACCTCATGCAACGCAGAAGCTTTATAAAAAAACTATCGCTGGCAACCGTTCCGCTTACGTTGGGTGGCATACCCATGCGGTTGATGGCCGATAATTCGCTTACGCGGATGGCGAGCCAAAGCACCAACGATAGGGTGCTTATTATTTTGCAAATGCACGGAGGCAATGACGGACTGAACGCAGTAATCCCGATAACGGATTATGATCAGTATTATTTCCGAAGACCCAATATTGCTATCCCCATAAAGAATAGCGCACGTAAAATTATACCAGTCGATTCAACATTACCAACCGATGCTCAAGTAGGCTTCCATCCAGATATGATTGGTATGAAAGCCTTGTATGACCGCGGCCGCATGGCAATAGTACAGGGCGTATCCTATAAGTATAATAATGGTTCTCACTTTCGTGGAAGAGATATTTCGTTCATGGGTGGCAGCTTTGATGATTACTTTTCATCGGGCTGGGTAGGTCGTTATCTGCAAAAAGAATTTGCACCCAAAACCTATCCTGCCGATTTCCCCAATGCCGATATGCTCGACCCTTTGGCAATTGAAATGGGCAACGATGTGTCGTTGATATTTCATCAAACGGGCAACATTCCAACTTCTATATCCATCAACGATCCTACAGGCTTTGCAGCATTGGTCAATGGCTTGCCAGGGTTTCAAGATCAAGGTATTGATCCAAGAGGTTATCCACCTGCAGCGTTGCTCAATTCGCCTTATGGCAAAGAGATGAATTGGATTTTAGGTTTGGAAAAGAAGTCGAAAGATTATGCAGAGCGATTGTATGAGGTTTACAAAGCGTCTGCGCCATCCACAGTAACCTATCCGGAAGTCTATCCATTTAACGCACCCTCGGGTAGTTTACATAACGGGCTCACACCGCAATTGCAATTGGTAGCACGCCTTTTAGATGGAGGAGGAGCAGGGTTGGGTGTGAAGACAAAAGTATTTCTAGTAAAGATTGGTGGCTTTGATACGCATGCTGGGCAGGTACAAAGCTATGATTCCACCATGGGTAGCCATGCTGCGCTTATGTATCATATATCGTCAGCGATGTCAGCTTTCCAAAATGATTTGAAAGCACGAGGGCTTGAGGATAGAGTGCTTACGGTTACCACTTCAGAATTTGGTAGGCGAGTGCACAGTAATGGAAGCTATGGCACTGACCATGGTACGGGCGGGCCTATGTATATCTTCGGCAAGGGCGCACATCCGGGTGTGGTGGGCAAAGTACCTGACCTAACTAAAGACAATGTGGAAATGCAATATGATTACAGGCAAGTGTATGCCAGCTTGCTGAAAGATTGGATGTTGGTAGATGAGAAAGTAATAAACAATGACATTTTCTTTAAGAATTTTATTTCAGGTGCAAAGGAAGAAGGTTCAGGAAATTATCAACCACTTGTGTTGGCCGAGCAAGTTATTTCAGGGGTGCAAGATGATTTTATAAACGAGCGGTTCTCTTTGCAAGAATGCTACCCCAATCCCGCTAAGGAAACAACTACCATTGCCTTTAAGATTAACAGTACTAGCTTAGTGAGCTTAACCTTAATGGATAGCAAAGGCACACTTGTGAAAATATTGATAGAGGAAGAACAAACGGCAGGCGATCATTCAGTTGAAGTGCGCTTAAACGGCTTGGCCGCTGGCGTTTATTTTTATCAACTTAAAATAGGATTTTTTGAAGAGACTAAAAAACTACTTGTTATCGAATAATCTATGCGAAAATGTTACTTATTTATTCTTGTTCTTCTGCTATCAAGCGCGGTGCTGGCTCAAGAAAAGCGACCACCCATTCCATTCAATACCAGTCGAAAGAAAGCTAATGCTAACCAATTTATTGAGCAGCAATGGTGGCTCGGTTTTAAAGCAGGCATTAACTGGGCGAAGGCTTCTCCAATAAAACGCTACACTATTCTTACTCCCATCAATTACGATGCTTCACTGGTGGATAAACAATACGATTCATTTAAAGAAATTGGTTTTCAAACTACTATTGAGATCACGTATTACTATCACGGGTTCTATTTTAGTTTGCAGCCAAGTTATATCAATTCTATTTTCACTTATTCCAATCAGTTAAAGTGGGTAAACTCGGCCAATGCCAATGAATCGCTTACGCAAACCTATTCGCAAAGCCAGAAGGTAGAATATGCTGATTTTCCTTTCTTTGTTAAGTACGATATCACTGGCCGAAACCTGAGGCCGTTTGTGCAACTGGGCATGTTTTACTCTGTATTGTTGAATGCACAGAAATCAGTAACGGTGTCATCCACCGATGTTGCGAGTGGAGGCACAAATCAAATTGATAGCCAGCCATTAATTACAGGTGCTAAAGATACATTTGGCAACTATTGGGGCTTCACGGGAGGAGCAGGGGCTACCTATCAAATGGGTAATGTGCGTTTAACATTTGAGGCTAACTATCGGCAGAGTTTGGTAAACATTGTAAATGCCAAGAACCGTTTTAGTAACGATCGCCTTTCGGGAATTGGCGATGCACAAGATGATCTCAACTTAAAGAATATTGTAGTTTCTGCAGGCGTACTCTTTCCGATGCGTTACCTCAGCACTAGTTTTAAATCCAACGATCGCAATTAATATGACTAGATTTATAATGTTGTTCTTCGTGCTTTTGATAGCAGCTTCATGCTCCAAAAAAAACGATCCGCAAATAGATAGTGCTAAGTTTGTGCGTATTTATGATACCAATAAGTTTGATGCTTCTTATTCGCCCATTGACGTAAAACAAACTCCTGACAGTGGCTATTTAATTTTAGCCAACAGGCGATTGCCCGATCCGAATTTCTTTAATGGCACGTATTTATTAAAAGTAGATAAACTTGGAGCATTTGTTAGCGAACTTGAAGTGCCAGACGATAAAGTAGCACCCATCGGGCCTTTGTTAGAAGCTAGTGGCAAGTACTACTTTTTCAGTATGGCACCTGGTAATTACCAAACCCAACTGAGTGAGGTAGCCACAGATGGAACAATTACAAAGACACTACCTGTGGGTGGTTCGTACCCCTCTGCTGCGTTTAATGATGCAGGCAACTTTGTATTGTTGCGGTATGATAATGTTGCCAAGCAAAGCGTGGTTTCTTTGGTGAACCCGCAAGGAAGCACATCAAAATCAGTATCATTTACCATTGGAGAAGGCAATGGCGTGGAAGAAAAGTTTATAAGCCATTTTACACGCACGGGTAGGCAGTTTCCTTTTCAAGTAGGCAAAACCAGTGCGGGCAAATATTTTTTTAATGGATTTTATAAGTACACATTTTCGTTAGTGTTTACCGATCTGGTAAACAAAGATCCGCTTGGTGTAGCACAAGGTCAGCAAGCCGATGGCGGATTTAGTCAGCTGTTGCCTTTAGAAGGAAGTCGCTATGCAGCAGCCCGCTTTAATTTTGGTGATAATTATTTGCTACCCTCGGTTACCGTTAATGAAAACGGCATTAGCTCCATTGTAAATTTAGGTGGCAATAACTTACCCGAACTTGTTCAAAACGCACCCGTGAAAATACTATCGCTGAAAGTAAATGAAAAAGATATTGTGCTCTACAGTAGCAATACTAAAAGCAAACAAATTGCACTTTTTGGGTACGATAAAACAACAGGTACATTCTTAGGCAGCCACTATTTAGGTTTCTCCAATCCATTTGAAATTGCCTCGGCAACGCCCACCACCGATGGAGGGCTAGCCGTTTGTGGCATTACATACGTGGCTGGTAAATTTTCTCGAATATGCCTCTTCAAATTATCGAAAGCAGATTTGAGCAATTCTTTTAAGTAATGCTAATCTTAGCTTTTATTCTGTTACCAACAATTTGCCAACGCTTACACCTTGGTTAGTTTTTATCCTGATAAAGTAAATGCCTGAACTCAGATCGGCTGGCAATGTCTCTTCATAATCTCCTTTTGGCTTCACGCCTAAGTAAGTAGATTGAACTGCCTTTCCCGAAAGGTTAGTAATGCTCAACGTTACTGGACTTTCTTCATTCAAGTGGAATGAGACTTTAGATATCGACTTCGTTGGGTTAGGATAAATAGTTAAGCCAACAAGGTTGCTAGCTGCAGGCGCATCTTCAAGTCCCGTTGGCGTCTGCTGAATATACAAATCATCAATAGACCAGCCCCAGCCTGTGCCTGCCGTGTTTGAAGAAAGCCTGAATCGAAATAGCAAAACATCTCCTACAGCAAAAGTAGGGGTTAGGCTAAGCGTATGGCTTACTTGCATTTCGTTTGTGCCCGATACACCTGAGGTTACAGCACTTGCCCAAGTTGTGTTAGCTGATGAGTTGTAGTTGCCTATTAATGGTGTCCATGTGAGTCCGTCTTTGGTAGCCTCTACAGTTACATAGTCACCATCTGCTACTACCAGAGCCACGTCTTTATAAAATAAATTTGGATTGGCACTACTTACCGTGATAGGCTGCAAAACAACTGCAGAAAGATCAACGTTCACATCATAATCATGATTACTTTGAAGGCTTGTATTAGTGCCTGATAATGTTTTGATTATATAACCAGTTGTTTTGCCGCTTGAATTAAAACTAGTTATGTCACTCGCATCCATAAATAAATTATAGTATTGACTTTGTAGAGCCTTTAAGCTCAACATGGTATGGGTGCTTATAGGAGAGGAAACAGGTGCACCTTTAGTAAACGCTATTAATTGACAGGATGCTGAACCGGGCGGCACGCCTATAATGGGAACTACTGAGCTACTGTTTGCAGTTGGATTTTTTATAGTACCTACGAAAGTCGCGTTGATTTTAAGTTGAACAGAATCATAGCTTACAGGGAAGTTAATTTTAACTAAGAATTTGCCTTGAGGCGATGTGCCTGAAGCAGCGATAGTTGGCGGGTTTGAAATAAGTTGAGGTGAATTTATTTTAGCCGTCCAAATACCACGGCCATGGGTGGCTATCACTACTTGATCGTCTTGACCTTTCATGTCCCACACGTTTACATGTGGGAAGTCGGTCAGGATATTCCAACTTACACCACCGTCCAACGATTCTACAATACCCACTTCCGTTCCAGCCCAGATAATGTTCGTGTTGTCGGGTCTTACATACAAACAAAACACGCCAACGTTAGGGAATCCATTATTGCTTGATGTACCAGATCCAAATCCAGAAATGTCTTGCCATGTTTTACCAAGGTCTTTGGTGCGAAGTATTTTGGGAGAATTGGCAAAAGAGAAGAGCGCAAACGCTGTGCTATCTTGGGTAGGGTGAGATGCCAACCGTGTAAGCCCCCCCAACGTTGCACCTGTGTAGTTTATAGTTTTAGTAAAACTTTTTCCCCCATCGGTAGACACAAACAAATTTCTTGTCGAACTCATGCCACTGCCTGCCCACACAATGTTGGCGTTAGATTGAGAAACTTCAACATCGGCATAAAATGAAGTGCCTGAGAGATTGCTTGTGATAGATGTTGGTGTCCAATTGCTTCCAAAATCATTGGAAACAAAAACACCAGCACCGCCAATCGTAAACACCCGATCAGGAAATTTTTTTGAGTTGCTTAGTTTAGTAAAGAAAGGAAAGTTAGCACTATTGTTCGCATTGGTTATACCTGTAGTGGCTGCTGTCCAAGTCGCACCCCCATCGATGCTTTTGCTAATACCATTATAATAAGTGCTAGCAAGCAATTTGTTTCCATCTAGGCTGTGCCAAAGAGTTTCAAATCCATCACCACCCAAAGCATAGCTATAATTTGTTGCTATGCCCGCGGTTTCTCCTTGTGGTGAAAACCGAGTTCCGTTGTCTTGAAGGCCTCCAATATATTGATCAACGTTCGGCTTTTTATCGGCACTGTAGAATTGCCCTGTGTTGTATCCATAGCCAGCAAATTTAAAATCGCCATTGGCAATGCCCGGTGTAGTAGAAGTGTTGGAGGCGAAAACACCGCCATCATTGCCTATTAAAAATTTGAATGTTTTAGCTACTTTATCAACGGGTATAATAGTGGTAGTATGATGATCTGGGTGAACACCTGCAGTTAAATCGGTTTGGTTCACTTTGTTTTTGCCATCCCATTTGGAATACGCATCTGCTACCGTTATTGTGGTGGCGGCTTGTTTTACTACCGCTGTTGCGTTGATAGCCAAATTAGCGTTTTGGCTAGTTGGCCATGTTGCATTGGCCGCTAGCGAAGGCCATATATTGTAAACCGTTTTTATTTTATGACCACCATTAACAGCTACAGTAGCATCAGGCAACGCAGCGTTGTAGTCGAGGTTATGCACAAAGAGATATTCTCTGCTTTGCAAAGTAACATCAGTGTTGTCTGTGTTTACAGGTATCAAATTAAATTTGCCGTCTCGGCCTTGATCCCGAAAGGAAACCATGAGTTGTTTATTGTTTGTAATGTCCCACGCTTCAAAATCTACATCTACATAATCTTGATAGGTGTAGTTGGCATCAGGTACGCCACTACTCGAGCCTGTGGGGACAAGAAAGCGATGCGCCTTTTGTTTTTTGCCTGGCCCAAAACGTAGTTCTACTGAAAAATTAGGACTGTTGGAAACAGAAAGCTTTCCACCTGCATAGGTTACACCAGAAGCGCTAACTAAATTTATAAAGGGAGATATCTTGCTTTCATCCAACGTATAATTTGTGATGTTGGAAGAGGTTGTGCCTAGGGTTAGCCGAAAGTAGTTAACACCTCCAAAGTACACAATGTCTTGATTGAAGGGGTCGCAAGCAATTGTATTATCGTAGTATCCTTGGCCTCCTAAAAAATCTACGGCAGCATTGCTCAACGAAACATCAACAACAGCCCACGTAGCACCATCATCATTGGAAAAATATAAATCAGAGCCAGTACCTGTAACTCCACCTTCAGTAGAGGCAAATAAACGGCTGGGGTTAGCTGGAGAAATGGCAATCTCTATTCTTCCACTTGCTGTTAGTCCATTGCTAGAGGCTGCCCAAGTGAGCCCACCATCGATGGACTTAACCACCCCTGTGGCTCGTTGGGTAGCATACAAAACACTGAAGTTGCCAGGTGTTGAAACTAGCTGTTCAATTGCAATGGAGGATGAATACATACTTGCCCATGTCGCACCACCATCGGTTGAGCGTTGGATGGTACTTTTACGATCAATGGTGTAGGGCGATGAAACACAGCTTGCTAATAAAAGGTTGGCATTGATTGGATCGACAATGATTCTAGTAACAACTAAAAAATCTTTATTGCCTTTAGTTGCGCTTAATTGTGTCCAAGTTTCCCCCAAGTCAGTTGATTTAAAAATACCATCCCCCACAGCAGAAGAAGAGGTCGAAACGAACTCCCCAGTTCCAGCATAAATTATTTTAGTGCCCACTTCTTGCGACATAGCCAATGATGAAATAGGAAGAATACTAAAGTTCTTACTTTTTTCAGTCCAACTCGTGCCACCGTTAGTGGTTTTCCAAACACCACCTGTTGCAGCACCTGCAAGCCACGTTAAATGGTTGGCATCGCTTGGTAAATCAAGTATGGCAAGAGTTCTGCCTGGTACGTTGGCAGGGCCTCGTTCTTTCCATTCAATAACTCCATTGGTTGCTTCAGTTCTGGCATTTGAGCTTTGATTGTATTTTCTTGCTTCCTGAGCTTTGGCAAGTTCTTGCATTCTATAACCTGGCAGATAACCAGGTTCATCTTCGCCATCTTTTGTGCGTATAGCTTGATTAAAGAGGGCAAACTCAGAAGGATGGTCTGACTTTCTTTCTTCTTCCTCATCTCTTTCGTTGTACTTGTCATCCTTTTCAAGATCGACAAGCTCAGTTGTTTTCATCGGTGCTTGCTCGTTCTTAGCATTGTAGATGCAGAATGAAGCAGCACAAAAAATACTTACTACAAGAATTATTTTTCGCATGTGTTATTGAATATTGGTGGGCAAAGCGATAGTATATATTTTTTTGAATTTAGATTCATCTTGTTCCACAACGGAAGGTAAGCTGAGCACTTCTATTTCGGTATCGCTTACCCATTTTACATATCCAAGCTTGTAAACACCTTCGAGTGAGATCTGGTTATCTGACTTCCGTATTACTACATATTTGTATTGCTTTGCTACCTGATCGCCCTCCGGTTTTTGCTGAAAAAGTATAAAGGTATTGCTCTTATTTATTTCGCTGCTGGTATTTTTACCAAGCTTTGCTTCAATAATTTTTGTTTGGTTGGCTTTGGTGTGAGCTAATTTCTTTGATTTTGATTGACTCGCACACGATGAAGCGATTACAAGTAAAATAAGGGTAACAGCGTTAAGCTGCTGAATTTTGGTGGTTTTGTAATTTGGTGACATAGTGATATTTAAAACCTAAATTAAGTCTTCTGCTTTTTCTTTTTCGCTGCTGGAAAGAGGATGTTATTTAAAATAAGACGAAACCCCGGTGAATTGGGATGTAAGTTCAAATCGGTCGGCTCTTCGCCAACCGTATGCTGATAATCTTCAGGATCATGCCCTCCATAAAACGTATAGAAACCCTTACCTAAAATCCCGTGAAGGTATTTTGCCTCTTTAATGGAAGCCGTTTCGCCCATTACTACCACATCAGGCTTAATAAGATTCTTTTTAAACCCAGTTGTTTGCCCATAAAAGCCTTTGATTACTCGTGTGTGGTTTTGAGTAAGCATGGTGGGGATTGGATCCCACTTGGCCGAAAACTCGAACACCGAAAAATAATCGTTGTCCTGGCGAAGACCGCGCTCTGGAGCGTTGTTATCAATATCCGAAAATTCATATTGATACGGATCACGCGACAGCGTAAAATCTTTAAAGGTGAGTGTATTGTTGAAATTAAGTTTGGATTGTGCATTAGGGTCTGCCGCATCGCCATCATACATGCGCTCACAGATGTCTACGCCTTCTGCCGAAAGGGCAATATCAAAGGAATCGGTAGCAGAACACATGGCAAACAGGAAACCGCCACCAGCAACAAATTCTTTGATCCTTTTAGCTACAGCCAATTTTAGTTGGGATACTTTATAGAATCCATATTTACGCGCAATGCTCTCGGCTTCGTTCTGCTGCTCCACATACCAGGGCATGTTTTGGTACATGGCAAAGAATTTCCCGTATTGCCCTGTAAAATCTTCGTGATGCAAGTGCAGCCAATCGTATTTCGGCAGCTTGCCATCCATTACCTCATCATCAAAAATAATATCGTAAGGAATTTCAGCATAGGTGAGTACTAGCGTTACTGCATCGTCCCAGGGTTGTTTTGATTTTGGAGAATACACGGCAATGCGTGGGTATTTCTCCAGCTTCATAATATCGTAATTGGCGGATGGACTAGCTATTTCGGTGATTATCGCATTGGTCTGAGCGTCCGAGATAATCTCATAACTAATGCCGCGCACTACCAGTTCGTTTTGTATTTTAGGGCTGTATTTGCACATAAAACTTCCCCCGCGATAGTTAAGCAGCCAATCTACTTGGTCATCCGATTTCAATATCCAAAAGGCCAAGCCGTAGGCCTTTAAATGGTTGGTTTGTTTTTCATCCATGGGAATGAAAATGGAATTGGCCGCGGCTACCCGAAATAAAAAAACAAGGCCTAACAAAAATAGCAAACGCATCGTTAGAGTGGTATTGATTAAGTTTGTTGTAACAAATTATTCAAATATAGGTCATAAGATAACGTATGAATACTAATTTTGATTTTATTAACACCCAAGAAAGATGAACATAGTTGAAAATGTGAAAGAAGGCCTTCGATCAGTAAAGGCAAATATGCTACGCTCGGTTTTGACAGCCCTCATTGTTGCCATCGGCATTACTTCCCTTGTGGGGATTTTAACAGCCATTGATGCAATTGAGTTTTCGGTAGCTGATAGTTTATCTTCTCTCGGGGTAAACACATTTGATATCTACTCCAAGCGAAATAGGGGAGGCCGGCAAGGAGGTATAAAGGAAAAGGTGTACACAACCATTCAATTTAACGAAGCGCAAAAATTTATCGAGAAATTTGGTGGATCCTCCTCCACATGCCTTTCGGCAGATCTTACAGGCACTGCCGAAGTAAAACATAATTCTAAAAAATCGAATCCGAACATAGCTATTAAAGGTGTTAACACCGAGTTTGTCTCTATCAAAGGATTGAACATTGAATCGGGTAGAAATTTTTCTAGTTTGGAAATTCAATACGGCTCAAGGGTGGCGGTTATAGGAAGGAAATTGTACAATTCAATTTACGAAAACAATGAGCAAGCCATTGGCTCTGAAATTACTTTTAAAGGTTCAAAGTTTCGCATTATTGGGATGCTAAAGGAGAAAGGTTCGCTTTCTGAAGATAATTATGACAACATGGTGTTGATTCCCGTAATTGTAGCCAATCAATTGGCAAGCGGCCGTGGGCTGGAGTATGACATGACAATTGGTATCAACGACCCAACCAAAGTAGAGGAAGCCATGGGCGAGGCTACTGGAATAATGAGACAAATTCGACACGATAGAATAGGGAACGAAAATTCGTTTACCATTGAAAAGAGTGAAACACTTGCGCAAAATTTAGAAAGCATTACAAGCTCGCTTCGCATAGGCGGATTTGGTGTTGGTTTTATAACATTGTTGGGGGCTTCCATCGCCTTGATGAACATTATGTTGGTTTCTGTTACCGAGCGCACGCGCGAAGTTGGTGTGCGGAAAGCGTTGGGCGCTACTCCTTTACGTATACGGCAACAGTTTGTAATTGAAGCAATTGTGGTATGCGTGCTAGGAGGTATCTTAGGTATTATTTTAGGGATATTGATTGGCAATTTGATTTCCAGATTGATGAACATCAACACCTTTATCATACCTTGGTTATGGATATTTGTTGGGTTTGTAATCTGTATTTTCGTGGGCTTGCTTTCAGGCTATTATCCGGCCAGTAAGGCATCAAAGCTTGACCCTATTGATTCATTAAGGTTTGAGTAAGCAATAGCTCTAATTCAAATTTATTCTTACATCTTTATAAAAATCATTTGCTCCATGAAATATAAATCATTGTCCATTATTTCTTTTTCTCTTTTTATAATAATTGCCAGCTGTAAGAAAGATGATCCACAACCGTTGGCTTATGAAACACAGGCCAAGCTTTTAGCAGGAGAAAAGGGTCAGAGCAAAACCTGGAGGCTAGTGAGTGAAACTCAAAACAGGAATGGGAGTGCGGCTGTACCGGCCAACTTGCCCGCCTGTTTTTTAGATAATAATTACATTTTTACCAATAACGATAAGCAAGATTATATTTCAAATGAAGGTGCTTCAAAATGTGGTACCACTGATCCTGCCACTACTGAATCGGGCACATGGTCATTTACAGCGGATGGAAAAATGATTATCATTTTAACGAATAAATATGCGACTACAGTTACGAGTGCTAATTCCCCTGCTGGTCTTTATATCAATTTCCCATTTCCTTCTGAGGTTACAACCTTAACAGACACTTCTATGGTCACAAAAATGACCATCACTCAAGATACTGACACTTATGTTTTTACTTTTACCTTCGCAAAGGTTTAAGAAATGAGGAAGCTTCTATTGGCTGCATCGTTGCTTTTAATGCTTATGGAGACGAGTGGTCAGAATATAAGGGAATACTTAGCATTAGGCGATTCTTATACTATTGGTGAAAGCGTTATTGAAGTTGATCGCTGGCCTAATCAGTTAGCTGATAAATTGACTGGTTTAGGTAAAGCAACAGAAAAGCCCACCATCATTGCTACCACTGGCTGGCGCACCGATGATTTAAGAAACGCCATTAACAAAGCTGCCCTTAAACCAGAATATGATTTAGTTTCTTTATTGATAGGAGTAAACAATCAATACCAAGGCAAATCCATTGAGCAGTATGAAATTGAATTCAGCGATTTATTGAGGACGGCTGTAAAACTTGCCAAGGGGATGAAAGAAAATGTGTTTGTAGTCTCTATCCCTGATTATGGTTATACGCCTTTCGGCAAAACTAAACAGGCCACTATCTCAAAAGCTATTGATGATTTCAATGCTGTAAACAAACGGATCACGTTAGCTGCGGGCATTCGCTATGTCAATATTACTGATATTTCTCGAAAAGGGTTTGAACAACCAACCTTAGTTGCTGCTGATGGACTACATCCTTCAGGTCTGCAATATTCAAAGTGGGTGGAGCGAGTGATGATTATCTTAGAATAAATACAATTTCTCCTCAATACTACTTAATAGGAACTACTGAATTTTAATAAGGATTCAGCTTCCTCTTGTTCTTGCCTTTGTATTTTATTAAAACGGGATCATTCTCGCCATAGCTAGGATTCTGCTTTTCATAGATTTTGTGTGACCTGCTTCTATATTCTTTATTGCCGTGGGCATGATTAATCTGTATGCGGCAGTCTTTGTTATAGCACCGTGGCAACTCAGGTATTCGGTAAGTAACACCAACATTTAAATAGATTGCATTCATTGAGTGATCAATACTTTTGCCTCCTACGGCAAGAGCATAGCTTTTCAATTCTAGTGATGGCCTTGCGAATACTTTAAAATATTCTGAAAAATCTTTTTCGATGGTCAATCCTAAATTGTAATAAAGACTCTTTTGAATCAAGGCATTGTTGAAATTACTACCTGGAGAAAAATTGCCAATGTTGGCATCCACGGTAAGCAAATATTTATCTATCCTGTAAAAGGAATAACCAAGTAGGCCAAAGTATTTGCTCATAAAACCAAGCGTGCTCGTTGGACTTAGTGTGTAGGATTTATCAGATGAAGCTATTTTAAAACTCCCCAAGCTCATTAACTCATATGAATACCCTGCACCAATTCTAAACTGTTTGTATTCATAGTGCACGGTTAACTTGAGTGGTATATTCAGTGCGTTTCCATTTCCTTTAAAAGCAGCAGTATTAACATCAATCACATCTGTGCCTGAAATAACTGAGTTGGTTGCACTTGCATCATTCACCCAATTGGTAAAACGATTCGCTTTGTTGAGATCTGCAATGGTTGGAGGTGTTGTTAAGTCCAGTCCTTGTGTATCGAACAAAACTGGAGCTTGCCCTGAAATTTGATATATGCTAAACCCTGGAAGCTGGTGGGAGAAAAAAGTATTGCCTACACCAGTGCTTAATCCGAAAGTAAATTTGCTCAAAATGGAGATGCGGTTCTTTTCACGCTCCACATAAAATTTTTCTAATGGAAAAGTGGTTTTCCCCTCTTTTTGCGCAAGCAATGCCATTGGAAAAAGAACGATGGAAAGTAAAAAGATGATTGACTTCAAAAGCAAGGATTAAATGTGGCTGCTAAGATAATTGTTTAAGGCCAAATTAATAATTTCCATAGTTAGGATACCCACTTTCTAACGAACTATAAGTGTGGAAAAGCACTTGGTCTTTCTTGGCCACATATCTAAATGGATGCTCCGAAACCTGACCATGGCTATCTTTTAAACAAAGCGTTACTACATTTTCACCCTCTTTCAAAGGTACTCTTGCATAATGTATACTGTGCGGCAAGGTTTGCCAATTGCGCGTGTCGGCCTTCTCTGTCATTGCGTTTATAATTCCTAAAACAGAGCCTAATGCTTTGTCTTCTTTGCGCACCTCATATTCAGTGGCCTTCTTCAAGGCCAATCGTATCAGGGCTTTGCTGAACTCCAATACCATGCGCTCTTCCAATGCTTTAAAGGCAATCTGGTTAACATCTTCCAACAATTGAAGTGGTAATTTCCCGCTTTCAGTTTTTAAATAAGCATCTCCATAGTAGGTGGGGCGTTCTAAATACTTTGGGAAAACTACTCTAAATACTCGGAGATTGGTGAGGGCATTGCGCTCTTTCTCATCATAGTGCTCAATGGTAAACGGAAAGCTAAAACCCAATTCACTATTTGAAAAAGTTAATAAGTTTCCTTGGCGGGATATAACGAAGTTCACTCCCCATTCAGCCTTTACTGGGCTCAGCCCATTCTGCCAAAAGAAAACAAGTGTGGCGTCATCTGGTTGGTAAACATAGTCTTGTCTATTAAACTGTGACTTAAAAGATTCCAATTCGTCCGTGAGGCCGCTCAAGTAGGCCGTTCGCAAAATATCATCTTTTAGTTGATCGGGTTCTGATAGATTGAAGAGTTGGTGATAATCGTTGGTGTAAATTTGATAAGCATTTTTATAGGCAATAAATGCATCGTTATACTCTTTATCTTTTTCATAGATAATGCCCATCAACACATTAATGAAGGCATCGTGGCGATATTTGGTGTCGGAGCTATAGCGGTCGCTAAGCTGTTGCAACCGAATATTTAACCTTCGGCATTCTACCAAAGCTTCATCGGTTTTATCCATCTTTAAATAATTGAGTGCTTTATAGTAGAGCAACAAGAGATGCTCATGATCTTCGCCTTTATAACTTGTAAAATTGGGATTGGTGAGATACGATGCAGCTTCATTTAAATAGTTGATTCGATAATCTTCACCAAATAAATAGGCCTTTTCAAAGTAGGCATTGCTTTCTTCATAGCGACCCAGCATAGAAAGCACCAAGCCATTGTTCACGAAATAGAGAAACTGCCTTTTGCCATTGGCTTCCGATGAATGCGCTTGTAAAGAGCTGAGTGCTTTAGGTAGATCACCATTTTCAAATTCTTGGTTGAATGTATAGGTGGTTTGATAATAGGTGGCGCATGATTGGGCGATGAGAAGCAGTAAAATCAGAACTGAGAGTTTCATCTTTAATTATCAATCATCAATTAGCCAATCTAAAATTCAACTTTCGTAATTCGTAATTAATTAGTTTTTGATAAACTTTTTAATCTCTTGCTGTCCATACCAAACTCGCTTGTTGGTTTGCATATCGGTAAGAAAAAGTGTGATAATATAATTCACCACTCTGCGCTTTTGGTATACATCAGTTTCGGAAGTCATTTCACCAAACAACATTACGTTGGCACCCACTTCTTCGCCCCATTTGGCCACTGTTGTGGGATTGGCAAAGTCCTGCTGCTGCGCACGTTCCTCCCGAAGCTTATCCCGAAATTTATCAGATTCAACTACTTCAGCAATGTTTGAATTGTAAATAGCCAGTTCCAATTTCTTAATGTAATTCTCAGCATCGATATGTTCGCTGGTTTTGTTTAACACCAATCCAACAATAATGGCCGGCTTTTTACCAAGAGATTTAGCATACTCTTTGAATTTATCACTGCTCAACAGTTGATGAATCATGGTATCGGCCACTTGGCGTGAATCAGAATCGTTCCAACGGCCACTAAGATCAATTGCTTGGGTAGGTTGAATACGAGTAACGCTTCTGGCACAAGAGAGTAGCGTGAAAGCTAAAATTAGGGAGAGATACTTCATACTTTTTGTAACTCAAATTTCTTGCCAATGTATTTAGTGAAGTAGGCAAAATGAAGTTGACTGGCTCTAATCTTCCTTCGAACGTTTAAAACCGATTTTGCGCATCGGTTCTGATTTTGGGTTCAGCAACTCTCTTAGGTAATCAAAAACAACTTTAAAGTCCTCTTCATGTTTGCTCACTTTACCTTCCAGTTTTTCCAGTTTAAGAAGAATGTCTTTATGACCCATTAACATTCCTCTCAGCTTACTATATATTCGCATTATTTGAATATTCACTTGAATAGCCCTTTCACTGTTTAAAACACTCGATAACATAAGAACACCGTGTTCAGTAAATGCAAGAGGAGCGTACCTTCTTCCACCTCGTCCGTTCTTTGAGGTCGCAATTTGCGACCTCAAAGATTCCCATTCTTTGTTGGTCAACTGAAACATAAAATCTTCTGGAAACCTATCAATGTTACGCTTTACCTGTTCGTTGAGTCTCTTTGTTTCCACTTGGTAAAGTTCTGCCAAATCAATATCCAACATCACCTTATGTTTTCTTATTGCATAGATTTTAGTGATCAACACCTCATCAGGTAATTCTAAACTTTTCTCTTTGCTCATGTTTTTTAAAATAAGATTAAGAATAAGCGCTACCCGCCTACTCTCAAGTCCTCTTCAACTGCTTAATAGTCTCTTTCGGGTTGCTTGAAGAGAAAACAAAATTGCCAGCCACCAAAACATCCGCGCCAGCGAGAAGCAATGGTTTTGCATTTTGCTCATTCACGCCACCATCAATCTCTATCAATGCCTTGGATGAATTAGTAGCTATCAATTCTTTCAGTTGTTTAATTTTCGAATAAGTTTTTTCAATGAACGATTGTCCGCCAAAACCAGGATTTACTGACATCAAACAAACCAAATCAATATCGGCTATTACATTTTCTAAAACAGAAATAGGAGTGTGCGGATTCAATGCCACACCTGCTTTTATGCCTAACAATTTTATTTGCTGAACAACCCGATGAAGATGCGGGCAAGCTTCTTCATGAACAGAAATGATGGATGCTCCTGCTTTGTGAAATGCTTCTAAGTATCGCTCAGGTTGAACAATCATTAAGTGAACATCCAACGGCTTTTTAGCGTGGCGATGGATAGCTTGCACTACCGGAAGGCCAAACGAAAGATTGGGTACAAACATACCATCCATAATATCCACGTGAATCCAATCGGCTTCACTATTATTAAGCATGGTAACTTCTTGTTCAAGATTACCGAAGTCAGCAGCAAGTATGGAGGGAGCTAGTATCATTTAGTTTAAAGATTTTAGATTTTAACCAAACGTGTGGTTAAAGAAACTGTTTGGGTTTTTACCTGCACAATATAAACACCGGCCGCTATCATTGACAAATCAAATTCAAGTGGATTGTTTTGCCAAATCATTTTCATGGTGGTGGTGGAAAGAATTCTGCCTTGAAGATCGTAAATGGTAACTGTAATATCGCCATCCTTTGGCTCTTTGAAAATAACTTTCATGCTATTGTTAGTTACTGGGTTGGGGCTCACCACAATTTGATCTTCAATTAAAGTTGATTCCAAATAATTCTTTATGGCAGTAAAATTAGGTACGCCATAGCCTTTAAAGTTATCAGGGTTAAACGATTGATCGGCTGATCTAACAATAGCATTGTAAACTCCTTCCGCGCTAAGCGCAGGAAACGCTTGCCACACACCAGCCACCAAACACGTAATTAATGGGCACGAGAACGATGTTCCATCCTTGGTAGTGAGGTTGCCAAATGAATTAACGACACTTGCTGAGCTACCTAACGCAACCACATCTGGCTTTATTCTTCCATCTGCCGTTGGGCCACCTAAACTAAAATTACTTAGTGTGCGAGTTGAAGTTATTGAACCCACACTCAATACGCCTTTCACATCAGCAGGAAAAATTATATAATTCCATCCATCATTCTCTTTATTGCCTGAAGAGTTAACAACCATCATTCCTTTTTTTAATGCAGTTGAAGCTGCTTTGGAAATAATGGCAGTTGATCCTGTAAGATCACTCACTTTGTAGTTCATGGAAGCATCATCAAACAAGTTATATCCCAGAGAAGAGCTAATGATATCAACACCCAAACTATCGGCTCGCTCAGCGGCAAACAGCCAATTGTACTCTTCAATTCTATACTCGCTGCTTACATCCTCTGTTACAAAAAGGAAATAACTTGCATCCTTCGCGCCTCCATTATAACTCGCAGATTGAGCTCCTAAAATTGAAAATACTTCCGTGCCATGATCATTGAAGGCGTAAACAGAAGAACTGTTTTCAACAAAATTATACGTGTATCGTATCTTTTGTTGGTAGGTGGTTTGGAAAGCGGCAGCAGTATTAACTCCTGAAAAGCCTCCATCAAAAATAGCGATGTTGAAGCCGCCACCATTAAAACCTGCAGCATTCATTTGATCGATACCCAGTTGCTGATATTGAGCAAGCGCAGCTTGACTTTGAGACGAACTAAATTTGTTGGACGAAGAAGCTACTCGTCCGCCTTTCAGTTTGCTCCCAGGAGCTGCATATTCAACTGACGCTACTTCGGTTAGTTGTTTCAATGAGCTAGCAATTGTTGCCGTACATTCAACCAATAAGCAATTGAGCCAGCGTGAACTAAAAAAAGTTTTTGCTCCTGCCGTTTTTATTTTAGTGATATACGCAGGGTTGATGGGTAGATCGTCCTCTGTTGCCAGGATATTTTGTTTAGCTCTTCTGCTTAAACTTGGTGCAGATAAATATTTTTCAGGTTGAGTGATTGAATAGGGAGTTCCTACTTTATCTTTAAAATAGACCACGTACCGATTAGTCTGAGCGCTAGCTTCGCCTAGTAAAATTAGACACAGACTTAAAAAAATACCACGCATCACATCAATGTAACTAAATCGAATAACAAATTATTTTTCAAAGTTATTTTTTCTTTTTGGATATTGGCGCAATGGCACTAAAAACAAAAGTGATAGTTGGCAACATTACAAGCCTAAGCGAAGCAAGATACTGCGCTGGCATGGGTGTAGATTTTTTGGGGTTTCCTTTGCGGGATATAGAAACCGATCTAAAAAGATTCAAAGAAATAACTTCATGGATTGCTGGCCCTGCAACTATAATTGAATATGGAGATTCTGTTACTATAACTTCCGTTGAATTGGAAGAACAGCCTTCTGATTTTATTCAGTTAAGCGTTGGAATGGTTGATTCTATTGATCTGGCGAAGATATCAAAGCTGATTTTTATTGTATTACTTGATGAGATAACAGAAGTATTACTAGATAGAATTAGAGAAGTATCATCCATTCATTACCTCATTGTATCATATAAAAATTGGAACACATCTAGGCAATTACTTTCTGGTTTCAAGGTGTTTGTAACTGTCGATTCTGAATCGAATTTAAGCGAGCTTCTAGAGCAAGGTGTGTATGGAATTTCTTTATCAGGAAGCGAAGAATCTAAACCCGGCATTCAAGATTATGCTTCGTTGGCCAACATTCTTGAAGCTTTAGAAGCTAATGAGGATTGAATTTGTATTTACCAACACTCACCTGGCTGATCCACTTTCCTCCCAATTTCTTGGAAAGATTGTCCAGATAGACGTCTAATGATTTAGTGATGGAATACGTATCCGAACCCCAAATATTACTTAACAAGTTTTGAGTTGTAATTATTTTCTTCGAGTTCTGAGCAAAGAAAAAAAGTAAATCCAATTCAGGTCTTGATAGGTTGATCTCTTCGCCTTTTATGCGGGCAACACTGCTTCGTCTGTTCAAATGAAGAGAGCCAATATCAATTTTAGCAATGCTTTTACGAATGGTAAAGTCCTCACGAAGCACCGTTACAACTTTAGTGGTCAATGCTCGCAGGCCAATTATCTTTTCGATAAAATCATCACCTCCAGTATCAAACACAGCTTCTTCATAATAATGTTCTGATTTTGCAGTGAGGAAAAATATTGGTGTTTCCCTAAAGAAAGAAATCTCTCGAAGTTGCTTGCATACTTCGATGCCCGAAAGTTGTGGCATCATAATGTCAAGAATGATTAAATCAGGTTTGAAGAGAAGGGCAATTTTAACTGCATTGCTACTGTTTTCTACCGTTTTCACTTTAAACCCTTCCTTCTCTAGGTTGTAATCAAGCAACTCCAGTATGTCAGGGTCGTCATCAACTGCCAGAATCTTTTGCGTTTTTGCCATGTCTATTAAAACAGTGCAAACTACATCTTTGGTATTATGGCAGTTTTATTGAAGGGTTAAGATTTTGGATTCAAAGTGCATACTTCTTCATCAACTTCTCCACTGCATCAGCAGCAATGTCTGGGAAAGAGATGTCTAGCCGTTTATTACCTTCAATCCATTTCTGGATTTTTTTGAGATTCTTCTTCTTTACTTTTTTAATTACAGGCACGCCTAATTTCTTTAAGGCTGCGGCATTACAATGTTGCTCGTATTGGCTCTCCATAGGTACGACCAATAATTTTTTATTAAGGTGAAGAACCTCGGCAGGCGTTTCAAAACCAGCACCGCACAATACGCCAGTGCCTGATACTATGCTCTCCACAAAGTCCTGACCGCTTACCGGATAAACTGAAATACGCCCAACATGATAAGGGCTTTTGGTATGCTTGGAAAAGATATGCCACTTTACTTTTGATGATATTCTAAGAAATAACTCCACTAATTTCTTATCATCATACGCGGGGAGATAAACTGTATAATGTCCATCATCACGAACCTTAGCTTCTCGTATTGCTCCCCGTATTACTGGCGTGAAAATGTTTTTATCGTACTCTTCAAAATGAAAGCCTATGTATTTTTTTACAGGTGCGTAATTGCGCAGCATCCACTCACCAAAGTATTCGGTTGATTTAGGCCGAGGCGATTTCTTTGATAACAACGCAGCCTGATGACTTAACGAAACACAATTGATATCTTTTTTGCGAGCGGCCCAAGCAGTAATTGGTTCAAAGTCGTTCACAATCAAATCATAATTCTCAACCGGAAAATTATTGATCTCTTTGATCACATCGCGCGAACTGTTCTTTTGAAAGGTCTTGAGAAAGTTAATCCCACCACTTTTACCGAAATAAAAACTTAAACCTTTCGATTTATACTTTACAGGATAGGGCAATACAATTTCTGCTTGCGCACCACTCACAAACAAATCGAGGTTACCGTATTTTTTCAGTTCAGGAATAATATCAATTGCACGGCTTAGGTGGCCATTGCCAGTGCCTTGGATAGCGTAGAGAATATTCATTTTTTAGGCGCCATAAATTCGTTGACAAGATCCTTAAATATCTCATCATTATCCAAGTTATTCTTGAAGCGTTTAGGGATTTTTATGGATTGCGCATATAGATCATCGGCATAGCGATAGATGCGCCACGAGCCATTGTTAAATTCTAGCGAAGTTAAATTCTCAATCCAATCGCCCGAGTTTAAATACATTACTTCGCCATATTCATTGCTTATCTTTCGCATTTCGGGTTGGTGAATGTGACCGCAGATTACATAATCATAGCCATTGGATATTGCAATATCAGCAGCAGTTTTTTCAAAATCGTTGATAAACTTTACGGCTTGTTTCACACTATCTTTTACACGCTTGGAAAGCGAAATCTTTCCCCGACCAAAAAGCCTTAAAATAAAATTCACGAAAGTGTTGATCACAATTAGTGTGTCATAGCCAATCGCTCCCAACTTGGCAAGCCACTTTGAGTATTGCATGGTAACATCAAATACATCGCCATGAAAAATCCAAGCCGACTTCCCGTTTAATGAAATCACTTTCTTGTTATCGATTTGAAAAGAGCCGAGTTTAAAGCCGGCAAACTTCCTTAACATTTCATCATGATTGCCCGTGAGATAGGTAATCTTAGTGCCTTTGGCCAACAATCCAGTAATGTGCTTTACTATTTGCATGTGCGACTTGGGCCAGAAGCGTTTGCTGAATTGCCACATGTCAATAATATCCCCGTTAAGAATAAGTCGCTTGGGTTTAATTGTTTTTAAATAACGAAGAAGTTCTTCTGAGTGGCATCCGTAAGTGCCAAGGTGTATATCCGAAATAATTACAAGTTCAATTTCGCGCCTTTTCTTACCCATCTACAAGGGTTATTAATTGTTATTTCCAAAGGTACACCATTCTTGTTAATGGCATATAATCAGATTATTATGGCAATGTTAACGGAGGGTCAAACCTCAATTGTGTTTAAAAGGCCTACAAAGTGGGTATCTTATTAATCTAAATTCTTAACTGTTTTGTTTTTAGATAGACGGCTTGCCTCAATGCGCTAATGACAGAAACCTTATTGCTCCTTTGCTTTTTAGCAGGTTAATGGTTTTCTTTGCATCGCTTATCCAGAAAGACTGAGGGACTGGGCCCGCTGACGTCTTAGCAACCTTGCCAATAACTTGGTGCTAACTCCCATTCACTGATGAAAATCGGGTGAAGAAGATAAGCGGCCACTTCTACATAGGCTCTTTCTGGATACATAACCAAACGAAAGAGCTATGACAATACAAGATATTTTAAGAGAAAGAATTCTGGTGTTGGATGGTGCCATGGGCACTATGATTCAACGACATACGTTGGAGGAAGAAGATTTCCGTGGCGAGCGGTTTAAAGATCACAAACATCCCCTCAAGGGCAATAATGATTTACTTTCCATAACTCGCCCTGATATTATTAAAGACATTCATCGCCAATACTTTGCCGCTGGTGCGGATATTGCCGAAACCAACACCTTTAGCGGAACCACCATCGCGCAAGCTGATTATCATTTAGAAGATATTGTTTACGAATTGAATTACCAATCGGCTAAAATTGCCAAAGAAGCCGCTGATGAATTTACAGCTAAGGAACCTCACAAGCCTCGGTTTGTAGCAGGAGCTGTGGGGCCAACCAACAGAACCTTGTCTTTATCACCCGATGTAAACAATCCTGGTTATCGCGCAGTTACATTCGATCAATTAAAAATAGCTTATAAGCAGCAGGTACAGGGCTTGATGGATGGAGGCGTTGATTTATTGTTGGTAGAAACTATCTTCGATACATTAAATGCAAAGGCTGCCCTTTTCGGGATTCAAGAATTGTTTGAAGAGATAGGAAAGGAATTGCCTATCATGGTAAGTGGCACGATAACCGATGCCAGTGGAAGAACATTATCTGGACAAACGACAGAGGCTTTTTTGATTTCTGTTTCGCACGTACCTTTATTAAGCATTGGCTTAAACTGTGCGCTTGGCGCGAAACAGCTTCGACCTTATCTGCAAGTACTGAATGAGCAAGCTCCGTTTTTTGTAAGTGCATATCCTAATGCAGGCTTGCCAAATGAATTTGGTCAATACGATGAAGGCCCTCATGAAATGGGAGGTCAAATAGAAGAATTTTTGAAAGAAGGATTGGTAAATATTATAGGAGGCTGCTGCGGCACAACTCCAGATCATATTAAGGAGATTGCAACATTGGCTGCAAAGTATAAACCTAGGTTGTTGAAAACAGTCGATAGTCCATTGTCCATGGCCGATAGTTTATAAATTCTCTAATAGTTTATAAAATATTCAAAACAGAAGAATAAGATTTTACACGCCCTAAGAACTATGGATAAGAAGCTGCCAACTATCGACTACCAACTTAAACTCAGTGGCCTCGAAGCCGTCAATATAACTCCCGCTTCCAACTTTGTAAATATAGGTGAACGCACTAACGTTACCGGATCTGCGAAATTTTTAAAACTGATTAAAGAGGATAAGTTTGATGAAGCCCTTAGTGTGGCGCTAGATCAAGTGCGTGGCGGGGCACAAGTGATTGATGTGAACATGGACGAAGGCATGTTGGACTCCGAAGCGGCCATGGTCAAGTTTCTCAACCTCATGGCTTCCGAACCAGAGATATCGAGAATCCCAGTGATGGTAGATTCATCCAAATGGAATGTGATTGAAGCCGGACTAAAATGTTTGCAAGGCAAAGGTATTGTTAACTCCATCAGTTTAAAAGGAGGAGAAGAAGAGTTCATTCGTCAGGCTAAGTTAGTGAAACGGTATGGTGCTGCCACTGTGGTGATGGCATTTGATGAAGCAGGTCAGGCCGATACGTATCAACGAAGAATAGACATCTGCAAGAGAGCCTATGATGTGCTTGTTGATAAAGTAGGATTTCCACCACAAGATATTATTTTCGACCCTAATATTTTTCCCGTGGCAACGGGCATTGACGAACATAGAAATTATGCTTTGGATTTTTTCAAGGCTACTAAATGGATTCGTGAAAATCTACCTCATGCCCACGTGAGTGGTGGAGTGAGCAACGTGTCATTTTCCTTTCGGGGAAATCAATTAGTGCGTGAGGCAATGCACTCGGTATTCCTCTACCACGCCATTAAAGACGGGATGGATATGGGCATTGTAAATCCCACCATGTTGGAAGTGTATGATGCGATACCGAAAGATTTATTGGAGCGTGTTGAAGATGTGCTGCTCAATCGAAGAGAAGATTCCACCGAACGCTTACTTGAATTTGCAGAAACGGTTAAGGGTTCTGCCAAGAAAAAAGAGCAAGACGATGAGTGGAGAAGGGGAACTGTGGAAGAGCGTTTAACTCATTCATTGGTAAAAGGCATCATTGATTTCATCGATGTTGATATTGAAGAAGTTCGCCACAAGTTCGATAAGCCTTTGCATGTAATTGAAGGCCCGTTGATGAATGGAATGAACGTGGTTGGAGATTTGTTCGGAGCAGGTAAAATGTTTTTGCCTCAAGTGGTAAAGAGTGCGCGTGTGATGAAGAAAGCCGTTGCTTATTTGACACCGTATTTGGAAGAAGAAAAAAGACGCAGCGGCAATGTGGGCAAGCCTGCCGCTAAAATATTGATGGCCACTGTGAAAGGTGATGTGCATGACATTGGTAAAAATATTGTAGGCGTTGTGTTGGCATGCAATAATTATGATGTAGTTGATTTAGGTGTAATGGTGCCAACCGAAAAAATAATTGAAGCAGCCAAGCGCGAAAAAGTTGATATTATTGGTTTGAGTGGATTGATCACACCTTCACTCGATGAGATGGTGCACGTAGCTAAAGAAATGCAACGCGAAGGTATGACCTTGCCTTTGCTGATTGGTGGAGCAACTACTTCTCGCATCCATACAGCAGTAAAGATTGATCCTGTTTATAGCGGTCCCGTGGTGCACGTGTTAGATGCTTCACGCTCGGTGCCTGTTGCCAGCGAGTTTATTAATCCCGATACAACGGATGCATTCAAAGCTCGTGTAAAGCTAGAGTACACAGCCCTTCGCAAGGATCATGAGAATCGCCAACAGGCAAAAAATTATATCCCGTTAACGGAAGCAAGAAAAAATAAAGTAGCTATTGATTGGAGTAAAGCAGAGATAACTAAGCCGAAGTTCATTGGGAAAAAGATATTTTTGAATTACCCATTGGAGGAGATAAGAAAGTATATCGATTGGACTCCATTTTTTCAAACGTGGATGTTGTTTGGTCGTTATCCAGAGATATTCAAAGATGAGAAAGTAGGAGAGGAGGCCACCAAGCTCTACAAAGATGCGGTGCAAATGCTCGATAAAATCGTAAGAGAAAAAAGGCTGAATGCCAATGGCGTGATAGCATTTTATCCAGCGCAAGCGACCATTACTGATGACGTTATTTTATATGAGGATGAAAGTAGAACGAAGGAACTTACTACGTTTCATTTTCTGCGCCAGCAAAATAAGAAAGCAAAAGATCTTCCTAATTTTTGTTTAAGCGATTTCATTGCGCCACTCGATTCTGGCAAGCAAGACTACATTGGTATGTTTGCTGTTGCCACTGGAGGCGGCATCGAGAGCTTGGTGGAAGAGTATCACAAACAACAAGATGACTATAACGAAATAATGGTGAAGGCTCTTGCCGATCGATTGGCAGAAGCTTTCGCTGAATTGATGCATGAAAAAGTACGCAAAGAATTATGGGGCTATTCAACTAGCGAATCATTATCTACTGAAGCAATGATCAAAGAAGAGTATGCGGGCATAAGGCCTGCGCCAGGTTATCCGGCTTGCCCCGATCATACAGAAAAAGAACTGATCTTTAACTTATTGGATGCGGAAAAAGAAGTGGGTATTAAATTGACGGAATCATTTGCCATGTATCCAGCATCAGCTGTAAGTGGTTATTACTTCTCAAACCCTGAATCAAAATACTTTGGGCTTGGTAAAATAGAAAAAGATCAAGTGAAGGAATACGCCTCGCGTAAAGCAAAATCAATAGAGGAGATGGAGAAATGGTTGTCGCCTAATTTAGCTTATTAAATAGCTGAATAAACTAACTTCTTAATTGCTCTTCACTACAAACACGAAATCGCTTCCTATTTGATCGGAACCAAACTTGCCAAATTGAGGAGCTGTTTTCAAGGTTTCAATATAGGTCATTATCCTACTAATAGTGAGAATACCATCGCTACCCATTCCTTTTTCCAATGCCTCAATGAACTGCTTGGCAAAAGGTGAATGGCGACCAACTATACCATCAGATACATATTCTTTGCCTCCACTGGTAAGATATTTCCTTGTTTTGAATTTTAATTTTCGGGTGATTACTTCGGATTGAGATGGTGCTTTATAACTATCATCATCTAACGCTCGAGCTGCTACGTCTTCATCAAAAGTTCCACCAAAGCAAACGTCCATTACTAAAAATATATGGGGGCATGGATTGTTGTTGATGGTAGAGCGCAAAACACTATGTCGCAAATAAGAATTTCTTCCAGGATCGTCTGGCAATGATTCTTTGGTAACTACAAACCCCTCTTTAAAAGTGTCGTCATAAAATCCATGCCCAGCAAAGAACACAAAGAGTTGATCTAAATCAGTATATTTTTTTTCTGCATACTCTCTAAGTTTATCTAACACCTGTGATTGAGTTGGATTTTCAACAACCTCTGTTTGGAAGCCATAGGTCTTTTGAAGATCATCGGCAATGGTGCGAGCATCATAGATTGGATTTACCAAAGCACGCCAGTTATCATACTTATCGGTGGCAAATATGAGTGCAACATCTTTGCGACCTAGTTTAGCGGCATCGGCTAGCGCAGTAGCACCTACGTGTATTTCTCTTTTTGATTTAGATTTTATACCATCTCTATTTTCAGCTACTACTTCTAATTCGTTCACTCCATCCGAAAGCGTGATATTTTTAGTGATCTTTATATAAAGTTTATTCTCATCGGAAACAGCAATTGAACTTGTCCCCTTTTCTGCACCCGATATTTTTTCACGAATGGTTAATTGCACACTCTTTAAAGGCGTCTTTGATTCTACAGTAAAATCAATGGCAAGTTTACCATCTTTAATAAAGACTGTTTCGTTAAATGGAGTTTGCCAAACAATTTTGGCAAGTGTTGAGGTATAGACTTGCTTGGAGTCGGCATAGTTGAGCACCAATGTATTTGATCTAGAACTGAAATTTTGCGATTTGGTTGCTGAAAACCAACATATAAAAGCAAGGGTAAAAATGATGTTTTTCATGAGAGAAGTTGATGGACGATTTGAGTTAATATTCAATTAATTGCCGTCAGGATTTAGCGGTGCAGGGTAAGGCTTATCTGATGCAGTAGTAGTTGATTTTTTGCTCAAAGCCAATTCGACTGCCACTGCCAGCACCGCTACACCAGCCGCTTTAATTAAGAATGGTATTTTTGGCTTAATAGTAAATGGCTTGGAGTAGGCAACATCATTGCGATCTTTTATATTAGTAAATTTAAGAATGTAATTTTTACCTTTCTTGATGCTGCCTGGCAGGTACCAATCAAACTTGCCCACATTCGGCACGTTGTTTTCACCCCACTGTCGCTCGCCCCCTTGATTGAATAGTTCAATGTTTACTTGCCCACTTAAATTACCAGACGTCCAATTAATTGGATAATTTTTTCCTCGTTTAAAAACTCGTCCGTCTTCAATATCGTTAATCTTAACAAAGGGCACATACACCCTACCCCGAAGCTCAAGAGCAATGTTGCCTTGGTAACTTGCACCCAATTCCTTCGTAATATCCCAAACAATTTTTCTATCCACCCCTGCCAATATCTCCGAGCCAAAGTCGCCAGATACACGCGTAAGAGGTATGGTGAAATTGTCTTGCGAGGAATAAAGCTGCACCAGGAATTGCCTTGTGCTATTAGCACCATCGTCAAGTGTATAATGAACCACAATATTGCGGCCTGCCATCTCAATAAAGTCTATATCTAACTTTTGAGATAAACCAAGAGTTGATGTAAAAGCTAGAAGACATACAACTCCAACTATTTTATATGCTTGTTTTATCTTCATGGCTTTATGATTTTTCCTGTATAAACTGAGGATGAATTTTTGGTAACAACAGATAATTTGTAAAAGTAGATGCCGCTATTGACCGCTGTAGTAGTAAAGTTAAAGTCCAAAGGATGAATGCCCGGTGGAAGTTTTATAGTTGAAGATTCTATACTAATACCTTGATAGTTAAAAAAATGGAAGCTTACCTGATACTCATCTTGATCATCGGGTAAAGCAAGTTTAATAGTTGTTGACAGCTCATTTGTTAATGGATTAGGAAATGGTTCACTGGCGGCCACCATTGAAGTAGTAATAATATTTTGAACATCGTTGCCATAAAAAATCCGAAACCTGCTTTTGTCCGTCAATAAAAATTCATATTGACTAACGGTAGTCATATCTAACACACAGATACGCTCTTCATCCAATAAGTAAAGATCCTTCCCTGATGCTACTTGTGTGGCAGAGTTCCATATTAATTTGGCCGCTTCACCAATTTTGCCTGAAGGGCTAAATTGCCAAGTATATTTTTTTTGCAAGGGTACAACATCCTTGCTAAACACTAGTGAGGGTTGATCCTTGTTGGTAAAATTAATTTCAGCTAAATCTAAAAAATGAGGTGGGTTAAAGTTATCGAAGCGATCGTACCCGACCTGCGCAGATGGATGCATACCAAATCCGCCTAGTTCATTAGTGTGGCCATTCTGTTCTATGTCAAGAAATACAGACCAGGCATCGGGAGAAAGATCTGAATCTAAGTTTGCAATCCTTCCGCCCAAACTTGTTTGGCCGGAGAAAGGGATCTGAATAATAATATCGGAAGAAGTTAAATTCTTCACAAAACCACCCTCAAAAGGTTTTAAAATAGTACTGCTTTTAAAGCCAGATTCGCCATATAAGTTCAGAGGACTGAACAACGCAGTCTGGTTTATAGTCTTGTTAAGTGCTACCACATCATCCCAAGAAATTGGAACTGGATAAGGATTCCCAATCTCATTCCAACCAGGATTCAACGTCATCTTATATAAATTAGAGCGATTATAGTTGGAGGCCGTTACATTCGTTATTTGTGGGATGATAGAGGTTTTAGTAATTACCCAATAGCCTTTGCCGGGATCGACAGTTTGCGGTGAAGTTGCCGATCCATATTGGTCATAACCGCCCGATCCATTTTTACTTGGATTCCACCACCACAGGCCAGCCTTTGTATTGTCATTCCAAGGTACTCCATTATATATGGTAGTTACTTTATTGTCGGTGCTAAGATGATATGGAAAAGATACTATCCGATAGCTGCTCTTGTCAGTGCCAGAAGGCAATGCCGGTAGTGAAATGGAGGGAGTAACCAATTGCACGAAGCTAGAAGAGGTTGCTGTTTTATTTCCAGCTTTATCTTTTGCCAGAAAGTAATACTCAAATCCCAGCGAGTCGTACCAATTGGATTGGATCACTACCGCGTAGCTTCCGCCCACACCTCCTGGGCCTACCAAAGAAGTGCTGTCGAACGATTTCTTTGAGATACCCCGATGAAAAATTTTAGCAATATCAACAATAACATTGTCTGTAATAGTGGCATTAAAAGTGGGAGTATTTCCTAGCGTGATATTGGAAGAATTGGTGGATGAAGCAATAATAACTGGTGGAAAATTATCTGTTGTAGTAACGGTAACTGCAGATGAGAAAGGAGAAGTTCCAGATGCATCGGATGATTGTATTCTGTAATAATATGTAGAGAAAGGGTTTAAGCCTGTTACTGTAAGGGTATTTGCAGTAACCTTAAAACTCTTGTAGCTGCCAACGAAATTATTAAATGTATTGTCAGAGGCTACATCCACAAAATAGTTAACAGACCCCGCTATGGCAGGCCAAGTTGCGGTGAAATTGGTTTGCCCGATCAAGGTAGTGAGGTTGGGTGTAGGTGTACTAGGAATAGTAAGTGCAGAGACAGCGTTTGAGTTACTGGAAGGTGCAGTACCATCAGAAGAACGTATACGGTATTGATATGTGGCTCCTTGCGTAAGCCCTGTAATTAAAATATTTGTTTTGTTGCCAACATTCAGATTGTTGTAGCCTGTGATAAACGTAGAAAAATTATCGAGAGATACATCTATGTAATAGGTGATTGCACCCACGTCAGTCCAATTGGCAGAAAAGCTGGTTTGTTGAATACTAGTTGGTGCTAATGCAGAAGGTGTTACAATAAAATTGGCATTACTTGATGATGGTGCTCCATTTTGTGATATAGTTATCTTTCCTGTTTTAGCATCCGATGGAACTGTGAACACGGCACTTGTAAGACTTACAGCACTAGGGGATTTAGCAACGGAACCATTAAATGAAGCAGTTAAACTGGTATTAAAGTTTTGTCCTGTGATAGTTACCTGCGTGCCTTCGGATCCTGTATTAGGAGTAAAGGTTGTAACATTTGGACTGTATAAAAAAATTATCTCAAGAGCACTACCAAAATTGCTAGCTACATAAGCATAGTTGCCAGCAGTAAAAACAGAAACTGGTTTTTGAAGATTGGCGCCTCCAACTCGGTCGAGAACGCTTGCTTTATGAATTGGCAAAGTGGGGTTGCTCACATCAACGATCTCCAAAGAATTAGTAGTATTTGCAGAATTACCATTGCTCGTTATGTATGCATAATTATTTACTACGTAAACAGAGGTTGGAAGATTGAGGTAAGGTGCTTGGCTTATGCCATCAACTAAACTGCCAGCATGCACTGGAGCAGCAGGATTGGTTACATCTACAATCTCTAATGCATTGCTACCACTACTTACGACATAGGCATAATTTCCAACCACTTGAACAGAGCGAGCACCAAGAAGCTTTGCTCCACCCACTCCGTCCACCAGACTGCTTTTATGGACTGGGGCAACAGGGTTAGTAACATCAATAATTTCCAGCGCATTGCTACCTCGACTTGCAACATAGGCATAATTGCCCAAAACAAAGACTGAATAAGCACCCTTGAGTAATGCTCCTCCTATACCGTTTTTCAAAAAACCTTTGTGAATAGGCAGAGCAGGGTTAGTAACATCAATAATTTCTAATGATGCAAAAGTAGCATTGGAGCCAACAGAATTGGCAACATAAGCATAATTGCCCGAAACATATACAGAATTAGGGAAATTCAAATCGACTCCTCCATCTCCATTTTTAATAGAGCTAACGTGAGTAGGAAGAGAAGGATTACTGACATCAATAATCTCTAATGCGTTGAATCCTAAAGCATTGGCACCCTGACTCACAACATAAACATACTTACCCAATTTGAATATAGAAGACGGATAGGATAAATAGGGAGTGCTACCATTTCCATTAACTAAAGTAGCTTTTTGTGTCGGGTTAGCAGGATTACTTATGTCAACTATTGACAATGCATTGCTGCCATTACTCGCCACATACGCAAAAGGATATTCAACAACCACCGAAGTAGGGCTACTTAGTAAAGCACCACCAGTGGCGGAAGCTAAACTACCTTTGTGCTTTGGTGCTGCAGGGTTTGAGATGTCTACAATTTCTAATGCATTACTTCCATTACTGGCGACATATGCATAGTTTCCGTTTACAAAAGCTGAATAAGCACCTTTTAATAGTGCACCACCTTCCCCATCAATCAAACTACTTTTATGAATTGGAGTTGCTGGGTTACTAACATCCACAATCTCTAGGGAATTATGGTCAAAGCTGGCTATGTAGGCGTAATTACCAGAAACATAAATAGACCAAGCACCAGGAAAAAACGAACCAATATATGGCATAACACCATTTCCATCTGTAAGCCTTCCTTTGTGAAGTGGATTTTTAGGATTAGATATATCAATAATCTCCAACGCAGGTAATGTGTTACTGTAATCGGTTACGATGTATGCATATATCCCCGAAACAAAAACTGAAGAGGCGGACTTTAAGGCTGCCCCGCCAGTGCCATCTGTAATAAGGCCAGCATGCACTGGGTTGGCGGGGATAGAAATATCGACAATTTCTAAAGCATTATTATTATAGCCCACTATGTAAGCGTAATTACCTACTACAAATATTGAGCTAGCCGTCTTTAAAGAAGCCCCACCAACTCCATCTACTAGGCTTCCCTTATGAATAGGCAAGGCAGGATTAGATACGTCAAGAATTTCTAACGCATTGCTTGAAGGGCTGGCTACATAGGCATAGTTGCCTACCACAAAAATGCTAATAGGATTACCTAGAAGAGCTCCACCAGTGCCATCGGTTATGCTTCCCGCTGAAAATGGAGTGGCAGGATTTGTTGCATCAACGATCTCCACAGCTCCTACTTTAGTAGCTCCAAAAATGCCTACATAAATGAAATTACCTGATACATAAATACAATTAGGAAGGCCTAGCAGACGAACACTGCCTTTGTGAACTGGTGCAACAGGATTAGTGACATCTATTATTTCCAAATTATTGGTGCCATTACCTACAATGTAAGCGTAGTTACCAGATTGGAATGCCATGTAGGGTTGGTTTATATAAGGAACCGCCCCTGCTCCGCTTTCTAATTTACCAATATGGCCAGGATAAATGGTTTGCGCGAACGAACTACCCACAGTGAGTAAAAGCAGCAGAAGCACTAACTTGGGATTGTAAAGGGGTATAGAGCACTTGTTAGGTAAAGGTTCGGCCATTCTTAATCTTGTTATTTAGTAAATATTACCATTTAACTTTTTAAAACAAACCTTTGAATAAATTGTTCTACTCGAAAGCGGAAGTGGGAGGTATAAAACTGGACTTTAGTCAATTCGAAACTAAGGTTTCTTGAAATGAGCCTTTTGAGTCATTATTGACCTAGTTTCAAGATAGCAAACTCAGAAAATGTACGCGATGTCATGAAATGGGTGAAGTGGCCATTGGCAAGTTGATAACCGTATCACTTTCCGATACAAAACTTACTAAAGATATTTTCTAACAAGTCGTCTGTTGTTACTTCACCTGTAATCAAACCAAGATAGTGAAGAGCTTGTCGTATGTCCATCGCTAAAAAGTCGCCAGTTATGTTATTTGCCATGCCATTTAAAACACGATCAAGAGCTTCATGGGTTTGTGTTAGGTTTTGAAAATGCCTAAGATTTGTAACCAACACATCGCCCTGTTTTACTTGGTTGACTTTAAACTTGCCTAAAATTGTTTCTTTAAGTTGATCTATGTTTGTTTTGTTGGAAGCTGAGATAAAAATGAAATCCTGAGCTTTTAATTTTTCAACCAAGGCTGGCTCTGCCTTATCCATTTTATTTCCGATCTTAAAATAGGGAATTCCTAATTCGTCAATGCCAGCAAGCTCTGCGGCCAATTCAGCTTCGTTAAAATTAGTAAGATCAAAAAGGTATAAGATCAAGGAAGCTTTGCGCATCTGCTCTTTCGTTCGTTCTACACCAATGGCTTCAATCACATCTTTTGTTTCGCGCAAGCCAGCGGTATCAATAAAGCGGAAGGTGATTCCACCCAATTGCATTTCGTCTTCAATTACATCACGGGTTGTTCCAGCAATTGCAGAAACTATTGCTCGCTCTTCGTTGAGCAGTGCATTCAGCAAGGTTGATTTGCCTGCGTTGGGTTTGCCTGCAATCACTGTCGGTATTCCATTCTTGATCACGTTGCCCTGATCGAACGATTGGATCAAGGAAGACAAATACGTCTGTAACTTTTTGATGAGCCTAGCAAGATCATCGCGCTTGGCAAATTCCACATCTTCCTCACCAAAGTCCAGTTCTAATTCAACCAAAGAAGCAAAATGAATAAGCTCTTCACGTAGTCTTTTTATTTCGTTTGAAAAACCACCACGCATTTGGTTAAGCGCTGCTTGCCTTGCATTATCTGTTTCCGCATGGATTAAATCAGCAACCGCTTCGGCTTGTGCCAGATCAAATCTGCCTTGAAGAAATGCTCGCTTCGTAAACTCACCTGGTTCGGCTAGCCTCGCACCTTCTTTTAAAAATGTTTTGATAATTTCTTTTACGATCACAGGCGAACCATGACAAGAAATCTCAATAGAGTTTTCTTTGGTGAATGAATTGGGTTCTTTAAACACAGCTACCAACACCTCATCAATGGGTTTGCTGCCGTTCATGATCATACCAAAGTGAAGCGTGTGACTAGGTTGCTCTAGTAAATTTTTCCCTTTGAACACGCGTTGTGTTAATGCAATGGAATCATTTCCCGAAAGGCGTATTACAGCAATGGCACTGATACCTTGTGCAGTGGCCAGAGCAATAATGGTATCGTTAGTAGTTGGCAAAATGAAGTGGACTAAAATTATTTTTCACGAACAATAAATACTGGAATGCTAATGCGATGCCTCACTGTATCGACAGTAGCACCAAAGATAAGATCGTAAAAAAACTTATGTCCATGAGCACCCATTACCAACAAGTCGGCATCAAATCCTTTCACGAGTTGAGGTATCCTTCTTTTAGGATTTCCATAACCAATTCTGATCTGTGCTTGGTAGCCCTGTTGTTGCAATTGATTGGCATAGTTATGCAGTGCATTCTGGTCTTCCATCGATTCATGATCGTCAATTTCACTTCCATACACCATGGCACCGGCTGTCTCAACTACATGAAGCAGCACATAGTTGGCGTCTTTTCCTCCTTGCGCGATAGCACTTGCGATAGCAATTGAATCCATGTTTGAGAAGTCAACACAGATGGCAATGCGTATGTAAACGGGTTTGGTGATGGGTTCGAGAATTACGGCCGTACCGTGAGGTATTTTAGCTATCTTCTCCAAGTTTTGTGAGTCAAGGATCGGCTTAACCGTAATGTAGATCAGCAAGATGGTAGCCCCGAAGCAAATGGGAATAACTAACGCCCAGATGAGCCATAAATTATCACCTGCGTTTGCCAACCAAGTGGTAATCTCTTGTACGATTAGTTTTACGTTAAGACTCACGATTATAAAGGCAATCAACCAAGCGGCAACTTTTAGCCACGGCTTAATAGCATAAATACCCATCTTTTCCTTATCGGAAGTAAAATGGATAAGTGGAATAATGGCAAAGCCTAGTTGGAGACTTAGCACTACCTGACTGAAGACAAGCAATGCTCCAGTTTCACTTTCTCCATAAATAAGGATAACAATGTAGGCGGGAATGATGGCAATTACTCGCGTGATCAATCGCCTCAGCCAAGGTGCAATTCTTATATTAAGATAGCCTTCCATCACGATTTGACCCGCTAACGTTCCCGTAATAGTTGAGCTTTGCCCTGCTGCCACCAATGCAATCCCGAAAAGGGTAGGAGCAAGGTTAGTTCCTAATAATGGAGCAAGCAACTGATGGGCATTTTGAATGTCGGCTACTTCAAAGAACCCAGCTTTAAAGAAAGTAGATGCCGCGAGTATTAGGATAGCTGCGTTTACAAAAAAAGCTGCGTTAAGAGCGATGGCCGAATCGATGAAATTATATTTTATGGCTTGCCAAATTCCCCGTTCCGAGTTGTCAATTCTTCGGGTTTGCACAAGCGAAGAATGTAGGTACAAGTTATGTGGCATCACGGTAGCTCCTATTATACCAATAGCAATGTAAAGCGCTTGGTCATTTGGTAGGGTTGGTATAAATCCCTTCGCCATTTCTCCAAGAGCAGGTTTTGCCAAAATCATCTCTACCAAAAAAGCACCCCCGATAATCAATACCAAACCAATAATGAATATTTCAATCTTGCGCATACCATAACTTTGCAAAAGCAATAGAAGTAAAGTATCCAAAACAGTGAGCGATACGCCCCAAATAAGAGGCAAGCCAAATAATAATTGAAGCCCAATGGCCATGCCCAACACCTCTGCCAGATCGCAGGCCGCAATAGCAATCTCAGCCAAAATCCAAAGACAAAAATTAACAATGGGTGGATATGATTTTCTGGAGGCTTGTGCCAAATCGAGTTGCCGCACCACGCCAAGCCTTGCACTTAAACTTTGAAGAAGCAAGGCCATTAAGTTGCTCATCAAAAGCACCCAAATTAATGCATAACCAAACTGACTTCCGCCAGCTATGTCGGTAGCCCAATTACCGGGATCCATGTAGCCTACGCTCACCAAATATGCCGGCCCCATAAAAGCCAATAATTTTCGCCACCCTCTGCTGCTTGTATCTACAGAGGCATGTACTTCTCCCAACGATTTTCTTGAGACTATACTTTCTCCATTCATACCGTTACCAAAATATTCTTCGATACATCTTTCGATACAAAAACCTTTTTATCATCTATTACAATTTCCATCGAGTCGTCATATTCTTCGCGAGAAACCACCTTCAATTTTCGTCCTGGCTTCGCGCCAATCTTATCCAAATATTTCAGTAGGTTGGAATCAGAATCTTTCACGGCAACGATAGTTCCGCTATAGCCAACCTTCAATTGATCGACACCGATTTGAGGTAAAATTTTGAGATGACCTTTCCGATCGGGGATGGGATCACCGTGCGGATCGGCAGTAGGATAGCCTAAAAATTCTTCCAGCTTATCGATCAAATGAACAGAGTGGATGTGCTCCAATTGCTCGGCTACTTCATGCACTTCATCCCACGTAAAATTCAATTTCTCCACCAGAAAAGTTTCCCATAATCGGTGCTTTCGGATGATGAGCAAAGCAGCCAATTTGCCTTTTGCTAACACGTTTACTCCATAGTATTTTTCGTAGCTGATCAACGCTTTCGCGGAAAGCTTTTTGATCATATCGGTAGTGGAAGCCGCTTTAGTGCACATGGCTTCTGCAAGCTCGTTTGTCAAAACGGCTTTCGTTCCACCCTGTGAAAGATGATAGATAGCTTTGAGGTAGTTTTCTTCCGTGAGGCTTAGCATGGGCGATTATTAAATCGCGCAAAGATATAATTTTTAGAGTAGCCTAAAAAATAATTTAGCCGCAATTAGCCCGTTAATTTGTTGATTTGATGGATTCGTTGGTGATCCTGCAATGAAGATTTGGTGGTGATAATATTTGAAGATTAAAGTAAAGAAACAAGCCAAATTAAATTCTGCATCAATATTTAAGTGCTTTTAAACCATTACTTTAGATCAAATAGATAATTGGATACTTAAACTAAAATTTTAAGTCAATCAGCTGCCAACTGTTGCCCTAAAGGTTTAGCCAAAGCCAACACCTAGCAACTCCTAGCGCATAGCTCATTATATTGCATCTAAAATCAAATTATAGAAAATGGAACTTCAGCAAACAATTGAAAGGGCGTGGACAGATAGAGAATTATTGAAATCGGAAGATATAAAATCGGTCATCCGTGAGGTGGTCCGCCAACTTGATTTGGGCAAAATTCGCGTGGCCGAAAAAGTAGGAGAGGATTGGAAAGTGAACGAGTGGATCAAGAAGGCCGTGATACTTTACTTCCCCATCCAGCAAATGGAAACCATTGAAATTGGCCCCTATGAATATCATGATAAAATTGCTTTAAAGAAAAACTATAAAGAGTTGGGAATCCGAGTGGTGCCACCAGCGGTTGCTCGCTATGGTTCATTCATTAGCAAGGGTGTAATTTTGATGCCCTCCTATGTAAACATTGGCGCGTATGTGGATGAAGGCACAATGGTAGATACGTGGGCTACCGTGGGCAGTTGCGCCCAGATTGGCAAGCATGTTCACCTGAGTGGAGGCGTGGGAATTGGGGGTGTGTTAGAACCCGTCCAAGCCGCTCCGGTAATTATTGAGGACAATGCTTTTATCGGTTCGCGTTGCATTGTGGTAGAAGGCGTTCGGGTTGGCAAAGAAGCCGTGCTTGGCGCAAATGTTGTATTGACAGGCAGCTCCAAAATTATTGATGTTACAGGTTCACAACCCATCGAATACAAGAACTATGTTCCAGAGCGTTCTGTGGTAATACCCGGTTCATATACCAAGAAATTCCCTTCCGGGGATTATCAAGTGCCATGCGCGTTGATCATCGGAAAACGAAAAGAAAGTACCGATAAAAAGACTTCATTGAACGATGCTTTGAGAGACAATCAAGTTTCGGCTTAATTGTTGCCAGAGATGAGAACGAAACAACTGTACTATATGAAACGAGTAATCATTGCTATTATAATATCTGGTGTTTTCTTTTCTTTTCAGGAAGAGAAGTCGATTGACTACCCCGTGTTAGTTAACAAATCGTTCTCTACTGGAGAAGAGATAGAGTTTCACGCTTATTTTGGAATGTTTGGGAAGGTTGCAACCGCCATTACTAAAATTGACAAAAAAATACACATGATCAATGGAAGGGCTTGTTATAAGATAGATGCCTTTGGAAACACTGATGGTGTTGCTTCGTGGTTCGCCAAAGTGAAAGATCAGTGGGGAGCCTATGTTGATACAGCTGGCTTGGTCACTCATGTATCATATCGCAAAATCCAAGAAAATAAATTTAAGCGTGATGAACTTGTAAATTTTGATCACTCTTCGCTAAAAGCGGAAGTGAAGACACTTGATTTTAATACTGGCATTTATGGTGATACAAAATACTACCCAGTGCCTGCACATGTACGAGACTTGATTGCTGGGTTTATGTATTTAAGAGTTTTCAATTTCAATAAGTACAAAAAAGGAGATACAATCTCAGTAGCTGGCTTTCATGAGGATAAAGCTTATAATCTTAAAATAATTTATGGAGGAAAAGAAGTAATAAAGTCGCACATGGGCAAAATGCTTTGTCATAAAATTATACCCATTGTGCCCGACAATAAATTATTTGATGGAGCCAATTCAATTTCAGCTTGGTTCTCGGCTGACAAAAATCAAATCCCCATTTTTATCAAAAGCAATATGTTTATTGGTGCAATCAATGTTGAGGTTGCTTCCACTCGTGGCCTTAGAAATCAATTGAAAATTATTCGCGATTAAATTTTAGATTTGAAAACAAAATTTAAAATCCTAAATCTGAACTCTAAAATATTAATTACATGTTAAAAGAATTTAAAGCTTTTGCCATGCGTGGCAATGTCATCGACTTGGCAGTGGGTGTGGTTATTGGCGCAGCCTTTGGCAAAATTGTAAGTTCGTTTATTGATCACGTTATTACACCACTTCTATTGAAGCCTGCACTCGAAGCTGCACAACTCACTAAGCTGGATGAGCTTACTGTTTTTGGAACAGTTAAATATGGCCTTTTTATTTCCTCAGTTATCAACTTTATTATCGTGGCTTTTGTCTTGTTCCTTATTATTAAGGCTGTGAATGTGGCGCAAAAGAAAGAGGAGGCAAAGCCTGAGGCACCAGCACCTACCCCTGCCGACATTCTTTTGCTTACTGAGATAAGGGATTTATTGAAGAAGTGAAATCTAATTTACTCCTGGTTAGTTCTTTTTTGTGAAGACTATTCGCTCGGCTCGGTCAACGCTCACTTCTAATGCAACTACTTTTCCTTTTTTACTTCGCTTGAATTCGTATAGATCATTATTGAAAGTAAAACCATCTTTGAAAGAAGGCTTTAGTGCTATGGAAAGCAAGGGTTTACAGCTAATCAGTAATTCGTTATTCTGAACTGAAATTTGATATGTTACTTCCGCTTCTTCACTCGTATACTCGCCTTTATATTCCATGAATTTTTTAGGCTCAAGTGGAGCGGCTACTTTAGAATAGCTTACTGTATCATTTTGGTTGATGGAAATGATTTTCAATGGATTGATAACTACCCACTTAGTTCCATTTTCAAATAGAGTATCCTGATGAATCGACTTTATGGGTTTTCCATTCATCAACAAATTGCTGTCTTTAAAATCAAAATTGATAACATTGAATTCGCGGATGCTTTTGTAAATCCCTGCAAATTTCTTCTGTCTCACATCATCTATCGCAATGAAAGTTGGTCTGGTTGATTTAATAATATTCGGTCCAATAAATAACTCAGCCAATTTTCTATCTGTACTAAATGAATCAAATCGACTATCGTTGCTCAATACGGCAATAGATAATTTCTTTTCAGGATAGTAGGAGAGCAGGGCTCTGTATCCAGCAGTAGCTCCAGTATGGTTTATTTCTGTAAATCCATTATAAGTAGAAACCTCAAGGCCCGATGCATACTTTATTTGCTTACCATTTTTCAATACTCCTTTTTGTATTCTCCATTGATAGACTTTGTTTCCGCCAATAGCCTGAGTCTCTAGCAATTTATTCCACCTTAACAGATCAGCGGTAGTGGTTAATAAAGCACCTTGGCCATACGCATTTTCAAACGGCATGTTTTGTTCAAAGCCATCTTTTGATGGTTGATAAGCTATGGCCCGATTGGCAACAACTTCTCTGAAATTATTTCGCCACTTCGTGTTAATCATACCTAGTGGTTTGAAGAAGCGTTCTTCAGTAAAATCGGCAAATGACTTGCCCGAAACTCGCTCAACTATAATGGCAAGCATTGTATAGTTTGAATTGCTATATGAATACTCAGAGCCTGGCATAAAGTTGGTTGACTTTTGTTTGCACATGATATGCAAGGCAAGTTCGTTAGTGTAGATTTTAGTCCAACGAGGCCAACCCGTTAAGCCGCCTACAGAACCCCAGTCTTTTAATCCACTCGTATGGTTAAGCAATTGTTGAATTGTTACAGGAGCATCATAAACTGGAAGTTCGGAGATGTATTTATGAATATCATCAGTAAGTGATAGTTTACCTTCCGATACTAATAGTAATGCCGCCATTGCGGTAAACTGCTTAGCTACCGATCCGCTTTCTGAAATTGTTTCAGTAGTATTGGGTGCTTTGTGCTCAAGATCTGCCATGCCAAAGGCTTTGTTATAAATTATTTTATCACCGCGTGAAATGGTGACGATACCGCCAGGCGTAGCATTATTCCAACTAGAAAAGAGCTGATCGATTTGTTTGAGTGTATCAAGCGATTGACTTTTGCTAAAGAAGAAAATCAATAAGGTGGGTAATAAAATAAGTTTACGCATGGTGTATAAATTATCAATGGCTAATATAATGACTGAAGGAACAAGAAACTATAGGATTAATTTTCGGACTGAATAACTTACACTAGGTCGCGAAATACTAAGGTTGTTCATCTTTTGAATCGGTAAATGTTATATCTTTCTGTTCCAAAATCTTAGCCATGAAGATAAACATTGCATTCTTATTATTATTTTTATCAGGTATAGTTAATGCTCAAAAGTATGAGCCTACCTGGGCATCTTTAAACAAACGAAAAATACCAGAATGGTTTCATCAAGATAAGTTTGGTATTTTTATTCATTGGGGTGTATATGCCGTGCCAGCCTATGCGCCTGTAATCAACAACAGCGGTTATAGCTATGCCGAGTGGTATTGGCATCGCCTTCCTGAAAAGCAAAAAGACTTTATCTCATTTCATGAGAAGAACTACGGTAAAGACTTCACCTATCCTCAATTTGAATCCATGTTCAAAACAGAGTTGTTTGATCCGCAACAGTGGGCCGATGTATTTAAAAGATCAGGTGCTAAATATGTTGTGCTTACTTCTAAACACCATGAAGGCTACACACTATGGAACAGCAAAGAAGCCGATCGCAATTGGGGTCGCCCTTGGAATGCAGTTACCGGAACACCTAAGCGCGACTTGCTAGGCGACTTAACAAATGCTGTACGCAACAAGGGTTTGAAGATGGGCTATTACTATTCGTTGTATGAATGGTACAATCCACTTTGGTTGAACGATAAAAAGAAATTTGTTAACGATCATTTGTTCCCACAATTCAAAGACTTGATTACAACCTACAAACCATCGATTATTTTTTCAGATGGTGAATGGGAATTGCCCGACTCAACCTGGAGAAGTGCTGAGTTGCTGGCTTGGTTATATAATGAATCGCCTGTTGGAAAGGATGTGGTGGTAAACGATAGATGGGGCAGCAATACGCGAGGAAAAAATACGGCTAGTACTTACACTACTTCCGAATACGGCAGTGGTATGGATGCAAACGTGATTTGGGAAGAAAGCCAAGGCATTGGTTACTCCTATGGGTATAACAGAAACGAACAATTGGGTGATTATAAAACAAGTCATAACTTAATTTTGATGTTGTGTGATATTGTGTCAAGAGGAGGTAATTTATTATTGGATATTGGACCTGCGGCTGATGGCACAATACCCGTAATAATGCAACAGCGATTGATTGACATAGGTGATTGGCTTAAGGCAAATGGAGAAGCCATTTATGGAACAGAAGCTTGGAAAACCAATAAGCAATGGAGTGAGGGAATTATGCCAACTAAGAAAGACGCTAGCTTTATGGCCGATTACAGTATTGCTAAAATGGTGGTGCCAAGAAAAGATACAGCGTATGTTGAATGTTTTTTCACGCAAAAAAATAGGGATGTTTATTGCATTGTGCCGAGCTATAAAGAAAAATTAGTACTAAAAAATGTACCCTTCAAACCCTCAGTAAAAGCAAGTGTATTAGGTGTCAATAAATCCATACCATATAAAAAAGAAGGAAGCAATTGCGTACTTGATTTGTCAACATTGCGACCTGGCGATATTTCTTCCTTAGGAATTTTTGTGATTAAGTTGGAAGGCGCGTTAAACTAAGTTGTTTATTTTTATCGATGGTTATAATCAAACGAGTTACTGATGGTATTGAGCTGGATGGCATCCAACAGTTACAAAGAAAAAATTTAAAACACCTAATTACAACTGAAGAAGCAGCCACTCAAGGCTTCGTTACAGCAGAATATTCTAAAGATTTTTTTCAGGCTATGCACAATGCCAGTCCGTCTATAATTGCAAAGGATGGAGACTTGGTAGTAGGGTATGCTTTGGTTGCAATAAAATCAATTCGCCATCATCATGATTTATTGGCTGACTTATTAGATTGTATTGATAAAGTTAAATACAGGGGAGTATTGCTTTGCGATGCACCGTATGTGGTGGTAGGTCAATTATGTGTAGCAAAAGAATACAGAGGCCAAGGGCTTACACAGAAAATGTATAACTATTTTAAAGAATGTCTAGCGCCTGAATTTGACTTTTTAATAACCGATGTTGCTCGTGATAATCCCCGATCATTAAAAGCCCATATAAAAACGGGATTCCAAGTGATAGATGTGCTAACTTACGGAGGTGTAAGCTGGGATATTGTGCTATGGGATTGGAGAGAATCTTAAAAGAAGTTCTAACTGTTTATTTATAATCCTTCTACTAAAATCATATTTGTTTTGGCCGCCTGTTGGCGAATGCTTTTGGCAGGCGCATAAAGTTCGGATGACCACCACGCCTTTGCTTTTTCTTTGGAAGGAAATTCTAAAATTACAAATCTACCGGGGTTCCAAACTCCTTCCAGCGTTTCTGTAGATCCACCTCTCACCACAAAATTCCCATCAAAGGCTTTCAATGAATCTGGGGTTAGTTTCTTGTATTCTTCATACAGTGCGGGGTCAGTAATATCAACATCCAAAATAATGTAGGCTTTCATTCTCTATTATTAATTAGTGATTGGCAATTGAATTTTTTGATTCTTGCCCAACTCTTTTTGAACCACCAGAATTTCATTCAAATTCAGATTCAGCTCTTGGTGATACAGCTTGTAGATCAACTGCCATTCTTGCTTATCCATAAAACCATCTGAATTGGCTGTAATACAAAGCCAAGCAATACTCCGTATTTGTTGTTCCTTAGGTAAGAGTTTGAGTTTCTTAACACATTCCTGATACAGATATTCAGAATCTTTCGATTCTAGTTTTCCCATTTGCTTATCAAACTCATCAGGATCTATCCCCTCTGCTTTTACTATTCGTTTGCCTGCCTCTATTTCCTGTAGCTCTACTTTACCATCCACATTGATTAGCAAATGATAAAGATTAACCAATACTGTTTTATAATGCATAATTAAATTTGGAGTTCGATTTATTTCTGTTGCTTAAAAAATATTATTTGCCTGTAAGTAAGAATTGAATTTTATGATGTACTCAATTGAGAGTCGGGATTTTAAACAGGAAACTGTATCATTATTTTCCACCTGCCATCCAACTAAAAAATCGAGCGATGAGAGAAGTTGAGCCCACTTTCTTTTTTGGTTCGGTTCGCTTAACGTTTGCCACGTACACTTTTTCTCTTGGCTCTTTATAAATATCGCTTGGCTTTCTAACTTTAGTTAAGTAGCGCTGCGTGCGCAGTTCTTTTTCATAAGCAGCTTGTTCTTTCTTCTTTCGGTCATTTTCTTTTGCTTCTCGCTCGCGCTGAAGTTCAACAGGATTTTTATAAGTCTTACGTTCTGTATTGGAATTTCTATTTTTAGATAGATTTTGAACAGACTGTACTTTTGTTTCCTTAGTTTCCTCCGATGCCTTCTTCTTCGTTTCTGGCAGCTCAATTTTGCCAATCACTTTCAATCCTTGCAATTCAATTTTAGGAGCTTTAATCAATTCAATTGTTCCTTCAGTAATTTGTTCATTATGCGTTTCAACGAAAGAATTCTCCATTGGCAAATGCGTTTCATTTACATTAATTTCCTGAGTGGGCTCTATAGAAATAATAGGAGTCAATACTTCTTCATCAGCTATTTCTTCCTCTATAACATTCAACAGCTCAGGAGCAAAATGTTGTGTAACCAAAAGGGTGTGCTCTTCTTCTATCCGAGCATTCGATTCTTCCAAAACAGTAACTTCAAGGGTTGCCAAAAACGTAACAATGTCTGATTGTGTGCGACCAATCTTTCTGGCTAATTGTGCTAATCTCATAGTAAATAATGATCTGCAAATATATCCCGAAGCCTTCAGAACAAAAACAGGGTAACGATAATATGTTAGTCAATCGGCAAATAATTTTCATAATTTACTGTTTAACTTTGTTGACTATGAAAAATTGGTTTGTTAATCCGAAAGGCATTTGGGAAAACGGGTATTCATTTATCCGAATTTTTATTGGCATCACGTTGATTTATCATGGCATTGAAGTTTTCAATCATAAGCAAATGACTGAGTATGCCAAGTGGCTTACAGATGTTCACTTCCCTGCACCTTTACTCATGGCTTATTTAGGTAAAGGAAGTGAATTTGTTGGAGGAGTATTTCTTTTGCTGGGACTGTTTACACGAGCAACTTGTGTTATTCTAATTTTAACTTTTTCTGGAATTACTTTCCTTTTGGGTCATGGTAAAATTTTCTATGAAGATCAACATCCGTTTATGTATGTTGTTTTTAGCTTGGTGTTTCTTTTTTCAGGATCAGGTAAAATAAGTCTGGATTCTTTATTTAACTCTAGGAGATAAATTTACATATGAAGTAAGTATTTATCAATAACCTGTTTTGATCTAGTTTCAAACTGACAAATATCTATTCAACAAAGTCTTCAAATTATTCAATTTTGCTAATAAGACTTATCTTAAAGCCACCTGAATTTAATTATTATCTTCCGCAATAATTTCAACGTATGGAATCTGTAATTTCAGTTAAAGGACTTTCTAAGCGCTATCAAAAGGCAGTTGTGTTAAAAGACATCAACTTGGCTATACAACCTGGTGAAGTGATTGGTTACATTGGCCCCAATGGTGCTGGAAAAAGCACAACTATTAAAATCCTTACGGGAATAATCCCTGAATTTGAAGGTGATGTAAATGTTCTTGGCTTTGATATGCGAACGCAAGCATTAGAGGCCAAACGCAGAATTGGTTACATACCTGAAAATGCTGCGCTGTATGAAACTCTTACACCTATGGAATATCTTTCATTTGTGGGGCAACTGTATCAGCTAGATAAATCAGTGATTACCGTGCGAGCCAACGAATTGCTTAATCTGTTTGATCTTAGCAACAACAAAGAAATGAGGATGACCACTTTTTCAAAGGGCATGAGGCAAAAGGTATTATTGATTGCCGGCCTTCTTCATAACCCTGAAATTATTTTTTTAGATGAACCACTTTCGGGTCTAGATGCTAATGCGGTTATTCTAGTAAAGGAAATTTTGGTTCAATTAAAAAATAGCGGCAAAACAATTTTCTATAGTTCGCATATCATGGATGTAGTTGAAAAAATATCTGACAAAATCATTATTATAAACAAAGGAGAGATCATTGCCAATGGTTCATTCAGCGAATTGAATAATGCTTCTCATCAAGAATCGCTGGAAGAAATATTCACGCAATTAACAGGCAACCATGAACATCATCAAGTAGCAGAGCAATTCATTCAAGCATTAACCAATTAATCATGATTCGTTTTCTTTTGACGTTTGTTGATTTATTCCGATGGCTTTATGAAATGATGGGTGTAAACTTCGGTCAGCTCAAAACCATTGTTGCCACTAAAATGTTGATGGATAATAGAAGAACTACTCTTCGATTCAACCAGAAATCCACAAATGAATCATCGAATTCCTTTCTTTGGACACTTGCTATCTATACAATATTAGGAGCATTTTTAGCCTATATAGTGTTTGCCGTACCTTCATTTCTAATAGCTATGAGTATTTACCATTCCTACGTTATTGTGATGGTTTCGCTCACACTCATATCCGATTTTTCATCTGTGCTATTGGATACAAGCGATAACACAATCATTTTACCAAGGCCAGTAAGTAGTTATACTTTATTAGCAGCCAGAGTAACTCATATTGTACTTTATATCGTTCAAATAATGGGAGCGTTAGCTTTGCTACCTATCATCTTTTGTTTTGTGAAATTTGGTGTTGGCATGGGCTTGCTCATTATTCTCACAACATTGCTTTCTACTTCATTTTCATTGATGTTAACCAACGGGCTTTATCTACTATTGATGCGATTTACCAGTGAAGAAAAATTAAAAACTATCATTAACTATTTTCAGATTGTCATGGCAACACTCATGATGGGTGCATATCAGTTTCTGCCTCGAATGATAACCAATAATTTGCTGGGTGATACTTTCTTTGTGCTTCCGTGGTGGAGCTTATTGGCTCCACCCTTATGGATGGCTGGGTTTCTGGAAATTTTTTACAGCCACTCGTACAGTTGGATTCACATTGTTTGTGGCTTGTTTGCCTTTTCTTTTTCGCTAGGTGGGTTTTATTTTATCAGTAAATATTTCTCCTCCTCTTTTGCTGAAAAGCTTGCTGATCTGGGAACATCAACTGCTGTTACTCCAAATAAACAAGTAAAAATGAAGTCATCATGGAGCGGTCTGTTTAAGCTAAAAGAACTAATTACGTCACCCGGTATTGAGCGCGGAGCCTTTGAGTTAACAACTGCTGCATTGATGAGAGACAGAAAATTAAAATTGAAAATATACCCTAGTATTGGATATCTCTTTATCCTTGCAGCCATTTTATTATTCAACAAAAATGAACCGATAGAAGCAACGCTTGCCAATCTCCATAGTCGTTCTATTCATATAATTATAATTTATTCTGGTTTTCTAATGATTCAAACAATAATGGCTCAGATAGCAATTTCAGATGATTTTAAAGCGGGTTGGGTTTATAGTGCCGCGCCAATAGTGCAGCCTGGTCATATATTGATGGGTGCATGGAAAGCAGTTCTCTCAACTTTCTTTTTGCCTATTTATCTACTATTTACCATATTCATTAGCATAATTTGGAGGGTAAATGCGGTAGATGATTTAATTTTTGGATTTGTTGGGAATATTCTGGTTTCATTAGTCGCGGCTCTCTTATCAGAAAAATATTTCCCGTTAAGCATGGAGCCTAGTGTTAAAAATCAATCAGGCAATTTTATAAAAGTAATGGCGACAATAATTTTGATTGGAGCGGTGGGCGCGGGACATTTCTTTTTAGCTAAACTCTCTTATGGACTTCTAGTCGGATTTCCAATTTTGATTGTACTAACTGCTGTTCTTTACAACAGGTATAAAAATATTTCTTGGTCTAAAATTACATATTGACTTAGGCTTGCTTATTTGAATCGTAGCTTAAAAACTAGCAATAGAGAAGAGAGAACTAGAGTAAAGGCATTGGCCACAATTAATGGTAAGTCATTAAGTAGAATACCATAAGCTAGCCACAGAATAATGCCAGTACAGTAAATAAGAAACATGCCTAATGATAAATCTTTTGCTGATTTGCTCTTCCATGTTTTAATTACCTGAGGCAAAAATGAAGTGGTTGTAATAATGCCTGCAACTAATCCTGTTATTTTAACTATATCCATATTTGGGATTTCGACCCAAAGCTATTAAAATCAAATGAGATAAAAGAGATGATCAGTTAGAAGAAACAATGGAGTTCTTAACAAAAAATTCTTGGGTTACCTTCTAGGTGGTCAATTAGGTATTTAACTTGCAATTAAATATCAGACTTCTTCAGTTTGAGATAACTAAAGTAATTGAACAGAAAAGCCCAACCGAGCGCAATGGCTACAGAAGTAAGGCTCACATAATCTTGAATCTCCTGAAAGGCATACCGAGCAAATGGTAGTGGCACAAGATTTTTAATTGATTCTAATGGGAAAAATTTGATAAGCGCAGGAAAATAGTCATCTATATTTAATTTGATGATTGATTCTATTATGAAGGCTGCAAAAAGAAGTACAATACTTAAGCCAGAGCGTTGCACGAAGATACCAACCATAAAGGCAAATGATAGGAATGAAAACACCTCGAGAAAATAAGCAAAACAAAATTCAACACCTGTGAACATATAAGGAAAAATAATTTCAGGGGAATAGATAAAGCCTGTAACAAGCGTTACTAAAAATATGAGTACCATGCTAGAGGCACTCAATAAAAAATTGGTAAGCACTTTAGATACGATAAAATTTTCTCGACTCAACCCATCGATAATATTTTGACGGATAGTTCGGTATTGATATTCATTCGTGATAGAAATTATGACCATAATCGCCAACATCAATTTTAACAAGCCGCTACCCCATGCTAAATTTTGCCACACATCAGGGAAGTGATATAATGGAATGCGATTTATATTCAGACTGCTGCCAAAGTCTTTAAAGGTATGAGCTAGCCATTTCAAAAATTCCATTCCGCTAGCAGCACCCACACCTAGCGTGAAGAAATACAGTCCGCAAATAATCCAAAAGGTTCGGTAATTGAATAGCTTCTTTAAATCGACTTGCAATAAATGTAGCATGGTAATATTGTTAGGGTGTTACGCTTCTATTTTTTAATTGAATGATCGGCCTCTTGTAGTATTTCAAGGAATTGCTTTTCCAAACTTTTCTTTTGGGTGAGCAAATGATTTACAATAATGCCTCGTTCAAAAAGATAACGGTTCAAATCTTGACTTGTAAATCCAACTTTCATCTTCACTAGAAAACTATTGTTCTCTTTTTTCTGTGAAAACGCTCCTGCAAATTCTTGAAGTGCAATGGCTAAGTCATCATGATAAGCAGCTACTTCCACTATTTCTTCACCCTTCCCAACATCGTCTACTGCACCGCAATGCATGAGTGTGCCTCTGCGAAGCACAGCAAAATGTGTACACACTTTTTGCACTTCATCCAATAAATGACTGGCTAAAATTATGGTCTTGCCATCCGCTGCTATTTTTTTAATGATATGCCTAATCTCTGCAATACCCATGGGGTCAAGCCCATTGGTGGGTTCATCTAAAATCAAAACAATCGGATCATTCAATAGCGCTGACGCTATTGCCAAGCGTTGCTTCATGCCCAACGAATAAGTTTTGTATTTGTCATCCTTACGGGATATTAGTTCAACTACTTCGAGCACTTTTGTTATTTGATCTGCGGACGCACCTTTGATCATGGCCGTGAGTTCAAGGTTTTTTTGCCCGCTGAGATACGGATAGAAAATTGGATGTTCCAATACGGCACCAATCTTTTTTCTTGTTTCATGTGTTGCTGGTTTCCCGAACCATGAGAAAGAACCTGAGGTGGGATTAACAACACCCATCAACATGCCAAGTGTGGTGGTCTTCCCGCTACCGTTAGGGCCAAGCATACCAAACACTTGCCCTCGTTTTACTTCTAGATCAAGTTTATTTACTGCACAAAGACGACCAAAATTTTTGGTCAGTTGTTTAATCGATAATACTGTTTCCATAAAGACAATCTAATGGTTATTCAAGTTGAAGTTTATTCGTGACTGAGATCGCTTGTTACTTCCAATAGATCTCCAGTTTTGTTCAGTGCGTTATTCCTAGGAAGAAGTAATCTTTAGTAAGTAATTAAGGTAGTGTAACGTCAATCAATTTTAACTTCATCTTTTTTGGTTTTCTTCTTGTCATCTCTTGCTATAAAAGATTTTAGCTTTTGCCCAAGCTCTGAACTTTCATTTAAGGTAGAGAAAAATTTGGATGCTTTGCTCACATCAATAGTGCCTAGAATATCCAATACATATAATTTACTTGAATCGTTTACTAACATGACAGTACCAAGTGTAGAACCTTTTTTATCTTTCAAATAAATATCAAAATTCTTTCCTTCATACCTAGAGGTCATTACTTCCTCGTACTCTTCTGCTGAATATGATTTGAGTAAGCTTTTATAATCTGCCGCAGAAAATTTATTATTTTCTTTATCGATCATCAAGAATTTCATCTTCTCAATATTCTTTACAAGCTCATCAAACTCTTTGCTGTCATCTTGATTCAGCATTCGTAATGTGTTTTTATAAAAGTAAAGTGAAAATGAATTCTCAAATTTCTTTTGTAAATTATTTGTGACTTGGCTCTGCGCCAATAACTGCAGCGGAAGAACTAGCGCAAGTAGGGCGAGCACCGGATATTTTTTCATGAGAATTATTGTTAGATTTTGGTCGTTGAAAAGGAAGTCCGTAAAGTAGAAGTCTATTGACTTTTAATCTCTTTACGGACTTTCTAGATTAAGGTTCTGAACTAAATCTTTTTTTAGTCCTATTTTTTATCCTGATCAATCCTTTGATCCCGATCCCTTCTTCTTGTCTTTAATCTTATCTAAATTTTGAAGGCCATCAATATTCACTGATTTGCCAATCTTTGATATCTCCTTTAAATCAATCTCACCGAAAATACTCATTACCATAAACTCTTCGTTGCCTCCCATTACCATTAGAAGTTCACTGATTTTTCCACCTGCTTCTTTGGTATAAAACTTCATGTCCTTGTCTTTATCACGTATGGACATAAGTTCTTCAAATTCCTTTACAGGGATATTAGCCATTGCTTCTTTATAAAGTTCGCGTGAGTTACGCGCTTCATCTTTCTTCAATATTTTAATACCGCGTATTTTACTGATGGCACTTATCATTGCTTTCTCTTCAGGTGTATCGCCAGTTAAGTTAGCCATCATGCTAAACATTTTGCCGCTAATATTTACTTGACTGAACGAATCATCATCTTGATACTTGCTAAAGAATTTTGAAATCGCATTGTCTTGCGCTTGTATCGCTAAAGACATCATCATCATCGCTGCTCCTACCACAATCTTTTTCATACGTTTAAAATTTAATTTGTTGTTAATTTCCTTTTAGATCAAATTCCTTAAATACTACTACTTTTTTTTTCCTCGTTCTTACCCTGTATTGCTTTCTCAGCTTCATTAAACATCTCAATCTTGCTGGCTTCCTTCTGTGCTTTGCCAAAGCTTTTTGAAATCAACATCAGTGCTTTCTTTGTTTCTTCCAATGCTAGTTTAGGGTCGCTGTAGGTGTCGGCTACTTCTGCGGGATATGATTTTCTCACTTCTTGCCTAACTAGATAACCTGCGGCTACTACTACAATAAAGCCTGCTGCTATCTTGGCCACACTGTAAAACATCTTCACTACTTTACCTTCTGGTGATGCGTCTTTCAACTTCCTAAGTATTGTTGAATCAAATGTTGAATCAGATAAGGGTTTCTTTCTCTGCTCTTCAAAATAATGAAACAGTTCTGAAGGTTCATTCAAGTGAGATGGTACCTCTTCGGAAGCAAAGAAATTCCGCAAATGCTTTTCTTCTTCCAAGGTAGTTTCGCAATTCCAGTACTTTTCAACTAGTTGTTCTATTTCTTTAGAGTCCATATGCATTGGTCTTTATTAATTTCTCACGCACCGAGTTTCTTGCCCTAAACAAATTCACTTTTACCTGGTTCATGTCCAGTTCCAAAATTTCACAAATCTCATTGTAACTATACCCTTCTACATCGCGAAGGTGTATCACCTGCCGTTGCTTCTCTGGCAACGCGGCTATGTAAACTGTAATGCGCTGCATACTTTCGTTAAGTTCAGTTGTTTCATGTGGCCCCAAGCTTTCATTCTTAATATCAAAATGATTATCCATTGAATCGGTAGCTCTTCGCTGGCGTGAGCGAATGCGATCGAGAGAAAGGTTCTTAGTGATGCGCATACACCAGGCTTCCCAATTCTCGATCTCATTCATCCGCTCTCGCCCATTCCAAACCTTAATAAAGACTTCCTGCACTACATCCTTTGCCTCTTCTTCATTATCCAACAGCCTAAATGCAAACCTATAAAGTTTGCTTTTTACTGTGAGGATTCGGGTTTGAAAAGCTGCGATATTCATCGATTCAATTACTAGACGGTAGGGGTGTTGAGATGTTACAAAGAAGATTAACTATTTTCTAAAGATAATTACTGGGTTGTTGTGATACAGTGTTTTTGTTTCCATTTTAAATCCATTTTTAATGGCCACTCGTTGCGATTCAATATTATCACTATGGATGATTGCAATAATCGAAGAACTCATTTTTTTCTCGAATGCATAGTCAATGCATTTCTTGGCAGCTTCTGTAGCGTAGCCTTTGTTCCAATGTCTTGGGATGATGGAATAAGCAACTTCCAATTCCTCTACAGAATCAACAGTTTGAACTACCAGTCCGCACCAGCCAATCAACTCTTGTGTTTGCTTATGGATCAAAAGATTGATAGCTCCTTTATTATTCTGATAGCGCCATTGCTGTTTATCAAACCATTCTTTCGCCAATAGTAATGGATCAGTGACTTCACTTTTCCAATATCGGTTAGATCGAGGGTCAAGAAAAAACTCTAGACAATTATCAAAATCAGAAAGCTCTAGTTTTTTGAAAACCAATCGTTCGGTTTGCTCGCCAAAAAGTGACTGCATCACTCCATTGTTGATAACCAATTAGTTATTTTAATCGATAAGCAACTACTGAGTTCTTAAAAAAAGTAGGGACATAAACGATACGATTTTTCTCATCGTATCCAATGTCAGCCGTATTGCGTTTTTGTTCGCGGGTATCTAGTAAGGTTTCTCGTTTGTTGTCTTTGTCGAGATAATAAATCAATCCAGGCCAGCATGATATAATATAATCACCATTGCCAATGGGTTCAATTCCATCGCCACCAATTTCTGTGGGTGCTACGTCTATTATTTTTTTATCTGAGCCCGCTTTTTTTACACCTTCACCTGTTAATATTAAAAGTTCTTTACCAACTGCTTTCAATCCATTTACGCCTTTCAAATCGGAAAGATAGAGTGACGCTTTTCCATTCGAAATCTGGTATACATTTCCAAGTTTTGAATCAGAGACATACACGATTCCCTTTTTGTCGATGGTAATGTCGTTCAATCCCTGAGCTCCATCAACAGCTATTTTAGAATCGATCTTACCCGATACAGTATTAATGACAACTACTTCTCCAAGATCGGCTACATAAAGTCTATCTTTTAATAGGCCCATTCCTTTCGGAGCGTTCAGACCAGTTACCCAGGTTGCATTTACAATCTTTCCATTACTATCAATTTTACCAATTCCACCTTTGCCATCGGCTCCCCACGGTTGGCCATCAATCAGCGAAACATATAATACATCTTTTGTATATAAAACTGATTCAGGCGTATTCAGGGTAGTGTCGCTCTCCCAAATTTTTTCAAGTTGATGTTGCGCTTGGCTTGCACCAATAATAAAACAGAATAGAATTAATAGTTTAGTCTTCATAGTATTGCTTTTGATTTGGGATTGTTTCACTTCGCATTGTTGATCTCTATCCAATATCCATCTGGGTCTTTTACCCATATTTGTAGTACGCCATCAACACGGGTTGTTATTTTATTAGTATTGCCTCCTGCATCTACCCATCCAATCTTTCTAGCCTCCAATACTTTTGTAAAGGCCAACACATTATCGGTACTTAGGCATAAGTGATTGTTTTGAAAATATTCTTTGGGTTGGGCTGCACCTTCAATAACGTGAATGCTTCCACCATTGCCCACACTCAGCCACAAATGTTTGCCATCATGAAATGGCTCAGGTATTGTATCCAACTTGAGCACGTCTTGATAAAAGATGGCTGATTTCTTTAAGTCTTTCACGAAAAATGCCATGTGATTGAATCTCATTTTCTTGAAATCCTGAGCAAGGCAACTGCCCGTACTTATTAAAACGACAAACAGTGAACTAAATATTATTTTCATATAAATGGATTTAAAATTAAATATAAATACAATTTTGCTTTGGTCGTTGATTTGACCTAAATACTTTATGAATGGTAAAACAATTTTACTCAAATTTCATTCTATAAATTACGATTAACTCAATGAATACAGACAAGCACTATTTAGATCAACAGCGATTGCAAGGTGATAAAGAAGCCGACTTGTTGGTCAGCACTATTTTCGCTGCCAATCAGCAAGCAGAATTATATAAATCTTTTCGGCTAGATGCCCATCAAATCAGAGCACTAGAAGAAACAGGTCTAAAAAAATTTCTTATCTCAAAACGCTTAAAACTTTCTTGGTATGATCAAGATAGATTACTTCGAGGTCAAAAAATTTTTAAGCAATATGCTCAAGAAATGATGACGCTGCTTGGTGCTATGTCGTTACCGTATTGTTATGCGGCTTCACCTGGAAATAAGGCACTTTACTTATCGGAAAAAATGAGGCAAGCTACGGGCAAACGGTTAGTAGAAACGGCAGGGTTTGTTATCAATGTGCTTACTCCAGAAAGTTTAAATGATGAAAAGGAAGGTCAGTTACATATCAATAAAACTCGTCTTATTCATGCGCTTTCGCGCTATCATCTGCAACAAACCGATTGGAATATGGAATGGGGCTTGCCCATCAACCAAGAAGATATGGCAGGCACTAACCTTGCGTTCTCTTATATTATTTTGTTGGGTATGCAGCAGGCAGGTTTTGGTCTTTCAAAACAGGAGAAAGAAGATTTTCTTTTTGTTTGGCGATATATTGGTTATCAACTCAACATTGAAGAGGGCTTGCTTCCTGAATCTTTTGCAGAGGCAACATTATTAACGCAAGTTATAAAAGAAAGAAATTTTAGAAAGACAGATGAAGGCATTGCGCTTACTAATGAACTGCTCGCTTATTTTAAAATGGTGATCCCTCCTCAACAAGCCGCGTTCATCAGTGCACAGATTCGTTATTGTTTGGGTAAGGAAGTAGCTGATTACATTGGTTTGCAGCCTGAGCCATTCAAAGATAAAATTACCTCAATTGTGAATTCATTGAAAGCAATTCAAAATAGAATATCGTCACCTTCCAATAGCTATAACAAGATGATGGCCGATCACGTAAGACTTCGACAAAAATTTATTGGTTAGGCGTTACCTCCTTGCTTACTTTCAAGGGTTTATCATAGCCAAATATTTCATCTAGCGTAAGCTCTTTTACTTCACCGTATTTCTGAAGATCCTTTAGGTTAAGTTTGTTTTTATCACCCACTAGCACAACGTTAAACTTTCTTCCCTTGATGTAATCCTTTTGAAACATTGCCACATCTTCAATAGTCATATTTTGAATTTGTTCGTACACGTCTTTGCGCACATCATGATCCAGCCCTTGGCGTTTTGCGTTTTCGTAATTAAATAAAATGCCCGTTTTAGTAATGCGCTCACTTTCCAATTGATTCATGAGAGAGTTGCGCGCCACATCGAAGCCACCTTCCGACCGAGGAAAGTTTTGAATAAGGTCAGTCATTGCTTTCATTGATTCTGCTTGCTTATCGGCTTGTGTGCCGATGTACCCAAAGAAGCGATCGTTATCATTTTTCTTTTGTCCGATTCCATAAGAAGCAAAAGCGGAGTAGGCTAAGCCTTGTGCTTCGCGCAATTCTTGAAACACAGGTGAGCTCATATTGCCACCAAAATATTCGTTGAACATACGTGCTTCGGGAATTCGCTTCGCATCAAAAGCATCGCCCTTAGACAAGAAAATAATTTCGGCTTGCACCATGTCATAATTAGTCCAGTATACTGTTGGCTTGCTCATGTCTTGTATGCCGTAGTCAACAGCAGCAGGCACGGGCAACAATTGGTTAGGTAGTTTATGATTGGCATTTAATGAGGCAATCAAATCGCTTTCAGATTTTGGACCGAAATACAACACTCGATGTTGCGTTTTTGTAAATCCCTTAATGATGTCAACTAACTCTGTTGCTTTTAACTCGCGCAAATCTTTATTGGTGAGTACATTGGTGAATGGAGACTTTGAGCCATACAATCCGTAGTTCATCAAACCTTCCCAAAGAATGGCACTTTTATCTTTCTTGGTATCGTCTCGCTTTTTAAATGTCCCTTCAATCATTTTTTTGAGAGCCTCATCATCGGCTTTCGGATCGGCCAATAGCTTTTCAAATAATTGAATTGCTTTATCCATGTTTTCGGTTAAGCCATTTAAGTAAACGTAAGTCTCCTCTTCATCGGCAAACACGCCAAAACTGCAACCGATCTTATAAAATTCTTTCTTTACATCTTCGGCAGACATATCGCTTGTGCCAATGTATCCAAGGTATTCCACAGCCGATTTCATTTTGGAATTGTTGTTGGTGCCTACATCCGATAAGTAATAAAGTGTGAATAAATCGTTTTCAGAATTTTTTGTGTATAGCACTTCAACATCCTTATCCATTTTTAATTTTTGGATGTCCTTCTCATAATCCACAAACTTGGGCTGAATCTTATCCACTTTATTTGCTAGTAATTTTTCATGGAAAGGTGATTTGATTTCTTTGTTGAGAGTAACCTTAGTAATGGCTGGTTTCGTCACTTTTTTCTGATTGGCATCTTTACCGTTGCGCTTATACACCGCTATGTAGTTGTCTTTGTAATGATCGTTGGCAAATTTGATAACATCTTCTTTGGTGTATTTTTTTAAGTCATCTGTTCTTGAGATATAACTCTTCCAATCAATGTTGTTGGTAAAGGCCATAACCTCATCGTTGGCACGTGACCAATTGTATTGCGATTGATTGATGGCACTTTTCTTTAGATCGTTAATGGTGGCTTCTATCAACCAATCATCAAACTGACCTTTCTTTACTAACTCAATCTGCTCCAATAATAAATTTTTCACATCATTTAATGTTTGCCCTTCCCTAGGTTTGCCAGTAAATGTGTGAAGTGAAAAATCATTCAAACCATCAACATAGCTGCCTGGTTCCAATACTTTTTGTTGCTGTTTCAAATTAAGATCAATCAGACCTGCTTGCGAGTTGGACAAAATCATATCGGTAAGGCGAAGCAAATTGGCATCATCAGAATTAATGCCTTTGAAACGAAATGCTAAGTTCACCCATTCAGCATCGGGTCCATAGACCTCAACCTCAACGGGCTTGGTTATATCATCTTCGGCAATAGGTTGCCATGGTTTCAGGTCATTATTCGGTTCCCAGCTTCCAAAATATTTATCGATGAGTGCGATGGTTTTATCAAAATCTAAATCGCCACTTAAACAAAGGGCAACATTGTTGGGGCGATAATATTTATAAAAATAGTTTTTAATTTCCGTGATAGATGGATTCTTCAAATGGTCAATCGTGCCAATAACAGTCTGGGTTCCGTACGGATGTTTTTTGAAAGCAGCAGCATACATAGCCTCGTAAGTCTTCCAATAATCATTATCTAAACTTCTATTTTTTTCTTCATACACAGCTTCTAACTCCGTATGAAAAAGGCGTGGCACAACTTGACGGAATCGGTTCGATTCAATCGTAATCCAATTCTCAATTTGATTAGTAGGTATATCGTTTACATAAACCGTACGGTCTTCGGTAGTGTAGGCATTGGTTCCTTTCGCGCCAATCTCTGAAACCATTTTATCATACTCATTGGCAATCGCCAATTTTGATGCCTCGTTGGAGACTTGATCGATCAATTTGTAATAGTTCATGCGCGCAACTGAATCGGTCAACGTGCGATAGTGTTCAAACATGTGTTCGATACTATCCATAAACACTTTCTCCTTGTCCCACTGTTGAGTGCCAAAATCACTTGTGCCTTTAAACACAATGTGTTCAAGGTAATGAGCTAGTCCTGTAGCGTTAGCCGGATCAAACTTACCACCTGCCTTCACAGCAATGGATGTCATAATACGAGGCTCTGCAGCGTATTGGCTCAGGTAAACTTTCAAACCATTTTTGAGTGTGTAGATTCTTACGTTCAACGGATCGTTGGTAACGTACTCATACGAAAAGCCATTGCTTTCGGCAGTTTTGGTTTCGTGCTTTTCCTTCTCTTTGCAGCTTTGCGCAATAGCTAAAACAATCACTACCGAAACAATGTGGTTGAAATTCATAAAGAGTATTTTGATTTTGGAATACGAAAAATAGGAAGAAATGTTATGAGTTGCTAGAAATTAAAAACATCCTAGTTGGTTTTAAAAAATGGCGGGTTCGCAATTCTGGGTAACAAGCCGAACCTTTCAAATGGATAGTTACCGATCACCATTTTCAAAGTCCGAAATGAGCATTAATAAATCAATTACTTGTGGACGGCCCTCAAGCCTGTGGATACTAGCTAAAATCCCTTTTTTAGGGGAGAAGAATATAAAATAAAATGAGTTACTTTTAGATTTGGATTACTTAGATCTCTTACGACTCAAAACTTACTATTCTGTATCTTTTAATAAAACAAACTCACATGAAAACACTACTCTCACTCTTGCTAATAGCACTCTCGCTCAGCATCACTGCACAAACCATCCGCATTGCCGATAACAATGCCACTCGCCCCACCGGTGCCAACATTTACCCCACGTTGCAAGCCGCCATTAATGCAGCAGCACCTAACGACTTGGTATATGTGCAACCGAGCGTTACCAGTTATGGTAATGTTACAATTGATCGACCTATTACTTTGCGTGGCATCGGTTTTAATACTGGTAAGGACATAGCTCTATCCTCTACAGTAGGCGACATTGGCCTTACAAACACATTAAATAATTCAACCAATGCCTCGGGTACTACTATAGAAGGCATTGTTGGCAATCGTATTTTCTTAGGGTATCAAACGGGTGCTTTTACATATACCCTCCAAAACGTGAATGTATCAAATTGTGCGTTGGCCGTGGATGGCCTTTACAGAAGCAGTGGTTATATGCCCGCCAAAAATATTACCATGGTCAATTGTTTTACGGGTGTATATTTTGAACCAGCTGGCAGTGTTACTAGCCTGTTGGTTTATCAGAATTTTCTATATCAAATATACCTAGGGGGCGGTAGTGTTACAACAACCATATTTAGCAACAACTTCATTGATAAGGGCAATAGTAACAGGTTTGGCGCTCAAAATTCTCAGTTGACCAGTGGATTAGTTATTACAAACAATAATTTCTTGGGCGAGAATGCGGTGAGTAGTAGTAATTTTATGCAATATGATTTGCACGATGCCATTGTTAGCAATAATATTTTCTATGGTTGTGCGCCTAATGGCCCTACTGCTAGTTATGTTGTTTTCGAGCGCAATGCCTTCACCAATAATCTTTCGTTTGGTACTACCAACGATGCCCTTCCTCCCGCAGGCTCGGGTGTGGGCAACACGGGTGGCAACAACAAGGTAAGCATCGATCCAAAATTTGTGAACGCCCTATTCAATCTTCAGTGGGCTAGCACAATGGATTTTACTCTTCAACCTAGCTCGCCCGCAAAAAATGCTGGCTCCGATGGAACAGACATCGGTATTACGGGGGGTGCCTACCCATTTGCCACAAGCAATATTGTACAAAAACCTACTTCACTTCCAGTAATACTAACATTCAATCCTGCAGCTGTGGTGCCGCAAAACCAGCCTGTACAAACCAACATTAAGGCGAAGAGCAATTAGAGATGTGAGATTTGAGACGTAAGACAATATGGAGCAAATGGAAAAGAATAGGGGTAATAGTCGGCTTTCAATAAATCATAGTCTATGGAGTTCATGCTATGAACTATCGACTATTTTCTATCGACTATTTTCTGCATTCGTATTAACACTTTTATTTAATGCTGCTCTTTCTGCTCAACCCAACCTTACAGATGCTGAGTATTTCTTTGATGTTGATCCTGGACCAGGTAATGGTGTACAAATTCCCTTTTCGCCAAGCATAACTCTTGACATCACAAATTTAAATATACCTACCACTTCACTAGCCATTGGTTGGCATTCATTGTGTGTGCGTGCTAAAGATACCAACAACGTTTGGGGAATGTATGAAACGAGAAGTATCTATGTTAGACCTATACCTCCAAGTGTACCCCCTCCAACTCCACCCATTACTGCAATGGAATACTTTTTTGATGCAGTAACCGACCCTGGCACAGGGCTTCCCATTACTATTACCACAGGCACTAGTGTAGATGTACCCAACTTCACCTTGCCCAACAGCAACAGCCTTACCCAAGGTTGGCACTCGGTGCATGTGCGTACCAAAGACCAAAACAATGTATGGGGTTTTTATGAAACAAGAAGTGTTTATGTGAGACCTCCTCCACCCAGTGTAGTTCCTCCAATTCCACCCATTACTGCGATGGAATATTTTTATGATGTCGTTGGCGATCTGGGTACAGGTCAATCTGTTTCGATAACAAGTGGAACCTCGGTTGATATTCCCATTACCCCATTGGCCATTATCCCTGCACAGGGTTGGCATTCGGTTCATGTTCGATCAAAAGACCAAAACAATGGGTGGGGGTTTTATGAAACTCGAAGTGTTTATGTTCGCAATGGCGTTATTGGTATACCACCGCCTTCGCCCATTGTTCAGTTTGAATATTTTTTTGATGCCGACCCAGGTGTTGGGCTCAGCACACTTACAGTAAGCAAAACACCATCTACACTAATTGATTTACCAGCCGAGCCGTTAAGTGTGCCTTCACTTTCTATTGGTGCACATAACTTTGGATTGCGTGCAAAGAACCAAAATGGTGATTGGAGTACCACAGAGTTAAGGTCGTTTACCGTTTCATCGCCTTGCGGGCTTACCTCAGCACCTACTGCCAATAATGTTATTCATTGTACCTCTGGCACTTTTACTCTTACAGCTACCGGGGCTATAGCTGGGCAAACGTATCGTTGGTATGCTGATAACACCACCTTGGTGCAGCTCTTCACGGGCAATCCGTTTGTTACCCCGTCACTCTCTGTCAACACCGACTATTATGTGACACTTTATAATACTACTACCTTCTGCGAAAGCGCGCGCACAAAAGTAAGTGCTATTGTTACAGGTTTAACTAAACCAGCTCTTAACCTTACGGGATCGCTGACCGTGTGTGCAGGAAATTCCGTTACACTCAGTGCACCTGCAGGCTTTGCCGTGTACACATGGAGCAATGGATTAACAACACAAAGCATTACTGTTACTACTTCGGGCACTTATACAGCTACCGTGGGAGATGGCAATTGCACTAGTCCTGTGTCCGACCCGTTTACATTTACCGTAAATGCTGTGCCTGTAAAACCCACTATAACCTCAACGGGAGGAGGTTCGCTCTGCGGTACAGGCAGCGTTACGCTTTCAGCACCAGCTGGCTTTAGCTCCTACAGTTGGTCTAGTGGGCAAAGTACGCAAAGCATCAGCGTTAATTCGGTGGGCAATTTCACAGTTAGTGTAACCAACTCTAACGGATGTCAAAGTCCGTCATCCGATCCTTTCACCGTTACCTCCACTGTGCCATCCAAGCCAGCAATTACAGTTACAGGTAACACAACACTTTGTGGTGGCAGCACTGTACAATTATCGGCTCCAGCCGGATTTACAAACTACACATGGAGCGATGGAACGACTACACAAACTATTATTGTGAGCACCGTTGGAAATTATACTGTTACGGTTGCCAATGGCACTTGCGTCAGTCCTGTTTCAGATGCGACCACTGTAACGAGTGCTACAATACCAACGAAGCCAATTATTGTAGTCACTGGCGGTACAACTCTTTGCACAGGATCATTTGTGGTTTTAAATGCCCCATCAGGTTTTTCAAATTACGCTTGGAGTACTGGAGAAACTACTAAGCAAATTGTAGTAAGCACAGCGGGTAATTTTTCAGTTCAAGTGGGCAACGCAAGCAATTGTTTAAGTGTGGCATCTGATATTGTAACAACTACAGTAACAGGAACTGCTTGCACAAGCCAAGGGCAACCATCTCCTCCAACCGTTACAAATGCTTCTCGATGTAGTGTGGGGTCGGTAACATTGACTGCCACCGGAGCGACAACAGGTCAAGTGTATCGCTGGTATGATGTGCCAACTGCGGGAGTTGTATTATTTACAGGCAGCTCATTCGCCACGCCAGCAATAAATGTTTCCACTAACTATTATGTCTCTCTCTTCGATGCAGGTATAAGTGCAGAAAGCAATCGGGTAATAGCCACGGCTTCAATTGTGCTACTTGCTGCGCCTACCATTGCTCCAAGTGCTTCGGTAAATATTTGTGCAGGCAGCAGTAGCTTGTTATCAGCACCAATAGGGTTTACCAACTACGTTTGGAGCACAGGCGCAAACACGCAACAGATTTCTGTAAATGCAGCGGGAAGCTATTCTGTGCAAATAGGCGATGGCACTTGTTTAAGCCCATCCTCTGCACTTGTTGTTGTATCTATTTCGCCAGCACTAGCGAAGCCAACCATAACTCCATCGGGAAATACTACTTTTTGTGGAAACGGTTCAGTGCAACTTTCAGCACCCACTGGATTTCAATATGCATGGTCAACAGGAGCAACTTCGCAAACTATAGTAGCTAGTGCAGCAGGCAATTATTCCGTAACGGTAAGCAATGGTATTTGCACAAGTCCATCTTCCGATATTCTAGCAGTTAGTTCTGTAGCCATTCCATCCAAGCCAGTTGTTACTGTTACTGGATCGACAACCCTTTGTACTAATTCATTTGCGGTATTAACAGCCCCCGCTGGATTTCCTTTTTATGTTTGGAGCACGGGTGAGATTACTCAACAAATAATAGTTTCAACGCCTGCTAATTATACCGTTCAAGTTGGGAACTCGAGCAACTGCCTCAGCATTCCATCTGACGCTGTAGCTATAACACAAACAGGTAAGCCGTGCACCTCTACTACTCCAGTTGTTCCACTTACAACCAACTCAACCCTTTGTGGTTCGGGCATTGCAACGATCAGCGCATCGGGAGCATTAATAGGCCATACTTATAATTGGTATGCCGCTGTTGCTGGTGGTGCTATCTTAGCCAACACCGCCTCTTATACTACAACATCACTTTCGCAAACAACAGATTTTTATGTTTCAAGCTTTGATCCTATATCAGCCACAGAAAGCAAACGGGCCAAAGCAACTGTAACGGTTTTCCTACCTCCTGCAAAGCCAATTATTACAGTGGTTGGAAAAGAATTTATCTGCGGTGGTTCTGTAGTTGCCCTTACTGCTCCATTAGGTTTTTCGATTTATAAGTGGAGCACAGGAGAAACAACTCAAACCATACTGGTTGATAAGACAGGAAACTTTTCTGTGCAAACAGGCACGTCATCTACGTGTATAAGTGTAGCCTCCGATCAAAGAGAAGTGAAGATAGGTACGCCTGCTCAATGCGGCATCATACCTGCTCCAACTAATAGAGCGCCTGTTATTAAAGAATCAACCTTCGCAGTACAAATTCAATCCTCAACTTCCTATCCTTTGTTGGGTTTAATCTCAGATGAAAACAATAATCTGGATATCTCTACGCTAAGAATTTTAGAGCAACCTAACAGTAACGGAAAGGCAAGTGGTGGAAAAGCTAGTTTGGATGGCGACAACAATTTATTGCTCGATTATAAAGGAATCAATTTTTCGGGGAAAGAAAAGATAACATTGCAAGTCTGCGATACCGATGCAAGCTGTACCCAACAAAATTTAATTGTAGATGTAGTAGGCGATGTAACTGTGTTTAATGGAATAACGCCTGATGGTGATGGCATCAACGATTTTATGCTGATTCAGTTTATAGACGTTCTTGCTGGTGCCAAAGAAAACAAAGTTACCATCTTCGACCGATGGGGTTCGGTAGTGTTTGATATCGACAATTACAATAATACCGATCGTGTATTTGTTGGTAACTCCAATTCGGGAGCTCTTTTACCTTCTGGTACTTACTTGTATAAGGTAGAAATCGCTTCAGGCAAAACCTATACAGGATTCATTACTTTAAAAAGATAGCTATCAACCGAAACTAATTGTTAGACGATGAAACTGCCATCCAACTTATTTTCCCGCAAGGTTAGGCCATTCAATAACTGTGTATTGTTGTCATTTCCAGGGCTGCTATTATTATTCGCAGCTTCAGCGTATGCGCAACAAGACCCACTATACTCGCAATACCTCAACACGCCCATGATTATAAATCCAGCTTATGCGGGGTTTAGTCGCGACCTTAACTTATCGTTGAACTATAGAAAACAATGGGCTGGCTTTGATGGCAGTCCACAGACTACCAATCTATCAGGTCATATAGCATTGAATCAAAATAAAATGGGTGTTGGCGCAATTTTATTACAAGATAAAATAGGTGCTAACACTTCCACCGAATTTCAAGGTGTCTATGCTTATCACCTTCCACTTACTAATGAGATAAAGTTATCGTTTGGCTTGCAAGCAGGTGTTATTAATTACAAATCTGATTACAGTCAACTTATCATTAACCCAAACGACCCGAAGTTTGCTACCGTAAGTGAGCTGCAGCCTAATCTTGGCGCAGGGTTCATGATAACTCATCTTAATTATTTAATAGCTGTATCGCTGCCCAAAATGTTGCAGCCCTCCACCAACACTGGTGCGCAAGGTCTTTACAGTCAGAATTTTTATATGTTGGGCGCGTACGTGTTTTCAATTTCAGCGAGGGTGAGATTGAAACCATACTTATTATATAGAGCAGCAGCTAAGTCAAAGAGTTCTTACGATATTGGTCTTATGCTGATGGGTGACGATAGTTATACCATTGGCTTATTTACACGTAGTTTTAATACGTACGGCTTTTTAGGTCAGCTAAAAGTAGGAGAGTTACTTAGGCTTGGCTACGTTTTCGAACTACCCACTAATCAATCTGCAGGTACAAGCTTTACCTCCCATGAAATACAGTTAGGCTTGCGTATAAGAGCTTTAATTTATCACGATATCGAAAGTGTTAGAAACTTTTAAAAGTTATAGCACTACGCTTAAGACTTCCAACAAAATAGTATTCAACTCTTCTTTAATCTTTCTAGCTCTTTTATGAGAATCACCACCTTCTTCGCCCATCGGCATTAAGATATTTAAAAACCCCAAAGTTTATACTTTGAGGTTTTGTAATGCAGATTTGATTTTCCCAATTCTTTCTTAAACTATTAGGAACAAGGGTCATTATGATATGATCGTTTTCTATTTACCATCCTCTAACCCCTTACTTTGCTTATTGATAGGCTGATCACCTAACTGAAAATTAAAAGGTAATATCATTACGGTCTTTACCGCCTTTCCGTCTTGCTTGCCAGGATTCCATTCTGGACCTTCCTTTATTACTCGCATAGCTTCCTTGTCGCATTCATCATCAAGACCCTTCGCAATTATTAAATCTGAAATACTTCCATCAAGACTTATAATAAACTTCACAAATACTTTACCTTCAATTTTAGAATCTTTTGCTCGTTGAGGGTATTTTAAATTTCCCCTCACGTATTTTAAATAAGCATCCATGCCAATTTTTGGTGTTGCCATTTCTTCAACGAAAGTGTAGACATCACCTGACTTTGTTGCTTCCGCGAATTTTAGAGACTCATCTGTTTTCGTAACGATCACAAAAGTTCGGCTGCCAGAATTCATCACTTGAAAGCCAGCGTACTCATCCAAATTATGTCCCTTTTTAGCAAGCTCAAGCAATTCATCTTGCCCTTTGTTGTAAGTCTCAAGAACAGAATACGAGTTCTTTGGGTTTTCTCTTTTAAGCTTATCAAATTGAGCTTGTACATCTTTTGGGATGTCCAAAGCCACCGATGAGTTTTGAGAGATTTCTTTCATTGTTGTTAACTGATCTTGACACGCTACTAAATAAAAGAATACGGGCACCACCGCAAGAAGCGCGGTAACTTTCCATTGGTTGATTTTGTGTTTCATTGTTTTCATCATTTCGATGCGTTTAAGTGTAAGTGAATTGTTAAAATGGTTGGCGATAGGAATGTGAACAGATTGCAATGCGACTTTCGCCAAAAGGCCGCAGTACTGATCAACATCGCTGTTCGCCACCGAGCGCGCATCGGCTTCAAACTCATGAAGTTGAACGAGTGTCTTTTTATAAATAGGAATGATAGGATTGAACCAACAAATAATACTTACCAAGTTGGTAAACACAATATCAAATGAATGCAGTTGCTGTGCATGTGCTTGTTCGTGCGTTAGTATTTTCTCTTTTTCAGATTCGTTTAACTGGTTGGCCTGACCTATGAAAATATAGCTGAAAAACGAGAAGGTAGATTTTTCTTCACTCGATTCAGCCACCCAACAATTTTGCCAGCGATAGATTTGTGAGGAATAAAAAAGATGAACTATTTTAATCAATCGGAAGACGAACACTAGAATAAGCAAGCCAACAATCAACAAATAAAAAGTCTCTGCAACTTCCCAAAAAGAAACATTATTATTTACTAGTTGTGCCTGCTGGTTTCCATTTCCGTTCACCACAATTTCGGGAAGCCAATACGATGGAATAATAGTGCTGATAGAGGGAATAGTTTGAGCAGAAGTATTGCCAGTAAAATGAAACAAAGGGAAAATAAAGGAACTTGCCATCGCTAATAAAAGATACGCTCGCTTCAACAAAAATTGATTTTCATTTCGCAAAGTCATCCAATAGATAATCATGAAGAAAGTCAAGCCTACATTGACTTCTATCAAATAGTTGAGTGTTGAGTTCATGGCTTTTTGTTTTTAAGATTTTCTAATTGTTTTAATAGAGAATCAATATCTTTTATCAATAGTGTCCTAAACGTTTGTAGTTAAGATTGTAATGTTTCACTTCCATTATTTTTTTGGGGTTTTTAATTTTTTTTAAAATAGCATCCCCTGTATAGTTTTGGCAGCCAGAGTTGGGGGCGGTTGTTCAAAGGGTTTAT